>NZ_JACSPN010000019.1:1174-62688 GCF_015142735.1 Oerskovia douganii | reverse complement strand
GGGGGGGGGGGCCCCCCCCCCCCCCCCCGGGGGGGGGGGCGTTCCCGGTACCTGCACCAGGTCGAGGGATCGCGTCGACGGAGAGGGCCGGAACCTCCTCCTCGACGACGGACCGCCGGCCCGGCGCCAGGGTCAGGACAGGGCCTCGCGCATGACCTTCGCGAGCGAGAGCAGCCGGGCGTTGTCGAACAGGTCCTCGAGCAGGACGACGTTGCCCGACGGGTCGCCCAGAGGCACCTTCCAGTTGGGGTACTCCTGGTCCGTCCCCGGCTGGTTCTGCGTCCGACGCTCCCCCACCGCGTCGGCGAGGGACACCCCGACCAGGACCGCCGGGGAATGCGTGACCAGGACGTGCAGCGCCTCGACGAGCTCGCGCTCGGACGGGTCCTCGCCGATCAGCCCCCGCTCCGTGAGCAGGGCGACCATCGCGTCCCGCTCGGCGCGCGCGACCTGACGGACGTGGGCGGCCGGCTCGGTGAGCAGGCCCAGGCGCTCGCGCAGGTCGACCTGCTCGCCCGCGAGATAGCCCGCGGTCGGTGGCAGGTCGTGCGTGGTGATCGTCGCCAGCGCCAGCCGGCGGTACGCCTCGGGGGCCAACGGACGCCCCGCCTCGTCCTTCTCGAACCACAGCACCGACGTCCCCAGGATGCCGCGCTCCGTCAGGTACTCGCGGACCCACGGCTCGAACACGCCGAGGTCCTCGCCGATCACGAGCGCCCCGGCACGCTGGGCCTCGAGGCACAGGATGCCCACGAGCGCCTCGTGGTCGTAGCGCACGTAGGCGCCGGCGTCGGCGCGCGCCGCCCCCGGGATCCACCAGAGCCGGAACAGGCCGATCACGTGGTCGACCCGGATCGCTCCCGCGTGCCGCAGGACCGTGCGCAGCAGGTCACGGAACGGTGCGTACCCGGCACGCGCCAGGGCGCGGGGATCCCACGGCGGCTGCGACCAGTTCTGCCCCTGCTGGTTGTACATGTCCGGCGGTGCGCCGACCGTCACGCCCCGGGCGAGCACACCGCGGTGCGCCCACGCGTCCGCGCCGTGCGGGTGCACGCCCACCGCGAGGTCGTGCATGATCCCGACCGACATCCCGGCGTCGAGCGCCGTGCGCTGCGCGACCTCGAGCTGCTCGTCGGCGACCCACTGCAGCCAGCAGTAGAACTCGACCTGGTCGTCGTGCTGCTCCCGGAGGGCGGCGACCGTCGGGGACGAGGGGTCGAGGGCCAGCGGCGGCCAGTCGCGGTCGCCGAAGTGGTCCGCCAGCATGCACCACGTCGCGAAGTCCTCGAGGCCCTTGCCCTGCTCGGCCCGGAACGCGTCGAACGACGCCTGGCGCGCGGTGGACCGGGGGGCCGCGAAGACGACCTCGAGCGCAGCCTTCTTGGCCTCCCAGGCGGCGTCACGGTCGATGGGCCCCGCGTCGGAGCTCAGGTCGCGGACCGGGTCGAACGACCACTCCACGAGCGAGCGGTCGGCGGCCGACAGGTAGCCCGTCTCGCGGACGTCCTCGACGCGGATGTAGAGCGGGTTCACGAACCGCCTGCTCGTGGGCAGGTAGGGCGACGGCGTCATGGGCGTGCGCGGCTCGGCCGCGGCCAACGGGTTGACCAGCACGAAGTCGGCACCGGCCCGGTGCGCGCCCAGCCACGCGAGGTCCGCGAGGTCCGCGAGGTCTCCCACGCCCCACGACGCCTTGGACCGCACCGAGTACAGCTGTGTCATGAGCCCCCAGGCCCGCCCCTCCCGGAGGGGCTCGGGGAGCTCGAGGCGCTGCGGCGTCACGACCAGCGTCGCCCGCGCCTGCGTGCCGTCGCTCGTGGCGTGGACCTCGTGCCAGCCCAGCGGGAGGTCGGCCGGGACGGCGAACGTCGCGCGCCCGATCGCCCGCCCGTCGACCGTGCGCGGCTCGACGTACGCGTCGACCTGAGCGAGAGCCCGACGTTCACGGACCGGTGGAGCGGTGGACCGGAACCCGTGCGCCTCGACGGGTTCGAGCTCGGCCCACACCTCGACCGGCGAACCGTCGGCGACGTGCACGGGGAAGCGGACCTCGTCGCCCTGGCGCACGACCAGGGTCGGGGGCAGCATCTGCCGCCACTCGTCGTCGACCGAGTGCTCGAGGCTGACCGCGACCTTCTCGGGAGAAGAGGCCGGCACGCCGAGGGCCTCGAGCACAGCGACGAGCGTCTGCGCGCTCACCTGGCGCTGCGTGCCGTCGAAGCCCCAGAAGTCCGGTGCGACGCCATGGGCAGCGGCCAGCTGGACCAGCGGTTCGGGGACCTCGGCCGAGACATGCTGTGGAACGCTCACGAGGGTGATCCTGCCAGAGCGATGCGGCGACGGCAGCGCTTGGGGCCGGTGTGGCGCGGGTGATGGGTGCCGGGGCGGCGCGCCCGTCCTGCCGGCGGGCCGGGTCCGGGGACGTGCACGTCGTTCTCGCGCGCCTCTCACACCGTCTTCGCGACCTGCGCACAGGCCCCGGTGAGGCTCGTCACGCGGGGCGGGAGACGTCGTCGGGCGGGCGGTCGCGGCAGGTAACCTGCCGGGATGGATTCTCCGACCCCGTCCCCCTCAGACAGCGTGGGCGAGCAGTTCGCGGACACGGCCAACGTCTGGCTCGAGTGGTTCCTCGGCACGCCCCTGCGGATCATCCTCATCGTCGTGATCGGCTCGATCCTGCTCGCGATCCTGCGCCGGCTCATCAACCGCGTCGCCGAGCACATCGCCGACGGCACACCGCTGACCGAGCGCCGTGGCATGAAGGGCCTGAGCCAGTCCGCGGTCGGCACGGTGCTGCTGCGGGCCAACCCGCTCGCGAACGCCCGCCGCGCCCAGCGGGCCCGCACGATCGGCTCGGTGCTGCGCTCGACCGTGAACATCCTCGTGGGCACCACGATCGTCCTCATGGTCCTGACCGAGCTGGGCATGAACATCGCGCCGTTCCTCGCGTCGGCCGGGATCGTGGGCGTCGCCCTGGGCTTCGGCGCACAGAGCCTCGTCAAGGACTTCCTGTCCGGCACGTTCATGCTGCTCGAGGACCAGTACGGGGTGGGCGACTCGGTCGACTTCGGTGTCGTGTCCGGCACGGTCGAGGAGGTCGCGCTGCGCGTGACCAAGGTCCGCGACGCCGACGGCACCCTCTGGTACATCCGCAACGGCGAGATCCTGCGCACGGGCAACAAGTCGCAGGAGTGGGGACGCGCCTCGGTCGAGGTGCACGTCGCCTACTTCGCGGACCTCGAGCAGGTCGAGCGGGTCCTGCGCGACGCCGGCCAGGAGGTCGCGGCGGACCCCGTCCTGGGGACGTACCTCCTGGAGCAGCCCGCCGTGTCCGGCATCGAGTCCATGACCCCCGAGGAGATGGTCCTCAGGGTCTCGGTCAAGACGCAGGCCGCGATGCAGAGCGAGGTCTCGCGCGCGCTGCGCACGACGGTCCGCGAGCGCCTCGCCGCGGCCAGGGTGCCCCTGCCCGGGGCGGAGGCCCCCGCCGAGGTCGAGGACGCCGCGGTACCCGACGCCGAGGTCCCGCCGCACGGCACCGCCCCGGCCCGGGGCGCGGCTCCGGCGACGGGCCCGCAGGACACCTTGCAGAACAGGGACACGGTGCAGAACGGCGACTCCGTGCAGCGGCGGGACTCGGTGCAGTCCCCGGGGCCGTCCGCCACGGCCCGCGACACGGGCCGCGACGCGATGGCCGATGACCCGTCGCAGCCGGACCGCTGACGGACCGCTGACGGGCCGCTGACGGGCCGCTAGGCCCAGGAGAGCACGGGCTCCCCGGCCCGGACCGCCCGGCCGGGCTCGACGAGCGTCGTCAGCGCGGCGGGGTCCCCCTGGAGCGCGACGACGGGACACACGGTCGGAAGGCCGAGCGCGGCCACGCGCTCGGGCTCCCACGACAGCAGGGTCGCACCGACCTCGACCTGGTCACCGGCCTCGACGTGGAGCTGGAAGCCCTCGCCGCCGAGCCGGACCGTGTCGATCCCGAGGTGCACCAGGACGGTGCGTCCCCCGGGCGTCTCGAGCGCGAACGCGTGCGGGAAGAGCGAGCCGAGGACGCCGGCCGCGGGCGCCACGACCGTCGAGATCCCGTCCCGGTCCACGGTGGGCTCGATCGCGAGCCCGGGGCCGACGAACTCCTGCGCGAAGACGGGGTCGGGGACGTCCGTCAGCGCGCGGACGGTACCGCTCAGCGGTGCTCCGACCACGAGGACCGGCTCGTCGTGCGACGAGCCGGTCCTCACGGGGCGTGCGGGACCGGTCGGGGGCATCTGCTCGCGTCAGCGCAGGGTGTCGAGCTCGGCAGCGAGGTTGTCGGCCTCCGGCCCCACGATGACCTGGATGACGCGGCCCGAGCGCACGACGCCGAACGCGCCCGTGGCCTTGAGCCCGACCTCGTCGACCAGGGCCGGGTTGGTCACCTCGACGCGCAGCCGGGTGATGCAGGGTTCGAGGTCGATCACGTTCGCCTGTCCGCCGAGCGCCTCGAGGATCTGCTGTGCCTTGCTCATCTACGAACTCCTGACTCGGTGCTGCGGGCGTCGTTGCCGGGGCCAAGGCCTGGGAACAGGCCTCTTTCCTCACACCCTAGTCTCGCAGCCGGTGCCCGGGCGGGAGAACAGCGGGCGATTTCACGGCCCGACGGCGCTGCTCGCCCGCCCGGGCGGGTCCGGCCGCGCAGGTCTCCCCCGGGCCCGGGGCGGGTCCTGCGGGCCGCGACCCGTGCGCGGGACCGCCGTGGCGCCGTCGGGCCTGCCGTGCCTCTTCCCGGAGAGAGCGACGCCTGCCACGGCCGCCCGCTTGGCGCTCCCCTCGCGCCTGAGGAACACTGCCAGAGAGGGACCCCGGCCGACCGCCGGGGTCGGGCGAGCTCAGGAGGACGTCGTGACCAGCGAGGAACAGCGGACGATCACCGGCATCGGGGTGTGCCCCGGAAAGGTCGTCGGGCCGGTCGTCCTCCTGCCCGAGCCGCTCGCCGAGCCCTCCCCCGGGCTCCGGCTGAGCCCCACGGCCGACCTGCGCGCCGAGGCCGACCGCATCCCGGTCGCGGCCGCGCAGGTGCAGGCCGACCTCGACCGCGCCGCGGCCGCCGCGACCGGGGACACGCGCGACGTCCTGGAGGCCACGGCCGCCATGGCCACCGACCCCACGCTCGCGGCCGACGCCGAACGACGGGTCGTCGAGGAGCACCTCGTCGCCGAGCGCGCGGTGTGGGAGGCCGCCGAGTCCGTGGCCCAGCAGTTCGAGGCCCTCGGCGGGTACTTCGCCGAGCGTGCGCGCGACATCGCGGACGTGCGCGACCGGATCGTCGCCGCGCTCTCGGGCCGTCCCGCCCCCGGCGTCCCGGACCACCCCGAGCCGTTCGTGCTCGTCGCGTCCGACCTGGCCCCCTCGGTGACCGCCGGGCTGGACCCCGCACGCGTGCTCGCGATCGTGACGGACGGGGCCGGGCCGACGTCGCACACCGCGATCGTCGCGAACGCCATGGGCATCCCTGCGGTCGTCGCCGCGGCCGGGGCCAGCGCGGCGCTCGTCGCCGGCGACGCGGTCCTCGTGGACGGGTCGGCCGGGACCGTGGTCGTGCACCCCACCGACGCGCAGGTCTCGGCGGCGCGCGCGCTCGCCGCGACCGTACGGACGTTCTCCGGGGAGGGACGCACCGCCGACGGGCACCGCGTCCAGCTCCTGGCCAACATCGGCGACCCGGCCGGTGCGGCGCCCGCCGCGGCGGCCGGGGCCGAGGGGGTCGGCCTCTTCCGCTCCGAGTTCGCGTTCCTCGACCGTGAGGAACCGCCCACGACCGAGGAGCAGGTCGAGGCCTACCGCACCGTCTTCCGCGCCTTCCCCGGCCGCAAGGTCGTGATCCGCACGCTCGACTCCGGGGCGGACAAGCCCCTGCACTTCCTGTCGGTCGACGACGAGGAGAACCCGGCCCTGGGGGTGCGCGGGCTGCGCACGGCCCAGAAGTGGCCCGACCTCCTGGAGCAGCAGCTCGAGGCGATCGCCCTCGCGGCCGCCGCCGAGGAGGCCGTCGTGTGGGTCATGGCACCGATGGTCTCGACCGTGGCCGAGACCGAGTGGTTCGTCGCGCGCTGCGCGGCCCACGGCCTGGGGACCGCGGGCGTCATGATCGAGGTGCCCAGCGCGGCCCTGCTCGCCGGGCCCGTGCTCGCCCGCGCGCACTTCGCGTCGATCGGCACCAACGACCTCACGCAGTACACGATGGCGGCCGACCGCCTCCTCGGCTCGCTCGCCGAGCTCAGCGACCCCTGGCAGCCCGCCGTGCTCCAGCTCGTGGCCGCGACCTGCCGCGGCGGCGACCTCCAGGGTCGACCCGTGGGCGTGTGCGGCGAGGCCGCGTCGAACCCCGTGCTCGCGTCCGTGCTCGTCGGGCTCGGGGTGTCCTCGCTGTCCATGACGGCCCGCGCGATCCCCGACGTCGCCGCCCTGCTGGGCGCGGTCACGGTCGCCGAGTGCCGCGAGGTCGCACAGCTCGCGCTCGCCGCCGAGAGCGCGGCCGACGCGCGAGCAGCCGTGCGTGCCGCCCTCCCCCAGCTCGACGAGCTGGGGCTGTGAGGAGCCCGACAGCGGCGAGCGTCACGTCACCCGGGTCCTCCGGCCGGTCCGACCGGGTGGGATGATGGCCGCGTGACCAGCGATCCTGTCCCCCACCCCGGCGGCTCGCCCGCGCCGCCCGGCAGCTCCCCCAGCGCCCTCCCGGTGAGCACCGCGGCTCCGCGCCTGCGCGAGTCCGTCGCGTCCTCGGACAGCCTGTACGACGCGATCGGGGGTCACGAGACGTTCGTGCGCCTCGTCGACGTGTTCTACGAGGGCGTCGCCGCGGACCCCGTGCTCAAGCCCATGTACCCCGAGGAGGACCTCGGCCCCGCCAAGGTCCGCCTGACCATGTTCCTGGAGCAGTACTGGGGTGGTCCCACGACGTACTCCGAGCAGCGCGGGCACCCGCGGCTGCGCATGCGGCACGCGCCGTTCAAGGTCAACCCCGACGCGCGGGACCGCTGGCTCGCGCACATGCGCGCCGGCGTCGACTCCCTGGACCTCGCCCCGCTGCACGAGGCAACTCTCTGGGACTACCTGGAGCGTGCCGCCCACTCGCTGATCAACACCTTCGAGGAGTGACGTGACCGACGTGACGGCCCCCCGCGCCGACCAGCCCGAGCAACGCGACCGAGCCCAGCCCTTGCGCACCAAGGTCACGGCCGACGAGCTCGCCCGCGACCCCCTGGGCAACCTGCTGCGAGCGCTCCAGCTCGAGGAGAAGCCCGCCGACGACTCCCGCTCCGACGGCGCCGACGTGCGCTTCGGCGGCCTGAGCGTCGACCAGCCCAACGCCCGGATCTACGGCGGCCAGGTCCTCGCGCAGGCGCTCATGGCCGCGGGCCTGACGGTCGACGGAGACCGACGCCCCCACTCGATGCACGGGTACTTCCTGCGCGCCGGGGACCTCGACGCCCCGATCGAGTTCGCGGTCGAGAAGCTGCGCGACGGGCGCTCGTTCAGCGCGCGCCGCACGCACGCCGTGCAGCACGGCAAGCCGATCCTGTCGATGATCGCCTCCTTCCAGGAGGAGCAGGACGGCGTCGAGCACACGTCGCCCATGCCCGAGGCCCCGGACCCCGAGACGCTGCCCTCGGCGTTCGACGAGCTGGGCGCGATCCCGCACCCCGCGGCGCGCTCGCGCTCGCACGAGTCGGCGTTCGACCTGCGGCACGTGGGCGGGTCGCTCTACCTGGGCCCGGGCGCCGAGCGCACCGACCAGCAGATGGTGTGGATGAAGGCCCGCGGCCCGGTCGAGGGCGACCAGCTCCTGCACCGTGCCCTCATGGCGTACGCGTGCGACCAGATCATGCTCGAGCCCGTGCTGCGCAAGACCGGTTCGAGCTGGGTCACGCCCGGTGCGTCGATCGCGAGCCTCGACCACGCCATGTGGTGGCACCGGGACGCCCGCGTCGACGAGTGGCTGCTGTACGTGCAGTCCTCGCCGAGCGCGCAGGGTGGCCGCGGCCTCGGCGCCGCGCGCGTCTTCACGCGTGACGGGCGGCTCGTGGCGAGCATCGCGCAGGAGGGCATGCTGCGGCTCCCGGTCTGAGGGCCTCGCTGAACGAGCGAGCCACCGGGACGCGGTGCAGGATGACCGGATGGTCCGCCTGCGCCGCGTCTCGCTCTCCTCCCCCGGGTACGGGCGCCGCCGCCACGGGAAGGGATTCTCCTACCTCGACGTCGACGGGTCACGCCTGACCGACGCGGACGAGGTCGCACGCTGCACCCGGCTGGTCGTCCCGCCCGCCTGGACCGAGGTCTGGATCTGCCGCTACCCCGACGGCCACATCCAGGCGTTCGGGTACGACGACGCGGGCCGCGGCCAGTACCTGTACCACGAGCAGTGGCGCGAGCGCCGGAGCCGCCGCAAGTTCGACCACGTCCTCGCGGTCGGTGCCCGGCTGCCCGCCGCGCGCCGTCGGGTCGCCAAGGACCTCGCGCTGGACGGCATGCCGCGGGACAAGGTCCTCGCGCTCGCGTTCCGGCTGCTGGACCTCGCGTACTTCCGCGCGGGCAGCGAGACGTACGCGAAGCAGAACGGCAGCTACGGGCTCGCGACGCTCCGCACCGAGCACGTGCGCGTCCGGCGCGACGGCTCGGTCCACTTCCACTACCCCGCGAAGTCGGGCCAGGTGCGCGACGTCGTCGTCGAGGACGACCACGTCCGCGAGGTCGTCACGACGCTCGTACGGCGTCGCGGTGCGCGCGACCTGCTCGCGTGGCGCGAGGAGACGCCCGACGGCGTCGTGTGGCACGACGTCACGAGCACCGACGTGTCCGCCTACCTCAAGGAACGCCTGGGCGAGGACGCGACCGCGAAGGACTTCCGCACCTGGCACGCCACGGTCCTCGCGGCCCGCGCCCTGGCCGACGCCGGTGACGCGCCGCGGTCCGCACGCGACCGTCGGGCCGTGGTCGCGGGCGTCGTGCGCGACGTCGCCGACGAGCTCGGCAACACGCCCGCCGTCGCACGCTCGTCGTACATCGACCCTCGTCTGATCGACCTCTGGGAGCGCGGGCAGACCGTCGCGCCGTTCCTGGGACGGCGTCGGAGCCAGGCCGCCGCCGAGCGTGCCGTGCTCGACCTCCTCGGGTGACGGGGACGGCCGGTCGCGAGTCACGCGCACCCGCGTCACCATGGGGAGCACCATGACTCCCGACGACGCCGCTCCCCCACAGCCCGCACCGCCCGCGCCCGCCGACGCGCCCGCGCCCGCCGACGCGCCCACGACGACGCCGACGGCCTCCGGCCCGGCCCTGACCGTCGCGGTCACGGGCGTCACGGGCTACGTCGGGGGCCGGCTCGTCCCCGAGCTCCTGGAGGCCGGGCACCGGGTGAGGGCCCTGGCCCGCCGTCCCGAGCGCCTGGCCGGGCGCGACTGGGCCGAGCGCGTCGACCTGGTCCGCGCCGACGCGTCCGACCTGGACCAGATCCGCGAGGCGCTGCGCGGCGCCGACGTGGCGTACTACCTCATCCACTCGCTGGGGACGGGCCGCTCGTTCGCGGCCCGCGACCGTCGCACCGCGCTGACGTTCGCGCAGGCCGCCCGCGAGGCGGGCGTCGGGCGGATCGTCTACCTGGGCGGCCTGTCGCCCGACGTCGACGACTCCGAGCTGTCCCCGCACCTGGCCTCGCGCAAGGAGGTCGGCGAGATCCTGCTCGCCTCGGGGGTCCCGACGACGGTGCTCCAGGCCGCGGTGATCCTCGGCTCGGGCTCGGCGTCGTTCGAGATGATGCGGTACCTGACCGAGCGCCTGCCCGCGATGACGACGCCCCGCTGGGTCGACAACCGGATCCAGCCCATCGCGATCCGCGACGTGCTGCGCTACCTGGTCGGCTCCGCGAGCATGCCACCGGACGTCTCGCGCGCGTTCGACATCGGTGGCCCGGACGTCCTCACCTACCGTCAGATGATGCAGGGCTACGCGCAGGTCGCGGGGCTCCCCCGCCGCCTGATCGTGAGCGTCCCGGTCCTGACGCCGCGCCTGTCGAGCCACTGGGTGGGCCTCGTGACGCCCGTCCCCGCGAGCATCGCGCGCCCGCTGGTCGAGTCGCTCGTCCACGAGGTCGTGTGCGACGAGCACGACGTCGCGCAGTACGTCCCGGACCCTCCCGAGGGTCTCATCGGCTTCCGGCGCGCGGTCGAGCTCGCGCTCGAGCGCATCCACGACGGCGAGGTGACCACGCGCTGGTCCTCGGCCGCGGTCGAGGGCGCCCCGAGCGACCCGCTGCCCTCCGACCCCGACTGGGCGGGCGGCTCGCTCTACGTCGACGAGCGTCGTCGTGTCGTGGACGCCCCGGCGGACGTCCTGTGGCAGGTCATCGAGTCGATCGGCGGGCAGCGCGGCTGGTACTCGTGGTCGCTCGCGTGGCGCGTGCGGGGCCTGCTGGACCGGTTGTCGGGCGGTCCGGGTCTGCGGCGCGGCCGTCGCGACGAGCGCACGCTCGTGGTCGACGACGTCCTGGACTTCTGGCGCGTCGAGGCGATCGAGCCGGGGCGTCGTCTGCTGCTGCGCGCCGAGATGCGGCTCCCGGGGCTCGCGTGGCTCGAGCTGCGCGTCGACGAGGCGGCCGTGGAGATCACGGGGCCCGACGACGTCGGGCCCGCTCCCGAGGAGGCGTCCGGCCCGGACCGGAGCTACTTCGCTCAGCGGGCGCTCTTCCACCCGCACGGGCTTGCCGGGCAGGCCTACTGGTGGGCGGTCAAGCCGTTCCACGGCGTGGTGTTCGGAGGCATGCAGAAGAACATCGCCGAGGCCGCGGAACGGGCGGCCCGCGCCGGGAGCTCGGCCCCGCGTGCTGCGACGCACCCGAGCCCTCGTCCCCCGGAGCCGTCGAGGAGGTTCACTCCTCGAGCGCGCTGAGCATGCGGTCCACGAGCGCGAACGCGGTCTCGCTCACGACCATCCCGGCGAGCGTCACGTCGGTGAGGTCGGCGTAGTCCTCGATGAGCTCCCGGATGTCCTCGTCGAGGATCCCGGGCCGGTGCACGGCCCCGCGGGCCGGGACCGCCCCCGAGACCAGGTCGAACGTGAGGGACGCGATCGCGGCCACCAGGGGGTCGTCGTCCGCGACCAGTCGGGCGATCGCCGCGCGACCGGCGGCCGAGGTCGCGTCGCCCGTGACGGCCTGGAACGCGAGGAGCGCGACCTGCAGGGTCCGCGGACCGTCGAGGAACGAGCGGTCCAGCGCGGGCAGGACCTCCTGCGCGGCGAGCAGCACCTCGAGCTGGAGGTCGACCTGCTCGGCGGGCTCACCGGGCAGGTGCGCGGCGCCCATGGTCAGCAGCAGGAGCGCCACCCCGCTCCGCACGTCCTCCGCCAGGCGCTCGTCGCGCACCATGGCCGTGAGGACGCGCAGCGCGGGGACCGACACCTCGTAGAGGGCGCCCTCGTAGTTCACGACCTGCCACAGCAGGTCGAGCGCCTCGTCCTGCTCGGCTCCGGGGGGCCCGACGACGGCACGCACGAGGTCCGGCAGCACGTCTGCCGCGCCGAACGCCCCCTGGTAGGCAGCCCAGTCCACGACGTCGAGCTCGGCGTCGACCTCCGAGACGGCGGCCTCGGACCGGTGCACGACGGGCAGAACGACGGGGAGCTCGGTGCTGACGGCCGCGTCAGCGCCCACAACCTCTACGGTGTCCACGCGCGCATCATGACATCTACCAGGGGCATCCGTCACGGCCGGGTTCGTCACCGGCCCTTCGACCGTCTCGTCCCGGCGCCGGGAGCGCCGGCGGGCAGGACGTTCCGCGGCCCCCTCAGCGGCCCCGGCGGCGGAACTCGAGCGGCTCCTCGACGAAGGGCTGCCAGGCGGCCCGCTCGGCCTCGGTGATGCGCCGCGGCGCACCCGTCGCCGCGTCGACGACCACGATGGTCGTCGCAGCCTTGGCGTACGGGCGGCTCCCGATGGCCGGACCCGTGCGCCCCGGTCCCTCGGGCCACTCGGTGTGCACCTCGTAGCAGACCTCGAGGCTCGCGCCGCCGAGGTGGCCCAACCACATCTCGACCCGCACCGGGCTGCGCGTGAACCCGAGCGGCCGCAGGTACTCGATCTCCTGCCGGGCGACCAGGGTGTGCGAGGTCGCGTGGGGCCCGGTGTCGAGCACGGCCGTGGGCCAGCTCTCCTCGATCGAGGCCTCCGGGTGACGCCAGAACGCCGTGATGCGGGCGTCCTCGAGGAGCCTGAGCATCTCGACGTTGTTGACGTGCTGGTAGGCGTCGAGGTCGGACCAGCGCAGGGCGACCGGGACGTGCAGGCGAGTCATGGAAGTCCTTCCTTGGCGAGAGGTTCGCGCCCTCCGCGACCGAGATCCGGCAGGGGGCACCCCGGTCACCTTACGCCCGCCTCACGTCCCCGCGACCTGGGCGGCCACCCGGCACGTCCCGAGCGCCGAGAGCTCCTCGCTCACGGGCAGCCAGACGCGTCTGCCCGCGACCTTCGCGACGGACTCCCGCAGCCTGCGCCGCGCGCGGGCCGCCCGCCGTCGGGCACCGAGGGCACCCGCGACGCGCGCGACGAGGGCCAGGAGCAGACCCACCACGACCCCGCCCACGACCAGGAGCGTCGGCCAGGGGAAACCTCGCCACGCGGGCGTCTCCGGGGCCGGGAGCTGGAGGTACGCGAGGACCGCCAGCACGCCCAGCCAGACGAGCCCCGCCACGACGACCGCGAGCACGACCCACTGGACGAAGCCCACGACCGCCCACCAGCGGGGACGTCGCGCAGCCTCGAGCTCGGTGCCCGCGACCGCCTGGTCGAGCGCGTCGGCGAGCCCCCCGGCGCTGTCCGTCACGCGTGACCGCGCGGCGAGCGCCCAGTCCTCGGGGATCCCCGCGGTCATGGTCGACACGTAGTCACGGACGGCGACGTGCGCGCGGGCCGCGACCGTGGGCGAGGTCTGCGGCAGGGACGTGCGCGCGAGGTCGGGACGGTCGGTGCCGCGCGCGAGCCCGAGCCGCCGCAGAGGGTCCGCCCGGAACCGGCCGATCCAGCGCGTGGGCGGCCAGCCCGTCGCGGCGCGAGCTCGGCGGGCGGCCGAGACGCGCACCGCGTCGACCACGGTCGTCACCCCGGCCGCTGCCTCGAGGGCGTCGACCAGCCTGCCCCGGGCCACGTCCTGCGACCGCTCGGACACCTTGTCGCCGCACGCGTCCACGATGCGCCGGGCGACCCCGCGCACGTCCGCGACCATGCGTGCGACCGCGGCCTCCCGGCGCGCCGCAGCCTGCTCCAGGAGCGTGTCGAGCTCGTCGATCCCCTGCCCCGTGGTCGCGGACACGCCCAGCACGCGCGCGGCGGCGAGCCCGTCCTCGGCCACGAGCCTGCGCAGGTCCGCGAGGCACGCGGCCGCCTCCTCGGGCGTGAGCCGGTCGATCTGGTTGAGGACGACCACGACGACGTCGCCGTGGTCCGCGAGCGGGCGCAGGTAGCGCTCGTGCAGGGCCGCGTCCGCGTACTTCTGCGGGTCGACGACCCACACCAGCAGGTCGACGCGCTCGACCAGGCGCTCGGCGATCGCGCGGTGCTCGGTCACGACCGAGTCGTGGTCGGGCAGGTCGAGCAGCACGAGCCCGTCGGTGGCGACGCCCGCACGGCCCGGCGCGTGGTGTCGTTCGCCCACCTCGAGCCAGCCCAGGAGCGGGTCCGCCCCCGGGCCCCACACGACCGCCAGGGGGCGCGACGTCGTCGGGCGGGTGACGCCCGGGCGGGCGAGCGGGGCGCGCGCGACCGCGTTGAACAGGGACGACTTGCCCGACCCGGTCGACCCGGCGAGCGCCACGACCGTGTGCTCGGCCGACAGCGCGCTGCGCTCCGCCGTGCGCGCGAGGACGGTGCGCGCGTCGGCGAGCAGGTCGTCGGGGAGACGGTTGGTGCCGGCGGCGACCGCGGTCTCGAGGGCCGCGACGCGGGCGGAGAGGTCGAGGCGGGCCATCAGCGCTCGCCCTCGGCCGGTCCGGCGGCGTCCTGGCGCGGGCCGAACAGCCGGCGCCAGAAGCCCGGGCGCCCGTCCGGGGCCGTCGCGTCCCGGGTCTCGTCCTGGGGGGTGGACGCACGCGCACCGCGCAGCGCCCCCTCCTGCCCGACGACGTCGCCCACCTCGCGCGCGCCGCCCGCCGGCACGGGGCGCGCCCTCTGCTCGCGCCGGGCCGCCATGCGCACCTCGTGCGCCGCGGCCCGCAGCGCGGCGCCCGTGGCGTCGCCCGTGCCGAGCGCGTCGAGCTGCGACGTGAAGCGCCGGGCCTCGCCGTCGAGGACCGTCGCGACACGGTCGCCGAGCCGGTCCTGCGCGGTGCGGGCCAGGCGACGCACCGCGTCGTCCCCGAACACGGCCTCGAGAAGCTTCTGCGCGAGCACCGCCGTGCCGCCCGCGATGCCGATCTCCGCCCCGGTGACGCCGCCCGTCGAGGCGAACACCAGGATCATGAGCGCCACGCCCAACCCGTTGAGGCCGAAGGACAGCGCGCGGGCCGTCCCGCGCCGGGCCGCTGCCTGCTCGCCCACCAGGGCCAGGACGTCCGCCTGCCAGCCCCGGATCTCCTGCGCGACGCGGGGGCGCAACGATCCGGAGGCGCGCGACAGGTCCAGCCCGTCGAGCAGCGCTGCCCCGGCCGGGTCGACGCGCCACGCCCGATAGGTCCGTTCGGCGGCCTCCTCCGCGGCGTCGAGGACCACGGCCTCGAGCCCGTGCGTGATCGCCTCCTCGACCTGCGGGACGTTGCGCCCCCGGCCCCGGAAGAAGCCGCTGATCGCGTCCCGGACCGAGCCCACCTTCTGCTCGACCGCGCGGAAGACCTCGCCCGTCCCGACGAAGTCCTGCCACCGGGCGAGGACCTCACCGCGCAGCATCGCACCGTCGCTCGTCGCGGACGCGACCGTGCGGCGGGCGTCGTCGTAGGCCTCGACGACCACGGACCGCAGGTGCGCGTCGGCCTCGTGCTGCGCGTCGACCGCGGCGGCGAGCACGTCCGCACGGCGCACCAGGTCGTCGACCACGCCGTCACGCGTCGCGTCGATCACGGCGGTGCGAGCGCCCGCGTCCCCGCCGAGCGCGGACAGCCACCGCGAGACCTCGGCCACCGCGCTCTCGGGCAGCAGACCGTCCGTGAGGGGGGCCTCGGGCACCAGGAAGATCGGCGCGTCGCCCAGGCCGTTCTCGGTGGCCAGGCGCCGGAGGTCCGCACCGACGGCCTCCGCGCCGGGGTCGACGCGGTCGAGCACCAGGGCGACCTGGGCCCGGCGGGACGCGGCCTCGTCGAGCAGGTCCCACGGCACCGCGTCGGCGTAGCGCGCGGCCGTGGTCACGAAGAGCCACAGGTCGGCCGCCCCCAGGAGCTGGGCCGCGAGCTCGCGGTTCTCGACCACGACCGAGTCCACGTCCGGAGCGTCGAGGAGCGCGAGCCCCTGCGGCAGGACCTCGGACGCGACCAGCCGCACCGACCGGTGCGACCCGTCCGCGGTGCCGTGGTCCGCGGTCCCCGAGACCCGCGCGAGGCCCGGCAGGATGCGGTCCGTGCTGAACCAGCGGACGTCGAGCGGGTGGTGCACGAGCACGGGCGAGCGCGTCGTGGGCCGCAGGACGCCGGGCACCGTGACCTTCTCCCCCAGGAGCGAGTTCACGAGCGTCGACTTGCCCGCCCCCGTCGAGCCCCCCACCACGACGAGCAGCGGGGCGCTGCGCGACCTCAGGCGTGGCAGCAGGTAGTCGTCGAGCTGGTCGACCGCGAGGGCGAGCGTCCGACGGTCCTCCTCGACGCCGGGGGTCACCAGCGGGAGGCGTTGCGCCGTGAGCTCGCCCCGCAGGACGTCGAGCGCCGCGACGAGCTCGTCGGTGCCCTGCGACGCGGAGGTGGTGGCCCGCTCCACGACGGGGTCCTCGTCCGCGGCGTGGCGGCCGACGGCGACCTCCTCGGTGCCAGGGGGCGGTGCGTCACCGGTGGTCCGGCCGAGGTCGTCGCTCGGGTGGGTCATGGGGTTCAGTCTGCCGGACCGGACGCCGTCACGACCGGTGGGGGCTCCCGGCACGCCGAAGGGCCCCGGCGACGTGCGCCGGGGCCCTTCGGTCCGTCGTGCCGACCACCCGCGCGGGCGGTCCGTCGGCGTCGGGTCAGTCGCGCGTCAGCTTGCGGTACGTGACGCGGTGCGGGCGCGCCGCGTCGGCGCCGAGGCGTGCGACCTTGTTCTCCTCGTACGACGCGAAGTTGCCCTCGAACCAGTACCAGTTCGCCGGGTCCTCCTCGGTGCCCTCGTACGCCAGGATGTGCGTCGCCACCCGGTCGAGGAACCACCGGTCGTGCGAGACCACGACGGCGCAGCCCGGGAACTCGAGCAGAGCGTTCTCGAGCGAGCCGAGGGTCTCGACGTCGAGGTCGTTGGTGGGCTCGTCGAGCAGCAGGAGGTTTCCGCCCTGCTTGAGGGTCAGCGCGAGGTTCAGGCGGTTGCGCTCACCACCCGAGAGCACGCCGGCGGGCTTCTGCTGGTCCGGCCCCTTGAAGCCGAACGCCGCGACGTACGCACGCGACGGCATCTCGACGTTGCCGACCTTGATGAAGTCCAGCCCGTCCGAGACGACCTCGAACAGCGTCTTCTTGGGGTCGATCCCGCCGCGCGACTGGTCGACGTAGGAGATCGACACCGTCTCGCCGACCTTCAGCTCGCCACCGTCGAGGGGCTCGAGGCCCACGATGGTCTTGAAGAGGGTCGTCTTGCCGACGCCGTTGGGGCCGATCACGCCGACGATGCCGTTGCGCGGCAGCGTGAAGCTCAGCCCGTCGATGAGCTGACGGCCGTCGAAGCCCTTCTGCAGGTTCTGGGCCTCGAGCACGACCGAGCCCAGGCGCGGGCCCGGCGGGATCTGGATCTCCTCGAAGTCCAGCTTCCTGGTGCGGTCGGCCTCGGCAGCCATCTCCTCGTAGCGCGCCAGACGCGCCTTCGACTTGGTCTGGCGGCCCTTCGCGTTGGAGCGGACCCACTCGAGCTCGTCCTTCAGACGCTTCGCGAGCTTCTGGTCCTTCTTGCCCTGGATCGCCAGGCGCTCCTGCTTCTTCTCCAGGTACGTGGAGTAGTTGCCCTCGTACGGGTACAGGCGGCCGCGGTCGACCTCGCAGATCCACTCCGCGACGTGGTCGAGGAAGTACCGGTCGTGGGTCACGGCCAGGATCGCGCCGGGGTACGACGCGAGGTGCTGCTCGAGCCACAGGACGGACTCGGCGTCGAGGTGGTTCGTGGGCTCGTCGAGGAGCAGGAGGTCCGGCTTCTCGAGGAGGAGCTTGCACAGCGCGACGCGGCGACGCTCACCACCCGACAGGACCGACACGTCGGCGTCCGGCGGCGGGCAGCGCAGCGCGTCCATGGCCTGCTCGAGCTGCGAGTCGAGGTCCCACGCGTCGGCCGCGTCGATGGCCTCCTGGAGGGTGCCCATCTCCTCGAGCAGCGCGTCGAAGTCCGCGTCCGGCTCGGCCATGAGCGCCGAGATCTCGTTGAAGCGGTCGAGCTTGCCCTTGATCTCGGCGACGCCCTCCTCGACGTTGCCGAGGACCGTCTTCTCCTCGTTCAGCGGCGGCTCCTGGAGCAGGATGCCGACCGAGTAGCCCGGCGACAGCCGGGCCTCGCCGTTCGAGGGCTGCTCGAGGCCGGCCATGATCTTCAGGATCGTGGACTTACCGGCACCGTTGGGGCCGACCACACCGATCTTGGCCCCGGGCAGGAAGTTCAGGGTGACGTCGTCGAGGATGACCTTGTCACCGTGCGCCTTGCGCGCCTTGTACATGGAGTAGATGAACTCAGCCACTGGCTCTGTTCCACCGTTCGATCGCTCGCGGGATGCTGTGCGCCCGCCCCGGGACCGGGGGTGCCCCCGGTGGGGCGGGCGTCTTCGACCCCCCAGCCTACGCGGTCGGACCTCAGCGCGTCGCCAGGAGACCGCCCGTCAGGACGTCGTCGCGGTCGGCGTCGGTCCCGTCCGTGAGCCCCTCGTCGACGGGGCCCTCCGCCCCGGTCTCCCGGTCGCCCTCGTCCTCCTCGCCGGGGCGGGACCCGGCCCCCGTCCCGGGGACGCGGTTCGCGAGCGAGTCGTCGACCAGCCCGTGCTCGGCGTCGTCGTCCTCGGGGAACGGCTCCCCCAGCCGCCCCAGGTCCCACACGCTCCCGTCACCGGGTCCCGCGGCGAGGCCACCCGCCTGGGCACCGGCTCCCGCCTCCCCCGCGCCCTGCCCGGGCGCGCCCGAGGTCGGGGCGGACGTGCCGGCGTCGGGCGTCCCTGCGCGGTGCACCGTGTGCGAGAACTGCGCGCGGCCCCGCGTCAGGTCCGGTCCGAGCGCGCTCGCCTCGATCACGAGGTTGGTGCGCGGCCCCTCGGGACTGGTCCACTCGTCGACCGCGAGGCGGCCCGTGACGACGACCGCGTCCCCCTTGCGCAGCGACGCCGCGACGTTCTGCGCCATGGCGCGCCACGCCTTGACCGTGAACCAGATGGTCCGGCCGTCGACCCACTCGCCGCGCGAGCGGTCGAGGTAGCGCGTGGTGCTCGCGATGCGGAAGCTCGTGAAGTCGTTGCCGGTCGGCGACGTGAAGAGCTTGGGGGTCGTGCCCATGAAGCCTGCCAGCGTCACCGTGACGTCGTTGCCCATCGTTCCTCCTGGGTGCGGGGCCGGCCTGGTGCCGACCTCGCCCTCAGGCTGACGGTTCGCGCGTCGCGGCGTCCTCGGTCGAGGGCGCGTCTGTGGACAGACCGCTCAGGTCCTTGGCTGTGGGCAACGTCAGGGGCCCGGTGAGCGGCGACGCCTTGCCCGTGTCGCGCGCCGACTGCGCGAGCTCTCGCACCCTGCGGTGCTCGTCGAGCAGCGTCTGCGTCGGCTTGCCCATGGTCTCCTGGACCACGCGCTCGACGGCGCCACGCCCCGACGCGAGCACGGTCGCCTCCCGACGGCGCGCCAGGGTCCGCCGGATCTGGATGCCCGCGAGGAAGAACCCCAGGGCGACCAGGACCGCGACCCCCGCCACGATCGCGAACGTCGCCACGATCGCCCGGTCCAGGTCGAGGACGCCCAGCGAGCTCAGGATCGCGAGCGCCCCCGTGACCACGGCGACGCCGATCGCCACGAGCGCGGTGGTGCGCGTCGCACGCGCCGACGACGGCCCGCGCGTGTCGAGCGAGACCTTCGACAGAGCACGCTGCGTGTCCTCGACGAGCCGGTCCGCGGGGGCGACGGCCTCGTCGAGCGCGCGCTTCCAGCCCGGACGCAGGGCCTTGCCCGCCCGGGCGAGCCAGCGGCTGCGCGACAGCGCGACCGCGTCCGCCTGCGGCGGGGCGAACTCCGGGCGGCCGTACCCGTTGCGCACCGCTGCCGCGACCTGCCCCGCCACGGCCGAGAGGCCCGTGGCCTCGCCGATCGCGACGACCTCCTCCTCGACCGCGGTGCTCATGGTCCACGGCACCTCGCCCGGCGTCTCCTCGAGCAGCAGCGCCCCCGCCCGGTCGAGCTCGCCCGCGACGCGGCTCGCGGCCACGCTCCGGCGCGCCACGGCCTGCTCCAGGAGCTCGCGCACCTGGCCCAGGCCCTCGCCCGTGCGGGCCGAGACCATGGTCACGTACACGCCCGAGAGCCCGTCCTCCTCCAGGAGACGGCCCATGTCGGCGACCAGGTTGCCGCGCTGCGTCGTCGGGACGGTGTCGATCTGGTTGAGCGCCACGACCATCGACGCCTCGAGGCCCACCGACTTCTGCAGGTAGCCCGAGTGCAGCGCGTCGTCCGCGTACTTCTGCGGGTCCACGACCCACACGAGCAGGTCCACGAGCGGCAGGACGCGGTTCACGACCTCCTGGTGCGCGGGCTCGATCGAGTCGTGGTCCGGCAGGTCGAGCAGCACCAGGCCCTCGAGGCCCTGCTCCGCGTCGCCGTCGAGCTCGCTGCCGCGCGCGATCCGGCGCTCGGGGTCGACCTCGAGCCAGTCCAGCAGCGCCGTCGCGCGGTCGCTCCACGAGCACGCCGTGATGCGGGCCGTCGTCGGGCGCTTGGCTCCCACGTCCGCGAAGTTGAGCCGGGAGATGCGGTTGAACAGGCTCGACTTGCCCGAGCCCGTCCCGCCCGCGAGCGCCACGACCGTGTGGTCGACCCCGAGCGCGAGGCGCTCGCGCACGCCCTCGATCGCGGTGCGGATGCGGGCCGCGACCTCCGGGTCGAGGCGGTCGCCCGCGAGGTCGAGAGCCTTGGCGAGGTCGTCGGTGCGGGACCGGAGCTGGGTGTCGTGGGACGTCATGAGAGCCTCCTGAGCTCGGCGAGGCGTAGGCGCAGCCCGACGGCGGCATCCGGTGCGAGGGCGGGGACGTCGAGGCGTTCGTGCAGGTCGACGGCCTCGCGGTCCACCATGGCGGCGGCACGGTCGGCGAGGTCGGACCGGAGGGTCGTGACCGACGCGTCCCCCGCGTCGCCCAGCAGGTTCTGCACCAGGCGCGCGGCGTCGTCGGACCCGGCGGCGGCCGTGAGGAGCAGCGCCGCGACGCCCGTGGGTCCGAACGCCTTGACGGCGGCCTCCGCCCGGCGGGTCTCGGCGGTCTCCTGCGGTGCGATGCCGGGCTCGTCGACGCCACGCAGGGCCTCGACGGCGCGGTCGGCGACCGCGACCCACTCGTGGACCTGCTCCGCGGCGGCCTTCTCCCGGGCGGCCTCGCGGTCGGGGTCGCCGTGCTCGGGCGCGAACGCCGGGCCGCCCGGAGGGGCCGTGGGGCCGGACAGCGCGGCCCGCAGGGCGTCGTCCGCCGTGGCCCCGGCGGCCACGAGCGTGCGGGTCGCCGCGGCCCGCACCTCGTCGAGGAGCGGTTCGAGCGCGACCTCGCGCGAGCGCCCCCGGCGCTTGGTGGAGCGCGCCAGGCCGTGCCGGATCTTGACGCGGTCGATCTTCTCGGCGCCCGCGAGCTGCGCCCAGCGCGAGGCGACGGACCCCTCGGCCACGACGCCCGAGGCGACGGACGCGCGGGCCGTGGCCTCGGCGTCGGGCAGTGCGCGGTCGATCGTCTCGCGCAGGACCTCCGCGGCCTCGACCTGCTCCTGCACCGCGTCCGCGATGCCCGTGACCCACGCCGGCAGGGCTGCGAGCGACCCCTTGAGCGTGCGCACGATCACGGCGCGCGACCGGTCCGGGCCCGCGAGCATGGTCAACCAACGCGCGATGGGCGCGACCGTCGCGCGGTCGAGCATGCCCTCGTGCGGCCCGACGTCGGGGATCACGAACAGCGGGACGCCCGCCATGCCGTGCTCGCGCAGTCGCGCCAGGAGGTCGCCGCGGATCGTCGTCAGGTTGTGCTGCGGCACGCGGTTGAGGACCATCGCGACGCTCGCGCCCCGCTCCATGGCCTGCCCCAGCGCGACCCAGGGCAGCGCGTCGCCGTAGCGGGCCGCCGTGGTCACGAAGAGCCACAGGTCCGCTGCCTCGAGCAGCTGCGCGGCGGTCGACCGGTTCTCCGCGAGGAGCGAGTCCAGGTCCGGGGCGTCGAGCAGCGCGGTGCCGCGCGGGACGCCGTCGTGCTCGACGACGCGCGACATGGCCGTGGTGGGGCTGTGCACCAGGACGTCCACGTCGAGCGGGTTGTAGGCGAACACGGGCTCACGCGTCGTGGGGCGCAGCACGCCCGCCGTGGAGACCTCCTCGCCCAGCAGCGAGTTGTACAGCGTCGACTTGCCCGCGCCCGTCGACCCCGCGATCACCACGACCGCGGGCGAGGACAGCTCCTTGAGCCGGGGCAGGAGGTGCTCGTCGAGCTGGTTCAGGAGGCGCTTGCGGGCCTCCTCGACGTCGGATGCACCCGCCAGGTCCAGCGGGAGGCGGACGTCGGCGACGTCTCGTCGCAGGTCTCGGCCCACGTCGTAGACCGTCGTCCCGATCTCCTCGGGGGCGTTGCCAGGCGTGCTGCCGGGCGCCCGGCCCGAGGCGGAGAAGGCCCGCGGGGCGCGGTCGGAAGCGTGTCGGGTCGTCACCCGTTCATCTTCTGTGGTTCACCGGGCGATGCCAAACGCGCGCGCCGGTGAGCGGGTGACGGACTCTCCGCGAGCGGGTGAGTTGGCCGGCGGGGGGCGTGCCGGGGGCTCCGGGTGGCGTGCGACACGTGGCGTCGGCCCCACGACGGCACGGCCCGACGGCGGCGCCCGCCCCGCGCGACACGTCCGCCTCGCGCGCGTGCGCGCAGGTCACGGCCGCATCCCACTACGATGGTCCCCGCGCCCCGATAGCTCAATGGATAGAGCAACGGCCTTCTAATCCGTAGGTTGCAGGTTCGAGTCCTGCTCGGGGCACCTCGGCTGAGCTTCTCCCCGCGATGCCCTGCGGCGGCTCGTCCTCGCGCGCGTCGTCGGTGGCGTGGCCCGACGGGCGCAGCGCTGGACTCCCCCGCACGACCCGCTCGCCTGACTCCCGACCTCACGTCCGGGTGGGCCGCTGCGTCTTCAGGTCGTACCGGCCCACCCGTCGCGGAGGTTTCCCCATGCTGGCCGTCGAGAGCACCGAGCACGTCACGATCGACCCGTCGATCCTCTACTTCGGGACCCCGGTTGTGCTCGTCAGCACGACCGGCGCCGACGGACGGCCCAACCTCGCCCCGTTGTCGTCGATCTTCTGGTTGGGCCACACCGCGGTGATCGGGGTGGGGGCCAGGTCGCAGACGGCGATCAACCTCCGCGCGACGGGCGGGGCCGTGCTCAACCTCCCGTCGGTCGATCAGGTCTCGGCGGTCGACCGGATCGCGCTCACGACCGGCCGCGACCCGGTCTCGGCACGCAAGGCGTCCGTGGGGTACCGGTACGAGCCCGACAAGTTCGGGCGCGCGGGCCTGACCCCCGTCGCGTCGGACACGGTGTCGGCGCCCAGGGCGGGCGAGTGCCCTGTTCAGCTCGAGGGTCACGTGGTGGACGTCCACCCTCTGCGCGAGGACGACCCGCTCGCGGCGGGCAGCATCCTCGCGGTCGAGATCGCGGTCAGCCGTGTCCACGTCCACGAGTCGATCCGCCTCGCGGGCTCGGCCCACCGGATCGACCCCGACCGGTGGCGGCCGCTCATCATGAGCTTCCAGCAGTTCTACGGGCTGGGCGACCGGGTGCTGCCGTCGAGGCTCTCGACGATCGACGAGGAGTGGTACCGCTGACCGGCCCGCCCCGGCACCCGCCACGTCTCTGACACGATCTCCCCATGTCCCTCCCCGACCTCCTGCGGCTCGCCGTCGCAGTCCTGGCCCTGCTCGCCCTCGCGTGCGGGGTCATGGCGTGGACGGGACGTCGCACGATCCCCGACGCCCTCGTCGCGGTCCTGCGTGCCGCGGTGCAGCTCGCCCTGGTGGCCCTGGTCATCGGGTGGATCTTCGCGCACCCGGTCGCGGTCGGCCCGTACCTCGCGGTCATGCTGCTCGCGGCGGCGGTCACGTCCGCGCGACGCATCGGCGGCGGCTGGGCCGTCCTGCCGTCGTTGCTCGTCTCGATCGGGTCGGGGGCGGCGATCGTCCTCGGAGTGGTGCTCGCGGCGGGGGCGCTGGCCCCGACCGGACAGGAGGTCCTGCCCTTCACGGCGCAGGTCATCGGCGGCGCCATGACGGCCGCCTCGCTCGCGGGCCTGCGCATGCGCGACGACGTCGCGCACCGCTGGGGCGAGGTCGAGGCCATGCTGGCGCTGGGCTTCTCACGGCGCGAGTCGGTCGCGGACCTCGGCCGGCGGGCCGCGGCCCGTGCGCTCGTCCCGACGCTCGACCAGACACGGGCAGCGGGCCTGGTCACCCTGCCGGGGGCCTTCGTCGGGCTGCTGCTCGCGGGCGCCCCGCCCTGGCGGGCCGCGCAGGTCCAGCTCCTGGTGCTCGTGGGCCTGCTGGCCGCCCAGGCGGTCTCCGCCGTCGGGACCGCGGTGCTGACGGCCCCTCTGTGGGCGGCCGCCCGGCCCATGGTGACGGCCCGGTGAGGGGCACCGCGCCGGTGGTCGGCCGAGCGTGGACCGCGGCGTCCGGGCGGAAGGAGGCGTCAGCCCGCGAGCACCTCGTCGAGGAACCCCGACGCGTCGGCGAGCTCCTCGGCGCTGATCGTGTGCGGCAGCCCCGCGTACTCGACGTCGGTCACGACGGTGAACCGCGGGAGCCAGTCCGAGGTCCGCGCGGTCGCGTCGGGCGAGATGACCTGGTCCGCGTCCCCGTGACCGAAGAACACGGGCAGCCGCCGCTCGGCGAGCGCCGCGTCTCCCGGGAGCGGGCCGTCGAGCACGAAGCCCGAGAGCACGACGGCCGCCGCGAAGCGCTCGGGCGCGGTGCGCAGGAGCTGGGTGGCCATCAGACCTCCCTGCGAGAAGCCCACGGGCACGACGACCGTCCCGGAGGTCACGTTCGCGTCGAGCCACGTGAGCACCGCGTCGGTCGACTCCGTGACGGGTGCCGGGTCGGGGCGCCCCGGCACGCCCAGCGGGAACCACGAGAACCCGCCGTTGCCCGCGTCGAGGGGCGCGCGCAGCGACGCCCAGTCCCAGACCGGGTGAAGATGACCGGCGATCGCGGGCAGGTCGTGCTCGTGCGAGCCGAAGCCGTGGAGCAGCAGCAACAGGGGGCGGCCCGCCTGGTTGCTGCCGCGGACGTGGACCGTGATCGGGGTGCTCATGCCGAGAATCCTCACATGGGGAGTTCTCTCCTCTCCCAGGCCGTGAAAGAGTAAAGAACCGGCCACCCGTCGCGGATATACTCCCCGGACCGGCCGGTCGACCGGCTTGCCCGGTTCGCCGGGTTCCAGGGGTGGGTCTCGCACCGGCCCCGGTCCAAGACGAGCGAAGGATCATCGATGACCGAGGCAGCACCGCTCCAGCCCCCCGCCGCGACCGAGCACCTGGTGCTCTCGGCTCCCGAGCCCGTCAAGCCCGTCGCGACCACGCAGGCTCCCGCGATGGCGCCCCGCGTCGACGAGGCCGCGATCCCGGGCCTCGACCAGAAGGTCACGTCCTACCTCGACGCGCTCATGGCGTCCGACGCCCGCTCCCCCGAGTTCGCCGCCAAGGCCAACGACGTGCGCACCATGGGCGACCAGGACATCCGCACCGCGGCAGACTCCTCGAACCGCCTGCTGGCCACGCCCGTGCGCGCCCTCAAGGAGGGCGGGCTGTCGGAGGGGTCCAAGGTCGGCAGCACGCTCCTCGAGCTGCGCCGTACGGTCGAGAACCTCGACCCGTCCGAGGCGAGCGTGGGACGCAAGCTGCTCGGCATCATCCCGTTCGGGGACAAGCTCACGGACTACTTCCGCCGCTACGAGTCGGCCCAGGGCCACCTCAACGCGATCATCCGCGCGCTGTACGACGGGCAGGACGAGCTCCGCAAGGACAACGCCGCGCTCAACCTCGAGAAGCAGCACCTGTGGGACACCATGGCGCGCCTCAACCAGTACATCTACGTCGCCGAGCGCCTCGACGCGCAGCTCTCCGCGAAGACGGCAGAGCTCGACGCGACCGACCCGGAGAAGGCCAAGGCGCTGCGCGAGGACGTCCTGTTCTACGTGCGCCAGAAGCACCAGGACCTCCTGACGCAGCTCGCGGTGTCGATCCAGGGCTACCTCGCGATCGACATCGTCATCAAGAACAACGTCGAGCTCATCAAGGGCGTCGACCGCGCGACCACCACGACCGTCTCCGCGCTGCGCACGGCCGTCATCGTGGCGCAGGCCCTCGCGAACCAGAAGCTCGTCCTGGACCAGATCACGGCGCTCAACACGACGACGTCGAACATGATCGCCTCGACCTCCAAGATGCTCGCGGACCAGTCGGCGACCATCCAGTCGCAGGCCGCGAGCGCCACGGTCGGTCTCCCCCAGCTCCAGGCCGCGTTCCAGAACATCTACGCGACCATGGACTCGATCTCGACGTTCAAGGTCCAGGCGCTCGACTCGATGGCGCAGACCATCGGTGTCCTGGAGACGGAGACGACCAAGGCCCGCGAGTACCTGGACCGCGTGGCCCAGGGCGACCAGTCGGGCGCGGCCTCGGGCTCGCTCGACCTCGGGAAGGTCTGAGCCGCACACCATGGGCTGGTTCCGAGACCTGTTCGGCGGCGGGCGCGGGCGCCCGCCGGAGACCCCCGTGCTGCCGCCGGCGCCGACGAGCGCGGACATCCTGGCCTCGGTCGACGCCGTGCAGGCGCAGATCGAGGGCCGGGTCCCGCCCGCGGTCACGGCCCGGGTCAACCGCATCGCGAAGACCGTGGACGACATGGCTCCCCGCCTGGACCGCCTGGGCGGTGGCAGCGCGCAGGCGCACACCGTCGTCGCGACGGCCACGAGCTACCTGCCGGAGGCGGTGGGCGGCTACCTGCGCCTGCCGCGCGACTTCGCGGACACGCGCGCGGTCAACCGTGGCAAGACGTCGCTCATGATCCTGTGCGACCAGCTCGACCTGCTGGGCGTGACGCTCGACAAGATCTCCGACGCGGTCTCGCGCGCGGACGCCGCCGCGCTCGTCGCGCACGGGCAGTTCCTCGCGGAGAAGTTCCAGTCGTCCTCGATCGCGCTGTCCCCGGACGCGGGGGTGGGTACGGCCCAGCCCCAGGCGCCGGGCACCCCGGGCGGGTTGGAACGGCCGTGAGCGCCGCGCGCCAGGGGGCGCTCGCCCGCAGCATCGAAGCTCTCGTGACGGTGGGCCGTGGCGCGTCGCTCGTGCCCGACGACGTCGCGCACGAGGGAGAGCGGCTCGCCGCCGCGGTGGCCGAGTCGTCCACGGGCGCGGCCCCGGCATGGCTCGAGGCCGTGGGTCGCGACCCCGGCGACTACACGGCGTTCTTCGATGCCGCGCAACGCGGTCGGCGGTGGCGCTCGGCCCCGACGGACCAGCTCACGGCCCTCGTGGTCGGCGGCTCGGAGCACGCGGCCGCGTACGCGGAGGCGCTCGCCGCCGTGGTCGACGCGGCCGCCGCGCTGGGCTCCCCGGGGCTGTCGGTGGCGGCGACGGCGGCGAGCACCACGGCCGTGCAGCGTGCGGCCGCCCAGCCGCACACCGCACCGCACGGCGCGCCCACCCGCTTCCCCGCTCCTGCGTTCGACCCCACGCTCCCGAGCGGCACCAACCCGTTCGACCTCGGTGCGCTCCTCGGTGCGGGCGGCACGCGGCCCCCCGCGCAGGACGTCGTCCCGACGGTCGACGCGATCCTCGACGCGCTGGGCGCGCGCGGCCCGGGCGCCCCCGCCCCGGGCGCCCCGACCCCCGGGACGGACGCGGCGCCGTCGGGCTCGCCGGGTGCGGGTGCCGGGCAGACGGCGACCGTCGGCGACGTCTCCGCCACCGACGAGGACGCCGAGCCTCCCCGCTCGCTCGAGGAGCTGCTCGCCGAGCTCGACGCGCTGATCGGGCTCGACCGGGTCAAGCACGAGATCCGCCAGCAGACCGAGCTCCTGCGCATCGAGAAGCTGCGCACTGCCGCGGGCCTGACGACGCCCACGCTCACGCGCCACCTCGTGTTCCTGGGCAACCCCGGCACGGGCAAGACGACGGTCGCCCGGCTGGTCGCCGGGATCTACCGCGCGCTCGGGCTCCTGAGCACGGGGCACCTGGTCGAGGTCGACCGCTCCGAGCTCGTCGCGGGCTACCTGGGCCAGACGGCCGTCAAGACCTCGGAGGTCGTGGCGACCGCGATCGGCGGCGTGCTGTTCATCGACGAGGCGTACGGCCTCGCGGAGGACCAGTACGGCGCCGAGGCCATCAACACGCTCGTCAAGGACATGGAGGACCACCGCGACGACCTGGTGGTGATCGTCGCCGGGTACCCCGGCCCCATGGCCGGCTTCATCGCGACCAACCCCGGCCTCGAGTCCCGCTTCTCGACGACCATCACGTTCGACGACTACTCGGACGCCGAGCTTCGCGGGATCTTCGAGCGCATGGCCTCCTCCTCGGACTTCGAGGCGCTCCCGGAGACCCTCGACCGGTTCGAGCAGATGGTCTCGGCCGTGCCGCGCACCGAGGGGTTCGGCAACGGCCGCCACGCGCGCAACGTCCTGGACGCGGCCATCGCCCGGCACGCGTGGCGCCTCAAGGACACCCCGGAGCCCACGCTCGACGAGCTGCGCCGCCTCCAGCCCGAGGACCTGCTGCCGCAGGACGCGTCCGGGGGTGCCGCGAGCATCCTGGCTCCCTCCGACGACGCCGACGACGCCGACGCCACCGACAAGAGCCCGGCCGTCGACGCGACCGAACCGACCGACAACCCGACCGTCTCCCCTCAGGAGGAGCCCGCATGAGCCAGACCCTGACGCCGCCGCCCGGGTCCGCCCCGGCGACCGGTCGGGCCGTCCAGCCCGCGACCGCCGGGCAACCGGCGGCGCAGGCGGGGGCGCCCGCCCCCACGCAGGCCCAGGAGCGGGCCGCGCGCCGCGCGGGGGTGCGCAGCGCGCTGCGACGCTCGCCCGGCAGGCTGCGGATCGCGCTCGCGCTGTGCGTGCTCGCGTCGGTGGTCTTCGGTGCGCTCGGCTTCCAGGCCGCGCGCGTCCAGGAGGCCGCGCTCGACGACGCCCGCGCGGACACGAGCCAGCTCGTCGGCATCCAGGACGTCCGCAACGCCCTGGTGGTCGCGGACGCCTCGGCGACCAACGCGTTCCTCGTGGGCGGGCTCGAGCCCGCGGACCAGCGCGAGCGCTACGACGATGCGATCGCGGACGCCTCGGTCCGCCTCGCCGAGCTCGCGGGCTCCAACAGCGCGGACGCGAGCGAGCTGGGTGCGGTCGCGTCCCAGGTCGCGGTCTACACGGGCCTGATCGAGCAGGCGCGCGCGAACAACCGGCAGGGGTTCCCGGTGGGGTCTGCCTACCTGGACCAGGCCTCGACGCTGCTGCGCGACGAGATCCTGCCGACGCTCACCACGCTCGTGGACGACAACGCCGACCGTGTCGCGGCAGACCTGTCGATGGTTCGCAACGCGCTGTGGATCCTCGCGGCGGGCGTGCTGTGCCTCGCGCTGCTGATCGGCACGCAGGTGTGGCTCGCCCGGCGCACGCACCGCGTGCTCAACGTGGGGCTGCTCACGGCCAGCGTGGTCGTGCTGGTCGTCGGGGTCGTGGGGGCGGTCCTGCTGAGCCAGACCAACGGCGCCGCCGCCGCGGTCCGGGACGGGCCCTACGCGGCGACGCTCGCGGCCTCGACCGCGTACTCCGAGGCCAACGACGCCAAGGCCATGGAGAGCTTCACGCTCATCAAGCGGGGCTCGGGCCAGTCGTACGAGGAGTCGTTCGTCGAGCTCACGGCCGACGCCGCCCAGCGCCTCGACGAGGCCGGCGACGCGGGGGTTCTCGACGGGACGGCCGCGGGGCACCTGGACGACTGGGTCACGCAGCACCAGGCGATCCGTGCGCTCGACGACGAGGGCGACTGGGACGGGGCGGTCGCGCTCGCGACGAGCTCGGCCGAGGGCAGCCCGAACGCCGCGTTCGCCGCGTTCTCCCAGGCCGTCACGAACGACATCACCGACAACATCGAGGCCACGCAGGCCGACCTGTCCTCGGCGGGCACCCGCTCCGCCCTCGCGGGCTGGCTCCTGCTGGCCGCGGGCCTCGTCGCCGCGGTCCTCGCGTGGCGCGGTCTGAACGTCCGACTGGAGGAGTACCGGTGACCACGACCTCACGCAGCAGCGGGCGCGTGCGCGCCCTGGTGGCGCTGGCCTTCACGGGCGCCCTCGTCCTGACCGGCTGCACCGCGCCCGACGGCGGGTCGTCCGCGGGTGCGCCCGTGGCCTCGGTCGTCAGTGCGGCGGGCGGCTCCGCGACCGTGAACGGCACGGCGGGCAGCTCGGTCTCCGCGGCCGCGGCGTGCGAGAACCCGGTCGCGTCGTACGCACCCGACGGCCCGCTCCCCGCGCCGGGAGCGTTGCCCGCGGGGAGCACCATGGCCGCGATCCGCGACCGCGGCTCCCTGATCGTGGGCGTCTCCGCGGACACCCTCCAGCTCGGTGCCCGCAACCCCCTGACGGGTCAGATCGAGGGCTTCGACATCGACGTCCTGCACGAGGTGTCGAACGCGATCTTCGGTGACCCGGACCGCCTGCAGTTCCGGGTCATCACGTCGGGTCAGCGCCTCGAGGTGCTGGAGCAGGGCACGGTCGACGTCGTGGCCCGTGCGTTCACGATCAACTGCGAGCGCTGGGAGACCATCGCGTTCTCGTCCGAGTACTACCACGCGGGCCAGAAGGTCCTGGTGACGCGCGACTCCGAGGCTGCGGGCATCGCGGACCTCGCGGGGCAGCGGGTCTGCGCCCCGGACGGCACCACGACGCTCGAACGGCTCCAGGAGTACCCCGACATCGAGGCCGTGCCCGCGACGACCCACACGGGCTGCCTCGCGCTGTTCCAGCAGGGCAAGGTCGACGCGATCACGGGAGACGACACGATCCTCGCGGGCTTCGCGGCGCAGGACCCGTACGCCAAGGTCGTCGGGCAGGCGATCTCCGACGAGCCGTACGGGCTGGGGGTGCCCGCCGCGAACGTCGACATGGTGAAGTTCGTCAACGGTGTCCTGGAGCAGATGCGCACCGACGGGACGTGGACCGCGATGTACGACGAGTGGCTCGGCGTCCTCGGCCCGGCTCCCGCCCCGCCGGCCGCCGTGTACGGCCGTACGCCGTGACCCCAGCCTCGTCGCCCTCCCCTGCCGCGGGCAGGCAGCCCGTGGTGCCGCGCACGCAGCAGGCCCCGAGCGCGCCCGGACGCCTGGGCGAGGCGATCCCCGCGGCGGAGCTGTACGAGTACCTCTCGCGGCTCGAGGAGTGGCTGCGGGCGCGGCGCACCGAGCTCGACCGCCTCGACGCCGCCGCCCTGGCCGCCGCGTCCCCCGAGACGTACACCGCGGACATGCTGCTCGCCCTGACGCTCTGGCAGGCGGCCCGTACGCGCGCCGACGAGATGGGCGTGGTGTGGGACTCGGGACGGGCCGACGCGGTCGCGCGCGAGAAGATCTCGCAGCTCGTGTGGGGGCGCCTCAGCTCGCCCGACGGGTCCTCGCTCGTGTCCCTGGTCGAGGCGACGCGGCTGTGCGACGCGATCGTGGCCGCGCTGCGCACGCGCCTGTCGTTCGACCCGAACGCGGCCGACGAGGTCGCCCGGTTCCGTGGTCTGCGCGCCGAGCTGGCCCGGTGCGACGACCTCGCGGGCTCCGACACCGAGGCCCGCGGCCGGGTCTCGACGCTCCGCACGCGCTGGACGCGCCTGCGCGACAAGGCGTCGCAAGGCGCCGACGTCACGGGACCGCTGACCGAGCTCGAGGCCGAGGTCGCCCGCACCGAGCGCGACCTCATCGTGGGCGCGTCCGAGCGGCGCGAGCTGGCCCGCGACCGCCAGCAGGCCGTCGAGCGCTACGCCGCGCTCGAGGCCCGCGAGCCCTCGCTGCGCGAGCTCGCCGCGCGGTGCCGGCGAGAGATCGCCGCTCCCCCGCGCCTCGCGGTGCCAGACGTGTCGCGCCTCGGCGAGGTCCCCGCGGACCGGGCCGGGCTCGACGGGTTCCTGACGCGCCTCGCGACGGTCGCGCGCGCGTTCGACACGGTCGAGTCCGCGTACACCGCGCCGCTGCGCGAGCGTGCCGAGCTCCGGTACCGGCTGGACGCCTACCGCGTGAAGGCCGACGCCAACGGCCGCAGCGCGTCTCCCACGGTCCGCTCGGGCCTGGCCGAGGCCCGCGCGGCGGGCGAGGCCGTGCCCTGCGACGTCGTCCTGCTGCGCTTCCTCGTCGAGCAGTACCAGTTCCTGTCCCGTGACCTGCCCGCACACCTCTCGTCGCCCGGATCGTCACCCGCACCGCCGCCCGCACCGGGCCAGGAAGGATCGTCCCGATGACCACGACCGCTCAGGAGCCCTGCTCCCAGCCGGGCTGCACCGGCTTCATCGAGGACGGCTACTGCAACGTCTGCGGCTCGCCCGCGGCGCCGTCGGGTCCGAGCGCTGCTCCCGCAGCGGCCGGGACGTCCGCGACGAACGCCGCCGCCTCGCCGTCGGCCCTGCTCGGCACGGGCATCGCGCAGGCCGCGCCGAACTACGCGGCCGGCACCGGCCCCGAGGGCGAGGCGGTCTCGACGCGCACCGGGCGCACGAGCTCGACACAGCTCGCGAGCGCCGCCCTCGGCTCGGCCCGCTCGGCCGTGACGGGCACCAGGTCGACCCGGCGGGTCGGGACGTCCTCGACGCGCCTGCGCGGCCACCGCCTGGGCGCGGGCCTGACGACCGTGCCCAGCGCCCCGGTCCGCGACCCGCTCCAGGCCATCATGGCCGTGCCCGAGCTCGCCGAGTCCAAGCGCTTCTGCCCCACGTGCGGTGCCAAGGTCGGCCGCTCGCGCGACGGCGTCCCGGGCCGCACGTCGGGGTTCTGCCCCCAGTGCCGGACTGCGTTCTCGTTCGATCCCCAGCTCTCGCCCGGGGACGTGGTGGGCGGCCAGTACGAGGTCGTGGGCTGCCTCGCGCACGGCGGCCTGGGCTGGATCTACCTGGCCCGCGACCAGAACGTCTCGGGCCGGTGGGTCGTCCTCAAGGGCCTGCTCAACTCGGGGGACCCCGACGCGTTCGCGGCCGCGATCTCCGAGCGTCAGTTCCTGGCCGAGGTCGAGCACCCGCTGATCGTCGAGATCTACAACTTCGTGATGCACGACGGCGCGGGCTACACCGTCATGGAGTACGTGGGCGGCAAGTCGCTCAAGGAGCTCCTCAAGGACCGCCGCGACGCGAACGACGGAGTGGTGGACCCGCTGCCCGTGGACCAGGCGCTCGCGTTCGTCCTGGAGATCCTCCCGGCGTTCGCCTACCTGCACGACCTGGGCCTGATCTTCTGCGACTTCAAGCCCGACAACATGATCCAGCAGGGCGACGGCGTCAAGCTCATCGACCTGGGGGGCGTGCGGCGCCTGGACGACATGACGTCCGCGATCTTCGGCACGGTCGGCTACCAGGCACCCGAGGTCGCCGAGATCGGGACCTCGGTCGCGTCCGACATCTACACGATCGGGCGCACGCTGGCCACGCTCGTCCTGGACTTCCGCGGCAACCAGACGACGTACGTCGCATCGCTGCCGCCCGTGTCGGAGACCCCCGTCTTCCAGCAGTACGACTCGTTCTACCGCCTGCTCGCCAAGGCGTGCGCGCTCGACCCGTCCGACAGGTTCGCGACGGTCGACGAGATGCGGGCCCAGCTCATCGGTGTGCTGCGCGAGGTCGTCGCGACCGACCGCGGCCCCGGCAGCGGTGCGCTGCACTCGGCGGCGTCGGTCCTGTTCGAGGCCCCCGTGTCCGACGACGCCGACCACCCCCTGACGTGGGACGCCCTGCCGACGCTCAAGATCGACGAGTCCGACCCCATGGCGAGCTGGCTCGCGGGCGTCAACATCGCCGACCCGGCCGCACGCATGGCTGCCCTCGCGGCCGCGCCCGAGGCCACGGTCGAGGTGCGGCTCGCGTACGCCAAGGCCGCGATCGAGCACCGCCGGTTCGCGGAGGTCGACAAGACCATCGTCGAGATCCTCGCCGACGACCCGTGGGAGTGGCGTGCCGCGTGGATCGGCGGACTCGCCGAGCTCGCGCGCGGCGAGGCCGCGGACGCCCGCGCCTCGTTCAACGCGGTCTACGGGCAGGTGCCCGGCGAGCTCGCACCCAAGCTGGCGCTCGCGGTCGCGTGCGAGGTCAGCGGCGAGCCGGACATCGCCGAGTCGCTGTACGTGATCTGCGCCCGGTCGGACGCCAACTACACGGCGCCCGCCGCGTTCGGGCTGGCCCGCATCCGGCAGGCGCGCGGAGACCTCGACGGGGCGCTGCACGCCCTGGACCTGGTCACCCCGACCCGCAGCTCCTACACCGACGCCCGCATGCGCCGCGCCCGGCTGCTCGCCGGTTCCGACCGCGGGCTCACGGCCCTGGCCGAGGCCCTGGCGAGCGTCGAGTCGGTCGCGATCCCGCAGCGCGACCGGGTCGCGCTCTCGATCGACGTGCTGCGCTCCGCGCTCGAGGAGGTCACGGTCAAGAAGCAGGTCGGGACCGCGCGGCTCGGCGGGGTCGAGCCCAAGGAACCGCCGCTGCGTGACGCCCTCGAGGGCGCGTACCGCGAGATGGCGTCGCTCACCGAGGACCGGGTCGCGAAGATCGACCTGGTCGACCAGGCGAACGCCGTGCGCCGCTGGACCACGACGTGAGCGCGCAGGAGAGCGCGTCCGGCCTGCTCGCGCCGTGCGCCACGTGCGGCGAGGTGCCCGCGCCCGGGGCGAGGTTCTGCGAGAACTGCGGCTCCGCCGTCGGGCCGGGGGCTGAAGCGGGCGACGGGCCGCCCATCCTGGCGCGCCCGCCTGTGCCCGCGCTGCCGCCCCTGACCCTGCCGCCGCCCCCGCCGGACCTCAAGCCCACGGATCCGGACTCCGGCGCCGTGCCGCCGCCTCCCCCGCCTCCCCCGGCGGCCCGGCGCCCCTGCACGAGCTGTGGCGGGGCCGTCGCGGACGACGGGTACTGCGAGCAGTGCGGCGAGAAGGCCCAGGTCGAGCGCGACCACTGGGCCGAGCGACCCGCGCCGTGGGTCGCGGGGGTGTGCGACCGCGGCATCCGCCACGCGCGCAACGAGGACGCGATGGCGCTCGCCGCGTCGGGCGACCCGGTCACCGCCGGGCGCTTCGCGGCGCTCGTCGTGTGCGACGGGGTCTCGGCCGCGCCGGACTCGGACGTCGCGAGCCTCGCCGCCGCGCGTGCGGCCCGGGACGTGCTCGCGTCCGGCGGGCCCGACGGCGCCACCCCCGTCACGGGGGACGTCACCGAGCGCATCCAGGCCTGGCAGACCCTCATGGTCACGGCGTCGACGACCGCGAACGACGCCGTCCTGGTCGCGGTGGGCGACAAGGCCGAGCGGGCCGAGCCGCCGTCGTGCACGTTCGTCGCGGCCGTCGTCGACGGCCCGCTGATCGTCGCCGGGTGGGTGGGCGACTCGCGCGCCTACTGGATCCCCGACGCCGGCACGGCGCGCCAGCTCAGCGTCGACGACTCGTGGGCCCACGAGCTCATGGCCATGGGCACCCCGCGGCACGTGGCCGAGAACGCGCCCCAGGCGCACGCGATCACGCGCTGGCTCGGGCCGGACTCGACCGACCCCGCGGCCCGCTGCGCCCCGACGGTCCCGGACACGTCGGGCTGGCTGCTCGTCTGCTCGGACGGGCTGTGGAACTACTGTTCCGCGGCCGACGACCTGGCGCACCTCGTGCGCTCGACCGAGGCCACGACGGGGCGCGAGCCCCAGGCGCTGGCGACCGAGCTCGTGCGCTGGGCCAACGCCCAGGGCGGCCGCGACAACATCACGGCGACCCTCGCCCGGTTCGAGGCGCTCCCCGCCGCGACCACCTCCGATAACCTGCACACAGACGCTGTCACGGGCGCCGAGCCCGCGACGCGCGCCCTCTGATCCACGAAGGAGCCCAGAACCCATGGCCGAGTTCTCCGCCGAGGTCTTCCAGAACGAGTTCCTGTCCGAGGGCGCCACGGATGTGCACGCCATCGTGACCGTGACCGCCCGCGGGGCGGGCCAGGCGGGGGCCGCGACCTCCGGGGGCGGTGTCGCCGAGATCATCATGGTCGACACGTCCGGCTCCATGTCAGGGCGCAACATGGAGTCCGCCAAGTACGCGGCTCAGGTCGCGGTCGACCAGATCCTCGACGGGACCTGGTTCGCGATCGTCGGCGGCAGCCACGTCGCGCAGCGCGCGTTCCCCTACCCGAACGCGCGCGTCGCGATGGTCCAGATGGAGCCTGCGGCGCGTGAGGAGGCCAAGCGGGCCATCGCGATGATGAGCCCGTCGGGCGGCACCGCGATGAGCACGTGGCTCCAGCTCGCGGCCCAGCTCTTCGACACCGTGCCCCAGGCCGCCCAGCGCCACGCGATCCTGCTGACGGACGGCAAGAACGAGTCCGAGCCGCGCGAGAACCTGTCGCAGGTCGTGCGCAACGTGACCGGGAAGTTCCAGTGCGACGCGCGCGGCGTCGGGTCCCGCTGGCAGGTCGACGAGCTGCGCGAGATCTCGACGGCCCTGCTCGGGACGGTCGACCTCATCGCCGATCCGAGCGAGATCGCGGCCGACTTCTCGTCGCTCATCCAGAAGTCCATGTCGCGCGGCGTGGCCTCCGCGGACCTGCGCGTGTGGGCCCCGCAGGGCGCGCAGGTGCTGTTCGTGCGCCAGGTCGCCCCGACGGTCGAGGACCTCACGACCCGCCGCGCCGTGGTCAACCCCCTCACGGGCTCCTACCCCACGGGGTCGTGGGGCGACGAGTCCCGCGACTACCACGTGGCCGTGCGCGTGGCCTCGAAGCCCGTGGGCTCCGAGCAGCTCGCGGCGCGCGTGCAGCTCGCCGTGAACGGCGAGGTCGTCTCGTCGGGCCTCGTCAAGGCCAAGTGGTCCGACGACGGCTCGCTCACCACCCGCATCAACCCCGAGGTCGCGCACTACACGGGCCAGGCCGAGCTCGCGTCCGCGATCCAGGAGGGCCTCGCGGCCAAGGCCGCGGGCGACGAGGCGACCGCCACGGTCAAGCTCGGCCGCGCCGTCCAGCTCGCCGCAGAGACCGGCAACGACGAGGCGACCTCACGCCTGCGCAAGGTCGTCGAGATCGAGAGCGAGGAGCAGGGCACCGTGCGGCTCAAGCGCAACACCGACAAGCTCGACGAGATGGCCCTCGACACCGCCTCGACCAAGACCACGCGGGTCAAGCGATGAGCGCGATCTGCCCCAACGGGCACACGTCCGAGTCGACCGACTACTGCGACGTGTGCGGCGAGCCCATGGGGGCCGCGTCGAGCAGCGCGTCGGGGGCGGTGTCCTCCGGCTCCGCGGGGGCCGGCGCGCCCGCTGCCGGTGCTGGTGCCGGTGGTGGCGAGCCCATCGCGTGCCCGCACTGCTCCTTCCCGGCCGCGGCCGGGGCACTGTTCTGCGAGAACTGCGGGTACGACTTCACGACGGGTTCGCTGCCCGAGCCCGCCGGGGCGCCGTCGGCCGCGACCCCTGCGCCACTCGCTCCCCCCGCGTCCTCGCTCGACCTGGACCCGGTCGCTCCCCCTCCGGGGTCGCCCGCGGCCGCGCCGTCGCCCGACCCCCTGTCGGCTCCGGCAGCCCTCACGCCGCCCGGGACCGGTCCCGAGGCGGGTGGCCCGTCGACTGCCGCGGTCGCCGCTGGCGCCCCGGGGACGGGTCCGCTCGTCGCTCCCGGTGCTCCTGTCGACCCGGCCGAGGGCGAGGCGACGTCCGCGCGGACGGGCGCGACGCCGTCGGGCTCCGGGACGCACCTGCCCACCCCGCCCGTGCCGGGCGAGGACCAGTGGGTCGTCGAGGTGTGGATCGACCCCGACTGGTACCAGGCGCAGAAGGCCGAGGACCCGTTGCCGTCCGCCGGACTGCCGGGGCTCGTGGTCCTGCGCGAGCGCAGCGTGCTCGTGGGGCGCCCGTCGGCGTCGCGCAACATCCACCCGCAGATCGACTGCGGCGCCGACTCGGGCGTCTCGCGGCGGCACTGCCAGCTCAACACCGACGGGCAGCGCTGGTGGGTCGAGGACCTCCAGTCGTCCAACGGGACGTACCTGAGCCCAGCGGGCGGCGAGCTGCCGATCGACCCGATCCCCGCCGGCCAGCGCCGCGAGGTCGCCGACGGCGACCGCATCTACCTCGGTGGGTGGACGCGGCTCGTGATCCGCAAGGCGATGCCCGGCGAGGTCTGAGAGCGGGGTGTGTTGTTCGCGCAGCCACCACCATTGTGGTGGCTGCGCGAACAACACACCTGTCCCCGGACACCGGTCGAGCCGCTGACCGTCAGGAGATCGCCCCGTCCTGATGCGCACGGTGACGGCTCGTTCCCCGGTTGCACGCCCCACCTCGCGGAGTACGCTCAAAAATGAGCACACTCACCAGGAGGTGGTGTCGTGATCGCCACGGCAGCAGCGAACGAGCTCCGCACGACTCCCCCGACCGGGCGCCGCCAGCGTGCGATGCGCGAGAAGGAGAAGCGCATCTTCGAGGCGGCCTCGACGCTGTTCGACCAGCGCGACTTCCAGCACGTCGTGACCCAGGAGATCTCCGAGCGTGCCGACGTCGCGGTCGGGACCCTGTTCCGGTACGCGGCGTCCAAGGGCGAGCTGCTGCTCATGGTCTACAACGAGCACCTCCGCGAGGCTGTCGCGGCCGGCGAGAGAGCGTCGACCGGGATCGACGACCCGGCCGACGCCGTGGTCGCGCTCGTCGCACCGATCCTCGTCGAGAGCTCGAAGCACGCGCAGAACGCGGCGGCATACCAGCGCGAGCTGTTGTTCGGCTCCCCCGAGGAGAAGTACCGGATCGAGGGACTGGCCCTCGTCGAAGGCCTCGAGGCGCGGATCGCCGAGCGGCTGGTCGCGGCAGCGAGCCCCGCCCCCGGTGCGTCGGGCACCGGTCCCGGCCCAGCGGTGGAGGTACCCGACGCCGTCGGGCAGGACGCCTCCCGCGCGGCCCGCAGCGTCTTCGCGGTGCTCCACCTGCTGCTCGCCCAGGCCTCGACCGGCGTGCACCCGAGCCGCGACGCCTCGGTCGAGCTCGACGCGCAGGTGCGCCAGATCGTCCGCGGGTTCCTCGCGACCGTCGCCCCCGCACCCACCCCCTGACGTCCGGGCCGAGGGCGGAGATCCCGCCCCGGCCCGTGCTGCACCTACTTCAGAAGATCCGTCGATGAAGGGAATGGCACATGTTCTACAGCAGCGGCAACTACGAGGCGTTCGCGCGACCGCGCAAGCCCGAGGGAGCGGAGAGGAAGTCGGCCTGGTTCGTCGGCGCCGGCCTCGCGTCCCTGTCCGGGGCAGCCTTCATGATCCGTGACGGGCAGGTCCCCGGGAGCCGGATCACGATCCTCGAACGCCTCAAGCTGCCGGGCGGCGCCCTCGACGGCATCCGGGAGCCCAAGAAGGGATTCGTCGTGCGCGGCGGACGCGAGATGGAGGACCACATGGAATGTCTGTGGGACCTCTTCCGGTCGGTGCCGTCGATCGAGATCGACGGGGCGTCGGTCCTCGACGAGTTCTACTGGCTCAACAAGGACGACCCGAACTTCTCCCTGCAGCGCGTGACCGAGAAGCAGGGGCAGGACGCGCACACCGACGGCCTCTTCACGCTCAACGACAAGGCCCAGAAGGACCTCGTCAAGCTCTTCCTCGCGACCCGCGAGGAGATGGAGGGCAAGCGGATCAACGAGGTCCTGGGCAAGGACTTCCTCGCGAGCAACTTCTGGCTCTACTGGCGCACCATGTTCGCGTTCGAGGAATGGCACAGCGCCCTGGAGATGAAGCTGTACCTGCACCGGTTCGTGCACCACGTCGGCGGGCTGCCCGACTTCAGCGCCCTGAAGTTCACCAAGTACAACCAGTACGAGTCGCTCGTGCTGCCGCTCACCCGCTGGCTCATCGACCAGGGCGTGACGTTCCACTTCCAGACCGAGGTCACGGACATCGACTTCGACATCACGCCCGAGCGCAAGCTCGCGACGCGGATCCACTGGATCAAGGACGGCGAGGAGGGCGGCGTCGACCTGGGCGAGGACGACCTGGTGCTCACCACGATCGGCTCGCTCACCGAGAACTCCGACGACGGTGACCACCACACCGCCGCGAAGCTCGACGAGGGCCCGGCCCCGGCCTGGGACCTGTGGAAGAACATCGCCCGGCGCGACCCGTCGTTCGGGCGCCCCGAGGTGTTCTGCACCAACATCCCCGAGAGCAAGTGGGAGTCCGCGACCGTCACCACGCTAGACGCCCGCATCCCGGAGTACATCCAGAAGATCGCCAAGCGCGACCCGTTCAGCGGCGGCGTCGTGACGGGCGGGATCGTGACCGTGCGCGACTCGTCCTGGCTCATGAGCTGGACGGTCAACCGGCAGCCGCACTTCAAGCAGCAGCCCGAGGACCAGATCGTGGCCTGGGTCTACTCGCTGTTCGTCGACACCCCCGGGGACTTCGTCAAGAAGCCCATGCAGGAGTGCACGGGCGAGGAGATCACCCAGGAGTGGCTCTACCACCTGGGCGTTCCCGTCGAGGAGATCCCCGAGCTCGCGGCGACGGGTGCCATGACGGTGCCCGTCATGATGCCGTACGTGACCTCGTTCTTCCTGCCCCGCCGGGCAGGCGACCGCCCCGACGTCGTCCCCGAGGGGGCCGTGAACTTCGCGTTCATCGGCCAGTTCGCCGAGACCACGCGCGACACGATCTTCACGACCGAGTACTCGGTGCGTACCGGCATGGAGGCGGCCTACCAGCTCCTCGGAATCGAGCGGGGTGTGCCCGAGGTCTTCAACTCGACCTACGACGTGCGCAAGCTGCTCGCCGCGACCACACGCCTGCGCGACGGCGAGGAGCTGCACATCCCCGGCCCCGGCATCCTGCGCAACCGCCTGCTGCGCAGGATCGACGCGACCGAGATCGGAGAGCTGCTCAGCGAGTTCGGGCTGCTGCACGAGAAGAAGTAGGGCGGGTCGTCGCACCGCGTCCGGCTCCCCGGGGGTGGGGTGCGTTGTTCGCGTCGTCGCAACAATCGTGGTGACTGCGCGAACGACACACCCCACCCCCCGGGGCCGTCCCGACCGGGAACGGGGTGCGGCCGGACGACCACGCACATCGACGAGCGCATCCTGCCCCCTCGAGGGGGCAGGATGCCGGTATGAGCACAGCATCAGCCGGCCCTCTGTCCGGCTACGTTCTCGAGGTGGTGCGCAACGACAGGTCCACGACCCTGTGGTGGGGTGAGGGGGCCGACGGCGGCGACGTCGTCGCGACGCGCAGCGGCAGGGTGCTCACGTGGATGAGCCCCGAGGCCTGCTTCGCCGCGGCGGCCGTCGAGGGCTGGGAAGTGGCTCACGACGAGGTGACGCGGATGGACCTGACTCCTGCCCTCGAGTGGCTGGCTCGCCGACGAGCCCTGGATGCCGAGGCGGCTCTGAACGCGTGGAACCTGGCAGGCGACATGGCGCGCAGCACGGGAACACCCTGGGGAGACCGTGGGCGCGTCGCGGACGCCTGTCACGACAAGCTCACCGTGGCGTGCGTCCCGTGGCTCGTCGGGCAGGACGACTGCTCGCCCCGTTGGACCGTGACCGAGGAGCGATACCTGCGCAGGCGAGTCGGTGCGGCGATCGCGCTGGTGGCCCAGCAGGTCGCGGGGCGTCGCCACCTCCGCCCCTAGACCCGCGCCGGGACGATTCCTCAAGCCGGGACCCCCACGAAAGGCCCCGGTTGGAGGTTTCCTCCAACCGGTTGTCGACTTCCCCCAACGCTCCCAGCACTCCGTGATCCATGACGCCGACGCGCCGGCGCCCCGTCCCCGACAAGAGTGGACACGTGCCACCCGGCACCTCACGCCCTTCCCGAGGAGACCCCGTGGCCCGCTCAGTGCGCACCGACCTGCCCGCAGAACTGCCCGCTGACGTCCCCGGCGGCGAGCACCCCGACGCACCGGTGTCGCACGAGCCGGCACCCCGCAGTGCGGGCTCCGAGACCTCCGCGACCTCCCGCTGGCGCCTCACCGCCGCCGACGCCGCCCGCATCGCGACCTTCGCCGCGCTGACCGCGGTCCTCGGCATGCCCGGCTCGCTGGCCCTGTTCGGCAACGCGGTCCCGATCACGCTCCAGACCCTGGGCGTCATGCTCGCCGGTGCCCTCCTGGGCGCGTGGCGCGGTGCGCTCGCGATGCTCACCTTCCTCGCCCTGGTCGCGGCGGGCCTCCCGCTCCTGTCGGGCGGCCGCGGCGGCCCCGCGGTCTTCGTGGGCCCGTCGGTCGGCTACCTGATCGGGTTCGTGGCGGGCGCTGCGGTCGTCGGCCTGATCGTCGAGCGCTTCCGCACCCTGACGTTCTGGCGGGTCCTGGTCGCGAGCGTCGTGGGCGGCATGCTCGTCATGTACGCCCTGGGCATCCCGCTCCAGGCGCTCGTCACGGGCTTCCCGCTCCAGACCGTCGCGACCGGGTCGCTCATGTACCTCCCGGGCGACCTCCTCAAGGCCGTGATCGCGGCCTCCGTCACGGTCGGCGTGGTCCGCGCCTACCCCTCGGCGTCGCCGCTGCGTCACGACGCGAAGGCACCGATGAACCTGCCCGCCGCGAGCCCCGCGGCCTGATCGACCTACGATCCCCTCATGCCCGTCGCCCGCACCGTCATCGCGCACGCCCGCAGCTCCGCAGGGGGTCGCTGCGCGCTGCGCTCACCGGAACGCTCCCGCACCTACCGAGCCCTCGCCGCGGACGTCGTGGCGGGAGCGGAGTTCTTGCGGGCGACCGGGACGGTCGTGGGCGACGTCGTCGCGATCTCGCTGCCCGACCCGGTCGACCTCCTCACGGCCCTCCTCGCGGTCGACCTCGCGGGAGCCACCCCCCTGGTCTGCGACCACTCGTGGTCGCGGGCCCAGCGCGCCGAGGTCCTGCGGACCATCGCCCCGGCGGGCTTCGTCGAGGTCCCGCTCCCGCGGGGCACCGCGCTGGACGCGCTGACCCCGCTGAGCACCCCGGGCGGGCCCGACGACGTCGCTCACCCCGAGCCCTCGGCCTCGGACCTCGCATGGGCCGGGTTCTCGTCGGGCAGCACGGGTCGCCCGCGCGCCGTGGTCCGCACGCGCGGCTCGTGGGTCGGGTCGTTCGAGGCGGCGGCCCGCCTCACGGGCACCAAGCCCGAGGACACCGTGCTGGTGCCCGGCCCGCTCGCGTCCTCGCTCTACTGCTTCGCGGCCGTGCACGCGCTCGCGACCGGGGCGTGCGTCCAGCTCGCCACGGGGGACGCTGCGATCACGACGGCCCTGGCGACCTCCGACGTCGTGCACCTCGTCCCCTCGGCGCTCGAACCGATCCTCGACGCGATCGAGGCGGGGGCCCCGAGCCGTCTGCGGACCGCCGTGGTCGGCGGCGCCTCGCTGCCCACGGACGTGCGCGAGCGCGCGGCGCGCGCCGGGGTCGCCGTCGTGACGTACTACGGGGCCGTCGAGCTGTCGTTCGTCGCGATCGACGCCGAGGGCACGGGCCTGCGCCCTTTCCCCGGGGTCGAGGTCGAGGTGCGCGAGCTGCCCGGCGCGACGCTGGGCGAGGTGTGGGTCCGCTCGCCGTGGGTCGCGCACGGCTACCTCGCGCACGCGACCGGCCCGTTCCGCCGCGACGGCGAGTGGTGCACCGTGGGCGACCTCGCCGAGGTCCCCGGACCCGGCGAGCGGGGCGCCCCGCTGGTGCTGCGCGGACGCGGCGACGGCGCCATCCTCACGGGGGGCGCGACCGTGGTCCCGGAGGACGTCGAGGTCGTCCTGCGCGCGATCCCGGGCGTCGAGGACGTCGTGGTCGTCGGCACCCCGCACCGGCGCCTGGGCGCGGTCGTGACGGCCGTGGTCCAGTGCGCCGACCGGCCAGGGCTGCGCGCCCACCTCGAACGGGTCGCCCGGGCCTCGCTCTCCACGGCCCAGCGCCCGCGGCGCTGGTACGGCGTGCGCGAGCTGCCGCGGACGCCGTCGGGCAAGGCTGCACGCGGCGCGATCAGCGAAGCCCTGCTGTCCGGCGGCCCCGCGTACGAGGCGCTGCGGTGAGCGCCAGCAGCGCCCCCGTGATCGTCGCGGCCCGGCGCACGTGGATCGGGACGGCGGGCCACGGGCACGCCGACGTCGGCGCGGCGGACCTCGCGGCGCCCGTCCTCGCGGCGGCCCTCGCCGACCTCCCGGCGAGCCACGGCCTGACCGTCGAGGACGTCGCGCTCGGCAACTGCACGGGACCGGGCGGGAACCTGGCGCGGGTCGCGGTGCTGGCCGCCGCGCTCGACGACCCCGCGGGACCGCTCACCGAGCAGGTCCCGGGCATCACGGTCGACCGGCAGTGCGGCAGCGGGCTGGCCGCGATCCTCCTCGCGGCCCACGGGGTCCGCGCGGGCGAGGGAGACCTGGTCCTGGCGGGCGGCGTCGAGAGCCCGTCGACCGCGCCCCTGCGCGCGCGCCGCCCCCGACGAGGCTCGACCGCTCCCCCGATCCCGTACGACCGCGCGCCCTTCACCCCGCCCGAGTACGGCGACCCCGACATGGGGGCCGCCGCCGACACCCTGGCCCGCGACCTGGGCATCGGCCGCGAGCGCCAGGACGCCTACGCCGTCCGCTCGCACGCACGCGCCCTGGCGGCTCACGCGGCGGGCCGCTTCGACGCCGAGGCCGTCGCGGTGGGCGACCTCGCACGCGACGAGCGCGCCCGGGCGCTGGACCCCGCGCTGCTCGCGCGCCTGCCGTCGGCGTTCACACCGGGCGGCGCGGTGACGGCGGGCAACGCGAGCCCGATCAGCGACGGGGCGGCGGTCGTCGCGGTCGTGCCCGAGCACGTGCGGGCGAGGCTGGGCCTGCCCGGCCTGCGGCTCGTGCGCGGAGTGACGCGCGGGTCGGACCCGCGCCTGCCCGGGTGGGGGCCCGTCCCGGCAGTGCGGGAGCTGCTCGCGCGCACCGGCCGAGGCATCGACGACCTCGCCGCGATCGAGCTCGTCGAGGCGTTCGCGGCCCAGGTCCTGGCCTTCACGGACGCCCTCTCCCTGCCCGACGACGACGCGCGCCTCTGCGCGGACGGCGGCGCCCTGGCCCTGGGCCACCCGTGGGGAGCGAGCGGGGCCGTGTCGGTCGTTCGGTTGTTCTCGCGGCTCGTGCGCTCGGGCGCACCGACGGGTTCGCTCGGGCTGACTGCCGCAGCCGTCGGCGGCGGGCTGGGAGTGAGCGCCCTGTTCGAGGTGGTCCGATGAGAGGGACGAGCATGCGGACAACGGCAGCGACGGGAGCACAGGATCAGACGACCGCGCCGCCCGAGGTGGGCTGCGTCGTCGGGCTGGAAGACGTGCACGTGCGCCTGGGCGAGCGCGACGTGCTGCGCGGGATCACCGTGGACCTCACGGAGCGGCGCATCGGGATCGTGGGGGCCAACGGCTCGGGCAAGAGCACCCTGGCCCGGCTGCTCAACGGGCTCGTCCTGCCCACGCGTGGGACCGTCCGCGTCGACGGCCTGGACACCCGGCGCTCGGGCGGCCAGGTCCGCCGGCGCGTGGGCTTCGTGTTCTCCGACCCCGACGCCCAGATCGTCATGCCGACCGTCGCCGAGGACGTCGCCTACTCCCTGCGCCGCGGCGAGCACGACCGTCCCGCGCGCGACCGGCTCGTCACGGACTGGCTCGCCCGCCACGGCCTCGACGGGCACGCCGACCACCCCGCCCACCTGCTCTCCGGCGGGCAGAAGCAGCTCCTCGCGCTCACGTCCGTGCTCGTGACCTCCCCGCGGCTCGTGGTCGCCGACGAACCCACGACCCTGCTCGACCTGCGCAACACGCGCCGCGTCGCCGCGCTGCTCGCCGAGATCCCGCAGCAGGTCGTGCTCGTCTCGCACGACCTCGACCTCATGGCGGGCTACGACCGCGTCCTCGTGATCGACGACGGGCAGGTCGTGGCCGACGACGAACCCGCCCCCGCGATCGCGTACTACCGCCGACTCCTGGACGAGCGACCGTGACCGGTGCGCCGACGACCACCCCGCACCGGGCGACGAGCCACGCGGCCGGGGCCTACGTCGTCGGGCGCTCGCTGCTGCACCGCGCCCCCGCCGGGCCCAAGCTCGCCGCGCTCATGCTCTGCTCGCTCGCCCTGCTGCTCGTCCGCTCCCCCGCGGGCGTCGGGACCGCGACCCTCGTGGTCACGGGGCTCTACGCGCTCGCCGGCCTCGGGCCCCGCGCCGCGTGGGGCCAGGTGCGTCCCCTGCGCATGTTCCTGCCCGTCGTCTTCGCGCTCCAGTGGTGGCTCATGGACCTCACCTCCGCCGCGGTGCTCAGCACGCGGCTCGTGGTCCTCGTGGCGCTCGCGGGGCTCGTCACGTGCACCACACGGGTCAGCGACCTGCTCGCGGCGATCGAGCGCGGGCTCTCGCCCCTGGCGCGCGTGGGTGTGGACGTCGAGCGCATCGCGCTGGTGCTGGCCCTCGCGCTGCGCAGCGTGCCCGTGATCGCCGACCTCGCCGGTCGCGTCCGCGACGCCCAGCGGGCCCGCGGCCGCGAGCGCGACGTCCGGGCCTTCGCGGTGCCGCTCGTCGTGGGCTCGATGCGGCAGGCCGACGCGCTGGGCGAGGCCCTGCGGGCGCGCGGGTTCGACGACTGAGGTCGCGGTGCCACGCGGGTCACCGAGGTCGGTCGCCGGGCTCCGAGGCCCGCTGGAACCGCCGGGCGAGCTCCCCGAACGCCACCCGGAGCTCGTCCGGCTGCAGCACGTGCACATCGGCCTCGAAGCGTCCGAGCAGCGCAGCCAAGGCGACCCACGACCACGAGCCCACCTCGACGCTGCACCGGTCCGGGCCCAGGTCCTCGACGACGCCGTCCTCCACGAACGGCGCCACGGCCCGGGCGGGAAGGTCGACGACCACCTTCCCGCGGCACGGCCAGTCGTTCGCGGACCACCCCTTGAAGCGTGCCGCGACGAACTCCCGGACGTCGTCCTCGGGGAGCGTCCGGGGCGTGAACCGTGGACCGGTGTGCGCGCGCAGGGCCATGCGGTCGACCCGGAAGATCCGCCAGTCCGCGACCCCCAGGTCCCACGCCACGAGGTACCAGCGCCCCCGCGAGGCCACGAGGTGGTGCGGCTCGGCCCGCCGGGGCGGTCGCAGCAGGTCGGCGGTGGCTGCTGCGCCCTCGACGCCCGTCCGGGTGACGGCCTCCGCGGTGTAGTCGAAGCGCACGACCTCGCGCGCACGGATCGCGGTCGACAGCAGCACGAGGTCGTCCGTCACGTCCGCCGTACCGGCCGGGTTCGCGGGCGCGTCGGCGGTGAGCGTCGTGAACTGCAGCGCGTCCACGCGGTGACGCAGCCGAGAGGGCATGACGCGGCGGATCGTGGCGAGCGCCCGCCCGGCCGCCTCGTCGACACCCGCCCCCGCCAGCGGCACGGCCCGTAGCGCCACGGCGATGGCCGTGACCTGGTCGTCGTCGAGCAGCAACGGCGGCAGCTCCGCGCCGGAGTCCAGGCGGTACCCGCCGATCGACCCTCGCCCGGCCGTGATCTCGTAGCCCATGTCGCGCAGACGCTCCACGTCGCGGCGCACCGTACGCAGGCTGACCCCCAGCCGCCCGGCGAGCACCGGCCCCGGCCACTCGCGGCGTGCCTGGAGCAGCGACAGCAGCGCGAGCAGCCGCGAGGCGGTGCCGGCGGGCTGGTACATGTCCCCATGCTACGAACCATGAGGACAGGAACTGACCTCATGGATCGGCACAGTGGTCCTCGACGGGGCACGAGCCCCGCGAACGAACCGCCCGAGGAGCCGACATGACCATCACCACCACGACGCACCTGAACTTCCGCGGCGACGCCCGCGACGCCCTGGCCTTCTACCGGTCGGTCTTCGGCGGGGACCTCGCCGCCGTGACCTACGCCGAGGCGCACGCCGTGACCGATCCCGCCGAGGCGGACCAGATCATGTGGGGCCAGGTCACCTCCGACGCCGGGTTCCGCGTCATGGCCTACGACGTCCCCTCGCACACGCGCCACGACCCCGGCGTCATGCCGGTCTTCGTGTCCGTCCGCGGCACGGACCCCGACGAGCTGCGCCGCTGCTGGGACGGGCTCGCCGACGGCGCCACGACCCTCGTGCCGCTCGCGGAGGCTCAGTGGTCCCCGCTGTACGGCATGCTCACGGACCGCTTCGGGGTGACCTGGGTGCTCGACGTCGAGGTCCCCTGGAACGGGTGACCTGCGCCCGCCCGCACCCCGCTGATCATGCCCGCCGCTGCTCGAGCCACTCGATCGCGGCGACCCCCTGGTTGCGCTGCAGAGCGCGCAGGGTCGGCTGGTCCAGCGGGGCGGGCTGCCGTGCCGCGTCGAGGAAGTACCCCGCGAGTCCCGCGAGGAACGCGTCGACGTCGTCGCGCGCTGCTCCCCGGAACAACGGGTGGGACGACACGATCCGGTCGACGTCGACCGTGCTGCCCCCGGCGCGCGCGTCGAGGAGCAGCGTGAGGCCGTCGAGCCAGCGGGCCCCCGTCGCCGCCGAGCACCAGTCGACGACCCACACCCGGGCGGACGCGTCGATCAGCACGTCGTCCACGCGCAGTCCGAGATGGACGAGCCGGTCGCCGTGCACCGCCCGGGCGGCCCCGGCCGCGAGCGCCTCGAGCTCGTCGAGGTGGTCGGCTGCCCAGGACGGCAGCGTCGACAGGGCGTCGTCGGCCCGCAGCCGGGACCAGCCGGCGAAGGTGTGCGCGAGCTCGGGGGCCGCGTCGGGGAACGGCGAGGCACCGTGGGCACGCACCACGGGCTGCTCGAACAGCGCACCGAGCACCGCGATGAGCTCCCGACGCTCGGACGGCAGGGTCGGGCGGCGACCGTCGACGTCCTCGATGACGAGAGCGACCCACTCGTCGGAGTCGTGCGCCCCGAGGAGGCGCGGCGCGGGCGCCGCGTCGGGCAGGCGGCCCAGCACGTCGAGCTCGCGGCGCAGCAGGTCGTGGGCGACGGCGTCGTGCGACCGGCTCACGGCCTTGACGAACGCCCTGGCTCCCCCGGCCGTGCGCACGCGGTCCGCGCTCACCGAAGAGGCCCCTGGGGCCTGGCTCACGGCCTCGACCACCTCTCCGCCGAGGACGTCCTCGACGTCCTCGCGCACCCGTGGCGGGAGGTCCTGCCAGGTCGTGCGCCGTGTCGAGGTGCTGCGTGGTGTCGAGTCCATCCGGGAGACAGTAGCCGTCGCACGCCGCGATTCCGGTGAGCGCGCGCCCACTCGCCGCCGGGTGCGTCGCCGGGGGGCGACGCGTCGGGTGAGTTCACCCTCGGGCCACGTGCCCGGCGTGCCCGGCGGTCCGGCTGGTGCCCTCGTGCTGCGGGCGCCGGCCGGGTCACCGGCCCAGGTCGACCCCTGTGTCGAGCCAGCCGAGCTTGTCGGGGTTCGCCGTCGTGTACACCTCCGTCACGCGGCGGCCGACCACGACGAGGCTCGCCACGCCGACGAGCCGCCCGTCCAGCTCCATCCGGATCCCCGCCCGGCCGTTGACCCGGGTCGGCGCAGCGACCAGCGATCCACCGGCCTTCGCCATCCCTCCCACGAGGTATCGCGCCAGCCGCTGCGCCCCGACGATCGGTCGCCGGGCCGCGCCGCGTGCCTTGCCGCCGCCGTCGGCGACCGAGACCACGTCCGGCGCGAGGACGCTCAGAAGACCGTCGACGTCCCCCGAGTTGAGCGCGGAGACCAACCGGGCCACGACCTCCTCGTGCTCGCTGCGGACGACGTGCACCCTGGGCCGCCGCGCGGCGACGTGCCCCTTGGCGCGGTGAGCGATCTGCCGCACGGCGGTCGGCGACTTCCCGACGGTCTCCGCGATCTCCGCGTACGGGACGTCGAACACCTCGCGCAGGACGAACACCGCTCGTTCGAACGGCCCGAGCGTCTCGAGCACGGTGAGCATCGCGATCGAGACGCTCTCCGCGAGCTCGACGTCGTCCGCCACGTCGGGGCCGGTCAGCACCGGTTCCGGGAGCCATTCGCCGACGTACTCCTCGCGGCGACGGGCCACCGTGCGGAGGTGGTTCAGCGCCTGTCGGGTCACGACCCGGACGAGGTAGGCGCGGGGCTCACGGACCTCGGACCGGTCGGACGCCGCCCACCGCAGCCACGACTCCTGCAGGACGTCCTCGGCGTCACCCGCCGAGCCCAGCATCTCGTAGGCGATGGTGAAGAGCAGCCTCCGATGGACGACGAACGGGTCGTCGTCGGCCACGCGCGCGACATCTGCCACCTGCACGAGCCTACTCAGCGCCCTGCGAGGCCGACGGCACGGCGAGCGCGGGAAGCCCGCAGGCCGCCGCGAACTCGTCGGAGCGGATGCCGAGCGCGACGTTCATGCGGGCCGACATGTTCATGAACGCCACCCGCGCCGCGAGCTCGACCAGGGCAGCAGGCCCGAGGTCGGCCAGGAGCGCGTCGGACAGCTCGTCGGTCACGGCAGGTGGGGTCAGGCTCGCGGCCTGCGCGTACTCCATGACCCGGCGCTCGCGCGGGGTGAAGACCGACGACTCCCGCCAGCGCGGCACCTCCCGGACCTTCGCGGCGTCGAGCCCGTGGCCGTGCGCCAGGAAGTAGTTGAGGTCGAGGCACGCACCGCAGCCGACCGTCGCGGCCGCCGCCATGGCTGCGTACGTCGCGAGCTCCCGGTCGAGCGCGTCCCACGCGTCGACCTTGCGACCGATCCGCAGGGCGCCCTTCAGGACGCCCTGGTGGTGCCACAGCACCCCGAGCGAGGCGGGCACGTGGCCCAGCATCTTGCGGGCGGCGAGCTTCACGAGCGCCCCGTACGCGCCGGTGACCTCTCTGGTGGGGATCCTGGCTTCGGTGGTCATGGCTTCTCCCTGGTGTCGTCGACGGGTCGTCCGTCGACATGTAGACACCGGCCGGACCTCGCCTGTGACACCTCGGCCGTGACTCCCGCACCCGCGCGACGGGCGTGGGACCGTCCGCGAGGCGGCCGGCGCCGGGCGGATGCTCGGCTACGGCTGCGCGGGTGCGCTCGGCCCGTCCGCACCTGACGCGGGCGCCCCGGACCGCGCCGCGACGTCCTCCCCTGTCGTGGCGCGCGGACCCGTGAGGGCGAGCAGCGCCGAGGCAGCGAGCCCGGCAGCGGTCACGCCCACGAGCACGCGGTAGTCCAGGACCCCGACGGCGCCCGCCGCGACCACGGTCATGACGAGCTGCGGGACGTTGAGCAGCATGTTCGTCGCGGCCGACGTCCGTCCCTGGAGCGTGGCCGGGGTCTTGAGCTGGCGCTCGGTCACGAAGCCGACGATCGCCCACGTCACGCCCAGCCCGATCGCGCCCATGCCCACGACGATCGCCGCGAGGTTCGTGCCCAGCGCGGGCAGGATGCCGAGCGTCACGAGCGCGAGCGCGAGCGCGACCAGACGCTGCGACCCGATCCGTCCGATCATGCGGGCCGCCGTGAGCCCGGCGACGATCGCCGTGACGCCCTGGACGCTCACGATCGGTCCGAGCATCTCGGGGCCCAGCCCCAGGCCGTTCTCGATGATCGCGAAGCTCACCGCGTTGAGCACTCCCACAGCCCCGAACGCGACCGCGAGCGCGACCGTCAGGACACCGAGCGGCGCGGTACGGACCAGGTGACGGAAACCCGCCGTGACCTCGGCGAGGAACGGTTCACGCTCCGCCAGCGGGGTCGGGGGCGTCTCGACCAGCACGATGCGCGAGACGAAGAACGCCGCGACCACGAACGCGACGACGGCCGCGACGACGAGCGGCAGCGGCCCGACCGCGACGTAGACCCCGGCGCCGACGACGGGCACGACGAGCCGGAACGTCTGGTCGATCGTCGTGAGGCGCCCGTTCGCCGGCCCGAGCGCCTCGTCGGGCAGCAGGTCGCGGACGAGCCCCGACTGGGCCGCGGCCGTCGCGAACCCGATCCCCGAGTAGAGGACCGTGACGACGAAGATCAACCAGACCTGGTCAGGGCCCCGGACCGCGAAGAGTGCGAGGAGAGAGACCGCGCCGACGAGGTAGGCGACGACCATCATGCGCCGGCGCGAGACACGGTCCGCGACCTGGCCGAGCAGCGGCGAGACGAGCGCGGGAAGGCCCAGGGCCGCGAGCACCAGGCCCGCGGTCCCGTTCGAGCCCGTGAGGTCCTTGACCCAGACCGCGAAGATGATCGCGAGCACCGAGTCCGCGAAGTTGGTGAAGCCCCATGCGACCGTCAGGAACGCGAAGGGGCGCGTGCGCAGGGCGCGCTCGACGGGCACCGCCCCGGCGTCCGTGGTCATGAGCGGGGCTCGTCGGCCCGAGCCCCCGGGGCGGCCGGGTCCGCGTTGACGACGCCGAAGAACCGCGCGGGCCGTGCGCCCTCGGGCCGCAGCTCGGGGTGAGCCCAGCGCCCTTCGAAGCGGTCGGTGATCCTCTCGAGCTCGCGCGAGAGCTCGTCGAGCTCCTCCGCCGTGGCCCAGAACGAGCTCTTGGTCATCAGCGAGGCCAGCACCCACTCCGGCGACTCGTGGGCCACGCTGTCGATCCAGTCCTTGACGCGAGCCGCCTCGCGGTCGACGACCATGCGCGCGAGCTCCCCCGTGGCCCGCAGCGACCCGGGCTGCTCGGGGTCGTACCGAGAGTTCCGGCTCGAGCCCACGGGCTTCCACGGCTTCTCGCGGCCGATCCTCTCGGCGGGCTCGACGAACCCGTACTTGGCGAGCATGCGCAGGTGGAACGAGCAGCTCGCGACCGACTCCCCCGTGACCTCGGCGCAGCGCGTCGCGGTGGCCTGTCCCTCGTCGTCGAGCAGGTCGAGGATCGCGAGGCGCAGCGGGTGCGCCAGGGCGCGGATGCGCTCCGGGTCGGAGGTCGTGATCGCCTCGCGCTGCGCCGGCGCGGGGACGTGCGCGGGCGGGGGAGCGTCGTCGTCGGACGTGAGCGGCATGTCCGCACGCTACAACTCTAAAGAAGTCTTGCGCAAGGGTTCTTTAGAATCCTCTACTCGCACCCGACCCCGTCCCCGTCACGGTCGAACTTGCGCTGGAACCCGGGGTCGCCATCGACGATCGGGGCCGCCCCCGCAGCCCGCACCGCGTCACAGTTCTGGTAGTAGACGTCGACCGGGGCGGGCTCGGGCTCCGGAGCAGGGGCCGGGGCCGGGGCCGGCGGGACCGGCACCGGGTCGGGAACCACGACGGGCGCCGGGTCGGGAAGGACCACCACGGGATCCGGCCCGGGCGCCGGGACCGGCACGGGCACGACCGGGACCACCGGGTCGCCGGCGGGCTCGAGCGCCGCCTGGGCCGCGTAGGCGCCGTCACCGGTCGGGAGGAGCTGCCCCGGGCAGTCCGACAGGACGCGCGCGATCGCGTCGCGCTCGGCCTGCGTGACCCACAGTCCGTAGGCGGCCTTGACCGCGACCTGCCTCGCGACGTACTCGCAGCGGTAGGCGCGGTTCGGCGGGAGCCAGGTCGCGGCGTCGCCCGCGCCCTTGGCCTGGTTGGCCGGCCCGTCGACGGCGAGCAGGTTGAGCGGGTCGTTCGCGAACCTCTTCCGGGTCTCGGCGTCGAGCTGCTGCGCACCCTTCTGCCAGGCGTCGGACAGGGCGACGACGTGATCGATCTGGACCGCGCTCGAGGTCGCGCTCCCCCGCTGGAACGCGATGGTCGTCGCGGTGTACGGGTCGGCGAGGGTTCCGGTGAGCACGACGCAGTCCTGCGTGCCGGGCTTGAAGGTCTCGCCGGTCAGGTCGCGCCGCAGCAGGTCGTTGCGGGTGTCGCAGCCGTTGCGGTCGGTGTCGGCCCACGCGGGCCCGAACTGCTCACGGTCGTACCCGGTCTTCGGGGCGCGGCCCTTGACCTCGAGCGTGGCGAGCGTGGCGAGCGCGGTCTCGGCGCCCGCCCCCGCCACCGCGTCGTCGAAGCGCACGAGGTCGGCCGGGTCGGCGGTCACGGCGTCGCTCGCCGCGACCACCTCGGGGTCGACCTCGACCAGCCCGACCTCGGGCGCGTCGAGGAGGTCGCTCCGCGTGACGGCGTCGGCCTCGATCACGGGGCCCGCGGCGGGCGAAGCCCTGATCGCGACCGCGACCGCGCCGGTCGACACGAGCGCCGGGCGGCCCCCCCCCGGCGACGGCGGTGAGGCGCGCACGCTGCGAGAGCGGCCGGGGCGCCGCGGGCTGAGCGGCGGCCTGTCGCTCGACCGACCGGGCGGTCTCCCGCAGCCCTTCGGCGATCTGACCGAGCTCGTCGGCGCTCGCCCCCTGCGCCGCGCGGGTGGCCCACAGGACGGCGGTGGCACCCGCGACCTCGGCCCCGCGCGGGAACGCGACCCCGCACTCGAGGACACGGGTCGCCACGTCGATGCGCACGTGGTCGGCGCCCCGCACGACCTGGGTGACGGAGGCCCACTTCCAGACGCGCGCCCGCCCGTCCGACCCGACGAACCGTGCGGCCTTGTCGGTCACGAACAGCGTCCCCTGCCCGACCGCCGTGGGCACCTTGGCCCCCGCGCGCCCCCGCGGCTCGACGAGCCGGACGCCGTCGAGCACGAGCCGGACCTTCTCGCTGCCCGGCACCCGGACGTCCGAGCGCGGGACGGCGCCGTCGATCATGGCGAGGACGAGGTCCGCCGTGCCCTCGTCGAACGGCGGCGGTCCGGCGGTCCGGCGGTGACGCACCCACAGCCACCGCCCTCCGAGCAGGGCGAGCACCACGAGGTAGAGCACCTCGAAGACCCACCCGAGGACCGACCGCTGCGTCGAGGGCAGCCCGGCGCCCATCTCGACCGCGATCCAGGTCCCCAGCTGGTAGGGCCAGGTCACCGCGTAGTACGCGACGGCGACCCCGACGACCAGGGCGATCAGGCCAGGGGCTCCACCAGCAGACTTCTTCGCCATCACCGCGTCCTCCGGGTCGTGCCGTGCGGTGCCGTGAAGCCGGTGCGCGCGGTCGGTCGTGCGCGCTCAAGGTAGTGCACAACCCCTCGGACCGGACGCGAGGGCCGGAGAGAACTCGAGCGTTCCCCTGGGAACTGGCTGGTCCACAGCCCGCCCCCGTGCGGAATTCACCCGTGCGGAGCCCTCAGGGCGAGGCTCGGGCGGCGCTCAGGCCGCGGCGATCGCTCGCGGCCGGTCGCGCGCGAGGTCGTGCAGCCGGTCGATCACGACCACGCCACCGAGCACCGCGACGGCCAGGCTCGCGCCCGCGAGCACGTCGGTCACGAAGTGGTACCCGAGGTAGAGCCGGCTCCCGCCGACCACGACGATCACGACCACGCTCACCACGACCCACAGGACGAACACGAGCCGACGCTGCCGCCCCTCCTTCCACTGCCGCCACACGAGGTACCCGCCGACGAGCACCAGGGTCGCCGCGCCGATCGTGTGCCCCGACGGGAACGAGAAGCTGTGCTCGACGCCCGCGACGACCATGTCGGACTCGTCGGGCCGCGGCCGGGCGACGAGCATCTTGAGCAGGGTCGAGGTGAGCGTCGACGCGATCATGGCCCCCACGAGCAGCCCCGGCTCCCACCACCGCCTGGTCGCGAGCCCCCACCACAGGCAGGCCGCGGCCACGACGATCGGCAGCACCACGGGCCCGAAGATGTTCGTGATGAACGTCAGGACCGCGGTCGCGGTCGCGGTGCGGTGCGCGACCATCCAGTCCAGGACCACGTCGTCGGCGAACCAGAGGTCCTCCCGCTCGCGCACCGAGTCGTAGACGACCAGGAAGCCCAGAACACCGATCACGATCAGGACCAGTCCGGGCAGCGCGGCGACGAGCCGCGCACGCCACACCTCGCCCGTGCCCGACGGCGCGCTCTCCCCCGTGCTCACGTCACCTCGGGCGTCGCGCGCCTCGTCGTCGTGGTTCATCCCAGGAGCCTAGGGAGAAAAAGGGGTGCGCCGCTCGGCGAGGAGGTGGAAGTGTGGCCCCCATCACCGCGGTGGCGCCCGTCCGGTCCGTACCGGGCGGTGGAGGACCCGGCCAGGTCCACGAATCCGACGTCACGAGAGACACCACCATGCATCCACAGCTGATGTTCGACGTCGCCGACCTCGGTCGGCGCGAACAGCTCCAGGAGCAGACCCTCCGCCGCAGGAACCTGCGTCGGACGACGACGCGACTGCCCGAGCACACCCGCGAGGCACGCCGGCCCCGCGACACCGCATGAACCGGCCCGGCTCCCCGGCTCCACGCCGGGCGCCCGCACGACGAAGGCCCTGACCTCCCCGCACGGGGAGTCAGGGCCTTCGCGCTGCCCGGGACGCGCCGTCCGGGTGAGGCCTGGGGGCTGTCAGGGGCGCGGGGCGCTCGCACGCACGGCCGCGTCGACCTCGCGCAGGAAGTCGGGCAGGTCGTCGGGGGTGCGCGACGTCACGAGGACCCAGCCGCCCGTGTCGTCGGTCACGACCGAGCGGTCCACCCAGGAGCCGCCCGCGTTGCGGACGTCGGTGCGCAGCGACGGGTAGGACGTGAGGGTCTTGCCGGCGAGCACGTCCGCCTCGACGAGCGCCCACGGGCCGTGGCAGATCGCGGCGACCGGTCGACCCGAGGTGGCGAAGGACCGCACCGCCTCGATCGCCTTCCCCTCGAGCCGCAGCGAGTCGGCGTTGAGCGTCCCCCCGGGCACGAGCAGCAGGTCGTAGCCCGCCGGGTCGACGTCCTGCAGCCGGAGCGTGGGCTCGACGGTCGCACCAGGGTCCTGGTCGCCCACGAGGGTCTCGATCACGTCGCTCGTGACGGCCGCGACGTCGACCTCCGCGCCCGCGGAGCGCAGGTGCTCGACCGGCACCACCAGCTCGTCCTGCTCGACGCCGTAGTTGGTCACGATCGCCAGGACGCGACGGCCTGCCAGGTCGGTGTCAGCCATGGATGTCTCCTTCTCGTCGTGGTGGAGCACCCGGGAACGGGTGCCCCCGGGTCCACCTCGACCGTAGGTCGGGCCCGTCCGGCTCGCAGGGCGGGCCGCCGTGTCGTCCCTCACGGCCTAGGCTGTGGGCGTGAGCCCTGTGAACACCAACGACCGCATCGTGTGGATCGACTGCGAGATGACCGGCCTCGACCTGGGCGCCGACGCGCTCATCGAGGTCGCCGCCGTCGTCACCGACTCCGAGCTGAACGTCCTGGGCGAGGGGGTCGACGTCCTCATCACGCCACCCGCCGAGGCGATCGAGCAGATGGGTGACTTCGTCCGCGAGATGCACACCACGTCGGGTCTGCTCGAGGAGCTGCCCGGCGGCACGACCATGGCCGACGCGCAGGCCCGCGTGCTCGACTACATCCGCACCTGGGTCCCCGAGCCCGGCAAGGCTCCGCTCGCGGGGAACTCGGTCGGCACGGACAAGACGTTCCTCGAGCGGGACATGCCCGAGCTCGTGGGTCACCTGCACTACCGGATCGTCGACGTGTCCTCGATCAAGGAGCTCGCACGCCGCTGGTACCCGCGCGTGTACTTCGCGTCCCCCGCCAAGACGGGCGGGCACCGGGCGCTGGGCGACATCCTCGACAGCATCGACGAGCTGCGCTACTACCGTGAGGCGCTCTTCGTGCCGCAGCCCGGCACGGACTCCCGGACCGCGAAGGCGATCGCCGAGCGGATCAAGGAGACGTCGGTCGGGACGACGCTCGGGAAGTCGCCCTCCGCCGGGACCGACGCGGCGGCCGAGAGCCCTGCCACGGACCTCGGTCCCGCCCCGACCGGGACCGGCACCGGAAACCTGTCCTGAGAGCCCTCAGAAACCAGGTACACTTTTCGACGGCTGCTAGAACGGTTCCTCGGAACCCGAGCAGGCCGTGGTGGGTATAGCTCAGCTGGTAGAGCACCTGGTTGTGGTCCAGGGGGTCGCGGGTTCAAGTCCCGTTACTCACCCCACGGGAAGAGGCTCCTCGCGTTCGCGCGAGGGGCCTCTTCTGCTTCTCCCGACCTCGCGCGACCGTCGAGGAGCCGTGTGATCCCGCTCACCGGTGGCGGGTCCGCCAGCCCGTCCTACAGTGGGTGAGGTGTCAGCCTCCGCGAACACTGCCGTCCGTGGTGAGCACCAGCATGAACAGGCCGTGGCTGCCTTGGTGCGCTCCTCCGCCGCCGTCGATCCCGATCGTCCGCTGCGCCTGGCGAAGCGGACGACCAACCTGTTCCGCCCCAGACGCCCGTCTCCCGGGCCGGGTCTCGACGCGTCGGGCCTGACGGGGGTGATCTCGGTCGACGACGCCGCGGGCACCGCGGACGTGCAGGGCATGTGCACGTACGAGGACCTCGTCGCGGTCACGCTCCCCCACGGCCTGGTCCCGACGGTCGTCCCGCAGCTCCGCACGATCACGGTCGGCGGCGCCCTGGCGGGTCTCGGCATCGAGTCGAGCTCGTTGCGCAACGGCCTGCCGCACGAGGCGGCGCTGGAGATCGACGTGCTGACGCCGTCGGGCGAGGTCGTCACGGCGACGCCCACGGGCGAGCACGCCGACCTGTTCCACGCGTTCCCCAACTCGTACGGGACGCTGGGCTACGCGACGCGCGTGCGGTTGCGCCTCGACCGGGCGGAGCCGTTCGTCGCGCTCCGCAACGTCCGCCTCCACTCGGTCGCAGAGGTCGCTTCCGCGGTCGCCAAGATCGCGGCGGACGGGTCGTGGGACGGCGAGCGCGTCGACTTCTGCGACGGGGTCCTGTTCGCTCCGGGCGAGGTGTACCTGTGCCTGGGGCGCTACGCGGCCCGCGAGGAGGCGCGCGCGCTGCGCCCCGCGCCGAGCGACTACACGGGGCAGCGGATCTACTACCTCTCGCTGCCCGAGCGCCCCACGGACGTCCTGCGCACGCTCGACTACCTGTGGCGCTGGGACACGGACTGGTTCTGGTGCTCGCGCGCGTTCGGGGTGCAGAACCCTGTCGTGCGCAGGCTGTGGCCGCGCCGGTGGCGGCGCTCGGACGTGTACCGGCGGATCGTGGGTCTGGACGAGCGGTGGGACCTGACGGGGAGGCTCGCGGACCTGCGGCACCGGCCACGCAACGAGCGGGTCGTGCAGGACGTCGAGGTGCCGCTCGACCAGCTCGAGAGCTTCATGGCGTGGTTCACGGGGCACGTCCCCATGACGCCCGTGTGGCTGTGCCCGTTGCGGCTCGCGTCGTCCGAGCCGTGGCCGCTGTACCCGCTCGAGCCGCACCGTGCGTACGTCAACGTGGGCTTCTGGGGCGGGGTCCCGATCGCCGAGGGGAGACGTGACGGCGACGTCAACCGTCAGATCGAGATGGCGGTCGCGGTCCGGCACGGCCACAAGTCCTTGTACTCGACGTCCACGTACGGGCGCGAGACGTTCGACACCTTGTACGGCGGCCTCGACTACGCGGCCGTCAAGGACCGGTACGACCCGGCGGGACGCACGCCGACCCTCTACGAGAAGGCGGTGCAGGGAGCATGACGCAGATCGCGGTGGCCGACGTGCTGGACCAGCTCACCGATGCCCCGTTGCCCTTCGGGTTCAGCGCGTACGACGGGTCGAGCGCGGGTCCGGTGGAGGCGCCCTTCCACGTGCACCTGGCCAACGAGCGCGGCCTGCGGTACGTCGCGACGGCGCCCGGCGGGCTGGGCCTGGCGCGGGCCTACGTGGCGGGCGACCTGCAGGTCGAGGGCGTGCCGGGCGGGGACCCGTACCCGTTGCTCCGGGCGGCCGCGGACGGGCTGAGGCTGCGCCGCCCGGGCCCTGCCGAGGCGGCGCGGATCGCTCGCGGCCTGGGCCTGGGGGTCTTGCGCCCGCCCGAACCACCCCCGGAGGAGCACCTGTCGCGGCTGCGCCGGCTCACCGAGGGCCTGCGTCACTCGCGCCGGCGCGACGCCGACGCGATCAGCCACCACTACGACGTGTCGAACGCGTTCTACTCCCACGTCCTGGGGCCGTCCATGACGTACACGTGCGCGTGCTTCCCCACCCCGCAGTCCACGCTCGAGGAGGCCCAGGAGCACAAGTACGCCCTGGTCGCGGGCAAGCTGGGGTTGCGCAGGGGCATGCGGCTGCTCGACGTGGGCTGCGGATGGGGCGGCATGGTCCGGCACGCGGCCCGGTCCGGGGTCCGGGCCCTGGGGGTGACGTTGTCCCGGCAGCAGGCCGAGTGGGCCCAGGCGCGGATCGAGGCCGAGGGCCTCGGTGACCTCGCGGAGGTCCGGTACGGCGACTACCGCGACGTCACGGAGGCCGGGTTCGACGCGGTGAGCTCGATCGGGCTGACCGAGCACATCGGGGTCGCGAACTACCGCTCGTACTTCACGTTCCTCCAGGGGCGCCTGCGGGACGGCGGTCGGCTGCTCAACCACTCGATCACGCGCCCGACGAACACCGCCCGCCCCCGTGCGGGCGGGTTCATCGACCGGTACGTGTTCCCGGACGGCGAGCTCACGGGGTCTGGCCGGATCATCTCGACCATGCAGGACGTGGGGCTCGAGGTGCGTCATGCGGAGAACCTGCGCGAGCACTACGCGATGACGCTGCGCGAGTGGTGCGCGAACCTGACGCGGCACTGGGACGAGTGCGTGGCCGACGTCGGGATCGGCACGGCCCGGGTGTGGGGCCTGTACATGGCGGGGTCGCGGCTGGCGTTCGAGCGCAACGAGATCCAGCTGCACCAGGTCCTCGCGGTGCGTCCGGAGCCGGGCGGGGCGGCGGACTTCCCGCTCCGTCCGGACTGGACGCCGTAGGCCCGACGCCGCCGCTCGCCTCGGGAGCCCGGGCCCGCCCTGGCGGACGGGCGGGGGCTCGAGCGCGTGGGCGCGTGGGTCAGGTCTCGTCGCGGGCGGCCGTGAGGTGTGTGTGCACGCACAGCCACCCGTCGGCGCCGCGGACGAACACGTCGGTGACCCACTCGTCGGAGCCGAACGCCTGCCCCCGGTAGCGGCCGGTGCTGGTGCCGCGTCCGGTGAGGATGGCGACGTCTCCGAGGTCTCGCACGCTGCCCGTGATCCTGCCCATCGACTCGTGCGTGAGGTCTCCCGACCGGACGAGGCTCAGGAAGTCCTCGCGGGACGTGATGCCGTCCTCGCCGATGATCTGCCAGTCGTCGGTCACGAAGCGGCCGATCGCGTCGGGGTCGTCGGCGACGATGGCTCGTCCCCAGGCCTCCTCGACGGCCTCGAGCTCGCGTGCCAGGTCGTGGTCCGTCCTGTGGTTCATCGGGTCCTCTCCCGTCACTGCCTGGTACGGTCCGGACGGCATCGAGGACCTACGTCCCGGTGGTCAGACTCCCTTTGGCCCTACGCTCGGACGCGCGTCATTCCGCGGATTCTCCGCACGTTGACACTCTGTCACCTCCGCGTGACGCAGGCCACAGCCAGGCGCTTGTGAAGGCGTTCACAAGGCCCGTAGAGTCGACTTATCGAAGCGCTCCCCACATAGGGTCCGCGACGAGGATCCACCTCTTCTTCTCACCTCAGGTCGCACCGACCTCTTCCTCTGGGAGCAACATCATCATGACCGCCCGCACCGCTGGCCCCGCCCGCTCTGTCCGCCTCATCGGTACGCTCTCGATCGTCGCAGGCATCGTCCTGCTGCTCGCCGGCGCGGGCACCTGGGCCACCATCACCTCGCAGCTCGCCGCCGAGAAGATCACCGTCTCCGAGGACGCGTCGATGTTCGCCGGCTCCGAGGTCAAGGGGCCCTTCACCGCCTTCGCGCAGGCCCAGATCATCAACGAGCACGCGCTCAACATGAGCGAGGGCAAGACCTACGCCGAGCTCGACAAGGAGGACCCGACCCGCGCGGTCGTCATGAACGGCTCGTTCCTTCGCGCCTCGCTCTTCACCTCGGTCGTCTCCTACGGTGTCAGCGCACTGGTCATGGGCCTCGGCGTCCTCTTCGGCCTCATCGGCTACGCCCTCCGTCAGCTCGGCGCAGCCCCCGCGGTCGTCGACGGATCCACGAACCCCACCCCCGAGGTCGTCAACGCCTGACGGAGCACGTTCCACGATTCTCCCGGCATGGTGAAGGGGCCCCCCCCCCCCCC
>NZ_JACSPN010000019.1:0-1164 GCF_015142735.1 Oerskovia douganii | reverse complement strand
GGGCCGACAAGCACCCGCTCGTCGGCCCTTCATCACGTCCGGTGTCGGCCGCGCACCGCGCCCGACACCGCGCCACGCTCGTGCAGGCTCAGGCGCCAGGTGCCTCCGCGAGCCGCTGGACCACCGCGTCGGCGAAGCGGTCGAGCGCCCCCTTGCCGAGCGAGAAGAAGAGCGACGGCTCGGTGAGCTCGACCTCGATGACCATGGGGGCGCCGTCGTCCCCGCCCACCAGGTCGACGCGCGCGTACAGGTTGGGCTCCTGCCCGGGGACCGCTCCCGCGGCGACCGCGAGCGCCTGCTGCGCGACCGCGAGCTGCTCGGGGCTCGCCTCGAAGCGGCTCATCTCCTCCTGCTTGTACAGGCCCTGGGTGGGGCGGTGCGGCCCCGTGAGGAGCGCGTTCTTGCGGACGGCGTGCGAGAACTCGCCGTCGATGAAGATCAGGCCGGTCTCCCCCGCGGTGTCGACGCTGCGGACGTAGGGCTGGACCATGACCTGCCGCCCGGAGACGAGGAGGTTCTTGGCGTGCTGGATCGCGAGGCCGCGCGAGTGCGCCTCGCCCGACTGGTAGCGGCCCGTGTCCTTGGCGCCGGCGCTCACGACGGGCTTGATGACGAAGTCCCCCTGCGCGGGCAGGCGGGTGTGGATCGCTCGCGAGGACAGGTTCTGGCTGGGGTCGAGCCAGAGCGTCGGGATGACCGGCACGCCCTGCTCCTCGAGCTCCTTGAGGTAGCGCTTGTCGGTGTTCCAGCTGATGACCGCGGCGGGGTTGAGCACGCGGCCCGCGCGCTCGGCCCATGCGACGAACTCGTCGCGGCGGGGTGCGTAGTCCCACGCGGAACGCACGACGACCGCGTCGAACGCCGACCAGTCGACCGACTCGTCGTCCCAGACCGTCGGCACGGCCTCGATCCCTCGGGTCGCGAGGGCTCCCACGAGAGGGGCGTCGTCGGGGTCGAGGTGCGGGAGGACGGAACAGGTGGCGAGGGCGATGCGCGCTGTGGTGGTCACGCGTACGAGCCTAGACGCCCTGCGCGCGGCGTACACGCGCGGCAGGTGAGATCTCCGTCGCGCCGCTAGGTGTTGTGGGTCATGACGTTGGTGACACGCCGGGAGGTGGGGGCGTAGGCGAGGGGTAGGCCTTGAACCGCAGGATGGAGGTACCT
>NZ_JACSPN010000018.1:87222-87555 GCF_015142735.1 Oerskovia douganii | reverse complement strand
GAGACGGGGTGGGAGAGTAGGTCGCCGCCGGACAACCATTCACCAAAGGCCCACCCCTCACGGGGTGGGCCTTTGGCGTGCCTGTGATCTAACCGGGCAACCCCCTACGACCCTGTTCGTGGGATGATGAACGTCAGTGCATATCGAAGGGACACCGCTGTGAACGACAGCCCAGAACGTCACGCCGACGACCGCGACCGTAGGTCTTCCGGGGCAGGGCGGTCCGGCGACACCGGTCGTTCTTCCGGCTCCCAGGGCCGCGGCCAGGGAGGACCCCGCCGCGACGGGAGCTCCGGCAAGCCCCCGCGCGCCGGCGGCGACCGCCGCTCCGAC
>NZ_JACSPN010000018.1:72751-87122 GCF_015142735.1 Oerskovia douganii | reverse complement strand
TCCGGTGAGCGCCGCTCGTACGGTGATCGTCCGCAGTCGGGTGGTGGCTCCTACGGTTCCGGCGAGCGTCGCTCCTATGGCGACCGCCCGCAGTCGTCGGGCTCCGGTGAGCGCCGCTCGTACGGTGATCGTCCGCAGTCGGGTGGTGGCTCCTACGGTTCCGGCGAGCGTCGCTCCTACGGTGACCGCCCGCAGTCGTCGGGCTCCGGTGAGCGCCGCTCCTACGGTGACCGCCCGCAGTCGGGTGGTGGCTCCTACGGTGGTGGCGAGCGTCGCTCCTATGGCGACCGCCCCCAGTCCGGTGGTGGCGAGCGTCGCTCGTACGGTGACCGTCCGCAGTCCGGTGGTGGCGAGCGTCGTTCGTACGGTGACCGTCCGCAGTCCGGTGGTGGCGAGCGTCGTTCGTACGGTGACCGTCCGCAGTCCGGTGGTGGCGAGCGTCGTTCGTACGGTGACCGCCCGCAGTCGGGTGGCGGTTCTTACGGTGGTGGCGAGCGTCGTTCCTATGGTGACCGTCCCCAGTCGTCGGGCTCTGGCGAGCGCCGCTCCTATGGCGACCGCCCCCAGTCCTCGGGCTCTGGCGAGCGCCGCTCCTACGGTGACCGCCCGCAGTCGGGTGGTGGCTCCTACGGTGGTGGCGAGCGTCGCTCCTATGGCGACCGCCCCCAGTCCGGTGGTGGCGAGCGTCGCTCGTACGGTGACCGTCCGCAGTCCGGTGGTGGCGAGCGTCGTTCGTACGGTGACCGTCCGCAGTCCGGTGGTGGCGAGCGTCGTTCGTACGGTGACCGCCCGCAGTCGGGTGGCGGTTCTTACGGTGGTGGCGAGCGTCGTTCCTATGGTGACCGTCCCCAGTCGTCGGGCTCTGGCGAGCGCCGCTCCTATGGCGACCGCCCCCAGTCCTCGGGCTCTGGCGAGCGCCGCTCCTACGGTGACCGCCCCCAGTCCGGTGGTGGTGAGCGCAAGAGCTTCGGTGACCGTCCGCAGCGTTCTGCCGACCAGGGCGAGCGCCAGTCGCGCCCGCCGCAGGACCAGCGTCACGCCGGTCCGGAGATCGACGAGGCGGTGCAGTTCTCGGACCTCGACCGTGACGTGCGCGGTCGTCTGCGGACCTTGAGCAAGGAGAACGCCACGGTCGTGGGCCGCCACCTGGTCATGGCGGGCAAGCTCATCGACTCCGACCCCGAGCTGGCGTACGAGCACGCTCAGGCCGCGGTGCGTCGCGCCGGCCGCGTCGACGTGGTCCGTGAGGCTGCCGGCCTGACGGCCTACCAGACGGGCCGGTACGCCGAGGCGTTGCGCGAGCTGCGCACCGTGCGCCGTCTGAACGGCTCGTCGGAGCACCTGCCGATCATGGCGGACGCCGAGCGTGGCCTTGGTCGTCCCGAGCGGGCGATCGCCCTGGCGGCGTCCGAGGAGGCGTCGACCCTCGACGCGACCGGGCGCACCGAGCTCGCCCTCGTCGTGAGCGGTGCTCGTGTCGATCTCGGTGAGTTCGAGGCTGCCCTCGCGGTCCTCGACCAGATCCCGGCGGCCGACGCGCAGGGAGACCTGGCGCTGCGCGTGCTGCAGGCCAAGGCCAGCGTCCTGGAGGCTGCCGGTCGCCTGGAGGAGGCTGCCGCGATCCTCGCGGACGTCGACCCCCGCGCGCTCGCCGCTGCCCTCGGCACCTCGCTCGACGAGGACGTCGTCGTCTACGACCTGACCGAGGACGCCGTCGAGATCGACGACGAGGACAGCGACGACGAGGACGACGAGGACAGCGAAGACGCCACGGCCACCACGTCCGCGGCAGTGCCCGCGGACGAGACGGACGCTGCGGCGTCGGGCACGGAGAACGACGAGGAGACCAAGTGAGCCTGGGGCTGATCTCGAGCGACGTCCCGCTCGCAGAGCGCTACGACCTGGCCCTCGTCGACCTCGACGGTGTCGCCTACCGCGGGCACGAGCCCATCCCGAACGCCGCGACCGGCCTCGGGGGGGCTCGCGCCGCGGGCATGCGGCTCGTGTTCGTGACGAACAACGCGTCGCGCGAGCCGCAGTCGGTCGCCTCCCAGCTCACCGAGCTGGACATCCCCACGTCCTCGGACGAGGTGTTGACGGCCGCCCAGGCCGCTGCCGCGCTCCTGCGGACCCGCCTCGAGCCCGGCGCACGCGTCCTGGTCGTCGGCGGTGCCGGACTCTTCACGGCCGTGCACGACGCCGGCTTCGTGATCGTCGAGACCGCCGACGAGGAGCCGGTCGCGGTCGCGCAGGGCTTCGCGCCCGAGCTCGGCTGGGCCCAGCTCGCGGAGGCCGCGTACGCGGTCCAGCGAGGTGCGTGGCACGTCGCGAGCAACCTCGACCTGTCGCTGCCCACCGCCCGCGGGTTCGCCCCGGGCAACGGCTCGCTCGTGCGTGCCGTGCAGGCAGCGACGGGCGTCGAGCCGTCGAGCGCGGGCAAGCCCTCGCCGACGATGTACCGGCTCGCGATCGAGCGTGCCGGGGCCTCCTCGCCGCTCGTCGTCGGGGACCGGTTGGACACCGACCTCGCGGGGGCGCGGTCGGGCGGGTACCCGGGGCTGCACGTGCTGACGGGCGTCAACGGCGGCCGCGACGCGGTCCTCGCCGACGCCGGCATGCGCCCGCACTACATCGGTGCGGACCTCCTGAGCCTCCTGGAGCCCCACGCAGCGCCCGCCCAGGGCGCCGAGGGCTGGTGGACGTGCGGGGAGGGCGCGGCGCGGGTGACCGACGGCACGCTCGAGCTGAGCGGTCCCGAAGGGGTCGACCTGATCCGTGCCGCGTGCGGCGCGGCCTGGGCGACCGTCGACGCCGGCGGTTCGGTGGATGCCGACACCGTCCCCGAGCTGGCTGTCGGCAACCCCTGAGATCGTGTCCTGACCGGTAGCGTTGCACCGGTGCGGCGAGCTGCGGCGTGAGCCGCGAGGCCGCACCGGTGCGACGCCCCGCACCCTGGAACGGACTGGAGGTCCACGCATGGCGCAGGACACCGTCGACGACGGCGCCCCCACCCAGCCCCCCGTCCCCACCCCCGGGGACGTGCGGCCCGTCGCGCCGCCGTCGGGCGACGAGCCCGCCGACGACGCGGTCGCCCAGGCCCTCGGCCGCCTCGACGAGCTGGACGACGCCCCGCTGAGCCACCACGTCGCCGTGTTCGACGCCGTCCACGAGGCCCTCCAGGAGCGCCTCGCGGACGCGGAGGACTGAGCGTGGGCGCACGCGTCGACGCCGAGCTCGTCCGCCGTGGCCTCGCCCGGTCGCGGCGCCAGGCCGCCGAGCTCGTCGTCGCGGGCCGCGTCACGGTCGACGGCCGTACCGCTTCCAAGCCCTCGCTCCCGGTCGGCGACGAGCAGGTGCTCGTCGTCGAGCAGGACCCCACGGACCCCGGCTACGCCTCACGGGCAGCCTTCAAGCTCGCGGGGGCGCTCGACGCGGTCGCGGCCACCGCGCCCGGGGCCGCCCCGGTGGTCACCGGGGCCTCCTGCCTCGACCTGGGCGCCTCGACGGGCGGGTTCACCGACGTCCTGCTGCGCCGTGGAGCACGTCGGGTCGTGGCCGTCGACGTCGGCCACGACCAGCTCGTGCCGGGCCTGCGCGAGGACCCGCGCGTCGTGGTCCGCGAGGGCTTCAACGTCCGCGACCTCAGGCCCGACGACCTCGACGAGGCTCCCGACGTCGTCGTGGCGGACCTCTCGTTCATCTCCCTGCGTCTCGTCCTGCCGCCCGTGGCCGCGGTCGTCGGCCCCGGCGCGCACCTGCTGCTCATGGTCAAGCCGCAGTTCGAGGTCGGGCGCGAACGCCTCGGCGCCGGGGGAGTGGTCCGCGACCCGGCGCTGCACGCGCGCGCGGTGCTCGACGTCGCCCTCGAGGCGGACGCCCTCGGCCTGCGCCCGCTCGGGGTGGTCCCCAGCCCGTTGCCCGGGCCGAGCGGCAACCGCGAGTTCTTCGTGTGGTTGCGGGCCTCCGGAGGGTCGGTTCGCGCCGACCGGGACGAGCTCGAGCGCGCCGTCGCCCGCGCGGTGTCCTCGCCCGTGGAGACCGTCCCCCTGGTGGCGCTGGTCGGGGAGCCCGCCGACGACCCCCGCACGGGAGACGTCGGCCACGTCACGTCGCCGCCGGCCCCTCGGGGGCCGGCAGACCTGCAAGACTCGCAGACGGTGCCCGACGACGGGGCACCCACCCAGGACCGCGGCGCCGCCGCGGACCAGCACCGACCGACCGGAGGAGCCCTGTGACCAGGAGAGTGCTGATCGTCACGCACGGTGGACGGCCCGAGGCGGTCGTCGCGCTGCACGAGGCGGTCAAGGAGCTCCAGGACGCGGGCTTCGAGGTCGGGCTGCACGACGACGACCTCGCGGAGACGTTCGGCGACCACATGGCCCAGCTGCGCACGCGCGAGGGCGTCGCGGAGTCCGAGGTCGTCATGGTCCTCGGCGGGGACGGCACGATCCTGCGCGCCGCCGAGCTCACGCACGGCACCGGCGTCCCGCTGCTCGGCGTCAACCTCGGTCACGTGGGCTTCCTCGCGGAGGCCGAGCGCGAGGGCCTGCCGGCCGCGGTGCAGCGGCTCGCGGCCCGCGACTACGTGGTCGAGGAGCGCGGCGTGCTCCAGGTCCGCGTCACCCTGCCGGGCGAGGACGAGCCCCGGATCGGCTGGGCGCTCAACGAGGCGACCGTCGAGAAGGCGTCCCGCGAGCGCATGATCGAGGTCGCGATCGGGGTCGACGGCCGGCCGTTGTCGTCGTTCGGCTGCGACGGCGTCGTCATGTCCACCGCGACGGGCTCCACGGCCCACGCGTTCTCCGCGGGGGGACCGGTCGTGTGGCCCGACGTCGACGCGATGCTGCTCGTCCCGCTCGCCGCGCACGCACTGTTCGCGCGCCCCCTCGTCGTGGGACCGACCTCGACGTTCGCGGTCGAGCTGCTCCAACGCTCGGGCGCGGCCGTCCTCACGTGCGACGGGCGTCGACGCATCGACCTGCCGGCGGGTGCCCGCGTCGAGGTCGAGCGGGGCGACTCCCCGATCCTGCTGGCCCGCCTGTCCACCGCGCCCTTCACGGACCGCCTCGTCTCGAAGTTCTCCCTGCCCGTCGTGGGCTGGCGCGGCCGCGTGGCCGAGGACGCCGCCGACGCGGCACGCGTGGCCCGCAAGGCCGCGACCGACGCCGTGGACGCCGCCCGGCTCGGGAGCCGACCCCCCGCCACCGACCCGAAGGAGGACTGACCGTGCTCGAAGAGATCTCGATCGAGAACCTCGGTGTCATCCGCTCCGCCCGCGTCCCGCTCCACCCGGGGCTCACCGTCATCACCGGGGAGACGGGAGCGGGCAAGACGATGGTCCTGACCGGTCTGGGCCTCCTCATGGGCGGCAAGGCCGACCCGTCGTCCGTCCGCCCCGGGGCGACCGGTGCCGTGGTCGAGGGTCGCCTGCGCGTGAGCGGACGTGACGCCGTCGGGCAGCGGATCGACGAGGCGGGCGGGAGCGTCGACGACGACGGGACCGTCGTGGTCCTGCGCACCGTCGCCGCGGAAGGGCGTTCGCGGGCGCACCTGGGCGGGCGCAGCGTGCCCCAAGGCGTGCTCGCGGAGATCGCCGACGACCTCGTGACCGTGCACGGCCAGGCCGACCAGCTGCGGCTGCGCACCCCGAGTCACCAGCGCGCCGCGCTCGACGCGTTCGCCGGGCGCGCGCACGCCGAGCTCCTCGACGAGTACCGCGCGGCGTGGACCGAGCGCAGCGGGCTGCTCGAGGAGATCGCCGACCTGACCGCGCGCGCGCAGGAGCGCGCACGCGAGGCAGAGCTGCTGCGGATCGGGCTGACCGAGATCGAGCGCGTCGACCCGCAGCCCGGTGAGGACACCGAGCTGACCGCGCTCGTCGCCCGCCTCGGCAACGCCGAGGAGCTGCGCCTCGGGGCCCAGGCCGCGCACGACGCGATCGTGGGCGACGACGCCCTCGACGGCGGCGACGTCCCCGGGGACGCGACCTCTGCCGTCGAGCGGGCGCGCCGCGCTCTCGAGACCGCGAGCCACCTCGACCCGAGCCTGGCGGGGCTCGTCGAGCGCATCGCCGGCGTCGGGTACGTGCTCGCGGACATCGCGACCGAGGTCTCGGGCTACGTCGAGGACCTCCAGGCCGACCCGGGCGGGCTCGAGCAGGCGCACACGCGCCTCGCCGCGCTCGGCGGCCTCACGCGCACCTACGGCGAGACGATCGACGACGTCCTCGCCTGGGCGAGCGACGCCGGGCTGCGGCTGCTCGACCTCGACGACGGCGGCGAACGTCTGCGCTCGATGACCGAGCGGGCCGACGAGCTCACGGCGCTGCTGTCGGGGCTCGGCGCCCGGATCACCGCGTCGCGCACCGCGACGGGTCAGCGGCTCGCCGCGGCCGTCACGGACGAGCTCGCCGGCCTCGCCATGAGTGGGTCCAGCCTCGTGGTCGACGTCGTCCCCGCCGACGAGCCCGGCCCGTGGGGCGCGGACCTCGTGACGCTCTCGCTCGTGCCGCACCCCGGTTCTCCGCCGCGCCCGCTCGGCAAGGGGGCCTCGGGCGGTGAGCTGTCGCGCGTGATGCTCGCGATCGAGGTCGCCCTGGCCACGTCGGGGGCGGACGCCGGCACCGACGACGCCGCGCCCCTGCCGACGTTCGTCTTCGACGAGGTGGACGCGGGCGTCGGCGGCCGGGCCGCGGTCGAGGTCGGGCGGCGTCTCGCGTCCCTGGCCCGCACGGCCCAGGTCGTCGTGGTGACGCACCTCGCCCAGGTCGCGGCGTTCGCCGACTCCCAGCTCGTCGTCACCAAGTCGTCGGGCGACGCCGACGGTGTCGACCCGGTCACGGTCACCGGGGTGCGCGAGGTCACGGGGGAGGACCGCGTCCGTGAGCTGGCGCGCATGCTCTCCGGCCAGGACGAGTCCGACGCCGCCCGCCAGCACGCGCTCGAACTGCTCGAGTCCTCGGTCGTGGGACGATAGCCGCGATGAGAATCACTCTGCGCAGAACCACGTCCGACGCGGCGGAGCCGGGAACGAGCGGCCCCGCCCGGGTCGATGCCCGCACCAAGGCGCTCACCAAGCGGCTCAAGCCCGGTGACGTCGCGGTCATCGACCACCTCGACATCGACCGGGTCGCGGCCGACGCGCTCGTCACCGCCAAGCCCCTCGCGGTGCTCAACGCCGCGAAGTCGATCTCGGGTCGCTACCCGAACCTCGGGCCGGAGATCCTGGTCGACGCCGGGATCATCCTGATCGACGACCTCGGCAGCGGCATCATGAGCATCTCCGACGGTCGCGAGCTGCGCCTCGAGGACGGCAAGGTGTTCGCGGGCGACGACCTGCTCGCCGAGGGCGTGCGGCAGACCCCCGAGACCATCGCGGTCAGCCTCGACGAGGCCCGCGCGGGTCTCTCGGAGGAGATCGAGCGCTTCGCCGAGAACACCATGGACTACATGCGGCGCGAGCGCGAGCTCCTGCTCGACGGCGTGGGCGTGCCCGACATCCGCACCGAGATCGAGGGCCGCCAGGTCCTGATCGTCGTGCGCGGGTACCACTACCGCGAGGACCTCGCGACGCTGCGCCCCTACATCAAGGAGTACCGACCTCTGCTGATCGGGGTCGACGGCGGGGCCGACGCGATCCTCGACGCCGGCTGGAAGCCGGACATGATCGTGGGCGACATGGACTCGGTCTCGGACCGCGCGCTCGCGTGCGGCGCGGAGATCGTGGTGCACGCCTACCGCGACGGCAAGGCCCCGGGTCTCGAGCGGGTCCAGGCCCTCGGGGTCGACCCCGTGGTCTTCCCGGCGACCGGCACGAGCGAGGACATCGCGATGCTCATGGCCGACGACAAGGGCGCCGAGCTCATCGTCGCCGTGGGGACGCACGCGACGCTCGTCGAGTTCCTCGACAAGGGACGCTCCGGCATGGCGAGCACCTTCCTCACGCGCCTGCGCGTCGGTGGCAAGCTCGTCGACGCCAAGGGTGTCTCGCGCCTCTACCAGCACCGGATCTCGAACCTTCAGCTCACGCTGCTGTCGCTGGCGGGCCTGTTCGCCGTGATCATGGCGATGTGGTCCACGGCTGCCGGACAGACCGTGTTCGGTATCATCGGCGCTCGCTTCGACGACTTCATGTCGTGGATCGGCGCACTGTTCGGGGGCGTGTGACCCTGCGAGCGAACGACCTCCACCTCCCCTCGACGCGCGCCGCCCGCACGTCGCCCCGCACGGACACGAAGGACGCAACAGCACAGTGATCGACTTCAGGTACCACATCGTCTCGTTGATCTCGGTCTTCCTGGCGCTGGCGGTCGGGATCATCCTGGGCGCCGGTCCGCTGCAGGGCGCCATCGGCGACCAGCTCACGGGGCAGGTCGAGCAGCTGCGTCTCGAGCGGAACGAGCTGCGGGACGAGCTCGACGCCACGAACCTGGAGGCGGCCGACAACGAGGAGTTCATCGTCGCCGCCGGACCGCAGCTGGTCGAGGGCGCCCTCCAGGACCGCCGGGTCGCCGTGGTCGACCTCGGGGAGGTCGACGGAGAACGCTACGAGGCCGTCCAGGAGCAGCTCGAGGCATCGGGCGCCAGCGTCGTCGGCCACGTCCGTCTCGGCGGGGACTGGACGGCCGAGGACCAGGAGGACGCCCGCAAGGTCGCCGCGAACGACGTCGCCAACCTGGTGTCCGGGGTGGAGGAGGCGGGGACGGACGCGAAGCTCGCCGCAGCCCTCGCGACCTCGCTCTCCGCGAAGCAGCTCGCGGCGCCCGAGGCACGCACCTCCGAGGCCGTGCTGATCGAGCAGAAGCTGGCCGAGGCCGGTCTCATCGAGGTCGTGCTGCCGCAGGAGACGCCCGCGGACGTGATCCTCCTGCTCGAGCCCCAGGCGTCCACCGTGCCCGTGGACGGCACGACCGAGGCAGCGGCCGTGGACGACGCCAAGGCCTACGCGGTCACGGTCGAGATCCTGCTCGCGCAGGCCGCGCAGGCGCGTTCCGAGGGGTCGCTCGTCGCGGGCTCGACCCCCGTGCCCGGTGACCTGATCTCGACGATCACGGCGGACGCCGACCTCGCCGCGGTGCTCTCGACCGTCAGCGGCATCGAGGCGCCGGCCGGGCAGATCTCCGTCCCGCTCGCCCTGGCGGCTCGCCTGGGAGACAAGGTGGGCCAGTTCGGCTTCGAGGAGGGCGCGACCGCGGTCATCCCGCCGGCCGTGCAGCTCCCGCCCGTGGACCGTTCGCCCCTGGGCACCGCGGACACGGCGAGCGACGCGATCGCGAACGACCCGCAGACGGAGGGATGACGTCCATGGGCACCTTCCTGCGCACCGTCGCCGCGACGCTCGCGTCCGCCGCGGCGACCGCGACGACGCGCGCGCTCCTCGACACGGCTCCGCCCGGTGGCCCGGACCGCTGGACGCGGACCAACCATCGCGGTGAGCCGATCAGCCTGCTCGAAGGTCCCGCGGTCGCGTCCGGCCTCGTGACGGGTGCGCTCGTCGCGGGCCCGGACGCGCGCACGCGGACCGCGGTCGCGCTGGCGACCGCGGGCGGCGGGGCGTTCGGTCTGGTCGACGACCTCGCCGAGGACACCTCGACCCGGACCAAGGGGATCAAGGGCCACGTGGGTGCCCTGCTCCAGGGCAGGGTCACCACGGGTGGGCTCAAGGTCCTCGGGATCGGGACGACGTCCCTCGCCGCGGCCTTCGTCGGCACGCGTCGGACCGGCTCGACGTTCGGCTACCTCACGGACGTCGCGGTCAACGGGTCGATCGTCGCGCTCGGCGCCAACCTCTTCAACCTGCTCGACCTGCGTCCTGGGCGTGCGCTCAAGGCCGGGGTCGCGCTCGCCGTGCCGCTCGCGGTGACGTCCGTGGGGGCGACGTCGGGGGCGGTGCTCGGCGCTGCGGCCGCTGCGGCGCCCGGCGACCTGGGCGAGCGCGACATGCTGGGCGACGGCGGCGCGAACGCGCTCGGTGCGCTCGTCGGCACCCAGATCGCGTTCGGTGCGCCGCGTGCCGTGCGCCTGCTCGCCCTCGCGGGCATCCTGGGCCTGAACGTCGCGAGCGAGAAGGTCAGCTTCTCGAAGGTCATCGACGGCAGCCCGGTGCTGCGCCGCGTGGACCAGTGGGGTCGCCGTCCGGCGGCCTCGGCGCAGGCGCCCGCCCCGGCGGGGCTCGACGACAAGTCCGCGCCCGGTCAGGACGCACCGGCTTGAGCGAGGACGTGACGCCGGGCCCGGCCGCCGCGCCACGCACCGCCCGCGGCTCCCGGCTGCGCGCGGGCACGCAGACGCTCGCGGGTGCTGCCCTCATGATCACGGTCGTGACGATCGCGAGCCGTCTCGTCGGCTTCGCCCGGTCGCTCGTCATGGCGTCGGCGGTCGGGACCGAGGGCATCGGTGCGGCCTACACCTCGGCGAACATCCTGCCCAACGTCCTGTTCGAGGTCGCGGCGGGTGGTGCGCTCGCGGGGGCGGTGGTGCCCCTGCTCGCCGGACCGATCGCACGGGGCGCACGCGTCGACGTCTCGAAGATCGCCTCGGCGCTGCTCGGGTGGACCCTCCTGGTCCTCGTGCCGCTCGGGGCGCTGCTCGCGGCGCTGGCCTACCCCATCGCGTACGTGCTGATGAACACGCATCCCGAGCTGATCGACGTCACGGCGCTGTTCGTCCGCGTGTTCGCCCTGCAGATCCCGATGTACGGCTTCGCGGTGATCCTCGGGGGGATCCTGCAGGCGCACAAGCGTTTCTTCTGGCAGGCGTTCGCGCCCCTCGTGTCGAGTCTCGTGGTCATCGCGGTGTACCTGGTGTTCGCGGGGATGGCGGACGGGAACCAGGGTGACGTCGCGGCGCTGTCCACGACCGCGATCGCGTGGCTGGGCTGGGGCACGACCGTGGGGGTGGCCGCGCTGGCGCTGCCGCTGATCGTCCCCGTCGCGCGGACCGGGACGCGGCTGCGCCCGACCCTGCGCTTCCCCGGAGGGGAGGGCGTCCGGGCCCGCAACCTGGCGTTCGCCGGCGTGGGGGCGCTCGTCGCGCAGCAGGTGTCGGTGCTCGCGGCGATGTACTCGGCCAACAACTTCGGTCCGGAGGAGACGTTCCCGACGTACTTCTTCGCGCAGCAGGTCTACCTGCTGCCGTACGCGGTGCTCGCGTTCCCGCTCGCCACGAGCGCGTTCCCGCGCCTGGCCGAGCACGTCGCGCAGGGGAGCCACGACCTCTTCAACAGGTTGCTCGCGTCGACCACGCGGACCATCCTGCTCGTCTCGGGGGTGGGGGTGGCTGCGCTCGTCGCTGCCTCCGCCGCGGTCGAGTCGCTCTTCGCCGTCGTCTCCGGCTCGTCCGTCGAGGGTCTGGGCGCGGCCACCGCTGCGATGGCTCCCGGCATCGTGGGCTTCGCCCTGATCCTGCACCTGTCGCGCGCGCTCTACGCCCTGGACCGTCAGCGCGCCGCGGTCGTCGCGACGGCGACCGGCTGGGCCGTCGTCGCCGTGCTGGCCGTCGTGGGCCCGGCGACGCTCGGAGAGGGGGACCAGGTGCGGGTGCTGGCGCTCCTCGGCCTCGCGACCGCGGTGGGCATGACCGTCGCGGGGGTCCTGCTGCTGCTCGCGGTGCGCCGGCACGCCGGCCCGGGAGCGGTGCAGGGGGTGCCTCGTACCGTGGCGGTGCTGGTCGTGGGCGTGGCCCTCGGCGGAGCGGCAGGGCGGGGCCTCAGCGCGGTCCTCCTGCCCGACGGCGCGCACGTCGCCGTGGTGCTCGCCGTGGGCGTCGGGGTCGCGCTGGTCGCGGCCGTGGTCGTCGTGGGGCTGGCGCTCGTCGCGGACAGGTCGTCGGTGGTCGGGCTGCTGCGTCGTCGGGCTCCGCAGGGCTCGACCGCGACCGACTGAGAGTCATCACACCCTCTCCGGGAGGTCAGGTTCGCGCGACGTCGACGAGTCACTGTTAGCATGGAGTTCCGTGGCAGATCACCTGAACAGACCCCTCGCCGTCAACGGCGGCCGCTCGGACCACAGCACCCGGCACATCTTCGTGACCGGCGGCGTGGCCTCTTCCCTCGGCAAGGGGCTGACGGCCTCGAGCCTGGGTCGCTTGCTCCGCTCCCGTGGCCTGCGCGTCACGATGCAGAAGCTCGACCCCTACCTCAACGTCGACCCCGGCACCATGAACCCGTTCCAGCACGGTGAGGTCTTCGTGACCGAGGACGGCGCCGAGACCGACCTCGACATCGGGCACTACGAGCGCTTCCTCGACGTCGAGCTCCCGGCCTCGTCCAACGTGACGACGGGCCAGGTCTACTCGCAGGTCATCGCCAAGGAGCGCCGCGGCGAGTACCTGGGTGACACGGTGCAGGTCATCCCGCACATCACCGACGAGATCAAGTCGCGCATGCGCGCCCAGGCGGGCGAGAGCGTCGACGTGATCATCACGGAGATCGGCGGCACGGTCGGCGACATCGAGTCCCAGCCCTTCCTCGAGGCGGCCCGTCAGGTCCGCCACGAGCTCGGCCGTGACGACGTCTTCTTCCTGCACGTCTCCCTGGTGCCGTACATCGGCCCCTCGGGCGAGCTCAAGACGAAGCCCACGCAGCACTCGGTCGCGGCGCTGCGCTCGATCGGTATCCAGCCGGACGCGATCGTCCTGCGCGCGGACCGTGTGGTCCCGGAGCCCGTCAAGCGCAAGATCGCGCTGATGTGCGACGTGGACAACGAGGCCGTGGTCAACGCGATCGACGCCCCGAGCATCTACGACATCCCCCGCGTGCTGCACTCGGAGGGCCTCGACGCGTACGTCGTGCGCCGCCTGGGCCTCGCGTTCCGCGACGTGGACTGGGACGGGTGGTCGCAGCTCCTCGAGCGCGTGCACCAGCCGCAGCACCAGGTCGAGGTCGCGCTCGTCGGCAAGTACATCGACCTGCCGGACGCGTACCTGTCGGTGACCGAGGCGCTGCGCGCGGGCGGGTTCGCCAACGACGCGAAGGTCACGATCCGCTGGGTCCCCTCGGACGAGTGCCAGACGCCCGAGGGCGCCGAGGACGCGCTCGGCGGCGCCGACGCGATCCTGGTCCCTGGCGGGTTCGGGGTGCGCGGCATCGAGGGCAAGCTCGGCGCGCTGCGCTGGGCGCGCGAGAACAAGGTGCCGACGCTCGGCATCTGCCTGGGCCTGCAGTCCATGGTCATCGAGTACGCGCGCAACGTCCTCGGCATCGAGGACGCGTCGTCGAGCGAGTTCGACCCGGAGAGCAAGAACCCGGTCGTCGCCACGATGGAGGAGCAGCTCGCGATCGTCGACGGCGCGGGCGACCTGGGTGGCACCATGCGTCTGGGCTCGTACGAGGCCGCGCTGCGTCCGGGTTCGGTGGTCGCGAAGACCTACGGTGCGGAGTCCGTCACGGAGCGTCACCGCCACCGCTACGAGGTCAACAACGCCTACCGGGCGCGCCTCGAGGAGGCCGGCCTGGTCATCTCCGGGACGTCGCCCGACTCGTCGCTCGTCGAGTTCGTCGAGCTCCCGGCCGACGTGCACCCGTACTACGTGAGCACGCAGGCCCACCCGGAGTTCAAGAGCCGCCCGACGCGCGCCCACCCGCTGTTCGCGGGCCTGGTCGCGGCGGCGCTCGAGGCTCGGACGGCCTGACGTGACGGCCCGCCCGCTCGCCGACGTCCCGGTCGTCCGGAACGTCGGCGAGGCGCGCGTCCTGCACGCGGGGCGCATCTTCGACCTGCGCTCGGAGCAGGTGGACCTGGGCGAGGGCGGCGTGGTGACGCGCGAGTTCGTCGACCACCCGGGGGCGGTCGCGATCATCGTCCTCGACGAGGACGAGCGGGTCCTGCTGCTGCACCAGTACCGTCACCCGGTGCGTCGCGAGCTGTGGGAGCCGCCGGCCGGTCTCCTGGACGTGGACGGCGAGGACGCGCAGGCCGCGGCCGCGCGCGAGCTGCGCGAGGAGGCGGACCTGCGCGCCGCGCGCTGGGACGTCCTCGCGGACTACTACACGACCCCGGGCGGCAGCAACGAGGCGTTGCGGGTGTTCCTCGCGCGCGACCTGTCACCTGTCCCGGAGGGTGAGCGCCACGTGCGCGAGGCCGAGGAGCTGGGCATGGAGCTGCGCTGGGTCCCGCTCGACGAGGCGGTGTCCGCGGTCCTCGCCGGGGACCTGCACAACCCGTCGGCCGTCGTCGGGATCCTGGCGGCCGCCGCGGCGCGCGCGACCGGGTGGTCGTCGCTGCGTCCGGCGGACACGCCGTGGCCCGAGCGGCGTGGGGGAGACCCGCGCGCCTGAGGCGCGTCCTGCAGGACAGCTCACGAGGGCCCGACGGCGTCACGCCGTCGGGCCCGCGGCGTGGGGGGGGGGGGGGGGGGGGGGGGGGGGGGGGGGG
>NZ_JACSPN010000018.1:0-72741 GCF_015142735.1 Oerskovia douganii | reverse complement strand
CCCGCGGGCGGGCCCTCGTCGTGCCCGGGCTCGTGCCCGGGCAGGGCGTACGGGTCAGCCGGTGACCGTGAAGCCGGCCCTGAGCAGTGCCTCGTCGCGCGACGAGGGCCCGACGAGGAGCTCGAACGCCCCGGGCTCGACGACGCGCCGCCCCTGGGCGTCGACGAGCGTGCAGACGGCGACGGGGACCTCGAGGTCGACGACCTGCGACTCCCCGGGGGGCAGGTCGACCTGGCGGTAGGCCTTGAGCTCCTTCTCGGCCCAGGTCACGGACGTCACGGTGTCGCGCACGTAGACCTGGACGGTCTCGCGGACGGGTCGCGACCCGGTGTTGCCGACCGTGACCCGGGCCCGGACGGTGTCGTCGAGGCCGACCGCGGCGTCGAGGACCGTGAGGTCCGCGTACTCGACCGTGGTGTAGCTCAGGCCCTCGCCGAACGCGAAGGGCGGGCGCTGCGTGAGGTCGGCGTAGCGCGTGCCGTGCTGACCCGGGAGCTGGTTGTAGAAGACCGGCAGCTGTCCGACATGCTCGGCGAACGAGATCGGCAGGCGGCCCGACGGCTCGATCAGGCCCAGGACGAGCTCGGCGACCGCGCGGCCCCCGCGCATGCCGGGGTTGGCGGCCCACACGATCGCCGCGGCGTCCCGTGCCGAGGGCGGCAGGACGAGCGGCTTGGACGCCACGACCACGACGACGAGGGGCGTGCCCGTCTCGGCGAGAGCGTCGAGCAGGGCGACCTGGGCGCCGACGAGGTCGAGCGTCGCGGTCGAGCGGCCCTCGCCGACCAGCTCGATCCGGTCACCGACGACCGCGACGACGTAGTCCGCGTCGCGCGCCGCCGCGACGGCCTCCGTGATCATCGCCGCGTCGGGCTCGGCGGGCCGGACGACCTGGGGGCGCGGCTGCCCGTCGGGGAAGGTCTCGCCGTCGGGGTCGGGGACAAGGGTGAGGATGTCGGCGCCGCGTGCGTGCGTGACCTCCCAGCCCGCGGGGACGTGGTCCCGGAAGCCGTCGAGGACGGTCTGGGTCATCTCGCGCGGGTGGCCGTCGGGCAGCCAGTCGACCTGGCCCGACGCCCCGGCCCAGTCGCCCTGCTGGGTGTGCGGGTCGTCCGCGTTGGGTCCGACGACCGCGATCCGGCGGGTCGGGGTGCCTGCACCTGAGGCGACCGCTCGACCGTCCGGGCCTGCAGCGAGACCGCCGTCGAGGGGGAGCGTCCCGTCGTTCGTGAGCAGCACGAGCGAGCGGCGCGCGACCTCGAGGTTGAGCTCGGCGTGCTCGGGGGACCCGACGACCAGGGCCTGGCGTTCCGGGTCGGGGCGCCGGGGGTTCTCGAACAGGCCGAGCTCGAGCTTGAGCGTGAGGATGCGGGCGACCGCGGCGTCGAGCCGGTCCTCGTCGAGCAGGCCCTGGCGGACGGCCTCCTGGGCGCCCTCGAAGAACTGGGGCGTGGTCATGACCATGTCGTTCCCGGCCCGCACAGCGGCCGCGGCCGCGTGGGTGTGGTCGGGCTGGATGTGCTGCTCCCAGACCATGCGGCCCACGTTGTCCCAGTCCGTGACCAGGGTGCCCGTGTAGCCCCACTCGCCGCGCAGGACCTCGCTCAGGAGCCACTCGTTGACCGTGATCGGCACGCCGTCCATGGACTGGTAGCCCAGCATGAACGTGCGGCAGCCCTCGCGGGCGACACGCTCGAAGGGCGGGAGGAACCAGGACCGGAGCTTGCGGCGGGAGATGTCGGCCTCGCTCGCGTCCCGTCCTCCCTGGGTCTCGGAGTAGCCGGCGAAGTGCTTGGCGGTCGCGAGGATCGCGGTCGGGTCGGCGAGCCCGTCGCCCTGGTAGCCGCGCACCATCGCGGACGCGAGCTCGCCGATGAGGAACGGGTCCTCGCCGAAGGTCTCGCTCACGCGCCCCCAGCGCAGGTCGCGCGTGATGCACAGCACGGGGGAGAAGGTCCAGTGGATGCCGGTGGCCGCGACCTCGACCGCGGTGGCCCGCGCGGCCTGCTCGACCAGGTCGGGGTCCCAGGTCGCGGCCATGCCGAGCTGTGTCGGGTAGATCGTCGCGCCGTGCCAGAACGAGTGCCCGTGGATGCAGTCCTCGGCGACGAGCAGCGGGATCTGCAGGCGGCTGCGCGCCGTGAGCTCGTGAGCGAGGAGCGCGTTCTCGGGTGACGTGTGCAGGATCGAACCGACGTGGACCTCGTTCACGAGGCGCTCGACGCCGTCGGCAGCGTTGAGCTGCATCATCTGCCCGACCTTCTCCGCGAGCGTCATGCGCCCGACGAGGTCGGCGACGCGTTCCGGGACGGGGAGGGACGGGTCCTGGTAGGGCAGGCGGTCGGACATGGGAGTCCCTTCGAGACGACGACGGTGGCGCGGGTCGGTACGGGCGGCCCGGGGCGGCGTCCCTGGACCGTGGAAGAAAACCATACACTGATAGGTAATCGTGATGGTGGTGACCGGGAGGCGAGCGAGGGTGGGACGAGGACGCGGGGAGCCGCGCGCGCGGTCAGGGGCGCGGAAGCCCCAGCACGTCGTACAGCAGCGTGTCGAGCGGCCCCTCGAGGCTCGCCCCGTCGTCGACCATCCACTGCAGCTGCGCGCCGTCGGCCGTCGCGATGATCAGGCGCGCGAGCGCGTCCGGGTCCAGGTGCGCCGGGATCTCGCCCGCCTCCTGCCGCGCGAGCAGGTCCTCCCGCAGCATCGCGCACAGGCCCGCGTAGCGCTGGGCCAGGACCTCGTGGGCAGGGTGCTCGCGGTCGCGGGCCGCGGCCGTCAGGGACACGAACAGCTCGACCAGCCCCGGCCTGCCCGCGTTGCCCCGGACGTTCTCCGCGAGCGTGCGCGGCACGTCGCGCTCGAGCGGGCGGCCCGTCTGGTCGCGGCGGACGATCACCTGGGTCAGCAGGTCCTCGCGCGAGTCGAAGTAGTGCATGACCCCGGCCACGGTGAGCCCGCAGCGCGCCGCGATCGTCCGCAGGCTCGTCCCGCGGTACCCCTCGTCGGAGAAGACCTCGAGCGCGACGTCGAGGATCTCCTCGCGCTTGAGCCGCCCCTTCGCGTACACGCCGTCCCTCGCCACGCGACGATCCTATGCGGGACCGGGCACAGGCGTGCAGACCCTTCGCCGCCACCCGGTAGCGTCGGACGACCACCGAACGACCAGGAGCACAGATGACGACCGAGCAGTACCGCACCGTCCGGGCGCGCATGAACACGGGCGAGCACTACGTGGACTACGGCGAGGGGCTCGAACAGCTCGAGGCCGAGCGGGTCGCGGGCAAGGAGCTCGCGTACGACTTCAACCACTCCCGCCCGGGCCAGGTCGCCGAGCGCGAGCGGATCCTGCACGAGCTCTTCGGCACGATCGGCGAGCGGGTCTGGATCGAGCCGCCGCTGAGCGTGTCCTACGGCTCGCACGTGCACCTGGGGGACGACGTCTAGGCCAACTTCGACCTCGTGCTCGTCGACGACGCCGACATCCACGTGGGCGACCGCGTCATGTTCGCGCCCCACGTCACGATCACCACGGCAGGGCACCCCCTCTCGCCCGAGGCCCGTCGCGGCGGGACCCAGTTCTCGCGGCCCGTGCGCATCGAGGACGACGTGTGGATCGGCTCCAACGTCGTGGTCCTGCCCGGGGTGACGATCGGCGCGGGCTCCGTGATCGGCGCGGGCAGCGTCGTGACCAAGGACGTCCCGCCCCGTGTCGTGGCGCTCGGCACGCCGTGCCGCGTGCTGCGCCCGGTCGACGCGCAGGACCGTGAGGCGCTCGCGGCCGGCAGGCCCGTCGTCTGACGCGCACGCACCCGGGCCCGACGGCGTCACCCGCCGTCGGGCCCCCGCGTCCCCTCCGGCCCGCGCGGCCCGCGCACTAGAGTGTGGCGGGTGTCCTCGTCGGTCCCACCCCACCGTGCCCTCGTCCTCGGCCCGGTGACCGTCGACGGTCGGGACGGGTCGCCGGTCACACCGCCCAGCGCCCGCGCCCGCACCCTCGTGGCGGCCCTGGTGCTCGCCCACGGCCGCGCCGTGAGCACCGCCTCCCTGGTGGACGACCTGTGGCCGGACGACCGGCCGGCCGACCCGCGCGCCGCCCTCCAGAGCCTCGTCTCGCGGACCCGCGCCGTGCTCGCCGAGGGGATCCTCGTCTCGGGCCCGGGCGGCTACTCGCTCGGCGCCCGCAGCGACCTCGACGAGGTGCACGAGCTCGAACGGGCGGCGGCCGGCGCGCTCGCGGCCGGCGACCCGACCGGTGCCGTGGACGCCGCCCGATCCGCCCTCGCCCGCTGGCGCGGAGAACCGGGCGAGGACCTGCCGGAGGGCTCCGCGGTCCGGGACGAGCTCGCCGCGCAGAGCGAGCGTCGGCGCACCGCGGCCGAGCGGGTCCTCGTCGAGGCGCTCCTCGCGGCGGGCGACCACCAGGCCGCCGTCGAGTGGGCCGAACGCCTCGTCGAGCGCGCGCCGCTCGACGAGGACGCGCACCTCGCCCTCCTGCGCGCCTACGCGGGCAGCGGTCGGCCCTCCGACGCGCTGCGCACGTTCGGGGCTCTGCGCACCCGGCTCGCGGACGAGCTGGGCGCCGACCCGCGCGCAGACCTGATCGCGCTCAACGCACGCATCCTGCAGTGCGCCGGCACCCCGTCTGCCCGCGCACCCCGCCGCGGGACGGCGCTCGGCCTGCGTGCCGCCCCGAACGCCCTCGTGGGCCGCGAGACCGACGTCGTCGCGATCCTCGGTCTCCTCGCGCGCTCCCGGCTCGTCACCGTCCTCGGCCCCGGCGGGATGGGCAAGACGCGCGTGGTGCAGGAGGTCGCCCGCCGAGCGAGCGCCACGACCCCGCTCGTCGCCGTCGTCGAGCTCGCGAGCGTGCGCACGGGAGAGGACATCGGCCTGGCCCTCACGTCCGCGCTCGAGATCCGCGACACGCGCGGCCTGCGGCTCGGCGACCAGGTCGCGCGCGCCGAGGCCCACGAGCTCGTGGCCGAACGCCTCGGGGAGACCGAGACCCTGCTCGTGCTCGACAACTGCGAGCACGTCGTGGACGAGGCCGCGCGCTGGGCCGCCGACCTGCTCGCCGCCGTCCCCGGGCTCACGATCCTCACCACCAGCCGCTCGCCCCTCCTGGTCGCAGGAGAGCAGGTGCACCCGCTCGAACCGCTCGCGACGACCGGTACGGGGACCGAGGGCCCCGGGCCCGCCGTCGAGCTCTTCCGCGCCCGGGCGCTCGCGGCCCGCCCCGGCGCCGACCTGCCCGACGACGTCCTGGGCCGGCTGTGCACCCACCTCGACGGCCTGCCCCTCGCGATCGAGCTCGCCGCGGCGCGCGTCCGCACCCTGTCCGTCCAGGAGATCGAGCGCCGGCTCGACGCCCGCTTCGCGCTGCTCACCACGGGCGACCGCAGCGCCCCCGCCCGGCACCGGACGCTGCACGCCGTCATCGACTGGAGCTGGAACCTCCTCACCGCACCCCAGCAGGAGCTGCTGCGCCGGCTGTCCCTGCTGCCCGACGGGTTCGGCGTGCAGACCGCCCAGGCGGCCTCCGCCGTCGGGCTCGACGACGTCGAGGCGCTCGTCAACCAGTCCCTCCTGACCGTGACCGACGAACCCCTGTGCCGCACCGCGCGCTACCGCATGCTCGAGACCGTGCGGGAGTTCGGTGCGCTCGCGCTCGACGAGGCCGGCGAGCGCGAGACCGCCCAGGAGGCGACCTACCGGTGGGCCGTCGACCTCGCACGACGCGAGGTCGCACGCCTCGAAGGGCCCACGCAGGTCCCCGCGATGCTCGCGTTGCGCGTCGAGCAGGAGAACCTCGTGCACGTGCTGCGCACGGCGCTCGCGGCCGACCGGGCCGACGTGGTCCTGCCCGTCTTCCACGCGCTCGGCCTGCACTGGTCCCTGCGCGGGGCGCACACCGAGGTCGTCGGGCTCGGCCGTGACGTGCTGCGCGTCGTCGCGGGCTGGCAGGGCCGGCTCGTGCGGGGTGCACCCGACGCCCCGGTCGAGGAGCTCACGCGCGAGGCGGGCATCGTGCTGTTCCTGCTCACGGCCGCGACGCCCAACGGGGACCCGGCGACCGGCGTCCGGGCCGCTGCCCGTCTGCGGCGCCTGCACCGCGACGCCGACATCGGCTCGCGCGCCGCGGCGTTCACCGACCTCCTGGCCGACGCAGGCGACCCGCTCGGCATGGGACCGCGGCTGGCCGAGCTGCACACGTCCGACGACCCGTTCGTCGCGCTCGTGGCCCACCTGCTCAGCGCCCAGCTCCTGGAGAACGCCGGACGCCTCGACGAGGCGGTCGCCCAGGTCACGGTCGCGCACGGGTTCGCGACGCGCGCCCGGGACACCTGGGGAGCCGCGACCTCGGCCCTCTTCCTCGCCCAGCTCGCGAGCGAGCAGGGCGACGCTGCGCGGGCGCTCGAGTGGGTGGCCACGGCCCGCGAGGGGCTGGGCCGGCTCCACGCCGACGAGGACCTGCGCCAGCTCGACTGGCTCGAGGCGACCAACCTCGTGCTCGTCGGGCGCGTCGCGGAGGCCGAGCCGTTGTTCACGTCGCTCGTCGAGACCGACGACGACCCCGTACCCCCCGGGATCGGCGGGTCCGCGCACGAGCTGCGCTCGATCGGGCACGCCGGGCTGGCCGAGATCGCCGTCGCCCGCGGTGACCACGCGCGCGCCCTGTCCGAGCTCGAGGCGGCCAACGCGGCCGTCGGCAGCGGGTCCGCGCGGCGCTCGCCCTGGTACACGATGTTCGCCGCCGGGTGGCTGTCGACGATGCTGCTGCCCGCCCCCGGCACGACCGGCCCGTGGGTGCCGGACCCCTTGCCGTCGCCCGGGCGGAGCGCCTCGCCCGTGAGCTGCGGGTGCGGATGGTCGCCGGTCACCGCGCCTCGCCCGCCATGGTCGACTACCCCGTCCTCGGGACGGCCGCGCTCGCCCTCGGGGCGTACCTGTGGTCGTCGCCGGGCCTCGACCGGGTCGACGACGGGCTCGCCCTCCTCGAGCTCGGACGCCGCATGGGGGCCCGCCAGGACGCGCCCTCGCTCCGCCTGCCCGAGCACGTCGCCTGGGCGCGCGCCCTGCACGGCGACGCGCACGTGGACGAGGTGCGCGACGCCGTCGGGCGGCTGGGGCACGACGACCTGCCCGGCCGGGTCGTGGAGATCCTGCGGGCCGGCCCGTGGACCCGGCCCACGGCATGACGCACGGGCGGTGCCCCGGCGGGATCCGCCGGGGCACCGCCCGTCCGAGCGCGACGCTCAGGCCTTGCGCATGTACGCCCGCACCGTGAGCGGTGCGAAGACCGCGACGATGACGGCCGCGCCGACGAGCGAGATCACGGCGTCCGCACCGATCACCCCGTCGTTCGTCAGCTCGCGCACCGCCGTGACCAGGTGCGAGACCGGGTTGACGTTGACGAAGCCCTGGAGCCAGCCCGGCATGGTGTCGGGCTGCACGAACGCGTTCGACAGGAACGTGAGCGGGAACAGGACGATCATCGAGATCCCCTGGACGCTCGCCGCGGTCCGGGCGATCACACCGAAGAACGCGAAGATCCAGCTCACGGCCCACGAGCACACGATCACGAGCAGGGCCGCCAGGACGACCGATCCCAGACCGCCCGCGGGGCGGTAGCCCATGACGTAGCCCATCGCGAACGTCAGGGTCGTCGCGATGCCGTACCTGACGGTGTCTGCGAGCAGCGCCCCGGACAACGGCGCGATGCGCGCGATCGGCAGCGAGCGGAACCGGTCGAACACGCCCTTGTCCATGTCCTCACGGAGCTGGACGCCCGTCACGACCGACGTCGTGATGACGGTCTGGACGAGGATGCCGGGGATGATCGTCGGCAGATAGCTCACGACGTCGCCCGCGATCGCGCCGCCGAAGATGTACGTGAACATGAGCGTGAACAGGATGGGCTGGAGCGTCACGTCGACGAGCTGCTCGGGCGTCCGGCGGATCTTCAGGAGCCCGCGGTACGCCATCGTGAACGTGTTGCGGACCGTCTGGCCGACGCTCGTGCGGTTGGACAGGCTGCGGTCGGAGCCGGCCTGGATCTGCCGGCGGGGAGCGGTGAGGGTCGTGGTCATCGCAGGGCTTCCTCTCGCGTGCTGGTGGCTGCCGGGGCGACGCGGTCCGTGGGCGTCGCGCCCGCTGTGCCCTGCTCGCCCCCGGCCGCGACGCCGTGGCCCGTGAGGGTCAGGAACACCTCGTCGAGGCTCGGCTTGTCCATGCTGATCGAGTCGACCGCGATGCGGGCCTCGCGCAGCCGGACCAGGAGGTCCGTCACCTCGTCGGGCCCCGTCACCGGGACCGTGATGCGGCGCGCCTCGGGGGACGTGGTCGCGGGCACGCCGAACGTCGTCTCCACGACGTCGAGCGCCGACCCCAGGTCCGCGGCCGCGACCAGGCCGAGCTGGAGCGACTGGTTGCCCACCGCGTCCTTGAGCTCGTCGGCCGTGCCCTCCGCGACCACGCGACCGCGGTCGATGACCGCGATCCGGTCCGCGAGCTGGTCGGCCTCGTCCAGGTACTGCGTCGTGAGCACGACCGTCGACCCCGTCGCGACGAGCTCGCGGATCGTGTCCCACATCTGCGCGCGGGTGCGCGGGTCGAGCCCCGTCGTGGGCTCGTCGAGGAAGATCAGGGGCGGCTGGGCGATGAGGCTCGCCGCGAGGTCCAGACGACGGCGCATTCCCCCTGAGAAGTTCTTCAGGGGCCGGGTGGCCGCCTCGGTCAGGCCGAACGTCTCGAGCAGCCCGGCTGCCTTGCGTCGAGCCTCGGCCCGGCCCAGGCCGAGCAGGCGCGAGAAGATCACGAGGTTCTCGGTCGCGCTCAGCGTCTCGTCGACCGAGGCGTACTGGCCCGTGACGCCGATGAGCTGGCGCACGACCTGGGCCTCGCGGACGACGTCGTGCCCGAAGACCCGGGCCTCGCCCGCGTCGGGGCGCAGGAGCGTCGCGAGCATGCTGATGGTGGTGGTCTTGCCGGCGCCGTTCGGGCCGAGCACGCCGTACACCGAGCCGGTGCGGATGCTCAGGTCGACTCCGTCGACCGCCCGGTTGTCGCCGAACGTCTTGACGAGGCCGTGCGCCTCGACCGCCCATTCGTGGGTCATGGATTCCTCCTGGTGGCTGATGGCCCCAGCCTCCGGGAGGTGCCTGTCACGCCGGTGTCAGGGCGCTGTCACGGCGCGGCCGCGTCCCCGTGACGCAGAAGGGCCGCGTCCCCGTGACGCAGAAGGGCCGCGGCCCCTGACGGGGACCGCGGCCCTTCTCGACCGCCGCGGGCGACGGTCGGAGAGGTCAGTCGCGCACGCGGAACGTGAGCAGGGTCCAGGTGAGCGACGTGATGAGCAGCCCCGCACCCAGCATGTGCGCCGCGACGAGGATCTCCGGCAGGCCCGTGAAGTACTGGACGTAGCCGATCAGGCCCTGGAGGAGCGTCACGGCGACCAGCACGACGACGGCCTTGCGCGAGCGCGCGGGGGAGTCCTTCCGGCGCAGGACCCGCACCGCGAGCACGACGAGCACGACGAGGAACAGCCACACCGAGGCCGCGTGCACCTTGCTGATGAGCGCCGGGTCGAGGGCGAAGCGGTACGCGACCTCGTCGTCGCCGCCGTGCGGGCCCGACCCCGTCGCCAGGACGCCCAGGACGAGCAGCGGGACGGAGAGGACGGCGAGCACCCTGCCCACCGCACGCGTCCCCGCGTCGACGACCGCGACGGGCCGGGCGTCCCCCTCGCCGTGGCGGTACAGCAGGTACGCCGAGACCCACACGAGCGCGGCCGACACCAGGAAGTGGAATCCCACGACCGCGGGGTGCAGGTGCAGGAGCACCGTGATGCCGCCGATCACGGCCTGCGCCGCGACGCCGCCGAGCGGGGCCCAGCCGAGGCGCCGGTACGAGGACGAGCGCGAGGCGTCGGTCCACACGAGCAGCAGCACGGCGACCGCGATGACGCCGAGCACGCCCGTCAGGGTCCGGTTGCCGAACTCGATGATCGGGTGGATCGACATCGCGGAGTGGAACTCGGGCGTGAAGCTCCCGGGCTCGCACAGGGGCCACGTGGAGCAACCGAGCCCCGAGCCCGTGAGGCGCACCGCGCCGCCCGTGACGATGATGCCGATCTGGCCGACCAGGTTCGCGACGAGGACCGGTCGGGTCCAGCGACTGAAGCGGTCGACCTTCGCGTACCAGGCGGGGGTCGAGGGTGCCGGGGCGAGTTCTGCGCTGCTCACGGTCCCAAGGTAGTCGCGCCGGGCCCGGGTGCTCCCATCGCGGGGGCCTCGCGCGGTGTGAGATTGGCCCCGTGGCGCCCCTGCGCGCGCCCGTCCGTGCGCGGACGTCAGTGCCAGCGGAACAGCTTGCCCGCTCCCCACCCGAGCGCCGCGGTCCAGCCGAGGAGCACGACCACCGAGAACGCGGGGACCTCGCCCAGGAGGAGCGCGCCACGCATGGCCTCGCCGAGCGCGCCCGACGGGAGCAGGAGTGCGACCTGCTCGAGCGCGCCCGGGAGCTGGGCGGCCGGGACGAGCACGCCCCCCGCGACGGTCAGCAGCACGAGCAGCAGGTTCGCGACCGCGAGCACACCCTCGGCGCGCAGGGTCCCCGCGAGCAGGAGCGCGAGGCTCGTGAACGCCGCGGTACCGAGCAGCACCGCGAGCAGCGCCGGCAGGACGCCGGCCGGGTCCGGGGACCAGCCGAGCGCGAGCGCGACCCCGCTGAGCACGACCACCTGGACGACCTCGACCGCGAGGACCCCGAGGATCTTGCCCGCGAGCAGCCCGCCCCGGCCCAGCGGCGTCGTGGACAGCAGCCGCAGCACGCCGTTGCGGCGGTCGAAGGCCGTCGCGATGGCCTGCGACGTGAAGGCCGTCGACATGACCGCGAGGGCCAGGACGCCCGGCGTCACGAAGTCGATGCGCGAGTAGCCCTGGGTGTCGAGGTCCACGAGGCTCGTGCGTGCGAGCCCGACGAGCAGCATCACGGGCAGGACGATCGTCACGAGCAGCTGCTCGCCGTTGCGCAGGATCATGCGCGTCTCGAACGCCGTCTGGGACGCGACCCGGCGCCACGCCGGGGCCGCGCCGTCGGTCGTGGTCGGCACGGAGGGTCCCGGGACGGCCGGGCCGGCCGTCGTCTGGTCGGTCATCGGAGCTCTCGTCCTGTCAGGTCGAGGAACACGTCCTCGAGGGTGCGGCGACCGATCGTGAGACGCGAGGCGAGCGCGCTCTGCTCCGCGAGCCACGCGGTCACGACGGCGACGGTCGACGGGTCGACCGGCCCCGTCACGCTGTACGAGCCGGGCTGGGTCTCGGTGACGGTCCACGCGGAGGCAGGCGACGCCGTCGGGCCGGACTCGACGCGTCCGCGCAGCGCGTCCACGTCCAGGCCCTCGCGGGCCTCGAGGCGCAGCGTGCGGTCCCCGTCCGCGGACGGCCCCGCGTGCAGCAGGTCGGCCGTCGCCCCCGACGCGATGACCTGCCCGTGGTCCACGATGTACACGTGGTCCGCGAGGTCCTCGGCCTCGTCCATGAGGTGTGTCGTCAGGACGATCCCGACGCCGTCCGCGCGCAGCTCGCGCACGAGCTCCCACACCGCGTGCCGGCTCTGCGGGTCCATGCCCGCGCTCGGCTCGTCGAGGAACACGACCTCGGGGCGGCCCACGATCGCCGCGGCGAGCGCGAGACGCTGCCGCTGGCCGCCCGACAGCCGCCGGACCGTGGTCCGGGCGAAGCTCGCGAGCCCCAGGCGCTCCGTGATCTCCGCCACGTCGCGAGGGTTCGCGTACATCGACGCGACGTGGTGCAGCATCTCGAGCGCACGCACGCCCGTGGGCAGCCCGCCGTCCTGGAGCATGACGCCGACCCGCGGGCGAAGTTCGCGCGCGTTCAGCAGCGGGTCGAGGCCGAGGACCTCGACCCTGCCCTCGTCGGGGGCACGCAGGCCCTCGCAGCACTCGATCGTGGTGGTCTTGCCGGCCCCGTTGGGGCCGAGGACCGCGGTCACGGCGCCGCGCGAGGCGGTCAGGCTCAGGTGGTCGACGACCGCCCGGCCGTCATAACGCTTGACCACGTCCTGGAGGACGACGGCAGGGGAGTCGGGCACGGTGGCGATTGTAGGGGAGCCGCCTGGGGCCCGGTGTGAGGTACGCCTTGCTTGCGCCGGAACAATTAGCGCATGAGACTGTTACCTATATCGACGACGCCTCCCGGGATCTCGCGCGCCCGCGGGCCAGGCGGAAGGAACCAGCAGGCCGGACACGACGTGGAGGTGAGGCATGAGCGAGGACGCACGCACCTCCCGCGCGCCGAGCGCCGCGACCGTCCCCGGACCCGCCCCCGTCGACGGCGACGGCACGACCCGTGAGCGCGTCCTCGCGCTCATCGTCTCCGACGGCCCCGTGAGCGCCGCCTCGCTCGCGACCGACCTCGGCCTCACGCCGGCAGGCGTCCGCCGACACCTCGCCCAGCTCGAGACCGACGGCCTCATCGCCGTCCACGAGTCGGGGACGGCGACCGGGATGCGCGGGCGCCCCGCCCGGCACTACGTCGCCACGAACCGCGGGCAGTCAGAGCTCTCGGGCGCCTACCCCGACCTCGCGACCCAGGCGCTGCGCTACCTGCGCGACGTCGCGGGGGAGGACGCGGTCGAGGAGTTCGCGCACCGCCGGCTCGAGGCGCTCACGGACCGCTACGCGAGCCGCATCACGGCCGACGACGTCGCGGGCCGGGCCGAGCAGCTCGCCACGGTCCTCGCGGAGGACGGCTTCGCGGCGAGCGTGCGCCCCGTCGCGGGCACCGCGACCGTCCAGCTGTGCCAGGGCCACTGCCCCGTCCAGCACGTCGCGGAGGAGTTCCCCCAGCTCTGCGACGCCGAGGCCCAGGTCTTCTCCCGGCTCCTCGGCTCGCACGTCCAGCGGCTCGCGACCCTCGCGGGCGGCGGGCACGCGTGCACCACCAACGTCCCCGTCCTGCCGGGGACCGTCCGAGCACCCGAGGCGCGCGACGCCGTCGGGCACGAGACCACCGAACGCCGTGCCACCGCGCGCGGACCGCGCGCCCCGGCGCACCCCCCAGCACGACACCCCGAACCGACAGGTTCACCGACCACCGCCCACCGCCCCCCCTCCGTCGTCCGACGGAACGTGGAAGGAATGACATGAGCGCTCCCACCCAGGACACCGCTGGCGTGTCCCAGAGCACCGGCCAGTCCGACGAGGAGATCATCGCCTCGATCGGCTCCTACGGCTACGGCTGGCACGACAAGGACGATGCCGGCGCGACCGCGCAGCGCGGCCTCTCCGAGGCGGTCGTGCGCAACATCTCCGCGCTCAAGAGCGAGCCCGAGTGGATGCTGAACTACCGCCTCAAGGCCCTGCGCCTGTTCGACAAGAAGCCCATGCCCAACTGGGGCAGCGACCTGTCGGGCATCGACTTCGACAACATCAAGTACTTCGTGCGGTCCACCGAGAAGCAGGCGACCTCCTGGGACGACCTGCCCGAGGACATCAAGGAGACCTACGACAAGCTCGGCATCCCCGAGGCGGAGAAGCAGCGCCTCGTCGCCGGCGTCGCGGCCCAGTACGAGTCCGAGGTGGTCTACCACCAGATCAACGAGGAGCTCGAGAAGCAGGGCGTCATCTTCCTCGACACCGACACCGCGCTGCGCGAGCACCCCGAGCTCTTCCAGGAGTACTTCGGCACCGTCATCCCCTCGGGTGACAACAAGTTCGCCGCGCTCAACTCGGCCGTGTGGTCCGGCGGTTCGTTCGTCTACGTCCCCCCGGGCGTCCACGTCGAGATCCCGCTGCAGGCCTACTTCCGCATCAACACGGAGAACATGGGCCAGTTCGAGCGCACGCTGATCATCGCGGACGAGGGCTCGTACGTGCACTACGTCGAGGGCTGCACCGCCCCGATCTACTCGAGCGACTCGCTGCACTCCGCGGTCGTCGAGATCATCGTCAAGAAGAACGCCCGCGTGCGCTACACGACCATCCAGAACTGGTCGAACAACGTGTACAACCTCGTCACCAAGCGCGCGACGGCGGCCGAGGGCGCGACCATGGAGTGGGTCGACGGCAACATCGGCTCCAAGGTCACCATGAAGTACCCCGCGATCTACCTGCTCGGCGAGCACGCCAAGGGCGAGACGCTGTCGATCGCGTTCGCGGGCGAGGGCCAGCACCAGGACGCAGGCGCCAAGATGGTGCACGCGGCCCCGCACACGTCCTCCTCGATCGTCTCGAAGTCCGTGGCGCGCGGCGGTGGACGCACGTCCTACCGCGGCCTCGTCCAGGTCCTCGAGGGAGCGGAGCACTCCGCCTCCACCGTTCTGTGCGACGCGCTGCTCGTCGACCAGATCTCCCGGTCCGACACCTACCCGTACGTCGACGTCCGCGAGGACGACGTCTCGATGGGTCACGAGGCGACCGTGTCGCGCGTGAGCGAGGACCAGCTGTTCTACCTCATGTCCCGAGGCATGGCGGAGACCGAGGCCATGGCCATGATCGTGCGCGGGTTCGTCGAGCCCATCGCCCGTGAGCTGCCCATGGAGTACGCGCTCGAGCTCAACCGCCTCATCGAACTGCAGATGGAAGGGTCCGTCGGCTAAATGACTACTACTGCGAGCACCCCCCAGACCGACCCCGTCGGCCTGAGCACGGACCACTCCCAGGCGACCCAGGACGGCGCTCACTCGCACGGGGTCGGCGGCACGCCGCAGGGCTCCCGCGCCGAGCGCATCACGTCGTTCGACCCGGCCGTGATCACCGAGCCCACCGGCCGCGAGGAGGAGTGGCGCTTCTCCCCGGTCAAGCGCCTCGCCCCGCTGTTCTCGACGACGCTCGGCAGCGCCGGCGTGCGCACGACCGTGGTCGACGCGCCCGAGGTCACGGTCGAGATCGTCGGCCGTGACGACGAGCGGCTCGGCCGCGCGGGCGTCCCGGGCGACCGCACCGCCGTGACCGCGTGGAACGCGTTCTCCGAGGCGACCGTCGTCACGATCCCGGCCGAGGCCGTGGCCAGCGAGGTCACCTCGGTGCGCATCGAGGGCCTGTCCGACGAGCCCACCGCGACGCACCTGCTGGTCCACGCGCAGCGGCACAGCGAGTCCGTCGTGGTCATCGACCACGTCGGCTCCGCGACGCTCACCGAGACCGTCGAGATCGTCGTCGAGGACGGCGCCCACCTCACGGTCGTCTCGGTGCAGGACTGGAGCGAGGGCGCGGTCCACGCGAGCTCGCACCGCGCCCGCATCGGCCGCGACGCCAAGCTCAAGCACGTCGTCGTGACGTTCGGCGGCGACGTCGTCCGCGTGACCCCCGACGCCGAGTTCACCGGCACCGGTGGCGAGGTCGAGATGGTCGGCCTGTACTTCGCGGACGCCGACCAGCACCAGGAGCACCGCCTCTTCGTCGACCACGCCGTCCCCAGCTGCAAGTCCCGCGTCACGTACAAGGGCGCACTGCAGGGCGAGGGCGCGCACACGGTCTGGGTCGGCGACGTGCTGATCCGCACCGAGGCAGAGGGCACGGACACCTACGAGCTCAACCGCAACCTCGTCCTGTCGGACGGCGCGCGCGCGGACTCGGTCCCGAACCTCGAGATCGAGACGGGCCTCATCGAGGGGGCCGGGCACGCCTCGGCCACCGGTCGTTTCGACGACGAGCAGCTCTTCTACCTGCAGGCCCGCGGCATCCCCGAGACCGACGCCCGTCGTCTCGTGGTCCGTGGCTTCTTCGCAGAGCTCATCCAGGAGATCGGCGTCCCCTCGGTCGAGGAGCGCCTGCTCGAGTCGATCGAGGCCGAGCTCGCCAAGTCGATGAGCGTCATCGAAGGCCGGTGACCGGACCCGCATGACTGCACAGCTTGCTTGCATGACCGACGACGTGGCGCCCGAGGAGGCGCTGCGCGTGGAGCTCGAGGGCGAGAGCGGCCCCGTCGAGGTCGCGGTCGTCCGCGACGGCGACGGGAACTGGCACGCCATCTCGGACATCTGCTCCCACGGTGCGGTCTCGCTGTCCGACGGCGAGGTCGAGGGCTGCTTCATCGAGTGCTGGCTGCACGGCTCGCAGTTCGACCTGCGGACCGGCATGCCCACCGCGCTGCCCGCGATGCGCCCCGTGCCCGTCTACCCGGTCACGATCGACGGCGAGCGCGTGCTCGTCGACATCGACCAGACCGTCTCCCCGTCCTGACCCCTGAACTTTTCTCGAATACTGGAGAACACCACATGTCCACTCTGGAGATCCGCGACCTGCACGTCAGCGTCGAGACCAAGGAAGGGCCGAAGCCGATCCTGCGCGGCGTCGACCTGACCATCAACAGCGGCGAGACGCACGCGATCATGGGCCCCAACGGCTCGGGCAAGTCGACCCTCGCGTACTCGATCGCCGGGCACCCCAAGTACACGATCACGGGCGGCACCGTGACGCTCGACGGCGAGGACGTCCTCGCGATGACGGTCGACGAGCGCGCCCGCGCCGGCATGTTCCTCGCCATGCAGTACCCGGTCGAGGTCCCCGGCGTGTCCGTCTCGAACTTCCTGCGCACCGCGAAGACCGCGATCGACGGCGAGGCCCCCGCGCTGCGCACGTGGGTCAAGGACGTCAAGGGCGCCATGGAGAACCTGCGCATGGACTCGTCCTTCGCCGAGCGCTCGGTCAACGAGGGCTTCTCCGGCGGTGAGAAGAAGCGCCACGAGATCCTGCAGATGGAGCTGCTCAAGCCGCGCATCGCGATCCTCGACGAGACCGACTCGGGCCTCGACGTCGACGCGCTGCGCATCGTCTCCGAGGGCGTCAACCGCGCCAAGGAGTCCACGGACGTCGGCGTGCTGCTCATCACGCACTACACGCGCATCCTGCGCTACATCAAGCCGGACTTCGTGCACGTGTTCGTCGACGGCCGCATCGCCGAGGAGGGCGGCCCCGAGCTCGCCGAGCGCCTCGAGAACGAGGGCTACGACCGCTTCCTGACGGGTGCGGCCACGGCCTGACCCGTCCAGCCGTCCGCCGGTCCGCCGGCGGGCACCTGACAACCCGAGGAGACTTGCGATGACCACCACCGACACCGTGCGGGCAGGGCTGAGCGCCACCGAGCTCGCCGCCGTGCGAGCCGACTTCCCGCTGCTCGCCCGCACGGTGCGGGGTGGCCGTCCGCTCGTCTACCTCGACTCGGGCGCGACCTCGCAGAAGCCGCAGGTCGTCCTCGACACCGAGGTCGACTTCTACGAGGAGCGCAACGCCGCGGTGCACCGCGGTGCGCACCAGCTCGCGGAGGAGGCGACCGAGGCGTTCGAGGACGCCCGGGCGGCGGTCGCACGCTTCGTGGGGGCCGACACGGACGAGATCGTGTGGACCTCCGGGGCCACGGCCGCGATCAACCTCGTCACCTACGCGCTGTCCAACGCGAGCATCGGCCGCGGGGGAGAGGCGGCCCGTCGCTTCGCCCTGGCGCCGGGCGACGAGATCGTCCTCACGGAGGCCGAGCACCACGCCAACCTCGTGCCGTGGCAGGAGCTCGCCGCGCGCACCGGGGCGGTGCTGCGCTGGTTCGGGGTGGACGACGAGGGGCGCGTCCGCGTCGACGAGGCCGACTCGGTCATCACCGAGCGCACGCGCGTCGTCGCGTTCACGCACGCCTCGAACGTGACGGGCGCGATCACGCCCGTCGCGCCGATCGTGGCGCGGGCCCGGGAGGTCGGGGCCCTCACGGTCCTCGACGCCTGCCAGTCGGTCCCGCACCTGCCCGTCGACCTGCACGCGCTCGACGTCGACTTCGCGGCGTTCTCCGGGCACAAGATGCTCGGGCCCACGGGCGTCGGCGCGCTCTACGGGCGCCGCGAGCTGCTCGAGGCGCTGCCCCCGGTCACGACGGGCGGCTCCATGATCGAGGTCGTCACGATGACCGAGGCGACGTACATGCCGCCGCCGCAGCGCTTCGAGGCCGGCACGCAGGCCGTCGCGCAGATCGTCGGGCTCGGCGTCGCCGCGCAGTACCTCGACGAGCTGGGCATGGCGAACGTCGCCGCCCACGAGCACGACCTCGCGGTCGAGCTGCTCAAGATCGCGGACGTCCCCGGCGTGCGGATCATCGGCCCCACCACCCCCGAGGACCGCCTCGCGGTCGTCTCGTTCGTCGTCGACGGCGTCCACGCCCACGACGTGGGCCAGGTGCTCGACGCCGCCGGGATCGCGGTGCGGGTCGGTCACCACTGCGCGCAGCCCCTGCACCGCCGGTTCGGGATCGCCGCCACGGCGCGCGCCTCGGCCTCGGTGTACACGACGTCCGAGGACGTCACGGCGTTCCGGGAAGGTTTGGCGGGGGTCCGGGCGTTCTTCTCAGTGGACTGAGAACCCGCACGTCCCACACTTGTTTCGCGCGGTCCCCACGGCCCCGCAGGATGTACCGAAGGAGCACGACCCCCGCCATGAGCAGCTCGTTGGAGCAGATGTACCAGCAGGTCATCCTCGACCACGCGAAGTCCCCCCACGGGCGAGGCTTCGTGGAACTCTCCGAGGGGCACCTGCACGGTGAGTCGCACCAGATCAACCCCACGTGCGGCGACGAGGTCACGATGCGCGTCGAGTTCGACACCGCCGACCCGAAGGCCCCGACCATCTCGAGCGTGAGCTGGGAGGGGCAGGGCTGCAGCATCTCGCAGGCCTCGCTGTCCGTGCTCACGGACCTCGTGACGGGCGCGCCCGTCGCCGAGTCGGAGCACCTGGGCGACGTCTTCCGCCAGCTCATGCAGTCGCGCGGCAAGGGCCTCGATGACGACCTCGAGGACCAGCTCGGCGACGCCACGGCCTTCACCGGGGTCGCGCAGTTCCCGGCCCGCATCAAGTGCGCGCTGCTCGGCTGGGCAGCCCTGCGTGACACCCTGGCGACGTCCGGGGTCCTCGCGGACGCCCACGCCACCCAGCCCGAGCTCGACCAGACCACGTCCACTCAGTCACCTCAGGAGAACCGATGACGACCGAGACCCCCGCCGCCTCTGCGGCGCCGACCCCGCCGACCGCGGCCGACGTCGAGGAGGCCATGCGCGACGTCATCGACCCCGAGCTCGGCATCAACGTCGTCGACCTCGGCCTGGTCTACGGCATCCAGGTCGACCAGAACAACCACGCCGTGATCGACATGACGCTCACGTCGGCGGCCTGCCCGCTCACGGACGTCATCGAGGACCAGACGGCGCAGTCCCTCGACGGTCTGATCGACGGCTTCCGGGTCAACTGGGTCTGGATGCCGCCGTGGGGCCCCGAGAAGATCACGCAGGACGGCAAGGACCAGCTGCGCGCGCTGGGCTTCAACGTCTGACCTGGATCCTGGACGAGGGCTCTCACCTGATCTGCTGATCGGGTGAGAGCCCTCGGGCGTGCGGGGGACGGCGGCCGGTCGTCCCGCGGCACGCTACTTCGAGTGCTTGTGGTCCGTCCCCGGGTAGACGGCGTCGACCTCGACCTCGACCAGCCAGCCGTTGACGGGCAGGTTCTCGATCTCCAGCGCGAAGCGCGAGGGACGGGTCTCGTTGACGACCATGGGCTTGGTGGTGGCGGAACCGAGCTGGACGTCGAGGGTCGCGCCGGTGGCCAGGTTCGTGTTGGCGAAGAACTGCCGGTAGGCACGGTTCCAGCCGTCGAAGTCCATCTTCTCGGCGCCCTGGGGGTTCTGCAGGAAGACCCGCATCGAGATGACGTCCTCGTAGGAGAGCCCGGCCTTCGTCAGGTTCTCGCCGATGCGCATGAGGACGTTGATGCCCTGGGCCTCGGTGATGGTCACACCGGCCGGGAGCTGGCCGCCCGGGAAGACGTCGGTCGGGATGTAGCGCGCTTCGGCCGACACCCCTGGCGCGGTGTTCATCGCGGACGGGCCGAGCCCCGACGACTTGTACCAGGAGACGTTCTTGCCGATCGCGACGCCGTTGGCGATCGACGGGGTGTCGCCCGTGACGAGTGCGACGGCCTCGGTCGGGTGCGGCGCGAAGAGCCTGTCCTTCGCGTAGGCGGTTCCCGGGATCGCGACGGCCGCGGTCACGACGACCGCGGTGAGGATCTTGACGCTGTTCTTCATGAGGGCCTCCGGGGGACGGTGCGGGCGAGATGACGCCGGTGGGTGCCGGTCCGTCGAGAACCGGTTGGCCAGGAACGTATCCAGGAGTCGTTTCCGGTCGGTGAACGTCCGGAGGCGTTCTGAAGTCCGTCCCGCCAGCCGACCATCCGTTCTCGCCCCCTGCCTGCGACCTAGAGCAACGGGTCGAAACGGACTCGTTACCGCGGGCAACTACGACGAAACGCCCAGGACCTCTCCAGGAGACGAGGCGGCCCTAGCGTCACCCTCGGTGCTGACGGCGGCCCCGCGCTCGCGGTCGAGGACGTCGCCCGTCAGACCTCAGACGAGAGGTAGGGCATCGTGGTCTCAGAGAACGACTCCTCCGGCGTCTCACGCCGAAGCTTCCTCCAGGCGGTCGGCGTGGGTTCGAGCGCCGGCGTCATGTTCGCGACGATGGGAGCCGTCGGCCTCGCCCCGACGGCTGCGGCCCAGCCCCGGAACGAGTCCTGGACCCCTCCCCGGGGGAGCGACTTCTCCCTGACCGGGCGCTCGGCCAAGAAGGTCGTCGTGGTCGGGGCCGGCCCGGCGGGTCTGGCGTCGGCGTACGAGCTGCAGAAGGCGGGCTACAAGGTCACGGTGCTCGAGGCACGCCACCGGGCCGGTGGGCGCACCCTGACGATCCGGGGCGGCGACTCCGAGACGGACGTCAACGGCGTCATGCAGACGGCGCGCTTCGCCGACGGCCTGTACATGAACGCCGGCGCCGGTCGCATCGCGCAGTGGATGGTCACCATGGACTACCTGCGCGAGCTGGGAGTGCCGTACGAGGTCTTCACCAACGCGAACGCCGACGCCTACCTCTACAACGAGCGTTCGGGCGCCACCCCGGGCAACCCGGTCCGCTACCGCACGGCCAAGGCGGACGTGTTCGGGTACACCTCCGAGCTTCTCGGCTACGCGACGGACCAGGGGGCCCTGGACCAGAAGCTGACCGCTGCGGACAAGGAGAACCTGCGTTCCTTCCTGCGCAGCTGGGGGTCGCTCACGGCCGACGGGAAGTACCAGGGCGGGAGCAACCGCGGGTACTCGGTCTACCCGTCGGCCTGGAACGAGCACGGCACACCGCTGCCCGGCCCTGGCACGGTCTCGGAGGTGCTCGCCTCGAAGGTGGGCCAGTACTTCCCGTTCGAGATCAACTGGGAGCAGTCGATGCTCATGTTCCAGCCCAAGGGCGGCATGGACACGACGTACGAGTACTTCGTGCGCGCGATCGGCAAGCAGAACGTGCACTTCAGCTCACCGGTGACCGGGGTCGAGAACACGAGCCGTGGAGTCAAGGTCAGCTACACGGCGGCGAACGGCAAGGCACGGCAGGTCGAGGCGGACTTCGCGATCGTGTCCGCGCCGGCGGGTCTCATGCGTCGCTGGACCACCAACTGGGGCCCCGACATCGACGCCGCGCTGGGTGAGTTCGCGGTCGGCTCTCCGGCGGGCAAGATCGGCCTGCAGTACCGGTCGCGCTTCTGGGAGGACGACCACCGCATCTTCGGCGGGATCACCGAGACCGACATGGACCTGGCCCACATCTGGTACCCCTCGTACGGGTACGGCGAGAAGAAGGGCCTCGTCGTCGGGTACTACAACACGGGTGCGAACGCGCGAGCCTACGCCGACATGACTCCGCGGCAACGACAGATGCGCGCGGTCGAGCAGGGCGTCAAGATCCATGGCGAGAAGTACCGCACGGAGCTGGAGAGCTCGTTCTCGATCGCCTGGCACAAGGTCCCCTACATCGAGGGTGCGTGGGCCTACCCGAACACCGCGTCGCCACGGTTCAAGCAGCTTCAGCAGGGCGTGGGCAACACGTACTTCGCGGGGGACTGGATGTCGGAGATCTCCGCGTGGCAGCACGGTGCCTTCTGGTCGGCACGGTACGCGGTGCAGAACCTCCACCAGCGCGTCATGGCGAGCTGACGCGGTGAACGCGTCCGGGTTCCTCGGTCCGAGGAACCCGGACCGGCGGCACCGGGTCGGTCGTCGGTGCCCGGGTGCCGGGGGCCCGGGCGCCGTGACGCCTGAGCCTCGTCCGCCCCGGCCGCCTTCACCCGTCGGCTGCCGCCAGGGGCGGGCCCTCCAGGACGCGCGGGCGGTACTCGACGATCTGGATGCCGGTGTCAAAGGTGCGGTGGTCGGTCATCTCGAGCACGACGTCGGGGTAGCCGTCGTAGATCCGCTCAGATCCAGTCGCGCCGGTGATGACGGGGAACATCCCCACCCGGAACCGGTCGACGAGCCCGGCCCGCAGCAGCGCTCGTGCCAGGCTGAGGCTGCCGATCGTGCTGAGGATCCCGTCCTCGGTGTCCTTCAGGGCGCGGACCGCCTCCACCGCGTCGCCGCGCACCAGCGTGGAGCTCGGCCACGTCAAGGGCTCGGGGAGCGTGCTGGAGAAGACGACCTTCCGAGCCGCCGTGAGCTCGTCGACCGACGCCTCCTCGTCGGCCGTGAACTCGTCCGTCCCCTCGGGCACCTGACCGGCCGCGAAGCCCGACATGAGCCGGTAGGTGTTCGCGCCCATCAGGTACGTGACCTCGGGCTGCTCCTGCAGCCACCCGAGGTACTCGGGGCCCTCGAGCCCCCAGAACCCGGGCCAGCCCTCGCCCGACGCGTAGCCGTCGAGCGAGGTGATGAAGTCGACGAGCAGCTCTGCCATGGGTCCGTCCCCGTCCGTGTCGTTCCCCTGCCGTGGCGCCGCCTGGCGGCGGCCTGGTCTCACCACTGAGACGGTGGGACGGCCGTGAACTCATCGGTCCGGCGGTAGCGGCGCTTCAGGCTCAGAGCGTCGACGCCTCGAGCGCGTTGCAGTCCTGGAACGTCCCGCCGTCGTAGCCCGTCATGAACCAGCGCTGGCGCTGCTCGCTCGACCCGTGCGTCCAGGCCTCGGGGTTCACCGAGCCGGTCGCGGACTGCTGGATGCGGTCGTCGCCCACTGCCGAGGCTGCGGAAAGGGCGTCCTTCAGGTCGGTGGGTGTGATCTCCTGCATGAACGGTACGCCGCGCTTGTCGTCGATGTTCGTCGCCGCGTTCCCGGCCCACATGCCGGCGAGGCAGTCGGCCATGAGCTCGATGCGCACCGAGTCGGACTCGGGCCCGGTCCCGGAGCGGTCGGCGGACGACATGGCCCCCGAGAGCTGTTCGATGTGGTGCCCGAACTCGTGCGCGACGACGTACTCCTCGGCGAGCGGTCCACCCGACGAACCGAAGCGGTCGCGCAGCTCGTCGAAGAACGACACGTCGATGTACACGGTCTGGTCGGGCGGGCAGTAGAAGGGGCCGACAGCGCTCGTCGCGGACCCGCACCCGGTCGCGGTCGCCGCCTCGAAGCTCACGACGTCGGGCACGACGTAGTCGACACCGACCTGGTCGGGCAGCGCCTCCGACCAGTAGTCGTCGAGCGAGAGCGCCGTGGCGGACAGCCGGCACTCGCGCTCGGTGTTGGCCTGCTCGACCGTGCACTCCTCGACGTACTGCTGCTGCGCGGTGTCCTCGGCCCCGGCGGGCTGGACCTGCTCGCTCACCGTCCCGAGCACGCTGCCCAGGTCGCCGCCGTTGAGGAGCGCGACCACGACCGCCACGAGCACGGCCGCGATGCCGCCGCCCGCGATCACGGGTCCCTTGCCGCGCCCGCCCTTGCGGACCCGGCCACCCTCGAATGAACCACCCTCGTTGAACGTCACGGGGCCAACGCTACTCGTCGTCGCAGGTCACGGCGTCCTGCGGTGCCATCTCGGGCGACGACGGTGCGTCGGTGGTAGGACCCGACGGCGTCACGCCCCTGCGGTGCCGTCGCGCCCGGGCGCGGCTCGCCCCGGGAGGTGAGCGACGCCGTCGGGCCTGCGGGCGGGCCGCGGACGGACCTGAGGTCGTCGAGGTCCCCAGCGCGGCCACCACCCCGTTCTCGGCGGCTCGCGGCCGACTGTGACGGACCAGCCCGCGAAATCCCGTTCCGCCTGCGGCCGCACGGCACTAGAATCGGTGGCGTTTGTGTCTCGCGCACAGCGCGTCGCACCCACCCCCTGCCCCCTGACTCCCCACCGGAGGAACTCTCTGTGATCACTGCCCACGCCGTCGAGCTGCGCGTCGGCGCCCGCGTCCTGCTGGACGAGGCGTCCTTCCGCATCGCAGCCGGAGACCGGATCGGCCTGGTGGGTCGCAACGGAGCGGGCAAGACCACCCTGACGAAGACCCTCGCGGGGGAGACCCTGCCGACGGCGGGGCAGATCGTGCGGACGGGTGAGGTCGGCTACCTGCCGCAGGACCCGCGCACGGGCGACCTGGACGTGATCGCGATGGACCGTGTGCTCTCGGCCCGCGGCCTCGACGTGCTCGTGCGCAAGATGCGCGAGACCGAGGGCGAGATGGCGAGCGCCGACGAGGAGACGCACCTCGCCGCGATGGAGCGCTACCCCAAGCTCGAGGAGCGCTTCACGGCCGCCGGCGGGTACGCCGCGGAGAGCGAGGCGCAGCGCATCACGTCGAACCTGGGGCTCGACGACCGCATCCTCGCGCAGCCCCTCAAGACCCTCTCCGGCGGTCAGCGCCGACGCATCGAGCTCGCGCGCATCCTGTTCTCGGGTGTCGAGACGCTGCTGCTCGACGAGCCGACCAACCACCTCGACGCCGACTCGATCCTGTGGCTGCGCGACTACCTGAAGAACTACTCGGGCGGGTTCGTGGTTATCAGCCACGACGTCGAGCTGCTCTCGGCGACCGTCAACAAGGTCTTCTACCTCGACGCGACGCGCGGTGTCCTCGACCAGTACAACCTGGGCTACCGGGCGTACCTCGAGCAGCGCGAGACCGACGAGCGCCGTCGTCGCCGCGAGCGCGCCAACGCCGAGAAGAAGGCCGGCACGCTCCTCGCGCAGGCCGAGAAGATGCGCGCCAAGGCCACCAAGGCCGTGGCTGCGCAGAACATGATCAAGCGCGCCGAGCGCATGCTCTCAGGCCTTGAGGGCGAGCGCGTGAGCGACAAGGTCGCCAAGCTGCGCTTCCCGACCCCGGCGCCGTGCGGCCGCACGCCCATCACGGCCGAGGGCCTGTCCAAGTCGTACGGCTCGCAGGAGATCTTCGCGGGCGTGGACCTGGCGATCGACCGCGGCAGCCGCGTCGTGGTCCTCGGGCTCAACGGTGCGGGCAAGACGACCCTGCTGCGCATCCTGGCAGGCGTCGAGAAGCCGGACACGGGTGAGGTCATCGCCGGGCACGGGCTCAAGCTGGGCTACTACGCCCAGGAGCACGACACCCTGGACATGGACGTGACCGTGGTCGAGAACCTGCGCCACGCCGCGCCGGACCTCACCGACACGCAGGTCCGCTCGGTGCTCGGCTCGTTCCTGTTCTCCGGGGACGACGCGAACAAGCCCACGAACGTGCTGTCCGGCGGCGAGAAGACGCGCCTCGCGCTTGCGACCATCGTGGTCTCGGGCGCGAACGTGCTGCTCCTCGACGAGCCCACCAACAACCTGGACCCGGCCTCGCGCGCCGAGATCCTCGACGCCCTCAAGAACTACGAGGGGGCCGTCGTCATGGTCACCCACGACGACGGCGCGGTCGAGGCGCTCTCGCCCGAGCGCGTCCTGCTGCTGCCCGACGGCGACGAGGACCTGTGGAACGACTCCTACGCGGAGCTCATCTCCCTGGCCTGACGGCGCGCAGGCCCCCGGCAGGGAGCCGACGGACGTGCCCGGCGTGGGAAGCACGAACGGCCCGCCCGCTCCTCGGAGCAGGCGGGCCGTCGTCGTACCTGGTCTCTCGCGCCGTCAGGGGCGAGGCTCGGGGAGCTGCGCGTCGATGAGCGCGTCCTCCTCCTCCTCGGCCGTGGGACCGCGCTTGCGGCGGGGCGGGGTCTCGCCCGGTGCCCGGCCGGACGCCCGCTCCTCGCCGAGCAGGTCGCCCGCGGTCACGGTCTCGCGCTTCTCGCGGCGGATCAGGATGAGGAACCCGCCGATCGCCCCCGCCGCGAACACGAACCACTGGAACGTGTACGACAGGTGCGAGCCCGGGTCGGTGTCCGGCACGGGGAGCGCTCGCAGCGCCGTGGCGGGGGCGGGGACCTCTGCCCGGAGCGAGCCGTACGCGCCCACGGTCGCCCCCTCGGCCCACGCGGCGCCGTCGGGCCCCTCGGCGAGGACCTGGGCCGTGTTGATGGCCTGGACCTGGCCTGCCGGGGCGTCACGGCTCGACGCCGGCTCGTCCGCGCGCAGGCTGACCGTCACCTCGACCGTGCCCGCCGGGGGAGCGGGCACCTCGTCCGGGGCGCTCGCGTCGGCGCCGAGAGGCACGAACCCGCGGTCGACGACCATGACGACCTGCTCGCCGTCGTCGGTCGGGGTGGTCACGAACGGCACCAGGACGTGGAACCCCGCCTTGCCGCCCGCGGGCCGGTTGCGCAGCAGGACCGTGGCGTCCTCGACGTAGGTCCCCTCGAGCGTCACCCGCTGCCACACGTCCTGGGGGTCCAGGACCGCCCCGGGCCCCGCCAGGACGTCCGTCAGGGGGACGGGGGCCGCGTCGTAGTTCGACTCGATGATCTCGATCTGCGCCGAGCGCGACTCGTAGCGGTGCCACTGCCACCGGCCCGCGAGCACGCACAGCGCCGCCACGAGCAGGACCCCGAGGGCCAGGGTGACCCACTGGCGCAGCGTCCGGGGCTCGGCCTTCGCGTCGCGCGAGACGTCGTGCGCGAGCTGGGCCGCGTCGGGCCGGCGAGCGCCCCCCGGGGCAGAGGTCTCGTGCGAGCCGCCCGGGAGGTCGGCGCCGGGGGAAGGGTGGGTCACAGCTCGGGCCGACGCTCGAGGTCCGCCACGGGGACCGTCTGCTTCCAGAAGTCACGCGCCCCGAGGAACGTCTCGAGGTGCTCGCGGTGGTCGTCGCACGCGAGCCAGACCTTGCGGCGCTCGGGCGTGTGCAGCTTGGGGTTGTTCCAGAGCAGCCCCCAGACGGCCTCGGCGCGGCAGCCCTTGCCGCTGCAGATCAGCTCGCCCTCGTCGACGGGGTCGGCAAGGTGGAGGAGGTCAACCATCGTGCGGCTCCTGGTCGGTGGTTCGGTCGGTGGTTCGGTCGGTGGTCCGGTGGGGCGTGCGGTCGCGGGGCGTCTCGTGGGCATCGGCGGGCGGCGCACCGGCGGCGGTGCCCTGGACGTCGTCGCGGACCTGGCCCTCGTCGTCGAGCTCGACGACCCGCCCGAGGCTCGGGTGGTCGGGCGCGGCGTCGACCTGGAGCCGTTCCATGGGGGAGACGTCGTAGGTCTTCTGGTCCCGACCCGCGTTGACGAGCAGCACCGCGACGTACGGCAGCACGATCGCAGCGCCGATCAGGACGAACGAGAACCACCCGTGGACGACCACCGCGGCGAGGAAGCACACGAGCCGGATCCCCATCTGGATGAGGTAGCGCCTGGTGCGCCGCGCCTGGTCCTCCGCGAGCGACTCCGGTGCGTTCGAGATGCTCGGCACCTGGTTGTTGCTGCTCACCTCTCCATCCTACGTTTGTCGGAACTCGACAAAGGACCCCGGCCGCCTGTGATGGTCCCTGCGCGCACGGGGTCCGGGCCGCGCGGTACGGTCGTTGCGGCGATCAGCCGGCCGCGCGGGACCCCTCCCGCCGCGGGCGTCGCCTCCCACACCACTGAACGAGGAGATGTCGTGTCCGAAGCACCCGCTTCCCCCAGCCCGCGCACCGTGGTCGTCACGGGTGCCAACCGGGGCATCGGTCGCTCGATCGCCGAGCGCTTCGTCGCGAACGGCGACCGCGTCGCGACCATCTACCGCAGCGGCGACCTGCCCGACGGCGTCTTCGGCGTCGTGGGCGACATCACCGACACCGACGCCGTCGACGCGGCCTTCACCGCGATCGAGGCCGAGCTCGGCCCGGTCGAGGTCCTCGTCGCGAACGCGGGCGTGACCCGCGACCAGCTCCTCATGCGCATGACCGACGACGAGTTCGAGTCCGTCATCGACGTGAACCTGACCGGGACGTTCCGCTGCGTGCGTCGCGTCTCCAAGGGCATGATCCGGCTGCGACGCGGGCGCATCGTCCTCATCTCGTCGGTCGTGGGCCTCTACGGCGGCCCCGGCCAGGTCAACTACGCGGCGTCCAAGGCGGCCCTGGTCGGCATGGCCCGCTCGATCACGCGCGAGCTGGGCGGGCGGGGCATCACGGCCAACGTCGTCGCCCCGGGCTTCATCGAGACGGCCATGACCGCCGAGCTGCCCGAGGAGCGTCAGAAGCAGTACAAGGCCAACATCCCCGCCGGGCGCTTCGCCCAGCCCGACGAGGTCGCGGGAGTCGTGCAGTTCCTCGCGTCGCCCGAGGCGGGCTACATCAGCGGCGCCGTGATCCCCGTCGACGGCGGCCTCGGCATGGGGCACTGACCCGGTCGTCGGGCCGTCGACCACCACCTCGAACCTCCCGGGGAGCGCAGCGTGCTCCTCGACACACCGCGCGACCCCTCCAGAACTACCCGGGCGGGTCGTCCATGAGTACGCTCAAGCAGCGCACGACGAAAGAACGGAAGAAGAACTGATGGGTCTGCTCGAAGGCAAGAAGCTCCTGGTCACCGGTGTCCTCACCGACTCCTCGATCGCGTTCCACGCGGCCCGGCTCGCGCAGGAGGAGGGGGCCACCGTCGTGCTCTCCTCGTTCGGTCGCCAGATGAAGCTCACGCAGGCGTTCGCGAAGCGCCTGCCCGTCGAGGCGCCCGTCGTGCAGCTCGACGTGACGGACGACGAGGACCTCGCCGGGCTGGCCGACGCCGTCCGCGAGCACGTCGACACGCTCGACGGCGTCGTCCACTCGATCGGGTTCGCGCCGCAGAGCGTCATGGGCGGCAACTTCCTGTCCGCGAGCTGGGAGGACGTCGCGACCGCTCTGCAGGTCTCGACCTTCTCCTACAAGTCCCTCGCCGTGGCCGCGAAGCCGCTCATGACGAACGGCGGCGCCGTCGTCGGGCTGACGTTCGACGCGCAGTTCGCGTGGCCCGTGTACGACTGGATGGGCGTCGCGAAGGCCGGGCTCGAGTCCGCGAACCGTTACCTCGCACGCGACCTCGGCCCCGAGGGCATCCGCGCCAACCTCGTCTCGGCGGGCCCGATCCGCACGACCGCCGCGAAGTCCATCCCGGGCTTCGAGAAGATGGAGGGCGGCTGGCCCGAGCGCGCACCCCTCGGCTGGGACCAGATGACCGCCGAGCCCGCCGCACGCGCGGTCGTCGCACTCCTGTCAGACTGGTTCCCCGCGACCACGGGGGAGATCGTGCACGTCGACGGCGGCGTGCACGCCATGGGTCTGTGACGAGAGGGACGAACGTGCGAGATGGCCGATCGGCGGCGTCCTTCGACGCCGCCGGGCCCGGGAACCCGGGCCGTACCCACCGGCTGGTGCTGCTCCGGCACGCCAAGGCCGAGCCCGCGGGGGGCGTCGACGACGTCCTGCGTCCGCTCGCGCTCAACGGCCGGCGTCAGGCCGGTCGGGTCGGTGCCGCCCTCGCCCACTCCGCGCTCGTCCCCGAGCTCGTCCTGTGCTCGTCGGCCCTGCGTACGCGCCAGACCTGGGAGCTGCTCGCGGCCAACCTCGGCGACGTCGCCCCCGCTGTCGTCGTGACGGACACCCTGTACGCCGCGGGGGTCAAGGACGTCGTGGACCTGGTCCACGGCGCCGACTCCCGGGTGCGCACCGTCCTGGTGATCGGGCACGAGCCGACCATGGCGGCGACCGCGGCCCAGCTCGCCTCGCCGTCCTCGGACTCGGGTGCGCTGGCCCAGGTCCGCGTCGGTGTCCCGACCGCGACGTACAGCGTGCTGGAGTCCGACACGCCGTGGAGCGAGTGGCGCGACGGCGTCGCGAACCTCACGTACGTCGGGCGCCCCTCGAGCTGAGGTCCCGCCGCCACGACGAAGGCCCCTTCCCCGCGCGGCGGATTCCAGCGGTGGTCGCAACACGTTCGGCGTTGATGGTACGGGCCCGGCCGCTCTAGCGGCCGGGCCCGTACTGTTCACAGGAGTGATGCGATGTGGGCGAGGGTGCCGGACTCGATGAGGATGAACAGGCCGAGACCTATGAAGACCACGGGCACGAGCCAGTGCTCGACCTTCTCCAGTGCTTCGGTCACCTTCTCGTTGCTGCCGATGGCGCGCGCGAGCAGGCACCATCCGGCGAGCAGGACGAGGAACACCGCGATCGTGACCAGGGCGTCGGTGGTCGAGATGGTGCGGAACACCGGGGTGTAGATCGCGATGTTGTCCCCGCCGTTGGCGATCGTGATGCCTGCGACGCCGAGCAGCCCGACGGTCTTGAGGGCAGACTCGGCCTCATCGTCGTCGGCCTTGCCGCGCAACGTGCGCACCAGGGCCAGCACACCGATCGCGAGCGGGATCAGGCCCAGCAGGCCTACCCACTCGTCCGGCACGATCGTCAGGCCCAGCGCAGCCAGGAAGCTGACCGCGATAAGCGTGATCAGGCCCAGGTACTGCCCGGCCACGATCTGCCACCCGCGCAGCCGCGACGTCCCCCGCGCGGCGACCGCGAACAGGACCGTCAGGACCACGATGTCGTCCAGGTTGGTTGCGACGAACAACCCGACTGCGCCCGCGATCGTGCTCAGCACGCCGACACCTGCCCGTCCGCGCCGTAGGTCGGGCAGAGCGCGACTGCGCTGCCCGTCGCTGCGAGCAGCGTCTCAGCGGCCGCGAGCACGTCCAGCAGCTCCGAGCGTGCCAACGAGTAGAACACCCGCCGGCCCTCCATGCGGCCCACCACCAGGCCGCAGTCCTTCAAGCACGCCACGTGCGAGGACACCGTTGACTGCGCCAGACCCAGATCCGCCGTGAGCTCCGCGACCCGTGCCTCTCCGGCCGCGAGCCGGCGAACGATCGCCAACCTCGCTGGGTCGCCCAACGACCGGAACAACGCGACCGCAGGCTCAACATCAGCCGTGGTTGCTGTACATACCTCGGATTCTATGATCGACATAGACCGATAATAGCCGATGACTGTCGATCATTCGGTCCTGAGAAGTTGCGTGAGCCGCTGGGTGGGCGTGACCCACCCCAGTGTCTTACGGGGCCGCGTGTTGAGCTGATGAGCGACGGCGTCCAGGTGCGCGCGGTCGTGGCGGCGCAGGTCCGTGCCCTTCGGGAAGTACTGACGCAGGAGGCCGTTGGTGTTCTCGTTCGATCCGCGTTGCCAGGGTGAGGCGGGGTCGCAGAAGTAGACCGGGATGCTCGTGGCGAGGGTGAACTCGTGGTGGCGGCCCATCTCCGAGCCCTGGTCCCAGGTGACCGAGCGGCGCAGCGCGACCGGCAAGGTCACCATGGTCTGTACGAGTGCGTCACGGAACGTCACGGCAGACCGGTCCCCGGGAAGGTGTACGAGCACGAGGAATCGGGAGGCTCGCTCGACCAGGGTTCCGATCGCGGACTGCTGGTTCTTGCCGATGATGAGGTCTCCTTCCCAGTGCCCGGGTACGGCTCGGTCAGCTACCTCGAGTGGGCGCTGAGAGATCATGACCATCGGGTGGGAGTAGCGGGGCTGGCGCTGCTGGGCCTGGCGGCGGGGCTTGCGCCGGGCGCGTCCGGTGCGCAGCGCGGTCACGGCCTCGCGCCGTAGCCCGCCGCGCGCCTGGACGTAGATCGCTTGGTAAATCGTCTCGGTGCTCACGTTCATCTCCGCCCGACCGGGGTGGCGGGATCGGAGCGCGACGCTGATCTGTTCCGGGCTCCACCGCAGGTCCAGGTGCTTCTGGACGAAGTCTCGCAGGGGCGCGTGAGATGCGATCTTCGCGGGCTTGGGGCGGGGCCGGCGTCCGTCGGCACGCAGTTGAGCAGCGTGCGGACGGTACTGCCCGTTCGCCGGGTGCCGATTACGTGTGACCTCCCGGCTGATCGTGGAGACCGACCGCCCGAGCTCGGCGGCGATCGACCGCAACGACTTCCTCTCCCGCAGCAGGTCCGCGATCACGAGTCGGTCCGAGAGCGAAAGGAACCTGCCCGAAGACTGCGAGAAGGCCCGCGCGACCCCCACCGACTGTGGGAGTCCCGCGGGCCGACTTCCTGCTGGAGATCCGTTGCGCCACCGCTTGCCCGTGCGCCGGTTGATCCCGACGATCCTGCAAGCCTCGTTACTGCTCATGCCCTGGGCCATGAGCAGGAAGTATGCCTCGCGCTCGCGCTCGAGCTTCCGCCTGCCCTGCGGTGCTCGCAGGGGTCTGATCTCAAAGTCCATCGCATCCCCGAAGGTCGGGTGTTGCGACGACTGCTAGAACTCAAGGCGGGGGAAGGGGCCTTCGTCGTGGAGGCGTCAGTCGGTGTGAGGCTGCGCGTCGATGATCTCCAGCACCGCGTCGAGGCGCGGACCGGGCACCGAGTACGGCGCCTGGGCGACCACGACCGGCTTGGCCGCGAACGCGATCCCGATCCCGGCGGCCCCGATCATGTCGAGGTCGTTGGCTCCGTCACCGATCGCGACGGTGTCCGCCATGTCGACGCCCTCGGCGGCCGCGAGCTCGCGCAGCGTGGCCTCCTTGGTGGCACGGTCGACCACGGGCCCGGTCGTGCGCCCCGTGAGGACTCCGTCGGCGACCTCGAGACGGTTCGCCCGGAAGTGCGTGATCCCCAGGCGTGCGGCCAGGGGAGCGACGATCTCCTCGAAGCCGCCCGACACCAGTGCCACGGTCCACCCGCGGCGCTGGAGCTCCGCGACGAGCTCCGGGGCGCCCGGCGTGAGCGTGACCCGGCCGAGCACGTCCTCGAACGCCGAGACGGGGACCCCCGCCAGCGTCGCGACGCGTTCGCGCAGCGACTCCGCGAAGTCGATCTCCCCGCGCATCGCGCGCTCGGTGACGTCCGTGACGAGCGCGCGGGTCCCGGCGTGGTCGGCGAGGAGCTCGACGACCTCCTGGGTGATGAGCGTGGAGTCCACGTCCATCACCACGAGCCGGCGGGTCGAGACGGGGCGGTGGGTCATGGTGCTATTCAACGATGGTTCCCTTGGGGACGACGGTGATGCCCGAGTCGGTGACCGTGAAGCCCCGTGCGCGGTCCTGCGCGGGGTCCAGCCCGATCCGGGCGCGTTCGGTGACGATCACGTTCTTGTCGAGGATCGCGCGGTGGACCTGGGCGTGCCGCTCGACCTGGACGCCGTCCATGAGGACCGAGTCCGAGACGGACGACCAGGAGTGCAGGTAGACGCCGGGGGACAGGACCGAGCCCACGACGGTCGCGCCGGAGATGATGACACCGGGGGACACGAGCGAGTCGGCGGCGTGGCCCAGGCGACCCTGCCCCGAGTGGACGAACTTCGCGGGCGGCAGGCCCACGTACCCGGTGTGCAGGGGCCACTCGTCGTTGTACAGGTTGAAGACGGGCGTGATCGAGATGAGGTCCTTGTTCGCGTCGTAGTACGCGTCGAGGGTCCCGACGTCGCGCCAGTAGTCGCGGTCGCGGTCCGTGGAGCCGGGGACGTCGTTGCGGATGAAGTCGTAGACGCCCGCGGTGCCGCGCTCGACGAACGCAGGGACGATGTCGCCGCCCATGTCGTGACGGGAGTCGGGGTCGCTCGCGTCGGCCGTCACGGCGGCGACGAGGGCGTCGGCGTTGATGACGTAGTTGCCCATGGACGCGAGGATCTCGCGCGGGGAGTCGGCCAGGCCGACGGGGTCGGTCGGCTTCTCGAGGAATGCGCGGATCTTGGTGGGGTCCTCGGGGTCGGTGTCGATGACGCCGAACTGGTCGGCCATGGAGATGGGCTGGCGGATGCCGGCGACCGTGAGCTCGGCGCCCGAGGCGATGTGCGCGTCGACCATCTGGGAGAAGTCCATGCGGTACACGTGGTCCGCACCGACGACCACGACGATGTCGGGGCGTTCGTCCTCGATGATGTTGAGGCACTGGTAGATCGCGTCGGCGCTGCCGAGGTACCAGTGCTTGCCCACCCGCTGCTGTGCCGGCACCGGCGCGACGAAGTTCCCGAGCAACGACGACATGCGCCACGTCTTGGTGATGTGGCGGTCGAGGCTGTGGGACTTGTACTGCGTCAGCACGACGATGTGCAGGTAGTGCGAGTTCACCAGGTTCGACAGCGCGAAGTCGACCAGGCGGTAGATACCGCCGAAGGGGACGGCCGGCTTGGCGCGGTGGGCGGTGAGCGGCATGAGCCGGTTGCCCTCGCCACCGGCGAGGACGATTGCAAGGACACGTGGGGCGGCCATGGGCAAAACCATAAGGCCACGAGCGTGGTTCGCCGTGCCCGAACCGCAGGGTGGTCGCCGGTCGTCCCACGGCCGGACCGGTCGGGTCCCCCGACGGGGCGCACCGGTCCGCGCGGACCCCGACGCGCCCGGTCGGGCGGGGCGGTGCGCACGAGCCGCGCGGTCCGCGCTAGCGTGTGCCGCGTGAGAGTCGACCTGCTGACCCGTGAGTACCCGCCCCACGTCTACGGGGGTGCCGGCGTCCACGTCGCCGAGCTGTCCCGCGTGCTGCGCGCGCGCATCGACGTGCGCGTGCGCGCGTTCGACGGACCGCGCAGCGAGGAGGGGGTCACGGGCTACTCCGTCCCGGGCTCGCTCGCGTCGGCGAACCCGGTCCTGGGGACGTTCGGCGTGGACCTGGCGATGGCCGACGACGTCGCGGGCGCCGACCTCGTCCACTCGCACACCTGGTACGCGAACCTCGGCGGGCACCTGGCGTCGCTCCTGCACGGGATCCCGCACGTCCTCAGCGCGCACTCGCTCGAGCCCCTGCGGCCGTGGAAGGCCGAGCAGCTCGGCGGAGGCTACGCGCTGTCGGGCTGGGCCGAGAAGACGGCCTACGAGGCGGCCGCGGGCATCATCGCGGTCTCGGCGGGCATGCGCGCGGACATCCTGCGCTGCTACCCCGACGTCGACCCGGCCAGGGTCCACGTGGTCCACAACGGGATCGACCTCGACGGGTGGCGTCGCCCCGGGTCCGAGGCGCAGGTCGCCGCGGCCGACCGCGTGGTCCGCGACCTGGGGATCGACCCCGAGCGCCCGGCCGTGGTCTTCGTGGGGCGCATCACGCGGCAGAAGGGACTGCCGTACCTGCTGCGCGCGGCCGAGCAGCTCCCGCCCGAGGTCCAGCTGGTCCTGTGCGCCGGTGCCCCCGACACCCCGGAGATCGCGGCCGAGGTGAGCGACGCCGTCGGGCGCCTCGCCGAGCAGCGCACGGGGGTCGTGTGGATCGAGCAGATGCTCCCGCGCGAGGAGCTCGTGGCGGTCCTCGCGGCCTCGACCGTGTTCGTCTGCCCCTCGGTCTACGAGCCCCTGGGCATCGTCAACCTCGAGGCCATGGCCGTGGGCCTCCCCGTCGTCGGTTCTGCGACCGGCGGGATCCCCGAGGTGATCGACGACGGCGTCACGGGGCTCCTCGTCCCGATCGAGCAGGTCGACGACGGGACGGGCACACCCGTGGACCCGGAGAGGTTCGTCGCGGACCTCGCCGCGGCGCTCGTCGCGGTCGTGTCCGACCCCGAGCGTGCCCGGGAGATGGGTCGCGCGGCCCGCACGCGCGTCGAGGAGCACTTCGCGTGGGACGCGATCGCGGACCGCACGCTCGAGGTCTACCGCAGCGTGCTCGGGTCCGGTCCCGTCGCGTAGCGGGCGGTCGCGGCGGACAGGGCGCGCCGCGCGGCCCGGTCGACCTCGCGCAGCGCGGTCGAGCGCTGGTCCGCCTGCCAGAGGTTGACCGCGCCGCCGTCGTCGGCCGTGGCCAGGTCCACGATGGCCCGCAGCCGCGCGGCCTGGGCGAGCACGCGCACCCGACGCGCCTCGGCCTCCCCGCGCACCGCGGGCAGCGGCCAGTCCGGGGGAGTCGTGGAGCGGAGCGACGCGATGGTCTCGGCCGCGTCCTCGCGCCAGCGCGCGACGTCCAGGGACGCCAGGGCCTCGGTCGCGGTCAGCAGGGCCACGCGCAGGTCGCGCTCGGCGTCCGCGAGCGGCCCGACGGCGGCGAGCACCTGGGTGCGCCACGTCGGCACGGGTGTCATGCGCCACGTGACGAGGTGGCCGGTCTCGTACACGCTCCCGAACTCCGTGACCTCGGGCACGAGCGCCCACGCGCCGGTCGCGGACTGCACGAGCAGGCACTCCTGCGCGTCGGTCGCGTCCGCGCTCACCGCGGCGGGCACGCCGAGGACGTCGCCCGGCGCGGGCAGCACGGCGCACACCTCGACGGGCGTGCGCGTCCAGCGCGTGAGCAGCTCGAGGAGGGTCGTGGCCTCGTCCGAGCCCTCGACGGTGTGAGGTTCGTCGTCCTGCCGGACGGCCGCGACGGCCCGCCGGAGGAGCGCGTCGTCCGGTGCACCGGTCTCGCCGGGGGACGGTGCCAGCGCCTGCACCCACAGGGCGAGGACGACGGCGCGGGGGAGCGGGAGGGTCGAGTGGGATTCCACGTCAGCCAACCTATAGGGTCGTGTCCCATGAGCTCGGTTCTGGACCTGCAGGCAGTCACGGTGCGCCGTGGCACGAAGACCATCCTCGACTCCGTGGACTGGCAGGTGAACGAGGGCGAGCGGTGGGTGATCCTGGGCCGCAACGGCGCCGGGAAGACGACCCTGCTGCAGATCGCTGCGGCGCGCATGCACCCCACGGCGGGGACCGCGGAGGTCCTGGGCGAGCGCCTCGGGCGCACCGACGTGTTCGGTCTGCGTCCGCGGATCGGGCTCGCGAGCGCCGCGCTCGCCGAGCACATCCCGGCAGCGGAGACCGTGCGCAACGTCGTGCTGACCGCGGCGTACGGGGTCACGGGCCGCTGGACCGAGGCCTACGAGGACTTCGACACCGAGCGTGCCGACGACCTGCTCGCGGCGTTCGACGTCCTGCCGCTCGCCGAGCGCGTGTTCGGGACGCTGAGCGAGGGCGAGCGCAAGCGGGTGCAGATCGCTCGGGCGCTCATGACCGACCCCGAGCTCCTGCTCCTGGACGAGCCCGCCGCGGGGCTGGACCTGGGTGGGCGCGAGGAGCTCGTGGGGGCGCTCTCGGAGCTCGCGAGCGACCCCGCCTCGCCCGTCCTGGTCCTCGTGACGCACCACGTCGAGGAGATCCCGCCGGGCTTCACGCACGTCCTGCTGCTCAAGGACGGTGCCGTGCACCGTGCCGGCCCGCTGACCGAGGTCCTCACGGCGGAGAACCTCAGCGAGGCGTTCGCCCTGCCGCTGATCGTCGCGCACGGCGGCGGTCGCTGGATGGCCCGCGCGGCGCGCTGACGCCTCGCCGCGCGCGGGGTGCCGCGACACGCCCGATAGGTGCGTGGATCTCGTCCTTCCGGTAAAATCTGGGCAAAGAACGCAGGTGGTGTCGGCACGTCGACGACGTGCAGCGAACGAGCCTCACGACGGAAGGAACCGTCATGGACTGGTTGTGGTGGGTCGGAGCGGGCCTCCTCTTCATCCTGATCGAGATCGTCTCCCTCGACCTCGTGCTCATCATGTTCGCGGGCGGGGCGTTCGCCGCGGCCGGGGTCAACGCGGCCGGTGGGCCGCTCTGGTTGCAGATCGTCACGTTCGCCGTGGTGTCGGCCGCCCTGCTGCTCTCGCTGCGCCCCTGGCTGCTGCGTCACCTGCGCCACCGTGTGCCGCTCGCCGAGACCGGCGCCGCCGCCCAGATCGGCCGGACCGCCGTCGTCGTCGACCGTGTGACCGGGCTCAGCGGCCGGGTCAAGCTCCAGGGGGAGATCTGGAGCGCGCGGACGGTCGACGGGTCGCCCGAGCTCCCCGTCGGCACCGAGGTCCGCGTCGTCCACATCGACGGCGCGACCGCGGTCGTCCAGTCGCTCGCCTCGGACAGCCACAGCGTCTGAGCGCTTGACCCGCGCCCCAGGACCCCTGCGCGCGACGACTCTCCGCACGACCCGTCAGCCCACCGAGAACCATCCTCAGGAGAACATCGATGAGTGACCCAGACACCGGAATGATCGCCGTGTACATCGTCCTCGGACTGATCCTGCTGTTCGTGATCGTCGCGCTCGTGAAGGCGGTCCGGATCGTTCCGCAGGCGACCGCGCTGATCATCGAGCGGCTGGGCCGCTACTCGAGCACGCTCGAGCCCGGCCTGCACCTGCTCATCCCCTTCGTGGACCGGGTGCGGGCGGGGGTGGACCTGCGCGAGCAGGTCGTGTCGTTCCCGCCGCAGCCCGTGATCACCTCGGACAACCTGGTCGTGAGCATCGACACGGTCATCTACTTCCAGGTCACCGAGCCCAAGTCCGCGGTCTACGAGATCGCGAACTACATCCAGGGCATCGAGCAGCTCACGGTCACCACGCTGCGCAACGTCGTGGGTTCCATGGACCTCGAGCAGACCCTGACGAGCCGCGACCAGATCAACGGCCAGCTCCGCGGTGTGCTCGACGAGGCGACGGGGCGCTGGGGCGTGCGCGTCAACCGCGTCGAGCTCAAGTCGATCGACCCGCCCGCGAGCGTGCAGGGCTCCATGGAGCAGCAGATGCGTGCCGAGCGTGACCGCCGCGCCACGATCCTGACGGCCGAGGGCATCAAGCAGTCCCAGGTCCTGACGGCCGAGGGCGAGAAGCAGGCCGCGATCCTCCGTGCAGAGGGCAACGCCCAGGCGGCGATCCTGAACGCTGAGGGCGAGGCGCGCGCCATCCTGCAGGTCTTCGACGCGATCCACGAGGGTGACGCGGACCCCAAGCTGCTCGCCTACCAGTACCTGCAGATGCTGCCCAAGATCGCCGACGGCACCGCGAGCAAGCTGTGGGTCATCCCCACCGAGTTCACGGCAGCGCTGGGGTCGATCGCCCAGGGCTTCGGGGGGCTGCCCACGCCGTCCGGCGACGGGGCGGAGGCTTCCGAGACGGCCCGTCGTGAGCGCGACCGCGACCGGGTCAACTTCGGCACCCCCGCGTTGGTCGACCCGGCCGAGGCTCTCGCAGAGGCTCGTCGTCAGGCGGAGGCCGCGACGGCAGACGCCACGAGCGCGGGCACGCACTCGGGCCTGCCGTTCGACCCGGAGGCCGAGCGCGGGCAGCGCCCGGGCGGTCCGGGGCAGCGCCACGTGCCCACGCCCGAGCCCGGCACGGCTGCGCCGCGGCCTCTCGGCACGCCGCCGGTGCAGGACGACGCGACCGACGGCGGTGCTCCGGAGGACCGTCCGTAGCGCCAGCAGGTCGGTGTCGCTGGCGGCACGGCAGAACAGAGGTCCCGGAGGGGCGTCGCGAGAGCGGCGCCCCTCCGGCGTCCGCCCGGTCGCCACGGTGCCGAACCCCGAGCGGGGTCGGGTGACGGCGCCGGTCGCCTGGCCACCCTCGGGTCGGGCGCCTCCGACGAGGGCGTCGGTTGCGCCGGGCAACCTTGACGAGTGAGTGCTCACTCACTTATGGTCGGCGGGTGACCACCTCCTCGGGCAGAGCCCGACCCATGAGCCGCGACGACCGTCGCGCGGCGATCGCCACCGCGACCGTCCCCCTGCTCGCGCGCTACGGCGCGGCCGTCACCACGCGGCAGATCGCGCAGGCCGCGAACGTCGCCGAGGGCACCCTGTTCCGTGCGTTCGAGGACAAGGACGAGCTGATCCATGCGGCCCTGGTCGCGGCCCTCGACCCCGCGCCGCTCGTCCGGTCGATCCACGAGCTCCCCGCCCACGACTCGCTCGAGGCGACCCTCGTGGCGCTGGCCGAGGTCATCCAGGACAGCCAGCGCGCGACCGCGAGGATCGTGCAGGTCGCCCACCAGGTCATGGGGGACCGGCCCGGCGCCGGGGCCCTGCGGGGCCACCCGGGCGGCCTGGGGCCGACAGGCTCGGGCGGCGACGCCCGTGGGCGCCACGGCGAGCACGGCCCCGGATCCCACCACGACGCCCGGATGTCCGCCGTCCAGGACATCGTCTCCGCGATCGAGGCCCGCATCGACCTGCATGCCGGGGAGCTGCGCACCGAGCCGCGCGTCGCCGCGAGCGTGTTCTTCTTCCTCGTGCACGGGCACGCGAGTCCGCTCATCACGCAGGGGCCGCTCGACCCGACCCAGATCGTCGACGTCTTCCTGCACGGCGTCCTGGACGACCCGTGCCAGGGCACCGGTCCGCCGCCCCGCCCCGTCCCGACGGCGTCGCTCGCCTGACCCCGTCGCCCCGCCCTCGCGGTCGTCGCCCCGGCGACGCATGCTGGACCGGTCGGCGAGGTCCCCGAATCCGCTCGACGTGCGCGCCGCCGTCGGGCACCGTCGAGATCCCCGTCCTCCTCTCGCCCCCACCCCTGACAGGACCCCACATGCTTCTTCGTCTACTGAGGACGTACCTGCGTCCCTACCGGACGCCCATCCTGATCCTGCTCGTGCTCCAGCTCGTGCAGACCATCGCGACCCTCTACCTGCCCAGCCTCAACGCCGACATCATCGACCAGGGCGTCACGCAGGGCGACACCGCCTACATCATGCGCACGGGCGGCGTCATGCTCGTCATCAGCCTCGGGCAGGTGATCTGCGCGATCGTCGCGGTGTACTTCGGCGCCAAGGTCGCCATGTCGTTCGGGCGCGACGTGCGCAACGGGCTCTTCACCCGGGTCCAGTCCTTCTCCGCCCAGGAGATGGGCGTGCTCGGAGCCCCCTCGCTCATCACCCGCACCACGAACGACGTCCAGCAGGTCCAGATGGTCGTCCTCATGGCCTTCACCATCATGGTCATGGCGCCCATCATGCTCGTCGGCGGCGTCATCATGGCGCTCCAGGAGGACGTCGAGCTCTCGGGGCTCCTGCTCGTCGTCGTCCCCGTCCTGGGCGTCGTGGTCGGGCTGATCGTCTCCCGCATGGTCCCCTACTTCCGCAAGATGCAGAAGCGGATCGACGCGATCAACGGCGTGCTGCGCGAGCAGATCTCCGGCATCCGCGTCATCCGCGCGTTCGTGCGCGAGCGTCGCGAGGAGGAGCGGTTCGCGGTCGCCAACGACCGGCTCTACGACACGTCGCTGCGTGTCGGCAAGCTCATGGCGCTCATGTTCCCGACCGTCATGCTCGTCATGAACGCGACCAGCGTCGCGGTCCTGTGGTTCGGCGCCTATCGCGTCGAGAACGGCATGCAGATCGGGGCGCTGACCGCGTTCCTCAGCTACATCATGTACATCCTCATGGCCGTGATGATGTCGACCATGATCTTCATGATGGTCCCGCGTGCCGCGGTCTCGGCCGAGCGCATCGGCGAGGTCCTCGACACCGAGACCACCGTCGTCGAGGCCGCGTCGCCCGTGCACCTCGCACCGCGCGCCGACCGCACCGGGGTCATCACGTTCGAGGACGTCGACTTCCGGTACCCCGGTGCCGAGGACCCCGTGCTCCACGACCTCACGTTCACGGCCCGCCCCGGCGGCACGACCGCGATCATCGGGTCCACGGGATCCGGCAAGACGACCCTGCTCCAGCTCGTGCCGCGGCTGTTCGACGCGACGGCCGGCTCGGTGAGGATCGACGGCACCGACGTCCGTGACGTCGCGCTCCAGGACCTGTGGTCGATGATCGGCTACGTGCCGCAGAAGGCCTACCTGTTCTCCGGCACCGTCGGGGACAACGTCCGCTACGGCAAGGAGGACGCGACCGACGAGGAGGTGTGGGAGGCGCTCGAGGTCGCGCAGGCGCGCGAGTTCGTCGAACAGCTCGACGGGCAGCTCGACGCCCCCGTGTCCCAGGGCGGCACCAACTTCTCGGGCGGTCAGCGCCAACGGCTCGCGATCGCCCGCGCGATCGTCCGCAAGCCCAGCGTCTACCTGTTCGACGACTCGTTCTCGGCCCTCGACTACGCGACCGACGCCGCCCTGCGGCTCGCCCTCGCGCCCCGCACCCGCGAGGCCACGGTCCTCCTGGTCGCCCAGCGCGTCGCGACCATCCGGCACGCCGAGCAGATCGTCGTGCTCGACCACGGCCGCATCGTCGGCACCGGCACCCACGACGAGCTCCTGGAGACGTGCGAGACGTACCAGGAGATCGTGTACTCGCAGCTCTCGGCGCAGGAGGCAGCATGAGCACCCAGACCCCCCGCCCGAGCGACAACCCGGGCGACAAGAACGCCGAGACGCACGTGACGCCGTCGGGCGCCGGGGCGCCCGTGACGGATGCACCCGAGACGCACGGCACGGGCGACAAGCCCGACCTGTCCGCGACGCGGCTCAAGGGCCGCCCCCAGGGCGGCGGCCACGGCCCCATGGGCGGCATGGGCATGCCCACCGAGAAGGCCATGGACTTCACCGGCTCGCTCAAGCGGTTCGCGGGCTACCTGCGCGTCGAGCGCCTGGCCGTCGCCGTCATCACGGTCCTGTCGATCCTGTCCGTGACGCTCGCCGTGCTGGGACCCAAGCTCCTCGGCAACGGCACCAACGTCATCTTCGAGGGCGTGATCGGCTCCCAGATGCCGGCTGGCGTCAGCAAGGAGCAGGCCGTCGCGGCCCTGCGCGCCGACGGTCAGGGCACGCAGGCCGACATGCTCGCAGCCATGGACGTCGTGCCCGGCCAGGGCATCGACTTCACGGCCCTGCGCGTGATCCTGCTGTGGGTCCTCGCGATCTACGTCGGTTCCTTCCTGTTCGGGTGGATCCAGGGACGCGTGACCACGTCCGTGGTCCAGCGCACCGTGCGCCGGCTGCGCGCCGAGGTCGAGGCCAAGCTCGGACGCCTGCCCCTGTCCTACTTCGACCGGCAGAAGAAGGGCGAGGTGCTCAGCCGCGTCACCAACGACATCGACAACGTCGCCCAGACGCTCCAGCAGACGCTTTCGCAGCTCGTGACCTCGGTCCTGACCGTGGTCGGCGTGCTCGCCATGATGTTCTGGATCTCGCCCCTGCTCGCCGTCATCGCGCTCGTGACCGTGCCCCTGTCGGTGCTCGTCACGGCCATGATCGCCAAGCGCTCGCAGCCGCAGTTCATCAAGCAGTGGGCCGCGACCGGGCGCCTCAACGCGCACGTCGAGGAGATGTACACGGGCCACGCGCTCGTCAAGGTCTACGGCCACCAGCAGACGGCCGTCGACACGTTCACGGACGAGAACGCCGAGCTCTACGAGGCGAGCTTCAAGGCGCAGTTCATCTCCGGGATCATCCAGCCCGCGATGGGCTTCGTCGCGAACCTCAACTACGTGATCGTCGCCGTCGTCGGTGGCCTGCGCGTCGCGTCCGGCACGCTCTCGCTCGGTGACGTCCAGGCGTTCATCCAGTACTCGCGCCAGTTCACCCAGCCCATCACGCAGATCGCCTCGATGATGAACCTCCTGCAGTCGGGCGTCGCCTCCGCGGAGCGCGTGTTCGAGCTGCTCGACGCCGAGGAGCAGTCCCCGGACCCGTCGCCCGCGGCCGTGCTCACCAACGTGCAGGGCCGGGTCACGTTCGAGGACGTCTCGTTCCGGTACGTGCCCGACCGCCCCCTCATCGACGACCTGTCGATCGTCGCCGAGCCCGGCCAGACCGTCGCGATCGTCGGCCCCACGGGCGCGGGCAAGACGACCCTCGTCAACCTCATCATGCGGTTCTACGAGGTCGACGGCGGGCGCATCACGCTCGACGGCGTCGACACCCGGACCATGACGCGCGACGGTCTGCGGTCCAACATCGGCATGGTCCTGCAGGACACCTGGCTCTTCAAGGGCACCATCGAGGAGAACCTGCGCTACGGCGTGCCCGACGGCGTCGAGGTCACCGAGGAGCAGTTCCTCGAGGCCACGCGGGCCACGCACGTGGACCCGTTCGTGCGCACGCTGCCCGACGGCTACGCGACCGTGATCGACGACGAGGGCTCGGGCGTGAGCGCGGGGGAGAAGCAGCTCCTGACGATCGCGCGCGCGTTCCTCGCCGACCCGGCGATCCTCATCCTCGACGAGGCGACCAGCTCGGTCGACACCCGCACCGAGGTGCTCGTGCAGCAGGCCATGAACGCCCTGCGCGCCGGGCGGACCTCGTTCGTGATCGCGCACCGCCTGTCGACCATCCGCGACGCCGACGTCATCCTCGTCATGGAGGACGGCGCGATCGTGGAGATGGGCAACCACGAGGTGCTCATCGAGAAGGGCGGCGCGTACGCACGGCTCTACGAGAGCCAGTTCGCCGCGGCCGCGGTCGAGGAGATCGCCGAGGGGGAGATGACGCGCTGAGCACGCGGGCGGGCCGGCCCTGAGCAGGCCCGCCCGACACCCCAGGACGACGAGAGCCGGTCCCGCCTTCTGGGCGGTACCGGCTCTCGGGGCTTCGTCCGGGATGGGGACGAGTTCAGTGCTGGATGATGGAGCTGCTGATCAGGAAGCGGTGTAGCCCGCGGTCTCGCAGATCGCCTCGAGCTCGGCCACGGCCTCGGCAGCGCCGGTCGTGTCGATCGAGGTGCCGGTCCCGGCGACGAGGTCGTCAGCCATCTGGAACGGCGTCTTGATCTTGCTGATGACGAGGTTGGTGTCCTCGGGCCCGGCGAGGCGCAGGATCGCCTCGAGCTGGATGTTCGTGCTGCGCATCGCGTTCGACTGGTCGTCCGTGAGCGCCTCCATGTCGTACTCGAGCTCCTCCGAGACGCGCTCGGCGACCGACGGCAGGTCGCTCGGCTCGAAGTACTTCTCGCACACCTGCATGTTGGTCGCGCCCGCAGGGGTCTCGTCGGTGGAGGAGCCGCTGTCGGTCGTCGTCTCGGTGCCGCACGCGCTCAGGAGCGCGATCGCGCCCACGGCAGCGAGTGCCATCATCTGCTTCTTCATGCATCCATGAAATCACGCAGGAACCGTGCGGAAAGTATGCATTTACCGTCGAGGGGCGCAAGAGTGAGCGACGTCTCACTCGCAGGTCCGCCGGGAGCGTGTCCTCGTGACGGCGATCACGCGCACCTGTCAGGACGCACCTCACAGGACACCCTCAGGCAGCACCTGTGCCGGGCACACGCGCGCTGCGTAGACCTGGGGGCATGACACGAGACGACCAGCAGACAGGAAGCCTGCCCACCCGCTCGGACGACCCGTCGCCCGCCGAGGCGCTCGGTCACGACGACGCGGCCGTCCCTGACGCCGGGACCGTCCCCGACCGCTCGGCGGGAGCGGCTCCACCCGTGGCGGCCCGCCGCAGACGCCCGCACCGTGCGCTCGTCGCGGGCGGTCTCACGCTGACCCTCGCGCTCGGCGGGGTCGCCGCGTGGGCCCTGGACCGCTTCGTGGTCGAGCACGTCGAGATCGCCGACGTCGCCGCCTACGAGGCGAGCCAGGTGTCGGCGAGCGGATCCGGGACGGAGGGGACGTCGTCGGGCACCACGGACGCCGGGACGAGCGCGTCCTCCGACGGGACGAGCGTGAGCGTGCGCCAGGTCGTCGAGGGCACGGGCGACGACACCGTGACGTACTACGTCGCGGACGTCGTCCTGGGGGACGCGACCGACCTGCGCTCGGCGTTCGCCCAGAACGCGTTCGGGGAGAACATCACCGAGAAGACCTCCGACATCGCGGCCGACAACGACGCCCTCTTCGCGATCAACGGCGACTACTACGGGTTCCGGTCCACGGGGATCGTGATCCGCAACGGCGTCGTCTACCGCGACGAGGGCGCCCGGGACGGTCTCGCGTTCTACCGCGACGGGACCGTCGAGGTCTACGACGAGACCGCCACGACCGCCCAGGAGCTCGTCGACGCGGGCGTGTGGAACACGGTGTCGTTCGGTCCCGCCCTGCTCGAGGACGGCGACGTGATCGACGGGATCGACGAGGTCGAGGTCGACACCAACGTCGGCAACCACTCGATCCAGGGCGAGCAGCCCCGCACCGCCGTGGGGGTGATCGGCGAGAACCACCTCGTCTTCGTCGTGGTCGACGGACGCAGCGCCGGGTACAGCCGCGGCGTGACCATGACCGAGCTCGCCGAGATCATGCAGGACCTCGGCGCGACGACCGCGTACAACCTCGACGGCGGCGGGTCGTCGACCATGTACTACGACGGCGAGCTCGTCAACGACCCCCTGGGTCGCGGCAAGGAGCGCGGCACCTCCGACATCCTCTACGTCGGGGAGTGAGCGGGCATGATCGTGCTGATCCCGGCCTACGAGCCGGACCGGGCGCTCGTGCGGCTCGTCTCCGGGCTGCGTGCCACGGGCGAGGTGCGGGGGATCGTCGTCGTCGACGACGGCAGCGGGCCGGCGTTCCGCCCGGTGTTCGACGACGTCGCCCGCCTCGGAGCGGTCGTCGTCGGGTTCCCGGACAACCGCGGCAAGGGCGCGGCGCTGCGGCGGGGGTTCGCCGAGGTCGCGCGGCGCTGGCCCGGGCAGGACGTGGTGTGCGCCGACGCCGACGGGCAGCACGCCGTCGCCGACGTCCTGCGGGTCGGGGAGCGGGTGTCCGAGCGTGACGCGGCCGTGGTCCTCGGAGCGCGGGCGTTCGTCGGGGACGTTCCCGTGCGCAGCCGGCTGGGGAACAGCGTCACCCGGTGGCTGTTCCGGGCCGCGACCGGGCTGCGGGTCCACGACACCCAGACCGGCCTGCGCGGCTACCCCGCCTCGATGATCGGATGGCTGCTCGCCGTGCGCGGCGACCGGTACGAGTACGAGCTCAACGTGCTGCTGACCGCGGCGCGCGAAGGGCGACCCGTGGTCGAGGTCCGGATCGAGACGATCTACCTCGACGGCAACGCCTCCTCGCACTTCCGTCCGCTCGCCGACTCGGCCCGCATCTACGCGCCGCTGCTCGCGTTCTCGCTGTCGTCGCTCCTCGCGTTCGGGATCGACACCGCGGCGCTGCTGGTGCTCGACGCCGTCACGGGGTCGCTGCTCGTGTCCGTGGTCGGTGCGCGCGGGGTCAGCGGGGCCGTGAACTTCCTGGTGAACCGGCGGGTGTTCGGAGCGGGCGCCGGCGCCGGTGCGGCGGCAGACCCGGGGCGCGGGGGTGCGCCCGGCACGGGGCGGCGGGCCGCGCTGCGGTACGCGGCGCTCGCGGTCGGGCTGCTGGTCGCGGGGTACGGGATGCTCTGGGGGCTGACCGGGCTGGGTCTCGCGCTGCTGCCGGCCAAGGTCCTGACCGAGGTGCTGCTGTTCGCGACGAGCTATCAGGTGCAGAGGCGCGTGGTGTTCCGCCCGACGGTACCGACCGGGCAGCGCGAACCGGGCGGGCTCGTCGCTGCTGTGGGGCGCCCGGCCGCCGAGCACGAGGTTCCGCGCGCTCGACCACGAGGTTGAGGTCGCGAATGCCGTCAGAACGACCGCAACCTCGTGCTCGGCACCGGGGCGGGCAGGGGCCCGCTGCGGACCCCCGCCGTGGGTGCGGGAGAATCTGAGCGTGCAGATCATCCACGTGACCGACCCGGCCGACCCGCGCCTCGCCGACTACACCAACCTCACGGACGTCGAGCTCCGCTCGAAGAACGAGCCGGAGAAGGGCATGTACATCGCTGAGAGCACCACGGTGATCCACCGTGCGCTCCGTGCCGGGCACCGGCCGCGGTCGTTCCTCATGGCCGAGAAGTGGCTCCCCGGCCTCGAGGAGGCGATCTCCGCCGTCGGGCTGGACGACGGGCCCGGCGGCACGGGCGAGCCCGTGCCCGTGTACGTCGCCGAACCCGCCGTCCTGGAGTCGATCACCGGGTTCAACCTGCACCGCGGCGCACTGTCCGCGATGCACCGCCCGGTCCTGCCGAGCGTGCACGAGCTGCTCACCACAGCCCGCGACGGGCAGGGGGCGCGGCGTGTGGCCGTGCTCGAGGACATCGTCGACCACACCAACGTGGGCGCGATCTTCCGGGGCGCGGCGGGCCTGGGCGTGGACGCCGTGCTGGTGTCGCCGCGGTGCTCGGACCCGCTGTACCGGCGCAGCGTCCGCGTCTCGATGGGGACGGTGTTCCAGGTGCCGTGGACGCGGCTCGAGTCGTGGCCGGGCGGCGTCGAGGAGCTGCGCGAGCACGGGTTCACGGTCGCGGCGCTCGCGCTGTCGGACGACTCGCTGACGCTCGACGAGTACGTCGCACGGGGGGACGAGAGGTCGGCGTTCGTGTTCGGGACCGAGGGGCACGGGCTCCAACGCTCGACGCTGGCGGCCGTCGACCACGTCGTGAAGATCCCGATGGCCGGGGGAGTGGACTCGCTCAACGTCGCGGCGAGCGCCGCGGTGGTGTTCTGGGCGACACGGGCCTGAGATCCTGGGCCTGGCCTCGCGTGCCGCGGTTAGGCCAGGATGGCACCGTGACGACTCCCCGGGTGGTTTCCCTCGTTGTTCTGTCCCTCCTCGTCCTGGGAGGGTGCGCTTCGACGGAGGCTGGCGACGTGCCTGGACCGGCGTCGTCGTCGGCGGGAGAGTCGCCGGGCGAGGCAGCCGGCCCCATGCCCGACGGGGCTGACCTCCCACCCGCCCCCACCCCCGAGGAAGCGGCTCCAGAAGAGGATCCTGCCCCGGTCGAACCCGAGCCGGAGCCGATGACCTTCGACGAGTCGATGGTGCGTTCCGTGGCGGTCGACAAGGAAGCCAAGGGCGGCCAGGCGAATGTCGCGGTGGTCGCTGAGTCGACGGATGTCCAGGTGCTCCAGGAGGTGGGTCTCGGATGCGTCGACCACTACCTCCAGGAGCAGAAGGCCGCGTTCTGCCACGTCTGGGGCAGCGAGCTGGACTACGCGGCCCGGGATCCGCAGGGGATCGGGGACCTCATGTGCTGGGTCTACTTCATCGGAGTCCCGCTCGCCGGGGGCGAGCCGATCGTGACGGAGGGTGGAGCGGTGGGGTACACCGTGTCGGCATGTCCCGGTGGAGTGCTCCCGTACGTCTAGCTGCGCGCTCACACGACCGGCACGTCGACACCAGACTCCATGACCTGCCGGGGCCTCGGGACCTCGCTCGGCGACGGCGAGCGCACCGCCTGACGTGAGCGGCGCCGTCGGGCAAGCGGTACCCGCGCGGGCGCCGCGCCCGCCTCCTGACCTCGGACGACGTCGATTGTGACGAAAAGCACAAAGTCCGGGGACCGACGTGCCGCGCACCGCCATCGACCCGTTCTTCGGGCGAAACCCGCCGCCCCCGCCGCCGCCCGCACGCCTCGGACGGCCCGCCGTCGGGCGCCACCGGGCCACGGGGGACGAGCACGCCCGAGTTGATCCGAAACAACTCCCCGGGCCCGCAAAGGAGCAGGTCAGAGCCCCTCGAGGGCCGGTGTCCCGGTTCGGGACCAAGGGCGCTCCGGCGGGACCTAGGTCCCGGTACGCACGAGTGATCTCGTCCATATGTTGTGGGTGCCCCAACACCCCCCCACCTCTCGGACGGAGACACCCGGTGGTCACAGCCGACGTAGCCCCCAGACCAGCACACCAGGTGAGCACCGACGCGCGCCGCGACCTGATCGACTGGGACCCCAACGACCCCCAGCGCTGGGACTCGAAGGTCGCCTGGAGCACGCTCTGGGTCACGACGTTCAACCTCATGCTCGCGTTCATCATCTGGTACCTGCCCGGGGCCCTCATCCCCACGCTCGGCACGGTCACCGGATGGGACCTGAGCGAGAGCCAGTCCTACTGGCTGCTCGCCATGCCCGGCCTGACGGGCGGTCTGCTGCGCATCGTCTGGATGATGCTCCCGCCCATGCTCGGCACCCGCAAGATGCTGACGCTGTCCGCGCTCCTCATGATCATCCCGTTCGTCGGGTGGACCTGGGTCGTGATGCTCCCGACGCAGCCCTCCTACGCGCTGCTCGTCGCGCTCGCCCTCGCCGCCGGGCTCGGTGGTGGCGTGTTCTCGGGCTACATGCCCTCGACGTCGTACTTCTTCCCCAAGAGCAAGCAGGGCACGGCGCTGGGCCTGCAGGCCGGGATCGGGAACTTCGGCGTCTCGGTCGTCCAGTTCGTCGTGCCGTGGGCCATCGGGTTCGGGATGTTCGGCCTCGCCGGACAGCTCGCGCACCCGCAGAACGCCGAGCCGCGCCAGGTGTGGCTGCAGAACCCCGGACTCATCTTCATCCCGTTCGCGGTCGTCGGCGTCGTGCTCGCGTGGACCCTGCTCAAGTCGGTGCCCGTCAAGGCCAACCTCAAGCAGCAGTTCGACATCTTCCAGAACAAGCACACCTGGCTCATGACCATGGAGTACGTCCTGACCTTCGGGATCTTCTCCGGGCTCGCCGGCACGTTCGGCATGCTCCTCAAGCAGCAGTTCGGCCCCGAGTACCTGACGTGGGTCTTCCTCGGTGCGCTCGTCGGCTCGCTCGCCCGCATGTGCTGGGGGCCGCTCTGCGACCGCTTCGGCGGCGGCGTGTGGACCGTGGTGTCCGGGATCGGCGTCGCGGCCTCGGCCGGGCTCGTCCTGTTCGGCCAGGTCACGGTCGCGGACGGCCAGATTCCGAGCCTCCCGATCTTCATGACCGGGATGGTCCTGATCTTCTTCTTCTGCGGGGTCGGCAACGCCGCGACGTTCAAGCAGATGCCCATGATCTTCCCGGCCCGCCAGGCAGGCGGCGTGATCGGCTGGACGGCCGCGATCGCGGCGTTCGGACCGTTCCTGTTCTCCATGCTGTTCAACTACCTGCCGAGGACGGCGGTGTTCGGCGGGATCATCGCCTACGCCCTGCTGTGCGCGGGCATCGCCTGGCACTTCTACGCACGCCCCGGCGCCGAGGCCAAGAGCTGATCGTGCGACCCCCCGCAGCACACCCCCGCGGACCCGCAGCCCGACGCTCAGCAGGCGTCGGGCGCGGGCCTCGCGGCAGCAGGCCCGGCGGCGCCGGGACCCCCTGCACCCCCGGTCACGAGGATCGGGATCGGGACGGTCTCGTCGTGGCGCCCCGGCGTCACGGTCTCGAGCCGTGCGACGCAGTGGTGCTCGCCGAAGTGCGGCACGAGGGCCGTCGCGCGCAGCTCCGAGCCGAGCTCGGCCAGGGTGCCGTTGATGAACCCCGCGTGCAGCGAGCACACGACCTGCGGGGTGCTGCGGGCGGTCGCCACGAACGGACAGTTGTTGAGCACGAGCGCGTCCATGCCCTTGCCGGGCGCGGAGACGTGCGCGGACGGCTCACCCCGCGGGGTGGGCGCGAACCACAGCGCGTCGAGCTTGGACACGAGCCGGGCCGAGACCTCGTCCTCGCTGTACGCCTCGCCCGGGTCGGGAGTCTCCGTGAGGCTCCTGCCCCAGCTGCGGCCCACCGAGTACGTGACCGTCGCGGCCTCCGGCACGTTGGCGGCGACCGCGGTCGTCAGGGCCTCGGCCAGGAGCCGGTACGCCTGCGCGCGCTCGTGCGTCTGGTTGGGCAGCGTGCCCCGGTAGAGCACCTTGGGCCGACCCGGTGTCGTCCTGGCCTGCTGGGTGCGCTCGGCCAGCCCGGCGTCGACGAGCGCCTCGAGGTGGAACCGCGCGGTGTTCTGGTGGATGCCGACCTCCTGGGCGATGTCCTGGACGGACACCGGCGCCCTGGAGTCGCGCAGCAGCTGGATGACGTGCGTCCGTCTCCCACCGTGGTCGCTGCGACCGGTCGTGCCGTCGAAACCACCGTTGACGTGCTGTCTGGGCACGTGCTCGCCCCACTTCCTCCCGCTCACCGATCACTGACGTCGAGACGTCCGGCTGCCCCCGGCCGACGTGCTCACCACGACAACCATCGCACGAACGCCCCCCACGCTGTCCCCGAGGAGTACCCGTCATGACGATCGACGACCCGGCGACCATGTCGCCCCTGATGAAGAAGCTGCTGAAGACGCGCAGCCACTTCCCGCAGACCGAGGTGTTCGACTCGGCGCACGCCATGATCGAGACGGACCCCTCGGAGTGGGACCGGTTCTACCGTGACCGCTGGGCGCACGACAAGGTGGTGCGCTCGACCCACGGCGTGAACTGCACGGGCTCGTGCGCGTGGGACGTCTACGTCAAGGACGGTCTCATCACCTGGGAGCACCAGGGCACCGACTACCCGACGACGGGCCTCGACAGCCCCGAGTACGAGCCGCGCGGCTGTCCTCGTGGCGCGTCGTTCTCCTGGTACACGTACTCGCCGTCGCGCGTGCGGTATCCCTACGTGCGCGGCGTCCTGCTCGACATGTACCTCGACGCGCGCTGCCGCCTGGGAGACCCCGTGCTCGCGTGGGCCGAGGTCGTCGAGAGCCCGCTCAAGGCCACGCTCTACAAGAAGGCCCGCGGAAAGGGCGGCCTCGTCCGTGCGGACTGGGAGCTCGCGACCGAGATCATGGCCGCGGCCCACGTCTACACGATCAAGGCGTACGGGCCGGACCGCTGCGTGGGATTCACCCCGATCCCGGCCATGTCGATGGCGAGCTTCGGCGTCGGGACGCGCTTCCTGTCGATGATCGGCGGGACGCTGCTGAGCTTCTACGACTGGTACGCGGACCTGCCGCCCGCGAGCCCGCAGATCTGGGGCGACCAGACCGACGTCCCCGAGTCGGGCGACTGGTGGAACTCGAGCTACATCATGATGTGGGGCTCGAACGTCCCCGTGACGCGCACGCCCGACGCGCACTTCCTGGCCGAGGCCCGCTACAAGGGCACCAAGGTCGTCGCGGTCAGCCCCGACTACGCGGACAACGTGAAGTTCGCGGACGACTGGCTCGCGCCCGCCCCCGGCACGGACGGCGCGCTCGCGCAGGCCATGGGCCACGTGCTGCTCACCGAGTTCTACCGCGACCGCCAGGTCCCGTACTTCGAGGCGTACTCGCGCACGTACACCGACGCGCCCTTCCTGGTCACGCTCGACGAGGCTCCGTCCTCGGCGTCCCCGGACGCCACGGGGCCCGACGGCGCCCCCGCCCCGGTCTTCCGGCCCGCCAAGTTCCTCACGGCGGCCGACCTGGACGGGCTGCCCGTCGCGGGGGCGACGGGCGAGCGCCCCGAGTTCCGCCCGGTCTTCCTCGACACGGCCGCCGACGCGCTCACCGTGCCGAACGGGACGCTGGCCGACCGGTGGACCGAGGACGGCGTGGGCCGCTGGAACCTCGACCTCGAGGACCACGACCCGGCGCTGAGCCTCCTGGGCCTGACGCACGCGGGCACCGAGGCCCGCGGCGTCGTCGTCGAGCTGCCGCGGTTCGACGTGGGGGAGACCGAGGGCGGGACCTCGGTCCTGCGCGGCGTCCCCGCGATCCGCGTGGGCGGACGTCTCGTGACGACCGTCTTCGACCTGCTCATGGCCCAGTACGGGGTGGGTCGCGACGGTCTGCCCGGGTCGTGGCCCACGGGCTACGACGACCCGACGTCGCCCGGGACCCCCGCCTGGCAGGAGTCCCTGACCGGGGTCCCGGCCGAGCAGTGCATCCGGATCGCGCGCGAGTTCACGCGCAACGCCGAGGTGAGCAAGGGCAGGTCGATGATCATCATGGGCGCGGGGACCAACCACTGGTACCACGCGGACACCATCTACCGGACGTTCATCGCGCTCCTGACCCTCACGGGGTGCCAGGGCGTCAACGGCGGCGGCTGGGCGCACTACGTGGGCCAGGAGAAGGCCCGGCCGGTGACGGGTCAGCAGCACATGGGCTTCGCGCTCGACTGGCAGCGGCCGACCCGCCACATGGCGGGGACGGCGTTCTGGTACACCGCCACGGACCAGTGGCGCTACGAGGGCTTCGGGGCCGACGAGCTCGCGTCCCCGACGGGGCCGGGCACCCTCAAGAACCGCAGCATGATGGACTGCCTGACGCAGGCGGCCCGCATGGGCTGGACGCCCTCGCACCCGGGCTTCGACCGCAACCCGCTCGACCTGTGCGACGAGGCCGCAGCCGCTGGCGTGCCCGTGGCCGACCACGTGGTCTCCGAGCTGCGCAGCGGGAACCTCAAGTTCGCGGTCGAGGACCCGGACGCCCCGCAGAACTTCCCACGCGTCCTGACGGTCTGGCGCGCCAACCTCATCGGCAACTCGGCCAAGGGCAACGAGTACTTCATCAAGCACCTGCTCGGCGCCGACTCGTCCCTGCGGGCGCACGAGACCCCGCCCGAGCGTCGCCCGGAGGAGGTCGTCTGGCGGGACGAGGCCCCCGAGGGCAAGCTCGACCTGCTGACCAACATCGACTTCCGCATGACCTCGACGTCGCTCTTCGCAGACGTCGTGCTGCCGGCGGCCACCTGGTACGAGAAGCAAGACATCTCGACCACGGACATGCACCCGTTCGTGCACGCGCTCAACGCCGCGATCGCACCCCCGTGGCAGGCCCGGACCGACTACGACGCGTTCCTCGGGCTCGCCGACAAGGTCTCCGAGCTCGCCAAGACCCACCTGGGCACCCGCACCGACGTCATCGCGGCGCCGCTCACGCACGACACCCCCGACGAGATGGCCCAGCCGGGCGGCGTCGTCCTCGACTGGCGCAAGGGCGAGTGCGAGCCCGTGCCGGGCGTGACGATGCCGCGCCTCGTGGTGGTCGAGCGCGACTACACCCAGATCGCGGAGAAGATGCGCGCCGTCGGGCCGCTGATCTCGAAGGTCGGCACCACGACCAAGGGCGTCACGGTGGTCCCCGAGCAGGCCGTCGAGTTCCTCGCGAAGGCCAACGGCGTGCGCAAGGACGGCGTCGCGAAGGGCCGCCCCTCGCTCGAGACCGCCGCGCACTTCTGCGAGGCGATCCTCGCGCTGTCGGGCACGACCAACGGAGCGGTCTCGGTCGCGGGCTTCAAGGCCCTCGAGAAGCGGGTCGGCAAGCCGCTCGCGGACCTCGCCGAGGAGAACCACGACCGCCAGGTCACGTTCGCCCAGACCCTCACGGGCCCGCAGAACGTCTTCACGAGCTACGAGTGGTCGGGCTCCGAGCAGGGCGGACGACGCTACTCGCCGTTCGTCGTCAACGTCGAGAGGCTCAAGCCGTGGCACACGCTCACGGGCCGCCAGCACTTCTTCGTCGACCACGACTGGATGACCGAGCTCGGGGAGCAGCTCCCGGTGTACCGGCCGCCGCTCGACATGGCCCGGCACTTCGGGCACCAGGGCTTCAGCGAGCCCGGCTCGACCGAGGTCACGGTGCGCTACCTGACCCCGCACTCCAAGTGGTCCATGCACTCGCAGTTCCAGGACAACCCGTACATGCTCGCGCTCTCGCGCGGGGGCCCCACGATCTGGATCTCGGAGGAGGACGCGCGGACCGCGGGCATCGCGGACAACGACTGGATCGAGGCGGTCAACCGCAACGGCGTGGTCGTGGCGAGGGCCGTGGTCTCGCACCGCATGCCCACGGGCACGGTCTACATGTACCACTCGAAGGACCGCAACATCGACGTCCCCAAGGCCGAGGCGTCGGGCAAACGAGGGGGCATCCACAACGCGCTGACGATGATCATGATGAAGCCCACGCACCTCCTGGGCGGCTACGGCCAGCTCACCTACGCCTTCAACTACTACGGGCCGACCGGCAACCAGCGCGACGAGTACACGGTCATCCGTCGGCGCAACCAGGAAGTGGAGTACTGAGATGCGGGTCATGTCGCAGGTAGCGATGGTCATGAACCTCGACAAGTGCATCGGGTGCCACACGTGCTCGGTCACGTGCAAGCAGACGTGGACCAACCGCGACGGCGTCGAGTACGTCTGGTTCAACAACGTCGAGACCAAGCCCGGGACGGGGTACCCGCGCGGGTACGAGGACCAGGACCGGTGGCACGGCGGGTGGGAGCTCGACCGCAAGGGGCGGCTCCGGCTCCGCTCGGGCGGCCGGCTGCGGCGCCTCGCGTCGATCTTCGCGAACCCGGACCTCCCGGGGCTCGACGACTACTACGAGCCGGCGACGTACGACTTCGACCAGCTCATCTCCGCCCCGGCGAACTCGCCGCACATCCCGGTCGCGCGGCCCAAGAGCGCGATCACGGGCAAGGACATGAAGATCACCTGGGGTCCCAACTGGGACGACGACCTGGGCGGATCGCCGCAGATCGCGTCGAAGGACCCCAACCTCGCGTCGATGGTCGACAAGGTCCAGCTCTCGTTCGAGCAGACGTTCATGTTCCACCTGCCCCGGATCTGCGAGCACTGCCTCAACCCGGCGTGCGTCTCGGCCTGCCCGTCGTCGGCCATGTACAAGCGCGTCGAGGACGGGATCGTGCTCGTCGACCAGGACGCGTGCCGCGGTTGGCGCATGTGCGTCTCGGCGTGCCCCTACAAGAAGGTCTACGTCAACCACCAGACGGGCAAGGCCGAGAAGTGCACGTTCTGCTTCCCGCGCATCGAGGCGGGGCAGCCCACGGTGTGCGCCGAGACGTGCGTGGGCCGCCTGCGGTACATCGGCCTGGTGCTCTACGACGCCGACGCGGTCGAGGCCGCGGCGTCCGTCGAGGACCCGAAGGACCTGCTCGACGCCCAGCGCGACGTGTTCCTCGACCCCACCGACCCCGAGGTCGTCGCCGCGGCCCGGGCCGCGGGCATCGCCGAGGACTGGATCGACGCCGCCCGGCGCTCGCCCATCTGGAAGCTCATCCAGAAGTTCAAGGTCGCCCTGCCGCTGCACCTCGAGTACCGGACCATGCCCATGGTCTGGTACGTGCCGCCGCTCTCACCCGTCCTGGACGTCACGACCGAGCTCGGCAAGGACGACGCCGACGCCGACGACGTGTTCCACACGATCGCGTCGCTGCGCATCCCGCTCGAGTACCTCGCGAGCCTGTTCTCGGCCGGGGACGTCGACGTCGTCGCGGGAGTCCTCATGAAGCTCGCCGCGATGCGCAGCCACATGCGCCGCCGCACGCTCGACGGCGACGTGGACCAGGCCCTGCTCGACCAGGTCGGGTACACGGCCGAGGACGTCGAGGAGCTCTACCGGCTCCTGGCCATCGCCAAGATGGAGGACCGGTACGTCATCCCCGCGGCGCACAAGGAGGACGCGGCCGAGATGGCGTCGTGGGCCTCGGGCTGCTCGCTCGACAACCCGGGCGGGCCCGGCATGAGCGCCGCCTCCACGCGCGGCGGGCCCGTGTCCGTACCCCTGCAGGTCCGGAGGCCGTCATGACGACCCAGGCTCCGCCGTCGGGCAGGCGCGCGATCATCCCGCTCCTGCGGCGCTCGCGGCGCAAGGACCTCGTCGAGGTCCCCGCCCGGGCAGACGTCCTGGCCCTGGCCAGCATCCTGCTGGCCTACCCCGACGACGCCTGGTACGCCGACGCCGACCAGCTCGGCGCGGCCGTCGCGGCCCTGCCCGCCTCGGCCCCCGCGGCGCACCTGCAGGCGTTCTGGGACGAGCACGCGCAGCTCGAGCCGCGCGCCGCACGGGCCCACTACGTCGAGACGTTCGACCTGCGCCGCAAGTCGTCGCTGTTCCTCAGCTACTACCTGCACGGCGACACCCGCCAGCGCGGCATGGCGCTCCTCGCGCTCAAGCAGCGCTACCGCGCGTGCGGGTTCGCGCCCGACGACGCCGAGCTGCCCGACTACCTGCCCATGGTGCTCGAGTTCGCGTCGCGCGCCGGGACCGGGGCGGGCGAGGCACCGCTGCGGACCCACCGCGGCGGGATCGAGCTCATCCGCCGCTCGCTCGCCGACCGCGGCTCGCACTACCGCGAGATCCTCGAGGCGATCGGCGACCTGCTGGGCCCCGTGACGGACCGCCAGCGCGGCGAGGTCGACCAGCTCGCGCTCAGCGGACCACCCACCGACGACGCCGGCCTCGAGATCGCCTCGATGCCCTACGGCGGCGCGAGCTGGACCGACACCCCCGGCGCGCCCTTCGGGCCCCCGGAATTCACCTGCGCCCCGGAAGGACGCTGACCCATGGACACCCTCCTCTTCGTGGTGCTGCCGTACGTCTGCCTCGCGATCTTCGTCGTGGGGCACGTCTGGAGGTACCGCAGCGACCAGTTCGGCTGGACGACCCGCACGAGCCAGGTGCTCGAGAAGCGCTGGCTCGCGTGGGGCTCGCCCCTGTTCCACTTCGGGGCGCTGTTCGCGATCCTCGGGCACGCCGCGGGGCTCCTGATCCCGACCTCCTGGACCCAGGCCCTCGGGATCTCCGACCACGCCTACCACGTGGTCGCGGTCGCGGCCGGGACCGTCGCGGGCGTCCTGCTGTGCGCGGGCCTCGTGATCCTGCTGCTGCGCCGGTTCTACGTCTCGGACCGCATCCGCGTCGTCACGACCCCCATGGACCGCGTCCTGTACCTGCTGCTCACGGTCGAGATCGGGGTGGGCATGTGGCAGACCGTCGCGATCAACGTGTTCGGCTCGGGGTACGAGTACCGCGGCACCGTCTCCGTCTGGTTCCGACAGCTCTTCCTCCTCCAGCCCGACCCGTCGCTCATCTCCTCCGCACCCGCGGTCTACGGCTGGCACGCCGTCCTCGCGTGCCTGCTCCTCGCGATCTGGCCCTTCACGCGGCTCGTGCACGTGTGGTCCGTGCCCGTGGCGTACCTCGCCCGGCCGTACGTGGTCTACCGGCAGCGCAGCGCGCCGCGCCCCGGCGCGCCCGCCCGGCCCACGGTGCGCTCATGAGCGGTGAGGCCGCGTCGCGCGTGGCGCTCGCGGACGTGGGAGAGGCCGTGCTCGACGTCGCCGCGCACGAGCGCGCCGTGACCACCGCGCACGGGGGAGCCGTCGTGACCTTCGCGGGCGTCGTGCGCGACCACGACGCCAGCCGGTCGGTCGCGGCCCTCAGGTACGAGGCGCACCCCGACGCACGCCGGATCATCGGCGAGATCGCGGCGCGCGTCGCCGCGGAGTCCGACGGTGATGTCCGCGTGGCCGTGACGCACCGCGTCGGCGACCTCACGATCGGGGACGTCGCGCTCGTCGCGGCCGTGGCCTCGGCGCACCGCGCCCAGGCGTTCACGACGTGCGCCGCCCTCGTCGAGGAGATCAAGGTCGCCCTGCCCGTGTGGAAGCGGCAGGTCTTCGTCGACGGCAGCCACGAGTGGGTCGGGTCGCTGTGAGCCTCACGTCGACGGTCGAGCGCGGAGCCACCCGCCCCCTGCCCGACGGCGCCGCGCACGCCGGGCACGTCCCGTCCGGTCACGCGCTCCCCGGGCGGGCGACGCCGCCGGACGCTCTCCTGCCAGGCCGCACGGCGCCGTCGGGCCGCGCGGCCGTTCCCGGGCTCGTCGACGGGTTCGGCAGGCGACACCGCGACCTGCGGATCTCGCTGACAGACCGGTGCTCCCTCCGGTGCACCTACTGCATGCCCGCCGAGGGGATGCCCTGGCTCCCGTCGGACGACCTCCTGACGGTCGCCGAGATGACGAGGGTCGCGGCCGTCGCGGTGCGCCACGGCGTCGAGGAGATCCGCCTCACGGGCGGCGAACCCCTCCTGCGCCCCGACATCGTCGAGATCGTGTCCGGGCTCGCGTCCCTCCCCGGCGCCCCCGAGGTCTCGATGACCACCAACGGGCTGCGCCTCGCGGCGCTCGCGGACCCGCTCCGGGAGGCGGGGCTGCGACGGCTCAACGTCTCGCTCGACACGCTGCGCCGCGAGCGGTACACCCTCCTCACGCGGCGTGACCGCCTGGGCCAGGCCCTCGACGGCCTCGCGGCCGCCGACCGGGCCGGGTTCACCGGCACCAAGCTCAACGCGGTCCTCGTGCGAGGGGTCAACGACGACGAGCCCGCCGAGCTCCTGCGGTTCGCGCTCGACCGCGGCTACGAGCTGCGCTTCATCGAGCAGATGCCGCTCGACGCGGGCCGGACCTGGACCCGCGAGGGCATGGTCACGGCCGACGAGGTGCTCGCCTCGCTCACCGGGGCCTTCGACCTGGTCCCGGTCCCGACCCGCGGCGCCGCTCCCGCCGAACGGTGGACGGTCGACGGGACCGACGCCGTCGTCGGGATCGTCGCCTCCGTGACACGGCCCTTCTGCGGCGCGTGCGACCGGATCCGCCTCACGGCCGACGGTCAGCTCCGCAACTGCCTGTTCGCGCGCGACGAGACGGACCTGCGCACGCTCCTGCGCGCAGGGTCCGACGACGAGCGGATCGCGCAGGCCCTCGGCCTCGCCGTCCGGACCAAGGCCGCGGGCCACACGGTCGGCAGCCCCGGGTTCCGGCAGCCCGATCGCGGCATGTCCGCGATCGGCGGCTGAGGCCTGCGCCGCCCGGCACGTCACCACCCGAGAGCACCCGAGACCACCCGAGACCACCCGAGAGAGGAACGACGAGATGCCCGCCATCACCCTGCGCTACTACGCCGCGGCCCGTGCCGCGGCGAACGGCCTCGACGAGGAGGTGATCGAGACCGAGAGCCCCGCGTCGGCGCTCCGCGTCAGCGCACGCCGCCACGGCGAGCCCATGCGCCGCGTGCAGGTCGTGTGCTCGTTCCTGCAGGACGGACGCGCGCTGCGCCCCGAGGCCGCGGACGCCCCCGTCGCCGGTCCCGTGACCATCGACGTGCTCCCACCGTTCGCGGGAGGGTGACCGTGCGGCCGACGCCAGAGCTCTACCCGCCGCTCGACGCCGAGCAGGCGACCCTGGTCCCGTGCTGGCACCGGCGAGCCGGGCTGCACGGACCCGTCACCAGCGGGTGGCCGCTCGTGGCGAGCGTGAGCCAGCTCGCCACGGTCATCGTGATCCTGTGGTGCGGGCTGCGTGCCTACCCCGTGATGACGACGCCCGTGGCCGTGCTCCTCGTGGGGGCGGCTCTCGTGACCCCCTGGCTGACCTCGGTCGTGGTCTTCGCCGTCGGACGTGCGCGGTTCCGGCAGCTCGAACGTCGGTACGTCGCCTGGCTCGACGGGCTGACCCCCGAGCAGCGTGCGCAGCACGGTCGGCGCGCCCAGGCCAGGCTCCACGAGCACCGGTCGGCGCCCCGGCACTGGGTCGTGCCCGCCGACTGGTAGGTGGGCACGAACCGCGCCGCCCTCCGGCCGCCTCCCGCGCCCGGCTGGCCTCCCGTGCCCGGCTGGCCTCCCGCGCCCGGCGGCCGGGCGGGGGACGGGGAGCCGGGCGGGGAGGGTGAGCCGGTCGGGCCTAGGAGAGGTCGGCGACGAGCCGGGCCGTGAGCGGTGCCGCGACCCCGTGACGCTCTGCGGCACGGACCACGGCGCCGCCGATCGCGTCGACCTCGAGCGGTCTGCCGGCCTCGGCGTCGCGCTCCATCGAGGACCGGGCCCCCGCAGGGAAGCGGTCGTAGAGGGCCAGGGCGGCGGCGGGGTCCGACGCCGCACCCGAGGCCGCCGCGACGGCCGCGACCTCCGCGACGAGCGTCTCGAGCTCGGACCGGTGGGCCGTGCGCACCTCACCGACGGTCGCGCGGTGGCGCGTCGTGAGCAGGGCCAGCGGCGCCAGGAACGACAGCTTGGCCCACACGAGCGCTGCCTCGTCGGCCCGGACCGTCGTCGTGATCCCCGCACCTGCGAGGAGGGTGCGCACCGCCTCGACCTTCTCCGCGGCCACGTCCCCCGGAGCGAGGTCGATCTCGACGAACGGGCTGCCGTGCACGATCTCGCCCGGTGCGACGCGGGTCGCCTCGACCCGGATCACGGCGGGCAGGACGCGCGCGGAGCCGTACCGGGCGCGCAGCAGGTCGAGGTGCTCGACGCCGTTGAGCAGCGGGACCACCACCCCGTCGGCGAGGGCCTCGGGCGCGACCAGGTCCAGGGCGTCGGCCAGTCCGGTCTGCTTGACGGCGACGAGGAGCACGTCGACGGGGGAGTCGAGGTGCGTCGTCGCCCGGACAGCGACGTCGAGGTCGCCGAGCTGGGCGCTGCGGACGTGCAGCCCGTCCCGGTCCAGGGCCTCGGCGGTGGCGCCCCGCGCCACGAACGTCACGTCGCTGCCCGCTCGGACGAGCAGCGCGCCGACGAGCCCGCCGACCCCTCCCGCACCCAGCACGGCGATCTCCCGCGGCTCGTCGTGTCCCATCATGGTCTCCTTCGTCCTGGCGTTCACCGCCCCAGGAGACCACACGGGCGCGCCGGGGCGTCCTGCGTCGGCAGGGTGCCGGGGCGTGATCGTCGTCACGCGCGACCCTCCGGCCGGTCGTGCCGAGCGCGCACCCGGGCGAAGGAACGAACCGGGCAGGTGCCTCGTTGGTGCTCACGACAGCCCGTGAACGCACCGGCGGACCAGGCCGGTGGCGTCCAGGGACGGACGAACGTGCGGACGCCGCACAGCAGGGACGACGAGATGCCGGTGCAGCCGACCGAGACCACCCGCCCATGGACTTTCGACGCCCGCGCTGGTGTCGTCAACGGGTTGACGACCGCCGCCTGGTACACCGTGCCCGACCTCGTCGAGCGCCGCAGCACCCGGGCTCTGCTGAAGACCGTCTGCGGGGTCGCAGGCTGCGTGGTGCTCCTGCGGACGGTCGACGGGCGCCAGGCGATCGACGGCGTCCGCAAGGTCCGCGACGCGGTGCGGGACGCGGGGAGGGAGCCCGACCCTGCGGGCGTCGGGCCGTACGACGGGTTCGCCGCCGACGTCGACCGTGCGCACGTCGATCCCGGTGCCTCCGACGGCACGGCCCCCGACCTGACCCCTGTCGGGATCACCACGACCGGGAAGGTCGCGATCGCGGTCGGCGCAGCCGTGGTCGTCGGGGCGACCGCAGCGCTCGGCGTCGTCGGGGAGAAGGCCGCGTACCGCTGGGGCGAGCGGATGCGGGCCCGCGGCGTCCGCGCCCCGCACCTGCGGGTCGGGCTGGTCCTCGGGGCGGCGTCGGCCCTGCTGGGTGGGCTGAACCCGCCGCCTCTCGAGGACGACTGAGAGGCGGGCACGCCCGCAGGCCGGTGCGGGGGAGCGGTCAGCCGAAGAGCGCCGTGAGCCGCGGGAGCCGACGGCGGTTCTCGTCCTCGTCGTCGAAGTCCCAGCTCTCGCCGCTCGGGTCGGCGGAGGGGCCCGCCTCGTTGCCGTGCCCGGAGGAAGACGCTCCCGCCGCCCGCGCCGCGTAGTACGACTCGTCGTCGCGGCCCGTCGACTGCGCCCAGGCCCGTCGCACGAGCGAGCCGAGCGACTCGTACCCGAACCAGCCGGCGTCGTCGCCGGACATGCCGGAGACGACGGGGTGGTCCGCGAGCGAGTCCGGGGCCGCGACCGCCCGGGTGAACACCTCTCGCCCCGCGAGGACCAGGCCGTCGCGGAAGTCCATGAACCCGTCGTCGCTGCAGCCGCCCTCGATGAGGTAGGCCGCGCCCCAGACCGGCCAGGTGTAGGCCTCGGCGCCCACGTCGTCGGCAACGTCCGCGAACGCGAGGATCTCCTCGGGCTGCAACCGTTCGACGAGCAGGGAGGTCAGGGTGCGGGGGAGCGGGTCGTCCGGGGCGCCGCGGTCGTCGGCCCCCCGCCCGGCGCGGGCACGGGCGTCGTCGAGGATCTGCCAGAAGGTGTCGTGGTCCATGCCGGGAAAGGTAGGGACCGCCACCCACACGACGCTCCGCACCGGACGACCGGGACGACCCGGGCGCGGTCGGCCGCCGCGGCGCCGCTAGCATCGTCGCGTGCGAGCAACCGTGGGCGTGGTCGTGACCGGGTTCGACCAGGGAGACCTGGTGCGAGAGGCCGTCGGGTCGGTGCTGCGGCAGACCCGAGCACCCGACCAGGTCGTCGTGGTCGACGACGGCTCGACCGACGTGCGGTCGCTCGCGGTCCTCGACGTGTTGGCGGCCGACGGTGGCGTGCAGGTCCTGCGCCAGGAGAACGCGGGGGTGAGCGCGGCGCGCAACGCCGGCCTGTCCGCGTTGGGCACCGACCTCGCGGTCGTGCTCGACGGCGACGACCGCCTCGCCGAGACCTTCGTGGAGCGGACCGCGGCTCTCCTCGAGGAGGACGCCGACGTCGTCGGCGCCTCGTCCTGGCTGCGCATGCACGGCGTCGCCCACGCGATCGTCCGTCCCGCCGGGGGAGCGGCGGTCGACTTCCTCCACCGCAACGCCTCGCCGGCCACCGTGATGCTGCGCCGTGACCGCTGGCGCGCGGCCGGGGGCTACGACGAGCGCATGCGGGACGGCTTCGAGGACTGGGACTTCTTCCTCGCGCTGCTCGCGGCGGGCGGGCGGATCGAGATCGTGCCCGAGCCGCTGATCGAGTACCGCACGTCACCGACCTCGGCCAACGTGCGGAGCATGGACAGGCGTCTCGAGCTCTACGGCCGCCTGGTCGACCGGCACCGCCCCCTGTTCGAGGAGCACCTGCGTGCGGTGCTCCTGGCCCAGGAAGCGGCGTCGATCGCGCGGCTCGACGCCTGGGAGCAGCTGGTGCTCGACCATCCGGAGGTCCCGCTCGACGACGCCACGTACGGGGACGGTGGGATGGCCGCGGTCGTGCGGGTCGCGACCGCCCGTGCCGAGGCCGCCACGCCACCGGCCCGGGCCGTCGTCCCCGTCCCGCAGGACTGAGTCAGCCCCGAGTCAGAGGGCGCCGGTCGCGGCGGTCTCGACCACGTTCCCCGCGCCGTCGAACGTCAGGAGCCGGTCGGCGACCTTGTCGATGAAGTAGCGGTCGTGGCTCACGACGACCACGGCACCGGGGAAGTGCGCGAGCGCGCGCTCCATGACCTGGGCGCTCGTGAGGTCGAGGTGGTTGGTCGGCTCGTCGAGCACGATCACCGAGGCGCCCGACAGCAGGCACTGCGCGATCGCGACGCGGGCGCGCTGACCGCCCGAGAGCGTGCCGATCTTCTGCTTGAGCTCCATCTCGGAGAACTGCAGCATGGTCAGGAACCGGTTGACGTTCTTCTTGGTCGCCGAGTAGGCGAGCGTGCCGGGCGCCGCGCTGACGGCGTGCGCGACCGTGTCCTCCAGGTCGAGGTCGGCCACGACCTGGTTGTAGGAGACGAACGTCGAGTTCTTCTTCCACATGATCTGCCCGGCGTCCGGCGGGGTGACCTCGGTGAGCACGTCGAGCAGCGTCGACTTGCCGGACCCGTTCGCGCCGACGACGGCCACGCGGTCCCCGCGGTGCAGCGAGAAGGTCAGGTCGCTGAACAGCGGAGCGCCGCCGAACCCCTTGGCCAGCCCCTCGACCTCGACGAGGCGGTCGCTCACGTGCAGGTCCGCGTAGATCGTCGTGATGATCTGGTCGACCGGGCGCGGAGCCTGACGCTTCTTGATGTCGGCGAGCTTGCGCCTGAGGCCGCGGCTCTTGTCCTTCGCGGCCTGCTTGCGGGCGTCGCTCGCCTCGACCTCGTACGCGAGCAGCTCCTCCTCGTGCGCGAACTGCCGCTCGATGGTCTTGAGGCGCGACTGCTTGGCGTGCACGTAGTCGGAGTACCCGCCCTCGTACTCGTGCAGGCGGCGGTTCTCGATCTCGACGATCCGGTTGACGGCGCCGTCGAGGAACTGTCGGTCGTGGGAGACCACGAGCACGGCGCCCGGGTAGGTCTGGAGCCAGTTCTCGATCCAGCGCACGCCGTCGAGGTCGAGGAAGTTCGTGGGCTCGTCGAGCAGCAGCACGTCGGGGCGCTGCACCAGGATCCGTGCGAGCGCGGCGCGGTTGCGCCAGCCGCCCGAGAGCTGGTCGACGGGCAGCTCGCGGCGCTCGGCGTCGAACCCGAGGCGCGTGAGGACGGTGTCGATCGTGTTCTCGTACGACCACCCGTCGAGCGCGTCCATGCGCTCGAACAGGTCGGCCTGCTCGGTCAGGAGGCGGGTCATCTCGTCGCCGCCGTCGTCCATGAGGTCGGGCTCGGCGAGGCGCTCGCCGATCGCGTCGAGGCGCGCCTGCGTCGAGTGGACGTCGGCGAACAGCTCGCTGAGCTCCTCGGCCGCGCTGCGGTGGCCCGCGAGCTCCGAGAACTGCGAGAAGTAGCCGATGCTGACCCCGAGGTTGACGTCGACCGTCCCGGCCGTGGGTTCCTTGCGGCCCAGGATCAGCTCGAGGAACGTCGTCTTGCCCGTGCCGTTGCGGCCCACGAGCCCCACGCGCTCGCCCTCGCGGAGCTTGAGGTAGGCGTCGCGCAGCACGACCTTGTCGTCGAACTGCATGCTCACGGCGTTCAGGCGGATCAGGCTCACGAAGGTCCTCTCGGGCACCGTGCCGGACGTCGGCACGACCCCGAACACTACGCGGGCCGCCTGTCCGCACCCGTGCCGGCAGCCGTCCGGCGACCGTTCGTCGCACGGCGCCTACCGCTCGTCGCACACCTCGACCGCCCGTCGACGTGACGTGGATCACGGGCCCACCGGGTCCCTAGCCTGGCCGCGTCGGACGCAACGACGCGACCTGAGGAGAGAGAACTGATGACGACGACCACCCGATCGACGGCGGAGGACGCCCGGGACGACGGGCTCGCGCCCGATCCGACCCTCCCGCCCACCGCGGTCCCCGAGTCCGCGCTCAAGCCCCGCTGGACCTGGCAGAAGGTGGTCCTCTGGACCGGCATCGCGCTGCTCGGCGGCGTCGCCTGGGTCATGCTCGCGCTCGTGCGCGGCGAGACCGTCAACGCCATCTGGTTCGTGTTCGCCGCGGTGTGCAGCTACCTGATCGGCTACCGCTTCTACTCCAAGGTCATCGAGCGGTACCTCACGCGCCCCGACGACCGCCGCGCGACCCCGGCGGAGGTCCGCTCGGACGGCAAGGACTACGTCCCGACCGACCGCCGCGTGCTGTTCGGGCACCACTTCGCCGCGATCGCGGGAGCCGGCCCCCTCGTCGGCCCCGTCCTCGCCGCGCAGATGGGCTACCTGCCCGGCACGGTGTGGATCATCGTCGGCGTCATCCTGGCCGGTGCCGTGCAGGACTACCTCGTCCTGTTCTTCTCGATGCGTCGCGGCGGGCGCACGATCGGCCAGATGGCCCGCCAGGAGCTGGGGCGCATCGGCGGCACGGCCGCGATCGTCGCGTCGCTGCTCATCATGCTGATCATCGTCGCGATCCTCGCGCTCGTCGTCGTGAACTCCCTGGGCGAGAGCCCGTGGGGCGTCTTCAGCGTCTCGATGACCATCCCGATCGCGCTCTTCATGGGCGTGTACCTGCGCTACCTGCGCCCCGGTCGCATCACCGAGGTCTCGATCATCGGCTTCGTGCTGCTCATGGCCGCGATCGTGGGCGGCGGCTGGGTCGCGAACACCACGTGGGGCGCGGACCTGTTCCACCTCGACCGCACGACCATCGCGATCGGCATCATCATCTACGGCTTCATCGCGGCGGTCCTGCCCGTGTGGCTGCTCCTCGCCCCGCGCGACTACCTCTCGACGTTCATGAAGATCGGCGTCATCGTGATGCTCGCGGGCGCGATCGTGATCGTGCGCCCCGAGATCTCGGTGCCCGCGGTCAGCGAGTTCGCGAGCGGCGAGACGGGGCCGGTGTTCTCCGGCTCGCTCTTCCCGTTCCTGTTCGTGACGATCGCGTGCGGCGCCCTGTCCGGCTTCCACGCCCTCATCGCCTCGGGCACGACGCCCAAGCTGCTCGAGAAGGAGCGCCAGGCGCGCTTCATCGGGTACGGCGGCATGCTCATGGAGTCGTTCGTCGCGATCATGGCGCTCGTCGCCGCGATCTCGCTCGACCGCGGCATCTACTTCGCGATGAACGCCTCGGCCGCCGCGACGGGCGGGACCATCGAGGGGGCCGTCGCGTTCGTCAACTCGCTCGGCCTGGCCGGCGTGAACCTCACGCCCGACATGCTGTCCTCGACCGCCGCGGCGGTCGGCGAGGAGTCGATCGTGTCCCGCACGGGTGGCGCGCCCACGCTGGCCCTGGGGCTCGCGCACATCATGCAGCAGCTGTTCGGCGGCGCCGCGATGATGGGCTTCTGGTACCACTTCGCGATCATGTTCGAGGCCCTGTTCATCCTCACGGCCGTCGACGCCGGGACGCGCGTCGCGCGGTTCATGCTGCAGGACTCGGTGGGCAACGTCGTGCCCCGCTTCCGGGACGTCACGTGGCGGCCGGGGGTGTGGCTCTGCACCCTGGTCATGGTCGCGGGGTGGGGCAGCATCCTGTACCTCGGGGTGACGGACCCCCTCGGCGGGATCAACACGTTCTTCCCGTTGTTCGGCATCGCCAACCAGCTCCTCGCGGCCATCGCGCTCGCGGTCGTCCTGGCGATCGTCGCCAAGCGCGGTCGCTCGTACGTCCGCTGGCTCTGGATCGTCGCGGTGCCGTTGGCCTTCACCGCGGTCGTGACCATCACGGCATCGTTCGAGAAGATCTTCTCGCCCGTGCCGGCGGTCGGCTACTGGGCCAACCACAACGCGTTCAAGGACGCGCTCGCCGCGGGCGAGACGTCGTTCGGCACGGCTCCCTCGGTCGAGGCCATGGAGGCGGTCGTGCGGAACACGTTCGTGCAGGGCACGCTGTCGATCATCTTCGTGGTCCTCGCGATCGTCGTCATGGTCGCGGCCCTCGTGACGACCGTGAAGGCGATCCGTGCCGGGGGCGGTGAGAACCACGAGGACGAGCCCGTGGCCTCGCGCCGCTTCGCCCCGGCAGGCCTCCTCCCGACCGCGGCCGAGAAGGAGATCGAGGCCGCGTGGGCCCAGCTCCCGCCCGAGAAGCAGCCGGTGTCCTCGGGCGGGGGGCACTGATCGTGGGGCCCGTGCGCGACGCGCTCGCCCGAGCGGCGAGGGGTGCGGCCTGGTACGTCCGCCAGCTCATGGGCGACGACGCGTACCGGGTGTACGTGGAGCACCGCCGCGCCGCGCACGGGCCCGACGTCCCGGTCCTGGACGAGCGCCAGTTCTGGCGCCAGCGCATGGACGACCAGGACCGCAACCCCGGTGCCCGCTGCTGCTGAGGCGGCGAGCGGTCATCCACCGGGGCGGACCGGAATAGGATCTCGGCATGTCCGGACCCGTGTTCACCGGGGCCGTCGTCGGCCTGGTCGTCGGCGTCCTGCTCACCGCCGCACTGGTCCTCGCGTGGCGGCTCGCACGCGGCACGCGCGAGCTCGGCAGCGACTCGGAGCGGGCGACCTTCAGCACCCTGCACCTCGCGTCGCGTGCGGCCAAGCACCTGCGTGACGGCCTCGACGGGGACGACGTCGGCCGCGCGGCCCGGCACCTGCGCACGTTGCTCGGCTGCGACGCGCTCGCTGTCGTGACGCCCGACGGGGTCGTCGCCCTCGACGGCCCGGCCGCCCTGCGGTCCGAGGCTCGGCGCGTGGGCGCCCGGACGATCGAGACCGGGAGGCGACAGGTCTACACGAGCGGCGAGCCGTCGTCGGGCACGCCGGAGGCCGTGGGGGCACCCGTGCTCGCCGACGGCGTCGTCGCGGGGGCCGTCGTCGCGTTCGCGACGCGCGTGCGCCCGCCGCTCGTGCGCGCCACGGGCGAGGTCGCGCAGTGGTGCGCCGCCCAGCTCGAGCTCGGCGAGCTCGAGGCCTCGCGCACGGCGCTCGCACAGGCCGAGCTGCGGGCCCTGCGTGCACAGATCAGCCCGCACTTCATCTACAACTCGCTCGGCGCGATCGCCTCCTTCATCAGCACCGACCCCGAGCGTGCACGGGACCTCGTGCTCGACTTCGCGGACTTCACGCGCTACTCGTTCCGGGGGCGCGGCGACTTCACGACGCTCGCCGACGAGCTCGGCAGCGTGCACTCGTACGTCGAGCTCGAGCGCGCAAGGTTCGGCGACCGTCTCACCGTGACGCTCCAGATCGCGCCCGAGTCGTTGTCGACCGTCATCCCGTTCCTCAGCGTACAGCCGCTCGTCGAGAACGCCGTCCGGCACGGCCTCGAACCGCGCGAGCGCGGCGGACGCATCGTCATCAGCGCACGCGACGAGGGCACCCAGACCGAGATCACGGTCGAGGACGACGGCGTCGGCATGTCCCCCGAGACGCTGCGGACCCTGCTCGCGACCGGCTCGCGCGCGACCAACGTCGGGCTGCGCAACGTCGACACGCGCGTGCGCCAGCTCTACGGCGACCAGCACGCGCTCGAGATCGAGACGGAGGAGGGCGCGGGTACCCTCGTCCGGATGCGCGTCCCGAAGTCCCAGCCCCAGCACGAGACCGAGGTGAGCAGGAGATGAGCCACGACGAGACCCCCGCCCGGCCCGGCACCTCGACCGGCAGCCCCGGCGGTGCGGGCCTGCCCGGCGGCGTCGACGTCCTCGTGGCCGACGACGAGCGCCCCGTGCTCGACGAGCTCGTCCACCTCCTGCGCAGCGACCCGCACGTGCGGTCGGTGCACGGCGTCGCATCGGGGGCCGAGGCGCTGCGCCGCCTGTCCGAGCACCCCGTGCACGTGGCCTTCCTCGACATCCACATGCCCGGCCTGTCCGGGCTCGACCTGGCCCGGGCGTTGTCGTGCTTCTCGGTCCGGCCCGCGGTGGTGTTCGTGACGGCCGACGAGGCCCGGGCCATCGAGGCCTTCGACGTCGAGGCCGTCGACTACGTCCTCAAGCCCGTGCGCCGCGAGCGGCTGGCCCGGGCAGTGGAGCGCGCGGTCGCGGGGCACGTCGCAGCGGGACGTGCGCCGGGCACCGATCGAGGGGCGCCCGACCGCACCCCGGCCGACGAGACCATCGCCGTCACCGTCGGGACCACGACGCGCGTCGTGCTGCGCTCGGCCGTGCGGTGGGTCCAGGCGCAGGGCGACTACTCGCGCCTGGTCACGGACACCGACAGCTGTCTGGTGCGCGAACCCCTGTCCGACCTCGAGGAGCGCTGGGCCCCCGCGGGCTTCCTGCGCGTGCACCGCTCGTACCTCGTCGACCGGTCCGCCGTGACCGCGGTCCGGCTGGGCGGATCGCACCCCGTCGTCGTCCTCGCGGGGCACGAGGTCCCCGTGAGCCGGCGCATGGCCCCGGCGGTGCGCGACGCGCTCCTGGGCCGCACGGGTGGCCGTCCGTGAGCTCGGGCGCGCGGCCCCCGCGGGTCGTCGTCCGCTCGACCGACCCGACGACCCCCGTCCGGACCGACGCCCCGGACGCCGCGTGGGCCGGGGCGGGAGGGACGCCGTCGGGCAGGGCGAGCGCGGGCAGGGCGCCCGGGAGCGCGGACGCGCCCGGGCCCGACGACGCGAGCGAACCCGCGGCCGTGTACGCCCGCAGCCTCGCGCGGGCGCAGCTGCGGCTCGCGCTCGCGTGCGTCGTGTCGTTCCTGGCGGTGGTCACGCTGCTCACGGTCACCATGAGCGCCGTGCCCACGCTGGGCGACGTGCACGTGCTGGGCGTGCCGCTCCCGTGGCTCCTGCACGCCTACGGGTTCTACCCCGTCATCGCGGCGTTCGCGCTCGTGTTCGCGCTCGCCGCGGCGCGCAACGAACGACGCTTCCGCGCCCTCGTGGAGGACGAGTGACCTCGGCGCTGCCGCTCGTCGCCGTCGGGATGCTCCTGCTCGCGACCGGGCTCATCGGGTTCTACGGGTTGCGGATCTCGCGGACCACGAGCGACTTCTTCGTCGCCTCGCGCACCGTGCAACCCGTGTGGAACGCCTCGGCCATCAGCGGTGAGTACCTGTCGGCCGGGACGTTCCTGGGCCTGTCCGGGCTCGTGCTGCTCTCGGGGGCCGAGGCCTTCTGGTTCCCCGTCGGGTACGCCGCGGGCTACCTGCTCGTGCTGCTGTTCGTCGCCGGGCCGTTGCGTCGCAGCGGGGCCTACACGATCCCCGACTTCGTCCAGGCGCGGCTCGACTCGCTCGCTGCCCGGCGCGTCACGAGCGTCCTGGTGCTCGTCATCGGGTGGCTGTACGTCGTCCCGCAGCTCCACGGGGCCGCGCTCGTCATCACGACCGTGGCCCCCGTGCCGCCGTGGGTCGGGTCGGTCGGGGTCGCCGCGGTCGTGAGCGCCGTGGTCGCCGCGGGCGGCATGCGCTCGGTCACGTTCGTCCAGGCCTTCCAGTTCTGGGTCAAGCTCACGGCCCTCGCGATCCCCGTGGTCTTCCTGCTGGTCGTCCTCGGCGGGCAGGACCTGGCGCTCGACCCGGCCCAGGTCTTCCCGCCCGAGGCCGGGCCGCGCTCCTACGACACCTACACGACGGCCTCGCTGCTGCTCGCTCTCCTGCTCGGCACGATCGGCCTGCCGCACGTCCTCGTGCGCTTCTACACGAGCCCCGACGGGGTCTCGGCGCGGTGGACCACGGTCGTGGTGATCGGCATGATCAGCGTCTTCTACATGGTCTCGAGCACCATGGGGCTCGTCGCCCGCGTCGTCGCGCCCGACCTCGCCGCGCCCGGTGTCGCCGACACGGTGGCGCTCGTGCTGCCCGCGCGCCTGGTGCCCGGCCTGGGCGGTGAGCTGCTCTCCGCTCTCGTGATCGCGGGGGCGTTCGCCGCGTTCCTCGGGACCTCGTCCGGGCTCGTGGTCTCGCTCGCGGGCGTCGTGAGCCAAGACCTGTTCGGCGGCACGGTCCGCTCGTTCCGGTGGTCCGCGGTCGCGTGCACGCTCGTGCCGCTCGCGTTCGCGCTCGTGACGATCCCGCAGGGGCTCGTGACGAGCGTCGGGACGGTGTTCGTGTTCGCGGCCTCGGCGCTGTCCCCGACCATCCTGCTGGGCGTGTGGTGGCGTCGGCTCACCGCGCGCGGCGCGATCGCGGGCATGGTCGTCGGGAGCGCGCTGTGCGCCGGTGCGCTGCTCGTGACCTCGGCGCTCGGTCCGGGTGACGGCCTCGCGCGCAGCCTCCTGGCCCAGCCCGCGGCCTGGACGATCCCGCTCGCGACCGCCACGACCGTCGTCGTGTCCCTGCGCGACCGGCGCGGACCGCAGCCTCGCACCGACCGTTTCCTGCGGCGGCTGCACGTGCCGGAGCGGGCTCCCGAGCGGTGAGTGCGTGGTGCGGCCGCGACTCGCCGGGCGTGTCGCGGCCGAACGATGCACTCGACGTCGGGCGGTGGGCTACGGCACTAGCTGTACCCGGCCAGGAGGTTGGTGTCAGTTCCGGTTGTTGAAGGGAGGACCTCCGGGCTTAGTGGAGATGTCGAAGTC
>NZ_JACSPN010000017.1:77314-91256 GCF_015142735.1 Oerskovia douganii | reverse complement strand
ACCAGCCGAGCGCCTGCGTGATCTACTGACGACCACATAGGTCACCAGGTGTTGCGAGGACCACGAGAATCCGCCGTCTCCGCCCGGGCGCTGCGTCGTCCTACCGGCCCGACGCCGCAGGTTCCGCGGCGTCGTCGGGTGCGCCGGCGCCGTCGGGCGGGGAAGGCACGCGGCCCGACGACGTCGCGTCCGTCCGTCCCGTGCCCTCCCGGGTGTCGGGTGAGGAGCGCAGCGCGAGCAGCCCCACGAGCGGGACCGCCGCGAACAGCATGACGGTCGCGATGCGGACCCCGTAGTCGTTGACGACGGCACCGCCGAGGGCTGCGAGGAGCAGCGACCACAGCAGCGGCCGCAGGATCGGCCACTGCTCCTCGGTCCGCGCGAACCACCGCGGGGTCCAGCGGACCGCGCGCCACAGCATGAGCGCGGTCGCGACCACGATCACGAGGGTCAGCCAGGCGGGGACGCCGCTCGTCACCGTGCGCAGGGCGTACCCCGCCTTGCGGGCGATGGTCTCCCACGCGGTGCCGTCGATGACGGACTGCACGAAGATGCCCAGGTGCGATCGCTCGGAGGCGGGCTGCATCCAGTCGAGCACCCCGATGACGCCTACGAGCACGACTCCGGCGACGCCGATCAGGAACAGTCGTTGGAGCGTCACCCGGACGTTCGCGACGTGGAGCACGAGGACCGCGCACGCCGGCACGAGCACGAGCCCGCCGCCGACGTCGGCTCCGAGCGTCGGCCAGAGGTCGACGACGGTCGCGACCGCACCGATCCCCGCCGTGGCGAGGATCGCGAGGACCTTGTGCCCGCGTCGCAGGAGGATCGTCGCGACGGCAGCGGCGGTGAAGAGCGCCGCCACCACGTACACCGAGTACGTCGGGTTGCCGTAGCCGTAGAACCGCCCGCCCAGCGTCGGGGACGGACCGAGCGGGCTGCCGCGGTGCAGCGGGGTGCCGAGGACCGCGTCCAGGGTCAGGACCACGAACGTGAGACCGGAGATCAGCGCGGGCCCGGCCCAGGCCGGCCGCCGCGGGGCGAGCGCGCCGACGCCCGCCACGATCGCGGTGCACCCGATCATCGACGCCCACATCGCGGCGCTCGTCGTGCCGAAACGCCACCAGGCCCACGTCGTCATGAGGAAGAGCCCTGCGGGCAGGGCCGCGAGGAAGAGCATCGACCCGTCCGCCACGGACCGGGCGAGGCGTGCCGACCAGGGGCGGGCGCCGCCGAGGCGCGGCCCCAGGAAGGCTGCGGCGGCGAGGATCGCGAGCGCGATCCACAGCGGGATCGTCGTGACGCTCCCCGCGACCCCGCGCAGCGCCTGGTCGCGCAGCGTCAGGTCGGAGAGCTGGTCCACCGACGTCGCGACGTCGGTGGGGCGCGGCGCCGACGACACCAGGGGAGCCCCGGTGAACTGCGGAGGCTGCGGCACGACTGCGGCGTCGAGGACGGTCGTCGGCACGTCGAGCAGGCGGACGACCCCTTCCCACTTGGTCGACGCGGCGGACAGGTAGCGTGGCGTGGTCTCCCCGGCCGTGTCGGCGAGCGCGACTCCGAGGAACGGACGGGCGACGGCCGGGTTCCCGACGTCGACCACGAGGACCGTCGCCCCCGACGGGCTGGCGCGCAGCACCTGCCGGACCGTCGAGTCGATCGCGCGGAGCTCGGCGTCGCGGACGTCGGCCGCCGAGGGGCCGCTCTCGCCTTCAGCCGCGTCGCCTGCTGCTGCGTCGTCCTGTGCGGTGGTGCCGGTGAGACCGGCCTCCGCCGCCGCGGCGTCTTCCGCCGCGTCTGCCGCTGCGGCGTCGTCCACCCTGGCCGTCCCGAACGGCGCGGCCCCGGCGTCGACCATGGTCACGGGGCACGAGAACGCCGCGGCAGGGTCCGCGAGGGCCTGCTCGACCTCGAGGTAGCGATCCACGCTCCCGTCCGTCCGCGCCAGCGCGAGCGCCGCCCCGGGCCCGATCGCGGTCGCGCACACGTCGCCGTCGGCGAGCTGGTCACCGAGCACACCGAGCCGGGGCCGGAACTCCGAGGAGGCCTGGAGGTCGGACAGCGGCTCCCAGCCGTCGACCGTCACGGCGCCCGACGTCGAGGTGGCGTCCGCGGCCGACACGCTCCAGGGGGCGCACGCCCAGGACCCGTCCTGCATCTCCCCGGTCACGGGCGCCCGCCCGGCCGACAGGGCGAGCCAGCCCGCGCCGACGCACTGCCCGTTGCGGCCCGTCACGCCGGGCGAGATGCCGCCCGCGCTCGCACCGTCGCGCATCATGCCCCACAGCGTCGGGGTCACCGCGGGGGAGAGGTCCGTCCAGCGGACCCCTGCCGTCCCGACGACGACCACGGCGGTGCCCGGTGCCGCGACGGGCTCACCGTGGGCCGACGGGACGGCGCCTGCGACGGCGGCCAGGTTCTTCGGGGTCGGGACGACGACGAGGGCGAGCAGGACCGTGGCGAGGAGGCCGCCGCCGACGGCGAGGAGCACCGCGGGCATGCGTCGGACAGGCGCGTCCAGCCGCGGGTCGAGCGTCGCGGGCTCGGGCTCCACGTCGCCGACCCACGCGGCGCCGATCAAGCACGCCGCCATGACCAGGGTGAACGCGGCCACGACGATCCCGGAGTCGTTGGCCAGGGTGCCCACGACAGCGACCGTCACCACGGCGACCACGGTCGTCCTGAGCTGGGGCCACGTGTCGTACTGCGTGCGCAGCCCTGCGGGGCGGAAGCGCACGGGGCCGACGAGCGCGAGGCACGCGACGACGCACAGGACCGCCGCGAGCGCGCCCGCAGGGTTCGCGACGGTCGCCCAGGCGCCCGCGGCCTTGGACGCGACGACGCCGAACGCGTCGCCGTCCAGCACGTTCCCGAAGAAGATGCCCAGGTGCGACGGCTTGCCCGGACGCAGCCAGTCGATCGCGGCCACGAGCCCCACGACCGTGACCGTGAGCACGCCCGCCATCAGGACCCGTCGGACGGTGAACCGCGCGCCCGCGACGCCGACCACGAGGACCGTGAAGCCGGGGACGAGGGCGATGATGCCCCCGAAGTCGGCGCCGAAGGCCGGCCAGCCGTCGACGACCACCGTGACGACGCCGATCGCGGTGGCAGCGGCGATCGCGGCCCGGCGCCGGCCCAGGTCGCCGAGGCGCGCGGCCACGGCGCCCGCGAGCACGAGCGCGCTGGCCGCGTAGACGGCGAAGGTCATGTTGCCGAACCCGTAGAACCGCGCCCCGAGCGACGGGGTCGAGCCCAGGATTGACCCCTGCTGGAGCACCGTCCCGGTGAGACCGTCGACCGTCAGGATCAGCCAGGTGATCCCCGCCGCCGCCGCGGCGAGCCGCCACCGCCCCACGGGGAGCAGCCGGGAGACGAGCCAGGCCGCGAGGGCGACCGCGACCGTCCCGACGACGCACCACAGGGCGGCGGTGAACGTCGGGGCCGGCGAGACCCACCATCGCGACAGGGCCGCGAGGTAGGCCCCCGCCGGTGCGCTCGCCGCGAGCAGCAGGGAAGCGGTCGAGAGCCGCCTCGTGACGGGCCCCGGTCCGCCGTGACGGCGTCGACCGAGCAGCACCGTCCCGACGGCCGCCGCGGCGCCGAGCACGACGATCCCGACGAAGATCGGCAGGACGAACGTCGACGTCGTGCTCATCTCGTTCAGGTAGCGACGGTTCTCGACCGTGCGCTCGGTGCTCATGCGCCGCTTCTCGTCGACCTCGAACGGTGAGCCCAGCAGGTCGGAGACGTCCGCACCCGCGCTCGCACCGATCGTCGCGGCGAGGTCTGCGAGCGAGACGATCCCGGGTCGACGGGTCGAGGCCGACGCGAGCCAGCCCGCGGTGGTGGTGCCCTTGCGCCAGTCGACGACGACCTGGAGCCCGTGCGCCTCGACCGGGGTGTCCGAGACGCCCGCGACGACGACCGACGAGCCCGTGGGGATCGCCTCGACGAGCATGGCCAGCGTCTCGTCCAGCCCGCGCAGGGTCTCCCGGCGGTCCGCCGGGTCCGACGGGAGCTCGCCCAGGTCGGCGACCGTCACGGGGCAACGGGCGAGCTCGTCGGACGAGAGGTTCTCCAGGGCGGTCGTGTACCGCGCGACGTCACCGTTCTGGTCGGCGAGGGCGATGGCCCCACCGGGACCGACCGCCGTCGAGCACGTCCCCGTCGTCGCGATCAGCGAGCCCAGGGTTCCCGGGGTGCCCGACGTGGCGGCGACGGGGACCTCGTTCGGCTCGACGGCCGGGTCGACCGTCAAGGACTCCCACCCGTCGACGTGCGCCGGGCCGACGATGTCCGTGGAGGTCGCCTGGACGGTCGGCACGGGAGGGCAGTCGAGCGGGACGTACGACCCGGTCTCCGGCGTGGGCTCCGACGGCAGCGTCGTGGGGTCCTCGCTCGGTGCCGGCTGCGGCGCCAGGGACTTGCCCCCGGCCGACAGGGTCAGCCAGGCGTCGACCGGGCACGTCACGGTCGTCGCGGTCCGCACCGAGATCGACGCGGCAGACCCCTCGCGGAGCATCGACCACAGGGTCGGGGTCGACGCCCGGCTCACGTCGGACCAGTGGAGCCCGCCGACCCCGACGACGACCGTCGGGTCCGTGGGGGTCGGCGCCGTCGCGGGGTCGGCGGTCGCGGGCAGCGCCGTCCCGACGAGGGAGGCGAGCGCGATGAGCAGCGCGACGAACCCGCGACGACGGGTGCGACGAGAGGTCTGTGCGGGGGCCGGTTTCGTCACCTGACCAGCCTACGGGGCGGACGGAGGCGGCTGGGCGGGGCCACGACGTCGGGCACCGATCCTCCACGAGGTCGGCGCAGCACGGCCTAAGGCGTCCCCGGGCGGACCGGGGGTCTCAGGGCTCGCGCTCGAGCGGTGAGGCACCGGCGGAGGCGCCCGTCGGCTCGTCGGGGCGAGGGTCGGGGTCGGCCCCGCCCTCGTCCTGCGACCCGGGTGACCCGGGCGACCCGGGCGCCCCGGACGCGGGCCCGTCGGGATCCGACGGGCCGGTCGGCTCGGGCGGCCCCGCGGGCGGCGCGGCCGACGTGTCGCCGGACAGGTAGCGGAGCCAGCCCGATCCCGGGTCGCCCTCGACGACGAGCGCCCGGGTCAGGAGCGTGAGCGGGATCGCGAGGATCGCCCCGAGCGGACCGATCACGAGGGTCCAGAACACGACCGAGAAGAAGCTGAGCGTGAGGCTCAGGTTCACGGCGTCCGCCACGAACTTGGGCTGGACGAGCACCTGCAGGACCACGTTGACCACGCAGTACACCGCGACGACCGCGAGGGCCAGGGGCCAACCGCCCACCACGAGCGCCATGACCGTCGGCGGGACCACGCCGAGCACGAACCCGATGTTCGGGACGAAGTTGGTGACGAACGCGAGGATCGCCCAGACGGCCGGTGCGGGGACACCCATCCACCACAGGGCCACGCCGTCGATCACTGCCACGACCGCGCCGAACGACGCGTTCACGACGAAGTACCGACGGACCCCCGAGTTGTACGCGGTGATCCGGTCGAGCGTCGCCGGGCGCTGCCCGCCGAAGCGGGCACGGGCGTCCTGGTACCGCGTCGCGTCGGCGGCCATGAAGATCACGTAGGCGAGCACGAAGAAGAAGGCCGTCAGGACCGTCATGGCCGTCCCGCCGACGCTCGCCGCGAGGCCCGCGAGCGTGCTCGGGTCGAGCCAGGACGCCAGGGCCTCCGTCACCTGCCCCTCGACGCCGAACGACTCGAGCCACGCCGTCGCCTGCTCGACCATGGTCGACAGGTCGTCGAGGTACTGCCCCACGAGGCCCGCGAACTGCACGCCCGCGAACGCGAGCAGCGCGGCGAGCGCCCCGAGGATCAGGTACGCCACGACGATGGTCGCGGTCGTCGCGGCCCAGCGCGGCCAGCCACGGCGTTCGAGCGGTGCCCGCACGGGCTGCACGATGATGACGACGACCGCCGCGAGGGCGAGCGGGCCGAACAGGCCGCGCGCGAGGTAGACCCCCGCGAGGACGATCACGGCGGCGGCCAGGCTGAGCAGGGTGCGGGTCGAGGGCGCCAGGCCCGGCGGCCGAGGGGCGTCCTGCAGTGCGGTCATCTAGGGGGTGCTCCTCGGTCGGTAGGTCAGGACGAATGATGCCGGGCCGTCAGGCCGTCCGCACGACGAGCCCGCCCGGCTCGACCCAGGCCTCGAGCTCGACGGCCCGCCCCAGGAGGTCGCCGTCCACCTGCGCCTGCTCGCCGCCCTCGACACGGACACGGACCCGCCGGGCGCGTGCGTGGTCGATGCGGCCGATCTTGGCGGGCAGGTCGTTGCGGACACCGAAGCCTTGCATGACCACGTCCCCGAAGAGCTGCGCCCACCCGACGACGCCACCTCGGGTGTCGATCGCGGCGATGTCGAGGATGCCGTCGTCGAGCACCGCGTCGGGCAGGAGCGTGATGCCCCCGGGCAGCTTGCCGCAGTTGCCGATCAGCAGCGTCCGGAGCTTGGCGTCGACCGGCGGGGTGTCGTCGAGCTGGATCGTCGCGCGCAGGCGGCGCCCGTGCAGGTGGCGGATGCCGGCCACGAAGTACGCGACCCAGCCCACCCTGGCCTTGAGGGTCGCGTCGGCGTCGGCGACCATGGCGGCGTCGAAACCCAGCCCGGCGATGACGAGGAAGATGTGCTCGGTCTGCGTGTCCGGCTCGGGGGGCGCGTCGGCAGCGGCGCCGTCGACGCCCGTCCCGTCGACGCCCGTCCCGTCCGCGGCCGGGTCGGCGTCCAGGGCGTCGACGACGACGCCGTCACCCGCCGCGTCCCGTCCCGGGGCGCCGGTCCGCGCCGTCTCGCGCGCGGCGCCGTCGGGCTCGGCGAACTCCAGGACGCGCGCCCAGCCCACGTCGATCACGCGGTCCGCGCCCGCGACCACGATGCGCAGGGCCTCGTCGGGGTCGGCGATGGGCAGGTCGAGGTTGCGGGCGAGGAGGTTGCCCGTGCCGAGCGGGATCAGGCCCATGGGCCTGCCCGTGCCGACCATGGCCTCGGCGACCGCGCGGACGGTGCCGTCCCCGCCGACCGCGACCACGACGTCGGCGCCGCGTGCCAGGGCCTCGCGCGTCTGCCCGACGCCCGGGTCCTCGATCGTGGTCTCGAGCCACAGGGGCTCGGGCAGGTCGGCCTCGGCGCACACGCGCCGCACGGTCCGCTCGAGGTGCGCGACCGCGGGCTTCGACGGGTTCGCGACGAACGCGATGAGCTGGCCGACGTCCTCGGCGAGCGCCTCGGCGACCGCGAGCGGCGGGTCGAGGCGGCGTCGGCGCCGCTGCTGGGACCAGACAGCCAGCGCGACGGTCAGCGCGACCGCGGAGATCGTGACCGCAGCGACCCCCAACCACATTTCCCAAGCCATGTCCGACACGGTAGCGCCAGGGGTGCCGGCGGCGGCGCCCGAGGCCGCAGAAGGTGACGTACCCGACCGTGCCCGTGCCGCGCCCGCCCGCACGTTGGATACCCTCTAGAGGTGATCGATCTTCGACTTCTGCGCGACAACCCCGACGTCGTCCGCGCCAGCCAGGTGGCCCGCGGCGACGACCCCGCCCTCGTGGACCAGGCGCTCGACGCCGACTCCCGCCGTCGCAGCGCGCTGACGGACTTCGAGCAGATGCGCGCCGAGCAGAAGTCCCTGGGCAAGAAGGTCGCCCAGGCGAAGGGCGACGAGAAGACGGCCCTGCTCGCGCACACCAAGCAGCTCGCGGAGGGCGTCAAGGCGCGCCAGAAGGACGCCGACGACGCCGAGGCGCAGCTCAAGGCGATCCTGTACAAGATCTCGAACGTGATCGCGGGAGCCCCTCCCGGCGGCGAGGAGGACTACGTCGTCCTCCGCGAGGAGGGCACCGTCCGCGACTTCGCGGCCGAGGGCTTCACGCCCCGCGACCACCTCGAGCTGGGCGAGGGCCTGCGCGCGATCGACACCGAGCGCGGTGCCAAGGTGTCGGGCGCGCGGTTCTACTACCTCACCGGCGTCGGGGCGCGCCTCGAGCTCGCGCTGCTCAACGCGGCCATGGACCAGGCGACGCAGGAGGGCTTCACGCCCGTCATCACGCCGACGCTCGTGCGCCCCGAGATCATGCAGGGCACGGGCTTCCTGGGCGAGCACGCGGACGAGATCTACCGCCTGGAGGCCGACGACCTGTACCTGGTCGGCACGAGCGAGGTCGCGCTCGCGGGCTACCACTCGGGCGAGATCCTCGACCTGTCCGACGGACCCAAGCGCTACGCGGGCTGGAGCGCGTGCTACCGCCGCGAGGCCGGGTCGTACGGCAAGGACACGCGCGGCATCATCCGCGTGCACCAGTTCCACAAGGTCGAGATGTTCAGCTACGTCGACCCCGCGGACGCCGAGACCGAGCACCAGCGTCTCCTCGCCTGGGAGGAGGCCATGCTGCGCAAGTGCGAGCTGCCGTACCGCGTGATCGACACCGCGGCGGGCGACCTGGGCTCGAGCGCGGCCCGCAAGTTCGACTGCGAGGCCTGGCTGCCCACGCAGGAGCGCTACCTCGAGCTGACCTCGACCTCGAACTGCACCACGTTCCAGGCCCGCCGCCTGGGCGTGCGCGAGCGCGTCGAGGTCGACGGCAAGACGGAGACCCGCACGGTCGCGACGCTCAACGGCACGCTGGGGACGACGCGCTGGATCGTCGCGATCCTCGAGAACCACCAGCAGCCCGACGGCTCGGTCCGCGTCCCGGAGGGCCTGCGGCCCTACCTGGGCGGGCTCGAGGTCCTCGAGCCGGTCGGCTCGTCGAAGGGCTCCTCGAAGGGTACGGCGTGACGGGCCCCTCGCAGGCTGTCACCAGCACCACCCGGCCCGACGCCGCCGCCCCCGCGGGCGCGCCGTCGCACCCGGGCGAGGTGGCGCCGTCGGGCACGGCTCCTGGCGCCGGCGAGACCGCTGCGGTGTCCCCGGCGCGCCCGGGGGAGGGCCCGCTGCTCGTCGCGCTCGACATCGACGGCACGATCCTGAGCCACGAGGACGTCCTGAGCGAGGGCGTCGTCGAGGCGATCGCGGCCGTGCGGGCCGCAGGGCACCACGTGATGCTGTCGTCGGGCCGCTCGCTCATCGCGGTGCTGCCCATCGCGGAGCGCCTGGGCCTCGACGAGGGCTACATGGTGTGCTCCAACGGGTCGGTGACGGCCAGGTTCGACGCGTCGTCGCCCACGGGCTACGTGGTCGACGAGGTCATCACGTTCAACCCGGAGAACGCGCTGCGGCTCCTGCGCGACCACCTGCCCGACGCGCTGTTCGCGGTCGAGGACGTGGGCGTCGGCTTCCGCATGAACGACCTCTTCCCCCATGGCGAGCTCGACGGGGAGCACCGGGTCGTGGACTTCGAGGAGCTGTGGTCGGGCGAGGTCACGCGAGTCGTGGTGCGCGGGCCGGGCGCGACGAGCGAGGAGTTCAGCGAGCTCGCGAGGTCCCTCGGGCTGAGCGACGTGACGTACGCGGTCGGGTGGACGGCCTGGATGGACATCGCGCCGCTCGGGGTGACCAAGGCGAGCGCGCTCGAGCGTGTGCGCGGGCTGCTGGGGGTCGCGCCGGGTGCGACCGTGGCCGTGGGCGACGGGAGCAACGACATCGACATGCTGCGCTGGGCCGGTCGCGGGGTGGCCATGGGGCACGCCGAGCCCGAGGTCAAGGAGGCGGCCGACGAGGTCACGGGCAGCATCGACGAGGCCGGTGCGGTCGCGGTGCTGCGCAGCCTGGTCTGAGGGCTCGCGGGCTGCTCGCGCGGGACCGGCCGGGCGCTAGGCTGCGCGCGTGAACGCCACCGCCACCGTCCGCCGGGCCACCCTCGACGACCTCGACGCGGTCTGGCCCCTGGCCCGGGACTTCGCGACGTCCTTCCGCCCCGAGCGCGAACCCTTCGAGGCGACCTTCCGGTCCCTCCTGACGGCCCCCGACGCCCTGCTGCTGGTCGCGGACCGGGGGAGCGGCGCCGTCGGGTACCTGCTGGCCCACCGGCACCCGACGTTCCTCGCGAACCGCCCCGTGGTGTGGGTCGAGGAGGTCGCGGTCGACGCGGCGCTGCGCGGGCACGGGGTGGGCCGGGGACTCATGACGGCGGCCGAGGACTGGGCCGTGCGGTCCGGTGCGGCGTACGTGGCGCTCGCGAGCAGACGGGCGGGCGACTTCTACCTGGCGCTCGGGTACGAGGACTCGGCGACGTTCTACAAGAAGAACGTCTCGCCGAGGTAGAGGAGCGGCGTCGCGGTCCGGGGGCCGGGCCCTCCACCTCGACGCCGGCCCCCGACCTCGGGCCGAGCGTCAGTCGCGCGCGGTCAGGACGAGCGGACCGTCCTCCGTGATCGCGACCGTGTGCTCCGAGTGCGCCCCGCGCGAGCCGTCGGCGCTGCGCAGCGTCCAGCCGTCGGGGTCGGTGAAGATCTCGTCGGTCGTCTCGAGGAACCACGGCTCGATCGCGATCACGAGGCCCGGCTTGAGCGGGAACCCGCGGCCCTTGCGGCCGTCGTTCGGCACGTGCGGGTCGCCGTGCATGGTGCGACCCACGCCGTGACCGCCGAAGTCGGTGTTGATCCGGTAGCCGGCCGCGCGGCCCACGGCCGCGATCGCGGCAGAGATGTCGCCGACCTTGTTGCCCGGCTGAGCGGCCGCGATGCCTGCGGCCAGCGCCTCCTGGGTCGTCTCGATGAGCTTGCGGTCGGCCGCGCCGCGGTCGCCCGGACGCGGGGTCCCGACGACGAGCGACACCGCGCTGTCGGAGACCCACCCGTCGACCGACGCCGCGAAGTCGAGGCTGAGCAGGTCGCCGTCCTGGAGGCGGTAGTCGAACGGGAGGCCGTGCAGGACGGCGTCGTTGACCGACGTGCACAGGACCTTGCCGAACGGGCTCGCCCCGAACGAGGGGTGGTAGTCGATGTAGCAGGACTCGGCGCCGCGCTCCGCGATCATCTTGTGCGCCATGGCGTCGAGCTCGAGCAGGTTGACGCCGACCTTGGCCGCCGCGCCGACCTGCGTGAGGACGTCCGCGACGAAGCGGCCCGCCGGACGCATCTGCTCGATCTCGCGGGGGGTCCTCAGCTCGATCATGGTGTTCCTCTCGGTGGGTGGGTGCTCGTGCCGGGTCGCCGCGGGTGTCGCGGCGTCGTCCGGCCTGCTCCCAGGGTGTCACGGGAGGGCCCAGGAGGTGCAACCACGGGCGGCGCAGATCGTCGCTCCCGGCCGACAGTGGGAGAATCGCTCCTCGTGGCAGGAATCGACGAGGTGGCTCAGGCAGCAGGCGTGTCGACGGCGACGGTCTCGCGCGCGCTGCGAGGGCTGCCCAACGTGTCGGCCTCGACGCGGGCCCGGGTCCGGGCGGAGGCCGAGCGGCTGGGGTACGTCCCGTCGCCGTCGGCGGCGTCGCTCGCGACGGGGCGGACCCGGACGATCGGTGTCATCACGCCGTGGGTGAGCCGCTGGTTCTTCGCGAACGTCATCGAGGGCGCCGAGCGTGCGCTGCGCTCGGTCGGGTACGACGTGCTGCTCTACACGTTCGAGGTCGACGACGGGCGCCCGCGTCGCACGGTCGACCCGACGGTCCTGCGTCGGCGGGTCGACGGCACGCTCGTGGTCGGGCTCCCGCTCGAGGACGACGAGGTGGCCTCGCTCGTCGCCCTGGGGACGCCGCTGGCCTTCGTGGGCTCGGGGCCTGCGGACCAGGTGACGGTCCGGCTCGACGACGTGCGGACCGGGTCGCTCGCGACCCGCCACCTGCTGGACCTGGGGCACCGTGTCGTCGGGCACATCACGGGCCAGCCGGACCTCGTCTCGTCCTGGTCGCCGCCGGTCGAGCGGTCGACGGGGTACGAGCGCGCGCTGCGCAAGGCCGGGATCGAGCCGTCGCCCGACCTGGTCGTGAACGGGGGCTTCGACGTCGAGGGGGGCAGGTCGTCGACCAAGGAGCTGCTGCGCCGGCGTCCGGACGTCACGGCGGTGTTCGCCGCGTCGGACGAGATGGCGATGGGGGCGATCCTCGCGGCGCGCGACCTGGGCATGGACGTGCCCGGGGACCTGTCGGTGATCGGCGTCGACGGGCACGACCTGGGCGAGCTGGTCGGGCTCACGACCATCGGGCAGGACGCCTACCAGCAGGGAGCCGACGCGTCGATGCTGCTCATGGAGATGATCAACGGCGCCCCCGTGCCCGACAGCCTGACGTACCCCACGCACCTGGTCCGGCGGACGTCGACGGCGGCGCCGCGCCGGTCCTGACGGCGGGGCCGCGTCGGTCGGCCCGCACCTCTGCGGACGCTCGGAGTGGAAGCGCAACCACCGTGGGCGGTTGCGAGGTCCCATGAGTAACGGAATCGTTACTCGCGAACCGACCTCTTGGGCTTGCGCAACGACGATGTAAACGCTTGCATTGCAGAGGGCGGTCCACGTCGAGGACGACGGACCGAGGCAGCCGCGGGCCGACCGCGATGTCAGCACCACAACGTTGTGGAGGAAATGTCATGACCAGCAGCAGACTGTCAGTCAAGCGCCGCGCGCTCGCGGCCGTCGCCGGTGGAGCGAGCCTCGCCATCGTGCTCACCGCCTGCTCAAGCGGCGGCAGCGGAGACGACGAGAGCTCGAGCGGAGGGGAGGCGTCGAGCATCGACTGCGCCCCCTACGAGGAGTTCGGCGACATCGACGGCACCAAGGTGCACGTCTACACGTCGATCGTCGACCCCGAGGGCGCGACGATGCAGGCCTCCTTCGAGCCCTTCACCGAGTGCACGGGCGTCGAGATCGACTACGAGGCCTCCCGCGAGTTCGAGGCCCAGCTCCTCGTGCGCGTCAAGGCCGGTAACGCCCCCGACATCGCCTTCCTCCCGCAGCCCGGCCTCCTCCAGACGATCGTCCGGGACACGGGCACCATCGTCCCCGCCCCCGAGTCGGTCGCCAAGAACGTCGACGAGTTCTTCGAGCCCACCTGGAAGGACTACGGGACCGTCGACGGCGTCTTCTACGCGGCCCCCATGGACGCCAACGTGAAGTCCTACGTCTGGTACTCGCCCGCGGCGTTCGCCGACGGCGGCTACGAGATCCCCGAGACCTGGGACGACCTCATCGCGCTCTCCGAGCAGTACTCCGAGGACAACGACGGCGCGCTCCCGTGGTGCGCGGGCGTCGAGTCCGGCGACGCGACCGGCTGGCCCGGCACCGACTGGGTCGAGGACATGATGCTCCGCACCGCCGGCCCCGACGTCTACGACCAGTGGTACACGCACGAGATCCCGTTCAACGACCCGCAGGTCGTCACCGCGTTCGACACCGCCGGAGAGGTCCTCAAGGACCCGGCCATGGTCAACGCGGGCCTGGGCGGCGTCGACTCGATCGCCACGACCCCCTGGACCGAGGCGGGCATCGGCCTGCTCGACGGCACCTGCTTCCTCCACCGCGCCGCGAACTTCTACCAGACGCAGTTCCCCGAGGGGACGGACGTCTCCGAGGACGGCGAGGTCTACGCCTTCTACCTCCCGACCAACCAGACCGACATCAAGCCCGTCGAGGTCGGCGGCACGTTCGCGGCGGCCTTCAACGACCGCCCCGAGGTCCAGGCCTTCCAGACGTACATCTCGAGCGCCGACTGGGCCAACGCCAAGGCCAAGGCCACGCCCAACGGCGGCTGGGTCAACGCCAACCTCCAGCTCGACCCGGAGAACCTCGCGACCGAGTTCGACCGGCTCTCGGCGTCGATCCTCACCGACGAGAACTCCATCGTGCGCTTCGACGCGTCCGACCTGATGCCCGGGGCCGTCGGCGCCGGGACGTTCTGGACCGGCATCGTCAACTGGCTCACCGGCCAGAGCACGCAGGAGGTCGTCGACCAGATCGAGGCGTCCTGGCCGACGTCCTGACCGACGTCGCCCCCAGCACCACGGGGTGAGGAGCCGGGGGGGGGCCGGCCCCCCCCCGGCTC
>NZ_JACSPN010000017.1:0-77304 GCF_015142735.1 Oerskovia douganii | reverse complement strand
TGAGAGCCGAGCCGGGGGGCGGGTTCCCCGCCCGGCCCCCCGGCTCAGCACGTCCCGGCCGCTGACGGAGCACAGAGCAGCGCCCCGCCCGCCGCGACCACGACCGCGGGCGACCGAACCACCCCAGCCCGCCGACGCCGTCGGGCAGACCGGAGGCCCACATGGACTTCTTCACCTCACCGGAGACCACCGCCGAGAAGCTCGGCCTGATGGTCTTCGCGATGCTCCTCTTCGTCGTCGTGATGGGAGGACTGCTCTTCGCCGTCGACAAGCCCAAACGCGTCCCGCGCTGGGTCGTGGCCCTCTGCTTCGTCGGGCCCGCCGTCCTGCTCGTCGTCGGCGGACTCGTCTACCCCGGGATCCTGACGATCATCTCGTCGTTCAAGAACAAGACGGGTGCCGAGTGGGTCGGCCTCGACAACTACGTCACGGCGTTCACGACCGACCAGTTCCAGATCGTCCTGCGCAACACCGCGCTGTGGGTCGTCCTCGTACCCATCGTGTCCACGTTCATCGGCCTCGTGTACGCCGTGCTCGTCGACCGCACCCGGTTCGAGAAGCTCGCCAAGGCGCTCGTCTTCCTCCCCATGGCCATCTCCATGGTGGGCGCGTCGATCATCTGGAAGTTCGTCTACGAGTACCGCCCCGACCAGCCCGGCATCCAGCAGACAGGTCTGCTCAACCAGCTCCTCGTGTGGCTCGGCCTGGAACCCCAGCAGTTCCTCATCAACCAGCCCACCAACACGCTGTTCCTGATCGCCGTGATGGTCTGGATCCAGACCGGGTTCGCCATGACCATCCTCTCGGCCGCGATCAAGGCCATCCCCGACGACATCGTGGAGGCCGCCCGCCTCGACGGGCTGCACGGCGTCGGGATGTTCCGCTACATCACGGTGCCCAGCATCCGTCCGGCGCTCGTCGTGGTCGTCACGACCATCGCCATGGGCACGCTCAAGGTCTTCGACATCGTCCGCACCATGACGGGCGGCCAGTTCGGCACGTCCGTCGTCGCGAACGAGTTCTACACGCAGAGCTTCCGGCTGGCCAACGAAGGGCTGGGGGCCGCCCTCGCGGTCATCCTGTTCATCCTGGTCATCCCGATCGTGGTCTACAACGTCCGCCAGCTCCGCCTCTCCGAGGAGGTCCGATGACCGCCGTCCCGCCCACGCTGCCCACATCCCTCGACGCCGACGCCTCGCACGACATCCAGCGGGTCGGCAGGCTCTCGCGCGCCGAGCGCCGGGCCATCGCCGTCAAGGGCAAGCTGAGCTCACCGTGGGCGTCGGCGATCGCGATCATCATCGCGATCCTGTGGACCGTCCCCTCGATCGGCCTCCTCGTCACGTCCTTCCGCCCGGCGATCGACATCCGCAGCTCCGGCTGGTGGACCGTGTGGACCGACCCCCAGTTCACGCTCGACAACTACGACGACGTCCTGTTCGGCTCCGCCGACCTCGCGTCGTTCTTCGTCAACTCGATCGTCATCACGCTGCCCGCGGTCGTCATCCCCATCTCGATCGCGCTCCTCGCGTCCTACGCGTTCGCCTGGATCGACTTCAAGGGTCGCAACCTGCTGTTCGTGGCAGTCTTCGCGCTCCAGATCGTGCCCATCCAGATCACGCTCATCCCGCTCCTCTCGGCCTACGTCGACGCGGAGATCAACGGCACGTTCTGGACCGTGTGGCTGTCGCACTCGATCTTCGCGCTGCCGCTCGCGATCTTCCTCCTGCACAACTTCATGAAGGAGATCCCGGCCTCCCTCATCGAGGCCGCCCGCATGGACGGTGCGGGGCACGTCAAGATCTTCTTCCAGGTCCTCCTGCCGCTCCTGGTCCCCGCGATCGCGTCGTTCGCGATCTTCCAGTTCCTTTGGGTGTGGAACGACCTCCTCGTCGGCCTCACGTTCGCCAACCAGGACTCCCGCCCGCTCACGGTCGCGGTCGCCGACCTCGCCGGCACCCGCGGCAACGCCTGGCACCTGCTGACCGCAGGCGCGTTCGTGTCGATGATCGTCCCGCTCATCGTGTTCCTGGCGCTGCAGCGGTACTTCGTGCGAGGCCTCCTGGCGGGTTCCGTCAAGGGGTGAACGACCCCGGCCCGGCACGGTCCGGCTCGGACCGTGCCGGCCGGAGCGTGCGGTCGGCTCCGGGCCGGGCGGGGCCCGGGCCCAGCGGTCGGGTGCCGTGCTGCGGGCGACGTAAGGTCGTCGGGTGTCATCGCGTCCCGGTCGTGCCCTCGGTTCCCTGGCGGGTCGGGTCCCGCCCCCCGCCCTCTTCGTCGTCTCGGGGCTCACCCAGTACCTCGGGGCGGCGATCGCGGTCGGGCTGTTCGCCGTCGTCGGGGCGCCCGAGGTCGCCTGGTTGCGCATCGTCGTCGCGGCCCTGCTGCTGCTCGCCTGGCGCCGCCCGTGGCGGCAGACCTGGACCCGTCGCACGCTCGCGTGGGCCGCGGTGTTCGGGGTGGCGCTCGCCGCGATGAACGTGTCGTTCTACGTCGCGATCGACCACCTGCCGCTCGGGTCCGCGGTCGCGATCGAGTTCATCGGTCCCGTGGCCGTCGCGGCGGTCACGGGCCGGGGGTGGCGCGAGCGCGGCGGCATCGCCGTCGCGGCAGCGGGCGTGGTGCTCCTCGCAGGGGTCACGATCACGTCCGACCTGCCGCGCGAGGACGTCGTGATCGGGCTCGTCGCGATCGGCGTCGCGGCCGCGTGCTGGGCCGCCTACATCCTGCTGGGCCGACGCGTCGCCCTGGGGGGCTCGGGCGTCACGTCGCTCGCCGTGGCCATGACCGCGGGGGCGCTCGTGTTCGCGCCGTTCCTCGCGCCGTCGTCGGGTGCCGTGGTGGAGGACTGGCGGCTGCTGCTCGCGGTCGTCGGGATCGCGGTGTGCTCGTCCGTCGTGCCGTACGTGCTCGAGCAGGTGATCCTGCGACGCGTCAGCGCGGCGACGTTCTCGGTGCTGCTCGCTCTGCTGCCCGCGACCGCGGTCGTGATCGGCGCCGTCGTGCTGCGGCAGTTCCCCTCGTGGCTCGAGCTCGTCGGCCTGCTGCTCGTCTCCGGGGCCATCGCGATGACGGCCCAGCGGACCGACCCGCCGCCCGCGTAGGCGCCCGGACGGTCAGCAGGGGCGTCGCCGGGCGCTCGCCCGGGCCCGGCGGCTCTCAGCGGTCCTCAGCGGCCCTCAGTGGCTCTCAGCAGTCTCGGGTGCCCCTCAGGCGCCTCCCGGGTGCCACCGGGCGACGCCGCGGCGTGCCTCGGCCCGCGGGACGGTCGAGCGCGCGGTCCGCTCAGAGGTACTGCCCGGGCGAGGGGCGGGAGTCGTCGCCCTCGCGCCGCGGCCCGGGCGCGGCGGGTGCCGGGTGCCCGGGCATGCCGGGGACGGGCAACGCACCCGGTGGCAGCGCCCGGCGGATCTGCGAGAGCTGCGCCTGCGCGGCCATCTGCTGCGCCACCAGCGCGGTCTGGATGCCGTGGAACAGCCCCTCGAGCCAGCCGACCAGCTGCGCCTGCGCGACGCGCAGCTCGGCGTCGGACGGTACCGAGTCGTCGGTGAACGGCAGCGAGATGCGGTGGAGCTCGGCGACGAGCTCGGGCGACAGGCCCTCCTCGAGCTCGGTGAGCGACCGCTCGTGGATCTCGGCGAGCCTGCTGCGGGCGGCCTCGTCGAGCGGGGAGTCGCGCACCTCCTCGAGCAGCCGCTTGATCATGCCGCCGATGCGCATGACCTTCGCGGGCTCCTCGACGACCGAGCCCGGGTCGCGGTCGTCGGCGCCGTTCTCGCCCCGTTCACCCGCTGCGCGGTCGGTGTCCTGGGTGCTCCGGTCTCCCGGCGGGACCTCTGTCCCGTCGGGGGAGATCACCGTGAAGCCCTGCCTCGCCCTGGCGTCGGCCTCCCGGTCCGGCTCACGCCCCGGGGGCGGCGCCTGCTCGGGGGCGGGGGACCGGTCGCTGCGTGCGTCGTCGCTCATCAACCCAGTCTGACCCGAACCGCCGCCGAGCGCGACGGCCCGGGGCGATCCGTGGTCACGGGACCAGCAGGACCTTGCCGAACACCTCGCCGGACTCCATGAGCCGGTGGGCGTCCGCCGCCCGCGCGAGCGGCAGCCTCGCGTGCACCACGGGCCGCACCCGCCCCTCCTCGACGAGGGGCCACACGTGCGCCAGCACGTCGCGCACGAGGCGCGCCTTCTCCTCGGCGGGCCGTGCCCGCAGGGTCGTGCCGGCGACCGTCGCCCGCTTGGCGAGCAGCGTGCCCAGGTCGAGCTCGGCGCGGCGCCCCTTCTGCATCCCGATAACGACCAGGCGCCCGCCCGTCGCGAGAGCCCGGAGGTTGTCGGCCAGGTATGCCGCCCCGACGACGTCGAGCACCACGTCTGCGCCCGCGCCCCCCGACGCGTCGCGCACCGCGGCCACGAAGTCCTCGGTCCGGTGGTCGACGGCGACCTCGGCCCCCAGGGTGAGGCAGCGCGCTGCCCGCTCGGGACCGCCCGCGGTCGTCACGACGTGCGCCCCCAGCGCCGCCCCGATCTGCGTCGCGACCGAGCCGACCCCGCCGGACCCGCCGTGCACGAGCAGGACGTCGCCGCGCGCGAGGCGGCCCACGTCGACCAGGTTGCTCCACGCGGTGCACACCGCCTCGGGGAGGGCCGCCCCGTCGACGAGAGGGACGCCGTCGGGCAGGGGGAGGACCTGGCTCGCCCGGACGCTGACCTTCTCCGCGTACCCGCCGCCGTCGAGCAGCGCGACGACCTCGTCGCCCACGTCCCAACCTGTGAGACGCGACCCGACGGCAGAAATCACCCCAGACACCTCGAGACCCGGCCAAACCGGTGCACCTGCTGGCGGAGGGTACTTTCCGGCGCGTTGTAGCAGGTCAGCAGGGTTCACGCCACTCGAGACGACGTCGATCAGGACCTCGTCCGGACCCGGCACCGGGTCCGTGAGGTCGGACACTGTGAGTTCCCCTGGGCCCCCAGGGGCGGCTATCGTGACGGCTCGCACACCAAAGACACTACGACCTCGTCGCCGAGGACGGGTGTCGGGCCCCGTGGGATCCTCCGCGTAGCCACCGACTTGACCTGGATGACCGGATTAGGTCCTCGGGGCAAGTGCACCGATAGTTAGTACGCACGTCTGGCGAGTGGGGGATGGTCGGTGTCGACCGGACCTCACGACGATCCGCTGGTCACAGGGTATGGAGAGAGGTTCGTATGCTCCGCAGGTTGAGCGTTCGCGGGAAGATCCTTGCGGCACTCGCGCTGCCTGTCTTCGTCCTGTTCCTGGCCGCGACGGTCTTCTCGGTCCAGGCGATCAACGAAGCGCGCGTGGCCGGCCAGACCGTCGACCTGGTGGAGGCCTTCGGCTCCCAGGACGTCGCCGGCAAGGCCGTCGCCGCCGAGCGGGCCGCCGAGATCCAGCGCGCCCGTGGGGTCCCGGACGGGGACCAGCTCGCCGAGGAGGCGCGCGCCGCGACCGACAAGGCGCTCGACCGGCGCGACAAGGTGTACGCCGACGTCGACATGTCCATGCTCGACGACCGCGTGAGCCGCGCCGTCGAGGCCACGGTCAAGGACCGCGCCGAGCTGAACGCGATCCGCAAGCAGATCGACACCGGCGCCATCCAGGAGCTGGGCTTCACGGCGAAGTACAACACGCTGATCGACGACGCCCTCGACGTCCCCCGCGTGCTGGCCGACACCGCGCAGGACCGCGACCTCGCGCAGGTGCTCGACGCCTACGTCGCGTCCAACGTGCTCATGAGCCAGGTCGCGCTCGAGCTCCCCGTGGTCTCGTTCCTGTTCGAGCGGATCCAGGCGATCATCGCCGGCGAGGTGCCCGGAGTGGTGGCCCCCGCCGACGACCCCACGGTGCAGGCCGACTCCCTGCGCGCCGCGCGACTCGTCTCCGAGGGAGACTCCAAGGCCGACGCCGCCCGGAAGGCGGTCCGTGAGCTGCGCACCGGACTGGCCATCCCGTCCCCGCTCGGCACCTACGTCTCCCTCCGCGGGAACCTCGCGGGCAACAACGCGACCGGCGCGACGAGCACGCAGGCCTGGCCCACCGACTCGAGCAACGACCTCAAGAACATCACCCCGGTCCGTGACAAGGTCCGCCAGGCCTCGGCCGACACGGCCTCCGACATCGCCACGGCAGCCGTGACCCGAGCAGTCCTCACGATCCTCGTGACCCTGCTCGCGTTCGGCGCGACCATCCTCGTCGCCGCCGCCATCGCCCGCCAGATCGTGAACCCGCTGCGACGGCTGACCAGCGCGGCCCAGGACGTCCGTGACCAGCTCCCGCGCATGGTCGAGCAGGTCTCGGTCCCGGGCCAGGGCCCGGGCATCAGCATCCAGCCGATCGAGGTCGAGTCGACCGACGAGGTGGGCCAGCTCGCGAACGCGTTCAACGACGTGAACTCGACGACGATCCAGGTCGCCCGCGAGCAGGCGGCCCTGCGTGGTTCGATCGCGGAGATGTTCGTCAACGTGGCTCGCCGCGACCAGGTCCTCCTGAACCGGCAGCTCGCGTTCCTCGACGACCTCGAGCGGTCCGAGGAAGACGCGAACACCCTGTCGAACCTGTTCCGCCTGGACCACCTCGCGACGCGAATGCGTCGTAACGCGGAGTCCCTCCTGGTGCTCGCGGGCATCGACTCGGGCCGTCGTGTCCGCCAGCCCATGCCGGCCTCCGACGTCATCCGTACGGCGTCCTCGGAGATCGAGCTCTACGACCGGGTCCGCCTGAACCTCGTCGTCGACCCGCTCATGCTGGGGCACAACGCGCTCAACGCCGCGCACCTCATCGCCGAGCTCCTCGAGAACGCGACCATGTTCTCCGAGCCGCACACCCCGGTCGAGGTCAGCACGGGACGCGACGAGCGGTACGTCAAGATCATCATCCGCGACCACGGCCTGGGCATGACCCCGGAGGAGATCGGCGAGGCGAACCGCAAGGTCAACGCGCACGCCGCCTCTGACGTCGTGGGCTCGCAGCGTCTGGGCCTGTACGTGGTCGGCCGCATCTCCGACCGTCTCGGCGCGAAGGTCACGTTCGAGCGCGCGGCCGAGGGCGCCGGCACCCTCGTCACGGTCAGCTTCCCGAACGTCCTGTTCGTGCCGGACTCCAGCGTCCCGCTGCCGATGCCGACCGACCCCCTGGAGAACCGGACGCAGGTCGCGGCCAACCAGCTCGCGGCCCCGCCCGCGCAGTCCTCGGCCCCGGTGTACTCGGGCCCGGCCACGACCTCGACCCCGCAGTACGACCCCGACGCGCCCGTCGCGGTCCCGGTCGACCTCGAGGCGCTGACGGACGGTGCGACCTCGACGGGCATGCCCCGTCGTCGTCCCCGGGGCATGGACCCCGCCGGGTCCGCACCGAGCGCGTCGTTCGTCCCCGGCCCGCAGACCGGGTCGATCATCCTGCCGCCGCTCGCGACGCCCTCGCTCCCGGCAGACCTTCCGGCTGCGCCGGACGCCTGGTCCCCGCCGGAGGGGGTCTCCTCGTCGAGCAGCTCGCTCCCCAGCCGGTCCCGTGCCGCGACCCCTGCCGAGACGACGAGCGCCATGCCTGCCGTCCAGCCGGAGTCGGCCGAGATCCCCGTCCTCGACGTGAGCACGCGTTCGGCGATGTTCTCGAGCTTCCGTGCCCTCGGTGCGGTCGAGACGCCGACCTCCGAGCAGCAGGCCGTCGAGCTCGACGCGGCACCCGACGTGTCGGCGACCGACATCTCGGTCCCGGACTTCGTGCCCGACGACGGCACGTGGGCACCGCAGTTCGCGATCGAGCCGCTGGGCGGGACCGAGCAGGCTCCGGTCTCCGACGAGCCCGCGCCGGCACCGGAGGCGGCACCGACGTACGACGCGGCTCCTCAGTACGACGCGACGCCCGCGTACACGGAGCCCGCGGCGGTCGAGCTGCCCCAGCGTGCGGCTCCGGCGCAGCAGGCGCCCGTCCAGCCGTACGAGGCGCCCGTCGCGCAGGCCCAGCCGGCAGCGGTCCAGCCGGCCCCGGCGCAGCCGTACGCACCGCCCGCCGCGCAGGCCCCTCGCGTGGACGCCTACCCGGAGCCCGTCCAGCAGTACCAGGCTCCCGAGCAGGCTCAGCAGTACCAGGTCCCGGCCGCCCAGGTCGCTCCCGAGCCGCCGGCTCGGGAGGAGATCCCGGAGGAGCTCTCCTTCGAGGCGCTGCCCAGGTTCGAGGACCTGATGGCAGACCTGCCGACCCGTCGGTCGCTGCGCGAGAGCCAGGCGCGCAAGCGCGGCATCTTCAACCGGCGTCCGCGCACGGGGGCCATGCCCACCGTGACGCCGTCGGCTGCCGCGCTCGCCTCCCAGCCCGTCGGTGTGGTGCCGCAGGCCCAGCAGCCTGCGACGGCACAGCAGCCCCTGGCGTTCCAGCAGACCACCCCTGTGCAGCAGCAGACCGCCTTCCAGCAGCAGACCACGTTCCAGCCGCCCTCCGCGGCGACGTTCGCCCCGCCGCAGGCGCCCGCAGCTCCTCAGGACAGCCGCCCGGCCGGCTCGACGCCGCTCGTCCGGCGCCCGGCACAGGAGCCTCTGGAGCCCCTCGAGCAGGGCTACGTGTCCGACTCGGTCGAGGCCCGCTCCGACTGGATCGCGTCCGCGGTCCTCTACGAGGAGATGTCGACGCTCCTGCGCAACGGCCCGGAGGTCCAGGGCAAGGCGTATGCCGACGCCGCGGGGACGTACAGCCCCCAGGCGCGCACGGACGTCACGGCCTCGGGCCTGACCCGCAGGGCTCGGACCGTGAACCGCGAGGAGTACGTCGACCGGTTCACGGCGAAGATCGATCGCGACCCGGAGCAGCTGCGCGCACGTCTCGCAGCCTTCCAGTCGGCGACCGCACGGGGACGGGTCGAGGCCGACGACGAGACAGGTTCGACGGATCGTGCCTCGCACGGCAATGATGTCCCCGACTCAGCGCCGCAGTCGCGGTGACGTACAGCTCGCCGTCTGTGGCAACTGACAAGGAGGAAGTGTGAACGCGCTCAGCACCGAAGCAACCAATTTCGGGTGGTTGCTCGACAACTTCGTGCGGACCGTCCCGGGAAGCCGGCACACGCTGGTGGTGTCGGCAGACGGCCTGCTCATGGCGATGTCCGACCAGCTCGACCGCACCAGCGGCGACCAGCTCGCGGCGATCGTCTCCGGCATGTCGAGCCTGACCCGCGGTGCGGCTCGTCAGCTCAACGGGGGCAACGTCCGCCAGTCGATCGTCGAGATGGACAACGGGTTCCTCTTCCTCATGAACGTCTCGAACGGCTCGGTCCTCGGCGTCGTCGCCGAGTCCACGTGCGACATCGGGCTGATCGGCTACGAGATGGCTCTTCTCGTCTCCCGGACCGAGGCGACTCTGACGCCTCAGTTGATCTCGGAGATGCGCGGTAGCCTGCCTGTTGACGGAGCAACACGAGCCCCGGTGGGATGAGGACAGCTCAATGACGAACGCACCTTTTGGCAGCCTGGGAGCACACAGCTCGGACTCGTACGAGGCCGCGACCGTGCGTCCGTACGCGGTGACGGGTGGACGTGTCCGCTCGGCCACCTCGGACCTCCCGCTCGAGGCCCTGGTCGAGGTGATGCCGGGTGCTGTCAACAGCTACGGCCTGCCTCCTGAGAAGCGCGCCATCCTCCAGCACGCAGCCCACAACTACGTGTCCATCGCCGAGCTCTCCGCGCTCCTGCGGATGCCCCTGGGTGTCACCCGCATCCTGGTCGCCGACCTCGCCGAGGACAACTACCTGACGGTCCACACGTCGACCCCGCTGAACGTTCACACCGGCCACGGCAGCAGCAACTCGGGACTGTCCCTGAGCATCTTGGAGAGTGTTCTCAATGGCATTTCCACCCTCTGACGGTGCTGCCGGCCAGCCGCAGGCTGCCGGTGGCCCGGGCCTGAGCGCCGGCAGTCCCGGGACGACGGGTCCGTCCTGGGCCCCGGTCGCCGCTCCGGCGGGTGCGCCGCAGGCGTCGGCCGCCCCGGCGCCGTCCGCCGGGTCCCCGACCGCTGCCCCCGTGCGGCAGAGCGTCCTGAGCCCTCAGCCCGGTGGCGGCCAGCCCACGGCGCAGCAGGCCCCGGCTCCGGTCGTGACGCAGCAGGCACCTACGGTCCACCAGACGCCTCCGGTGCAGCAGGCCGGCCCGGCCCAGACGGCACCGCAGCCCGTCGCGCCCGCCGCCCCGGCGACGCGGACCGCTCCGACGGTCGTCAAGATCGTCGTCGCGGGCGGGTTCGCGGTCGGCAAGACGACCTTCATCGGGTCCATCTCGGACATCGAGCCGCTCAACACCGAGGCCGCGATGACGGAGCACTCGGTGGGCGTCGACGACGCGGGGGGCGTGAGCGACCGCAAGATGACGACGACCGTCGCCATGGACTTCGGTCGTATCGAGCTCCCGGGCTCGCTGTGGCTGTACCTGTTCGGCACCCCGGGCCAGGACCGGTTCCTCTTCATGTGGGACGACCTGGTGCGCGGTGCGATCGGTGCGGTCGTGCTCGTGGACACCGACCGCCTGGAGCAGTGCTTCCCCGCGATCGACTACTTCGAGTCGCGTGGGATCCCGTTCGTCGTGGGCGTCAACTGCTTCGACGGCGTGGCCAAGCACAAGCTCGAGGACGTGCGCGAGGCCCTGCAGATCCCGGCGCACGTGCCCATGCTCTACACGGACGCCCGTTCGCGCGCGGCGACCAAGCAGACGCTGATCTCGCTCGTCCAGCTCGCGATGCGGCAGCTGCGCTCGGGTGCTGCCTGAGCGGAGCCGGTGCGACGGGCCCTCGGGCGCGTCCTCGCGACGATCCCCCGCGACGGCGGGTCGCCCTTCCCGGGTGACCCGCCGTCGTCGTGCAGGGTCGGTGTGCCTGCCCGCGTGCGGCGGCGGGGGCGCCTGCGGCCCGGAACGTGCCAGAATGTGCGTCGGAGCAACCAGGAGGGCTGACAGAGCGGCCTAATGTGACGGTCTTGAAAACCGTTGTTGCGCAAGCAACCGGGGGTTCGAATCCCTCGCCCTCCGCCTCCCAGCAGGCCCCGGACCCTCGCGGTCCGGGGCCCGCTGCCGTCCCGGCCCGCCCCGCTCCGTGCGCCCGGGATCGTGGACCGGTCCGTCTCAACGGGCCGACCATGGGTGCACCGGCGGGCGGGACGGGACATCATGACGAGGTGACAGCAGAAGCGACGGACGAACCGGGCCTGGGCCCGAGCGAGCTGGTCCAGCAGTCGGGCACGGTCCTGCGGGTCGGCCGCCTCGCCCTCTCCGCCGGGACCGGCAGCTACCGCGTGAAGTCCCACATGACACGCGTGGGCCGGGCCCTGGGGCTCGACCGGACCGCGGCCCACGTGACGCTCACCGAGATCACCGCGACGTCCTACCGGGACCGCAACTTCCGTACCGAGGTCTCCGAGGTCCGGGCCGTCGGCATCAACTCGGACCGGTTGTCGGAGCTCGAGTCCTACGTCGGCGACCTGCCCGAGCAGGTCACCGCGGCCGAGGTCGACGCGGAGCTCGAGCGGATCGCGGCCAAGCCGCTGCTCTACGGCGCGTTCCTCAACGCCTTGTGGGCCGCGATCGCCTGTGCGGCGTTCGCGTTCCTCAACAACGGCGGGGTCATCGAGTGCGGGGCTGTCTTCGTCGGTGCGTTCCTGGGGCAGATGGTGCGTCGCGCGATGCTGCACAAGGGCATCAACCAGTTCGGCACGACGATGCTCGCGGCGACCGTGGCCGCGACGGCGTACCTGCTGGTCGTCCTGGTCTTCGAGAACGCCCTGGGGGCCTCCGGGGGCCACGAGGCCGGCTACGTGTCGGCGGTCCTGTTCCTCGTCCCGGGGTTCGCCCTGGTGACGGCGGCGCTCGACCTCGCGAAGCTCGACTTCTCCGCGGGCATCGCCCGGATGACGTACGCGCTCATGATCCTGGCGTCGGCCGCCCTGGCGGTGTGGGCGGTGTCCGCGATCGCCGGGCTGCAGCCGGACCGGCTGCCGCCGCCCGCCCTCGACGACACGCTGTTCCTCGCGCTGCGCGCGCTCGCGAGCTTCGCGGGGGTGCTGGGCTTCGCGCTCATGTTCAACAGCCCGTGGAGGATGGCCGTGGGGGCGGCCTCGATCGGCATGGTCGCGAACGTGGGGCGCCTCGAGCTCATCGACGCAGGCTTCGCCTCGCAGGCGGCGGCAGCGGCCACGGCGCTCGTCGTGGGTGTCCTCGCGGCGTACATCGCGCCGGCGATGAGGGTTCCTCGGATCACCCTGTCGGTGCCGGCGGTCGTCATCATGGTGCCGGGAGTGACGGCCTACCGGGCCGTGTACGAGTTCAACAGCGGTGCGACGGTCGACGCGCTGGCGTCGACGGTCGAGGCGGGGCTCGTGATCGTCGCGCTGTCGATCGGTCTCGCGGTGGCTCGCATGCTGACGGACCGGAACTGGACGTTCGAGCGGTAGCGGTCCGACCGTCCAGGTGGGGCCCGACCAGCATTGTTGCACCGGGTGCATCGATGCACTTAGCGTAGGAACATGTCCCTCCCCACGGTCGATCGTCGTGCTGCCCTCAAGGCGCGCCACCGGCGCGCGATCGTGGACGCCGCAGCCGCGCTGATCGGCGAGTCGGGGGGCACGAGCTTCTCGGTCGACGAGCTCGCAGAGCGGGCCGACGTGTCCCGGCGCACGGTCTTCAACCACTTCGCGTCGCTCGACGACGTCGTGACGGAGGTCTGCAGCGAGGTCGTCGGCGCAGCGCTCGACCGGCTCGACGCCATCGCGTCGGACGAACCGGACGAGCACGGCGGTCGTCCTGACGTCGCGCTCTTCGACGAGGTCGCCGACGCGCTGCGCTCGACCGACTTCGTGACCCCGCTGGCCTACCTGACCAGGGTGCTCGGCGACACGGGCGGCCCGTCACCCCGGCGCGCCTACACCCTCATCAAGGTCTTCGCCGACGTCAGCATGCGCCTCACGGCCGCGCTGGCCGAGAGCCACCCCGACGCCGACCCGTTCGACGTCGAGCTCCTGATCGGGTCCCTCATGAGCGGGCTCATCGTGATCTACCTCCGCTGGGTCGACGTGACGGGTGCGGTCGACGACCCGGCCTCGCGCGAGGCCTGGACGGCGCTCCTCGAACGCCTCCTCGACGCGACCAGGACCGGGCACCGGTCCGTCGCGTCGTCCCTCCGCACCCACTGACCCGTTCACCCGCGTACTCGCGCGCAACCGAAGGACTCCCATGGCTGAATTTCTCTACCGCGTCGGCCGCTGGTCGGCGCGACGCGCACGGACGGTGCTGGTCGCATGGCTCGCGATCCTCGCCGCAGCGGGCGTGGCGTTCGCGCTCGGCGCGGGCACCCTCGCCACGACGTTCTCGATCCCCGGGACGCCCACCGCGGAGGTCACCGACCGCCTGCAGAGCGACTTCCCCGACGCCTCGGGCGGCACGGGGACGGTCGTCGTCCAGTCCGCCGACGGTGAGCCCCTCACGGCCGAGCAGGAGGAGGCCGTCGCGGGGCTGGTCACCGAGGCCTCCGAGGTCGACGGCGTCAACGCCGTCATCGACCCGTTCCAGACCGAGGCGGACCGCGCCGCGCAGCAGCAGCAGGTCGAGGACGGGCGTGCCCAGGTCGAGGCCGGGCGCGCCCAGCTCGACGCCGGACAGGCCCAGCTCGACGCGGGACGCGCGCAGCTCGAGGCCGGTCAGGCCCAGCTCGACGCCGCGCGCGCCCAGGCCGAGGCCGCGGGCATGCTCGCGCAGGCCCAGCCGCAGCTCGACGCGCAGCAGGCCCAGCTCGACGCCGGTCTCGCCGCGCTCGACGCGCAGCAGACGACCCTCGACGAGGGGCTCGCGACCCTCGAGGAGCAGAGCGCCCAGCTCGAGCAGGGTGCTGCGCTGCTCGACATGGCCGCCGAGATCCGGACGGTCTCCGAGGACGGCACCGCCGCGATCATCATGATCTCCTTCACCGACCCCCAGATGGAGATCCCGCAGGAGACCAAGGACGCGCTCGTCACGATCTTCGAGGACGAGCCCGCCGGCCTGCAGATCGACCTCTCGGCCGACATGACCATGGGCGCCCCGAGCATCATCGGTGCCGGCGAGATCGTCGGGCTCCTGGTCGCGGCGGTCGTGCTGGTCGTCATGCTCGGCACGCTGATCGGGGCCGGGCTGCCGATCCTCACGGCGCTCATCGGCGTGGGCATCGGCGCGCTGGGTGCGCTGTCCTTGTCCGGTGTCGTCGAGATGGCGTCCGTGACGCCCGTGCTCGGCCTCATGCTGGGCCTGGCCGTCGGGATCGACTACTCGCTGTTCATCGTCAACCGTCACCGCCGTCAGCTCAAGGCGGGCGACGAGCTCCACGAGTCGATCGCGCTGGCCAACGGCACCTCGGGCAACGCGGTCGTGTTCGCGGGCACCACGGTGCTCGTCGCGCTGCTCGCCCTCAACGTCACGGGCATCCCGTTCCTGGGTCTGATGGGTACGGTCGGCGCGGCGTGCATCGCGATCGCGGTGCTCATCGCGGTCACGCTCACGCCCGCGCTGCTGGGCCTCGTGGGCGAGCGCATCCTCAGCAAGAAGGAGCGCGCCCAGCTCGCCGGCACGACCGGCACGACCGGCACCGACGGCACGACCGGCGCCGCCGCGCAGGCCGCCGCCCCGGCAGCGGTCCCCGTGAAGCCCGTCCGCCCCATGTCGACCGGCTGGGCCGTCGTGCGCGTCGTCGTCGGGATCGCGGCGCTGCTGCTCGTGGCGCTGCCCGCGCTCGACCTGCGCCTCAACCTGCCGGACGGCTCGACCGAGCCGCACGACTCGACGCAGTACCAGGCGTACTCGACGCTCGCCGAGAAGTTCGGCGAGGGGCAGAACGGGACGCTGCTCGTCGTCGCGGACCTGCCTGCCGTCGAGGCAGGGTCCGAGCCCGAGGCCATGGCTGCCCAGGTGGAGATCGCCCAGGCGCTCTTCGAGCAGGACGACGTCGTGGCGGTCGCCCCGATCGGCACGTCCGAGGACGGCACGGTCGCGGCCTTCCAGGTCGTCCCCGCGGAGGGCCCGACGAGCGAGTCGACCGAGGAGCTCGTGCACACGCTGCGCGGGATGTCGCCGATCGACGGGACCTACGAGATCGGTGTCGCGGGCTCGGCGAGCGGCAACGTCGACATCTCGGAGAAGCTCGCGTCCGCCCTGCCGGTCTACCTCGCGGTGGTCGTGGGGCTGTCGCTGGTCATCCTGGTCCTGGTGTTCCGGTCGATCTTCGTCCCGGTCATCGCGACGCTCGGCTTCATCCTGTCGTACTTCGCCGCCCTCGGCGGGGTCGTCGCGATCTACCAGTGGGGCTGGCTGGGCGGCGTGTTCGGCGTCGAGAGCCCCGGCCCGATCCTGAACTTCCTCCCGACGATCCTCGTCGGGATCCTGTTCGGGCTCGCGATGGACTACATGCTCTTCCTCGGGTCCGGCATGCGTGAGGCGTACGCGCACGGCGCGCCCGCGCGGGTCGCGGTCGTGCAGGGCGTGCGGGCCGGGCGCTCGGTCGTGACGGCGGCGGCGATCATCATGATCGCGGTGTTCGGCGGGTTCGTGTTCTCGCACAGCGCGATGATCCGGCCCATCGGGTTCGCGCTCGCGTTCGGTGTCCTGGTCGACGCGTTCGTCATCCGGATGATGGTCGTGCCCGCGCTCATGCACCTCGCGGGCGACAAGGCGTGGTGGCTGCCGCGCTGGCTCGACAAGATCCTGCCCGACGTCGACGTGGAGGGGGCCTCGCTCGAACGTCGCCACCCCCACGCGGTGACGGGAGCCGCTGGGGCAGCCCCCGGCGCGGCGGACGACGTCGAGAAGGACGAGGCGGCCGTGCGGGGCTGACGCCGCGCACGACCTCCTGAGAGGCCCGGAGCCGCCCTCCCGTCCGGGAGGGCGGCTCCGGCTGCGTCCCGCCCGTGTCGGCCCCGGCCCCGGCCCGGCCCGGGCCTGTGCCGCGGCCGCGGCGTGGGGGTGCAGCGTGGTGCGTCGGTCCGGGGTGTCGACGGAGGTCCCGGGGCGTGCGGGGGCCGCGCCGACGGGCGCCCCGACGGCCCTGTTTTGCTCCCCGGTGCCCGGAGAAGGTAACCTTGCGACGCTCGGTGCCTAGCATCCGAGCATGGAGACGTCGCATAGTCAGGTCTAGTGCGCCACCCTGCTAAGGTGGTAACGGGGCAACCCGTTCGAGGGTTCAAATCCCTCCGTCTCCGCTCAGGAAGGTCCCGGCTGCGTCAGGCCCGGGGCCTTTTCTGTTGCCCGGACTCCCGCCCGTGGGTGCACGCGCACCGCGGCCCGACGACGGGACGTGCGCTCCGCCGTCGGGCACCTGCTGGGCTCGGACCGGCTCAGGCCGCCACGGCCGACCGGACCACGAACCGCGACGCGGCAGCCCCGGCCAGGACGAGCCCCGAGGCCCCCGCCACGCACACCAGGAACTGCAGCACCACGTCGACGTTCGTGAACGCGTTGAGCCCGATGATCGGCGCCATGAACATCAGGGCCGCCGTCGTCGCGAGACCCACGCTCGCCGCGAGCGGGATGAGCGTCTCGCGCAGCCGGGCCTTGTCGAGCGTCCTGAGGTCGGTGCCCGCGAGGGTCAGCGCCCGGTACTCGCCGCGCTGGTCGATGACCCGCCCGGCCTGCATGACGCCCGTCGAGACCGCGGCCAGCACGCCCGCGATCGCGAGGGTCAGGAACCCGCCGGTCGTGAGGTCGCCGAGGAACTGGACCTCGACCGGGTCGGTCCCCGCGCCCGGCTCGAACAGCGCGAAGATGCTCGTCAGGCCCGCGATGAACGTCGCGAGCGCGACGCCACCGACCGAGCGCCACGCGGTCTTGGGCGAGTCGACGATGCGGCGACCTGCGAGGAGCGTCGGGACCCCCTTGGCGCGGCTCGCGGTGACCCGGCCGACGACCCAGATGACGAACGGCCCGACGACGTTGAGCGTCGCGAAACCGGCCACGAGGACCAGCACGAGGATCGTGATCGCCACCGCGTCGCTGCCGAACGACACGTTGGTCGCGACGAGCATCGCGACGAACGCCAGTCCCATGCTGACCAGCCGTACGGCCTTCATGGCCGGGGGAGTCACGCGCGCCGCGACGCCCAGCGGCGTGATCGCGACCCGGCGCAACGAGACGGCGGCGGAGACCAGCGCCACGAGCACGACCCCCACCACCGCGAGCAGCAGCGCGGGGACCCCGACCCACAGCTCGGAGAGCTCGAACGTGCGGCCCTGGAAGCGGAGCTGCGCCACGAGGGGCAGCAGGGCCCCGTAGCCCACGAGCCCCAGCAGCGAACCCACGAGGGCCTGCGCGGCCGCGTCGAGGACTGTGAGCGTCGCGACCTGACCCGTGGTGGCCCCGGCCAGACGCAGCGACGCGAGGCGGGCGTCGCGGCGGGCGACCGCGAGCCGGGCGGCGGCCCCGCCCAGGGTCACGAGCGGGATGAGGAGCAGGAGCGCGGCGATCCCGGCGAAGACCGGGTACTGGACGTCGTAGGAGTCGACCCCGGACTCGATCCCCCCGATCGTCATGCCCTGCCACCCTCCCGCACGCTGCAGGAAGGCGCCCACGCCGCCCACGACGACGAGCAGGATCGCGGTCGTCGCCGCGAACGCGATGATCGCCAGGACGTTGGTGAGCCCCTGGGGGTCGCGGCTGTCGGAGCTGCGGCGGCGCAGCAGCCACCACAGGTCGAGCGTGGCCCTCATCGCGTCGCTCCGTGCGTCGTGCCGGGCCGGGGCGCCTCGGGCGCACCGGGGACGCCCGGGGTGCCGCTCGCGGGGTGAGCGGCCCGGGCGGCCTGCGTGGCGACGTCGGGCACGGGCGGTTGCGCGGCCGCCTGCTGCGCCTCCGCGAAGAACTCGCCCGAGATGCGGCCGTCGCGCATGGTGACCGTGCGCGAGCAGTAGCGGGCCACGCCTGCGTCGTGCGTGACGACGACCAGCGCGGCCCCCGACGCCCGGACGGCGGACGTGAGGACCGAGAGGACCTCGGCTCCCGTGCCCTGGTCGAGCGCGCCCGTGGGCTCGTCGGCGAACACGACGCCAGGAGACCCCACGAGCGCGCGCGCGATCGCGACGCGCTGCGCCTGACCGCCCGAGAGCTCGCCCGGTCGGCGCTGCTCCATGCCCGCCAGGCCCAGGTGTGCGAGCCAGGACGCCGCGGCACGCGTCGCCTCCGCGCGGGGCGTCCCGCCCAGCATGAGGGGCAGGGCGGCGTTCTCCACCGCCGGGAGCTCGGGCAGGAGCTGGCCCGACTGGAACACGAAGCCGAAGTCCTGGCGACGCAGGGCCGTGCGACGGCCCTCGCCGAGCGTCGTGAGGTCCTCGCCCCGCCAGGACACCGTGCCCGACGTGGGCTTCAGGATGCCCGCGAGGCAGTGCAGGAGCGTCGTCTTGCCCGAGCCCGACGGGCCCATGATCGCGACGGACTCGCCGGGCGAGACCGTGAGGGAGACGCCCGCGAGGGCGTGCGTGGCGGTGTGGTCGGTGCCGTAGACCTTCGTCAGCCCGGAGGCGACGAGAGGCGAGCCGGTCGGGGGAGTCGTCATACCCCCATGCTTCGCCGCGGGAGGGGTGCGCCGCGTCCGGCCACGGTGGGGACCTGCCCGACGGCGCGTCATGCCCCGGGGGGACCGGTCGCCGTCCTCGCGGCGTACCCCTTCCCGCCGCGGGTCAGGTGATCGGGTTGGTGAGCGTCCCGATGCCCTCGATCGTGATGTCGGACCGCTGCCCGGGGATGACGTGCGCCGACGTGCTGGGCGACCCCGTGAGGACCACGTCGCCCGGGCCGAGGGTCAGGTGCGAGGTCAGGTAGACGAGCTGCTCGACGACGTCCCACGCGAGGCCCGACGTCGAGGCCTCGGCCTGCGTCACGCCGTCGACCCGGACCTCGATCGCGAGGTCGTCCGGGTGCGCGAGGTCCGTCTCGATCCACGGGCCGACGGGCGTGAACCCGTCGCCGTTCTTGGACTGCGTGAACTTGTCGTCGACCGCGCTCTGCTCGTACGCCGTGACGTCGTTGCCGACGGTCCAGCCCAGGATCACGCCCGGCACCTGCTCGGGGGTGAGGTGGCGGGCCGTGCGGCCGATCACGATCGCGAGCTCGCCCTCGACCACGACCTTGCCCGCGGCGGGGTCGAGGCGCACGGGCTCGCCGGGCCCGATCACGGTGCGTGCCGACTTGGCGAACGCCTGCGGCGGGACCAGGCGGTCGGCCGGGCCGGAGTTGTGCGCCATGCCGAGCACGACGCGCGGCTCGCACGGGGCCAGGAGGCGCGCGCCGTCGACCGCGTGGGTCTCGCCCGTGCGCTCGAGGACGGGGGCGTAGTGGTCGACGACCACGGCCCAGACGTCGCCGTCCTGGACGACGGGGCGCGGGCCGGTGGGGGTGTCGATCCGAGCGAGTCTCACGGTGGGTTCCTCCGTCTGCGGTGGCCGGAAGTCGGCGCGGTGGTGCCGGCTGGACGTGAGACTACAGGAGGTATGACGTCCGATGTATCGAGCCGTGGCCGAACCGACCGACCGGCGCGACACTGAGGAGGGCGAGGTCCGCGGGCGGGCGCACCGCACGCCGCACGCCGAGGAGGCGCCATCGCACGCACAGCGCAAGGCACGTCCGCGCAGGGGAGGGCGACCGGCTCCCTCGCCCTCGTCGGCGCGCTCGGCGTCGTCGCCACGGCGCGCGGGGTGTCCTGCGTCACGAACTGGCTGGTCGGACCGTATCGGTTTGAGATTCCGGCGAAAGTCCATGTAGTCTTCTCGACGGCTGCTCAAGAGAAATCACGAGCGGTCGAGCGCCCGTAGCTCAACGGATAGAGCATCTGACTACGGATCAGAAGGTTGGGGGTTCGAATCCCTCCGGGCGCACAGTACGCGAATCGGCGCGGTTCCTAGGAAACTAGGGGCCGCGCCTTCGTCGTTCCTGGGGTCGAAACTACACCTGGTGTAGCCAACCCTGTAGCCAAAGGGCCGAAATCCGGGGTCAAGCGGTCCGCACCCAGAGCACACGCCAGCCCTCGGGAAGATCGGAGAACAACCGGTCGCGCGCCTCGTCATAGGACGAGGCTTCCACCTTCACCTCACGCGTGGGCATGTCGTTCTTCCCGGTGCCGTCCGGAGGGGTCTGCTCGAGCATCGCGTGAAGGATCATGCGCTCAGGTTAGGCCCGCTAGGGGCACCGGTGTGCGGGTCTTCGTCGGCGTCACCAGCTACGCTCGCTGTATGCGCCAGGGGAACAGAACGGGACTCGTCGTGTCGCTCGTGGCTGGGGCCCTCCTGGTCGCAGGGTGCTCCGCCGGTGCAGAGTCCGATGAGACTCGGGCGGCGCCGCTCGTGGCTCAGGTGCCCGCCGACGAGCTGGAGCCGGTCGAGATCGTCGAGCTCGAGTGTGCGGACGGGACGGGCGAGACCGTAGCGGTGTTCTCCGTCGAGCGGACCGAGGACCCGGACTTCTCCGAGATCTGGGCGAGCGAGACGACGCACACCTGCACTGCGACAGACCTGGTTGAGGCGAGCACGGACGTCGAATTCGTCGCGGCGGACGCCCTCGGCAGGCCCGCGGTCCACACCCTCTACGGGCTCTGTGGCGCCGCGAACCCTGAGGCGATCTACGTGCGCGACCCGGACTTCGCGGTCACGGCGGACTCTGCCCCGACGATCGTTGCCATGCTCGAGCTGTGCCCTGACTTCCCCTACGCGGCCGAGCTCCAGGCCGCCGTCGACCGCGCGGAGTCCTAGCGCTGGCAGACGTCGCCAGGGTCGAGCCACACGGCGCGATCAGATCCGGGTGCAGTGGGCCAGCGGCACCCAGGCGAGCCACTCGGGCCACCCGGGCGCCGACTGCCGGACGCACAGCCACGAGCCGGACCGGGCGACGACGTCGAGCTCGTAGGTCTGCTCGCCGCGCCCGTAGGTGTTCGTGGTGACACGGGCGCGCTGCGGCGGGTCGTAGCGCGCGCTGACGCGGCGGTTCTCCCCGGGGACGTTGACGACGAGCATGGAGAAGTCGCGGGTCTCGGGCTGGCGGGTCATGGGTGAAGTGTGCCGCGAGGCACTGACGTTCGGGGTCGGCCCCGTTGGCTCGATGCACACTGGTAGGGCGCTCGTCGACCGCGACGAGGCGGGAAGGGAGCGATATGGCGCGCCGAGTGGAGATCACGCCGCAGCAGCTGAAAGAGCTCGAGGAAGACGGGTCGGTCTTGCTCCGAGTCTCGGATGCTCGTCCCCTGCCGGATGGCACGTTTGACCTCGAGGTGCTTCTGACGTCCGAGGGGTAGGGGCGCCAGGAACGACGAAACGCCCCGCCCTCCCGAAGGAGGGCGGGGCGTCGTCATGCTCGGGTCAGGCGCGCGGAGGCCAGGACCACGCGCCGGGCCCGACACCGTGGGGGACGGCGTACTCGCGATAGTCGCCGCCGAGCCCGTGCACGAGCAGATCGACGGTGAGGTCGTCGGGCAGCTCGGCGACCAGGCCAACGGGCCGCCCGGTCCCGGAGAGCGTGCCGTCGGGCGAGGGTCCCCAGAGATCGATCACGCCGGGCACGGTCGAGGTGCGGGTGCGCAGGACCAGGGCCGGGCTCTCGACCCCGTCACCCGCCTTGGAGGTGTACCGCACGACACGGCCCACGCTCGGGAGCGGGTCCGTGCTGGGCGGGGTGCCGGACGTCGGAGGCGTGTACTCGGTGCTGGCCGCGTGGCGCCCGGCGTAGCTTGGTGTCTGAGCAGAGCCGAGGACCAGGCGCGTGAGCCAGTCGGGGATGTGCGGCTCGGCCCAGCGCCAGGCGACGTACCAGGCGCCGACGACCAGGGCCGTGACGGCGGCGATCGCGAGGTCCGAGCTCAGGAGGTCGGTGACCTCGGCGGGCAGGACCACGACCGTGAGCAGCCACGCGACGGCCGAGCCCCACAGGACGGGCACGACGGTGCGCAGGTACGACACGGCGCGGTCGGAGATCGGGTGCGTCGGGGTGCTCATGCTGTGGCCACCGTGCCCTTCCACGTGTTGTACCCGGCGCTGGTCGCGTAGTTGATCGCAGCCAGGCCCTCGGTCTGGTCGTTGCGCCCGAGGGGGGTGGCGAGCGGCTTCTGGCCGTGGCGGGGCAGCACGATCCACCAGGTGCCGTTGTCCTTGTGGCCGGCGACGCGGCAGCGGACGATGTAGGGCATGTCGAGCTCGCTCTCTGTGGGGGTGAGGGGGGCCGGTCGGCCCGGGATGGTCGGGGTGGTGATCGAGCCGCCCGCGCCCGGGACGGGGCGCGAGACGAGGTGGGTGTCGCGGGTGGGGTCGTAGACCAGGTGCCAGGGCTCGCGGATCGAGCCGCGGCCCTCGGTGTCGGTCCAGCCGTGCTCGGCGAGGATCGGGAACGTCTCGGCGCGGCGCGGGTAGTCGAAGTCGCCGACCGTCCCGTAGTCGTCGACGTCGATCGCCAGGCCCCAGCCGTGGTTGGAGGTGCCGGGCGGGGCGGCGTGGGCGGTGCCGGTGAAGACGTAGGGACGTCCCTGCCAGTAGCAGCAGACCCGCTCGCCCTTGCGGGCCAGGCGGTGCCGCTGCAGGTAGAACACGATCTGTTCGGCGCGGGTGCGGTTCCAGCCCCGGACCCGGAGCGTGATCCCGGTAAGGCGCTTGACCTCGGCGCGGGCCCGGTTCCAGGCTGCGGCCGCGTCGGCCCGCAGGAACGCGTCGGGCTGCCCGTCGAGCGGTGCGAGGGCGGACTCGGGCACGGATCCGTTCGCGTAGGTGGTGGCCATGTCTGCCTCCTGGCATGACGAAGGCCCCGACGTCGTGCATGTCGGGGCCGGGAGTGGATGAGGTCAGGGACGGCGGCGCTGTGCCCGCAGCATCTGGACAGTGCGTTGCACGAACAGGGCCGCGACCGAGGCGTAGACCAGGGTCTGGGCCAGGCGGCGCCCCGGATAGTCAGGGATGGTCGCCTGCGCCACCACGAGGCCCAGGACGGCCGCGACCGCCACCGAGACGCCCATGATGTTCCGGCCAGTGGGCGACTCCCACCAGCGGGCCCGCACCCAGTACAGGACGACGAACGTCAGCGTCGAGGCCAGAGCGAGGTACTGCAAGGTCAAGACGAGCGCGCTCACGCGGGCCTCCCATAGGCGGAGCGGATCGACTCCGCGAAGTGGTTTCGTTGCTGCAGCTCCCGCAGCCGTTCTCCGACACGCCGTGCTTCCTGCCCCCTGAGAACAGTGCCGTGCAGGTCATCGACCGACTGGGTGAGTGCGGCCTGCGCTTCGGCCTGGGCTTCGTCGCGGGCCTGTCGCTTGTGACGGCTGAACATCATGGGGACTCACCTCGCCGGGCGTTGTCCAACGCCGTGAGGACCCGGTCCGCGGCGCGCGCGAGCTCGAGCAGTTCAGACCACTGCTCGGCACGCTCCTGGGCCGCGGCACGCTCGGCCTTCCACGCGTCCTGCCACGTGTCAGCGCGGGACTTCTCCGCGTCAACCTCCCGGCGGAACGCAATCCCGCCCTTGCCAAGGAGCAGCAGCACCACAATGAGTGCGACCACGCCCCAGCCAGACAGCTCGCCGATGTTCAAGGGGACCCCGTCAAGCATGTGCACTCCTCTCGGGCGTGACGAGGCTCCCACCGCTGAGCGGCAGGGGCCTCGCGTTGTAGGTGCAGTCAGACGTACTGAATGGCCGGCGCGGTTACCGGTCGACTTACGGTGGCACGGGCGGCGGCGTATCCGGCGGCGTTCAGGTGCACTCCGTCAGAGTCGTACTCCGGCCGCAGTGCGTCTCCGATCGCCACTGCGGCGTCGTAGTCAAAAAGGTCCCGAACGGCGCCTGACCCGACGCGACCAAGCAGCCACGCGTTGTAGTCGTGGCGCACCTGATGCTGAGCCGACGTGCCAGTTGCTCGCGGAGTGATCGTTGTGACCACCACCATCGGCGCGATGGCCGACTTCACCCACGGAAGCAGGGTGTTGAACCGGTCTTGCATCGTGGCGAGGCTGGCCGGCGTGGCCGTTCCGTATACGTCGTTGTGCCCCATGGACCAAAGAACCGCATCAGGGCGGGTCAGGCTAAGCCAGCGCGTCGCCTTGTGGCTCGCAGTGTCAAGCCACCCCGACATGGAGTCTGCGGAAGCTGCGTAATGGACCGGGGCCGCTGCGATGTCGCGGCAGAGGACAGACAGGGGCGAGTCAAGCAGCGCCCTAGTCGCCCCAGAGCCGCCGGCAAGCGAGTCGCCAAAGACTGCGACGACCGGCGTTCCGGCGTAGGTCTCGGCCTCGATCCACCAGTCGAGGGGCGTGGTCTCGGTAGAGGTCATGCCGGCCGGAGCGATCGCGGGGGCAACCTTTCCAGTGGCCATGAAGGAGTGGCCCATGAGCGCTGGCGGGGCGGCGGCGGCGGTGTAGGAGAACGACAGGAGCCGCTCCACGTTGTCTCCGATTGGGAGGGTGAGCCAGCCGGTGATGTGCTCGGCGCCGTCGTCAGGCACCGTGAACGGACCTGCAACCTGGTCGGGGGTGGTGGCGAAAGCCCCCATGCCTGCGTGATCTCCAAGCCAAACGCCATCGACCACAATGCCCGCGCCCGCCGTCGTGCCGAAGCGAGGGTTGCGGTTGGTGACGTGCAGCCTCCACCGAGTGATGGGGAACGCCCAGAGTAGTGGCACTCGCCATGTCCCCGTGAGCGGAGCCGCAGTGTTGGACTGGCCCAGGGTTACAGCAACGGGGATCGTCTTGAGCCCAGACCCCCGGGCGACGTTCTGTGTAGAGCCGAGCTGGGCGCTGACCGCGGATGCATCCACTCTTGACCAGGCCGTCCAGGTGCCAGCTGCGGTCATTGAGCGGGAGTGGACGGCCCCTGTGGCTGTGTACCACAGGACGACCCGATAGACGCCTGGAGCGGGGTCGACCACCTGTAGAACGCCCAGGCCGGGGTCCGGTAGGCCGAGGTTGGTTGCGGTGGCCGTGTTCCACACGGTGGACCAACCCTGGGGCAGCGAGGCGAGGTCCGGGGCCGTGGTGTTGCCCTTGGTGACCGGGATGTCCGTGCGAATCCAGGGCCCCCAGGAGCCGCCACGAACACGTTCCATGACGAGGGGCTCAGACGTAGATTCGGTGCGGGCGAAGCGCTGACGAATGGCGGCGCCGTTGGTCAGGACCTCGTACGTCCCCGATCCATTTGCCCAGGACGGGGGCGCGTTGAGCAGGCTGATGGCGACCGTCGAGGAAGTGACCCAGTACTGGCCAGGGGTTGTGAGGGTGTCGAGGTCGGTGCCGGACGCGATTGCCCCACGCGACCAGGCCCCGGAGGGGAGCGTGAACGAGAAGTGTGCAACGCCGGAGGATACGTCAACGGTCACCGTGGGCGACGCCCCGGTGGTGACTGTGGCCGAGGCGCCAGTCAGGAGCCATTGCACCATGCCCGGGTCGGCCTCGGCGATTGGTTCGATGTCGACCAAGCTGATCGGCGTGGCCCCCATTGGGACCCGGATTGCGTAGGGGTGGGGCGCCCAGGACTTCTTGACAAGGATGACCCAGCCCTCGGGACGCGCGTCCGGGTCGTAGCACGGCAGGCGTAGCGAAGCGCGCCCGTCCGCAAGGGTGACGGTGGCGGAACCCGCCTGCAGGATCAGGTCGTCGACGGGAACGTGAACGTCGGCGGGCAGCGTGAACGTCACCTGTCCATTGGCGGGGGCCCCCTCCTGCATGTCGATCGCGTGGATCGTCACGACGCGAGAGGTCACCGACGGGGCGAGGTCAACCTCGGGGACGAGGACGGACATGAGGAGCCTCCTAGGTGGCGGGGGTGATGGGGACGCCGACACTGCGCGTGGTCAGGCGCCCGAGCTCGACGATCGGGGCCCCGTGCTCATCGGTGTTCACGAGGGTCAGTTGGGCCCAGTCCGCGGTGATCGAGACCGCGTGCGTCAGGGCCAGGTCCAGGCCCAGGGCCTGCACGGCGGCGGCATACTGGGCAGGGGTGATGACGATCGGGGGGGCGGTGCTCACGAGCGCTCCTCAGGTCAGGCGGGGTAGTACGGCATGAGGCCGTTCTGATTCATGCGGGCGTCCATGCGGTCCATCCGCTCGCCCGCGGCATTGAGCGCTCCCACGAGGCTGTTGATGGTCGCGGCCTGGGTGTTGATCGTGGACTGCATGGCTGTGACGTCGTTCTCGGTCCCGCCGAGCCGTGACGCGTGGGAGTCCAGGCGACCGTTCTGGGTCGAGTTCATCGACTCGGCGGAGGTCAGGCGACCTTCAGCGGACCCAAGGCGGGTCGCGTGCGAGTCCAGTCGCCCCTCGGCCGTGCCAACTCGCCCAGCGAGGGCAGAGGTAGCGGCGGCGGCCGAAGCCTCAGCGGCGGCTTGGGCGGCGTTTGCGCGGACCTGCGCGTCGTCCTGGACTGTGTGCCACCCGCCAGCCCCATTCGGGACGCCAATGCCGAAGCCGCCGCCCGGCAGGTCGCCCAGATGCATGACGGTCCCGCCGGCGTCCGTGGTGCGGAGCTCGAGGGAACCCTCGCCCTGGGTGATCGACGAGGAGCCGAGGTTGCGGGACTGTGCCCGCAGCCGGTCGGCGCCGAACAAGGTGCGGAGGTTGGATCCGACGCTCTCGCGGTACGGGAAGCGCATCGGCCCTCCTCAGATCGCTTGGACGGTGACGGTGGCCGTGTGGGAGCCGGTCAGGGAGAAGGACACGTCGCCGAGGCGGGCCGTCCCTTCCCTGCCCGTGGGCAGAGTGTACGTCGGCTCGACGTCGATCCCGACCTGGTCCCCGACCCGGGGCCACGCGGGGATCTTCTCGACAAGGAGCGTGGCTTGGGCTGGGTCGCGCAGGATCTGTGCTGCCGCCAGTGCGCCGCGGGTCAAGGCCGTCAGGGTCGGGATGTCCTTGACGCCGGGGAATGACACGTTCTTCGTCGTGATGAGGTAGCCCTGGTTCGTCAGGGTCGGGTCGGACAGGCCGACCCACTTCTGCTTGCCGCCCTCGCCCGCGCCGATGCCGTATACGGACTGCGCCGCGCGCCGGAAGTCGTACCCCTGGTCGAACGCGGTGCAGTTCCCTGACCGGGCGCTGGGCCCGTCGTGGTCGATCACGATCTGCGTCGCCCGCGAGATCGCCGGGTACCCGAACTCGATGGTGCGGGTGACCTTCGTGGGCGCGCCGCCCGACCAGGTCAGGGTCTGGGTGACGCGCCAGTCGAAACCGTCGTCCGGCTCGCTGATCTCGTCCAGGAGGTCGCCGTAGTACGCCGAGTGGGACTTGTAGTCCATCGTGCGTGCGACTCCCGACGTCGCGGTGGGGATCGTGATCTGCATCGTGGGCTGGTAGGACACGAACGCCGCCTGCAGGAGCGTGCGTGCGATCGTGATCTGGTCGACGCCCGTGTAGATGTAGTTGTCGTTGAGGGAGCGCAGGGCGGGGTATCCGTCCCACTCCATGCCCTCGACCTGCAGGATGCCGTCGGTCGTGGTCTCGGTGTGGCGCATGATGAGCCACTCGCCGAGGCAGGTGGTACCGCGGGTCAGGACGAGGGTGTAGCGGCCGCCGGTGCACCAGGACACGACGCGGGAGACCGCAGCCCAGTCGATCTTGGTGCGGTCGCGTGTCAGGAGGTGTCCGACGGAGATCCCGGCCCGGAAGGTGCCTCCGCCGAAGCGGGAGGACCAGGACGAGGATCCGGCAAGGGTGACTTCTCCGACGATGTTCCCTGTGAGCGCCTGGGCGACCCACGCGCGGACCGCGGTCACGACCACGCCTCGTAGCGTCGGACCCGTGCGGAGCCAGCACCAAGACCGGTGACGGTCCAGGACGCCCCGCCGGACGGTACGACTGCAGCCCGGCCGGACGTGGACCCGAAGACCCGTGCCTGACCGTTCCAGACGTCGCCGTTGCGCAGGTCTACCGTGCGTGCCTGACCGGACGCCAGTGCCGCGAGTGTCCACGTGCCAGCCGCGTGCACGACCGTCAGGGCGCCATGCGGGCCCGTGACGTCCAGCACCGGGAACGCCGTCACGTCGCCGCGGTTCGGCAGCACCGTGGTGGCCTTGAGATCCATCACCCCGGACCCATACCGCAGGGGGTCATCTGCCCGCAGGAACAGCGAGAACTGGATGAACGTCGGCGTGTGCCGCTTGTACGTCAGACCGGTCTGGCGGACGTCAGCCTCGCGTGAGAAGTCACCGCCGCGCTCCGAGACGACCAAGGTCCCAGAGCGTGCGCGCTGGATCCTGCCGAGCTGCTCGATTGCCGACCCGTCACGGCCCGCATGGATCGAGCCCACGAGCTCGATCGTGCGGGCGCCCAGGCGGCGCAGCGTCGGGATGTCGCCGTCGCCGCCCGGGTGCCTGATCGTCTCGGTCTCGTCGGGCGCGCCTTCCCACCAGCCCGGCAGGTCCCGCACCGTGAACAGGTCACGGCGGACCGCGTTGAACTCGAGGCCGGCGTACCGGACCCGGATACAGCGGGACTGGAAGTCGCCTTCAAGCCAGCCGGGGGAGGTCAGGCCAAGGTCGGATGGTCGCCCGAATCCTGGTGCTCGCACGTCGCCTCCTATCCGTTCACGACGGTCATGTCGCCAAGCTCGGCGCGGATCTGGGAGAGCACCTTCATGGACACTTCGTTCGCGTCGGCCCCGAACGCTTGGATGGTGAGTTGCGCGGGGGCGCGGTTGCTCGTGGCCGCCGCGGGCTGCGCGGGCTGCGAGTACACGGCGGACTGGGTGCGCCCGACCGCCCCGCCGTCAGCGAACCGGGCACGCCCGGCCAGTGCAGCGTTGCGAAGGCCCATGACGGCGCCATGCCCGCCAGCTGCCCGGACCTCTGCTGCGGTCCACACGTGCTCGTTGTTCGAGAGCAGCGCGGGGATCGAGTCCGACGTCTCACCTCCAGGCCCGAAGACCGGCCCACCCTCGGCACGCATGATCATCGACGGAGCCCGGGCAGGCGAGTAGGACGGGTCAGCGTTCACCCGGGCCTGGATCACGATGGTCTGGGACCGTGCGACCGCGAGGAACCGGTCGATCGCAGCACGTGCAGGGTCGGTGTCAGCGATGACGCGGGCCGTGTAGTCACCCGGGATCAGGCCAAGCTTGTCAGCCAGCGCCTCCGCGTCACCCCCAGTCATGCCCATCTGGGTAGCCATGGCGATGAACTCGCCGCGGGTGCGCTCGACGGCCGCCGAGATCTCCTCCTGAGAGGCGCCGTTCGCGACCATCTGCTCGACGAGCTTCGCGCCCGAGGACGAGATCGCATCGAGGGCCGCCTGGTTCGCGCGGCCCTTCTCGGTCGTGATGTCGAGCGTTGCCCCGTTCGTGGCCAGGGCCTCCGACGCCGCATCCAGTGCAGCCTCGAACCCGCGCTGCGCGTCACGCTCCCCGAGGACGATGTTCATCAGCGTGGTGTGCGCCTCGGCCGTCTTCGCGAGGAGCTCGGCCTGCGTCGCGAGTTCGCTGTTCGCGCCGGAGGTCGACTCGCCGAACTCTTCCTGCGCGCCTGCAGCCTCTTCGGTCACGGGCTTGATCTCACCGAGGATGATGCCGAGCAGTGTGGCGTCGTCGGTCGCGAGGCCGGCGCCGTCCGCGATGCCGATCAGGGCGTCGCGCAGGCCCGGCATGGACTTGAGCAGGTCCTGTCCGACCTTCTCGGTACCGCCCGCCTCCTCGTACAGGGCAGTGAACGCATCCGACGCGGCCGGGAGGTCCGACGTCGCGAGCATCGAGATCTGCGTGCCGACCGCAGCGAGACGGTCCTCGAGCTCGGACCACTTCGCCGTGTCGTCCCCGAAGACACGGGTGATCGACACACCGAGGTCGCCAGCTTTGCTGCCGATGCGGTCCCACGTGCCAGGGTTCGCCATGTCGTCGAGGAACCCGGCGAACGCCTCGCCGCGCTTGAGGTCGGAGTCCTTCGGGACCAGGTCGCGGAACAGGTCGCCGACGACATCCTTCGAGGACCCGAGCTTGCTGATCTTCGAGTCGAGCTCCTCGGTGCCCATGTCGGCCTGGTTCGTGGCCGCGTCCAGGGCGATGAGGCCAGCGGTCACGAGGCCGATGCCGGCGGCCCACTTCCCGACCTTGCCGACGACGCCACCGACCTTGGACCCGGTGGCGTCGGTGATGAGGCCAAGGTCCTTCATAGCGGAGATGGACTCTGCGGTCGCGATCGCGAGCTTGCCCATCCCGGCGACGCCCAGGAGGACGAGGCCGCCGCCACCGACGATCGCGAGCGTGGCCTGCTGTACGCCAGCGGGCATCTCTCCGAACGCGTCGGTGACCTTCGTGGCCTGCTGCACGAGCATGCGCAGGGGCCCGTTCGCGCCCTCGCCCATGCCGATCAGTGCGCTGTCGAGGGAGCCGGTGAAGGCCTCCCAGTCGCCCTTCAGGTTGTCGAGCTTGGTCGCTGCAGTCTCGGCGGCGTACCCGCTGTCGTCGACTGCGGCCGTCCACTCCTCGATCGCCTCGGCACCCTGCGCGTACAGGATGCGGGCCGTGGTGATCTGTTCGTTGCCGAACATCCGGCCCAGCGCCGCGGACCGCTCAGCCTCGGTGAGGCTGCCGAGCTGCGTGTGGAGTTGCCCGGCGAGCGAAGTCAGGCCGACGAACTCGCCCTGCGCGTCGAACGCGCTGATGCCGTACTCCTCCATGGCGCCCTGAGCGGCCTTGGTGGGGGCCGTGAGGGACATGAGGACTCCACGGAGCCCGGTGCCTGCAGAGTCGGCCAGGAGACCGTTCTCGGCGAGCAGCGCGAGCGTGCCTGACGTCTCCTCGAGGGAGACGCCAAGCTGGGACGCGACGGGGCCCACGTACTTCATGGCGAGGCCGAAGTCGGCGACTTCACCGTTGGCCTTGCCCGCGGACGCCGCCAGGACGTCCGCGATGTGCGTGACGTCTGTGCCCTTGAGGCCGAACTGGTTCATGACCGTCGCAGCGATGCCTGCGGCGTCAGCCACAGCGAGCTCGCCAGCAGCAGCCAGGTCCAGGGCGCCCTTGAGTCCGCCACCGAGAATGTCCGCGGCCGAGACGCCAGCCTTGGCCATCTCCTCGATGCCGTTCGCAGCCTCAGTTGCCGAGAAGACCGTGTCGGCCCCGAGCTCGAGGGCCGCCTCACGGAGACGGTCGATGCTCCCTGCGGCGTCGTCGCCGGTCGACTTCACGCCAGACATGGCCTGGTCGAAGTCGGCGAACTTCGCGACTGCGATCGCCGCGACACCGGTCATGCCGGCGCCGACGAGGCCGAGCCCGTTGGAGAGGGTGTTGATCGACTGGGCGTTCTTGTCGACGAACGCGAGGGCGCCGGTGGCGGCGTCCTTCGTGCCCTTCGCGGCCTCGCCCATCTTGCGCTGGAAGTCGGAGATGTCGGCGCGTAGGCGCACCACGACGGACCGGTCGGCCACGGATACCTCCCGGTGTCAGCACTGTGTGGTTGGGGTGTTCAGTCGCCGAGGGCGCCTTCGACGAGCCGTGACGTGTCGGGTTGGTCGCCGAGGGTGTGGTCCGCGAGGGATCCGCGTGCAGGGCGATCACGGGGGCGCGGTGCGTCACCGTGGGGCTTGGTGTTGATGACGCGCGGGACGACGCCGGGCTCGGGATGCTTCGTGTCCCGTTGCCAGCGCTGGTACGCCGCTTCGGCGTGGTCGACAACCTCGTCGTCGACCTCGAACCAGCCGTCCATCTCGTCGTCCTGGGCAACGCGACGCGGGATGCCGAACCGGTTCAGGGAGTCCTCATGCAAGAGGAGCCCCTCGGTCAGCCCGCGGTCGCGTGTCGACCACGGATCACCGGCAGGCGACAGGCCCAGGTACTCGGTGGGGCGGACCTTCCATGAGCGCGCGGCCCGCAGCGCTAGGACGACACCTGGTCGTCGCTCGAGGGCCTCAGCGATTTTGGGGCCGGGATCACCACGTCCTGCATGGTGATGGCCTCGAGCGCGAGGACGAGCTCGTTGAAGTGCTTCTTCCCGCCGGGGCGCAGTGCCACGCGGCGGATGCCCTCGAGGGACGGGGCGGGCTTCACGGTCCCGGCGACGTCGACCTGCACGACCGCGGCCTGCAGGATCCGGTACTTCGACTCGGCGGTGAAGTCGGCCATGTCCTTGAGCCACGTGTCGTACTTGGTGCGGTACCGGGTCTTGGCCGTGGTGTTCGCGTTCGGGGCGAGCTTCGTCGGCTCGGTGGGTACGGTGAGGTCGGCGGTGACGGCGCGGATCTCGGCGGGCTCCAGGGCCCGCAGCGTCCACGTCTCCTTGTCGGCGTCGTACTGGGCGTACAGGTCCTCGGCCCGGGCGTACAAGGCCTCGAGGCGGGTGCGCGCTTCGGTGACGGACTCCGGCTCGGCGGCTGTCTCCCCGAGGGACTCCTCGCCGTCGGCCGGGGCTGGCGCGGCGGACTCTTCTCCGAGGCTCGATTCGTCCGAGGTGCGCTCGGTGCTCGTTGCACGGGCGGTCAGGCGGGCGAGGTCTGCTTCGGCCGCCTCGATCTCCTCGTACAGCGGCTTGATGTCCGCGTACAGGGCGGGGTTGCGGTGGATCTCGACCTTCACCTGCGTGAAGCTCACGCCGTCGATCCAGTCCTCGACTTCGATGTCGACCTGCTCGATGTTGATGCTCATGACGCCTCCACGGGTCAGTTGTCCACGGGTCTTGCGAGAGGGGTGCCTGCCGGCCCGGACCCGTGGAAGAACGGGCCGGCAGGGGTCTGGGGTCAGGGAGCGGCGACGACGCCGCCGAGCCATGCGCGCTGCACGCCCAGGGGCACGACGCGCTTGATGAACCCGGCCCGGTCGGAGGGCTTCTGCGGGTTGTCAGTCACGACCTCGTACCCGTCGACCTCGTCCGCAGCGGCCCATGCCGCGTCGTACTTCGGTCCCTCGCGCTCGTAGAGCCAGAGCTCGGTGCCCTTCTCCTTGAGCGTGTCCCAGGCGATGTCGTTGGCGGCGTCGGCCTTGCCGGCCTCGGTGAGGTAGCGGAACGGCGTCACGCTGCCCTCGTAGTTCGAGGCGCCGAACGTGACGGCGTTGCCCTCGGAGCACAGCTCGGTGTCCGGGACGGTGTCCGACGCGACGGGGGAGAGTCGGTAGTCGGACTTGAGGATGCGGCAGGACAGGTCGATGCCGGCGGTGAGCTCGGTGACCGTGGGGGCTGCGGGGTTCGCGGGCTTCGTCGTCAGTGCGACGAGACGCGTGCGTGCGTCAGCGAGAGTCTTCGGCACAGGGGATCACTTTCCCTTCGTGGTGTCCCCGGTGGCCGGGGTAGATGGTGCCGCCTGGGCGGCCTGGTCCTCCGCCTTCTGGCGGGGGGTCTTGGAGAACGGCTTCCCGAGGACCGGGTGGCCGATCCAGTGGGCGGGGATCTGGGTCTTGGCCCCGGTGTCCTTGCGGTAGGCGTCGATGAGCGCCATGACGTGCCTCCTGGGCATGACGACGGGCCCCGCGCCGGTCGACGGGGGCTAGTGGGGTGCGGTCAGGCGCTCTGCGTGCGGAACAGAAGCGGAATGAACCACCTGGCCGGAGAGACGGCCGGATCGAGAGTGGCGGGGATCGACACTTCGTCCTGGCGGAGCAGCCCTGACCGCGGGGTGAGCCTGGCCTTGTTGAGCTTCTTCCGGACGAGGTCTGCGGCTTGCAGGCACCAGGTCGGGTCGCCAGCAGCGACAGTGACCTGGACGGGCCAGGTCAGTTCGTCGCCCGGTTCCTCGCAGAGGGTGTCGGCGTCAGTGCCGGGGTAGAACCCGGCGGACGGCCACAGGACCGCGTAGGGGTATGTGCGCCCGGCGGCGTCGCCCGCGGGCGAGGGTGGGACCTTGCCATCGTGGATGGTCACGGTCCCGATGGTGCGGAGCAGCGCCAGCGTCGCGGCGTGCAGGTCGGCGGCGGTCACAGGACGCTCGCCGCGATCTGCTCGAGCACGGACGCGAACCCGGGAGCGTTGCGGTCGAACGCGGGCCCCATGTACGGCTGCGGGGCCATGCGGGAGGTGCCGGTCTCGACGAACTCGCCGTAGTTCGCGGTGGGGCCGATCTCGACCTCGAGCGTCCCGGACTGCCCTACCGTGCGGAGGTCGGAGTGGCCGATGCTGGACTTGAGGTTGCCGGTGTCGACCGGGGCTAGCTGCTTCGCGTCGGCTTCGATGTCCCGGGCGGTCTTCCGCATCGCGGTCTGGACGAGGGGCCCGATCTTTCCTCCGACCGTGGTCATGTCGGCCGCGAGGGCGTTGAGCTCGGAGGTGTCGATGCTGAAGCTCACGGCGCCTCCTGGTTCGTGTGGTCGTCGATGCAAGTCAGGTCTCGCTCCCATCGCAGGGACGAGTACCGGGCATCGGAGACCGTGAGGATGCGACCAGGAAGCGCGGCGTCGCCGTTCTGGTCGACGGTGAGGACGCGGACCTTCGCGCCGGCGTCGCCGGTCGGGATGATCGGCTGGTCGGACGGGATCACGACGAGGTACGTGTGCTGGGTGACGAGCTGGCCCGCGGCGTCCCCTGTCGTGGGGGTGGTCGCTTGGGCTTGGATGCGGCACTTGCCCTCGTACAGGACGGTCTCCGCACCGGGCCCGGTAGCACCGGTGTCTGGGTTCCAGCCGCCCGCACCACCGGTCGTGATGCGGCACGTCGCTCCCATGGCGCCCTCGGTGACGGGCTTGTGATGCGCGGCCCACCCGGCCGGGATGACCGTGGTTCCGGGGAACGGCATCAGATCCACGCCCTCTCGGTGAGCTCGGGCCCGCGGGACGGGTAGGGGTGGAACTCGACGACGCCGAAGAACCCGTCCTCGGCGGCCGCCTCTTCCTCGTCCGCCGCCTTGCGCCGGGCCACGGCCTGCGCGCGGAGCTCAGCGGCGACCTTCGCGCCGTCCGTGGACAGGTCGAGGGTCTTGATGACCTTCGACACGAGGACCTCGGACGTCGCGATCGCGTCGAGTGCGTCCGCCGCGGCCCGCTTCACGGACCACGACGGGGGCGCGGCCTCGTCTGCGGGGACGCCGTTCAGGGCGAGGTAGCCCGTGAGCATCTCGTTCGAGAGGAGGAACGCGTCCTCGTTCACGTCCGCGATGAGGAGGCGCACCTGCCCTACGGGGGTGGTGTAGTCGATCGGCATGGTGCGCCTCCTCGCTCAGTGGACGGTCAGGCGCCGACGCCGGTCGCGGCGTAGGTGTGGATCGGGTCCACGGTCGCGCCACCGACGATGTGACGGACGCGGAAGTACACGCCGTCCTCGTTGAACGAACCCTCGTCGGGGCTGATGGCGCCGCCGCCGACACGGGTCCCGGTCAGGTTCTGCTGGCGCAGGTCCGGGGTCTCCCAGCCGCGCAGGAACGCGACCGCGATCGCGGGGCGGGCCGACGTCGGGGCGGGCAGCACGAACCACGCCGTGCCCTTGAGCCGCGCGTTCACGACCAGCGTCACGACGCCCTTGAGCCAGTTCGGCTCGAGCGTCGTCTTGCTGCCGTTGGTCACGCGGACCTCGGTCGCGTTCAGGATCCGGCGCGCGTTCATCTCCTGCGCCGGGCCCACGACCAGGACCAGGCCGTTCGGGACGACGAGGTTGCCCTCGGTGTCCTCCTTCGTCGACACGACGGTGATCGCGTCCGAGAGGTTCGTGTGGTCCAGGATCTTCGCGACCGGCGCGTTGCCGTTGCCCGCGTTGAAGAACGCCGGGTTCGGGGCACCCGCGCTGGTGACGATCAGCGCGTTCGCCGTCGTGTCCTCCGTGATGCGAGCCGCGGAAGCGAACGCCTCCGGGATCGTCTTCAGCTCGTCGATGTCGTCGTTGACCGACGCCTCGAACGAGTACCCGAAGCGGCGACCGAACTTCTGCACCGAGATCTCGTACTCGTTCGTGTCGTGCACCGCGTTCGGGTACTCCGACAGCTCGGGCACGACGTCGAGGGCCGTGCGGCCGCCGAGGATGTCGATGAGCTTCTTCGGCTTGAAGTCCTTGACCGTGGTGCGGCGCGCGAACCCGGTCCACTGGACGGGGAGGTCCGTGTAGCGGGCGAGGAGCTCGCGGTCGAGGACGTCGCCGGTCGCGGAGCGGAACAGGTCGCTCGTGGACAGCGCCTCCTTGACGAGGAGTGCGGCACGGTCGGAGCCGCCCCACGCCTTGCCCCACAGCTCGGTCGCTTCGGCGATGGCCTGGCGGCGGGCGGGGGAGTAGGAGCGGCGGGCGGTGGGGCTGGAGCCGAGGAGGGTCCCGGCATCGGTGAGGCCGAACGCCTCACCCACGTTGGAGAGCGTCATGGTGGGTCCTTTCTCAGACCTGGGCGAGGATGACCGGGAGGGGGCCGGTGCCGGTCCCCTTGGTGCCGTGCGAGTACCCGAAGAGGGTGTCCGTGCCGGCGGTGGCGGTCAGCGTGTTGCTGGCCGTGATGTAGACCGGCAGGCCGACCGAGGCGATCGCGCCGGCGACCGGGAGCTCGTAGGAGCCCTCGCGCCAGACCGTCGCGGTGCCGGGGGCGTTGCCGCCCTCGCCCTCAGCGGTCGCCGTGACGCCGATGATGGAGCCGACCTTGACGGGGGCGCCGGATGCGGTGTCGGCGGGGACGGGCAGCGAGATGCGTCGCGCCTCGTGCAGGATGAGGTTCTTCATGTCAGGCCTCCTTCACGCTGCGGCCGAACGCGGACGCGCCAGCCTCGTCGAGCTGGGCGACGGTCGGGGCGCCGCCGCTGATGGTCGTGCCGCCTCCGACGCCGCGGACGCTGCCGGCGCCCTGGGCTTCGGCGATCTTCGCGGCGTGCTCGGCGACGGCCTTGGTGAAGGCGTCGGTGTCGAGGCGGCCGGACTCGGCGATGCGCGGAGCGGAGGCCAGGAGGCCCGCGGTCTGCAGCTCGTCGAAGTCGACGTTGGCCTCGGCGATGATGCGGGCGGCCGTTGCGGTGTCGGTCGCGGCGTGTGCCTCGGCGAGCTCGCGGCGGGCGGTGTCGCGCTCGGACTCGAGCACGGTGGCCCGGCCGGCGTCCGTCTCGAGCTGAGCCAGGCGGCTCTCCTCGATCTCGGTCGTTGCCATGGTTCCCTCCTGGGATTCGGTGGCGGTGGTCTGCCCGGCCGGACGGCTCGGGACATCTGTGGGGGTGGCCTCGACGGCCTGGGTGGCCGCGGGTGGCTCTTCCCAGACGTCGCGGGTGTACAGGTCGGGGGCGCCCGACTCGAGGCGGTTGACGAACGCGTCGAGGGCCTCGCCGATGGCGCCGGAGAGCGCGATGCGCTCCTCGCGGGTCAGGCGACCATCGCCGAACATCTCGTCGGCGATGACGGTGAAGTCGCGGTGGATGCGGGACTCGACCCACTGCCCGACGTTGCGGGCCTCCTCGACGCGCGCGGCCTCGAGGACCTCGATGATGTGGCCGCCGCGGCCGGCCCGGGTGACGAAGTCGACGGTGTTCGCTTCGACGAGGCGAGTGATGATGCGGGCGGGTTCGCCGTCCCAGTCACCGGCCTCGACCTCTGCGCTGGCACGGATGGAAACGCCGATGTCGGGGGCCATCTCGGCGAGCATCGTGCGGAACCGGGAGTACACGCGGGCCTCAGACACGAGGGACTCCGTCGCCTGGTCCCACCAGGCGTCCTCGGTCAGGACCGCCGCGGTGTCCCAGACGCTGCCCTCGGGGCGGTCGTACCGCTCCTGGTCGGTCTGGTGGTCGATGCGCATGTGCGTGCCGGCCTTGAAGACCTTCGCCTCGGCTGCGGCCTTGAGCGTCTCGGCAGGGTAGACACCGGACGATCCGCGGCCTGCCGAGATGATGCGGATGAGCAGGCGGCCGGGCCCGTCCGCGGGGGTCGCGGCCTGCGCGAACGGCGCGGACTCAGTGATCGCGACGGGCATGGTTGACCTCCGGGAGATGATGGGTCGGTGAGCGAAGTCGACAGGGTCGACTGCGTCGAACACGTGTGGGTGTTCACGGGCGCGGTGCTAGGCCGTGATGGCGCGCACCTGGAGCACGCCTGCGCCCGGTGCGGGTCAGTCGCGCTCGAAGGGCCGGACGACAGGTTCAGGCCGACGCCAGGGCAGACACCGGGGTGACGGTGTAGGAGTCGCGCCACCCGGTCGCGGTGCGGCGCTGGGACAGGTCGTCCCACCCGATGTCCCCGGACTTGAGCAGCTCGAGCCGGGCCGGGCCCATGATCTGGAGCTGGTCCTTCTCGGGCAGGCCGTCGAACCACGCGCGGGCGTCCTGGGTGAGGGACTTCGGTTCGGTGATGCCCTTGAACCCGAGCTCGGCCCACGACTTGGTGACGGGGACGCGCGCGCACCGGCCCTGCTGGTGGTCGTAGGGGCCGGGTTCGTCGATCGGGTGCTGGCGGCCGTGCTGCGCGAGGCAGGACGGGCACGTGCGCCGGTCGAGGCTGGCGGACCATTCCCATCCGGCGAGGACGTCGGCGTTGGCCTGGTCCTGCGCGTAGGCGGCGCCGCGGTGAGCGTCGAGCATCTCGGTGCGGGCCACGTTCATGGCGCGTGTGAGGCCACCGTTGAAGGTTGACTCGATGCGCTTGAGCATGGCCCGTGCCGCGGTCTTCGGGTTCTCACCGAGGGCGACCCCGCGGAGTAGGGCCGCGTTCATCGACGCTGTCGCTTCCATAGACAGGGGCAGGAGCGTCGAGGTGACCTGCTGGGTCGTGCGGTTCACGATCGCGGCGAGCGCGTCCGGGTCGACTCGGTTGAACGACGCGGTCAGCGTCGCCTGCGTGCCAGCCTGGGCGGGCATCTGGGACGCGGTCAGGCGCGCCTGCCACTCCGCGGCCTCGGTCGTGATGCCGGACAGGTCCTCGACGATCCGGACCCCGGCCTCACGCGCGAGCCGCTCGAGAGCGTCCTGCGTGGCGTCGAGGGCCTTGAGGACGCGTTCGGCACGGTAGATCGTGGACCGCGTGGGCCAGGCCCCGTCCTGCGACTGGGCGATCAGGTCCGTGAGGGCCAGTTCCCAGTCGCGGGACAGGTTGTCCCACGCGTACACCCACGCCTTCACGAGGTCGTTCGTCGCGGCGTCGACCGTCTTGTCGACGGCGACACGCATCGACCGTAGGAGGCGCAGGGTCTCCCGGTTCACGGCCATCAGCGCACCGCCTCGGACGGGTCGACACCCCTACGGAACGCTGCCGTGGCCGCGTCCCCGACGGCTTGCCCGACCGTGGCGTAGGGGTCGAGCCAGTTCCCGTCGTCATCGGTGAGGTCGTCGATGATCTCGTCCGCGTCCTTCACGCCGAGCGCGGCGAGCAGGAGCTTTGCGATCTGCACCGGCGGCAGGGTCTTCGTGGAGTCGGCCTTCGCGATCGCTTCGATGATGACGTTGAGCGGGACCTCGTCCAGCGGCGGCCAGTCGAACTCGATCGTCGTGTCGGTGTCGCCCGTCAGGACGATGACCTCACGGCGGGAGAACGGGTCACGCGTGATGACGCCCTGCAGCGGGCCCCGGGGTGCCTTCACAGCCTGCGTGATGACGTACTGCAGGATCGACCGGTAGGTCTCCTCCCACAGGGAGCGGCGCTGCGTCATCTCGAGGCGGGTCGGGAGGTTCAGGGTCTCGGCGACGGCGCGGGCACCGGTCTGGCCGGGGTCTGCCATGAGGGTCGTGACGGGGATGCCGAGAGCGGCTGCGATCATCGCGGCGAGGGGGCGCCCGGACTCGGAGTCGATCGTGGCGCCGGTCTTCGGGATCGCCTCGAGCGAGGCGTCCTGGCCGAGGACCGCGGTCGCACCGGTGTTGTTCTCGTTCCCGGGGACGTCGGGACCGCCGGGGCGGCGTCGCAGTGCGGCGCGAGCCGTCTGCGCCTTCGAGCCCTTCGTCGTGACCTTCCACGCGAACTGCGACAGGGACTTCACGAGGACGGCCCAGTCGGACAGGAAGTCCTTGTACAGGCGAGCCCAGGGCAGCGCCGCGTAGGCGTCGCCGATGCCGAACTGCCACCCGTCCAGGCGGTTCACGCTGGTGTGGTGGATCGGGGTGTCGAGGTTGACCTTGTACCCGTCGATCCACTTGTGGCGGGTGCGGCCGGCGTACCCGAGTGCCGGGTAGTACTCGGTCTTCGTGGTCTCCGTCTGCTTGCCGTCGAGCGTGAGCTCGCGCTGGACCCATTCCCGCTTGTAGTACCAGGGGTCGTCGAGGTCGTCGGGGTTCGTGATGGTCTCGACGATCTCGTCGAACGGGATGGAGCGGACCTGCACGAAGCCTGTCAGCGGGCTGGTGAAGCACGCGAGGAAGAAGTTCCCGTCGGTGCCGAGGACCCGCTCGGACTCTTCCTGAGCCTGATCGCCGGTGAACGCGGCCCGGTTGCCCGGGTCGTCGAGGAAGGCCTGCACGACGGCGTTGACGTCCTGCTCGGCCTTGTTCGTGTCGTTCTTCCCGGTGGCGCGGGCCTGGATCTGGACGCCCTGCCCCCACACGTACGCCTGGCGGATGCCGAGGCCTCGCTTGATGAGGGGGTTCGCGACGGCCATGACGCGGGCGGCCTGCGCGGCACGCCGCAGCCCCTCGCGGTTGAACTCCCGGTCGCCGCCCCGGATCAGGGAGTCCCAGCCCGGGTCGTCGAGGGCACGCTGCAGGTCGGCCATGGACTCGGCGAGCTGCTCGGCCTGGTTCTCGGCTGCGCGTGCGCGGTCGAGGGCGGCGGTCACGACGGGGGACTCCTGGATGCCGAGGATCTGGCGGATGCGCAACACGTCACCGCCTTCCGGGGTTAGTAGCCGCCGAGGTAGGCGTGCGGGTTGTCGTCGACGAAGTCGTCGGAGTCGAGGTGGTCCTCTTCCCACAGGGGCATGAGGAGGAGCCGGTTCACGGCTTGGGAGAACGCGTCGACGGTGTCGTCGTGTGCGCCGTTCGGGAACGCGCGGGTCTCTTCGAGGAACTCCTCGACGTTCGGGAGCATCTCTGCGGTGGGGAGGTGCACGTTCCCGGAGTGGACGAACGGCGACACCGCGGCTGCGCGCGCATACTTGCTGCCCTCAGGCTCGACCGGGATGAGGCCGGCGAGCTGGCGGGACAGGGCGTTGATGACGGCGGGCCCGTTCGCCTTGTCCTCGACGAACTTCGCGACGGCCTGGGGCCACTTCGCGGACATGGCCTTGATCGCGTCCAGTGTCGCCGTGAAGGACAGTCGGGCGCGGACCTGGTCGAGGAGGTAGACGTCGGCGCCGATGCGGAGCCAGACCTGCCCGACGACGTAGTCGCTGGCCTTGGTGTCCTTGAACGCGAGGTCCCAGGACTGCACGAGCTCGTAGTCGTGGCCGGGGATCCAGCAGGACCCGTCGGCACGGTTGACGTGCATGGGCTGGTCGAAGCGGGGCCATTCCGCGGGGAACAGGTCGCCCTGGTCCGGTGAGGGGCGGCCCTGGAAGAGTGCGGCCCAGGTGCGGGGGCCGGACTGGATCTTGCGGCGCTCCCACTGGGCCGGGGTGCGGCCGCGGGCGGAGATCATGTACTCGCCGGGCTGGCGGCCCAGGACGTCGGTCTCGCCGTGCTCGGGCCGGTGGTCGGCCTGCGCGGGGATGTTCAGGACCTTCCAGAGGTGCCCGTCTTCGGCGGCCTTGAGTCGGCCGGCGAGGTCGTCGTGGTGCCACCTGGTGAGGATGAGGATGACGGGGGCCCCGGGGGCGAGTCGCGTGGAGGCGACGTCGGTCCACCAGTCCCAGGCCCGGTCGCGGTAGACCTCGGAGTCGGCCTCGGCGCGGTCCTTGAGGGGGTCGTCGATGATCATGAGGTCGGCGGGGCGTGAGGTGAGGCCACCGCCGATGCCGACTGCGTAGACGCCGCCGAGGTGCCCGGAGATCTGGAACTCGTGCTGGGCTGCGACGTCGTCCGCGATCCGCATGCCGAGGGCGTCGGTGTGGGTGCCGACTTCGCCGCGGATGAGGCGGCCCATGCGGCGGGCGACGTTCGCGGCGTAGGACGCGATGATGATGCGCGTGTCGGGCCGGTCCTGCAGGAGCCAGGTCGGCGCCCACTTCGTGGCGAGCGTGCTCTTGCCCTCCTGCGGGGGCATGGAGACGATGAGGCGCCCGTCGGGGGTGTTCAGGGTCTCGAGGATCGCGGCGTTGATGACGTCGATCGCGGGGGTGCGCCGGAACTTCGGGTCGAGCTCGACGGCCATCTCTGCGGGGGAGGGCCAGCGTGGGGGCGGTGCGGGCTCGAACTGGCGGGCGGCGTGCTCGAGGAAGGCGAGCGACATTTCACCCTCCTTGGGGCGAGTGTCCTCGCTACTCTCGGCTCATGGCTCACATCGTGTACGGCGGACAGGCTTACCCGTTGGCTCCGAACAGTGCAGATCAGATTCGGGCTGCGATCAAGGACATCTTGCGCACGGGATCTTGGGGGGAGTTGAACCTCGGCTCTGTGCGCGAGGAGTACGAGACTCACATCTTCGTCATGCCTGGAGTGCCGATCGCGGTGCATTCATGGGACCTGGATGAACCGGATCCGCGGTTGGTGCCCTGACGGGCCGGGGTCGCTCTCCGCGCTGGTCTCGACCGTTGTTCGCGGGGTTCCATCAACACCGTCAGGGAGCTTGAAGTCCGGCGCGCAGACCGGCATGCGCGCATGCGGTGTGGTCCACGTACCGGACTGTGCGGTGAGGGAGAGGGTCGAACTCCCACGCGGGTTCCCCCGCAGGCTGGTTTCGAAGCAGCTGCCGCCGCCATCTATCGGCTGGCCTCACCAAGGGCCCGTTCGCCGGTGTTCGGCTCTGGAGGTGGGCTAGACCCCCACGATCCGCGGCCCCGTGACGGGCCCGATCGCGTTCCCCGTCCTAGTCACGTCAGGGGACCACTACAGCTGGCAGGCGCACCTTGTGGGTGCGCCCGCCGCGCACGGGTGCCAGGAGTCGAACCTGGGCTGAACGGGTTGGAGCCGTCCGTGCTTCCGTAGCACTTCACCCATCGGGCGCATCGACGACGGGCTGACTACTGTCAACCAGCCTGCACCCGCCGGCTCGCACCGGGTGGCGTCGTCGATGGCGAGGTGCAGGGCCGGTGGCCGAAGCGTCCGGGGGAGTTGCTGCACCTGCGCGTTTCCGCGCTGAACCGGGCATGCGAAGAGCCCGGGGCCTATGCGGCTCACCGGGCTCTTGTGACACGTCCTTCGATTCGACACGAATGTATCACCGCAACATCGGGCACGTAACCCCTGCGGAATCCGGTCAGCGGCGGGTGACGTACCGGTGGATCTTCACTGCACGAGTGATGCCGATAACGCCCCAGATCACCGCGCACACGATCAGCAGGAACGGGACCACAGGGACCTGCGCGACGGCGAGCAGGATGCCGAGGACGAGCGCGCCGAGCGCGAACCAGAGCTGGTATCCGACGGGCTTGAGGTCACTCGGTGCGGTCATGTGGCGAGTATGGCGTGAACCACCGACACGGGCGACGTCAGGCACCGTTCGCGATGGCGCGGAGCTCACGCGGGACGACGTCGGCGACAGCGGTCTGCCAGGCGTCGGCGAGCTGGTCCGCGGTGAGCCCGGCCGCGAGGAGTGCGGCGTAGAGGCCGTCGAGGATGCGTCGGATGACGGCGACCACGAGGTCGCCCTGGGACTCAGCGAGGCGGACCTTGCGTTCCTCGACGCCGGCCTTGAGCGCGGCGGAGCAGACGGCAACGAGGTGGGCGCGCTCGGCCTGGTAGAGCGAGTACCAGACAGAGGGCTTCGCTGACACCGTGTACGAGGTCTCGCGGCCGTTCTTGTCGGACTCCTTCTCGGACTCAGCAGTCGTCCCCCACACGAGGGCTTGTTCGTCGAGCTCCTGGACCTTCTCGCGGAGCCACTTCACATGCCCGGCGGTCCACTGGACTTCCTGCAGGAGGGCGTCGGTGGGGGTGATGTCGACGGGGAGGCCGAGGGTGGCGACCTGGCGTGCGGCTTCGGCTTCCTGGGCGCGACGAAGACGGGCGGCACGGACCTGTGGCGCCGCGCCACCATGCGAATTGCAGGTCTCGCCGGGCAGGCAGGGGCGGGCGCAGGGGAGGCCGGCGCGGGGCCCGTTCTTGGTGTGGCCGGTGCAGCCGGGGTGGGGCTGCCCGCACTTCTCGCAGGTGGGTGTCATGGTGCTGTGACTTTCGCGTTTGTCGTGGTGCTGTGACGTCACGGGCGCCATGCCTCGTCGTAGTCCGGGTGGTCGCTGTACGGGAGCGCGAGGTCGCGCAGCGTCTCCTCAGCGTGCTCGTTCGGCCAGATTGGGGCCGAGTGCGCGAGGGTCGGCATGTGCGTCTCGTCGAACGCGCTGGCGAGAAGCCGGTCAGATTCCCGCCAGACGACTGCCACGATCGGGCGGCAGCGCTCGACGATGCGCCGCTTCGCCTCGCACTCCACCAGCACACGCTCGGTGTTCCACCTGACCTGGTGCTCGCTGTCGTAGGTCGGCAGGAGCGACGTGTTCGCGTAGTCGGCGTCCTCCTTGTGTGCTGCCGCCTCGTCTTCGGCGATGCGGGCGAGGACGAACTCGGTGAGTGTCATCGCGTGATCCTTCCGGGTTCGTGGGTGCCGCCGCTCGGGCACTGGGTGCAGGCGTGGCCGCGGTCCAGGGTGCGCCAGACAGGGGTGCCAGGGGAGCCGTGCCAGCCCTTGAGGAGCAGGCCGTGCTCGATGGGGCGGAGGCGCTTCGTGCAGGTCGACAGTTCGCCGGTCGTCTCGTCGTTCGTGACGGTCATCGCTTCTCCTTGGCGGCGTGACCGTCTGTGGTCAGGGCGAGGTGAACCCAGCCGACGACGAGGACGAACATGATGGGCTGTCCGCAGACCCGGCAGCGCTTCACGGTGCGACCTCCACGGGTGTCGTGAGCGGCAGGTTCTCGGTGGTCCAGGCGCCGACGGCGAGCGTCATGGTCTGCCGCCCGGGCACCTGCTCCGACTCGTCGGTCCCGAAGCGCATCTCGGTGATCCAGTCCGTCTCGACGCGGAGTGTCCGGAGCTGGCCCGTGATGCGTGCGCCGGACCCGTCGATGGTGACGGTGCGGCCGATGTGCTGCGGGGTCAGGTCCCCGACGGTCAGGCTCACTGGGTGTCCTCGGCTGGTCGGTGCTTTGGTCGCTTCGGGGCGCCGTGGCGTTCGAGGACCTTCCAGTACCCGGCGCCGGACAGGCCGGACGCGTCGATGATCTGGTCGGAGGGGTAGTTCGCTCCGTGTGCGGTGAGGATCGCGGCGTCCCGGGCTGCGCGTGCTTCGGCTTCGGCGGTGATGGTGTCGCGGTGGGCGGCTGCTGCTTTGCGGAGGTCGTCGAGTTCTGCCATGTTCCTTAGTTTACCGGGGCGAGTTCCGACATGGAATGGTTGTGTTCCTGAGTTCATGGCTTCTCCTGTGGATAATCTGGAACAGAATCAGAAGATGGGACAATGGATGAATGGACCCCGACCTCGTCGCATTCACAGACCGGCTCAACGCGGCGTTCGCGCAGTGCGGACATGAGGAGGTTGAGGGGTTGATCGGCTTCCCGCAATGGAAGTGCACGGTCGCGTCTCGGATCGCCGCGGCCCTGCTCGAAGAGCATGGCTTCGGCACGTGGCAGCTCGTGGAGGGCCGAAGGCTCGCAACGCCCGACGTCGGCAAGCATGTCTGGCTGGAACGTGACGGACTGCTCTACGACCCGACAATTCATCAGCGCGATGATTTCGACGCGCCTCTCCTTGGCCGGAATGAGCACCCGTTGGTCAACGAGCAGTTCGCCGTGTATCAACGGGCTGCCCACGACATCGACAAGCACACAGGACTCAAGCAAGCCCGAGGTCGGGTGCAGGAGCTTGTAGGCATGGGATCTTGACGCGTGGTCGGATGACGCGGAGGTTGTCCCAATTCCCTTCATCGTCGACCGTGAATGTGACAATTCCGGGTTCGGACGTGTCGCCGGACAGGTGACGCCACCAGGACGACCCGCCGTCGAGCGCGGGGGCCTGGATCCAGTACTTCGCGCGGCCGTCGACAGCGCCCGTTGGTTGCATGCTGAACGAGTGGTAGTGCCCTGTGACGGCGATCGTGGCGGCCGCGAGGGGCTGGTCTCCGTGGGTCTGCTTCGCCCACCACGTCGGGAACTGGCCGGAGCGGGCCTGGTGTCCGTGGACGAGGCCGATGATGGCGCCGCGGACGGTGAGCGCGAGGGACTCTTCCCACGGGTCGGGCATGGTGAAGGTGATGTCGCCGCGCTTCGCGAGGGTCAGGGCGTCGGCGACGGCACGGTGGGTCTCGAGGCCGAAGTCGTCGCCAGGCTTCCCGAGTCGGTCCTTCCCGCGGCGCCACTGGGTGTGGTTGGACGGCACGGTCGCGACGAGCGTTGACCGGTGGCGGGCCGCGAGGCGGGTCACGACGTTCGTCAGGATGACGCGCGCGTGCCGCAGCTGCTCCGGGAAGGACAGGTCGTTCGTGTGGGCCTGCTGGGCGGTGTTCTCGAACCCTTCGGTCAGGTCGCCGGGGTCGAGGATCACGGCGTCGTCGCACGGGGTCTCGCGCACGATCTGGTCGTGCTGGGTCAGCATGTCCTCGAGCCGGTTGTAGAGCTCGGGTGTGCCGCCGTGCTGGTCGACCTTCCCTATCTGGGGGTCGGCGAGGACGGTGACACGGGTGCGGCCAGTCTTGGTCTTCGTCGCGGGGGTGCGCCGGTTGGTCTTGGCGACGCGCACGAGCTCCGCGTGGTCCACGGCGGGTCCGTCCGCGTGGTCGCGGTCGCGGATCCCGAACCGCACGTAGACCATCGGGTCCTTGGGGTCGCCCCAGTAGCGGACCTGCTGGATCTCGACGCGCCGATGGTCGGGCAGATCGAGGGTGGTGACGCGCTTGATCTCGTCGCGCCACTGCTTCTCGTCGTCGGGGATCTCCTTGAGGGCGAGTGTGACGACGGACGGTTCGCCGGCGTCGTACTTCACCCCGGGCTCGAACCCGGTGGGGGCGGTGCGTGGCCGGGGGACCTTGGGCGCGATGCGGGCGTGCGTGTCAGCGAGACTCACAGGTGGAGGCCCTTCTCGGGTTCGGCGTCCCGCACGGCGGGGAACGTGTAGGTGCTCTGGTCGGAGCCGTCGAGGTGGCGCATGAGGTGCCAGGTCGGGCAGGGCCAGAAGTGCGGGCAGTCGGTCGCCGCGCACGAGAACAGGTGGTGGTTCTTCTCCGAGATGCTGTACCCGAGACGCGTCTGTTCCGGGTCGAACACTGGGACGTGGCGGGCATACTCGGCCTTGATCCGTTCGAGGACGCTGGTGGTCGGGTCGTCGTCCTCGTCGAGGGCGACCTCGGCGCGTGAGGTGTCGTTCAGCCAGTACCCGTGGGAGAAGACCGCGCCGACGCGGCCGTCGGCTAGGCCGGACTGGTAGCCCCGGCCGATGGCTTTGTGCATGTCGTCGTTGGAGTACCGTTTGCGGCCGCTCATGGCTGGTCCTTCCAGTTGATGGGTTCGCCGTCGAGGAGGCCGAGGAGGAGGCGTCGGCGCCCGTCGAGGGCGCCCCAGTTGCCGGGGTGCTCGACGTACTCGCGGACGGCGGTCAGGCGCGCCAGGGCGTCCGTCAGGGCTGCGGCGGTGGGGTCGTCACTCACAGGTGCACTCTCCTCGTCGGTGGCGGGCCACGGTCTGGCCCTTGATGGGGTGGCCGTCGGCGGTCAGGGTGCGGGCGATGCCGGCGGCGGGTTCGTCGTCGGGGTGGGCGGCGAGGGCGGTGTCGAGCCATGCGAGGTCTTCGGGTGGGAGTGCGGCGCGGATGCGGGTGACGGTGCAGGTCCCGCCGCGGCGCACCGTGTCGCGTGTGTGAAGTTCGGCGAGGCTCATTCAGTGCCCCTGACGACGGTCTCGCCCTGCGGGTCCGCGTAGAGCGTGTCGAAGCGGGAGGGCTCGGCGAGGACACCGGCGGCGTTCGCAGCGCTCATAGCTGCGGTGTTGCGCGGGTAGATGGTCTCGGCGTCGAACGCCGGGTGGTCGAGGCGCGGCCCGGCAGGGTCGTAGCCCCACGCGGGGGCTGCGGGCTCCTGCACGACGTCGACAGCGGCCGACCTGGACGCGATCTCCCCACCGAGCGCGACGTACCCCGCCGCGTCCACCCACGAATCCTGGTGCCCCGGCGACGTGATGAGGCGCGCGACCTTGAGCTGCGTCAGACACAAGGCGACGTCGGTCGCTGTCACGTCGACCCCGAGGATCGGGCACCAGAGGTCGGCGATGCGTTGGAAGTTCTCGGCGGCGTCGCCGTAGTCGCGGGCGCGGTCGCCGTTGATGAGGCTGCCTGCCGTGTCGAGGATCTGGTCGCGGTTCACGGGTGCTCCTAGTGGCGGGGTGGTCGGGGGAAGAAGCCGAGGATGGCGAGGCCAATGAGGGCGGCGAGGACGCAAGCGGGCGGGAACCATGCGAGCCACTCGTGCGGGCCGTCCATCAGCGCCGCTCCTTCGGGTGCAGGATCTGGTCCTCGTAGGACTTCTTCGCGGCCGTCCGCTGGCTGGCGTACACGTCGAGGAAGCGTCGGAAGGCCTCGACCTCGTCGTCGGTCAGGACGAACTCGGTCTCCTCGGTGTCCCACTTGTAGGGCCCGTGGTGCTTCGTGCGGGCCCAGAACCGCCACCCGTTGCGCACGGGTTCGGCGGTGACCTCGCGGACGGCGGAGTCGGAGCGGTAGAGCTTCTCGTTCAGGTCCTCCGCGGCCTTGACGCGCGCCTCTTCCTCCTTCACGCGCCCGAGGAGGTACTCGACGCGCTGCATCGGCGTCTCGGTCATGCGACTGCCTTTCCCTTGCGTGCCGCGGCCAGCGCGGCGAGGTGGCGGACGTCCCCGACCCGGTACATGGGCCGGTCAGGTGTGCCCCGGTTCGTGAGGCGGTCCCGGGCGCACCACTCGTGGATGCGCTTGGCCCGGACCTCGGTCCCGAGGCCACCGAGGGCCTTCTCGAGTTGGGGGGCGGTGAGGAGCATGTCGTTCGCCCGTTCGAGGAGCTCGTCTTGGCGTGCGGTGAGTTCGACGGTGGCGGTGCAGTCGCGGCAGTGGGCGAGGCGGGCCTGGTCGTAGGCGATGAACTCGCCGTCGCAGTCGGGGGTGGTGCAGGGCCCGGCGTACTTCCGGTCGGCGGGGCGGTCAATGACGCGGGTCGCGTTGCGGAGTGCCGCGGTGATCTCGTCGAGGGCTTCGGCGCCGGCGGCCTGGGCTCGGAGCCAGGTGACCTGGTGTTCGAGGAAGGCGGCGAGGTCGCGGAGGAGGTAGGCGGGGTGGGGGAGGCCGCGTTGCTCGGCGATGAGCGCGGTCCAGGTGGCGAGGGCGGAGAGGAGGACTGTGCGGGCTTCGGAGGCGCTGGTGTTGAACAGGACTGGGGTTTCGCCGGATGCGCTGCCGCCGGTGCCGAAGTTGGTTTCGCGGGTGATGGCGGTGTCGAGGTCGGTGGCGAGGCCGGGGATGACGCGGCGTGGTGGGCCTTCGATGAGCTCGTCTTGGACGGACTGGAGGAGGCGGGTGGTGGTGGTGCCGCATGGTGGGCAGATGTAGGACGAGTCAGGAACTTGGCGGCCGCAGTTGAGTGCGCATTCCTGGTTGGTCATGGAACTAGCGTAGGTGTAGGGGGTTGACTTTGGAACTGTTGCGGGTTGACAGTGGAACTACACGGTGTAGAGTTCCACTCATGACGACAAACCGGACACGGTGACGTTGACCAGCACCAACACCCGCGCCCCACCAACCCAGCCCCCACAGGAAGGCCCCACGATGACCAGCAACCGCGGCCCACCAAGACCGGCACGGCGACCCAACCCCACCCAGGGAAGGCGGCGACCGATGCCACCACCAACACCACCAAGACCCCCGGACTCAACGCCGAGCCGGGGGTCTTCTGGCGTGCGGATAGGGTCCAGGCATGAAGATCTCAGCCCCACGCCAACGCCTAGCGGTCTCCGAAGGCATGGCCCTCGGCCTGCTCATGTGCGGCCGCGAACACCTCGATGAGCCCCGCTGGCTGGTCGACCTCGCGTTCGAGGACGTGTTCCCTCGCTGGGCGTACAGCGGCGACTTCTCCCAGGTCGTCACTGACCTGCGGAACGGCACCAACGGCGCGATCGTCATGACCCGCGCCGACGCCAGGAAAAAGACGTTCAGCCTCTGCTGGGAGCCCGACGGGCCGGAGCTGTGGATCCGCTCCCGTGCTGGCGACGAGGTCAGTGTCTCGATGACGACAAGGATGATCGATGGAGACGTGCCGGCGGAGGGTTGGCACGAGCTCGCGGAGGCGTTCCTCGACCACCTCGACATGCACACGAACAAGGCCTGAGGCTAGATGAGGGAGTCATCTAGTCTCAGGCCTTGACTCAACCTTGCGCTACGGGCCGGTGCGTCCAGGTTGCGGGGGTCAACCTTGACGCGGGGCCTCGTCTCGGTACGGGTTGGGGGTCGTGTTCGCGCGCTGGCGGCTGAGTACGTCGGCGCGCCCGGCCCGCTTCCCCTCGTCCCATGCGTTGGCTTGGGCTTCCTGCACGAGGTCACGCCCCGGCACGTGCAGCAGGGCGTGGGGGCCGTCGTGCTCAGCCAGGACGTGGGCAGATCCCCAGTAGTCAGCGCAACCTGGGGTTTGCCAGTCCCATCGCCCTTCAAGGTCGACGCGGACGAACACCTGCCCGCTGCCGAGTCGGATCACGCTGCCGATGGGTAGTGCGTTGAGCTGGTCCACGGTGTCGATGCGGGTCATGAGGGCTTCCCTTCGAGGGCGGCGATGCGGAGGTGGGTGACGATGGTCTTGCGGTGAGCGAAGTCGCTGTCGATCCCCTCGATGCGGTCCGTGAGCGCCCGTACGCGTTCGAGTGCTGCCCGTGCCGCGTCCCTCTCGGCGAGGAGGTCGTTCTTGCCGTGGCGGTCCCAGAGGTTGCGGTACCGCTCGTTCTCGGCGCGTAGTCGGTCTACCTCGTCGGCCAGCTCGGACACGAGGGCGCCGATGCCCGTGGCACGAGTTCGCGCCCACTCCCTCGCGCGTGGGGTCAGGTCGTCGGTGCTCATGCGTCCTCCAGTGCGGTGATGGTCGGGCAGGGGTAGGTCGACCGGCACTCGCAGCACAGGTCCGGGTAGTCGGTCTGCCCGAATGCCACGCCGTCGCGGATCGCGTCGTAGGGCCGTGGCGCGTGCAGGTCGAGCACGGCGCGGAGCTTCTTGGTCGCGGCGGGCAGGTCAGTCCGCGCGGCCGCGATGTGCTCGGCGTTCGCAGGCCGCAGGATCGTCCCCACGACGAGGTTGTCCCGGTCGCGGATCTCCCGGTCCCTGACCTCCCACGGCCCGGGCATGGCGTTGGTGCGTGCGTCCACCTGGTCGAGCCACGTGCGTGCGTCAGTCATCGGTTGCGTCCTTCCAGTCGTGTGCGGGGCGGGCGATGAGCGCGAAGTCGTGGATCGCCCTGGACCTGGCCTCATCCTCGGTGAGCGGGCCGCCTAGAGACTGCTGCGGGACACCTCGCCAGGACACGCCCCACTCGACGCTCGTGGGGATCAGGCCAGCAGCAGCCAACACCTCCGCCTGATGGTTGGCGTGACCGTTGCACTCGTCCATGCCGCAACGGCACCAGTCCACGCCGTCCGTGTCGGTGTAGTGGAAGCGATGCTCGGTCAGCAGCTCGGCGACGCGGGCCGTGTAGTAACGGGTCGTCATCGGGTTGCTCCTCTCGCGATGTCGGATGCGGTGCCCTCGCCGACCGCACGAGCGATGTCCTGGGCGATGCGCTCCCGAACCTCCGCCTCGTGCGCGGCCAGCCACCGGTCGAACTCGGCCTCGAACTCGTCGCCCCGTGCACGGCCATAGCGGTACGCCCCGTGCTCCCAATACTCCGCACGGACAACGTCCGTCGTGGGCGTGTACTCAGTCATGGGTTGCTCCTCTCAGGCGGGCATCAAGGGCGTCCTCGACTACGTACAGCGGGACGGCGTAGACCGGGAAGTTGTCACCCTCGAACGTGGCGCGCCCGACACGGTCGTTGATGTCGCGCATGATGTCAGCCACCACGGGCGGGGCGGGGAGCGCGGCCAAGATGGCGGCGGTCACCTGGTTCGCAAGGTGCCACCGCGCGTCGATGGAGTCGCCGAACTTGGCGCCGCACGCGCAGCCCATGTGTCGGGGCTCGTGATCCCGCATGGCCTGGTACTTGGCGACTCGCGCCACGTCCTCGCGTCGGGTGTCGGACACGACCTCTGCCGGGTGAGCGGCGAGCAGGGTGCGGACCTGGGCCTCGGGGATGAGCGGCGCACGTCGCATCCACTCGTCCGCGAGCTTGGTGAGGGCGGTGCGCAGATCGTTGGGGTCGGCCGGCGTCGTGGGCTTCGATGCGGTCGGGGCGGTCACAGGGTCTCCTCGATCACGCGGCGGACGGGGTAGGTGGGGAGCGTGATCGGCCCGTGGTAGGTGGCGGGCTCGGGCATCGCGCCGTCTCCGCTCTCCTCGGGGTAGGAGATGACGAACGGGTCGTCTTCGCTCCAGGTGAGGATCCAGGGGCGGTCGTCGGCGTCGCGCAGGAGGTGGCTGAATGGCGGTTCCATGTCGGTCTCGTCGAGCCAGGTCCGGAGGTCGTCCTGGATGGCGAACACCGTGGGCTCGGTCGCCGGCACGTGCAGCACGGGGTGGTTGCTGGCGATGGTGAAGGAGGTGACGGTGGCGCCGTCGGTGGTCTGCCAGATGTCGCGGCCGTGGGTCTGGGCGTTGCCGGTCTTGATCGCGAGGACGGTGCGGTCGTGCGCGGCGGTGCAGCGGAGCGGGGTGCCGACGGGCAGGGCCTCGACCCACTCGGTCGACACGGACTGGGCGATGGGTGCTGGGCTCATGTGGTCTTCTCCTTGTGGTGGCAGCCGCACGCGCAGTCGGCGGGCTGGTCGGTGGTGTAGTTCCAGGCGTCGCCGGAGCACGCGCGGTGCTTGCCCGCGGCGCAGTCGGGGGAGTAGGGCATGGGGTCCATCACGCGGCCACCGCCTCTCCGGTGAGGGCGGCGACGACGGTCGCGACGAGGTCGCGGGCGGCGGGCGGGGTGACGGCGTTGCCGGAGAGCTTGACCTGCTCGCGGCGGTTGCCGGCCATGAGGTAGTCCTTGGGGAAGGCCATGGCTTGCTTGATCTCTGAGGGCTCGAGCATCCGGAAGCGGACGTCGGCGATGTCGACGGTCTGTCCGGTGAGGAGCGACTGGTGGCCTGCGGTGGTGATGGTGCGGACAGGTTCCCCGGCGGGTGTCGTCATCTCGGCGCCGCCCTCGTTGTGCCGGTGGATGAGGGCGTGGTGGTTCCCGGATGCGGTGACGGTTGCGAGCGGGTCGGCGGCTGGTCGCGCGGTGGAGCCGCCTCCGCGGAGCTCGGCGAGGAATGGTGGGAACGCGAGGCCGGACTCGTTGCGGGTCGTCTGGGTGCGCAGCGCGTCGCCCATGGTCATGGGCTGCTTCCCGTCGCGGCCTTCGACTGGGACCATGACGGGCGTGTACGCGATCGCCTTGGACTCGCGGGTGTGCATCGTGCGCAGCGGCTCGGATGCGGGCCAGGCCCGGTAGTACGAGCTTGGGTCGCCGAACCCGGCGTGCTTGGGGTCGGCGGCGTCGTACTGGTTGCCGCCGTGCTCGACGTGGATCGGGGACCAGTACCGTTCGATGCCGACCTGGATGCGTCGCATCGTCTTCTCGGCGAGCGGCTTGGCGCGGTCCCCGATCCTCGTGCCGGGGTTCGACCAGTCGATGATCGAGGACGCCGGGAGCCACGCGGGCTCGACGACCTGGTTGCGGCACGCGACGTTCGGGCACCGGTACAGGTACTGCGAGCGGTAGCGGCCGGGGCGGGTCTGACCGTCGCCCTTCTTCCACCACTGCATGGCGTCGACGATCTGGTCGCAGCGCGCGCAGTACGCCTTGGGGCGCAGCATGTGCTCGAAGTCCGGGGCGCGGTCCCCGGTGCGCCAGAACGCGATGTAGACGCGGTCGCGCGACTGCGGGGCCGGGAGCCCGTAGGCCTGGGCGTGCATCGAGTTCATCGAGATGATGCGGTGCCGGTACCCGAGGGCGTGCATCGCGCCGAGCCAGGACTGGAACAGCCCGCCGCGCACACCCCAGGGGGAGGACCAGTCGACGACCTCGACGACGTTCTCGACGAGGACCGCCTTGTAGTGGTGGGCCTCGGCGAACCGCACGACGTCCCACATCGTCGCCCTGCTGCGCTCGGCTGCGGCCTCGGGCAGGACGTCGCCGAACAGGTCGGGCTGCTGGCCCGCGAGCTTGCGGCCCTTCGCCCGCGAGTGGTTCGTGCACTCCGGTGACGCCCAGAGCAGGTCCGTCGTCGGGATGAACCTGGGGTCGGTGTTCGAGATGTCGGCCTGCAGGTGGTCCGTGTCTGGGTGGTTCGCGTTGTGCGTCTCGATCGCGATGTCCCAGTGGTTCGCCGCGAGCTTCACCTCCACGCCCGGGATCTGGACCATGCCCGTGGACGAGCCGCCAGCCCCGCAGAACAGGTCGGTCGCGGTGAGGTTCGCGCTCATGCTGGGGCTCCTGCGTGGGTGCGTTCGGTGGACTTGGTCCAGGCGTTGTAGTGGCAGCGGATGGTGGTTTCGGCGCCGAGCTTGTGCCGCTTCCCGCGGAGGGGGCCGAGGTCGCCGGTGAGGGCGTGGTCGTAGGCGCGGATCTCGAGCGCGACGTCGGACGGCGCGGCGTGACGGCCCTTCACCGGTCGGCCCAGACGAGGCGGCCGGCGGGGGTGATCTGGAAGAGCTTGCGGAGCGGGCGGTCGCCGTCGATCGCGTGCTGGTCGCCGTCGACGATCTCCGCGATCGTGTCCGGCCCTGCCGGCGTCGGGGACTTCGGGGTGAGGGTGTTGTTCATGGTGAACTCCCGTGTCTGTGGTGGATGACATTGGAACTCTAGCCGGTAAAAGTGGAACTAGGCAAGAGGTGGAGCCGTGAAGTTCCACGTTGTTCTGACGGGAGATCTCAGGTCGGGTGGTCCCGGAGTGCCCACGGGGCCTGTTCGTCCGCCCTTGCCCCCGGGAAACGTCCCGTGAGGGTCAGTGCGCCCGCCACGCCAGGTCGTCGAGGCGGGCGAGATGTCCGCGGCGGACGAGCTTGAGGGTGCCGGTCGGTCCGTGGCGGTTCTTCCCGACGCCGACGTTGAGCTCGGTCTCGTCCTCGGGGTCGATGTGGAGCAGCAGCACGACGTCGGCGTCCTGCTCCAGGCTGCCGCTCTCGCGAAGGTCAGCTACGACCGGGGCGGCGCCGCGCGCAGACTCACGGTTGAGCTGGGCGAGGGCCAGGACGGGGACGTGGAGCTCCTTGGCGAGGATCTTGAGGTCGCGGGAGAACTCGGCGACGACTTCCTGCCGGGGCCGCTTGTCGCCGGGGGCGGCGGACATGAGCTGGACGTAGTCGACGATGATCGCGCCGAGGGTGCCGGTGCGGGCGACGGTGCGGGCGTGGGCCTTGACGTCGACGGGGCGGGCCCGCGGGTTGTCGTCGATCGAGAGCGGGAGCGCGGAGATGGCGGGGGCGCACTTCGTGATGCGCGCCCAGTCGTCGTCGGTGAGCTTGCGGTCGAGGATGCGTCCGAGGTGGACGCCTGCCATCTGCGCGGTGATGCGGAACATGACTTCCTGGCGGGACATCTCGAGGTTGTTGAGGGCGACGGCGCCGCCGGTGCGGGCGATGCCGACGGCTGCGGCGCGGGCGATCTCGACGGCTGCCTGGGTCGACATCATGGTCTTGCCGGCGGCTGGTCGGGCGCCGATGACGTAGAGGGCGCCGGGGCGCCATCCGCCGATGATGTGGTTGAGGTCGGCCCACGGGGTGGGGATGAGGTCGGGTTCTTCCTCGAGGGCGTCGAGCATGTCGCCGAAGTGGTCGGCGACGAACCCGGTGGTGGCGACGGCTCGGACGCAGGCGTCGATCTCTGCGCGGGCCATCTCGATGGCGTCGGGGCCGGGGACCTTGTCGCGGACCATCTGCTGGATGCGGGTGGCGGTGGCGGCGAGGCGCCGCAGGGTGGCGGCTTCGACGACGAGGCGGGCGTAGTGCTCGGCGAGTGCGGCGACGGGGGCGTTGATGACGAGGTCGCCGAGCCACAGGAGGTCGATGCCGCGGATGCCGGTGCGGAGGTTCGCGTGGACGGTCACGGGGTCGACGTGCCCGCCCTGGCCGCGGAGCTGGGCGATCGTTGCCCAGACGGCCTCGCAGCGGGGGTCGTGGAAGTCGGCCGGTTCGATGCTGACCTCGTCGACGATGTTCGCGTCGTGGAGGGCGATGCCGACGAGGCCGTGCTCGGCTTCGGTGCTGGTGGTCTGGTCCCACTCGGTGATGGTGCTCACGGGTTCGTTCCTTCGAGGCCGTAGGGGTCGGTGACGGTCTTGCCCCAGAAGTCGCCGCCTGGGCGTGGTGGCTCGGGGCGGGAGGCTTCACGGGCGGGCAGGGGCTCGTCGTCCCAGCGGCCCTCGTTGAGCCAGGTCGCGGGGTGCGGGGTGAACGTCTGCTCGCGGTTCGGGTCGGCGGCGAACTTGCGGGCTGCGATGAGGAGCTTCGCGGCGGGGACGGAGCGGCGGGCCTTGGTGTAGGCCTTGGCTGCGGCCTGCTTGCCGACCTTGCGGGGGTACTGCTCCCAGAAGGTGTCGAACTCGGTGCTGGTCGATGCTGGCGGCGGGGTCGGCGTCGACGGCGTAGCCGGTGACGAAGAGTTCTTTTCCCCTGTTCCTCTGTTCCCCTGTTCCCCTGTTCCAGGCGCGAGGGTCTCGCGAGGGCTCGCGACACTCTCGCGAATCACGGACTCGCGGAAGTCGAAAGTGCCGTCTGGCCTGGGCAAACGCCCCTTGCCGGGCTTGTCGATGCGCTGGATCTCTTCCCAGCTCGAGATGTAGATGAGTGCGCGCCCGTCGACCTCGTACCGCCACACCAGACCCGCCTGGTGGAGGTCGGAGATGGCTTCGGAAACCCTCGCGAGAGTGTCGCGAGGGTTCGCGACCATGTCGCGAGGGAAGACGTCGCCGACGATGAGGGCGAGGTCGTCCTTGCCGACGCCGTTGTCGTCGACGTAGGACTCGAGGCCCTTGAGTACGAGGCGGGCATCCCAGGGCACGGATGAGACGGTGCGTGACCGCCAGAACTCCGGCTTGGTGCTGCGGATGCGCATCAGTGGTCCTCCGTGATCGTGATGGTGAGGCGGACTCGGGCGCCGGTGGTCTTGGTGGCGCGGAGTGCGGGGTCTGTGGTGTGGGCGGGGAAGACGGTGCGGGTGACGTGCTTGTCGGAGTCGTCGGTGATGAGTGCGGCGTCGACGAGGCCGTCAATCGCGGCCTTGGCGGTGGGCCACCAGTTGGGGGCGTCGCGGCGGGCGTTGCGGCCGAACTCGAGCTGGAGTTCGACGTGGACGGGGGTGGTGAGGGGGTGCATGCCGTGGGCGGCGTGGCGGAAGGCGCTACGGATGGCGTCGGTGCGTGGGGCGCGTCGGTAGGGCGCGGAGTCTGCTCTGCGGTTGGAGTTGAGCGTGGTGTCGGCCGGCAGGACGACCGACACCACGCGCGACTGTGGGGACATGGCTAGAAGGGCGGCTCGTCGGTGAAGGTGCCCGTGCTGGCCGGGGCGGTGGCCCACGGGTCGCCGCCGGACGCCTGCGGGCTCGCGGGCCTGGCGGGCCCGTTGCCGCCCTTCACGGCACGGGCGACCTTCGCCGTGGCGTACTTGAGCAACGGGCCGACCTCCTCGACCTGGAGCTCGACGACGGTGCGCTTCTCACCCTCGCGGCTCTCGTAGGACCGCTGGACGAGGTTGCCCTGGGCGATGACGCGCATGCCCTTCGTGAGGGACTCGGCGACGTTCTCCGCGGCCTCGCGCCAGATCGAGCAGCGCATGAACAGGGTGTCGCCGTCCTTCCACTCGTTGCTCTGGCGGTCGAACGTGCGGGGCGTGGACGCGATCGTGAAGTTCGCGACGGCGGCCCCGGCTGGGGTGAAGCGGAGTTCCGGGTCTCCGGTGAGGTTGCCGACGATCGTGAGCTGGGTGTCTCCGGCCATGGTCAGTTCTCCTTGGTGAGTGCGTGGATCTGGTCGGGGCGGTACCCGGACCAGTGGGTGTCGCCGGCGATGACGACGGGGGCGGACTGGTGGTTGAGGGACCGGACGAGCTCGAGGGCCGTGGGGTCGGTGGTGAGGTCGATCTCGGTGAAGGGGATGCCCTGGCGGTTGAGGAGTCGCTTGGTGGCGAGGCAGGGCATGCAGGCCGGCTGGGTGTAGACGGTGACGGTCACGCCGCCACCTCCTCGGCCTGCGCGGCTGCCCGTGCCGCGTTCTCCTCGGCGACCTTGGCGCGGGCCGCGCGCAGTGCGCGGATCAGGACGCCGCGCTCCTCGGGGCGCAGGCCGCCGCGGATGGTGGCGATCCGGGCCAGGTTCCCCATGTCCTCCTCGCGCAGTGCGGCGTCGAGGCAGGCCTGACGGACGGGGCACCGGGTCTTGCAGATCTCGATGGCGTCGTCCCCGCCACCCTTGCCGCTGGTCCATGCGTCGGACTCGTTCGGGAAGCGCCGGCAGAGTGCCTGCTCTTCCCAGGCGGCCGGCTTGTAGTTGAGGGCGGTGAAGAACGGGTGGGCTGGTCGTGGTGGTGGGGTGATGGTGGTCATGCGGGCTCCCCGTGTGCGGTGAGGACGTTGTGGACGGTGGTCTTGCCGACGCCGAGGCGGGTGGCGATGGTGCGGACGGACAGCCCTTCGGTGCGGGACAGGCGGAGGATCTCCGTGTCTCGGTCGAGGACGGCGACGATCGCGGGCGCCGTCGGGACGAGCTCGGTGTGGACGGCGTGTCCGGTGGGCTGGACGGGGACCGGGACAGGGGCGTCCAGGGCGTCCAGACCGGGGCGGGCGATCATGCGGTCGGCGATCTCGTGTGTCCCGAGGAGGGACCCGATGGGGAACAGGCCAGCGAAGATCGCGCCGACGATGCCTTCCCATCCCTGGGGCCCGAACGACCAGGCGTGCGCCGCGTTGGTCGCGGAGGACACGACTGTCCAGAGGACGACCCATGTCCACGGGCGGACGGTGGATTCACCGCGGGCCCGTGCTGCGAATGCGGAGTAGGTGTAGACGAGGATCGCGCCGTCGACGAACAGCGGGACGAGCGGGGCGAGGCTGTCCGGGACGGCAGCCCAGGGCGCGATCGCGGACAGCCCGGCGAAGGACAGGGTGAAGCTGATGGAAACGATGCCGAGCGTCCCGAGCATCGCGATGGTCAGGGCCCCGCGGGTGTCCGGGTTGATGCGGGCGGCGGAGTGCGCCGTCCGGATGGGCGCCTTGCGGTGGGGCGTCGGGCGGCGGCGCAGGATGACCACCGCCCGACGCAGAAGAGAGCTGGTCACCCCTCACCGCCGAGGGCGAGGAGGATCTGCTCCGCCTCGTCCGCCGTCAGGTCGCGCGTGTGGGAGATCTCCCGCCCCACCCGCTCGGACAAGGCCGCGAGGATGGACGCCGGGTCCTCCGGGACGCCGTCCGCCGCGAGGGCCACGATCACGGCGTTTCGCTGCTCCGGGCTCGCCATGACCTCGGCGTCCACGACGTCCACCGGGGCGGCCGGCGCGACGGGCGCCACGGGCTCCTCGACGTGCACGGCGGCGCGGAGCCGAGCCATCCCCGACCGGTCCGCCACCGGTGCGGAAACCTGACGTCCAGGCGTGGACACCGACTGGACGACGTCCCCGGCCGCGTCCACCTCCGCGCCGAGCTCCTCGGGCGTGTAGATCACCCCGAACAGCGCGTCCGGTGCGGCCATGCGTGCGACCTCGGTGATGGCCCGCGAGCGGAGCATCGCGGACGGGTACGCCTTCCACACGCCCTTCCCCGTCAGCCCGGCCTGGCGCGCCTTCGCCATGTCCCACCGGACCGTGAACGGGTAGTCCGGGTCGTCCGCGCGCAGGATCGTCGCCTCTGCGAACGTGTCGTCCCCCGAGACGCGCAGGCGGTGCCCGGCGCGCCGAACGAGCGACGCGATCAGGTCGGCCGACGCGGACGGCTTGCCCTCGATCACGTGGATCGATGTGATCGCGTTGATCGGAGCAACCCCCAGGGCGTCGGCGTACTCGAGCGCGAACAGCAGGTTCGCGGGCTGCTCCCTGTACTGCTTCGGGAGCAGGTTCGACCCGGACAGCGCCTGGGCGTAGCGGATCTTGTCGTTGAGCGCCGCGGGGGCGCCGGGCTGGTGAACGGTCAGGTCAGTCACGGGTCAGTCCTCCGAGGGGATGGTGGGGAGCTTCGGGGCGGCCTTGACGTAAGGGGCGCCGTTGGCTGCGGCCTGGCGGGTGGCGACGAGGAGCGCGTCCTCACCGACCACGACCAGAGCGCGGCGGGCGTTCGTCATGGCCTTCGACATCTCCGACTTCGCGGCCGTCAGCGCCGCCTTGCCGGCCTTCTCCGCCTCGACCGCGGCGACGTATCGGCGGGCCAGATCGGTCCCGATGTAGACGTCGGTCGCCTTGTCGATGTCGGAGTACACGCGGCGCAGCGACTCGAGCGTGGCCGGGTGGTCGTCGAGCGGCGGGGCGTCGTCGTACAGGAGCGACTCCCAGAACTCGAACGCCTGCCGCTCGAGTTCGGCGCCGACGAGGGGGTCGTACTCGATGACGTACTCGGAGAACGTGAGGTACTCGCCGAGCACGGGGAAGTAGGTGATCTGGTGTCCGCCGAGGTGCATCTGCCACATGGCCTGGATGGCGTAGTAGAGGGGGATCTCGTCGGTGCCGGGCTTGCCCCAGGCGTCGCGGGTGTCGGCTGCGGTCTTCGCTTCGACGCCGACGATGGGCACGCCGTCACCGGTGGCGATGCCGTCCGGGGTGGCGGCAGCCCAGGGGAGCTCGCCGCGGGACAGGACGGTCTGCTCGGCGACGTGCGTGTACTCGGGGTGCTGGTCCTGCCACCACGCCATGACGGCGGGCTCGAGGTAGTGGCCGCGGGACTGCTCGCGGGTCTGTGCTGCGCCCGGGTCGATGCCCTTCATCTGCTGCCAGATGGACAGGGGCGACGCCCAGGGCGAGTGGCCCATGATCGCGGCGACCTTCGACGCGGTCACGAGGGAGTTGTGCTCGGCGGAGCCGGGGACCAGGATGCGGTCCTCGGTGGCGGTCATCGTGCACCGCCCGCGAGGGAGAAGGTGGCCGCGGCCGCACCGTGGCGGTTGGCGCCCGGCCGGACTTGGAGCGCGGGCTCGGCCACGTCGATCGTGGCGATCTCCGGGCCGAGGTCGATGGCCTCGGGCGAGGCGGCACCGTAGGCGACGACCGTGATCGTCGACTCGACCTCCTCCTTGAGGATGTGACCGGTCGGCTCGTAGTGGGTCAGCGTGTGGTGCGGCTTGTTGGGCGAGCTCTGCCACGACTCGTGGTCGGGCGTGGAGTGGAGCCCGTCCCTGCAGTAGCAGACGGCCCACTGGGTCTTGGTGGTGGTCATGGCTGGTACCTCCGTGCGGTGCGTGCGAGTCGGTGCAGCAGCAGTGCTGCGGTCAGGAGCAGTCCGGGGGCTGCGATGAGCTGGGCGCCGGACATCGGGGGAGCGGTCACCCCGTAGATCACGGCTGCGACGGTGAGGGTGGTCGCGGTGGCGAGGACGATCGCCACACCCAGCGGGTTCACTCGTCGTCCCCGGTCTGCTCGTACTGCCGGGCGTAGTCGATCTGGATCCGGAGCAGCTGGGCGGTGGTGAGCTCCCGGCCGGCGTCGATCAGGTCCTCGGTCACGCGGCACCTCCGATGACCTGGATGGGGTAGGCGCCGTCAGCGATGAACGTCTCCCCGGGCTCGGTCGGGATGTACGGCTCGACGGTCAGGACCTCGACCGTGCCGTAGCGCCCGAGCGTGTACGCCCGCGTCTTGCGGACGGTCAGCTCGCGCCCGCCCGGGGTGAGGAAGCGGTCCCCGGGGCGCAGGTCCCGGACGGCGCTCATCGGTCGCCTGCCAGTTCCCAGCGGCGCTCGGCCTCGTCAGCCATGAGGTCCGCGAGCGTCTCCAGCTCAACCTCGGATGGGGCATCCTCGCGAAGCGCGAGGTTCCTCTCGTACCTGTCCATCGGTAGTGTTCCTCTCGAGTGATGGGGTCCGGTCGTCTGTGGTGGATGCGCCGGGCCCCGTTGCTATGTGCGGGGTGAAGCAGGTGCGTCAGGCGTCGACGAGGCTCGCGAGGTACTCCTCGGGCGTCGTCGTGATCAGGTACCGGGCACCGCGGGCGCTGGAAGCGCGCTTGGCCTCGATCCGACCGGAGTAGATGAGGTCGTAGACCGAGGACGCCGGCAGGTCGAGTGCAGCGGCGAACGTGGACACCGAGCGGGACACGCGCTGGGGAACAGGGCGGGTCTTCGTGGAAGGACGTGGCATCGGGGGCTCCGTAGGTCTGGGGAACTCCGTTGTTGTTCCCTTGATGTCTCCGATAGTTCCACTAAGTTCCGGTGAAGTCAACGGTGAACACGGAAGATGGCATGGAAGTTCACCCGAACGACAGGCTTGAGGGCAGGGCGAGATCCCTGTTGACCAGCACTTTTGCCAGTCAAACCGTGTAGAGTTCCATACTGTTCAGACCGAGATCCTTGGTGTTCCATGAAGACGACGGAGACACAGTGACCACAGCGAGGGGTTCCCCATGCCTGACTACGACAAGGCACGAGAAGCAGTACGAGTGGCCCTCCGAGAGCGCTCCATGGAGCCGATCCAGCTCGCCCGCGAGGCGAAGCTCGACCCCGGCACGGTCCACGACTTCCTGAACGGCCAGCGATGGCCGCGATCCACGAGCCTCGGCAAGATCGAGACCTACTTCGGGTGGCCCCTGGGCTACCTCGACCGCGTCGCACGAGGACTAGCCGAAGCCGATGTGGCACCCTCATTGCAAGCGGCGGACGGCATCCTCCTCGACATCGACGCCAAGGCGCTCGAGGGGCTATCGCTCGAGGAACGCGACGAAGTCGTCACCGCAGCCAAGCTGCGAGCACTGCAAGTAGCGCGAGAGATCAGGCAGGCCAAGTAGGAGGCAGGATGAGCAGGCACTCCCCGTGGCGCGACGCTGCCGAGCGACACCCCGATGTGAAGATCGGACTCGCGAAGATCGCGCCGCTACGGGGGGCCTGGATCACCACCGAGAACGTCATCGTTCTCGACGTCGACCTCGACCAGGCGAACTGCAACGCCACCCTCGCGCACGAGCTCGCGCACATCGACCTCAAGCACCACGCCCACCAGGCGCCAGCGAAGTGGTTCGCCATCCGGTGGGAGCGCGAAGCCGATGACCTCGCATGCGATCGGCTCCTCGACAACGTCGACGAGATCGCCGAAGCCATGGCCCTGCACCCGCAGAACCTCGACATGGCATCCGACTACCTCGAGGTGCCGTCCGACGTCCTCTGGCGCCGCCTGACTCGCCTCACGAACGCGGAGAAGCTGCTCATCGTTGAGCGCCTCGACCGCATCGAACGGGCCTGCTAGGCCCCGAGCCCCAACAGCCCGGCCACCTGCTCCATGGCGTCGCGCGTCTGCTTGTCCGCGGCGTGCTGGTAGCCCTTCGACGTGACGATGCTCGAGTGCCCCAGGATCGACGTCACCACGACGTCCGGCACGTTGGCCTCCATCAGGAGCGTCGCGGTCGTGTGCCTAGCCTCGTGCAGTGTGTACCGCTCGCCGTTCGCCTTGGCGACGCCGGCGGCTTCCTGGGTGGCGTTCCAGGCCTCGCTGTCCTCCGGCGGGTCCAGCGGGTCGCCGTTCGGGCGGGCCCAGACCAGCCCGTACTGGCTCTCCGGGGCGACGGCCTTCCATGTCTGCAGCGACGTCGCGAACCAGGGCAGCATGGGCAGCACCCGGTAGCCGGACGACGTCTTCGGGCGCACCAGGTGCCACGAGAGCCGCAGCTGTCGCGCCTCGTACCCGTCCGGGACGCGGAAGATGCCCCGGGCTCGGTCCTTGTACGGGAGCTGCTGCAGCTGCCAGGACACGTCGATGAGGCCGCGGTCAAAGTCGACGCAGTCCCAGGTGAGGCCGATGCACTCGGCCTGCCGCATGCCCTGCAGGAGCGCGGCGACCCAGCGGGACCCACCCGGCTGGTCAGCGGCGACAGCGAGGATGGCCTTGGCCTGCTCGATGGGGATCGCACCGCGCGTGGACGCGGCCTTCGCGGGCGCCTTCGTCATCAGGACGCGCTGGGGGACGGCGTGGCCCTCGACGATCGCGGCGCGCAGCATGCGGGTCAGGACGCCCTGCGCGTATCGGGCCGTGGTGGACGAGCGGCCGGCGTCGCTGACGGCCGTGGTGACCTGGCGGACGTCCGCGGGGGTGAGCTCGGCGAGGCGTCGGCGGCCGATGGTCGGGATGATCCAGCGACCCACGCTCGAGCGGTCGGTGGCGAACGTCTTCGGGCGGACGGCGCGCTCGTGCATCTTGAGCCACTCGGCGGCCCAGGTCTTGACCGTGGTGCTGCCGTGCACTCCAGCTGCAGGTGCGCCGTCGCGGTCGATCTCCTGCCGCTTCTTCTTGAGCTTGGCCTTGCACTCGGCCTCGGTCTTGGCGGAGACGGTGATCCGTCGGCGGGTGCCGCTGATGGTGGTGCCGGCCTCGATGGTGGCGATCCAGCGGCCGTCGGATGCGCGCTGGTAGACACCTCCGGAGCCGTGCTCGCGCCTGGTCCTGGCTGTCATCTGGAACTCCGTTCGGTATGTAGCCAACACTGTAGCCGACTAGTCGGAACTGTCGAAGAACTCGGAGGCTGCCTGGGGCGCCGAACGGCGCCTTATCCCTAGTCTAGTTCCAATAAGTTCTGACTACGGATCAGAAGGTTGGGGGTTCGAATCCCTCCGGGCGCACAGTACGCGAATCGGCGCGGTTCCTAGGAAACTAGGGGCCGCGCCTTCGTCGTTCCCGGGGTGGTTGCGGCTGCTCCCCGTCGCGTTCCCCGTCACGGTCACTCACCGCCCCGCTGCGAGTAGGCCGCCAGGGACTCCACGGCCCGGGTGAACGCGTCGTCGTGGGACCGCGCGTAGCCGTTCGTCACCTTGATGTCCTCGTGCCCCAGGATGTCACGCACGACGTGTGGAGGGACGCCCGCTGCGAGCATGTTCGTGGCGGCCGTGGCCCGCAGGTCGTGCACCCGGAGGCCTGCGAACCCGAGCCACGCGACGAACGCAGTCCATCCCTGGATCGCCGTTCCGTCGCCCTTGGACACCTTGACCTTGGACTTGAGGACGTTGCCCCGGATCACGTAGCCCGTGCGCTCCGATCGGAACACCTGGGCCGACCGGGGCTGCTTGGCGAGCAGCTCGCTCAACGGGTCGACCAGGTGCCTCGGGATCGGGACCAGGCGGCTCTTGCCTCCCTTGGGCGGTCCCCAGACGAGGTTGCCTTCACGTGAGTAGCCGGCTGCCAGGTCGGCGTCGTCCTTCGTCATCTCGGAGACGGAATGCGTGACGCTCAGGATCCCGCGCGTGAGGTCGACGTCACCTACCTGGAGGGCGGCAGTCTCGCCGTAGCGAAGACCGGCGGATCCCATGAGGTCGACCATCACCGCGTAGGGCTCACCGTTGGGCAGCGCACGGACCGCTTCGACGAGGGATGCGAGCTGCGCGGGGGTGAGCGTCATGCCGACCTTGCGCTCCTGGCGGTGGCGCTTCTCCGCGTTCGACGATGTCGCGGACCTCGCGGACCTCGCGGACCTCGCGGACCTCGCGGACCTCGCGGGGTTCGCGGAGAGCAGCCCGTCCCGAACGGCGACGCCCAGCACGGCCGAGAGGGCGAACCGTGCCTGGCGTGCTGTGTGGACGCTGCCGGTCCGTGCCCACTCCGCCTGAGCGCGTTCGACCTCACCGACCGAGATGTCACCGACCTTCGTGGCGCCGAAGGTCTTGATGACGCGCGCGTTCCACCCGTCGCGGTAGTAGCTGAACGTCCGCGGTGCGAGCCGGCGTCGAAGGACCGGTTCGGCCCGCTCCCAGAGTCCCGAGTCGGACAACCGGGTGCGTTCGAGGTCGAGGTTGCGTCCCCTGGCCGAGTCTCGCTGCTTTCGCTCCCACGCGTCGGCCTGGGCACGTGTCGAGAACTCTTCCTCGACCTCGCGGCGGGGGCCGTGCGGCGGGTAGGTCCAGACGCGGGCGCGCCAGACGGTACGCGTGCGGGGCTCACCGTTGTCGCCCGTGTACGAGTAGACGCGCTTCTTGACGCTCATGGTGCCTGCCGCTCGCCCCGGGAGGCGATGAACGCGTCCACGTCCGACGCGAGCCACCGCCACGCCCTCCCGACCTTCCACGCGCGCGGGATCGAGCTGTGTCCCCGCCTCGCGAGGTCCTGCAACGTCGCCTCCGGAATACGGAGAAGGGTGGCCACCTCGGCCTGCGTCAGAACCAGTGACTCGCCGGTGAGTGTGCTCATGAGCTGTTCCTTTCGTGCCTCGAATGTCTGGGTCGGCTATCGCGCCGGGTGGTGGGTGGTGCGCTGCTCCTTCCGCCACTGCGCGTACTCGCGGGCGCGGGAGGCGGCAGCGTCGGCAAGGGCCTTGTCTCCTGCCCGGGGCCAGCCTGACCCTTCGAAGGTCCACGACCCGACGACGAGTGTCGCCTCTTCGGCGTCTTCGGCCATGAGCCGGGCTTCGAGCTCGCGTGTGTCAAGGGTTCGACCGTCGCGGCAAGCGTCGGCCATGAGCCGCTGGAACCGGTGCCGAGCACGACGCAAAGCACCGAGAGTCACGGAGTAGCGCCGAGACTTCGTGGAGAAGTGGCCTCGGAATCCGAGCATCGAGGACCAGTGGCCGAGCAGTGCGTACTGATTGGCGGAGCAGTCACCGCACAGGCTCGGGTGCCGGTCTGCGGCGCGTTCAGAGCACTGGAATGGGCAGCCGGCGAGCGCACGTGCTGCGAGCCGGCGACAGGCCGCGGTCATGGTGGCGAGGTGGGGGCGGGGCCGGGCGGGGTCGACGCCCGCCGACTTGGTCGAGTACTTCGCCAGGTAGGCGGCGACCTGCTCAGCGGTGACGTCCTGACCAGCGGGCGCACCCCCGCGAACCTCTCGCACATCGACCTGCTGACCGAAGCGGAGTACCCGGTCGGCGTCGCCGTTGTCGGCGGCAGGAGCCATGTACCGAACGGACTCCGCGGCAGCGCGAACGACGTCGGCCAGCGAGGCTGCCGGTACGGGGGCGGGAGAGCCGGGTCCGTCCGGCCCGTCGATGCGTACGAGGGCGTGGAAATGGACGAGGCCGCGAGCCTGGAACTCGGCCACCTTGGCGTACTCGAGGCGCAGGTGGTTCTTCAGGCCGGAAGCTGCGACACCAAGGGTTGCGGCGAGGTGTCGACGCAGGGCGATGGTGAAGCGACGCCACAGCTCGGGAGCGAACCACTGCCAGACGGCCGCGGAGTCGACGTCGTAGCAGTCCGGGCACAGTGGAGCGCCAACGACGGCGTCGTCCTTCTCGTGCCGGGTCCAGCATGCCGTGGATCGACCATGCCGACAGACCGTCGCACGGGATCGAGGGTGGCACGGTTGCGGCCTCCGGTCCTTCTCCCGCACACCGTGGACAGTGCCGAACGATGGCGCTGTGAGGGTGACGAACAGGAGGGGGTTCGCTGCGACGGTTGAGGGGACGCCCTTGCCGCCGTGCAGGCCGGTCGAGATGAGCTCGAAGGTGTCACGCGCATAGACGCGCGAGCAGGCAGGGCAGACGTCCTCGCGCCGGTTGCCGCAAGGCTTGTAGAGCATCCCGAGGGGCTGGTCGGCGGAGTGGAACGTCTCGACGATCTCGCCCGTCCGCGCGTTGACGACATCGAAGCGGCCGACGAGGCGCACAGGGTGGGAGCAGTTGCCGACCCGCGCGAGGGTGTCGGCGAGGGCGGGCATGGTGCGGTCGATCAGGCGTGAGGCGATGGACTGGACCTCGAACGGCCTCAGGTCTCCGAGGTCGAGCGGGGCGTCGGGGGAGTGGCCCCAGAAGCCCGCGTCCACCGCCTCAGCCGTCGTCATCAGGCGACCTCGGAGCCTTCGGCCGTGGTCCTGGGCGTACGGGGCTTGCGGGGTGCGCGAGGACGACGAGCGGTGCCTTCGGCCCTTGCCGACTCCTCTGGCTGTGAGGCGTCCGAGAGCACGGGTGCGACGGGGGGCGCGTCCTCGGGCAGCGGCGGTGCGGGCGGAGCTGGGTAGGTGGCGGCGACCATGCGGATGAAGTCGTCGGCCCAGAAGTCGGCGCGGACCCGCTGGACGAACCCATCGTCGGAGACGGCATACCCGGTCCCCGGAATGGTGCGGGGAATGTGGTGTGCGGGCGAGTCAGAGGCCGTGCCGTCCCCAAGGACCATTCGCGTCTCAGCAGCGGAGGCCAGTCGCAAGGCGATGGTCTGCGTGAACAGGTCGCGCATGCCGACGGTCTCCTTGCGGGGGTCCTGCACGAACGCGACGACGATGACGCCGAACGCGCGACCCTGGGTCAAGATGAGCTTGAGAAGGCTCGCGGCCTCGTTGACGACTTCCTTCGAGGCGTAGGCCGTGAGCACGGCGAGCTCATCGATCATCAGAACGTGTACCGGGTCCCCCGGGTTCGGCGCGAACTGCCGGGTCAGCCCACGCATGATCCGCTGCCGCTCGACGATCACGCGGTACAGAGCCCGGAGGAGGTGGACTGCGTTGTCCTCGGTCATCGCGACGTGGGAGAACATCGGCGCACCGACAGCGACCTCGACGCCTCCCTTGAGGTCGATGCCCCAGAGGTTGACCATGCCCGCGTGCGCAGCCGGCGCGAGGTTGCCCGCCACGCCCCAGAAGATCGAGCCCTTCCCCGAGCCGGTGCGGCCGACGACAAGCGTGTGCCGTCCGCTGAGGTCGAGACGCCACGGCTGCCCGTCCGAGCACCGCCCGAGCGTGACAGCGCACGTCTCGACCCGTACCGGGATGGTCGGGAACGTGGGGACGTCGAGCAACTCACGCATCGTGAGGACGAGCTCGACCCACCCCGCGCCGAGTCGGCGGGTCTCGACGGACTGAGCACCGAAGGCGGTGGCGATCGCCTCTGCCGCCTCGGTGATGTCGTCGGCTGTCTGCCCGATGCGAGCTCGGATCTGGAGGCACAAGGTGTTCTCGGACGCACGGACGCGCTGCAACCGGGGAATCACGCGGGGCTCGTTGCCACGAGGCGTCGACGCCAGACCGCAGTGCTCGGCAACCAGGACCCAGTTGCGCCGAGCCGTGCGTCGCCACCCACGGCGGCGGATCGGTCCACCGAGAACCGCGTCATAGGTGAGCGGGTCGACCGCGAACCACACAGCCCGGACGAGCGAGAATGCCGGGACGCTCCACAGCACCGCGTAGCCGGCGGCGGCGTGCGATCCAAGCAAGAGGACGTTGCCCAGCACGACGCAGGCCAGCAGCAGCCGCCAGGGCCGCAGAGTCCAGGCGAACAGGTGCCCGACCACGCCCGCAACCTGGCGGGTGACCGCCCACGCCGTGCTGAGCGTGTCCATCAGGCCGCGTCCTTCGCGTCGGACGCCTTGCCGGCCTGCCCCGGAGCGACAAAGCCCTGCGCGCGGAAGGACCACGCGATCCGGGGGCGGCTCCCGGCGTCGTCGACGTACGGCAGGGCCGTGAGGCCCACGAACTCCACCGGCGTCCACGGCAGGGGCGAGGTGTTCTTCGGCGGCACCGGCTGAACTTCGGCAGAGAACTTGACCGAGACACCGATCTCGCGTCGGCCGGCGTCTGCGTCGGCATCGATGACGGTGCACTGCCACATCGGCAGGCCGCTCTCCTTGTCTCGCTGCTGGGGACGCGAGCCGTCCGCGCGCTTCTCGGCCTGGAAGTCCGCGACGGGCTCGACGAGTCCGTGCAGGAACGCACCGTTCGGGAAGACGAGACCGTGGGCGACGGGGAACCGCTTGGCGATAGCCACTTCAACCAACTCCTATTCGCATGTGGAGCGCGTCAATCGCTGCTCCTGCGACCAACTACACACTCACACGAGTCGCCTGTCAAGCGATTGGGCCCATCCGTCTCGCATGTCAGGCGATTCGTGCGAGAATCGACAGCGTGAGTACGACATGGGACACAGTGGTGCGAGAGGTGCTTGACCATGCCCGGCGAGCGGCTGGAGGTGGGGCAGCACTCGCCCTGGCGTTGCGTTCGGCCGACGTTGGTCCTGAATCGGGCACGTACTCGGAGTCGGCAGTCAGCAACTGGATCAAGGGACGCGCGCGGCCCCCGGCGGACGTTGTTCTCGCCGCGGCATCGATCTACGGACTGTCGCTCGACACCCGGCTTGGACTCGCGTCAGAGATGGACGGGGAGGGGGCCGGCGATGTCGCGGAACTACGCGGCGCTCTCCAGCGACTCGAGAAGCTCGTGTTCGAGCGCCTGACCCCGCCATCCGACGACGCGACGTTCTCAACGCGAGATGTACGAGGGGTCTTTCCGACCAGGTCGGAGGCGCAGGCGGCGATGCCCGTTCTGCGGACGCTCGCGACGTCGGAGCGCGTCGACGCGATGGGACTGAGCCTCAACGCGCTCTGTCAGGGAGTGTCTGACGTGACGCTCGCGGAACTTGTAGAGAACGGTCTGACCCTGCGGTGCCTGTTCCTCGACCCGAACGGCGCGGCGACTGCGGCACGGGAGGTTGAGGAGGAGCAGCCGGCTGGGCACTTGGCCGAGCTCACGCGGGCGAACATGTTGGCCGTCGCACGTCTGCGCAAGCGACTGTCGTCCGAGGCCAGGGGGCGCGTCCAGGTCCGCACGTACGACGAGCCAGTGCGGTTCAACATCACCCGGTTCGACGGGGCCCGCGCCCTCGTACAGCCGTACTTGCCGCGCCTTCGCGGACTGGACGCACCCACGTTCCTGATCGAGGCCGACGAGGCGCACCCGCATGGCCTCTTCCCGATCTTCGAGGCGATCTTCGACGAGACCTGGGAGCGTGCAGATGTTGTCGGCAACTGAGCGGGCGGCTGACGCGGCGATCGACCTCGCGCTCTCGCTACTTGGTGAGGGCGAGACTGGCGAGCGCGTCTACAAGACAGACCGCGACTTCGCCACGGCCACCGACTTTGCCATCGAGGACGCCGTCCGTGAGCTGCTTGCTCGCGAGACCCCCGATGTTGGATTCCTCGGGGAAGAGCGTGGCCATACCGGCGACCGTGAGCAGTACTGGTGTCTCGACCCCATCGACGGGACCACGAACTTCTCGCGCGGACTGCCAAACTACGGTGTGTCGCTCGCCCTGATCGAGGATGGCATCCCGGTCTTCGGCACCATCGCGCTACCGGCTCACGGCGAGCGATACGTCACCCGGGACGGTGTGGCGTTGCTCAACGGGAAGAGCATTCGCGTGGCCGCGACGTCAGGGCTGGCCGAGGCGATCGTCTCCGTGGGCGACTTCGCGACCGGGCCAAACAGCGCCGAAAAGAACGAGCGCCGGCTCGGCATGATTGAGCAGATGGCGCAGTCTGTCGGTCGCGTGCGGATGCTCGGATCGGCCGCGACAGACCTCGCCTGGTTGGCTGCCGGTCGCGTCGATGCTGTCGTCATCGACGCGAATCGCTCCTGGGACGTCGCAGCAGGCATCGCCCTCGCGCGATCAGCAGGCGGGGTCATCAGTCACATCGATGGCGCGCCTTACACGCTCGACGGAGGTGATCTCCTCGTGACGATATCGGAAGTGCACGACTCGATGATCGCGACCTTAGCGGCAATCAAAACTGGCTAGTTCGCTGATGTGGCGAAGACTGGCTCCTCGCCGAGTTATTCCATTGGCGCGACGTGGGACTCGATGAAAACGATCTCGCTATCGTCGAGTCCGTACTTGGCGTAGAGTTGGGCGTCAATTTCGGGGACCGGCTTGGCCCAGTCAATGTCAGACCCATCGGTGAAATCCTGGAGCGGGACGTACTTCCAGGCGCTTGCCGGGTTGTGCTGTGTGACTTTGAGGATACCAAGCAGGGTGCGAGCGAACTTCGTTTTGATGTACTTCAGGCATGCCTCGGCTTCTACCTTCGCGTCGAAGGATCCGATGGTGATGAAGGTGTAAGTTGCACCGACCTGCGGTTCGAGCACCAGTGGCGACGAGAGAGGCTCTCCGAGTGCACCCGAGCCGTTCGATTTCGGTAGCGCAACCTTGAACTTCTCGAGGCTCTCCGGGCCGCCGAAGTATTCTCGTCTGATCCACCGATAGGCCCGTGCGCGAGCCGTGATTCCAAGGACCCTCAGATACTCGCAGCCGTCTCCTGGTTCTTGCTCATGAAATACTGTCGCAAATTGGCTGAAGGCCGTCGTTTCTACGAGGTACTCGTTGCCCTTCGGTCTTAGTGCGAGCAGATCTGGGTGGTCTTCGTACAAGCTGGGCAGGTACCTAAACGAACGCGAACTGGTGATGTATCCATCGAGCGCCTCGCCTCCTGCCCCGGTCACCTTGTGCTCGATTGAGTTGAGCTCAGGGTGTTTGGTGAACGTCCCTATTGGCTCGCCTTCGCGGTCGGCATCGCGGTAGGTAACTGCGATGCCGCCCTTGATGTCGGTCCCGGGGAAAAGGTCGTTGCTGTTGGGGACATAGTGTGGCACTGAAAGGCAGGGGTCCGCGAGCATCTTGGCGTTCCACTCCTTCGGAGTGAAACCTGCGTTGAACAGGAACCGTGCCGGGGTGATGAGCACAGCCTTGGTGCCGACCTCGTAGGCGGCGTCCATAAACTGGTGGTAGATGGGGGTGTCGCGGGTTCCTGAGCCCTGGGCTTCCTCCTGGTAGGGAGGGTTCCCGATCACGACGTCGAACTTCTTGTGATTCATCGGTTGTCTCCCAGCATCTCGTTCATGAGGATCTCGCGTTGTTCGGCGGTCATGCGGGCGAGGTTGCCAACCCGAAAATGTCCCGACTCCTCGAGCCAAGCCCGGCGCCCGGCCGCACCGCCGCTGACGGCTTCCAGCGTGATGTCGTGGAGGATCTCGTTGTGGCTCATCTCGAATACCTGCCGGGTGAGGATGTGTTGGAGCCGCTCATCTTGGTCGGGGATGGTGTCGGTCAGGCCCTTGTCGAGACGCCGGACGATCTCCATGAGGAACAGGCCAGCGGTGGAGAACGGGTCGGCGAACGTCTTGTCGGGGTCGGAGAAGATGCCTGGGTTCTGCTCCTCGAGGGTGTCGCACATGAGCGTGACGACGTGCTTCGGCGTGAACACGAGTGAGGTCTTCTGCTGGGGGATGTACGCAAAGATGTCCTCGGTCTGCGCCGGGTCGAAGTAGTTGGAGAGTTCTTCCTTCTTGGTGAGGAACTCCTGGATCGCCTGGGTGAACACGGCTTCGTCGAACAGGCCGGGAATCTTGGTGACTTCACCTGTCGTCGGGTCGGCTACTTCGCGGCCGTCGCGCAGCTTGCGGAAGTCCGCCTCGGTGATCCCTGTGATCTCGGCGAACACACCGTCGGGCGTGTAGTCGTCGAAGTTGGCGAGCGTCATGTTCTGGTCGCCATAGGCCATGAGGAACATCGGGACGGTACGAGCGAACCCGCGCAAATGGTCACGGGCGGCGTCCATCGTCTTGTTCGCCGCGGTCTGGGCCTTCTTGGTCTCCTCGCGCTTGACGACGGTGTCGCTGACGTTGTCGAGGGCGTCGTGGAAGATCGAGAGCACTTGTGCTTCGAGCCCTGTCGTAGCCGCGTTTTTCTTGGCTTCCAGCGCCAGAAACTCGGCCTCGGTCGTAGCCTCCTTGGCCTCGGTGTCGATGTGATTCAGGGCGATCTGGTGGTCTACGTAGGCGCGTTCCACCTTGGCCTTCACCTGTGCCTCGGTGACCTTCTCGTCGTTCTGGACCTGCTTGGCGGTCATGCCGTACTCGGCTGCGGCCTTGGTCCGGGTCTCGCGTGCCTTCTCAGTGACGATGGAAGCGATCTTCTTAGCCGCCTCGGTTGCCTTGGTCGTGGTCGGGTCCAGGCGCGGCACGTCGTCGTCGGAGTAGACGGGCTTGCCGAGCTGGGCGATCTTTGGGTTGATGACGGTGACTACGTCGACTTGCACGTTGCCGTCGGCATCCGTGGTGGGCGACGGGGACGAGATCTCGATGGGCTTGCCCTGCTCGGCCTTCCTCTCCTTGGCGACGGGCAGCTGGTTGAGGATGTCCTGGAAATGCTCCACGGCCCGGAAGATGCCGGAGACGTTCGTGAACAGCAGGTTCGACAGGAAGCCACGCCGCACGACCTCGCGAGCCTTGAACACCTGCGGGAACGTGAGCACCTGGGTGGCGTCGAGCTCGATCATCCGGCCCTCGGTGTCCTCGCCCAGGATCGGGAAGAAGTTCAGCAACCGACGGATGTTCGCCTGGCGCTCGGCAACGTCGACTGGCAGGCGCGGGGCGAGGTTGTTCGCGAAGGCGTCGAAGATCGTCAGGGTGCGCTCGGGGGCGAAGTCGAAGATGTAGGCATTCTTCTTCTGCCATGCCTTGTCGCCGCGCGTGAACGTGCACGGGTTCTGTGCACGGAACGCTGCTTGCATGTACAAGGCGGGGGAGGACAGGTTCGACAGCATGATGACGGCCGTCCACTCGGGCACCGTCACCCCGGTGGTCAGCTGCCCCACCGACAGCGTGATCGTCTTGCCCCCGGCGGCTTCGGCTTCCGCTATGGCGGTGCGGACCTTGTCCAGCGACTTGCCTACGGTCACCGCGTCGTCGGCGGCCTCGTCCAGCTCGTCGGCCGCCCCGCCGTGGGGCCGGCCGTCGCCGGCGGCCAGGGTGACCGTGTAGTCGCCGAAGACCGGGTGGGCCTTGAGCATCCGCTGTAGCGCCTTGGCCGAGGCGACACGGTTGAGCAGCCAGAACGAGTGGCGGATCTCCTCGCGCAGTTCGGGGGTGGAGAACGGGTACTTCTCCTGCGTCGTCAATGCATCCAGGAACCGGGCTACGTCGGCCTCGTAGACGAAGTAGCCGTTGTCCTTGGTGGAGAAGAACTCCGCCAGGTCGAACGTGTAGTCGACGTTGCCTGCCTCATCGTCCAGCGCGACGCCCTCGGCGAGCCTGTCGGTCACCATGCGGGAGAGCTGGTAGGTCAGCAGGTTCAAAGTCGGGAGCTGTGCATAGGGGTTGTCGGCCGTGTCGTCCGCCCACTGCTCTTTTGCGGTCTGCTCGTCCTCATACGTCCAGTTGAAGATCTGGTTCGGGAGGAACTTCTCCGATGCCAGTGCCTTGAACGGCGTGCCGGACAGATGCAGCGTGTGGCGGCGCGTGATCTGGTTGAACGCCACGTCGGTCTTCGTCGTGTCGATGCCCTCGTGCGCCTCGTCGATGACCAGCAGATCCCACTCAGCGTCGGCGATGTGCTTGAGCTTGTCGAAGGAACCACCGAAGTACTGCGAGCCCTTGAGGTCCTGCAGCGAGACGAACTCGATGATCCGTGGGTCAGAGTCGATGTGATCGCGCGCGTACGCCCTCCACTGCTCGCGAGACATCGGGTTGCGCCCGGCGAGTGACGGCGAGTCGGACACGAACCGGTAGCCGGTCTGGTGAGCGATGAACCGCTGGTAGTCGTCGAACCAGGAGTTGGCAATCGCCGGCCGGTTGGTGACGATCAGCGCACGCCGCACGTCCATCGTTCGCATCAGGTCGTACGTCGTGAGCGTCTTGCCGAACCGCGGCTTGGCGTTCCACAGGACCGTGTCACTGCCATCACCGAAGACCTTGACCGTCTGCTCGACAGCGGCCCGCTGCTCAGGCCGCAGGGCGTAGTCGTCCTGGGACGCAGTGCGCGGAGCCGTGAAGGACTTCGAGGCGAAGTCGAAGAAGTACTGCTCGCTGGTCTTCGGGGCGTCGACGAACTTGTGCCACTCGGTGCGGTGCGGGATGGCGGCCGGGTTGAACTCGCGCTCGATGCCCTGCTGCTTGAGGAACGCGTGGAAGTCGGAGTCGCGGAACGTCCCACCGCCCTCGGTCATGAACGTCGCCTTGTACGCCCAGCGCTTGACCTTGGTGATGTTGAGCTGAGACGCCTGCTGGTTGATGCGCTTGTCCACCGAGTCCTGCTCGGTGTACCCGATCTTCTCCCACCCCTCGTACTTGGGGATGTCAGGGGTCGTCCACGAGTAGATGTGCGGAACGACCTCGTGAAACGTGGAGATGCTTGGGGAGCCGGGGCTGCTGGTCACTGGTCGTGTGCCTTCACTTCTTCGTGGACATGGTCGATACGACAGGGTGCGTACCGGACGGGCTCTTGAAACATCGCGAAAAGGTCTGGTGCGGGCGCGTCAGCACGCAACGAGTTGAACGTGAACGGCTCCCGGATGACCCCACCGTGATCGGCTGGATCGCGGTTCCACCAGGAGAACACGACCTCATCCCCGCTCGGGGTCAGGCCGGTCAGGGTGTTGCCGCGGACGACGTTGGCGTCGATGAGGAACCGCGCGGCCTTGGCAAGATCGGTGTCGATGTCGCACGCGATGGTATGGCCAGTGTGGAAGGCCAGGAATACGTCGAGCATCGCGGCCTGTGCGTCCGCATGGTTGTCCTCCAGCAACTCGATCGCGTAGATCGAGGCAAGGGCGAACAGCGACTCCTCAGCCCAACGCTCCCTCGGGAAACGTCGCTCGATCGCATGAAGCTTGCGCTGTAGGACCACGACAAGGAAGTTGCCGTCGCCTGCCGCTGGCTCGAGGACTGTCTTGTCGACGAATCCCGGACTCTCCTCGAGGTCCTTTCGCACGAGGTCGAGCATCTGGTCGACCATGTGCCGCGGTGTGAACACCTCACCATGAGCCTTGACGCGAAGACGGGACTTCACCAGTACCTCCTCGGCGATCGTCTGCGTCACGCATGTCTCCCATAGCCTCCGGACGGCACATCCAGCCGTTCCCCGTTAGGCTACCGCGCTGCTCCGACACGGGGACGTAGTGAGGACTTTCCCTACTGACTCAAGCGCGCGGCTTCGCCGCGCGGGCGTCCTCCCGGGTGGGCCGGCGCCGCAGGACCCCGCGCTCCGCTCGCAAGCTCGCTGCGCGCACCCCGCGTCAACGGCCCACCCGTCCAGCCGCCACGACGAAGGGCGGTCCCGTGTCATTCTGGGACCGCCCTCAGGTCGTCGCTGGTTGCCGACACCGTCGTCGTGCCATCCGGCTCCGCACCGACAGCCGAGCATCCGGCCGTCTCCGCCCCGCGTCCAGGGCGCCTGCGGCGTCGCTCCGCGATGGCCTACGGCCACCCGTGACCCAGGACTCCGACAGCCTCTTGTGCTCCGCTATCGGTACGGCGCCTTCGAGTGTGCCCACTGAAAGCCTCGACTCGGCTCCCCGCCGTCCTCCCCGCCAAACGACGCGAACTCCCCGCCCGAGGGCCAGTTTCCCGGGCGAACTCCGCGAAGGGAACCGCGGAATCCTGCGGGAACGCCGGCCACCGTATTCCTACGGATCAGAAGGTTGGGGGTTCGAATCCCTCCGGGCGCACAGTACGCGAATCGGCGCGGTTCCTAGGAAACTAGGGGCCGCGCCTTCGTCGTTCC
>NZ_JACSPN010000016.1:61915-98547 GCF_015142735.1 Oerskovia douganii | reverse complement strand
GCATCGCACGATCGAGGAGGTGGAATAGGTGAAACACACCTGCACGTCCAACAGCACCGGCACCCGCGACTTACCCAGCGCCTCGGCCGCGGCCGCGGCCGACCACTGCCGGTTCACCGACACGGCAGTGTTCGCCGCGACAGCGGGCAGGTCGGTCGCCTTCGTCCACCCCGTGGTCGAGCCCTTCGACCCGTCGTAGTTGGCCGGCTCCGCGGTGCCCGCAGCACGCCACCAGATGGATGGTGTCACGGTGCCCGACCCTGCTGTCGGCCCGGAGGCCTTGACCTGGAAAGTGTCGGTGGACTTGAGTCCGGTCGCCGGGGACGCCAGAGCAGCGCCACCCGCGCCGAAGCTGAACGTCGTCTCCCCCGAGGTCCATGCGGCCTTGTCGATCGCGCGGACCTTGAGCGTGTGCGCCCCGTTCGCCGGGTTCCACGAGATCGTGGCGGTCGGCGTTGTGCCCGTCGCTGCGATCGAGGTCCACGCACCGCCGTCGAGCGAGTATTCGAACCGAACCACGTCCGTCGAGGTCGACTTCAGCGTGAACGCGTTCGACGACGGCGCTGTGTCCTTCCACTGCCCGTTCGCATACCCCGACGCCGTGATCGTCGAGGCATTCGGCTTAACGGTGTCGACGGTAAAATTCCAGGTCTTGTAAGTCTTGGACGTCAGTGTCCCGTCGCTTGTCCATACCCGTGCGCTATAAGCAGCTCCGCTTACGAGCGCGGGCGTGGCGGATGCTGGCGCAAACTCCGACCGTCCGCCCGACGCTACGGTCGAACCCGACAGCTGGTTCCAGACGGCCGTGCCGCTCGAATTAAGGACGGAGAACAATCCCTTGATGTTGCCGCCGTCAGGATCTGCTCCCACCGCATAGAACTTGGGCTTGAGCGTCTTAGCATACAAGACCCTGTTCGCATCGGTAGAACTCGGCCACCAGGCGTACTCGCCGACCGGATGACCGTAGTTCGAGGGTGCGCTCGGGTACGAGTTGTATGTCACCCAGACCGAGGGAATGTAAGTTCCGTTGTCGGCCGAGTAGAACTTCTTCCAGCCATAGGAGTCCGACTCGTTCTCCGCTTTCACTCCCAGCGTGATCTGCGCGTCGCCACGATCAGCCGCGTACGTCATCGCACCCTTGACGTTCATCGTCGCCCAGCCCGCCCCACATGACGCGGAGTAGCCCTTGGTGGTCGAGGTCGTCAACTGCTTCGTCAACCAGGCTGGCTGGTTCGTCCATCGTGTTGCGGTCGAGATCCCCCCGGTGTGCCACAGTTCCCAGTTTCGGGCACTGCACGAGTAGGAGTGGAAGTTCCACAGCTCCATCGACGCAGCCGTGACAACCTTTCCTGCGATCTTCGACGTGGGGAAGTTGATGATGCCGCGCGCCTTGACGGTCCCGCCGTTGTAGGTGCCCATGTGCATGTACGTGCGCGCCGACGTGTCGACCGTCGAGTCCGTCTGGACATACAGGTCCAATCCCCGGTTGAGGCTCACCTGGGGGTCGATCACGACCGGGAATGTCGTTTTCGGGTCAGCCAGGATCTCCTCGACCCCTGAGAGGGACAGGGTTGCCGTCGATGCATCGATGACATGAACCGACTCGTCAAGTGTCACCGCGGCCGACAGCGGGTCCGCCTCGGTCGCGTCAACCGGATGTGGAGTCGCGGAACCGGGCTTTGCCTTGGGTTCCTTGGCGGGCGTCTCTTCGTACGCTGACTCAGTCCCGTAGAGCACGTCCAACTCGGGCAGCGGCGCTAGCCGCGGTGCGGCCGAATCGACGACCGGCGCCGACCCAAGCAAGGAGTCCGGGCGGTGCTCCTCTGCCCGCGCGTCCCACGCCAACGGCGTGGCGCCAAGACTGACCACCTCGCCTGATGCGGCAGTGATCTCCATGCCCCCGTCACTGGTCGCCGACACAGTGCCGCCCTCGGCCGTCACTGTCAGAGGATCCTCGATCGCGAGTCGGGCCGCGGCCTCGTCTTGCGCGACGAAGAACTGCTCGAAGCCCGTGTTCGTCGCCTCGACCACCAGGTCCAATCCGTCGCGCACGCCCGCATAGGTTGCGCGCTTGCCCTCGAGCATCGGCGTGGGCAAAGCGCCCGACCAGTGCAGCGCTGAGACCACCCCGGTGTCGGGATCTGTCACCGACGCGAGCTTCACGACGCCGCCGTCTACCGGATCGGCCGCACCGGAGATCTCCAGACCGGACACAGCCGCGACTGGACGGACCGTACCGTCCTCGGCTGCTGCAAGTGTCAGATCGACCTGCGCCCAGTCCGCCTCGGCCGTGCCATCTCCGCCCGTGCGCACCCACACGGGCCCCGAGCCCTGCTGTGCCGTCCACTGCCCGTTCGGCAACGCCCAGACCGAACCGAACTCCGTGCGCTGCGACAGGTCCTCCACTGGCACACCCGCCAACCGCGCGTTCACCATCGCCGAACCGGAATCTGGTGCCGTACGCGGTACGTCCGCTGGGTCCACCGCTGGCGACTCCGCAGTCACCTCAGCCATCACCGAAGCCGCAGCCGCAGGCGCGGGCAACGACACCACACCCACGCTCAGCGCTACAGCCCCCGCTATCGACGCGATCGACGCGCGCCACGCACCAGGAACACCAGAGAACGACACCAAGAACGTCATCGCGAAGCAGCCCGATCCAACGTGGCACGCACCAGCGCGTACCAAATACCGAAACCCACACCCCCTACGGGCGGGCCCCAGCCTGGCTCACAGCAAGCTCACAACCAGCGATGGTGCACGGAACATAGCCCACCCCGCATCGAACCTACGAAGACGCGAGCGGGTGAAATCCGCCCGAGGACCCATCCATACAGCAGACCCGTTCTACGGTCGGCGCGGATCTAGCGTCAACGGCTGACGTGCCTCTCCGCAGGGGTCAGTTTGAGGGCGGGCTGGTACGTCCTAGAGTCCGGTGTCGGGAGGTACATGATGACGGTGAACTTCGCAGCGCTCCAGGATGCGGTAGTCGGAGAATCGGTGGCTACTCGCTGGGCAGATGCAGTCATGGAGTGGGAGGTGGTCGGCGTCGAGTACGACCATGCGCAAGGTGGGGTCTGTGTATGTGGCAAGACCGGGCTCGTCGATCTCTTCACGATCGTGAACCAGCGCAACGGCGCTCTCCTGTTCCCGATCGGTAGCGTCTGTGTCAACAAATTCGGCCGCTCCGACCTCGACCAGGAGGTCGACGTGCTGAAGCGCTTCCTCCATCTTCGTGAAGCGATCACCGCACGCGAGTGGATCGAGCTCACGTCCGAGTACTTCTCCCGCGCCCTGATCAGGGACCTGTACGACCAGGGGGCCTTCCCGCCGAACGCATGGAACGGCGGCGACGGGTGGGGGGACTGCGACTTCTTGTTGAAGATGTTCAACAAGCACGACAAGGAAGCCATCACGGCCGCGCAGAACAGGAAGATCCGGGCCCTACTGGGGACGATCAAGACGTTCGTGCTCGCCGATGAGCGACTGATGTAGGGCCTCCGCCTGGTGGGGCCTCAAGCGTTCAGCGACGCTCGACAGCGTCGGCCCATAGCCAGGCCCATCCTTCGCGTCCGTGGGGGTCGAGGTAGCGGACCCAGACCTGACGACCGGCCCAGGCGATGGCCTCGCCGTCGACGTGCTGCTCGCCGGTTTGACGCTGGGTGATCCATGCTCGCACCGGGATGCCCTCCTCGGGACGCACGATCGCAGCCTCAACGCGTGCGAGTTGTGGCGCCTCCTCGGCGCCGTCGCGCAGCGGAACTGACTCGAACCCGGCTGGCCATCCGCCTGCCGGCGACCGTCGACGGCAACCCATCATCCCATCCTATTCGAACACCTGTTCGATTCATGACGGATACTGGATGGGTGACGATGGCCGCGCTCGAGGCGCTGGAGGCTGCTCGCGCGACCTTGCGTCGCGCCGAGCTCCGCACCGGCGTGCGCTCGTCGGCGCCGTCGGTGCCCGACATCGAGGAAGCCCCTCGGCCACTGGGAGCGATCCTCGATGGTGGCTGCCTGCCGGTCGGCACGGCGAGCGTCATCCAGGGGTCGACATCGCTGCTTCTCGCGCTGATCGCGCAGTCGCAGCGCGCCTCGGACTGGGTCGCCGTCGTCGGGGCCCCGTCGCTCGGGTACCTCGCGGCCGTGCAGGCCGGGATCTCGCTCAAGCGTCTGGCCGTGATCCCGCACGCCGGCGAGGATCCTGCCGGCATCGTCGCGGCCCTGCTCGACGGCATGCGGTACGTCGTCGTGGGGCCCCGCCACCGCGCTCAGCGCCTCCGAGCGTCGGCGCCTGCTCGCGCGCGCTCGGGAGCGCGGTGTCGGCCTGGTCAGCACGCGAGAGTGGGAGCAGGCCGCCGTGCGCCTGGACGTCGAGGCCCACCGGTGGTCGGGGGTCGACCGCGGCTCGGCCTACCTGCGTCGCTGTGAGCTTGAGGTCGCTCGCACCATCCGCGGCACCACCGATCGTTGGACCTGACGCTGTCGAACGGCGAAGGCCCTCACGGACTCGTGGAGCCGGGCAACGCACGGCTACGGCAGGCGAGCGGATCCGCGCCGCTTCGTCTGGTCGTTTGACGTTGGTTCGCCGCCCCCGAACCGTACCGTCGGAGGGCTTCGAAGGAGCGATCTGGGCCCGAGATTGCCGATCGTGAAGGCGCCCTCAGGTCGGGGCGACGTGCGTCAGCACCAGCACGTGCGCGGCGACGTCGGCCGCGAGCAGCTGGCCCGCGTCGTCGCCGAGCGCGGGCACCCACCGGCGCAGCGCTTCGACCTCGCGCTCCACGTTGCGCGCCGAGCGCTCCCACTTCACGACGACGTCGCCCGAGCCCGTCCGTACGCGCGCCACCCGGGACTGACCGTGGGGCCAGACCCATTCCTCGACGAGGGCGACCTCGGGGCCGCTCCCGACGGAGGCGGCCCAGGTCGCGGCCGCGTCGAGCAGGACGGAGGACGGCGGGAGGTCGGTGGGCATCCGACGATGCTAGGGCTCTCGGCCGTGAAAGGGGTCAGCCCGTCGGGTTGCAGCGTGCCGCGGCCGTCGCGAGGAACCCGACGTCGGGCCGCCACGGCTCCAGGTTCCACGTCGCCTTGTCGGTCGCGCCCAGGGCGTGGCAGTCGAACTGGTCGCGCATGGTCCGCGAGCCGGCCTCGGGCTCGCTCGCGACGAGCTGCGCCCACGCGGTCGCCTCGCCCACCATGCCGGACAGCCTCGCCCACGGCGTCGGGTCCACGGCGAGCGAGCGCCCGCCCTCGCGCTCGCCCCAGGTCGCGCTGCGCACGCCCTGCGCGCCGAGCCACGTCGTGACGGTCACGCTCTGCGGTGTCGGCGAGGTCTCGCCCGGGGCGCCCGACGCCGCAGCCCCCTCGGCCTGCACGTGCACCTCCGCGCGGGTCGGCTCCACGACCACGACTCCTGCACGGGCCGCAGGACCGGACGCTTCCGTCGCCTCCGGCGCGGAGAACCCGCCGAGCGTCGTGCCCGCGGCGTCGAGCACGCTGAGGCTGCCGTCGCTGTTGCGGACCAGGGAGCCGTCGGCGGGGGAGACCAGGTCGAGCGTCGCGGGGGGCGCGGCGACCGGGCCGCTGGTCGCGTCGGCGTCGCCGGCGCTCGCCGCCGGCAGGGCGAGGACGAACGCGACCCTGCTGGACCCGTCCTCGTCGGGCGTGACCGTGACCGGGGCGTCGGTGGCCCCGCCGGATTCGTCGCCCTCGTCGGTCTCGTCGGTCTCGGTGAGCGGCACCGACAGCAGCATCTCGATCCCGTCGGCCGCGAGAGTCTGCGTCGACACCTCGGGTTCGGGAGCGGGCGTCCCCGACGCGACCCCCTCGGCGGGCGAGGACGACGACGGGGCGGGAGCGGCGCCGTCGGGCAGGGAGCACCCTCCCAGGAGGACGGCCGCGAGCGCGCCGCTCACCCCGAGGGCGAGGCGCGGCCGGAGACGAGGACGGACGGCAGGAGTCACCGTGCGAGGTTATCGTCGCCGACGTCCCGGACCTGCCCCGGCGGTCCCGTTCGTGGACGCCTTCCCCCGCAGCCCCGAACCGCACGTAAACTGGCCGCACCTGTGCAGCCCCGTGCCGGTCGCCTCCCCGATGACACGCTCGTCGAACGCGCCGGCTGGCACGCCACCCCGAGGGATTCGATGACCGCCCCCAGCAACGCCCCGACGCCCGCCGCAGCGACCTCCGAGCACCGGCCGCACCTCGACACGGTCGAGCGCGCAGCCGCCACCCCCGACGAGGCGCAGCCCTTCGCGGAGCTCGGCCTCAAGCCGGACGAGTACCAGCGCATCCGCGACATCCTCGGGCGACGCCCCACGGCCGCCGAGCTCGCGATGTACTCCGTCATGTGGTCGGAGCACTGCTCGTACAAGTCGTCCAAGGTGCACCTGAGCACGTTCGGCAAGAAGACGACCGACGAGATGAAGAAGCACCTCCTCGTCGGCATCGGCGAGAACGCGGGCGTCGTCGACATCGGTGACGGCTGGGCCGTGACGTTCAAGGTCGAGTCCCACAACCACCCGAGCTTCGTCGAGCCCTACCAGGGCGCGGCGACGGGCGTCGGCGGGATCGTCCGCGACATCATCTCGATGGGTGCGCGCCCCGTGGCCGTCATGGACCAGCTCCGCTTCGGCGCGGTCGACCACCCGGACACGGCGCGCGTCGTGCACGGCGTCGTGTCGGGCGTCGGCGGCTACGGCAACTCCCTCGGCCTGCCGAACATCGGCGGCGAGCTCGTGTTCGACTCCTCGTACCAGGGCAACCCGCTCGTCAACGCGCTGTGCGTCGGCGTGCTGCGCCACGAGGACATCCACCTCGCCAACGCCTCGGGCGTGGGCAACAAGGTCGTCCTGTTCGGTGCCCGCACGGGCGGCGACGGCATCGGTGGCGCCTCGATCCTCGCGTCCGAGACGTTCGAGGACGGCGTGCCCGCCAAGCGCCCCTCGGTCCAGGTGGGCGACCCCTTCATGGAGAAGGTCCTCATCGAGTGCTGCCTCGAGCTCTACGCGGCACGCGTCGTCGAGGGCATCCAGGACCTCGGCGCGGCCGGCATCTCGTGCGCCACCTCGGAGCTCGCGTCCAACGGTGACGGCGGCATGCACGTCGAGCTCGACTCGGTCCTGCTGCGCGACCCGTCGCTCAACGCGGGCGAGATCCTCATGTCGGAATCGCAGGAGCGCATGATGGCGGTCGTCGCGCCCGACAAGCTCGACGAGTTCCTCGCGATCACGTCCAAGTGGGACGTCGAGACGTCGGTCATCGGCGAGGTCACCGGCACCGGTCGCCTCACGATCGACCACCAGGGCGAGCGCATCGTGGACGTCGACCCGCGCTCGGTCGCGCACGAGGGCCCCACGTACCACCGCCCGTACGCGCGCCCGGTGTGGATGGACGGCCTCAACGCGGACACCGTCGTGGCTGCCGGGCTCGCCCGGCCGCAGACCGCCGACGAGCTCCGCGCGACCGCGCTGCGCCTGCTCGGCTCGCCCAACCTCGCCTCGAAGGAGTGGGTCACCAACCAGTACGACCGGTTCGTCCAGGGCAACACGGCCCTCGCCCAGCCCGACGACGGCGGCGTGATCCGCGTCGACGAGACCACGGGCCTCGGGGTCGCGCTCGCGACCGACGCCAACGGCCGCTACGCCAAGCTCGACCCGCGCACGGGCGCCCAGCTCGCGCTCGCCGAGGCGTACCGCAACGTCGCCACGACGGGCGCCCGCCCCCTCGCGATCACGGACTGCCTCAACTTCGGCTCGCCCGAGGACCCCGACTCCATGTGGCAGCTCGTCGAGGCCATCGAAGGCCTGGCCGACGCGTGCCAGACCCTCGGCGTCCCCGTCACGGGCGGCAACGTCTCGCTCTACAACGGCACGGGCGAGCCCGGGCAGATCGACTCCTCGATCCACCCGACGCCCGTCGTCGGCGTCCTGGGCGTGCTCGACGACGTCGCGCACGCGACCGGGTCCGGCTGGCGCGAGGCCGGGGAGTCCGTCTACCTCCTCGGCACGACCCGCCCCGAGCTCGACGGCTCCGCCTGGGCCGACGTCGTCCACCAGCACCTGGGCGGCGTGCCCCCGCAGGTCGACCTCGCCGCCGAGCGTGCGCTGGCCGAGGTCCTCGTCAACGCGAGCCGCGACGACCTGGTCTCCGCCGCGCACGACCTCTCCGAGGGCGGCCTGATCCAGGGCCTCCTCGAGGCGTCGCTGCGCTTCGGGACCGGTGCCAAGGTCTCGATCGACGCCCTTGCCGCGCGCGACGGCGTGACCCCGTTCGAGGCCCTGTTCTCGGAGTCGACGGCCCGCGCGCTCGTCGCCGTGCCGCGCGGCGAGGAGACCAAGCTGGTCGACGCGTGCGTCGCGCGCGGCGTGCCCGTCCTCAAGATCGGCGAGACCGGCACCGAGCCCGCCGAGGTCACCGAGACCGGGGAGTCGCTCGAGATCGAGGGCATCTTCACGATCCCGCTGAGCGAGGCCGACCAGGTCTTCCGTGCGACGCTGCCGGGGATCTTCGGCTGACCCGCTGCTGAGCCGTCCGAGGGGCGGGGTGCGAGACCTGGTCTCCGCGCCCCGCCCCTCGGCGTTCGCGCCAGACTCCGCCAGACTCCGCCAGCGTCCGCCACAGCGGCGCGAGAGTCGTCGTCGCTCGGTCGCCCACGGTGACGCGCGCCCCACCCTTCTCGCGCGAGATGCGGCCAACTGGGGTGCGCGACGGCCTCGAACCCCAGTTGGCCGAATCTCGACGGGCGTCCGTCGGCATGACCCACCGCATCACGCCGGGTGGGACCCGTGGGCACTCCCGGCGGTGAGGGCCCGGGCAGGTCAGGACGGTTCTGCGAGGAGGGCATGTGCGATGCGTCGGACGTCGTCGTCGAGGACGGCCAGGCTGGCGTTCGGAAAGTCGCCGATGCGGTGCCACGTGTGCGACTCGTACTCGTCGGCCGCGAGGACGAGCCCTTGCAGGTCACCCGACACGTCGTACCCGAAGTGCCGGAGAGCCCAGGTCGCGAACGTCCTGGGTGAGAGGCGGCCCGCGAGCACCGCCTCTGCCTGGCGGCCAAGGAGGTGGCGGCTCAGCGCGTCGCGCCCGACCGGGAGGTCGAGCCCCAGCTCCGCGACGACGTCGGCGACCGTGAGCTGGACGACCTCGCGCGGCGCGTCCCGGTAGAGCCCTGCGAGGTCGCGCAGCGCGGGTGAGTCGAGGCCCGCGACGAGCGCGTCGCACGCCGCGTCGACGACGTCCTGCCCGTGGCGGTGGCCTTGCCACGCCCACTGGGCGAGGGCTTCGAGGAAGGTGTTCCGCGCGTCGTCCGTCATACCGCCGAGCCTAGGGAGCCGGGCGCTGGGTGAGCGAGGGGATTCGAGGTTCTGGTCCGTCCCGTCCCGGCAGCGACCGCCCGGCCGTGAGATGGCGGAAGTGTCCGGTTCTGGCGCGGATTCGCAGACACTTCTCCCATCTCGCGCACGGGGGCACCGACCGGGCCGAGGCGTTCTTCACACGATCGCACCGCGGGCTGCACAGGGCTCCCGCACCGGCGGGGACCGACCGGCCCGGAACCGCGCGAACCGGTCGATAGGGTCGCTGCATGACACACGGTGCAGGTGTCCCCGTGAGCGGATCCGTCGTGACCGAGGAGCGCGGTCCGTCCAGTGCGCGTCGCGTCGGCGGGATCGTGTGGACGGTCGTGCTGGCGCTGTGCCTCGTCGGGGTGGGTGCGCTCACGCTCGCGCGCGCCCTGGGGCTCGACGGCGTGACGCCCCTCGCGCAGCTCGTCTCCGCCACGCCGTGGGTGGCCCTCGCGGCGCTCGTGGTGCTGCTGCTCTCGTTGAGCCGGCGGCGGTGGGTGCTCAGCACGATCGCGGGGGTGCTCGTCGTCGCGCACGCGGTGTGGCTCGTGCCGTTCTTCGTGCCGGGGCCGGGCACCGCTCCCGGTGCGGACGGGACGCTGCGCGTCATGGCGACGAACGTCTTTTACGGGCGGGCCGACGCGCTGGCCGTGGTCGACGCGGTCCGGGCGGAGGAGGTCGAGCTGCTGAGCGTGGTCGAGCTGAGCGCGGAGTTCGAGGCCGAGCTCGTGGCCGCCGGGATCGAGGACCTGCTGCCGTACTCGTGGACGCGGCTCCACCCGACCGAGGACGCCGCGGGCAGCGGGCTGTGGAGCGCGACCCCGCTGTCCGACGAGCGGGACGGGGTGGCGAGCCGCTTCCACCAGCCGAGCGCCGTCGTCGGGCTGGACGGGACGGACGTGCGCGTCACGGCCGCCCACCCGCACCCGCCGACCCCCGGAGCGGTCGACCTGTGGGCGGAGGACCTCGCGCTGCTGCGCGAGGAGGCGCACGCCGACCCGACGCCGCAGATCCTGCTCGGCGACTTCAACGCGACCCACGACCACTCGGCGTTCCGCGACCTGCTCGGCGGCCGCTTCGCCGACGCGACGCGGCTCGCGGGCGACGGCCTCAACCTCTCGTGGCCCGCAGGCCGCAGCCACCCGCCCCTCGTCGACCTGGACCACGTGGTGGTCGACGAGGGGATGCGCGTCGGCGACGTCGGGCAGGTCGAGATCCCCGGGACGGACCACCTGGCGATCCTGGCGACCGTCCAGGTCAGGCCCTAGGTTGGTGGCATGAGCGACGACGAGACCGCCACCACGTACGAGTCGCGGCTGCGCGACCTCCTCGAGCACCGCATGGAGTCGGGCCGCGTCCTGTCCGAGCGCGCCGAACAGGTCGCCGCCGCCAAGGCGCAGCTCGAGGACGCCGAGCGCGACTACGCGCTCGCGTTCTCCGACGCTCTCGCGGCGGGGTGGACAGAGGCCGAGCTGCGCAAGGTCTTCAAGTCCCTGGGCGTCCCCGTGCCCACCCGGCCGCGCCGCAGCAAGAGCACGGGGGTCAAGGCGCAGCCGCCCGTCCCCAAGCCGCCCGTCGTGACGGCCCTGGCGCGGCGGCACGACGACACCGAGGTCATCGACGTGATCACGGCCTGACGCAGCCCTGCGTCACGCCTCCCGGAACCCTGCCCCTCGCTCGGCGAGCTCTTCGCCCAGGATCCGGATCGCCCGGGGCCCGACCCCGTGGATCGCGAGCAGCTCCTGGGTGGTCGCGCGCGTGAGGTCCTCGTAGCGGGTGTACCCGTGATGGGCGAGCTCACGCGTCGCGACCTTGCCGATGCGCGGCGTGAGGTCGCTGGGCGGGACGGCGGCGCGATCGTCGGTCATGGCGTGATCCTCTCGGTCGGCCCGCCGACGGGCGGGGACGTCCAGCATCACCGAGTACCCACCGTGCCCGCGACCCCGGTGACCGCATCCGGTCCCGGCACGGCCGGCGCCACGGAGGAAGGGCGCGGCCACGGCGCCCACACCGGCACGTACCGCCAGAACACCGCCCCGCCCGCGGCCGACGCCGCGCCGACCACGAGCGCCGCGGCCCCCAGCGGCGCCACGAGGGCGGTGCCCGCGACGACGAGCGGACCCGCGAAGGCGCCCGCGTCGTGCAGGAGCCGCCACGCCCCGAAGAACTCGGCGCGCTGCCCGGGCGGTGCGACGTCGGCCCCCAGGGTCATGATGACGCCGTTGCTCAGCCCGTTCCCGAGGCCCAGCACCAGGGCCACCACGGTCAGGGACGCGACACCCCCGGCGAGGGGCAGCGCGAGGTACCCCGCGGCCAGGACGGCGAGCGACGGGACGGCGAGCGCGCGTCGCCCGAACCGGTCCATGAGGTACCCCGCCGGGATCGACACGAGGACGTCGAGCGCGGCGCTGGCCCCGAACACCAGGCTCGTGGTCGCGGCGTCGACCCCCAGGAGGTCGGCCCACAGCGGCAGGACCACGGTGCGGGCCGTGCGCGACAACCCCATGAGCGCGGCCCCGAGCCCGAGCGTGCGCAGGAGCCGGCGGTGCTCGACGAGAACGCGCCACAGCCCCGCCTCCCGGGCGAGCGGGTCGCCCGGTGTACCGGGCGTGCGGGGCGAGCGTCCGACGTCGGGCACGCGGCCCATGAGGACCGCCGCGACGCACACGGCCACGAGCTGGACCGCGAACCCGCCCCGCGTCCCGACGGCGAGGATCGCGGCCGCACCCAGGATCGGCCCTGCGAGGAACCCGACCCGCATCATGGCCGCGACGCTCGACATGATGCGGGCCCGGCGCGCGAAGGGCACGGCCTCGGCGAGGTACGTCTGGCGCGCGAGACCCCACACGGCCTGGGACAGGCCCGCGAGGAACACGCCGACCGCGAGCGAGACCACCGACCACGAGATCAGGCACAGCGCCACGCCGAGCACCGCGAGGACCCCCGCCCCGACGATCGAGCGCCGCTCGCCGAAGCGCGAGACGACGCGCCCCGCGGGCAGGTCGCCGACGAGCTGGCCGAGACCGGCGAGCGCGACGACCAGTCCCGCGACGCCCAGGGACGCGCTGTGCTCGCGTGCCGCGAGCGCTACGACCGGCGCGGCCGCGCCCTGGGCGACGCCCCAGACGGCGGCGGGCACGTGGACGGTCCACGCCAGCCTGACCGGCGGGGCGCTCGGGCGCGTGCTCACGCGAGGGCCGGCTCCGTGGTCCGGGCACCCTCCTGCCCGACGGCGTCGCTCGCCTCGTCCGGTGCGCTCGCCTGCGCGCTCGCCTCGTGCGGGGCATCGGCGGTCGAGGCGTACCGGCTCGCGGGGCGCTCGAGGCCGAGGTGGTCGCGCAGCGTCGTCCCCTCGTACTCCGTCCGGAACAGGCCGCGCTCGCGCAGGATCGGGACGACGTGGTCCGCGAACGCGTCCAGGCCGCCCGGGAGGTACGGCGGCATGACGTTGAAGCCGTCGGCAGCGCCCTGCGTGAACCACTCCTCGATCGTGTCCGCGACCTGCTCGGGCGTGCCCGCGACGACCCGGTGCCCGCGCGCCCCCGCGAGGCGGTGGAGCAGCCCGCGGACCGTGGGCTGCTCGCGCTCGACGATGCCCGCGACGACCTGGAGGCGGCTGCGCGAGTTGTCGGTCACGTCGCCCGCGTCGGCGAACAGCTCGGTCGGGACGGGGCCGTCGAGCTGCGCGTGGTCGAGCCGGACGCCCGTGAGCTTCTCGAGCTGGCGCAGCCCGTACTCGGGGACCGTGAGCTCGTTGAACTCGCGCTCCAGGGCGCGGGCCTCGTCCTCGGTCGACGCGATGAACGGGCTGATCCCGGGGAGGATCTTGACCGCGTCGCGCGAGCGGCCCAGGGCCTCGGCCCCGGCCTTGATGTCGGCGTAGAAGGCCTGCGCGTCGGACAGCCGCTGGTGAGCGGTGAAGATGGCCTCGGCGTAGCGGCTCGCGAACGCCCTGCCCTCGTTCGACGCGCCCGCCTGCACCAGGACCGGGTGCCCCTGCGGCGAGCGGGCAGCGTTGAACGCGCCCTCGACCCGCAGGTGCTCGCCGCGGAAGGCCGCGTCGTGGATCTTCGCCGGGTCGGCGTAGCGGCCCGCCGCACGGTCGATCAGGACCGCGTCGTCCTCCCAGCTGTCCCAGAGCCGGGTGGTGACCTCGACGAACTCGGCCGCCCGCGCGTACCGCTCGACGTGGTCGGGGTGCGAGTCCAGCCCGAAGTTGCGGGCCGCGTCCTCGCTCGCGGTCGTGACGATGTTCCACCCCGCTCGCCCGTCGCTCAGGTGGTCGAGCGTCGAGAAGAGCCGCGCCAGGTTGTACGGGTCGTAGAACGTGGTCGACGCGGTCGCGATCAGGCCGATCCGCGTCGTCGCGGCCGCGATCGACGCGAGCGTCAGGATCGGTTCGAGGCGACCCACGCTGTTGAACTCGACGCCGTCGTGCAGGACGGGGCCGTCGGCGAAGAACACCGCGTCGAACGTCGCGGCCTCCGCCCGGCGGGCGAGCTCGGTGTAGAAGTCGGCCGTGAAGATGCGCTCGGGCTGGGTGTCCGGGTGGCGCCAGGCCGCCTCGTGGTGGCCGGCCGGGTGGATGAAGAGGTTCAGGCTGAGCTGGCGGGGCTGCTGGGTCATGGTGCGTCCTCTGGTCGTGGGTGCGGGTGGTCGTGCTCGGGTGGTCCTGCGCCGGGTGGGCGTGCGGGTCAGGTCGTGCGCCAGCGCGAGAAGTGCCGTTCGAGGCTCACGAGCACGGCGTTGATCGAGACGCCGACGAGCGAGATCGCGATGATCCCGGCGTACATGTTCGTGATCTGGAAGTTGAACTGCGCGTAGGTGATGAGGTACCCGAGGCCGGCCTTGGCCCCGACCATCTCGGCGGCGATGAGCACCAGGATCGAGCTCGTCCCGGCCATGCGGATCCCCGTGAAGATCGTGGGGACCGCGGCCGGCAGGACGACCTTCTGGAACAGCCGCACGGGAGGCAGCCCGAGGGAGCGGGCCGACTTCACGAGGAGCGGGTCGACCGTCCGGACCCCCGCGATCGTGTTGAGCAGGATCGGGAAGAAGCACGCGTAGACGACGAGCGTGATCTTCGACGTCTCGCCGATCCCCAGGATCAGGATGAAGACGGGCAGGAGGGCCAGGGCCGCGGTGTTGCGGAACAGCTCGAGGAACGGGCCGAGGAACTGGGCGACCCCCGCCCACCACCCGATCGCGATGCCCAGCGGGATCGCGAGCAGGACCGCGATCGTGAAGCCCGTGCCGGCCCGGGTCAGGCTCGTCCCCACGTGCTTGCCCAGCTCGCCGCTCACGAGCAGCCCCCAGAACGACTCGAGGACCGCGCTGAGCGGCGGCAGGAAGACCTGGTCGACGAGCCCGACGCGAGGCGCCACCTCCCAGATCACCAGGAAGAGCACGATCGCGGCCGAGGCGCGCAGGACACGGACCCCGGCCCCGCGCAGGCGGGCGCCGAACGATGGTGTCGGGTCGTCGGCCGTGAGCACCTGACGGCGACCGAGCGTGGGCGGGTCGGCGAACGCGACGGTGTCCACGGCCGACGGCGTCGGGGGCGTGGTGGTCACAGGACGTACCTCGCGCCCGGGGGCGTGCGGGGCCGTGGAGCTAGACATGGGCGTCCTCCTTCGGTGAGTGGAGCGCGCTCCACACCTCGTGCCGGTACCGGCCGAAGCGCGCCGACGAACGGACGTCGTCGTGCTCGCCGTCGTCGCTGCCAGGGTCTGCGGCCCCTGCGAGGTCCACGTCGATCACGGTCTGCAACCGCCCCGGGCGGGGCGTCATGACCGCGACGCGCTGCCCGAGGTACACCGACTCCTCGATGCCGTGCGTGATGAAGACGATCGTCTTGCCCGTCGCGCGCCAGATCCGCAGGAGCTCGTCCTGGAGGGACTCGCGCGTCTGGGCGTCGAGGGCCGCGAAGGGCTCGTCCATGAGGAGTACCTCGGGGTCGAACGCGAGGCTGCGCGCGATCGCGACCCGTTGCTTCATGCCGCCCGACAGCTCGTGCGGGTACCGGTCCGCGAAGGCAGTGAGTCCCACGAGGTCGAGGTACTCGTCCGCGACCCGGGCACGAGCAGCCCGCGCGACGCCCTTGGCCTCGAGCCCGAACTCGACGTTCGCGCGGGCCGAGCGCCAGGGGAGCAGCGCGTACTGCTGGAACACGACGCCCCGGTCCAGGCCCGGTCCCGTGACGGGCTCGCCGTCGAGCAGGATGCGACCCGACGTCGGCTCGGTGAGTCCGCCGAGCAGGTCCAGCAGGGTCGACTTGCCGCAGCCCGAGGGGCCGACGACCGTCAGGAACTCGCCCGCTCGGACGTCGAGCGTGAAGTCCTCGACGGCCGTGAACCGCTTGCGCGCCCCGCGGCCGGCCGTCGCGTCGCGCACGATGAACTCCTTGCGCACGTGCTCGAGGCGCAGCCTGGGGACGGTGCCGGGGACCGTGTCCGACGGCGCCGGAGCGGGTGCGACGGCCTCCACGGTGCCGGCCCCGCTCACGGCGCGACCTCGACCGGCTCGCCGTCGGGGCCCGCGTCCTTCGCGTAGGTGCCGTTCGCGTACGGGTTGTGCTCGTTGGTGTAGATGTCGTCGGGGGAGAACCGGTCCTTCTCCAGCTCGCCCTCGCGGACGAGCCAGTCGATCCACGTCGCGATCTCCTCCTCGGCGATCACGCCGCCCGGGGCCGTGATGCTCGCCGACTTCCAGTACGGCACCAGGTCTGTGTTCTCGCCGCGCCCACGCCCCTCGATGATCTTCGTGTACCGCGCGCGGACCTCCTCGACCGGGGTGACCTGCGCCCACCGGATCGCGCGCGCCGTGCCCTGCACGAAGTCCTCCACGACCTCGGGGTTCTTCTCGACGTACTCGTCACGGAAGATGTACGTCCCGTAGGAGAAGTTCCCGTACAGCGAGGTCTCGCTGAAGAGCTGCGTGATCCCGCCGCGCTCCAGGGCCTTGTCCTGGAAGACGCGCGAGAGCCCCACGACGTCGACCTGCCCCTCGCGCAGCACCTGCTCGGCGTTGACGGGCGGGACGACGACGAGCTCGACCTGGTCGATCTCCTCCGCGGTCAGCCCGCCGCGCGAGAGCCACTCGCGGATGAGGAACTCGCTCTGCGCACCCAGCGTGTTGACCCCGATCGACTTCCCGACGAGGTCGCGGGGCTCGGTGATGGGGCTGCCCTCGACCGTGTAGAAGCCGCCGTAGGACAGCTCGTCCGAGCCGTAGTAGGAGATGACGGACGTGATGGGCGAGCCGGACGCCTTGAGCTTGACGATCGCCCCGTTGAACGCACCACCAAAGTCGGTCGAGCCCGTCGCCGCGGCCTGGATGCTCTGCGGGCCGCCCGTCGAGTCGCCGACCCACTCGAGCTCGACGCGCTCGTAGTAGCCGAGGTCCGCCGCGAGCTCGGGGAACGTCACCTGCCCGACCGAGCCGTCGTAGCGCAGGACGGCCTTGCCGGACTCGCCGACGACGGCCTCCTCGGCGCTCGCGGCCGAGCAGGCCACGAGCACCGCGGCGAGGCCCACGGTCACGGCGGCCCGCAGTGCGGTGCGAGCCAGTCGGCGGGCATGGGGTCTGAGGGTGCGGGGCATGGGAGCTCCAGGTCTTCGGGTACGGGGGCCGACCGGTCGTGGGTACGCCGGCGGCAGGGAGGGAAGGGAGGCGCTCGGTGCGTGAGACCGCCTGCGGGCGCGAGATTCCGGCGGCGGTACGGCGTGAGCGGGATGGTGAGGGTGCGAGGTGCGCGGATCAACCGGCCGTCAGCGCGAGCTGCGGCCGGGCCGGGGCAGGGCTACCGACAGAGACAGCCCGCGACGAGGCGCAGGTCGACGGCGCGGCGCACCACGAGGCGCACCGGTGTCCCGGGGTGCTCGTGGGCCCTGACGTCGAAGCGCATGGCGGTGATCCTGTCGGCCCGCGCAGGCCCGGCACAAGCCCCCATCCGGTCTCCGAGACGATGTTTCGCCCGGTTTCTCCGGGTGAACGGACTCCCCACGCCATCGCACTCGTCGAGCGCGGACTGAGCGTCGTGGTCGTCGCCTCGCCGCGGACCGCTAGGCTCGCCGGACTCTTCCCGACAAACGACGGAGTCCTCACGTGTCCTTCCTTGCACGCCTTGTCGGCAGGGCCTCCGCGGACCCGACGCGGTGGACGACCCTCTGGCAGGTGCTCGCTCCCTACGGAGGGCGCGTGACGCCGTCGAGCACAGAGAACTGGCAGCAGGCGTCGGACACCATGGGCGTCACCGCGCTCCGCGAGGCCGACAAGCAGCTGGTCGAGGCGTACGCGCTGTTGGACACCGAGCAGCATGCGCGCGTCGTGGGCTACGTCGGCACAGACGCCCCTTTCGCGCGGAGCCGTTTCGTGCGAACCCTGGACGCCGTGATCGTGGCTGGCCCGGAGGCAGTCTCGCGAGTGGTCGCCGACCCGTCGGCCCTGAGGTCCTACGACACCCTCCCGGTGCACGAACCGTACTCCGAGGCGAACCTAGAAGCGGGGTCGCTCGCGGGCCAGATCGCCGCGGCGGTGGCGCGGAAGGGCTCACCTTTCGTCCCGCGCAGCATCCGGGTCGGTCAGCTCGACCGGCGCCGCGGCGCGCAGTGGCCCAGCAGGCAGGACGGATCGCCGGACTGGCGGGATCCCGAGGTCGGGTGGCTCTTCCTCGACGCGAGCCCCCTGTGCGACGCGGGCACGGGCGAGAACGAGGACGGCCCGACAAGTTGGTACACCGCCGGGTCGGTGGCTGCGGGGCGCATCTTCCGCGCACTGCACGTGGTCGCAGGCGACGGGTTCGATGCGCAGCGTCCACAGCACCTGAGGTACGTCCAGGTCGAGATCGATCTGGACGAGGCGGAGATGACCGGCGACCGGGGACCGTTCATCGCACCTGGGATGGAGGACGCCTCCCTGGTCATCGACGACGAGGGCGTCTTCCTGACGACCTTGGTCAGCACGGAGGATGCGAGGCTCGAGGAGTTCGACGCCCGCGTGGACCTGCTCACCCGACACGTCGCGGGGACCCTCGCGCAACCGTCGATCGGGTTCCCGCCGGCAGAGCTCGCGATCCTGCAGCGGGTCGCGGCAGCCGGGGTCTGACGCGAGAGGGGAGTTCGCGGTCGAACGCTCCGTCGTGGTCGATCACGCGAGCGACCGGACCGCCTCGATCGTGTCCGCCTCGTCAGCCGTCTTGTCGTCGCGGTAGCGCAGCACGCGGGCGAACCGCAGCGCGAGCCCGCCCGGGTAGCGCGTGGAGCGCTGGAGCCCGTCGAACGCGATCTCGACGACCTGCTCGGGCCGCAGGGTCACGGTCCAGCCGTCGTCGGAGACCTCGAGCTCGCGGAAGCGCTCGGTCTGCCAGCGCAGCATCTCGTCGGTCATGCCCTTGAACGTCTTGCCGAGCATCACGAACCCGCCCTCGGGGTCGCGTGCGCCCAGGTGGATGTTGGACAGCAGGCCCGTCCGGCGGCCCGACCCCCGCTCGACCGCGAGCACCACGAGGTCGAGCGTGTGCCGCGGCTTGACCTTGACCCACCCGGCGCCGCGGCGCCCGGCCGCGTAGGGCGCGTCGAGCGACTTCACGACCACGCCCTCCTGCCCCTCGCGCACCGCCTCGGCGAAGTACTCGTGCGCGGCCCCGGGGGAGGACGTCGTGAGGCGGTGCACCGTGAAGGAGTCCGCGACGCGGTCGAGCACGGCGAGCCGTTCGCGCAGCGGGGCGTCGATGAGGTCCCGGCCCTCGGCGTGCAGCACGTCGAAGAAGTACGGGCGCAGCGCGAGCGCCCCCGCGAGAGCGGCCTCTCTCGCCTCGCCGCTCGCGCCGGGCGCGTCGCGCGTGGCTGAGCGGGCGGCTGTCTCCTGGAACGGCCTGGCCACCCCGTCCGGCCCGACGACGAGGGCCTCCCCGTCCAGCACGAACCGGTCCGAGGCCAGGGAGCGGGCGTCCGCCACGATCTCGGGGACGCGCGCGGTGATGTCGTCGAGCGAGCGCGTGAACACGCGCACGTCGTCGCCGTCACGGTGGACCTGGATGCGGATCCCGTCGAGCTTCACGTCGACCGACACGCGATGTCCCGGGTCGTCCGCACCGGGCGGCACACCGAGCTTGTCGAACGCCGCCGCCACGTCGGGGGCCGACTGCGCGAGCATGGGGCGCACGGGGCGACCCACCTCGAGCCCGAACCCGGCCAGGGCGGTGAGCGCCGCCGTCGGGCCGGGGGCTTCGAGCGCTGCGCGCGCGACCGGACCCGATGCCCCGCGCAGCATGACCGCGCGGCGCACCGCGTCGACCGGGACCCCCGCCGCCTCGGCGACCGCGTCCACGACCAGGGCGTCGAGCGCCCCCTGCCGCAGGTCGCCCGCGACCAGGCCGCGCAGGAACGACTGCTCGCGCTCGGTCGCCGCCGCGAACAGCGCCCTGGCCGCGGCGGACCGCGCCGTGTCCGAGCCCGGGCCGGAGAGCGCGGCCATCTCCTCGAAGGTCGCGTCGACCGCCCGGACCGTGAGCGTCGCGGACGCGGCAGGCGGCGGGAGCGAGCGCAACGACGCCCACCCGAGCCCCGTGCGCCGCTGCCGCAGCTCGCCCGCGAGGTAGGACACGACGATCTCGACGTCGTCGCCCGCCTCCCCGTCCTCCGTCGCGGCACGACGCAGCAGGTCGGCCAGCGCCGCGCGCTTGGCGAGGCGCGAGCGGGTCGCGGCGACGGCGTCGGACGTGGCGGCGACCTCGGCGAGCAGCATGCCTCATCCTCGCGCCGCGGTCCCCGGCCCGCACGGGCAGCCACGCGACCGGGCGCTGCGGCAGCCCCGGCGCTACGCTGCCCACGACCGTCGACGAAGGAGTGGGACGTGGAGATCGCGGGCAAGGTCGCGCTGGTGACCGGAGGGGCCTCGGGCCTGGGGCGGGCGACCGTCGAGGAGCTGGTCGGCGCCGGGGCGCGGGTCGTGGTCGCGGACCTGGCGGGTTCGCCCGGCCAGGCGCTCGCGGACTCCCTGGGGGATGCGGTGCGGTTCGTGCCGACCGACGTCACGAGCGAGGACGACGTGTCCAGGGCCCTCGATGCCGCCACCGACCTGGGCGGGCTGCACGTCGCGGTGAGCTGCGCGGGGATCGTGCTCGCGCGGCGCGTGCTCGGCAGGAACGGGGTGCACGACCTCGCGTCGTTCCAGCAGGTCGTGACCGTGAACCTCGTCGGGACGTTCAACGTCGCGCGGCTCGCGGCCGAACGCATGGTCACGCCGGGCGGTCCCGCGGACGGAGACGTCCCCGAGGAGCGCGGGGTCATCGTCAACACCGCGTCGGTCGCGGCGTTCGACGGTCAGGTGGGCCAGGCGGCGTACGCGGCGTCGAAGGGTGGGGTCGCGGCCATGACGCTGCCGCTCGCGCGCGACCTCGCGGACCTGCGCATCCGTGTCATGACCATCGCGCCCGGCATCTTCAGCACGCCCATGATGGCGTCGTTGCCGTCCGGTGCCCAGGAGTCGCTCGCGGCCCAGGTGCCGCACCCCCGCCGGCTCGGCCGCCCGGAGGAGTTCGCCCGCCTGGTCCGCACGATCGTCGAGAACCCCATGCTCAACGGCGAGGTGATCCGCCTCGACGGCGGCATCCGGATGGCGCCGCGCTAGCCCTTCGCTCTCAGCGACCTCGGTGCCCGTCTCGACCAGCTCCCGTCCCAATCTCTACTGATTCGGTCCAGAATGCGGGACGGTCGGGGTGACCTGTTGACGCCCCCCGTGCCCGGGCATACATTCCGGGCCAGCGGCAGACGCCCCGTCCGCCGCACCGCAGCTCGGACGACCGGAGGAGGGCCCATGGACACCAGCCGTTCGCTCGCCCTCCTGGACCCGTCGTCCGGCACCGCGCGTCGAGCGTGTTGTCCGTCCGGGCGCCCCGTCGTCCCGGGCCGCGTCTGTTGCTGAGCCTGCGCTCCTCCTGACGCCTCCCGAGCCGCCCCGGCTCACTCCTGGACCGCCCCGCCCGTGACACGGCCGCCGCGGCAGACCGACACCTCGGGCTGCCCGGCCACCGGTCACCGCACGCGCCGGCCCACCCCTGCACCCCCGTGCTCCCGCGACCCGTCGCGATGCCCCCCTACCCTGCGGCGGCGCGTCCCGGCGACCCCACCCTCGACCTCCGGAGTGGAACCACCCATGCCTGACTCGAACCTGACCCCGCTGTTCGCCCCCACGTCCCCGCCCACCGCACAGCCCGACGAGCAGCCCTCGTCGCAGCCCGCCGCGGAGGGCCTCGACGCGCTCGCCGGCGGCGACGACCTGCTCGACGAGCACCCGCGCCGTTCGGTGCACCTCGGCGTCGACCTGTCCGACGCCGGAGCCCGGGCGGGCGTCTGGCGCGCGGTCGGGTCGCAGTCGCCGCGCGAGTTCGACGCGCACCGGCTCCAGGAGCTCGTCGCGACGGCGGAGCGCGGCGTGCTCGACTTCGCGCTGTTCGACGACACCTTCTCGTTGCAGCCCACGCGCAACACGACCCTGCGGGGCAGGCTCGACGCGGCCCTGGTGGCCGCGCGACTGGCCCCGCGCTCGTCGGGCATCGGTCTGGTGGCGACGGTCGACACGACGCACACCGAGCCGTTCCACGTCTCCAAGGCGATCGCGACGATCGACCACGTGAGCGCGGGGCGGGCCGCGTGGCAGGTCGGCTGGTCGACGTCCGAGGCGGCCGCCGCGCTGTTCGGGCGCAAGGAGGCGCAGGGCACCGCGGACGCGGTCGCCGAGGCCGAGGAGTCCATCGAGGTCGTGAGCCGCCTGTGGGACTCGTGGGAGGACGACGCCGAGATCCGCGACGTCGCCTCGGGGCGGTTCATCGACCGCGACAAGGTCCACCACGTCGACTACGACGGGGTCCGGTTCGCGGTCAAGGGCCCGTCGATCACCCCGCGCTCGCCCCAGGCCCAGCCCCCGGTCGTCGTGCGCGCCGGCTCCGCCGAGGCACTGGCCCTCGCGGGGCGTCGCGCCGACGTCGTGCGGGTGCGGGCCACGACCCTCGACGCCGCCCGGGTGCTGCGCGACCGGGTGCGCACCGAGGCGGCCCAGGCCGGCCGCGACCCCGACGGGCTGCGCGTCCTCGTGGACCTGTACGCCGTGATCGGGCAGGACCGGGCGAGCGCGCAGGCACGGCTCGACCTGCTCGAAGGGCTCGAGGGCATCACGTGGGACACCGAGTCCCTCACGCACGTGGGCACGGCCCGCGACCTCGCCGAGGTCGTCGAGGAGTGGTTCGACACGGGGGCCGCCGACGGGTTCACGATCCGTCCGTCCTCGCTCCGCACGGACCTCGACGCCCTCGTCGACGGCGTCGTGCCCCTGCTCCAGGAGGCGGGCGTCTTCCGGTCGACCTACCCGGGCACGACCCTGCGGGACACCCTGGGGCTCGCGCGCCCCGTCAACCGCTACGCCGCCGCGATCGCCTGAGGACCCGCCACCATGACGCACCCCGCCCCCTCGTCGTCGACCCGTCAGCGTGACGGTCGGCCGCGCAAGCAGATCCACCTGGGCGTCCACTTCCCGGGCGTCAACAACACGACCGTCTGGAGCGACCCCGCCTCGCGCAGCCAGATCGACTTCAGCTCGTTCGAGCACCTCGCCCGCCGGGCCGAGGCGGCGAAGCTCGACTTCTTCTTCCTGGCCGAGGGCCTGCGGCTGCGCGAGCACAAGGGGCAGATCCACGACCTCGACGTCGTGGGCCGTCCCGACACGCTCCCGGTGCTGGCCGCGCTCGCCGCGGTGACCGAACGGCTGGGCCTCGCGGGCACGGTCAGCACGACCTTCAACGAGCCGTACGAGCTGGCGCGCCAGTTCGCGACCCTCGACATCCTGTCGGGCGGCCGCGCGGCCTGGAACCTCGTCACGAGCCCCGACGCCTTCACGGGCGCGAACTTCCGCCGCGGCGGGTTCCTGCCCTACGAGGAGCGGTACGAGCGCGCGGGCGAGCTCGTGGCCCTGGCCCGGCAGCTCTGGGACGCGTGGGACGACGACGCGGTAGGCCCAGAGGACGGGCTCGTGCGCCCGTTCGCGCACCACGGCAAGCACTTCGACGTGTCGGGCCGCTTCGAGACCCCGCGCGGGCCCCAGGGGCACCCGGTCCTGTTCCAGGCCGGCGACTCGGCCGACGGGCGGGACTTCGCGGCCGCGACGGCCGACGTCGTCTTCTCGGCGCACTCCGCGTTCGAGGACGGCCAGGCGTTCTACGCCGACGTGAAGTCCCGCCTCGCGGCCCACGGCCGCGAGCGCGACTCGCTCAAGATCCTCCCGGCCACGGTCGTGGTCCTGGGCGACACCGCCGAGGAGGCCGCCGAGCGGGCACGCGAGATCCGCCTCCAGCAGGTGCCGGGGCGCACGGCCATCGCGTTCCTCGAGCAGGTCTGGGGCCGTGACCTCACGGCCTACGACCCCGAGGGGCCGCTGCCCGACGTCGAGCCCGACCTCGAGCACCTGAGCATCACGCGCGGCCGTGTCCGGCACGTCAAGGACCCCGCCCCGGTGGTCCGCGCCTGGCGTGAGCAGGCCGCCGCCCACGGCTGGTCGATCCGCGACCTCGTGATCGAGGTGTCGGGTCGGGGCGGGTTCGTGGGCACGGCCCAGCAGGTCGCCGACGACATCGACCGGCACGTGCAGGAGGACGCGTCGGACGGCTTCATCCTCGTGCCGCACCTGACGCCCACGGGCCTGGACGACGTGCTCGACCAGGTCGTGCCGCTCCTCCAGGAGCGCGGTGCGTTCCGCACCGAGTACACCGGCACGACGCTGCGCGACCACCTGGGGCTCGCACGCCCCGCGGCGGGGGCGGGCGCGGCCGCACCGACCTCCGCCGACGCCGCAGCGGCGCACCCCTGACGCCCACCCCGACACCGCCCGACCACCGTCCCCGAAGGAGCATCATGACGACGAGCACCACGTCCCCGGCCGGCGCCACCACGCGCGGCCGTCACGCCGCGTCGGCCCCGACGGCGGCCCCGACCGAGACGGCCGGCGCACCGGCGGGCGCCGCCGTGGCCGCGTGGTCCGCGTGGCACGCCGAGCGCGAGCGGACCCTGCGCGAGCAGCACGGGTGGCTCACGCTCACGTCGCTGCACTGGGTCCCGGGTTCCCCGACCTCGTTCCCGGGCCTGCCCGGCGAGTGGTGGTCGGACGCCGACGGGGTGCACCTGCGTGCTGCGGCGGCCGACGGGATCGTCCCGTCCGGCGGTCAGGACGCGTTGCGCGGCACGCACGTCCAGGACGTCGCGGAGGGAGCGTCGGCGTTCGTCGCGACCTTCGTGCCCGACGGCGCCGACCCGGCCTCGTCGGTCGCGGTCGAGCTCGTGCGGCGCACCGGTCGGTACGGGCTGCGCGTGCGTGACCCGCGGGCCCGCACCCGGGTCGCGTTCGAGGGGGTGCCGACGTTCGCGTACGACCCGTCGTGGGTGCTGGACGTCCCGGTCCGCTGGTACGACGAGCCGGTCGACGAGGTCGTGGGTGGGGCGCAGCCCGGTCTGGAGCATCGTGTCCAGGTCGTGGGGGAGGTCGACGTGGTCCGCGACGGGCTGACCACCACGCTGCGGCTCACGGGCACCTCCGGCGGCGCGAGCCTGCTGTTCACCGACCCGGCACCCGGGATCGCGGACTGGCGCGTCCTGTTCGTGGACCGCGCCGCGGCGGGGACCGCGGTCCCCGGCGCCGAGGCGCCCGACGACGACGTGGCCGGTCCGGACGTCGGCGGGACGCTGCGGCTCGACCTGAACCGCACCCTCAACCTGCCCTACGCCTTCACCGAGTTCGGCACGTGCCCGCGCCCGGTCGAGGGCAACGTCCTGCCGTTCTCGGTCGAGGCGGGGGAGAAGGTGCCACGATGAGCGCGCCCACGACGGCGGTCACGATCCGCTCGGTGCACCTGCACGACCCGTTGGTGCGCCCGCTCCTCGACGAGCTGGCCCACGAGTACGCCACGCGCTACCGCACCCTCCTCGACGAGGAGGACCTGCGCGCCGAGATGGAGCACTACCCGGCCACCGACTTCGCGGCCCCGCACGGCGACCTCGTCCTGCTCCTCGTGGACGGTGAGCCGGTCGCGGGCGGTGCGTTCCGTCGTCGGGCGGAACCCGAGGCCGGGGACGTCGCCCGCCGGACGCTGCCCCGCACCGGACCCCACGCCCGGGGTGCCACGCACGCGGACGACGGCACCCCCGTCGTCGCGACCGCCGAGCTCAAGCGGATCTGGACCCACTCGGCCCACCGGCGGCGCGGCCTCGCGCGGCGCGTCCTCGCCGAGCTCGAGCAGCGCGCGAGCGAGCGGGGCTACCCGCGGGTGTACCTGACGACCGGTCCCCGCCAGCCCGAGGCCGCAGGCCTGTACCTCAGCGCGGGCTACACCCCGTTGTTCGACGTGACGCGCGACCCCGAGGAGATCGGGCCCCTGGCGTTCGAGAAGTGGCTCTGTCCGGACGTGTCAGAACCAGCGTGACCTCGAGGTCACGCTCGCTCTGACACGGCACGTCGGCCCGTCCGTCCCTTCTCACCCGCCCCGAGGTTTGCCATGAGCACCCTGTCCCTGCCCCAGGACGAGTCACGCCAGCTCGCCCCGCCCCCCGGAAACCTGCCCGACCCACCCGGTGTCGCGACGCTCGCCCCGGCGAGCGCCACCGCCCCGACCGACTCCACCACGACCGCCACCGACGCCACGCGCTGGGAGGACCTCAAGGTCGTCCCCGCTCGCCTCCCGGGCCGCTGGATCGCGACCGCCGGCGTCGCCGTCCTGCTCGCGATGGTCGTGAGCTCGCTCGTGACCAACCCCAAGTGGGAGTGGACGATCGTCGCGCAGTACCTGACCTGGCCGTCCGTGCTCAACGGACTGTGGGGAACCATCCGGCTCACGGCGGTCGCCGCGATCATCGGGTTCGGGCTCGGGACGATCCTCGCGCTCATGCGCCTGTCCCGGTCGCCGCTGCTCCAGGCCGTGTCCTCGGCCTACACGTGGGTGTTCCGCTCGGTGCCCCTCATCCTCCAGCTCCTGCTCTGGTACAACCTGGCCTACCTCTACCCGACGCTCTCGCTGGGCGTCCCGTTCGGCCCCGGCTTCCTCGAGTTCGGGACGCTCGACGTGATCGACAAGTTCGGCGCCGCGATCCTGGGCCTGGGCCTGTCGCAGGCCGCGTACTCCTCGGAGATCGTGCGTGCCGGGATCCTCTCGGTCGACCAGGGCCAGCACGAGGCCGCGGCCTCCCTGGGCATCCCGCGCTCGCGCCAGACGCTGCGCATCGTCCTGCCGCAGGCCATGCGGACCATCGTGCCGACGTCCGTCAACGAGATCATCGGCCTCGTCAAGGGCACCTCGGTCGTGTACGTCCTCGCGTACGGCGAGCTGTTCTACACGATCGGCGTGATCTACGGCCGCAACCAGCGCGTCGTCCCGCTGCTCATGGTCGCGGCGATCTGGTACCTGGTCATCACGACGGTCCTGACGATCGCGCAGTACTACGTCGAACGGCACTACGCCAAGGGTGCGGTGCGCACGCTCCCGCCCACGCCCGTCCAGCGGGTCCGGTGGACGCTCCAGGTCGCGTGGTCGCGGATCACGGGACGTCCCGTGCCCGCCCACCTGCCGCCGGCCTACGCGGCGCGCGCCGCCGTCGGGCGTGGGCACCTGCTGCGCACCGGTACGAACGACCGCCACGTCGGAGGTGTCGCATGACCGCCACGACCACGCGCCCGACCCCGGGGACCGCCACCGCACCCGGGACGGCCGCCGCGCCCGGGACAGCAGCACCCGACGCCCCCGCCGCCGGCCTCGTCGAGGTCCGCGGGGTCCACAAGTCCTACGGCACGCTCGAGGTGCTCGCGGGCATCGACCTCGTGGTCCGCCCGGGCGAGGTGACCGTGATCCTCGGCCCGTCCGGCTCGGGGAAGTCGACGCTGCTGCGCGTCATCAACCACCTGGAGAAGGTGGACCGCGGGTTCGTCGCGGTCGACGGCGACCTCATCGGGTACTCCCGCTGGGGCGACACGCTGCGCGAGCTCAAGGAGAAGGACATCCTCGTCCAGCGGACCCGGATCGGGTTCGTGTTCCAGGGATTCAACCTCTTCCCGCACCTCACGGCCCTCGAGAACGTCGTCGAGGCGCCCGTCTCGGCGCAGGGGCGGCCCCGCGCCGAGGTCGAGGCCGAGGCGCGCGAGCTCCTGGCCAGGGTCGGCCTGGCCGACAAGGTCGACGCCCGTCCGCGCCAGCTCTCCGGCGGGCAGCAGCAGCGCGTGGCGATCGCCCGGGCGCTCGCGACCCGACCCCGCGTCCTGCTGTTCGACGAACCCACGTCGGCCCTGGACCCCGAGCTCGTGGGCGAGGTGCTCGACGTCATCAAGGACCTCGCGCACGGCGGCACGACCATGCTCGTCGTCACGCACGAGATCGGCTTCGCCCGCGAGGTCGCCGACACGGTCGTGTTCATGGACGCCGGGCGCGTCGTCGAGCAGGGACCGCCCACGCAGGTCCTCGACGCCCCCCGCCACGACCGGACCAAGGCGTTCCTCGACAAGGTCCTGTGACGCCCGGCACGAGTCCTGCCCGTCCCGCGTCACCCACCGCACCGCACGTCCACCCACCACGAAAGAGACCACGATGTCCCTGCACACCACCGGCGCGCCCGCACGCGTCCCCGGCGCTCCCCGCGCCCGCCGCCGCGCCGCCCGTCCGTCCCACCGCGCGGTCGCCGCCGTCGCGGCACTGCCCCTCCTCGCGCTGCTCGCGGCGTGCGCGACGAGCGCCGACGCCGAGCCCGGCACGGCCGACAACGAGAAGGCCGCCGAGGTGGCCGGGCTCGTGATCGACACCTCGCCCGACCAGGAGTTCGTCCGCACGACCGAGTCGCCCGAGGCGATCGCGCTCCTCCCCGAGGACGTCAAGGCCGCGGGCGTCCTCAAGGTCTCGACGACCGCGGGCGGGCTGCCGCCCCTGGGGTTCCTCGCGGACGACGACAAGACGCCCATCGGCAACGAGCCCAACATCGCGGTCCTCGTCGCCGACGCCCTGGGCCTCGACCTCGAGCTCGAGGTCAAGGCGTGGGCCGACTGGCCCCTCGCGCTGCAGTCCGGGGACGTCGACGCGGTGATCTCGAACGTGACCGTGACCGAGGAGCGCAAGGAGCTGTACGACTTCTCGTCCTACCGCAACGACCAGCTCGGCTGGCTCTCGGGCGCGTCGAACGACAAGGTGCCCGCGATCAAGGAGGCCAAGGACATCGCGGGCCTCACGGTGGGCGTCGGGTCGGGCACGAACCAGGAGAAGATCCTGCTCGCGTGGAACGAGGAGAACGTCGCCGCGGGGCTCGAGCCCGTCAAGGGTGGTGAGCCCGAGTACTACGAGGACTACAAGGACGCGCTGCTCGCGGTCGCGTCGGGCCGGCTCGACGTGTACGTCGGGCCGAACGCGAGCCTCGCGTACAGCGCCGCGACGGCCCCCGACCAGTACAAGGTGGTCGGCACGCTCAACGGCGGCTGGCCCGCGACGGCGCAGATCGCGGTCGCGACCCTCAAGGGCAGCGACCTCGCCCCGGCCGTGACGGCGGCGATCAACCACGCGATCGAGGACGGCAGCTACGCCGAGCTCCTCGAGCACTGGGGCCTGGAGGACGAGGCGATCCCGACCTCGGAGACCAACCCGCCCGGGCTGCCCAAGCCCTGACCGGACGGCCGCCCGGCCCGCGGGGCTCCTCCTGGGACCCGCGGGCCGGCGGCACCCGACCTACTGATCGAGAGGCAGCCAGATGACCGAGCACGTGTCGCACGTCGTCGTCGGTGGAGGCGTCATGGGCTCGGCCACGGCGTGGCAGCTCGCGCGCGCGGGGCACGACGTCGTCCTGCTCGAGCGCTTCGAGCCCGGCCACGCGCACGGCGCCTCGCACGGGGCGTCGCGCATCTACCGGACCACGTACCCCCAGCCCGCGTACCTCGATCTCGCGCAGGAGGCGTTCGGCCTGTGGCGCGAGCTCGAGCGCGACGCGGGGCTGGCCACGGGCGCCGTCCTGACCCTGACGGGCGGCGTGAGCCACGGCTTCCCGCGCCGCACCGAGATCGGTGACGCGTTCGTCGCGCGGGGCGTCCCGCACGAGTGGTTGAGCCCGCACGAGGCGGGCGAGCGCTGGCCCGGCCTGCGCTTCGAGGGCGACGTGCTCCACGAGACCGCGACGGCGGGGCGCGTCCACGCCGACCGCGCGGTCGCGGCCTTCCAGTCCGCGGCGCGCTCGCACGGCGCCGACGTCCGCCACGGCGTGCACGTCCGTCACGTCCACCCGGGTGCGGGCTCGGTCCGGGTCGTCACCGACCGGCACGACCTGGTCGCGGACACGGTCGTGGTCGCCGTGGGGGCGTGGAGCGCGGGCCTGCTGGGCGAGGCGTTCTCCGAGCCCGACGGCGCCGCGCCCCTCCCGGCCCTCGTCGTCACCCAGGAGCAGCCCGCCCACTTCGCGCTCGCACCGGGCGCACCGGCCGAGGACACGTGGCCGGCCTTCACGCACGCGCCCGCCGAGCCGCACCCGTGGCCCAGCGGGGTCTACGGGCTCGCGACCCCGGGCGAGGGGATCAAGGTCGGCTTCCACGGCGTCGGCCCCCGCACGCACCCGGACCGGCGGACGTTCCGGCCCGAGCCCGGGCAGCTCGCCCTGCTCCAGGACTACGTGCGGACCTGGGTGCCGGGCGCCGACGCCGACCGGCTCGTGCCGGTCTCCTGCACGTACACCACGACCCCGGACCACGACTTCGTGCTCGACCGCGTGGGCCGCGTCGTGGTCGCCGCCGGGTTCTCGGGGCACGGGTTCAAGTTCGCGCCGTCGATCGGGCGGGTCCTGGCGGAGCTGGCCCGCGAGGACCCGGACCGGTCGCCCCTGGCCGCGGACCGCCTGTTCTCCCTGGGCCGCTTCGCGCACGGTCCTCTCGCGCCGGTCCCCGGCTGACCCGTCCTCCCGCCACGTCACGCCGACCGGGGGCCACCCCCGGCCGGCACCGACCCGTCGAAAGGCCCTCATGTCGTCCACGTCCACGCTCCCCACCGCCTCGCCGCTCGCCGACCGCTACGGCCCCGGCGCCCTCGACGACCGACCGGTCGACCTGGCACCGCTCACCGAGGCGATCGACGGGATCCTGCGGCACCGCACGGTCCGCTCCTACCTCCCCGACCCGCTCGACGACGCGGTGCTCCCGACGCTCGTCGCGGCCGCCCAGTCCGCCCCGACGTCGTCCAACATGCAGTTCTGGAGCGTCGTCGCGGTGACCGACCCGGACCGCAAGGACCGGCTCGCGGCGCTCGCGGGCGGTCAGGACCACGTCCGGCAGGCGCCGCTCCTGCTCGTGTGGGTCGCGGACCTGGCGCGTGCCCGCGCGATCGGCGCCGCGCACGGCACCCCGTTGGCGGGCACCGACCACCTGGACTCGACCGTCGTGGCGTTCGTCGACGCGGCCCTCGCCGCACAGAACGCGGTCGTGGCCGCCGAGTCCTTGGGGCTCGGGACCGTGTACATCGGTGCGCTGCGGCACCACCCCGAGGAGGTCGCGGCCGAGCTCGGCCTGCCCCCGGGGACGGTCGCGGTCGTGGGCCTCGTCGTCGGGCACCCGGACCCGGCGGGTGGCGAACGGGTCAAGCCACGACTGCCCCAGGGTGCGGTGCTGCACCGCGAGACCTACGACCTCGACGCCCAGGCCCCGCACGTCGACGCCTACGAGGACGTCATCGCGCCGTTCTACCGCGACGAGGGACTGTCGGAGAGCTGGCGGCGCCGCGTGGTCGACCGGCTCGCGGTCCCCGGCACCCAGCGCGGCCACGCCCACCTGCACTCGGCGCTCGCGGCCCGCGGCCTGTGCCGTCCCGCTGACCGTCTGACCAGCGCCCCCACCCACCGGAGGACCGCACCATGACCACCACCGACCAGCCGACCACCCCCTCCCGTGCCCAGCCCCGGGTGCCGCTCTCGATCCTCGACCTCGCGGTCGTGAGCGAGGGCTCGACCGGCGCCCGGGCCCTGCGGGACTCCCTCGACACCGCGGTCCGCGCCGACGAGCTCGGCTACCGCCGCATCTGGTTCGCCGAGCACCACCTGTCGCCGGGCGTCGCCTCGGCGTCGCCCGCGGTCCTCGCGGCCCTCGTCGCCGAGCGGACGTCGCGCATCCGCGTGGGGTCTGGGGCCGTGCTGCTGAGCACGACGAGCCCGCTCGTCGCGGCCGAGCAGTTCGGGACCCTCGCGGCCCTGCACCCTGGGCGTGTCGACCTGGGCCTGGGCCGCGCGTTCACGCCGCCCCCCGCGAGGGCAGGTGCGACCGCACAGGGCGATCCGCCGTCGGGCACGCCGGAGCCCACGGCCGGCGAGCCCGCTCCGTCCGCGCCCGCTCGACCTGCCGGCGCCAGGGTCGTCGACGGCCTCCTGGTCCCCGCGGCCCCCGGGGTCGCGTTCACGGACTCCGCGCTGCGTGAGCGGCTCCTGGCGCAGAAGGAGGTCGTCGGAGCGCACCGGACCCCCGCCGAGTTCCGCGCCGAGCTCGAGCTGGTCCTGGGCCTGCGTGCAGGGACCTTCGCCGACGCCGCGGGCACCCCGTGGACGAGCCCGCCCGTCGAGGGAGCGGCGTTCGACCTGTTCGTGCTCGCGTCGAGCGGTGGGGTCAGCGCCCGCGTCGCGGGCGAGCTGGGACTGCCGCTCGCGGCGAACTACCACGTGGGCCCGTCCGCGACGCTCGACACGATCGCGGCCTACCGTGCGGCGTTCCGCAAGGGCGTGCTCGACCGGCCCTACGTCGTCGTCTCGGCCGACGTACTGGTCGCGGACACCGACGCCGAGGCCCGCCGGATCGGCGACCCGTTCACGGCCTGGGTCCTGTCGATCCGCCGCGGGACGGGCGGCGCGATCGCGTACCCCGCGCCCGGCACGACGCCCGCGTGGGAGGACCTGACCGACGCCGACCGTGCGGCCGTCCATGACCGCGTCGACACGCGGTTCGTCGGGTCGCCCGAGACCGTGGTCGAGCGCCTCGAGACCCTGGCGCGCGTGACCGCCGCCGACGAGATCGTCGTCACGACCGCCGCCCACGACCCCGCCGACCGGGCGCGCTCGTTCGAGCTGCTCGCGCGGCACTGGGGCCTCGCCGTGGACGCGGTGGACGCGGTCGCGCCCGGCGTCGCCCCCGCCCGCGAACCAGCCCTCGCGAGGTGAGGGCTCCGGACCTCCACCTCGGCAGCACCCTCCGCCCCACCCGACCCAGGAGCACGACATGACCCAGCACCAGCCCCTCCTCACCCCGGCGACCGACGCGGGCACCCGCGTCGCGGCCGGAGCATTCCTCGTCGACGTCCGCAGCGAGGCAGGCCGCGCGACCGCCGGCGCCATCCCCGGCGCCACGGTCACCGACCGTGAGGACCTCGACGCGATCTTCGGCGCCGCCTCCGCCCCCGCGGTCTCGCTCGACACCCCGATCGTCGTGGTCTGCGGCTCCGAGCGCGGCTCGGGCCCGGTCGCCGAGGCCCTCGCAGCGCGCGGCTACACGGACGTCTCGCACGTCGCGGGCGGCTTCCCCGCCTGGCGCGACGCGGGACTGCCGGCCGAGCCGGGAACGGGAGCGGCGTCGTCGGGCCCGCACGAGCCCGTCCGGCAGCGCGCATGAGCGCGCCCACCACGTCCCGCCGGGGCACGGGCGACCCGACCGACCCGCAGGAGGCCTCGCACCGGGCCGGGCGCGTGCGCGCGGTGGCCGACGGCGTGGCCCACCTGGTCGAGGCGGCCCGCCGAGAGGGCCGCGCAGGTGGTCCCCCGGGGGTGGGACGGGCCGCGCCCGACGCCGCCGTGACCGTGCGGCTCGTGACGCCCGCCGAGCACGAGGCCGTCGCCGACCTGCTCGAGGCGGCGTACGGGCACGAGTACTCGATCTCGGAGTCGTACCGGACGGTGCTGCGCGACGTCGCGAGCCGTGCAGCCGAGCACGACGTGTGGGTCGCGGTCGACGACGGGACCGGCGAGGTGCTCGGCACCGTCGCGACCCCGCTCCCCGGTCGGCACATCTCGCCCCTGGCGCTCGACGGGGAGCTGGACTTCCGGCTGCTCGGCGTCGCGCCCGCGGCGCGCGGTCGGGGGATCGGGACGACGCTCACCCTCCACGTCCTCGACGTGGCCCGTGCCCAGGGCGCGCAGCGGGTCGTCATGAGCTCGGGGCCCCAGATGGTCCGCGCGCACCGGCTCTACGAGGCGCTCGGGTTCCAGCGGCTGCCCGAGCGCGAGACCCGCGTGATCGAGGGCGAGGGCGGCGGGCGGCTGCACGCGTACGGCCTGGACCTCGCCGGCGCCGCCCCGCCCGGCCCGTCGTCCCCCTGACCGCTCGTCCGCCACCGTCCCGTCGTCGCCCGCCCGCGCCTACCGAAGACCCCACCTCACCCGAACCGGAGAAGACCATGCCCGTCGAGTTCCTCGGCATCGCCACCACGAGCGACGCCTCCGAGACCACCGACCGCACGACCGCGCCGTTCGACAAGAAGTACCTCGAGCGCATCGTGCGCGCCCACGAGGACAACGGCTGGACCCGCGTCCTGTTCGCCTACGGGTCGAGCGGACCCGAGCCGTCGGCGCTCGCGGCCTGGACCGCGGCCCGCCTCGACTCGGTCGAGCTGCTCCTGGCGCACCGCCCCAACGTCTCCTACCCGACGTTCGCGGCCAAGTCCTTCGCGACGCTCGACCAGCTCTCCGAGGGGCGGCTGTCCGTCCACTTCATCACGGGCGGCAACGACCACGAGCAGCGGCGCGAAGGGGACACCCTGACCAAGGACGAGCGCTACGCCCGCACCCAGGAGTACATCCAGGTCGTCAAGAAGGCCTGGTCGAGCACCGAGCCGTTCGACCACCACGGGAGCTTCTACGACCTCGACGACTTCCTGCTCGACACCAAGCCCTTCGAGGGGCGCACGCCCACCATCTCGTTCGGCGGGTCCTCGGACGCGGCGTTCAGGGTCGGCGCTGCCGAGGCCGACATCTACGCGGTGTGGGGCGAGCCGCTCGACCGGACGGCCGAGCAGATCCTGCGCGTCCGCACCGAGGCGGCCGCGGCCGGCCGCTCCACGCCGCCGCGCATCCACGCGGCGTTCCGGCCGATCATCGGGGCCACGGAGGAGCTGGCCTGGGAGAAGGCGCACCGCATCCTCGACCGGATCGAGGCCCGCAAGGCCGCGGCGGGCGGCGTGCTGAGCAGGCGCCACCCGATCGACAAGCCCGAGAACGCCGGTTCGCAGCGCCTCCTGGAGATCGCGGCCCAGGGCGACCGCTTCGACACGGCCCTGTGGACCGCGACGGCCAGGGCCACCGGGGGAGCGGGGAACTCGAACGCTCTCGTCGGGACGCCGGAGACGGTCGCGCAGGCGCTGCTCGCGTACTACGACCTGGGGGTCCGCATCATCTCGGCGCGCGGCTACGACCTGCTCGACGACGCGACCGACTTCGGCCGACACGTCATCCCGATCGTGCGCGAGGAGGTCGCCAGGCGCGACGCCGAGGACGCGTCGGCGCAGGCGGCCTGAGCCTCCCCTCCCGGTCCCCCCACCCCCACTCCCACTCCCACCAAGGAGCATCCGTGCGTTTCCAGGTCCTCGACATCGTCTTCAACCCGCCCCACCCCGTCACGGGCGAGGCCGTCCCCGCGGCCGACCGGCTCGAGCGCGTCGTCGAGACCGCGGTCCTGGCCGAGGAGCTCGGGCTCGACGCGTTCGCGGTCGGCGAGCGGCACGCGGGCGACGTGCTGTCCTCGTCGCCCACCGTGATCCTCGGTGCGGTCGCCGCGCGCACCTCGCGCATCCTGCTGAGCACGGGCGTCACGGTGCTGTCCCTGCTGGACCCCGTCCGGGTCGCCGAGGACTACGCGACGATCGACCAGCTCAGCCGGGGCCGGTTCGAGATGGTGATCGGCAAGGGCAACGAGGCGCTCCAGTACCCGCTGCTGGGCCTCGACCTCGCCAGGCAGTACGAGTACCTCGAGGAGAACTACGAGCTGCTCCGCCTGCTCCTGAGCGGTGAGGAGGTCGACTGGGAGGGCCGCCACCGCCCCGACCTGCAGGGCGCCACGACCCTGCCGCGCCCGTACGACGGCGCGTTCCGGATCTGGCACGGCTCGGCGACCTCGCACTTCGCGGTCGAGCTCGCCGCGCGGTGGGGTGACCCGATCGTGAGCGCCAACGCGTTCCAGCCGCGCGAGAGCTACCAGGTGCTGATCGACCGCTACCGCGAGCGGTACGCGGCAGCGGGGCACGACCCGGCGTACGGGTTCGTCGGGTCCGGCTCGGGCGGGCTGTTCCTCGCGGACACGACCGAGCAGGCGATCGAGGAGTTCCGGCCCATCTACGAGGGCGCGGTCGCGCGCGCGGACCTGCGGAAGCACGACCCGGCCGCGGTCGGCAAGGTCACGAGCTTCCGGACCATCGAGGAGGCCGTCGAGCGCGGCCCGGCCCTCGTGGGCTCGCCCGAGCGGGTCGCCGAGAAGATCCTCGACTACCACCAGAGCTACGGGCACGACCTGCAGTCGGTCTCGATCAACCACCTCCTGGAGCCCGCCCGGCAGGACGACGTGCTGCGCCGGTTCGCGGAGGAGGTCGTGCCGCTCGTCCGGGCCGAGGTCGAGACCGACCTCTGGGGCCCGGCGGACGCGCGCCGGGCCAAGGGGTTCACGGCGCGGTAGGGCACGCCTCGCGCCGGGCGGGCCGGGCCGGACCCTGGCGGGTCCCCCTCGCGCGACCTAGGCTGGAAGGGTATCGGCGGGCCGTCGACGGGCCCCGACAGGTACCGAGGAAGGGTCCGGCGATGTGGCTCCTCGTGGTCTCCGGCGTGGTGGGTGCGGCGGTCGTCGCCACCGTCGCGTGGTGCGCGGTGCGCCTCGACCAGGCCTCGGGCGGCCTCCGCGCGAGCGCCCCACCCCGGGCGCCGCGCAGGCCCACCCGGCATGAGCGCCGCCGTCGGGCACCCGACCCCCTCGTCACCCTCGCCGTCCAGGTCCGCCTCGGCCGCCTCGCCGACGAGCTGCGCGCGGTCGAGCGCGACCCCGACGTCTACGCCCGCGCCCACCACTACCTGGCCGCGCAGGGCGCGTACGACGCCCTGCTGCGCGAGGCCTGCCGGCTGAGCGGGCTCGACGTCGCCGCCGACCCCCTGCGTGCGGGCCTGCGCAGCGACGAGGACGAGCGGCTGCGGGAGGAGCTCGAGCTCAGCGCGCGCGGCTGGACCTGGTAGCCCGCGCACGGCGAAGGGCGAGGGGCCCGACGGCGGCGCGCACCGCCGTCGGGCC
>NZ_JACSPN010000016.1:0-61905 GCF_015142735.1 Oerskovia douganii | reverse complement strand
CCCCCCCCCCCCCCCCCCCCCCCCCGGCCCCCCCCCCCCCCCGCGCCCGGGCGTCAGAGAGCCGAGTGGTCGCCGATCCGGTGGTACGCCCGGTCGTGGTAGACGAGCGGTGCCGCGTCCCCCCGCGTCCCCGAGGACAGGGCGCGCAACGAGACCAGGTAGCTGTCGCCCACGGGCGTGCGCTGCACGACCCGACCCCGCACCCAGGACAGCGCGCCGTCGATCACGGGCTCCCCGGACGCGAGACGCGACCAGCCGCCGCCCGCGAACCGGTCGATGCCGCTCGTCGCGAACCGTGCGGACACGTCGTCCTGGTCGTCGGCCAGGAAGCTGACCGTGAGCGTGCGGGCCGCGCAGATCGCCGGCCACGACGACGACGTCGACGCGAGGGAGAACGCGAGCAGCGGCGGCGAGGCCGAGACCGAGATGACGGACGTCGCCGTGAAGCCCACGGGCCGTCCCTCGTGCTCGAGCGCGACGACCGCGACCCCCGCCGGGTGCCGGCGGAACACGGCCTTGTAGTCGTCCGCGCCGAGCTGCGGCTCGTCCTGCTCGTGGAGGAGGGCTTCGAGCCCGGCGAGCTCGGAGCGCGTGGTCGCGGTCACCGGGAGGCTCCGGCGAGCCGGGGCGCGGTCGCGTCCTGGAAGACGGTGCCGCCCACCGCTCGGCGCAGGAGCCCTCCGGCGTGGCCGAGCCAGGTGTCGAGGGCGTCCGTGAGGTCGGGCTCGCCCAACCGGGAGTCGACCAGGGTCAGGGTCCGGGCGGGGACGGTGGCGCCGAGCTCGACGAGGAGGGGACGCAGGTGGACCTCGCCCGCCAGGGCGTGCGCCGGGTTGCCCGACACCACGACCGGGACCGCGACCACCCCCGCCAGGCCGTCGGGGCCGTAGAGGTCGAGGAACGCCTTGAGCAGCCCCGTGTACGAGCCCTTGTAGACGGGGGTCGCGACGACCAGGACGGAGGCGCTCGCGGCGACGGTGCGGGCGGTGTCGGCGCGGGGGTGGGCCGGGGCGAGCAGCTCGGCCGCGAGGTCCGCGAGGTCGATCGTGGCGCGCGGGGCCAGGCCGAGGTCGTCCGCCACGCGAGCCGCGACGGCCTGCGCCGCGGTCAGGGTCCGGGAGGCCGGGCGGGGGTTGCCGACCAGGGTGACGACCGCGGGGCGGGCGGGGCCCGGGGCGGGGGAGTCGGCGGCCCCGACAGGGGGCGGGGCGGTGTGCTGGGTCATGGTGTCCTCGCTGTCGTCGTGCGGCACGCTTGCTGCGCCGGTGCCGGCGTGGCCGGGTCATCTCCCGGAGCACCCCGTCGTGGGAGGGGTTGCTGACCAGCGAGCCGGGGCTTGGCGCTGGTGCTCGTGACCTCTGGGACGGGTATAGCCCTGCACGACGCCTTCTGCACCGGATCGGTCGAGAATCTCGGGACGTGGACGAAGGTTTCGGGGCGTGTTGCACGGTCGGCCGTTCCCGTGCGTCGCGGGCCACGTGTCGCGGCCTCGCGACCGTCGCCCCGGGCAAGCGCAACGTCCCAGGTCGTGACCCTGGCGTCTCCCAGAGTGGGACGGGAGTACGGCCGGGTTTACGCCTACGTAACCTGGTGCGGTTACGAACCCGCCCTGCCGAGGAGCACTCCATGGATAGTCGTCTGCAGTCCGTCTTCGACGAGGTCCTCGCTCGCAACCCTGGTGAGGTCGAGTTCCACCAGGCCGTGCGCGAGGTCTTCGACTCGCTCGGCCCGGTGCTCAAGAAGAACCCCCAGTACGTCGACGCCGCCGTGCTCGAGCGCATCTGCGAGCCCGAGCGCCAGATCATCTTCCGCGTCCCGTGGGTCGACGACCACAACCACGTGCAGATCAACCGTGGGTTCCGCGTCGAGTTCAACTCGGCCCTCGGCCCCTTCAAGGGCGGGCTCCGTTTCCACCCCTCGGTGTACCTGGGGATCGTCAAGTTCCTCGGGTTCGAGCAGATCTTCAAGAACTCGCTCACCGGCATGCCCATCGGCGGCGGCAAGGGCGGCTCGGACTTCGACCCGCGCGGCAGGTCCGACGGCGAGGTCATGCGCTTCTGCCAGTCGTTCATGACCGAGCTGTACCGCCACATCGGCGAGTACACGGACGTCCCGGCCGGCGACATCGGCGTGGGCGGACGCGAGATCGGCTACCTGTTCGGCCAGTACAAGCGCATCACGAACCGCTACGAGTCCGGCGTCCTCACGGGCAAGGGCATCAGCTGGGGCGGGTCGCTCGTGCGTACCGAGGCCACGGGCTACGGCACGGTCTTCTTCGCCGACCACATGCTGCGCACCAAGGGCCAGAGCTTCGACGGCCAGCGCGTCGTCGTGTCCGGCTCCGGGAACGTAGCGACCTACGCGATCCAGAAGGCCCAGCAGCTCGGTGCGAACGTCGTGTCGTTCTCCGACTCGTCGGGCTACGTGGTCGACGAGGCCGGCGTGGACGTCGAGCTGCTCCGCCAGGTCAAGGAGGTCGAGCGCGGGCGCGTCGCCGACTACGTCGCGCGCCGCCCCGGCGCACGCCTCGTGACCGGAGGCAGCATCTGGGACGTCCCCGCGACGGTCGCCCTGCCCTGCGCCACGCAGAACGAGCTGACCGAGCAGGACGCCAAGCAGCTCGTCGCCAACGGCGTCGTCGCGGTCGCGGAGGGCGCCAACATGCCCACGACGCCGGGCGCCGTCGCGCTCCTCCAGGAGGCCGGCGTGCTGTTCGCGCCCGGCAAGGCCGCGAACGCGGGCGGCGTCGCGACCTCGGCCCTCGAGATGCAGCAGAACGCCTCGCGAGACGCCTGGACGTTCGAGTACACCGAGGAGCGCCTCGCGCACATCATGGCCGGCATCCACGCGCGCTGCGAGGAGACCGCCGACGAGTACGGGACGCCGGGCAACTACGTCCTGGGCGCGAACATCGCGGGCTTCACCAAGGTCGCCGACGCCATGATCTCGCTGGGCGTCATCTGACCCACCCCGCTGGGCCGGAACCCGCGACCGGAGCGGCCTCTCCTCGTGCCTCACGGTGCGAGGAGGGGCCGCTCCCGTCGTCGTCCCCGCGGCGGCACGGCCCCCGGCCTGGACGGGCACCCGGCAGGCGCCCGCGCGGCGCGCTCGACGGGAAGGGCCCGACGACGGCGCGCACGTGGCGCCGTCGGGCCGCGGTGGCGGAGGCGCCGGGCGGCGAGGAGCCTCCGTCCGGACCGCTGGGTCTACGCTGACCGCGGGCGCGTGACGAGCGCGCCGTCCCCCGACGCAAGGAGCAGCAGCACATGGCACGCGAGGTCGCGCTCGAGATCGCAGTCCAGGACACCGACGGCGTGCGGGTCGCGGCGGAGGTCGGCGCCCAGCGGGTCGAGCTGTGCGCGGCGCTCGGGGCGACGGGTGGGCTGACGCCGAGCATCGGGCTCGTCGAGGCCGCGGTGCGCGCGGCTGCCGAGGTGGGCACGGCACCGCTCGAGGTGCACCCCCTGATCCGGCCGCGACCGGGCGGGTTCGTGTTCAGCGCCGCCGAGATCGACGTGCAGGTCCGGGACGTCCGGGCCGTGGTCGCGGCCGGCGCCGCCGGGGTCGTGATCGGTGCGCTCACCCCGGACGGGCAGGTGGACGCGGAGGCGGTGCGCGCGCTCGTCGCCGCCGCCGGCGGGCGCGACGTCACGTTCCACCGCGCGATCGACGTCGTCGAGGACGTCACGGGAGCGCTCGACCTGCTCGCGGCGCTGGGGGTGACCCGGGTGCTCACGTCGGGCGGTGCCCCGAGCAGCATCGACGGCGTCGACCGCCTGCGCGCGATGGCGACCCACGCCGCCGGTCGGGTGCAGATCCAGGCGGGCGGCGGTGTGCGACCGCAGGACGTCGAGGCCCTCGTCGCTGCCGGTGTCGACGCGGTCCACCTCTCGGCCAAGCGCACGCTGTCCGACGACGGCGGCCCCGGCGGCGGGGGAGGGGCCGGCTACGAGGTCACGGACCCGGAGGTCGCCCGTGCGGCGCGGGCCGCGGTCGACGCGGCGGGCGCCGCCGGCTGACCGGACCGCGCCTCCTGCGCGTGCCTGCGGCGCCTCGCGAGGGGACGCGTCCAGACGTGAGCACCCGTCCGCGTGCCGGTGCGAGGTGCCCTCGACGGCCGGCCGCGTGAGGCCACGGTCGGCCCACGACCGGCCGTCGAGGGTCGCCCGGCGTTGTGCACTGCGCACCGACGGCCCGCCGCGCGGTCAGGCGAAATCGGCGGGATCCTGCGGTTATCAGAGGGTCCGGCCTCGTCGAGATTTCATTTAGGTAACTTTCCTGTCGTATTGGTCGGCAGGCTCGGTGGGATTCGTTAGTGTTCCTGCCACGAGCTCGCACGGTGGCGAGCGGCTGATCAGCGTGACGACGCGTTGACGACTCGAGAGGACCAAAGATGATTCGAAGCATGGCGCGCAAGCGCCTGCTCACGGTGGTCGCCCTGGCGACCGGTGTGACGATGTTCGCAGCCGGCTGCTCCAGCTCCGGTGGCGAGAAGAACGAGGGCGGCGGTGGCGAGAGCAGCCGCGTCCTCAACGTGTGGGCCGGGACGCAGACCCCCATGGTCGCGAACTTCAACCCCTACGCGCCGAACCCGCTGCACGTGACCAACGGTGCGATCTACGAGCCGCTCTTCTTCTACAACCGGGCAGAGGCCGGCGACCCGTCGCCCCGCCTGGGCGAGTCCTACGAGTGGTCCGAGGACGGCACCGAGCTCACGATCAAGATCCGCGAGGGCGTCAAGTGGACCGACGGCGAGCCCTTCACGGTCGAGGACGTCATCTTCTCGTTCACCAACGAGACCGCCAAGCGTGACTACCTCAACACGGCCGAGAAGGTCGACGAGTCCACGGTCAAGCTGACGTTCAACGGCGCGCAGTTCACGACCGCGGTGCAGATCCTCGGCACGACGCTCATGGTGCCCGAGCACATCTACAAGGACGTCGCCGACAAGATCACGTTCACCAACGACGAGCCGGTCGGCACCGGACCCTACGTCCTCGACACCATCTCGAACGCGACCTACACCGTCGTGGCCAACGAGGACTACTGGGGCGGCGCGCCCAAGCTCAAGAAGGTCCGCTACCTGGCTCTCGACAAGAACCAGAGCGCCCAGGACCTCCTCGCCACGGGCAAGATCGACTGGACGACGATGTTCGTCGCCGACCCCGGTCCCATCACGGACAAGGGTCAGCTCTCCCTCCTCAACAACCCGCAGGACCCCACGACGATCATGTCCTGCATGAACGCCGCGCTCGGCTGCGTGGGACCCCAGACGGACCTCGCGGTCCGCGAGGCGGTCAACCTGCTCCTCGACCGCGGTGAGATCAACGACAAGGCGTTCTCCGGCCACGCGGCCGTGGCATCGCCCTCGCTCGCGCTCCTCGGTCGTGACGACCGCTGGATCTCGGACGAGATCGAGAAGGAGAGCCCGCAGGAGGCCAACGTCGCGGAGGCCGACAAGGTCCTCACGGCCGCCGGCTACGCCAAGGCTGCGGACGGCATCTACGAGAAGGGCGGCCAGAAGCTCGTCATCGAGCTCATCTCCGTCGAGGGCTGGAGCGACCACAACGCAGCCGGCGACCTGATCGCCCAGCAGGGCATCGACGCGGGCATCCAGATCAACCACGTGAAGATCACGCAGCAGGAGATGTCCGACGCCCGTACGGCCGGCAACTACCAGATGATGATCAGCGGTATCACGGGCACCTCGCTCGACGACCCGTTCGCGATCTACCGCCAGTGGCTCACGACCGAGTACACGACGCCGGTGGGCGAGACGATCGAGGCCGGTCGCTTCAACTTCCCGCGCTACTCCAACCCGCTCGTCGACGACGCGGTCGCCGCGGCCGCTGCGACGAACGACGAGGAGACCAAGAAGGAGGCGTACGCCACGGTCCAGAAGGAGATCGTCCGCGACCTCCCCTACATCGCGCTGGTCGTGAACCCCACCATGTCGTTCGTCAACACGAAGGACTACACGGGCTGGCCCGTCGAGGGTGACATGTACGCGTTCCCGCCGTCGTGGGCCACCATCAGCAACGGCGTCATCCTCTCGCAGCTCGAGTCCAACAGCTGATGTCGGACTGCCGAAGAGGAGCTCGGAGCAACGAGGAGTCAATCGCATGAGGTACTTCGCACGGCGGATCACGTTCTACGTGGTCACCCTCTGGGCCGCCGTCTCACTCAACTTCATTCTTCCCCGGGCCATACCCGGCGACCCGAAGCAGATCTACATCGATACGCTTCTGCGGAGGAATGGCGAACTGACCCCTGGGATGCTCAACAGCATCGATCTCCTCTTCGGCAGTGACGACGCGTCGCTCTGGGACCAGTACCTCGCCTACTGGGGGAACCTCTTCAAGGGTGACTTCGGTACCTCGGTGGTCTACTTCCCGGCCACCGTCGACCAGCTGCTCGGCGAGGCCCTCCCCTGGACGGTGGGCCTCGTCGGGCTGGCGACGATCATCGCCTTCCTCCTGGGCGTCGGAGGCGGCGCCTGGGTCGGCTGGAAGCGCGGGACCTGGGTCGACCACATCATCCCCGCGTCGACCTTCCTCCAGGCGGTGCCCTACTTCTGGCTCGCCCTGGTCCTCATCTCGGTGTTCTCGGTGTCGCTGGGCTGGTTCCCGATCGTCGGCGGCTACGACATCTTCATGTTCGACAACGGCCCCGAGTGGTCGTGGGAGTTCATCGGCAGCGTGATCTACCACGGCACGCTGCCCGCCATCACGATCGTCCTGTCCGCGATGGGCGGCTGGCTCCTCGGGATGCGCAACATGATGGTGTCCACCCTCGCCGAGGACTACGTCACCACGGCCGAGGCCAAGGGACTGCGCCCCCTGCGCGTCGCCACCACGTACGCGACCCGCAACGCGGTCCTGCCGTCGGTCACCGGTTTCGGTATCGCGCTGGGCTTCGTGGTCGCAGGGTCCGTGGTCATGGAGCAGGCGTTCAGCTACCCCGGGATCGGCAAGCTCCTCTTCACGGCGGTCCAGGCCAAGGACTACGCCCTCATGCAGGGAGCGTTCCTGGTGATCACCGTCGTGGTGCTCGCCGCGAACTTCCTGATGGACCTGATCAACGGCATCATCGACCCGAGGACGCGCAACAATGGCTGACGACATCCGTGACGCCGAGACCGTCACCCCGGCAGCGGACGCCGCCCCGGCCTCATCGGTCGTGGTCGACGGCCTGCCTCCTCAGAGCGAGACGCGTGGGCTCGTGCCGGACGTCCCGATCGCCTCGCCCGAGTCGGTCGTCGCCGGCGAGCCCGTCCAGACGAGCGCAGCGCCCAAGCGCGGTCTGCGGGCCATGCTCCCTCGTCGCTCCGGCAAGCTGGTCGTCGGGCTCGTCCTGACGCTCGGCATCATCCTCTTCTCGGTCGTGGCTCCGCTCTTCAGCCAGAGCCCGACCTCGACCAAGAACGTGCAGTACCTCCCGCCGAGCTCCGAGCACTGGCTCGGCACCAACAACATCGGCGCGGACATCTTCGCCCAGGTCGCGCACGGTGGCATGGGGTCGCTGACCGTCGGCCTCCTCGCCGGCGTCATCGCGATGGTCCTGTCCCTGGCGTTCGGCATCATCGCCGGCTACGTGGGCGGCTGGACCAACGAGATCCTCTCGTTCATCACGAACATCATGCTGGTGATCCCGGGCCTGCCGCTGATCATCGTGATCTCGGCCTACCTCGAGTCCCGCTCGCTCCTGCTCATCGCCCTGATCCTCGGTATCACGGGGTGGGCCGGCGCAGCGATCGTGCTCCGCGCCCAGGCTCGGTCGCTGCGCAGCCGTGACTACGTCTACGCAGCGAAGGTCGCGGGCGAGAAGGCCCCCCGCATCATCCTCGTCGAGATCCTGCCGAACCTGCTCCCGCTGCTCGCGGCCAACTTCCTCGGCGCGGTGATCCTCGCGATCCTGAGCGAGGCCGGGCTCTCCTACCTGGGCCTGGGCCCCTCGGGGTCGGTCACGTGGGGCACGATCCTCAACGAGGCCAGCACCCAGAACGCGATGGCCTACGGACGGTGGTGGTGGTTCGTGCCGCCGGGCCTCCTGATCGCCCTGTTCGGCTGCGGCCTCGCGCTCATCAACTTCAGCATCGACGAGATCATCAACCCCAAGCTCCGGACGGCTCCCGCGGCCGTGAAGAACGTCCGGCGCGCACAGAAGCAGCGTGGGAAGGGTGGGGCAGCCCCGTCGGCGAAGCGCCCGCAGGTCGAGGTCTCGGCCCGCCACGACGAGAAGGTGGAAGCATGAGCACGCCGACCCTGACCGCGAAGCCCGCCGGGGACGCAGGGGCAGCGCCCGACGCGGTCCCCGTCCTGACGGCACGCAACGTCTCGATCGAGTACCAGGTCAGCCCCGTGGTCCGGGCCGTCAAGGACGTCTCCCTGACGCTGCACCGCGGTGAGATCCTCGGTCTTGCCGGAGAGTCGGGGTGCGGCAAGACGACGCTGGCGTACGGCCTCAACCAGCTCCTCAAGCCGCCCGCGCTCCGCACGAGCGGCGAGATCGTGCTGCACGACAAGGACGGTCACGACATCGACGTGGCAGCCCTGTCGGGGGACGCGCTCCGCGCGTTCCGCTGGGACAAGGTCTCCATGGTCTTCCAGGGGGCGATGAACTCCCTGAACCCGGTCATCAGCATCAGGTCCCAGCTCTTCGACGTCTTCGACACCCACCGTCCGGGGATGTCCAAGAAGGACAAGCTCGACCGCAGCCGCGAGCTCCTCGAGCTGGTCGGCGTGGACCCGAACCGTCTGAACAGCTATGCCCACGAGCTCTCGGGCGGCATGCGCCAGCGCGTCATGATCGCCATGGCCCTCGCGCTGAACCCGCAGGTCATGATCATGGACGAGCCCACGACCGCTCTCGACGTGGTCGTCCAGCGCGGGATCCTCCGCGAGATCATGCGCCTGCGTGAGCAGTTCGGCTTCGCGGTCGTCTTCATCACGCACGACCTGCCCATGCTCCTGGAGATCAGCGACCGCATCGCGGTGATGCTCCAGGGCGAGATCGTCGAGCTGAACACCTCCGAGGAGATCTACCGCGCACCTGCGCACGAGTACACGCGCAAGCTCCTGGCATCGTTCCCCAGCCTGACGGGGGAACGCGGGGCGTTCGTCCGGTCCGGCGAGGACTCGGGAGACAACACGGGAGGGGTGGCCTGATGGGCACGCTCGAGGTCCGCAACGTGACCAAGGACTTCACGATCCGCAACGGGCTCAAGAGGTCGCGGCTCCGGGCCGTGAACGACGTCTCGTTCACGCTCGAGCCCGGCAAGACGATCGCGATCGTCGGCGAGTCCGGGTCCGGCAAGTCCACGGTCGCGCGCATGATCGCCAAGCTCGAGACGCCCTCGTCGGGAGAGATCCTGATCGACGGCACCCCGAGCGCCCACCGCGGCCGCGCGCTCGCGAAGTACCGGCACAACGTCCAGATGGTCTTCCAGGACCCGTTCGCCTCGCTCAACCCGTTCCACTCGATCCGTCACCACCTGGAGCGTCCGCTCCGGATCCACGGGCGGGCGAAGACCAACGCGGAGCTCGACCGGGCGGTCGAGGAGCTCCTCACACGCGTCAACCTGACGCCTGCGGCGATCTTCGCCGAGAAGCGGCCGCACGAGATGTCGGGCGGTCAGCGGCAGCGCGTCGCGATCGCCCGTGCGCTCGCTCCGGGAGCCCGCTTCCTCATCGCGGACGAGCCCGTCTCGATGCTCGACGTCTCGATCCGGCTCGGTGTGCTCAACCTGCTCGCGCGTCTCCAGCGCGAGGAGAACCTGGGGGTCCTGTACATCACGCACGACCTCGCGACGGCGCGTCACTTCTCCGACGAGATCATCGTGATGTTCCGTGGCAACATCGTGGAGCGGGGACCGGCGGACGACGTCATCCTGAACCCGCAGCACGAGTACACCAAGCTCCTCCTGTCTGCCGCGCCTGACCCCAGGAACCAGGGCAAGCTGCGCGACGAGGTGCGCTCAGAGCTCGCATCCACGTCGGCCGCCTCGGGGGAGGCCGTCGGGGTGCGTGACCGCTTCGGCACGGCCGGCCTCTAGGGCGGCCACGCCAGGCGGTGTCGGCGCGAGCAGGCGACCGACGGACGAGTGACGGCCCCGGGTCCACGACCTGGGGCCGTCACTCGTGCGCCAGGGGAACGTGTGCGGCCGGACGCCGCCACGCCGCCGGCGGACGCAGGCACGCCCTAGAGTCGGGTCGTGCCCACCCGGAACCTGCGCGTCGCGCCCACCGTTGCCCCGGTCGCCCCGGCGATCGACCCCGTCCTGGCCGCGCTCACCGCGCTGCGGGACGAGATGGAGATTCCCGCGGAGTTCCCGCGGCCAGTCCTCGAGGAGGCCGCGGAGGCCGCGCGGCGGGACGTCACGGACGGGCGCGAGGACCTGCGTGACCTGCCGTTCGTGACGATCGACCCGCCTGGTTCGATGGACCTCGACCAGGCGGTCCACCTGGAGCGCACAGCCGGCGGCTACCTCGTGCGGTACGCGATCGCGGACCTCGCGGAGTTCGTGGCACCGGGCGGGGCGCTCGACACCGAGGTCAACGAGCGGGGCATGACGCTCTACGGCCCGGACGTGCGCACGCCCCTGCATCCCGCGGTGCTGTCCGAGGCCGCCGCGAGCCTCCTGCCGGACGTGGACCGGGCCGCCGCCGTCTGGCACGTGGACCTCGACGAGACCGGCGAGATCACCCGCGCCCGGGTCGCCCGTGCGCGCGTGCGCAGCACGGCCCGCCTGACGTACGAGCAGGTCCAGGCGCGGCTCGACGCGGGGGAGGCGGGCGAGATGCTCGACCTGCTGCGCGAGGTCGGGCTGCTGCGGGAGGAGCGCGAGCGCGCCCGCGGCGGCGTGTCGCTGAACGTGCCCGAGCAGGACGTCGTCGCGCACGAGGACGGTTCGTTCGGGCTCGAGTTCCGCTCGACCCTCCCGGTCGAGGGCTGGAACGCCCAGGTGTCCCTGCTCACGGGGATCGCGGCGGCGCGGATCATGCGGTCGGGCGGCGTCGGGATCTTCCGCACGCTGCCGGCCGCGGACCCGCGCGACCTGGCACGCCTGCGTCGTACGGCGGGCGCGCTCGGCATCGACTGGCCGCAGGACGTGTCCTACGGCGAGCTGCTCGCGACGCTCGACTCGGCGACCTCGCGGCACGCGGCCTTCCTCAACGAGGCGACGTCGCTGTTCCGGGGGGCGTCGTACGCGCCGTTCGGCGGCACAGGGCAGCCGGCGGGCGTGCCCGACGACGTCGCGCACGCCGCGATCGCCGCCGAGTACGCGCACGTGACCGCACCGCTGCGACGCCTGGTCGACCGCTACGGGACCGAGATCTGCCTCGCCCTGTGCGCGGGGGACGAGGTGCCCGCCTGGGTGCGTGACGCCCTGCCCGGACTGCCGCGGACCATGGCGCGGACGGGCCAGCGCGCCGGGTCGTACGAGCGCGCGAGCGTCGACATCGTGGAGGCCGCGCTGCTCGCGGGCCGGGTCGGGGACGTGTTCGACGGCGTGGTGGTCGACGTCGAGAACGACGAGGAGCGCCGCCGCCGCGCGGCGAAGGAGGCCGACCGCGCGGCGAAGGACGCCGGGGGCGCCCTGCCGGGGCCGGAGGTGCAGGAGGTGGTCCGCGGCCAGGTCGTGATCGCGGACCCGGCGGTCCGGGCGGGCGTCGAGGGGGTCGGGCTGCCGTTGGGCGAGGCGGTCCGGGTGCGCCTGCGCGAGGCGTCGATCGAGCGTCGTCGGGTCGGGTTCGAGCTCGCCTGACCACCTCGCCGGGGACATCGTCGCGGGAGGGCCGCGGCGTCGTCGTGCACCGGGTGGCGGACGCGGGAGGATGGACCCATGCCTCCTCGCCGCCGCACCGACCCGGCCGTGGGCCGCACCGCCCTGGCCGCCTGGCAGGACGGTGCCGCCGACCGTCCCCAGGTCACGACCGCCGTCCGTTTCACGCTCGAGGAGCTGGCCGAGGTCGCACCGGGCCACGCCGTGGAGGTCCGGGTGCCCCCGTTCGGCGCGGTCCAGGCGGTCGAGGGGCCTCGGCACACGCGCGGTACCCCGCCCAACGTCGTCGAGACGGACCCGGAGACGTGGCTCGGCCTCGTCACGGGGGCGGTCGACTGGGCCGAGGCCGTGGCCGACGGTCGCATCAGCGCCTCGGGCGAGCGGTCCGACATCTCGGACCTGCTGCCGTTGCAGGCCGCGCGCCGCCGCGACAGGTAGGACCCCGGGCGCCCCGGAAAGTTCGCGGTGTCCGCTGGGTGAGATAGCGTGCGAGGCGAACGGGCGACGGTGCCCGCCGACCGGTCAGCGCACGACGACGTCGCGCACCCCGGCCGCAGGAGCCGTTCGTCAGGGGGGACGTGGCCGTTCGACCGGTGGAGACCGGCCGGACACCACGCGTTCATCAGCCTGCTGTTGGATTCCAGAGCCTGCACCTGCGCCACCCGCGCCGAGGCGGGCGCGCCGGGAACCCGGCCACGACACGAAGGAGTCAGCGTGATCGGTAGTCACCATCAGTCCCGACGCAGGAGAGGCGTGGTCGCGGCCACCCTGTCGGCGTCGCTCGTCGCCACGGCGGCGCTCAGCACGGTCGCCGCGGGGACGGCATCTGCTGCGGTCGACGGGTCGTCCGTCGTCATCAACGAGGCCTACCTCAACGGCGGCAGCGCCAACGCCCCGTACCTCAACAAGTTCGTCGAGCTGTACAACCCGACGTCGGCCGACATCGACCTCACGGGCTGGTCCGTCCAGTACCGCTCCGCGACGGGCACAGGTGCCTCGAACGGCGTCGTACCGCTCACGGGGACCATCAAGGCCGGGGGCTACTACCTGGTGCAGGGGGCCTCGAACGGCGCCAACGGTGCCGCGCTCCCGACGCCCGACGCGACGGGGACCATCGCGCCGCAGGGGCAGAACGGGACGCTGGCGCTGGTCAGGTCTGCCTCGGCGATCACGCTCACGCCGGGCTCGGTCGTGGGGAACCCGCAGGTCGTGGACCTCCTGGGCTACGGCACGTCCAACACGTTCGAGACCGCCGCGGCCCCTGCGGGCACGGCCAACAACGTGCCGAGCTCGCTCAACCGCGCATCGGGCGGCGACACGGACGACAACTCCAAGGACTTCGCGGTCAGCACCACGGTCACGCCCCAGAACAGCGGTGGCGGCTCGGGTCCCGGCCCGGACCCCGAGCCGGGCACGGCCAGGACCATCGCCGAGATCCAGGGCACGGGCGACGCGAGCCCCTTCGTGGGCCAGACCGTCACGACGCGCGGCGTCGTGACCGCCACGTACCCCACGGGCGGCTTCGACGGCCTCTACATCCAGACCGCGGGGTCGGGGGGAGACCTGGACCTCGCGACGCACACCGCGTCGGACGGCCTCTTCGTGTACTCGAAGGCCGCGGCGTCCGCGCTGCAGGTCGGCCAGCACGTCGAGGTCACGGGCGTCGTCTCGGAGTACTTCGGGCTGACCCAGGTCACGCCCGCGGCGACCGGCTGGAAGGTCCTGACGGAACCGGCCGAGGTCGCCAAGCCCGCGAACGTCGCCTACCCCGCGACCGCCGCGGACCGCGAGAAGCTCGAGGGCATGCTGGTCCAGCCCGCCGGTGACTACGTCGTCGCCGACAACTACGACACGAACTACTACGGGTCGGTCGTCCTGGCGAGCGGCACCGAGCCGCTGCGCCAGCCGACGTCGGTCGGTCGCCCGGGCAGCGCGGAGGCCGCGGCCGCGGTCGCCGACGCGAACGCCCGCCGGATCAACCTCGACGACGGCGCGACGACGAACTTCAACAACGCCGCCAACAAGGCCAAGCCGTTGCCGTACCTGACCGGCGGCGCCCCGGTGCGCGTCGGGGCGCTCGCGACGTTCACCTCGCCCGTGGTCCTCGACTACCGGTTCGACGGCTGGAACTTCCAGCCCGTCACGGAGCTGACCCCCGCCAACGCGGCCGCGGTCCAGCCCGCGACGTTCGCGGACACGCGCACCGCAGCCCCGGAGGCCGTGGGCGGCGACGTGACCGTGGCCGCGTTCAACGTCCTGAACTACTTCACCACGACGGGCGACCAGCTCAGCGGGTGCCAGTTCTACACGGACCGCGAGGGCAACCCGATCACGGTGCGCACGGGCTGCGACGCCCGCGGCGCCGCGAACGCGGCGAACCTGCAGCGCCAGGAGACCAAGATCGTCGCGGCGATCAACGCTCTCGACGCGGACGTGGTCTCGATCCAGGAGATCGAGAACTCGAAGGTGTTCGGCAAGAACCGCGACGCCGCGCTCTCGACGCTCACGGACCGCCTCAACGCCGCGGCCGGCGCCGGGACCTGGGCGTTCGTGCCCTCCCCGGCCGCGCTGCCCGCCTCGGAGGACGTCATCCGGACGGCCTTCATCTACCGTCCGGCGGCCGTCGAGACCGTGGGGGCCTCGGTCATCCACGACGTCGCGGCCTTCGACAACGCCCGTGAGCCGCTCGCCCAGACCTTCCGGGTCGCCGGGGCAGACGCCTCGACGGACTTCGTCGTCATCGCGAACCACTTCAAGTCCAAGGGCTCGGGCTCGGGGGCGGACGCCGACCAGGGCGACGGGCAGGGCGCCTCGAACGCCTCGCGCGTCAAGCAGGCGACGGCGCTCGCCGCGTTCGCGGACCAGGTGTCGACGGCCGCGGGCACGGACAAGGTGCTGCTCGCGGGCGACTTCAACGCCTACGCCCAGGAGGACCCGATCAAGGTCCTCACGGACGTCGGCTACGTGGACCTCGGCCCCACCACGGGCAAGGAGACGTACCTGTTCGACGGTCTCGTCGGCTCGCTCGACCACGTGCTGGCCTCGCCCGGTGCCGCCGCTGCGGTCACGGACACCGACATCTGGAACATCAACTCGGTCGAGCCCATCGCGAACGAGTACAGCCGCTACAACTACAACGTGTCGAACCTGTACGACACCACGGCGTTCCGCTCGTCCGACCACGACCCGATCGTCGTCGGCCTCGAGCTGGGCGGTGAGGAGCCGGGTGGGGTCAAGGAGATCGACCTGCTCGCGATCAACGACTTCCACGGTCGGATCGACGCGAACACGGTCGCGTTCGCCGGGACCGTCGAGCAGCTGCGTGCCGCCAACCCGGAGGGCACCGCGTTCCTCTCGGTCGGCGACAACATCGGTGCGTCGCTGTTCGCGTCGGCGCTGCAGGACGACCAGCCGACGATCGACGTGCTCAACGCCCTGGACCTGTCCGCCTCCGCGGTGGGCAACCACGAGTTCGACAAGGGCTTCGCGGACCTGACCGGGCGCGTCAGCGACGCGGCCGACTGGTCCTACCTGGGCGCCAACGTCTACGCCAAGGGCACCACGAACCCGGCCCTGCCGGAGTACGCGGTGATCGACGTCGACGGCGTCACGGTCGGCGTGATCGGCGCCGTGACCGAGGAGACCCCGACGCTCGTGACGCCGTCCGGGGTCGCGGACCTCGACTTCGGCGACCCCGTCGAGGCCGTGAACCGCGTCGCCGCGCAGCTGCGCGACGGCGACGACGCGAACGGTGAGGCCGACCTCCTGGTCGCGCTCTACCACGAGGGCGCGAGCGCGGGCACGCCCGACGGCTCGACGCTCGAGCAGGAGCTCGCCCACCAGGGCGCGTTCGAGCAGATCGTCAACGACACGGACGCCCGCGTCTCGGCGATCTTCACGGGCCACACCCACAAGCAGTACGCGTGGGAGGCACTCATCCCCGGGACCGACCGGACCCGTCCTGTCCTGCAGACCGGCAGCTACGGCGAGAACATCGGGCACGTGAGCCTGTCGTTCGACACCGCGACCGACCTGGTCACCGAGTACTCGGTGCAGAACGTCAAGCGCACCACGACGCCTGCCGGCGAGCTCGTCGCGACCTACCCCCGCGTGGCGGAGGTCAAGACGATCGTCGACGCGGCGCTCGCGCAGGCCGAGGTCATCGGCGCCCAGCCGGTCGGCTCGGTCACGGCCGACATCACGACCGCCTACCTGGGCGGCTCGTTCGTGGACGGGAAGTACACGGGCTCCGGCCCGCTGCCGTCCACGGGGCGTGACGACCGCGCGTCGGAGTCGACGCTCGGCAACCTCGTCGCGAACTCGCTGCGCGACACGCTGGCCGACCCGGCCCGTGGCGGTGCCGACATCGGTGTCGTCAACCCGGGTGGTCTCCGCAACGAGCTCTACTTCGGTGCGGACGGTGTCATCACGTACGCCGAGGCGAACGCGGTCCTGCCGTTCGTCAACAACCTGTGGACCGTGTCCCTCACGGGCGCGCAGGTCGAGACGATGCTCGAGCAGCAGTGGCAGACCAACGCGGACGGCACGCGCCCGTCGCGCCCGTACCTGGCGCTGGGTCTGTCGGACAACGTCAGCTACACCGCGAGGACCGCGGACGTGAACGCCACCCCGGGTGACAACATCACGTCGGTCCTCGTCAACGGCGAGCCCCTCGACCCGGCGAAGGTCTACCGGGTCGCGACGTTCTCGTTCCTCGCGACGGGTGGTGACAACTTCCGGGTCTTCTCGCAGGGCACGGACGCGCGCGACTCGGGTCTGATCGACCGTGACGCGTGGATCTCCTACCTGCAGGCCCACCCGGACCTCGCCCCTGACTTCGCCCGTCGCGGCGTGGTCGCGGACGGCCTGGGCACGGTCACCGCTGGCGAGTCCGTCACGGCGACGGTCTCCCGCCTGAACCTGACGTCTCTCGGCAGCCCGGCCAACACGGGGGTCTCGGCGTACCTCGTGCCGGCTGGCACGGCGTTCGACCCGGCGAACCCGGGCACGGCCGTGGCGACGGGCACGGTCACGAACGGGGCCGCGAGCCTCGGGGTGGCGGTCCCGGCGGAGACGGCGGGCGGCGAGTACGGCCTGTACGTCGTCGCGGCCCCGAGCGGGACGGTCACGCGCCTGGCGCTCACGGTCGAGGGCGTGGACGTGCCCGACGTCGTCATGACCGACCTCTCGGCCAAGGGCCAGTGCGTGGGCGGTCGGGTGCACCTGGCGGTCAAGGGTGTGAACGGCGAGTCGGGCCCGATCGACGTGGCCTACACGACCGCGTACGGGAGCAAGACGTTCCCGAACCTGAAGGCCGGCAAGATCGCGGCGCAGTCGTTCAACACGCGTGCGACGTCGATCCCGGCCGGCACGGTCGAGGTCGTGGCCTCGACCTCGAAGGGCGGTCAGCTGACCGAGACCTACGAGGTGGCCTACCCGGCGGTCACGTGCGGCTGACGCACTGATCGCCTGATCGCCTGGTCGTCGTCGGGCCTGCTGCCCTCCCGGGGGGAGCAGGCCCGACGGCGTCTCGCGCCCGGTTGCGCCGGTGCAGCTCTCGAGGGGGCGGCACGGGCGCTGCTGGCCCTCGTCGCGCCCGTCGGGCGGCACAGGGGATTCCCAGCCCCACCGGGTAGTCTCGGCCGCGTGAGCCCCAGCACCCCCACCCCTGACGTGAACGAGCCCCCGAGCACCCCCGGCCCGGCCGAGTCACCGACCCTCGACGCACCTGCTGCGTCCGGGACCCCTGCCGCGTCGCCCGGCGCCGCGAACGACGGCGTCCGCGGCGACGAGGTCGAGATCGAGTCGGTGATCGACCCGGCGACGATCCGCCGCGCCCCCCGGTACAAGGCGTTCTTCACGACCGGCGCGCTGGTCGGGATCGTCGTGGGGCTGTGCATCGGGATCACCTGGCTCGGGTCGCCGGCGTCCAGCGGCGTCCTGAAGCCCGGCGTCTATCTCACGGTGGTGGTCCTCGGGACGACCACGCTCACGACTCTCGTCGCGGGGGCCCTGGCGATCTGGGCCGACAAGCGGAGCCTGCGCCGCTGACCCGCTGACCCGTCGGCCACGGGCCGAGGGAGAGCGCGCTCGGCAGGACGACCCGTCGTCGCACCCCGGGGTCCATCCCCTGGTCGCGACTTCGGTGAGCCCGCGAGCGTATGGGACACTGGAGCCGTGGCCCCCCGCGGAGATGGACTTCTCAACCACGACCTCATGCCCGGCGAGAAAGGCCCCCAGGACGCTTGCGGCGTCTTCGGTGTCTGGGCGCCCGGCGAAGAGGTCGCCAAGCTCGCCTACTTCGGTCTGTACTCGTTGCAGCACCGCGGTCAGGAGTCTGCCGGGATCGCGACCAGCAATGGTGAGCAGATCCTCGTCTACAAGGACATGGGACTCGTCTCCCAGGTCTTCGACGAGACGGCGCTCAACGCCCTGACCGGCCACATCGCCGTCGGGCACTGCCGGTACTCCACGACGGGTGGGGTGACCTGGGAGAACGCTCAGCCCACGCTCGGCGCGACGTCGTCGGGCACGGTGGCGCTGGGGCACAACGGCAACCTGACGAACTCCGCCGAGCTCGTGAACCTCGTCGCCGAGCGCTACGGCGCGCAGCGCCGCGGCGAGCTCGCGCGCGGCAACACGACCGACACGGCGCTCATCACGGCGCTCTTCGCGGGCGACGCGGACCACTCGCTCGAGGACACCGCGATGGAGGTCCTCCCGCGTCTTCGCGGCGCGTTCAGCCTCGTGTTCATGGACGAGAAGACGCTCTACGCGGCGCGCGACCCGCAGGGAGTGCGGCCCCTCGTGCTGGGGCGCCTCGAGCGTGGCTGGGTCGTCGCGAGCGAGACCCCTGCCCTGGACATCGTGGGCGCCTCGTTCGTCCGCGAGGTCGAGCCGGGCGAGCTCATCGCGATCGACGGCGACGGTCTGCGCTCGCAGCGCTTCGCACCGGTCGAGCGCGCGGGCTGCGTCTTCGAGTACGTCTACCTCGCCCGTCCCGACACGTCGATCAACGGTCGCTCCGTGCACGCCGCGCGCGTCGAGATGGGCCGTCAGCTCGCGCGTGAGCACGGTATCGACGCGGACCTCGTGATCCCGGTGCCCGAGTCCGGGACCCCCGCCGCCGTGGGGTACGCCCAGGAGTCCGGGATCCCGTTCGGGCAGGGCCTGACGAAGAACGCGTACGTCGGCCGCACGTTCATCCAGCCGTCGGACACGCTGCGCCAGCTCGGCATCCGGCTCAAGCTCAACCCGCTGCGTGACGTGATCCGCGGCAAGCGGCTGGTCGTGGTCGACGACTCGATCGTGCGCGGCAACACGCAGCGCGCCCTGATCCGGATGCTCCGCGAGGCGGGGGCCGCCGAGGTCCACGTCCGCATCAGCTCGCCGCCGGTCAAGTGGCCGTGCTTCTACGGCATCGACTTCGCCTCGCGGGCCGAGCTCATCGCGAACGGGCTGTCACCTGAGGAGGTGGGCGCCTCGCTCGGTGCCGACACGCTCGGGTACATCTCCGAGGAGGGCATGATCGCGGCGACCGAGCAGTCGGCCTCGCAGCTCTGCACGGCCTGCTTCACCGGGAAGTACCCCATCGAGCTGCCCCCGGACGACCAGCTCGGCAAGCACCTGCTCGAGCAGGCCGAGCTGCCGCTGGGCGCCCCGGAGGACGGGCTGCGCAGCCTCTCCGTGGGGGTCGGCGGCGGGACCGCCCTCGACCACCCCTGACCCCGTACGACGTACGCCCTCTCGGGCGCGCCGCAGATCACCAGGAGTTCATTCGTGTCTGAAGGTCTCACCTACGCCGCAGCCGGTGTCGACACCGAGGCGGGCGACAAGGCCGTCGAGCTGATGAAGGACGCCGTGCGCCGTACGCACGGCCCGCAGGTCCTCGGGGGAGTGGGTGGGTTCGCCGGGCTCTACGACTTCAGCGAGGTCGCGACGTACACCAAGCCCCTGCTGGCGACCTCGACCGACGGCGTGGGGACCAAGGTCGCGATCGCGCAGGCCATGGACGTGCACGACACGATCGGGTTCGACCTGGTGGGCATGGTCGTCGACGACATCGTCGTGGTGGGGGCCAAGCCGCTCTTCATGACGGACTACATCGCGTGCGGCAAGGTCGTGCCCGAGCGCATCGCGGGGATCGTCCGGGGGATCGCGGCGGCGTGCGAGGTCGCCGGCACGGCCCTCGTGGGCGGCGAGACGGCCGAGCACCCGGGCCTCCTGGGCGAGGACGAGTACGACGTCGCGGGGGCCGCGACCGGTGTGGTCGAGGCCGACCGCCTGCTGGGACCCGAGCGCGTGCGCGAGGGCGACGTCCTCATCGCCCTGGGCTCGTCGGGCCTGCACTCCAACGGTTACTCGCTGGTCCGCGCGGTCGTGCGGCACGCGGGCTGGGAGCTCGACCGCGCGGTCGAGGAGTTCGGCCGCACGCTCGGCGAGGAGCTGCTCGAGCCCACGCGCGTCTACGCGAGCGACTGCCTCGCCCTGGCGCACGACGACGCCGCCCAGGTCCACGCCTTCACGCACGTCACCGGTGGCGGGCTCGCCGCGAACCTGGCCAGGGTGCTCCCCGCCGGGCTCGTCGGAACCGTCGACCGCGGCTCGTGGGACCTCCCCCCGGTCTTCACCGTGGTCCGCGACCTGGGCAACGTGCCGCGCCGCGACCTGGAGAACACGCTCAACCTGGGTGTCGGCATGATCGCGATCGTGGGCGCGGACGGGGCCGACGCCGCGCTCGCACGGTGTGCGGAGCTGGGACTGCCGGCATGGGTCCTGGGCACGGTCGACGTGCTCGACGACGCGTCGGCGCAGGCGGGTGGCGAGGACCTGGTGGTCGGCACCAAGGGCGTGCACGCGGGCGCCGTGCGCCTCACGGGGGACTACCGGGGCTGACGTACGACGAAGGCGCGTCCTGCGTCTCGTGCCCTGAGGGCAGGAGACGCAGGACGCGCCTTCGTCGTACGAGGAACAGACGCGGGCTGTCGTCGGTGGACGGACTCGCGACCTGTCGACTCACGGACCTGGGGCCCGAAGGTCGCAGGTGGGGTGAGGTCGTGTCAGCGGTCGTCGGACCAGCCGGCGAACGGCTGGTCGTAGTCTCCCGTGTTGTCCTCGGAAGACCTCGCTCCGTAGCGAGGATCTGTCGCGAGATCCGTGTGGCTGTGACCAGTGAGCTCTTGTTCGAGAGCTTGGTAGTTCGTCTCGGGGCTGTAGTACTTCAGCGCGCGAGCGACCTTGGTCTGCTTAGCCTTCTGACGGCCGCGGCCCATGGCTCCGACCCCCTCAACGTAGAAGCGGGGCGGCAACGTACTCAGACGTGCGGCCCCGGGAGTGTTGTTTCGTCTGTTCAGAGTCCAACGGTACATGCTCCGCAGGCATTCCAGCCACTCGGGTCCCCCGAACGGGTCCCTTGTCACAGTGTCTCCACACAACGGGGTGCGGCGGGCGGTGCCGAGGGGTAGCCCGGGGGGTCGTCGCGGCGCGCCGACGGGCCGTCCCGAGGGGTGGTCCGGAGAGGTCCGCGGAGGGCGTCGAGCCGCGAGAAATCTGGTCCTAAACACCTGTACCACCCATACCCCGCCTAATTCACCCTGTCCGCCAAGTCGCCCAAAATCATCATGCTGCGACAATGGAAGGGCTAGCGCAGCGCTGTCGTCGCGTTCCGACGTCACCGTCGGACCAGCCAGTCGCTAGGAGGAGGTGCAGTGATGTCCGTCCATGGAGAGTCCGAAGTTCTGCTCACACCGGCCGAGGTCGCGAGCCTGTTCCGCGTCGATCCCAAGACCGTCACTCGCTGGGCCAAGGCCGGCAAGCTGTCGTCGATCCGGACCCTCGGGGGGCATCGTCGCTATCGCGAGTCCGAGGTTCGCGCACTCCTGGGTGCTGCGAGCGAGAACGCCGAGGGCGTCGACAAGGGCTGACCGACGGCGCGGTGGACGTTCCCGCGCCCAGCCTTCACGGTCGGTCCGTTGAGGAGCCCCGGGACCCGTTGCCCGGAGCTCCCCGTCGCGTCCGACCCCCACTTCACATCGACCAGCCGAAAGCCCGGCGCCTGTGGCGCCGGGCTCGGTCGTTCCCGGGGAGGTCCGCCGCGATGCGGCAGGGGCGTCCGGGGCGGTTGCGTCGGGAGACCTCAGGAACGACGCCTGAGGATCGCCGCTGCGACGAGCGCGATCGCCGCGACCGTGCCGCCGACGAGGATCTTGACGTTCCGTGCCCGTGCCGGGTCGTGCTCGGGGAGGCCGCCGCCCGTGAAGAAGCTGCCCGTGTCGGCGGCCGCCTGCTTGGTCTGCTGCGCGACGTGCGCGGCCTGCGTCCGAGGGTCGAGGCGGGTCGTGAGCTCGTCGATGGTGCTCGCGAGCTCGGCCCGGGTCCGGGCGATCTCGGCTTCCAGCTCGGCCTGGGTGGGCACGGGCTTGGCCCCTTCGGTCCTGGTCGGTTCGGTGCTCACGGGCGCAGTCCTTCCTTCACGGTGGCGACGTCTTCCTTGATGCCGGCGATCGCCGTGTCCGGCGTCGGGGGCATGCCCTTCTTGAGCTGCTTGCTGCCGACGAACGCGAGAAGGCCTGCGATCAGGAACAGGGCGACACCGACGATGAGGGCCGCGAGCCACAGCGGCACGGCGTGAGCGAGACCGACCATCGCGGAGTGCAGGGCGAAGCCGAGACCGTAGAGCGAGAGCACGCCGGCCACGACGAACATCCCGATCCCGATGCCCGACCGGGCAGCCTTGGTCGTCAGCTCCTTCTTGGCGAGCGCGATCTCCGTCCGGACGAGGCGCGTGGCCTGCTCGGACATCTGCTCGACGAGCTTGCCGATCGATGGCTTCGGGTTCGGGGGAGGGGTGTGCCCGTCGTCCCAGTCGCTCATGGTGGTCACCTTCCTGGCGGTCCCCGGGGGGACGCCGATGCGCGCGGGGCTCGCCCGCGCCCCGAAGAGTCGTTCTTCATGTCCCACTCAACCGGTCAACCGGCCCCAGGGCAATTCCACGCGCCGAAGGTGCGAGTGGGGCTCGGGTGTGCTGCGGAGGAGGCGGGTGAGGCGGGCGCCGGACGGTCCCGCCCGGTACGGGCCTGGCCAGGTGGGGTGGGGCCGGGCGATGGGAACGACGAAGCCCCACCTCGTGCGATACGAGGTGGGGCTTCGTGGAAGTGGCTCCGACCGGCGTCGATCCGGTGACCTTTCGATTTTCAGTCGAACGCTCTACCAACTGAGCTACAGAGCCTTGACACGAAAGCCCGGTCGTGTAGACCGGGCAGTCGCTGTCGAGCGACCCTGACGGGACTTGAACCCGCGACCTCCGCCGTGACAGGGCGGCGCGCTAACCAACTGCGCTACAGGGCCTTGCGTGAGTTTCTCCCGGCCGGGGCCGTTCGAACCTCGAGAATCGTATCTCACTGCCGGGCGAATCCGTTAATCGGATCCTTCCGAGTACCCCCAACGGGATTCGAACCCGTGCTACCGCCGTGAAAGGGCGGCGTCCTAGGCCGCTAAACGATGGGGGCCTAGTTTCCTGGACACCCGTACCGCCTGCGGGGCACGAGTCGCCGAGAGACCTCCGTCAGCATACGGGGAACTGGTGGCGCGGTGCAAAACGGCCCGGAGGGGACGGGTGGGCCCGGTAGAGCGACGGGTCGGACGGCGTCGAGCACGGCGTCGTGCACGGCGTCGAGCACGCGCCGGACGGGTCCGCCGGGGTGGCCCTGGTGCCGGTGGGCGGGCCCGGCGGGAGAGGATGATCCCGTGGTGGAGATGACGCGCGAGGACTTCGAGGACGCGGTGCGCGACGCGCTCGACGAGATCCCGCAGGAGCTGGCGGACCAGATGGACAACGTGGTCGTCCTGGTGGAGGACGACGCGCCCGCCGACGACCCCGAGCTGCTGGGTCTGTACGAGGGGGTGCCGCTGACGGAGCGCGACCTGATGTGGGCCGCCGGAGCGCTGCCGGACCGGATCACGATCTACCGCAACCCCACGCTGGCGATCTGCGAGTCGCGTGAGGAGGTGGTCGAGGAGGTGGTGGTCACGGTCGTCCACGAGATCGCGCACCACTTCGGCATCGACGACGACCGGCTGCACGAGCTGGGCTGGGGCTAGCAGTCATCGTCAGAAGGCGATAACATCGCCACATGACGATGAAAAGGGAGACGAGCACCCGCACCCATCTCCGGGCGCGACGCCCGGCGGCCGACGGTCTCGCCGACCAGGTCGCGTCCGAGCACCCGCAGCAGCCGTGCACGCCGCCCGTCGTCGGGCACGACCACACCGCGGTCGCCCGGCTCCTGCACGCCCTCGCCGAGCCGCACCGGCTCTCGGTCGTCCATCTCCTCGCGGTCGCCGAGCACCGGGTGGTCGACCTGACCCGCGAGCTCGGGCTCGCCCAGTCCACGGTGTCCGTCCACCTCGCCACCCTGCGCGAGGCGGGCCTCGTCGAGACGCGTCGCGAAGGACGGTCGTCCTGGTACCGGCTCGCCCGTCCTGAGGTCGCGCACATCCTGGCCGACGCGGAGAGGGTCGTCGAGGCGACGCGAGGCGCACGATGACCGGCCACTCCCACTCCCACTCCCACGGCGCGGCGACCGCCACGGGCGCGCACCGCCGTCGGCTCGTGATCGTCCTGTGCATCACGCTCGGCGTCATGGCTCTCGAGGTCGTGGGTGCGGTGGTCTCGGGGTCGCTCGCCCTGCTCGCCGACGCCGGGCACATGCTCACGGACGCGACCGGGATCGGGATCGCGCTCTTCGCGAGCTGGCTCGCGACCCGCCCCGCGTCGCCGACCCGGACCTTCGGGTGGCAGCGCGCCGAGATCCTCGCGGCCCTGACCAACGCGCTCATCCTGGGGACCGTCGCCGTGCTCGCGATCGTCGAGGGGGTCTCGCGGTTCCGTTCGCCGGACCCGGAGATCCAGGCCGGACTCATGATCGGCGTCGCGGTCGTCGGTCTCGTCGCCAACGCGGTCGGCCTGCGCCTGCTGTCCGCCGGGCAGGCCGAGAGCCTCAACGTCCGGGGCGCGTACCTCGAGGTGCTCGGCGACCTGCTCGGGTCGGTCGCGGTGATCGTGGCCGGCATCCTCGTCGCGGTCGGCTTCACGGGGGCGGACGGGCTCGCGTCCGTCGCGATCGGCCTCATGATCCTTCCCCGTGCCTTCATGCTCCTCCGCGAGGTCGCGGCAGTTCTCCTCGAGTCGACACCCGCGGGGGTCGACCTCGAGAAGGTGCGCACGCACATGGAGGGGATCCCCGGCGTCGTGGGGGTCCACGACCTGCACGCCTGGACCATCACCTCGGGAGTCCCGGTCATGTCCGCCCACGTCGTCGTCGAGGAAGGGCTCATCGCGCGCGGGGGAGGGACCGAGGTGCTGCTCAGGCTCAAGGAGTGCCTGGGTGGGCACTTCGACGTCGACCACTGCACGTTCCAGATCGAGCCGCCCGAGATGCAGGAGACGGAGTCCTCGGTCCACCACTGAGGCCCTGCGGTCCCGGTGGCCGGGTGTGTCGAGAAGTGCAACCGCGCCGAACTACGCTCGTCCCATGACGATTCTGGTGACAGGCGGAGCGGGGTACATCGGCGCGCACGTGGTGCGGCTGCTGCAGGGACGAGGGGAGAAGGTCGTCGTCGTGGACGACCTGAGCACCGGGCAGGAGGGTCGCGTCGGTGGGGCGCCGCTCGTGCGGCTCGACGTCTCGAGCGCGGAGGCGGTCGAGGTGCTGACCCGGACCCTCAGGGAGCACGAGGTCACGGCCGTGGTGCACTTCGCGGCGCGCAAGCAGGTCGGGGAGTCCGTCGAGAAGCCGGCCTGGTACTACCAGCAGAACGTCGGCGGGTTCACGAACCTCGTCACGGCCATGGAGGCTGCAGGGGTCGACCGGTTGGTCTTCTCGTCGTCGGCGGCGACCTACGGCATGCCGTCGGTGTCGCTGGTCGAGGAGAAGCTGCACGCCGAGCCCATCAACCCGTACGGCGAGACCAAGCTGATCGGCGAGTGGCTCGGTCGTGCGGCGGGGCGAGCCTGGGGCCTGCGGTTCGTGGCGCTCCGCTACTTCAACGTCGCCGGTGCCGGATGGCCGGACCTGGGAGACCCCGCGGTCCTCAACCTGGTCCCCATGGTCCTCGACCGCCTGGAGCGCGGCGAGCAGCCCAAGATCTTCGGCGACGACTACCCGACGCCGGACGGGACGTGCATCCGCGACTACATCCACGTCCTGGACCTCGCCGAGGCGCACCTCGCGGCGCTCGGCTACCTGGACGAGGACGAGCGCGCGTACGACGTCTTCAACGTCGGCACGGGCACCGGCTCCTCGGTCCGCGAGGTCATCGACGAGATCGGCAAGGTCTCCGGCCTGGACGTGACCCCGGAGATCCTCCCCCGTCGGGCGGGCGACCCGCCGCAGCTCGTGGCCTCGCCCGAGCGCATCAACAAGGTGCTCGGGTGGAGCGGCACCCAGGGGCTCGAGGAGATCATCGCCTCGGCCTGGGAGGCCTGGCAGTCGGGGCCGCGGCGCATCGACGTCTGAGCCGGACGCTCGACCCGCCCGTCGGGCGGGTCGGGCGTCGCGCCCGGTGAGAGGGCCTTCCCGCCTGGTGCGGGGAGGCCCTCTTCCGTGTCCTTCGCTGACATCGGGTCAGATCCTCAGTATGCTGAGCAAAATTACTCAGCACGCTGAGGATGAAGGGGTGTGCCATGTCCGGAACGAGCACGACCATCGACGACGTCGCCGAACGGTCGGCCGCCGGCCGCCTCGCCGCCTCGCCGCCCGTCGCCGAGGGGACCACCACCGAGGACGCCGCCGACGCCCGGTTCGCAGCCGCCCTCGACCGCGCGGTCACGGCCACGCGCGGCACGCTCGCGCAGTACCTCGCGAGCTCCGCAGCCCGTGCCGGCAGCGCGGGGCCACAGGTCGTCGACCTCTGGCAGGACCTGGGGGACCAGGCCGGGGGAAAGCTCGTCCGGCCGCGCCTGGCGCTCGCTGCGTACCTGGGCCTGGGCGGCCACGACCTCGGCGCCGTGGTCCCCGTGGCCGCGGCGCAGGAGCTGCTCCACACCGCGATGCTCGTCCACGACGACCTCCTGGACCACGACGAGTCCCGCCGCGGGCGTCCGAACCTCGCCGGGACCACGCGCTCACGTCTCGCGGGCTCGGGGATCGGCGGTGCCCGCGCCGAGGTCCAGGTGCAGGCCGCAGCCCTCCTGGGCGGCGACCTGGCGATCAGCGGCGCGTTCGAGCTCGTGCTCGCCTCGACCGCTCACCCGCGCGACCGCATCGAGGTCACCCGACAGCTCGTGCGCGCCGTCCAGGCGGCCGTCGCGGGCGAGGTCCTCGACGTCTCCGGCCAGCTCCGCGCGCCCCTCGACGTCGACCCCGCGCAGGTCGCCGAGCTCAAGACCGCGACGTACACGTGCGTCGTGCCCCTGGTCTCGGGCGCGATCCTCGCGGGCGCGGACCGCTCGGTCCGAGCCCGCCTCGAGGAGTGCGGTCGCGCGCTGGGGATCGCCTTCCAGCTCGTCGACGACCTGCTCGGGGTCTTCGGCGATCCGCGGGTCACCGGGAAGTCCGCGGTCTCCGACCTGCGCGAGGGAAAGCGCACGCTGCTGCTGGCCGCCACGTACCGGCGGGCCGCTCCCGCCGACGTCGTGCTGCTCGACCAGCACGTCGGACGGGCCGACCTCACCGAGAGGGACGCCGCCGTCGTGCGGGAGATCATGCGGCGCACGGGCGCCCCCGAGGCCGTCCGCGGGAGCGTCACCCGGTACCTCGACGAGGCGCGCGCGGGGGCGGCCGGGCTGCCCGGACCGCTGGGCCGGTACCTGACCGGCCTCGCCGACTCGTTCGCCGAGCGGGTCGCCTGAGATGCCGGTCGGCCGGAAGTCCGAGACCATCACCGGGGAGGCCCTCGTGTCGCAGATGCTGTACGACCGCACCGCCGCTCGCGCGAGCCGAGCGGTGCTGACCGGGTACTCGACGTCCTTCGGGCTCGGGTCCCGGCTGCTGGGAAGCGTCGCACGCCGCGACATCGACGCGGTCTACGGCCTGGTGCGGGTCGCGGACGAGGTCGTCGACACGCGTCGCGGCGCGGGGGCCGACGACCTGCTCACCCGGCTCGAGGACGAGACGGCCCGCGCCCTGGCGAGCGGGTACTCGACCAACCTCGTCGTCCACTCGTTCGCGCGCACGGCGCGCCGTACCGGGATCGGGCACCCGGAGATCGACCCGTTCTTCGCCTCGATGCGCATGGACCTCACGGTCCAGGAGCACGACAAGGCGAGCTACGAGCAGTACGTCTACGGCTCGGCCGAGGTCGTCGGGCTCATGTGCCTCGCCGTGTTCCTCAACGCGGGCCGCCGGCCGGGCGAGCCGGTCGTGCGGGCGAGCGACGCCGTCGTGCACGGCGCCCGCGGTCTCGGGGCGGCGTTCCAGAAGATCAACTTCCTGCGCGACCTGCGCGCGGACCACGAGGACCTGGGTCGCAGCTACTTCCCCGGGATCACCCCGGCCGACCTCACGCAGGAGGACGTCGACGCGATCCTCGCGGAGATCGGCGTCGACCTCGACGCCGCCCGCGCAGCCCTGCCCGCGCTCCCGCGCCGCGCACGCATGGCCGTCGCCGCGACGCTCGCGCTCTACGACTCCCTGCTCGGCAGGCTCGCCGCGACCCCGCCCGCGGACCTGCTCCGCGCCCGGGTCCGCGTCCCGGACCCCGTCAAGCTCGTGGTCGCGGCCCGCGCGGTGGCGCGCGAGTCCCTGCGGCGCGACCTGCCGACCACCCGCACGACCCGCTTCACCGACCCCCGAGGAGTCCTGTGACCGACGCACCACCCCTGCCGCACGTCGTCGTCGTGGGCGGGGGGATCGGCGGCCTGGCCACGGCCGCGCTCCTGGCCCGGGGCGGTGCGCGCGTGACGCTCCTCGAACGCCACGAGCGGGTGGGCGGTCGGGCAGGGACGCTCGACGTCGACGGGTTCCGGTTCGACACCGGTCCCTCCTGGTACTTCATGCCCGAGGTCTTCGAGCACTGGTTCGCGCTCCTGGGCGAGCGCGTCGAGGACCACCTGGACCTGGTGCCGCTCGACCCGTCGTACCGCGTCTTCTTCGAGCGCGGCACGCCCACGGGACAGCCCGACGGCGCCTCCCACCCTGCGCGCGCCCGGACCGTCCTCGACGTCACCCGCGACGCGGAGGCCAACTGGGCGCGTTTCGACGCGCTCTCGCCGGGCGACGGGGAACGCCTGCGCGCCTACGCCGCGGAGTCCAGCGAGGCCTACCGGCTCGCGCTCGACCACTTCCTGTACACGACGTTCGAGCGGCCCGACCGGGCTGTCGACGCGTCGGTGCTCCGGCGCCTGCCTCGGCTCGCGGCCCTGCTGGGGCGCTCGCTCGCCGACCGCGTCGAGCGCCGGGTCCGCGACCCCCGCCTGCGCCAGGTCCTGGGCTACCACGCCGTCTTCCTCGGCTCCTCGCCCTATCGCGTGCCCGCGCTGTACTCGCTCATGAGCCACCTCGACCTGGTCGAGGGCGTACGGTTCCCGCGCGGCGGGATGTACACGATCGTCGAGGCCATGGAGAAGATCGCCCGCTCGGAGGGCGTGACGATCCGCACGGCGAGCGACGTCGTCGGGATCGAGGTCTCGCCCGCCGCCGTCTCGCCCGACGGCCGCACCTCGCCCCGCGCGGGGGCCGGGGCGTCCCGACGGCGCACGCAGGGCGTCGCGACCGGTGTGCGGCTGCGGGACGGCGAGGTCGTCCCCGCGGACGTCGTGGTGTCGGCCGCCGACCTGCACCACACCCAGACCGCGCTCCTGCCCCCGACGTACGCCGACCTGCCCGCGTCGACCTGGGAGGACCGAGGCCCCGGGATCTCGGCTCTGCTGATCCTCGCGGGCGTCCGCGGCGACCTGCCCGAGCTCGCGCACCACTCGCTCTTCTTCACCGAGGACTGGCAGGGCAACTTCGCGGACGTGCTGGGGCACGGGCCGTCGAGCGAGGTCGGCACGCTGCGCGTACCCACCCCGGCCTCGCTCTACGTCTCGCGGACCTCCGCGACCGACGACGCGACGGTCGACCACCCTGCGGCACCGCCCGGCCACGAGAACCTCTTCGTCCTCGTCCCCTTCCCCGCCGACCCCGGGCTCGGCGGCACACCCGCCTCGCAGGCCGCGCTCGAGGAGCTCGCCGACGGGTACCTCGACCAGGTCGGCGCGTGGGCAGGGATCGAGGACCTGCGCGGTCGCGTCGTGACCCGGCAGGTCCTGGGCCCCGCACACTTCGCGACCGAGTTCTCGTCGTGGCGCGGGACGGCCCTGGGGATGGAGCACACGCTCGCGCAGAGCGCCATGTTCCGGCCCCCGGGCGCCTCGCGGAAGGTCGCCAACCTGTACTTCGCGGGCGCGGGCACGGCCCCCGGCGTCGGGCTGCCGATGTGCCTCATCAGCGCCGAGCTGGTCGCCAAGCGGCTCCTGGGCGAGACGTCGTCCCGGCCCCTGCCGACACCGCTGCGCCCCGGATTCCTCGCGGCGAGCCGTCGGCCCGAGCGGCTCCGCGGAGCAGCCTCGTGATCGGGTTCGCGTACCTCGGGGCGCTCGCGCTCTCGCTCGGCGGGCTCGCCGTCCTGGACCGCCGGTTCCGGCTCGCGTTCTGGGCGGACCCGGTCCGGACCGCGATCACGCTCGTGGTCGGTGTGCTGTTCTTCCTCGCGTGGGACGTCGCGGGCCTCGTGCTCGGGATCTTCGCGCGCGGAGACTCGCCCCACATGACCGGGCTCCAGCTCGCCCCCGAGCTCCCCGTCGAGGAAGCCGTCTTCCTCACGCTGCTCTGCTACAACACGCTGCTGGTGTGGCGGTTCCTCGACCTGCGGGTCCGACGACGCGCCCCAGGGCGGGACCCGGTGCACGAGCGGGCCGACGGACCCCGGAGCGGAGCGGACGCATGACCAACATCGTGCTGAACCTCGTGGTCCTGGCGGTCGTCGCGGGCGCCACGGCCTGGACGCTGCGCAGGCACCGGGCCGGGCCGCTGCTGTGGACCGCCGCCGTCATGGTGCTGCTGACGCTCGTGTTCGACACGATCATGATCGCCGTCGGGCTCTACACGTACGCCCCCGACAAGATCCTGGGCATCTACCTCGCCGGAGCACCCCTCGAGGACTTCGCCTACCCGCTCGCGGCGGTCCTGCTGCTGCCCGCGGTCTGGACCTGGGTCGGGGACGGCCGCCGACGCCGGCACGCGGGCGGGCAGTCGTGACCGGGGTCGTGGTGGAGCCCGGGGCGGCGCCGGGACCGGTCGCCACCCTCCGCGAGATCGCCGCCGCCTCGCGACCGTTCTCCTGGATCAACACCGCCTACCCCTTCGCGGCGGGCTACCTCGTCGCCACGGGCGGGAGGGTCGACGCGGTGCTCGTCGTCGGGACCCTGTACTTCCTGATCCCGTACAACCTGCTCATGTACGGCGTGAACGACGTGTTCGACTACGCCTCCGACCTGCGCAACCCGCGCAAGGGCGGGATCGAGGGGGCGCTCGCGGACCCCGCGACGGCTCGACGCACCCACCGACGGATCCTGTGGGCGTGCGTCCTCACGAACGCCCCGTTCCTCGCGTGGCTGCTCCTGCAGGGCGACGCCGCCGCGAACATGACGCTCGCCGTCGTGGTCTTCCTCGTCGTGGCCTACTCCGCGCCCGTGCTGCGCTTCAAGGAGCGCCCGTTCCTCGACTCGTTCACCTCGGCCATGCACTTCGTCGGGCCGCTGCTGTACTCGCTCGTGCTCGTGGGGGCCGACGTCGGTGCGCGCACCGTGTGGCCCGTGCTCGCGGCCTTCGTGCTGTGGGGGGCCGCGTCGCACGCGTTCGGTGCCGTGCAGGACGTCCGGGCCGACCGGGAGGGCGGGATCGGTTCGGTCGCGACCGTGATCGGTGCGCACCGGACCGTCGTCGCCGCAGCCGGCGCGTACCTCGTCGCCGCGCTGCTGCTGGCCCTGCTCCCCTGGCCGGGCTGGCTCGCCGCGCTGCTGCCCCTGCCATACCTGGTCAACGTCGCGTCGTTCTGGTCGGTCCGTGACGACGACTGCGAACGGGCGAACGCGGGGTGGCGCCGCTTCCTGTGGCTCAACCTGGTGACCGGTTTCCTCGTGACGATGCTGCTCATCGCCGGCGCCTGGGGCTGAGGGACGCCCGGTGCCCGGCGACGGACGGAGGGGCGGACGACGGAGGGCGGGCCCCCTTCCGGGTGCCCGCCCTCCGCGGTGGTGCTCGTCGTGCGTCAGTACGTCGTGCCGTACTCCCAGTGCCACGCCTCGGGCTTGGAACCGCCCTGGCGGGCCCACTCGGGGTTGTCCCACCCGTAGGCGGGGGCGTTGGCACGCATCCAGGCGTACTGCGCGCTCCCGAAGCTGCTGATGCCGCCACCCAGGTCGAGGGCCTGGCCCATGCCGTGGTTCGACGTCCCGGGGGCCGCCGCGAGGTAGCCCTTCGAGGCCTTGACCGCGACCTGCGAGGCGAACGACCGGTAGGACGACGTCACGGAGATGTCCGTGCCGAACGCCGCCCGGTAGGCCACGTTGAGCTGCTCGAGCTGGTACGCCGCGTCGCAGCGCACGAGGTGGCCGGGCGCGAAGCTCGGCGAGCACAGGAGGCTCTCCGGGATGGTGCCGTTCGAGTAGCCCGCGGTGCTGTTGGCCCACGCCTCGAGCTGGGCCGCCATGGCGGCCTGCCGGGCAGCCTCCTCGGCGGCCTGCTGGGCGGCGATCTCCTCAGCCGTCGGAGCGGGCTGGACCGAGACCGTGACGGCAGCGGCGTCGAGCACCGTGCGCAGCGCCTCGGTAGCAGCCCCGATCTCCGTGGTCGTCGGCGCGACCTGCGCCTGGTCGGCTGCTGCCTGGTCGGCGGTCGCGTCGGCTGCTGCCTGGTCGGCGGTCGCGTCCGCCGCCGCGGTCTCCTCCGAGGTGGCTGCGGCGTCGGCCGCGGTCTCGGAGGCCTCGGTGGTGCCGTCCGTCGTGAGGGGTTCACGACCGTCGGCCCCGGCGCGGCTCGCGCGGTACGTGTCGCGGCCGTCGAGCGTCTCGTCGGCGGCGAGGGGCGTCGCGTCGTCGAGGGTGGCGCTCGTGTCGAGGGTCGCGCCGGCGTCCAGGGCGGTGTCGGCGACGAGCGCGGTGTCGGTCGTCGCGTCGAGGGTGGCAGTCGTCGCGTCGGCCGCGGACGTGGCCGTGGTAGCGACGTTCATGAGCTGCCGGAGCTGGTCACGCGTCGAGGTGATCTGCGCGAGCTGGTCGGGCGTCAGCGAGGACGCCCCCTCGCTCGCCAGGTACTCGGCGCGGACGAGCTGGGTGCTCGCTGCGTCGAGCGCGGCCTGCTCCTCAGGGGTCGACGCGGTGGGACCGGCCGCGCTCGTGGTCGGCGCGGACGCCGAGGACGCCGACGTGTGGGAGCCGGTCGGAGACGTGGTCATGCTGGCGGCCCCCGCCGTGGCGGTCACGGCGACCGTGGCGAGCGCGGCCATCACGGCGTAGGGCGACCTGCGGCGCAGGGAACGGCCGGGAAGGGTCGCGGCGAAGCGACGCTGGGAGTGCTTACCCATCAGCATCCCCCCTTCGGGCTGACGCCCCGCCGGACGGCGGCGCGCTGGAGGGGGTGGGCGTGCGAGGTGGTGGGGTCGATGCCCAGGAGCGGGCGGCGCCACGTGGGCGTGGCAGAGCAGAGTGCAGTTGTCACGGTGTTCCGATGTTCCGTTCGTCGGGCCGAGGCCGGGACCGCGTGCGCACTGCGGCTGCTGGGCGGATGCCCGGCGCCGTGCCGTGCCGTCGCGGTGACGGTGATCGTTCGTGGGCCTCAGCGGCTCGAGTCGCGGCGCGTCTGGATGACGTGGGAGCCGCGGGGCGTCGGCAGCGGGATGCGAGGACGGTCCTCGGTGCCTGCCAACTCGTTCCATCTTCAACTATGTTTGTGACCGGTCTGGCCCTGACGAGCAAGGATCCGCTGGTGATGGTGTGCCGGGAGCGGGCCTATTCCGTGAAGAAGGTACGACCGACGCGTCTCGCGTCGCGAGTCAGCGCCGTACCCACCAGAATGCCCAGCGCGATCGCGAAGACCGCGACGACCGCGTTGGCGAGGTCGGTCACCGAGCCCGTGTCGCCGGCCACGAGCTCCGAGAGCCCGAGGAAGCTCAGGGCTCCCGGCACCAGGAGCCAGAAGGCCGGGAGGGTCGTGACGGCCGCCGGCGGGCCCGTGCGCGTGCGTTCGATGAGGGTCGCGAGCGGCACGATCACGAGCGCCCCGAAGAAGCCCGAGATCTCCGGGGCGACGAACGACCCCAGCAGCTGCGCGGCGTAGGCCGCGAAGAGGACGACGAGCACCCAGGGCAGGCTCCGGCGCGGGGTCGAGGAGAAGAACATCTGCCCGATGCCCACTGTCACGACCCCCACCCACGGGGCCCACCACCCCAGGTGCTCGCCCGCGCTGCCGTGCAGGAGGTTCCCCGCGACCGCGGCCCCCGCGACGACGCCGAACGCCAGCAGCAGGAGCTGTGCCACCCCGTAGAGGAGCCGGCTCGCACCGGAGACGATCTGGTTGCTCGTGAGCTCGATCGCCGCGACCGTGAGCACGGACCCGGGCAGGAAGCTGATGATCGGTGGCACGAGGACCTGCAGCGGGCTGTCGCCGAGCCACGGCTGGACCACCTGGATCGCGACCACCGTCACCAGGAAGGCCGCGACCACGGGCAGCGCCGTGCCGAGCGTGGGCCAGCGCGCCGCGAGCCAGCGCAGGACCCCGACGCCGAGGCCCAGCACCACGAAGACCGGCAGCAGGTCCAGGGTCGGGTTGAGGATCAGCCCGAACCCCAGCGTCAGGATCGCGTGCCCGACGATCGTGAGCACCGCGCCGAACCGGGGCGGGCGCCGGCGCATCTCCCGGAGCTCGGCGCGCGCGTCGGCGAGCGAGAGCGTCTGGTTCCGCAGCCTGCGGATCACCGAGTAGAGGGCCCCGATCTGGTCGAGGTTCAGGCCGCTGCCCGCGGCGTCGGTGAAGTCGGTGACGACCCCGGAACGGGTCTGCACCCGGATGAACACGCACGTCGGCAGCACCAGGGTCTGCACGGTGTGCGCCCCGTGCAGGTCGGCGACCTGCTTGAGGACGTCCTGGGCGTCGTTGACGGACTGGCCCGAGTCGAGCATCGCCCGCCCGAGCGTGCGCAGCAGCGGCACCAGGTCCGGGGAGATCTCCGGCACGTCCGGTTCGTCCTCCGGGGTGGCCTCGTTGCCGAGCGCCTGGAGGACCCGTCGGACGGTCGAGGGCGCGTGGCGCAGCCCGGCCAGGAGGGGGAACCGGCGGGCTGCGCGGGGAGACTGCTCGTGCCCCGGCGCCAGCTCGGGCTCCGCTTCCGGCTCCGCTTCCGGCTCAGCGGCCGGTGCGGTGGCGCTCGCGGCCGCGGTGTCCTCGTGCGGGGTGGCCACGGCGTCGTCGTCGGGTGCCGCGTCCGGCTCGGGGGGCGGGCCCGCGGCGGCGCCGTCGGTGCTCAGGACGTCACCCCGCGCCGGGGAGGCGAGGCGCCCGGCGAGCCGTCCGACGACGCCGCGACCAGGTGCAGGAGCGCCTCGCCGTAGGCGTCGGCCGGGTCGTACGCCCGGAAGGCGAGCGGGCGCCCACCGACCTCGATCTCCACGAGGTACGCGGCGACGTCGTCGTCCTCGACGAAGCGCCGGAGCCAGCGGAACGTGCCCCCGAGCAGCGCGCGGAGCTGGGGCTCGAGCGGGTGCCAGAGCGCGTCTTCGATGGCCACGGAGTCGAGCGCCCACTCGGTCGTGCCGTTGAAGCCGAGGACGACGCCCGTGTCGAACTCGTGAGGCTCGATGGTCATGTCGCTCACGGTGAAGAGGTCGCCCGACGCGCCGGTGCGCAGGAGCCGGAACCTGTCGCCGGACGCGGGCCGCCAGCGCACCCCGGCCTCGCGGAGGGCCAGCGCCAGGTCCCAGGAGATCATCTGGTCAGTATGGCCGCGGTGGCCCACCCCGGCCTGCCGAGGGCGAGCGTCTCGTGCACGGCCCGTCCGGCCGGGGGACGCTCCCGCAGGCCCCCGGGCCGCTCGCGCGAGACAGTAGGAGGAGAGACCTCCGCATCCTGCGGGGCCCGACCACGGGGAGGTCGGCATGACCGCGACGTTCGCGACCGTCGACGACTACATCGGCTCGTTCCCGCCCGAGACCCAGGCGGTCCTGCAGGAGATGCGCCGGACCATCCACCGGGTCGTGCCGGACGCCGGCGAGAAGATCAGCTACCAGATCCCGGCCGTGACCATCGGGGGCAAGGTCGTGGTGTACTTCGCGGGCTGGAAGCACCACGTGAGCCTGTATCCCGTGCTCGACGGCGACGACGACTTCGAGCGTCTCGTCGCCCCGTACCGGGCCTCCAAGGGGACGCTCAAGTTCCTGCTGTCCGAGCCGGTCCCGTACGGCGTGATCGAGACGGTCGCGCGCCACCTGCTCGCCCAGCACCAGGCGTCGGCGTAGCGCTCCGGCCGGGTGGGCGAGCGCCTCGAGCGTGCCCACCAGGCGGGACGCGCCGTCCCACGGCGGCGCGGGCGTCACACGGCGGAAACCTGGGCCCCGTGTACTCGGCCCATGACCGTTCCTCCCACGGGCACGGCCGGGCGATCCCCGGACCGACCCGTCACCGTCTCCATCCACCGCCGCATCCACCCCGACCTGGTGCCGGACGCGACGCGCTGGGTCCAGGCCGGCGTCAACATGGCCAACACGTACCCAGGGTTCCTCGGGTCGGGCTGGGTGCGTGCCGCGCAGGACTCGCACGACTGGCACATGCTCTACCGCTTCGCCGACGAGGCGACGCTCGACGCCTGGGACTCCTCGCCCGAGCGGGTCGCGTGGCTCCAGGAGGGGCAGGGCCTCGTGGAGGACCAGCGCGTCGAGCGCCGCACGGGCATCGAGGGCTGGTTCGACGTCCCCGCGCGGGTCGACGAGCCGCAGGTCAGCGGCGAGCGCGCACCGGCGCGGTGGAAGCAGTCGGTGAGCATCTGGCTGGGGTTCTTCCCCGTGAACCTCGCGTTCACGCTCCTCATGTCCTGGGCCGTCCCGAGCTTCGGTGAGCTGCCCGTGCTCCCCAGGGTGCTCGTGACGACGCTCGTGCTGACCCCGATCATGACGTACGCCGTCCTGCCGTGGGTGACCCGCCGTCTGGCACCGTGGCTCGCGCGCTGAGGCGACCGCCCGACGTGTGAGGACCGTCTCATCCGGCCCCTGTCCGGGCGCGTCCATCCGTCCGCGCCTAGCGTGGACGGATGGACGACGAGATAGAGAACGCGACGGACGTCGCTCTGACCCTGGCCGCCGTCGCGGGAGCGCTCGTGGTCGCGTTCGTGCTGGGCACGATCATCTCGGCCGTCGCGAACCGCCTGGGGAGGCGCAGCGAGCTCGCGCGACACATCTCCAAGCGGCTGCGCCGCCCGGACCGCGCCGTCCTCATGGTCGTCGCAGTGTGGATCGCGGTGCGCGTCACGACCGACGCGTCGGTCGGCTGGCGGCCCGCGGTCGAGCACGCGCTGCTCATCGCCCTCATCGCGGCCGGGGCGTGGTGGGTCGGGGCGCTCGCGTTCGTGCTCGAGGACAGCGCGCTCAAGCGGTTCCGGGTCGACGTGGTCGACAACCGGCACGCCCGGCGCGTCCGCACGCAGATCATCGTGGTGCGGCGGCTCACGGTCGCGATCATCGTCATCTGCGCGATCGCCGCGGTCCTCCTCACGTTCCCCGCGGCGCGTGCCGCGGGGGCGAGCATCCTGGCGTCGGCCGGCGTCATCTCGATCGTCGCGGGCCTCGCGGCGCAGACGTCCCTCGCGAACGTTTTCGCGGGCATGCAGATCGCGTTCACGGACGGGATCCGGGTCGACGACGTCGTGGTGCTGGAGGGCGAGTGGGGCCGGATCGAGGAGATCACCATGACGTACGTCGTGGTGCACCTGTGGGACGACCGGCGCCTCATCATGCCGTGCACGTACTTCACGACGACCCCGTTCCAGAACTGGACGCGGCGAGCCGCGGACCTGCTCGGCACGGTCGAGGTCGACCTCGACTTCCGGGTACCGTTCGGCGCGATGCGGGCCGAGCTCAAGCGGCTCCTCGCGCACACGGACCTGTGGGACCAGCGCGTCGGCATCCTGCAGGTGACCGACGCGATCAACGGGGTCGTCCGCGTGCGCGCGCTCGTCAGCGCACGCGACGCCCCGACGCTGTTCGACCTGCGGTGCTTCGTGCGCGAGGGGCTCGTCGAGTGGCTCCAGCGCTCGAGCGCCGACTCGTTGCCCCGCACACGCTTCGAGGGGGTCGAGGAGGGGAGCATCAGCGAGGCCCCCGACGTCGCACCGGGGCGCGTCGCGCAGGAGGACGGGGCGGTCGCGGCCGCACCCACGGCCCCGCCGCGGCTCCCGCCGCCCGCGAAGCCCGAGGTCCGCCTGCCGCCCGCGATCCCCGTCGGTCCGGGCATCCCGGGGCAGCCGCCCCTCACCACGCGCCCGGCCACGCGACGGGTCTCCGTCCGCGACGCGACCCGGGTCATCGGTCAGGTCAGCGCCCCGCAGGACGTCGTCGAGACGCGCCTCATGGACCCCGTCGAGGCCGGGCTCGCGGCGGCGCCGGACGCGGGCACGACCGGGGAGATCGGACCCGAGGACCTGCCCGGTGGCGCTGCCGAGTCGGCGTTCTTCAGCGGCACCGCGGAGGCGGTCGAGCGGGCGCAGGCGTTCGCGGGTCCGGGGCAGGACGTCATCGACGAGCGCGAGGAGACGGCCGAGCGGAACCGGGTGGAGGACGAGCGCGACGCGTCCGAGGACGCGTCGGAGACGCCGCACGACGACGCCGAGCCGGCGGCCGGTTCCTCCGAGGGCGACCGGCGGACCGCTCGCGTCGGCGACGGTGACCTCGACCGCACCCGGGACCTGGGGCGGGGCGAGTCCCACGGGGACGCGGGGCACGACGGCGACGGCTGACGCGAGGGTGCGGGACGCCGCCGGGGTGACGGCGTCCGTGGGCCGGGGGTGACGGCCCCGCCCGTCGGGTCGACGCGGACGGCGCGCGCCCGCCGCGCCCTGGCCGCACCTCCTGGTTAGGGTCTGGTCGTGAGCATGTGGACCTGGCCCGCGTACGTGGGGGTGATCGGCGGGGCCCTCGTCTTCCTGCTGATCCTGCTTCCCGTCGTGGTGTGGCAGTACCGGAGGTACGGGCGGCTCAGCGGTCTGCGCCTCCTGGGGTCGGCCGCGGTCGCGGTGTACGGGGTCGCGCTCGTCGCGTACACGCTCCTGCCCCTTCCGTCGGGGGACCTGGCGCAGTGGTGCGCGCAGCACGGGTTCTCGGGGCCGCAGCTGAACCCGTTCCAGTTCGTGGAGGACGTCCGCCGCGACACCGCGGGCATGAGCGCTGCGCAGCGGCTGCGCAGCCCGGCCGTGCTGCAGACGGTGTTCAACGTCGTGCTGTTCGTCCCGTGGGGCGTGCTGGTGCGGCGGTTCTTCGGGTGGCGGCTCCCGCTCACGGTGCTCTCCGCGTTCGCGGCGTCGCTGCTCATCGAGACGACGCAGGGCACGGGCATCTTCGGGCTCGTCCCGTGCTCGTACCGGCTGGCCGACGTCGACGACCTGTTGACGAACACGCTCGGGGGGCTGGTCGGTGCGCTGGTCGCGCCCGTGGTCCTGCGCTGGATGCCGCGGTCGACGGACCTGGCGGCGCAGCGTGGGGTCCCGAGGCCGGTCACGGTGTGGCGGCGCTGGCTGGGCATGCTGATCGACGCGGTGCTGGTGTCGGTGGTCGGGACGGTGCTGGTCCTGTTCTACCGGGTCGTGCTGGTCGCGACGGGGCAGGAGGTCCCGCTGGGGTCGGACGGGATCGACGTCGCGCTCGGCACGGTGGTGCCCGTGGCGCTGGTCCTGTTCGTGCCGCCGTTCCTCGGCAGCGGGGCGTCCTGGGGGCAGCGGGCCACGTGGCTCGAGCCGCGCTGGACGGCGGACGCCGCCGAGGGGGTGGTCGGTCCCGACGGCCTGGGCCGGGGGACGACGGTCCGTCGTGCGGTGCGCGGCTTCACGTCGGGGGGGCTGTGGGGAGCGTGCCTGATCCTGGCGGAGGTCCCGGGTGGCGGTCCGGTGCGCGACGTCGCCGCTCCCCTCGGAGGACTCGTCGCCTTCGTGGCGGTCGTCTCGGTCCTGCTCACGCGGGACCGGCGCGGGCTGTCGGGGGTCGTGTCGGGGGCCCGGATCGTCGACGCACGGGGCTGACGGAGGGTGGGCGCGCTCGGTGGGGCGGGACGTGCCGGCCGCACGAGTCTCTTGCCAAAGGCGCAAGTCACCCATAGGTTTGCCGTCATGGAAGACGACATGCCGACCGGCCGCCCCCACGACGCGCCGCAGCGCCCCTCCGCCGCACAGGCGCGCGAGACGTTGGCGAGCCTGCGCGCCGACGACGCGAACCTCGCGGAACGGCTCGTCACCCCGCGGTGGTACCACCCGTCGCTCGGCGTGATCGTGGCCCTCGTCATCACCTCGCAGGCGCTGCCGTCCCCGGCGTCGCTGATCCTGCTGCCCGTCGCACTCTTCGCGCTGCCGGCGCTCGTGGTCGTGTACCGGCGGCGCTACGGGCTGTGGTTCAGCCTGCCGGCGGGGCCGCGCTCGAGGCGCGTCTACCGGATCCTGCTCGCGATCGTCGTGGCCTGCTTCGCGGCCATGGTGGTCGTCAAGGTCACCCCGGTCGCGTACGGGTGGGTGCTCCTCCCCGCGGCGGTCGGGCTCGTCGCCCCCATGGTGCTCGGCCCCCGGTACGACGACCTCTTCCGCCGGGAGCTCACCGGGGCGGCGACCGCGACCGACGGCCAGGGCGCATGAGCGCCGACGTCGTCCCCGTGTTCAGCGAGGTCATCCACTCGCCCACGCGCCTACGCATCTGCGGGGTGCTCCGGCGAGGGGCGCAGCTCGAGTTCGCGGTGCTCCGCGACACGCTGGGCCTGACCGATGCGAACCTCTCGAAGAACCTGCGGGTGCTCGCCGACGCGGGCTTCGTCACGGCGACCAAGGAGAGCTCGCCCGACCGCTCGGACGCGCGGCGCCTCACGTGGGTCGAGCTCACCCCGCCCGGGCGGCGCGCCGTCGAGGCGCATCTCGCGGCGCTCGCGGAGATCGCCCAGGGCTGAGCCGGGCCCCTCGCCGGCCCCTCCGGGGACGTGCGCAGACGCCCCCGCACCGCTCGGTGCTGGGGCGTCCGCGCGCTGCCGCTGGACCGGGTGCCGGGTCAGCGGCCCGCGAGCCACCCGCGCAGACGGTCGGGGCGGTCGGTGATGACCGCGTCGACGCCCGTCTCGAGGGCCAGCGCCCACTGCTCGGGCTCGTCCAGGGTCCAGACCTGGACCTCGAGCCCGGCGGCGTGCAGGTCCGCCACGAGCGAGGGCTGCTCGACCAGCACGGTGCCCGCCGGGTTGCACGTCATGACGCCCAGCTCCGCGCACGTCGTGAGCAGGTCGGCGGAGGGCCGCTCGACCAGGAGCCCCCGGCGCAGCCCCGGCGCGACCTCCTGCAGGGAGGAGACCGTCGAGGGCCAGAAGCTCTGACCGATCACGCGGTCCGTGAGCCCGGCGCGCTGGAGGGGCTCGGTGACCTTGCGGACGTCGTCGGGACCCCAGTCGCCCTTGACCTCCAGCAGGAGGTCGATGCCCGGGTGCGTCACGAGGAAGTCCACGACCTCCGCGAACGTCGGGACGCGCTGCCCGGCGTAGGCGGGGGAGAACCACGAGCCGGCGTCGACGGTCCGGACCTCGGCGAGGGAGTGCGCGTCGACCCGCCCACGCCCGTCCGTCGTCGCGTCGAGGGTGTCGTCGTGGATCACGACGACCTCGCCGTCCCCGGTGAGCTGGACGTCGATCTCGATGCTGTCGGCGCCCGCGCGCCACGCGGCCTCGAACGCCGCGAGAGTGTTCTGCGGCGCGACCGACGAGTTCCCCCGGTGCGCGACCACACGCACGGTGCCCGTCACAGGCTGGGCTCCACGTTCTCCTGGTACGCCTTCTCGAGGCGCGGTGCGATCGACGCGAACGCCTCGGCCGCGGGCGTGCCCTTGAGGACGATCTGCTCGATCCCCTCGGTGAGGATCTGGTCGCCGCCGGGCACGAACACGCGGACCCAGTCCTGCGAGCGCGACTTCTCCGCGAGCTGGTCCACGGCCGTGCGGAACTGCGGCGTGGCCGCGTAGATGCTGCTCATGGTCTCTCCCTCGACCGCGGACGTGCGCACCGGCATGTACCCGGTGTTCTGGGAGAAGTATGCGGTGTTCTCGGGGTCGGTGAGGAAGGAGAGGAACATCGCGGCAGCGAGCTGCTGCTCGGGCGTGCGCGAGGCCGGGATGGCCAGGCCTGTGCCGCCCGTGGGCGTCCCGGAGCCCGACGGCCCGTCGGGAAGGTAGGCCGTGCCGACCTCGAACGTCGCGGCCTCGAGCAGGCCCGTGAGGCTGCCCGTGGACCCGATCGTCGACGCGAAGACGCCCGCGGCGAAGTCGGCCCCGGTGTCGGTCCCGATGCCCGCGACCTTCGAGCCGTGGAACAGGTCGTGCAGGAAGTCGCCGGCGGCGAGGGCCTGCGGGGTGTCGAGCGTGACCGTGAACTCGTCGCTGTACTGCCCGCCGTGGCCCCAGAGCATGTTCTCGAACCACCACGCGGCCCACGACGTGCCGGTCGCGAGGCCCAGCGGGGCGCCGTCGGTCGGGACCTGGCCGCGCAGGGCGGGCGCCCACTCGGCGAGCTCGGCCCACGTGCCGGGCCCGCGGTCCGGCAGGCCCGCCGCGGCCCACATGGTCTTGTTGTAGTAGAAGAGCGGGGTCGAGCGCGCGTACGGCACGGCCCAGTGCCGCGAGTCGTACGCGTAGTCGCCGTAGAGGGTGGGGTTGTAGTCGGCGACGTCGACGTCGAGGTGCGCGAACACGTCGTCGAGGGGCATGACCTGGCCGTTGAGGTAGTAGCGGAACCACCACACGTCGCTCGCGATGACGAGGTCGGGCAGGTTGTTCGACGACGACGCGGCCTGGAAGCGCTGTGCGACCTCGTCGTACCCGGCGCCCGCGGTCACGAGCTTGACCGCGATGTCGGGGTGCTCGGCGTTGAAGCGGCGGATGAGCTCCTCCTCGATCGCCTTGGAGGCGCCGGGGTGGTTGCTCCACCACGTGATCTGCGAGGCGGGCGTGATCTTGGACCAGTCGGTGCCCGCCGAGGCGGACGGGGCGGACGAGCCGCCGCCGACGGTCGGTCCCGCGCACGCGGCGAGGGACAGGGCGAGGGCGCCGAGGCCGCCGAGGCGCAGCACGTCGCGTCGCGACGGGGACCACTGGGCGGGCAGGGGCTGGTTCACGGTGATGCTCCTTGGGGTGGGGAACAGCGACCCGGCAGGCGCCGGGGGGGACAGGGGAGGACCGGCGTCAGCCGGTCACGGCTCCGGCGGTGAGCCCGGCGACGAGCCGGCGCTGGAGGAACAGGAAGACGACGAGGACGGGGAGCGTCACGAGCACGGTCGCTGCCATGAGGACGCCCCAGTTGTTCATGCCGTCGACGCTCTGCAGGAGCGTGAGGCCCACGGGGAGCGTCATCTTCTCGGCGTCGTCGGTCACGAGGAACGGCCACAGGTAGTCGTTCCACTCCGCGACCACGGACACGAGCGCGACGGCCGCGATCGTGGGGTACGACAGCGGCACGACGAACCGCCACAGCTTGCGCCAGTGGCCTGCGCCGTCGAGCTCGGCGGCCTCGAGGATCGAGACCGGCAGCGACAGGAAGTGCTGACGGAACAGGAAGGTCCCGAACGCGCTCGCCAGGCCCGGCACGAGGATGCCCTGGTAGGTGTTGAGCCACCCGAGCTGGGCGACGAGCGTGTAGTTGGGGATGATCGTGATCTGCTGCGGGATGAGCAGCGTGAACAGGACCAGGACGAACACGGCCCGCTTGAACGGGAAGTCGAGGAACACGAGCGCGTACGCGCAGCACAGGCCCAGCAGCAGCTTGAGCGTCGAGCCCACGACCGTCAGGCCCACGGAGTTGAGGAACAGCTGCCCGACGGGGATGCTCTGCGTCGTCTGGACGTAGTTCGCGAGGTCGAGGCTCTGCGGGAGCCACCGGAGCGGGATCGAGTACAGCTCGTCGGGGCGCTTGAAGCTCGCGAGCACCATCCACACGAGGGGCAGGGCCATGACGACGGTCGCGACCAGGAGGGTCGCGTACGCGCCCAGGTGCAGGGGCCGACGGCGGCGCTTCCGCTCGGGCGGTCGGCCGCCGCCCGGGCGGTGGTCGGCACCGCCGGGGGCCGGTGGTGCGTCCACGGGTGACCCGGGGTGCTGAGCGCTGGACGCGCCCGGCGCTGCGGTCGAGGGCTGGTGCGGCGCGGCGGCCGGGGACTTCCGCACCGGGTTCTGGACGCTCATGCGTAGTGCACCTTCTTCTCGACGAAGCGCAGCTGGACGACCGTGACGACCAGCAGCAGGAGGAAGAGGATCGTGGCGACGGCCGACGCGTAGCCGGCCCGGCCGGTCACGAAGCCCTCCTCGTAGATCTGGTACATGAGGGTCGTGGTCGAGCCGAGCGGCCCGCCCTTGGTCATGGCCTGGATGATGTCGAACGACTGCAGGGAGCTGAGCAGCGTCGTGACCGTGAGGAAGAAGGTCGTGGGCGCGAGCAGCGGCAGCACGATCGAGCGGAACGTACGGGCCGACGACGCGCCGTCGAGGGCCGCGGCCTGCTTGAGCTCGAGCGGGACGGCCTGGAGACCGGCCAGGTAGATGAGGGCGACGTACCCGACGTTCTTCCACAGGTAGACCACGATGATCATGACGAGCGCCCAGGGCGAGGTCGTGTACCAGTCGGGGGAATCCAGGCCGATCGCGCGCAGGCCCGCCGACAGCAGGCCGTAGCGCGGGTCGAAGATGAACAGCCACAGCATGCCCACCGCGACGCCCGACAGGACGTACGGCGCGAACGCCACGGTCCGCGCGAAGCCCCGACCCTTGAGGCGCCGGTTCAGCAGGAGGGCCAGGCCCAGGCCCAGGACGAGCGAGCCGCCCACGGTCGCGACCATGAAGACGCCCGTCGTGACCATGACGTCCGCCGTCGTCGGGTCCTGGAACCACTCGACGTAGTTGCCGAGGCCGACCGAGCGGGCCGTGGGCGAACCCATGTTCCACTGCAACGTCGAGTAGTAGAAGCTCTGCAGCAGCGGACGGTAGACGAACACGAGCAGCAGGACCACGTTCGGGCCCGCGAGCAGCAGGAACGCGAGCCAGGTGCGCAGGGCGCGGGGGGACGGGCGGGTGAAGCGGGCCCGGCCGGCGGGGGCCCGGCCGGGGATCGTCCGGCGGCGTTCGGGTGGCGCGGGGCGCACGGGGGATGACACGGAGGTCATGGGGTGGGGCTCCAGTCACGAGCGGGTGGACGCCGTCACCCTAGGAGGGCGAAGTGACCGGAAAGTGGCCCCGGCGGCTCCGTTCCCCGAACGTTCCCGAGGCGTTCATCGGCGCCTCGACGCGAGGTCATCGGGGACTCCGGAAGGCCATCTCCCGGGGTGTCGGCGGAGCGGGCCTAGCATGGGCGGTCCGGCTCCTGCCGGCCCGACGACGAGGTGAGCGATGACGCACGAACCCCAGGACCTGCGGAACATCAACGTGGGGCGCGGCACCGGCTTCACGGTCGCGCTGTACGTCCGCGACCGCCTCGCGCTCCCCGTGGCGGACGACGTCCCGACGCTCGCTCCCCGCATCGCCGTCGAGGCCCTGCCGGGCGACGAGGCCGCGGCGCTCGCGGCCGAGTGGCGAGAGTGGTGGAACCGGTTGACCGAGGTGCCCACCGGGCGCGTCGTCCGGCCCGCTCCGGAGCGGCTGGCCACGGTCTTCGACACCGTCGTGGACGAGGCGCGGGCGTGGGAGGAGGAGACGGTGCGACCGAACTTCTTCTTCTCGGAGGCCGACCTCCCTGCCGGCTACGTCCTGGAGCCGGTCGGCGACCCGGACATCCCGGTGGTCTACGACGTCGAGCTCGTCCCCGTGGACGGTGCATGGCACCGGGACCTCGGCCCGCACCGGCTGCTCGTGAGCGTCCGCACGTGGGAGGACCCCGCGGCGATGGACGCGCTCCTGAGGCCGCGGATCGAGCGGCTGCAGAGCCGGGTCGGCGCTGCGCCTCGAACGGCCGCTCAGGTGTGGCACCTGACGGTCGACGGTCAGGCCTTCACGGTCAACGACAGGCCCCACGACCCGGGGGTGTACGACTTCTCCTGGACGAACGGTCCGATCGAGGGCTACGGGTTCACGATCGGGACCTCGCCCCGGCAGCCCCTGGGTGAGGACGTGCTGCGCAAGGAGATCCGCGACTTCGTCGAGGGCTACGAGCCCTGAGGGTCGGTACGCAAGCCGTCGGAGCGCGTGTCCTCAGGTCCTCCTCGCCGTCTCCACCGTGCACCTTGACCTCAACCCCGGTTGAGGCCGTACCGTCGAAGCGTGCGGCTGCCGACCCCGGTGTGGACCGCCCCCTCCCTCCTCGACCGGAAGGCGTTCTTTCTTGTGAGCAGCTCTCGTCCTTTGCGTGTGGCTATCGTCGGTGCTGGTCCGGCTGGGATCTATGCGGCGGACATTCTGTCGAAGACGGATGTGGCGGTGAGTATCGATCTGTTCGAGCGGTTGCCGGCGCCGTTCGGGTTGGTGCGGTATGGGGTGGCGCCGGATCATCCGCGGATCAAGGCGATCATCGTGGCGTTGCACAAGGTGTTGGCGCGTGGTGATGTGCGGTTGTTGGCGAACGTGGAGTACGGGGTTGATCTGAAGCTGGATGATCTGCGGCAGTTCTATGACGCGGTGATCTTCTCGACGGGGTCGATCCGGGATGCGGCGTTGGCGATCGAGGGGATCGATCTGCCGGGGTCGTTCGGGGCGGCTGATTTCGTGTCGTGGTATGACGGGCATCCGGATGTGCCGCGGACGTGGCCGTTGGAGGCTCGGCAGGTTGCGGTGCTGGGGGCGGGGAACGTGGCGTTGGACGTGGCGCGGGTGCTGGCCAAGCACGCTGACGACTTGTTGCCCACGGAGATCCCGGACAACGTCTATCAGGGCCTGAAGAACTCTCCGGTCACGGATGTGCACGTGTTCGCGCGTCGTGGGCCGGCGCAGGCGAAGTTCTCGCCGTTGGAGCTGCGTGAGCTGGGGCATGTGCCGGACGTGGACGTGATCGTGTATCCGGAGGACTTCGAGTTCGACGAGGGGTCGATGGCCGCGATCAACTCGTCGAACCAGACGAAGCAGGTCGTCAAGACGTTGACGGACTGGACGTTGAAGGATCCGTCGCAGTTCACGGCTTCGCGGCGGTTGCACCTGCATTTCTTGCATGCGCCGGTCGCGGTGCTGGGTCAGGGCAGGGTCGAGGGGTTGCGTACCGAGCGGACGCGGTTGAACGGGGACGGGACGGTCAGTGGGACGGGGGAGTTCCACGAGTGGCCGGTGCAGGCGGTGTATCGGGCGGTGGGGTACTTCGGGTCGCCGTTGCCGGAGATCCCGTTCGATGATCTCAAGGGTGTGATCCCCAACCGTGAGGGTCGGGTGATCGACATCGATGGTGAGCAGATCCCGGGGGTGTATGCCACGGGGTGGATCAAGCGGGGGCCGGTCGGGTTGATCGGGCACACCAAGTCCGACGCGTCCGAGACCGTGCGCCACCTCGTCGAGGACGTCACGGGTGCTGTCCCGGCGCGTGATGGCGGCGAGCCCGTCGAGGGTGACCTCGACGCGGGGCGCATCGCGCCGCACGGGTCACCCGAGGCGATCCTGGAGTTCTTGGCCGAGCGCGGGGTGGACGTGGTGCAGTGGGCGGACTGGGAGGTCCTGGACGCTCACGAGCGTTCGTTGGGCGAGCCGCACGGGCGTGAGCGCGTGAAGGTCGTGCCGCGTGAGGAGATGCTCCGCATCGCTCGCCGTCAGACGCAGGCCGCTGCGGGGGACGACGCGCTCTGAGCGCCTGACCCGTGCACGGCACGACGGCGCCCCCCCCCCCCCGGGTGGGGGCGCCGTCGTCGTCCCGGGACACCGCGCACGGGCGCCCAGCAGACCTCAGGCCCGACGCCCCGCGAGGGCGAGGAGCCTGGTGAGCTCGGGGGCGTCGTCGGCCACGGGGAGCGGACCCGCGAAGAGCCGGCTCGCCGCGAACATGCCCTTGCGACGCTGCGCGTAGGCCAGCACGAACGACACGAGCTCCGGTCCCAGGTCGGGGTCGACGCCCAGGGCCTGGGCCAGGTCCCACGCGTGGACCGTGAGGTCGAACGTCATCTGGTGCGCGTACTCGGTCGCCGGGGCGTCGCCGTACGACAGGTGGACCGCGCGGTCCAGGGCACCCGGGGCGAGGAACGCCTCGCGGGACTGGGTCGAGGCGTCGATCCACGCGTCGATCGGGTCGTCGCCCAGGACGTCGCCGTCGAACACGTCGCCGACGTCGGCGACCGTCCGGCCCGCGAGCAGCTCCGGAGCCCAGAGCTGCTCGGAGACCAGGTGGTTGACGAGGTCGTGGACGCTCCACTCGTCGTCGGGAGTGGGCAGGCCCCACTGGTCGTCCTGCACCCGCCGGACCAGGTGGTCGAACGCCCCGATGGCGTCGCCGTGCGCCGCGAGCACGTGCTCGTGCGACGAGACCGCGCTGCTCACGGGTTGCTCAGGATCGCGAGGACGTTGCGCGCCGGGTCCTTGAACCAGGCGATCGCCGGACCGTCGGGACTGCGGGAGATCCCCTTGGCGTCCTGGTCGAACCCCACGTAGCGCTCGAACTGCACGCCCTTCCCGACGAGCTCGTCGACCGCCGCCTCGACGTCGTCGACCCCGAAGTTGAGGACCGTGTACGACGCGGCGACGTGCGCCTTCTTGGGGTAGAGGAACACGTGGCCGCCCGACTCGAGGTGCAGGTCGAGGCCCATCGGGGTCCGGTCGACCTCGAGGCCCACCACATCGCCGTAGAACGACTGTGCGGCGTCCAGGTCGTTCACCGAGTAGCTGCTGAATACGTTGCTCGTCGAGACCATCGGGTACTCCTTGTCCACGGCAGATCCACAGGGCCGGCGTCGTCGGCGCCTCTTCCACGATGGCACGGAACGCGGGCGGTGACGAGGGGAGCGACGGGCCACCGGTCGACGCGGCCCCGAGGTGGGCTGCTCCCGGTTGCGACGCACCCCGTCGGCAGGCGAAGGTACCCGGGTGCCTCCTGACCTGCTCGTCCGCCATGTCCTGTTCCCGGGGCGCCACCACCTCGTGACCCGTTTCCAGGTCGACTACCTGCGGGCGCTGCGCGCCGGGCTCGTGTCCGACCTCGACGGGGTCCCCGTCCGCTGCTCCCCGGACGCGGTCGTGGTGTGGGCCGTGACGTCCGCGAACCACGCTGGTACGCGCCGCAACCCGGTCCCGGGGCACCGGCGCGAGGCGCTCATCGAGCACGTGACCGCGGTCGAGCACCTGCCGAGCATCGTCGTCCCGGTCCCGGACGTGGCCCCGCACCCGCGGTTCGCGCACCTGGTGACCACCACGGTCGAGACCGCGACCGGGCACGCCGTGACCCTCGACCCGCGCGACACGGTCGTGGCCTGCTCGACCCCCGAGGTCATCGCGGCCTACCAGGACCTCGGGTTCCGGGTCGTGGGCGTCGAGCTCGACGCGACCGACGCGCACGGTGAGCCGCCGGCCCGTCCGTGGGACGCCGTCGGGCTCCTCGCCGCCGGCGACCCGACGTGGACCGACGTCGCCCACCCCGCGGTGCCGGGCTTCTTCCGGCGCTACGGGCTCGAGGCGCAGGTCGCCCAGGTCTTCGCCGACCCCGTCGTCTCGGGCGACGGCGACCTGACCGCGACGCGCGACTACCGAACGTACGCCGCGGCGTTCGAGGACGCGTCGCGCCGCAAGTGGGAGCAGGTGCGGCCCTACGTGCGGCCGGGCCGGATCGTCGACATCGGGTGCGCGACGGGAGGGCTCCTGGAGCTCGTCGCGGCCGAGCTGCGCCTGCACGAGTCGGACCTGTTCGGCGTCGACGTGGCACGGCACCTCGTGGCCGAGGCCGAGCACAAGAAGACGCAGGGGGTGTTCGCGAACCCGAACGTCTGGTTCGTGCAGGCCAACATCCTGCGCGGCTCGGTCATGCCGGAGCGCAGCGTCGACACCACGGTCACGATCGCGCTCACGCACGAGATCTCGTCGTACGGCGACGGCGTGGTCGACGTCGAGCGGTTCGCGCGCCGCGTGCTCGCCCACACCCGCCCCGGCGGCGTGTGGATCAACAGCGACGTGTGCGGCCCCGCGGACGGCGACCGGACGGTGCACCTCACGCTCCGCGACGACGACGGGGCGCGCCCCGGGGTCGTGACGGACCTCGACACGTGGGCACGGCCCGACGTCGCCGCGCACGTCCGCGGTCTGTCGACGGCCGCGCGCCTGCGCCAGTTCGCGTACGACTTCCCGCGGCTGTCGGGCGCGAAGCTCGACGTCGACGAGGTCGCCCCGGGGACGTTCCGGGTCACGCTGCGCGACGCCATGGAGTTCCTCACGACCAAGGACTACGCCGACAACTGGCTGTCCGAGTGCCACGAACGGTTCTGCGACCTCGACGGGGAAGCGTGGGCCGACCTGCTGGGCGACGCGGGGTTCGAGCTCGGCCCCGAGAGCGGGGCATGGCGGAACGAGTGGCTCGTCGAGCACTCGTTCGCGCCCGTCGCGTCCCTGACGGACGCGGTCACGGGGGAGACCGTCGACTGGCCCGACACGCACGTCCTGACGGTCGCGCGCCGACCCGAGCTCGACCCGGTCTCGGCCGGCGGATCGAGGAACCGCGCGTGAGCGCCGACCTGCCCAGCCTGCCCACGCGGTGGACCGCGACGCTCGACCGTGACGCGCCGCTGCCCGAGTACCCGCGCCCGCAGCTCGTCCGGGACAGCTATCTCAACCTCAACGGGGTGTGGGAGCACGCGTTCACGGCGCAGGGCCCGGGGCCGGTGGGTTCGCTGGGCGGGCCCGCGCCCGCGGTGTTCGACGGCGAGATCGTCGTGCCGTTCTCGCCCGAGTCGCCGCTGTCCGGCGTGGGCCGCCAGCTCCAGCCCGACGAGGCGCTCTGGTACCGCCGCGACCTGACGCTGCCCGAGGGGTTCGTGCCGCCGGGCGGGCGGGTCCTGCTGCACCTCGGTGCGGTCGACCAGGCGTGCCGCGTCCTGCTGGACGGCGTCGAGGTCGGGCGCCACGTCGGCGGCTTCCTGCCGTTCGCGTGCGACGTCACGGACGCCCTCGCGGGCGACCCGGGTGCGACGCACGAGCTGCTCGTCGAGGTCACCGACCTGAGCGACACCGGGTACCACGCGCGCGGCAAGCAGAAGCTCGACCGCGGCGGGATCTGGTACACCGCGCAGTCGGGCATCTGGCAGACCGTGTGGGTCGAGGCCGTCCCGGCCCTGCACGTCGGGCGCCTGACCCTCGTGCCCGACCTCCCGGGCGGCTGTCTCGAGGTGACCGTCCACCTCGGCGAGGGGGCCGCGGTGGCGGGTGGCGCCGTCGGGCAGGACGCGCCCGTGGCGCGCATCCAGGTGCACGACGGCGCAGCGATCGTCGCGCAGGTCGACACGCCCGTCGGCGTGGTCGCCCGGGTCCCGGTCCCGGACGCGCGCCCGTGGAGCCCTGAGGACCCGCACCTGTACGACGTGACCGTGACCCTCGGCGACGACGAGGTGCGCAGCTACGCCGGGATGCGGTCGTTCGGCGTCGGGCCCGCCGCCCAGGGGGTGCCGCGGCTCCTGCTCAACGGCGAACCGCACTTCCACGTCGGCGTCCTGGACCAGGGGTACTGGTCGGACGGTCTGCTCACCCCACCGTCGGACGAGGCCATGGTGCACGACATCGCGACCATGAAGGACCTCGGGTTCACGATGCTGCGCAAGCACATCAAGATCGAGCCGCTGCGCTGGTACCACCACTGCGACCGGCTCGGCATGCTGGTGTGGCAGGACATGGTCAACGGCGGTGACCGTTACCGGCCGATCGTGACCGTCCCCCACGCGGTCGTCCCGCTGTGGTTCTCCGACCGGCACCACGGCCTGTTCTCCCGCAAGGACCCGGCCGGGCGGGCCGAGTTCCTCCGCGAGGTCGATGCGACCGTCGAGCACCTGCGCGACGTCGTGAGCCTCGCCGTCTGGGTGCCGTTCAACGAGGGCTGGGGGCAGTTCGACGCGGCCGAGGTCGCGGCCCGCGTCAAGGCGCTCGACCCGACGCGGTCGGTGGACCACGCGAGCGGCTGGCACGACCAGGGCGCGGGGAACTTTCGGAGCCTGCACGTGTACTTCAAGCCGTTCCGGGTGCCGCGGCGCGGGCGCGACCGCCGTGCGCTCGTCCTGTCGGAGTACGGCGGCTACAACCTGCGGGTCGAGGGGCACTCCGCGGGCGAGAAGGACTTCGGCTACAAGACGTACGCCGACGCCGAGGCGCTGGGGCAGGCCTTCGAGGCCCTGCACCGCGAGCAGATCGTGCCCGCCGTCGCCCGCGGCCTGTCGGCGACGGTCTACACCCAGCTCTCGGACGTCGAGGACGAGACCAACGGGTTGCTCACCTACGACCGGGAGGTCGCCAAGCTGCCGGCCGGGCTGGTGCGGGCGGTCAACGCGGAGCTGCGGCTGGGGTGAGGACGCCGGGTGCGCGTGGCGGGTTCTTGTCCTGGTGCCGCCCGGTCCGTGGCTCCGTACGCTGGGGGCATGCTGCTGACCCGGCAGACGCTCAGCGGGCTCGAGGACGGCACGGTCACCCTCGCGTACCGTCGCTGGCTCGCGCCGCGCGTGCGCGTGGGCGGGCGGATGCGGACGCGGATCGGGGTCGTGGAGGTCACGTCGATCGACCGGGTCCCGGACGTGGACGGGATGCCTGACGTGCCCGACGACGACGCGCGCGCCGCGGGGTTCCGCTCGGCCGACGCGGCGCTCGCCTGGGTCGCCGCCAAGGGCGAGGGCGACCTGTACCGGATCGGGCTGCGGCGCGTGGGGGAGGACCCGCGCATCGCGCTGCGCCAGGACGCCGACCTGTCGCCCGAGGAGGTCGAGGGGTTGCGTGCGCGGCTCGCGCGCATGGACCGCGCGGCGCCCGAGCCGTGGACCCGGCCCTACCTGGAGCTGATCGTCGCGCGGCCCGAGGTCGTGGCGCGCGAGCTCGCCGCGTCGCTCGGCGTCGAGCGCGACTACTTCAAGATCCGCGTCCGCCGGCTCAAGGAGCTCGGCCTCACCGAGAGCCTGCCCGTGGGGTACCGCATCTCTCCGCGGGGGCGGGCGTACCTCGGCGCGACGGGAGGGGACTAGGCTTCCGGGGCCATCGGAAGTGCTGCGCGACGAGAAGAGAAGCCTGTGAAGATCGTCATCGTCGGTGGCTCGCGAGGGACCGGGGCGCGCCTGGCCGTGCTCGCGCACGAGGCAGGCCACGACGTGACGGTCCTGTCCCGGACCGGCGCCGCCCCCGCCCCGGGGGTCCGGACCGAGGCCGGAGATGCCGCGGACCCGGGCGTCGCGGCCCGCGCGGTCGCCGGGGCGGACGCCGTGGTGGTCACGGTCGGTGGAGCCAAGGGGGTCGCCCGCCAGCGTGCTGCCGTGACACGGAGCGTCGTCGCGGCGATGCAGCAGGCGGGGGTTCGTCGGCTGGTCGTGCAGTCCTCGCTCGGGGCAGGGGACTCCGCGCGGGAGATGCCGGTGGTCGTGCGGGTCCTGACCCGCGTCATGCTCGCCGGTGCCCTCGCCGACCACGACGAGCAGGAGTCGGCCGTGGTGGGCTCGGGTCTCGACTGGACGATCGTCCGCCCCGCAGGCCTGACGAACGGGCAGCCCACGGGTGGCTGGCGGGCGACCGAGGTGACCAAGGGCGCGAAGGGCTTCGGGTCGATCCCTCGCGGTGATCTCGCAGCCTGTCTGCTCGGCGTCCTGGAGGACGGCTCGACCGTCGGCAGGGCCCTCGGGGTCAGCAGGTGCTGACCGCGGTCCGGCGTCGCCGGGGTGCTCCCGGGCCTGCCGGACCGCCGGGCCCGGGCGCCCGTGCCCCTAGGACAGCGGGGTGATGTCCACCCCGGGGAGCCCGTCGATGCTGGTCGCGTTCTTCTGCTGCCAGTACGCGTCGAAGTACTCCGGCTCCCGCCGCTCGTGCGCGCGGTCCAGCACGTCGCGGTCGCCCACGAAGTCCATGAACGGCACCGAGTACCCGCACGAGTCCGAGACCCGGTCCACGTCGACCACGACGATGCCGCGCTGGCCGATCTCGCGCTCCTTGGAGAACGAGGGGCGCAGCTCGTCGAACTCGGGCGTCCGGGCGAGCACGTACCGGCCACGGCCGTGGAAGCGCACGATGTTGGGCGGTCCCTCGAACGCGCAGAACATGACGACGATGCGTCCGTTCTCCTGCAGGTGCGCCGCGGACTCCGCGCCCGACCCCGTGTAGTCCAGGTACGCGACCCGGTGCGGGTCGAGCACCACGAACGTGCCGCCCATGCCCTTGGGCGAGACGTTGACGTGCCCGTCCCCCGCGAGAGGGGCCGTGCCCACGAAGAACACGGGCTGGGACAGCGCGAAGCGGGAGAGCCGGGGAGTGATCTCGTCGTGGACGGTCGCCATGGTGCCCAGTGTGGCACCGGGGCGCGCCGCGCGGAGGCGCCGTCCATCCCGCAGGTGCGTGACGCCGTCGGGCAGCACCGGGACCGTGAGGCTACCAGCGCTGCCGCGCCTCCTCGGCCCAGCCGACCAGCCCGTCCAGGTCCACCCACGTCCCGTCGTCGGTGCGGGCGCGGCCCGACCACGTCCCGAAGCACTGGTGCGTCTCGCTGCCCACGACGAGCAGCTCGGTGCGCGCGACCCGCTCGTGGAACGGCGTGAACAGGGCCTCGACGCGCTCGCCCGTGATGCGCCACGGGGCGAGCCGGTCGGCGCGGTCGTATTCCCAGGTGAGCTCCTCACCGATCTTGTGCAGGCGCCCCTCGACCAGGAGCGCGTTCTCCGTGCTGCCCGTGCCCGCGGTCCACCTGCCACCGAGCTGGATGCCACGGCCGTGCCCGCTGCCCGCTGCCCAGTTCCACGTCATCGCGTAGGGCCAGCGTCCGCGCCCGTGGTCGAGCACCGCGAACGAGTCCTCGGCGCCGACCTCGTGCCGGGTGCCGTGGACCGTGAGCGAACCGTGGACCGGGCGGGCCACGTCCTTGACCGTGTACTGGAACTGCCGGTCGCTCCACGGGACCACGACGCCCAACGACTCGTGCCCGGGCGGGAGCGGGACGGTCAGGTCCAGGCTCACGTCCGGGGACGCGGCCCGGATCCGGGAACCGCCCGGGTCCTGGTCGATGAGGATCGCGAGCTTCTTCGCGCGGGCCTCGACACGGCCGGTACCGCTGCGGTCCGGCATGACGACGCCCCGGGCCACGGGCACGACGACGTCGCTCACCGTCTCCGCGCCCGTCGCCCGGTCCAGGACGTACAGGCCGTGGACCCCCGCGTAGTCGATCGAGGAGGCCACGACGCCGATCACGTGCGAGGGCGTCACGACCCCCCAGTACTCCCACCGCTTGGTCCGGCCCCACCCGCGCAGGGTGGCGCGGTGCAGCGGGGTGCGGGTCCACCCGACCGCGTCCGGGTTCAGGCGCCCGTTCGGCAGGCACAGGTCGACCGGGGCCGTGATCTCGCGCTCGTGCGTCATGCAAGGAGGCTACTGGCCGGTACGGGGCCGGTCCGCCCCACGAGACCGCGAAAGACACGTCGTCGTCCTGCGCTCGCAACACGCCCGAAACGACCGTGCCCCAGGATCGAGAACCACAGCCTCGGCGACGGGGCAGCGACGAGCCTGAGGAGAGCCCATGAGCACGCAACGCCCCTACTTCCTCGCCCCGAGCACCCAGCGTCGGCGGTCGCGGTCGACCCGGGCGGCGGGCGGCCCGGGCGCCCTGCCCCGCGTCGTCGACGCCGCAGGCGGCGCGGGCAAGCCCGTGCGCCGCGCCAACCCGGGAGACGAGCGCACCATCGACCCCGCCGACCGCAAGCGCCGGGCGCTCGCGGCCCTCGGAGACCTGACGCGAGGCCTGCGGGACTGATCACCGAACGTGGGTCGGCGCAGTCGCCGACCCTGCCGGCACCGGTGCCGGTGGTGTCAACGGCGACACCGCACCCACGGTCCCGGCAGCGCTCCGTCCGCCGACCGTCGCGGGCCGCAGGTCAGACGGGTTTGCGCGCCTCGATGAGGAAGCGCGTCGTCGTCGCGACGAACGGGCCCTCCTCCTGGATCTTCTCGTGCAGCGCGGCGAGCTGCGGGCGGTACTCCTCCACGGTGAACCCCGGGACCATCCACACCACCTTGCGCAGGAAGTAGACCACCGCGCCGACGTCGAAGAACTCGGTGCGCAGCTCCTCGAACCGCAGGTCGACGACCTCGAGCCCGGCCGCCTCGGCGGCAGCCCGGTCGCCGTCGGGGTGGCGGCCGTTGCGGATGTCCTCGGGCTGCGGGCCCAGGAAGTGCTCGACGAGCTCGAACACGCTGTACGGCCCGACGTGCTGCGCGAAGTAGGTGCCGCCCGGTGCGAGGACACGCGCGATCTCCTGCCACCACGGGCGGACCGGGTGCCGGCTGACCACGAGGTCGAAGGCCTCGTCCGCGAACGGCAGCGGCGGCTCGTCCGGGTCGGCGACGACCGCGACGCCGAGCGGGTGCAGGAGGCGGGTCGCCTGGATGACGTTCGGGGGCCACCCCTCGGTCGCGACGGTCAGTCGAGGGAACCGGGGGACCGAGGCGAGGACCTCGCCGCCCCCCGTCTGGAGGTCGAGGGCCGCGCTCGCGGTGGCCATGCGCTCGGCCATCGACCGGGCGTAGCCCCAGGACGGGCGCTGCTCGGTCGCCCGCCCGTCGAGCCAGGAGAAGTCCCAGCCGTCGACCGGGACGGTCGAGGCCTCGGAGACGAGGTCGTCGAAGGATCGCTGCATGCTGACGATCCTGACAGGTGGGGGAGGTTCTTCGTGCGGTCGGACCGGTCGGACCGGGGGTCAGCCGTTGACGACGAGGGCGATGACGGTCACCACGGCGCCCCAGAACGCGACGCCCGCGCCGACGGCGATCCCCATGCCGTGACCGCCGGTGCCGGCGCGCCCGCGCTGCTCACCGGCACGAACGGCCCACGCGGCGCGCCCGGCGAGCAGGACGCCGAGCACCACCAGAACGAGGCCAACCCAAACCCAGACGATAGTTCCACTCTGCACATAGGAGGCTGCTGCCCGCAATTCGAAGAACCTCCCGGAACGTGGTGTTTTATGCCACACAGGGGGCGGGCGCGCTGAGAACCCTAGGTGCCGATCCTGGGAATCCTGACCGCGCTCACTGAGTGGGACGACACCACGTCTATGCATGGGACGTGCGGGTCAGTCGTCATCCGTGCACGGGGTCGGGTCGCGGACCTGGTGCGGGGTGGGTGTGGGGCGGGGCGGTGCGGTCGGGGAAGCCACCCCGCGCGTTCGCCGCGCGGCCCACCTAGCGTGAGACGTGCCGCTCGACGACGAGCAGCCCGACCCGTTCAGAGGAGCCTCCATGTCCGACCCGGTAGTCGAGAGCGTCACGGCGTCCTTCCGCGCCGCCCAGGAATCCCTGCCCTTCGGCGACACCCGAGACATGGACGCGGCACAGCGCGGCCTGCTGGCCGGACCTGCCCGGCCCCTGGTCCTGGACGACGCGGGCGGCGTCGTGTGGGACACCGAGGGGTACGGCTTCCTCGACGGCCCGGCGCCCGGCACGGTCCACCCCAGCCTGTGGCGGCAGAGCGGGCTCGTCGCGCAGGCCGGTCTGTTCGAGGTCGTCCCCGGCATCTACCAGGTCCGCGGCTTCGACCTGTCGAACATCACGTTCGTCGAGGGGGAGCGCGGCGTGATCGTGATCGACCCGCTCATCTCGACCGAGACGGCCGCGGCCGCACTCGCCCTCTACCGCAGCGAGCGGGGCGAGCGCCCCGTGACCGCGGTGATCTACTCGCACTCGCACGTCGACCACTTCGGCGGGGTCAAGGGCGTCACGACGCAGCAGGAGGTCGACGCCGGGACCGTGCCCGTCCTCGCACCCTCCGGGTTCGTCGAGCACGCCGTGTCGGAGAACGTCTACGCGGGCACCGCCATGGCACGACGAGCGGGCTACATGTACGGCGCGGCGCTCCCCAAGGGACCCGCCGGAGGGGTCGGAGCGGGTCTGGGGCAGACGACGAGCACGGGGACGGTCTCCCTCGTCCTGCCCACGCTGTACGTCACCGACACGGGCCAGCGGGAGGTGCTCGACGGCGTCACGATCGACTTCCAGCTCACGCCCGGCACCGAGGCGCCCAGCGAGATGAACTTCTTCTTCCCCGACCACGCCGCCCTGTGCATGGCCGAGAACGCGACGCACACGCTGCACAACACGCTCACCCTGCGCGGTGCGCTCGTGCGCGACCCGCACGTGTGGGCCGAGTACCTGACCGAGGCGATCAGCCTCTACGCCCACCGGGCCGACGTCGTGTTCGCCTCCCACCACTGGCCCACGTGGGGACGCGACGAGCTGATCGAGTTCCTCTCGACCCAGCGCGACCTCTACGCCTACCTGCACGACCAGACGCTGCGCGGCATCAACCAGGGCCTGGTCGGCAAGGAGATCGCCGAGCAGATGGTCCTGCCCCCCTCGCTCGAGCAGGCGTGGAACGCCCGGGGCTACTACGGGAGCGTGAGCCACAACGTCAAGGCGATCTACCAGCGGTACATGGGGTGGTTCGACGGCAACCCCGCCCACCTGTGGGAGCACCCGCCGGTCGAGGAGGCGCGCCGCTACGTCGAGTTCATGGGTGGCGCCGACGCGACGGTCGCCAAGGCGCGCGCGTCGTTCGAGGCGGGGGACCTGCGGTGGGTCGTCACGGTCCTCAACCACGTGCTGTTCGCCGACCCCACGCACGCCGGAGCGCGCGAGCTCCAGGCAGCCGCCTACACCCAGCTCGGCTACGGCAGCGAGAACGGCACCTGGCGCAACTTCTACCTCTCGGGCGCCCTGGAGCTGCGCGAGGGGAACTTCGGGACCCCGACGGCGTCCGTCGCGCCCGACATCCTGGCGGCACTGTCGGTCGAGCAGGCGTTCGACTCGATCGCGATCCGCATCGACGGCCCGCGAGCGGGCGTTGAGACCGTCCTCCTGGACTGGGTCGTCGACGGCGTGCGGCACCGCGTGCGCCTCGCCAACGGGGTGCTCACCCACCAGATCCCGAGCGAGTACGACACCGCGCCGGCCGAGGCGACGTTCATGGCCGCCAAGCCCGTCTTCCTCCACTCCGTCGTCGCCCCCCAGGCCCTCGGCGACCTCGTGGACGCGGGCTCCCTCCAGGTCGAGGGCGACGCCGGGGCGTGGGGCCGGCTGCTCGGGTTCCTCGACGACGTCGACCCGTCGTTCGAGATCGTGCTGCCGTAGCGGGCCGTCCGGATCCGGGTGAAACGGAAGGAAGGTGTCCGATCGCCCGCCATCCGAGAGCGGTTCGTCAACCCCCGCAAGGAGGAGGTATTCTCTTCCTCGGTGGCGCGAAGTACCCCCTGCATCGCGCCACCACCTAACGTTTCACGAAGCCCCCGTACGGCCACGGCCGACGGGGGCTTCGTCGTGCCGGACGGACCGCGACGGCGCGGTGACCTCCGGCCGGTGCTCCGCCGTCGGGCTGCCGTCCTCGCAGGTGAGGGAGCAGATCCGGGCTAGTATCACCGAGGAGTCTGGAAGTAGGCCCGCTCCTTTCCCATGCCCTGGGGGCCTACTTGACCACTTCGTACAACGCGTCTCGCCGATTCGACCCGGAGCTCGCCGACGCGCTGCTGCGCGGCACGCCGCAAGCGGTGGGGCAGTTCATCCTCGACCTGTCCGACCACGGCTGGTGGTGGTCCGACGAGCTCTACGCCATGCACGGCTTCCGGCCCGGCGAGGTCATGCCCACGACCGCGCTCATGCTCGCGCACAAGCACCCCGAGGACCGCGAACGGGTCGAGGAGGTCCTGCTGAACGCCGTCGCGACCGGCGAACCCTTCAGCTCCGTCCACCGCATCGTCGACGCGCAGGGCAGGACGCGGACGCTCGGCGTGGTCGGACGCGGTCGGATCGACCGCCGCACGGGCGAGACCACGCACGTCTCCGGGTACTTCATCGACCTCACGACGACGCAGCGCGACCTCGCCCAACGGGAGGCCACCGCCGCGATCCGGGCGTCGTCCGCGAGCCGGTCGACGATCGAGCAGGCCAAGGGCGCCGTCATGGCGATCTACGGGCTGCCCGCCAACGAGGCGTTCGACCTCATGTGCCACCACTCGAGCGTGTCCAACGAACCCCTCCGCGACCTCTCGCGGCGACTCGTCGCCGAGCTGACCGCCGGAGGCGTCGACGGCGCGCTGCGCCGGGCGGACCTCGACCGGTTCTTCGAGGGGAAGCGGCCGGCACGGTAGACCGGACCGGGGGACTCGCCACCACCGCGCTGCCGTGAGTAAACCCGCTCAGACCGAGGCGGGTAGCGCCGCGTGGTCGGTCAGTACACGCCTGGCGGTCAGGCATTTCCACCGCCCGTCAGCCCAAGTTCAGGCGCTCATCGGCAAGCACGAGCGTCCTGGTGTTGCTCCGCAGGACCCCGATCTTCTGTTCTGCCCGTTCGTGATGGCATCCCTGTCGCGCTTGTCGAACATCTTCAGCAGGAGGTCGTAGTCCCTCCACCCGTCGCCGCCGTTCCATGCGTCCGGCGGGAGGGCCCCTGGTCGTACAGGTCTCGGAGCATGGCGCGGGAGAAGCACTCGGACGTGAGCTCGGTCCACTGTCCGCGGCGTCGTGCGCCGCGGCGGCAATCGCAAAGCAGCGGTCAACGCCCTCAAGGACACTGCCGTGAGCGTTGCGTGGGCAGCGTTGGAGGAAAGGCTCTCCGCCTTGCGGTAGAGGGGTGTAAGTTCACCAAGGTGAGGCAGTCGATCAATAGAGGGCTTTCGTATGCGCAGAACGGAATCAGCGGAACGGCGTGGAGCGCGGCCCGCAAGCTGCCTAAACGACGCGCCTGCGCTGTCCGGGGGACAGTAGTCTCACACTGGTACCTGTCGAACACGCTCAGCATGGGATGGCACGATCAGCAGCGGAGGTGATTTCGGAATGCAGGAGAAGAGGAGTTCATTGAACAAGCGTCGTGAAGTGCGACTTCGGAACAGCGGCCCGAACTTCGCCGCACCTGTGGCGATACTCGTTGCCGTCGCGTCTTGGGTTGCGCTCCACGGTCTTGCGCAAAAGATTGGCTGGGCCCTAGCGGGCGCCGCTCTGATTTACCTGATCATTCAGGAAAGAACGTCATATCTCGCCCTCTCGGACGGCGAACTAAGGAAAGTATTCCTGGGGCGCGAAGCGCGCATATTTCAGCTCGACGACATCGAGCACATAGCACAGCATCGCGTGCCGTATAGCGTTGACTCGCTAGACATCAGCTGGCATGGCGGATTGGAGCAGATCTGGGTAAACCCGGCTGCGGAGTCGCTCCTATTGGCGTTCGGCGAAAAACTCCGAGAGAAGTCCTTGGCGGGAGTTGTTGACGAGTCAGCGCGAGCAGCGCTGGGCCTGGACTAGGCCGTTCTTCGCGCTGGACACAGACGGCGCTCGGTGCGGCACCGACGAACTTCGCGGCCGCGCTCGAGGTGCCGGACTCTGAACTCGCGCAGCAACTGGTCAAGGACCCGTACGTGTCCGAACACCTGGCAATGGTCGAGCGGGTCGCGGGACGCGATGGCGAGCACGCACTCCTGGACAGGCTGCAATACACGATGCTCGAGGTCGGTGGCATGGCGTTCGTCGGCCGGCAGGTCCGCCTGAGCGTGCCGGATGACTCGTCGGACCGCGTGGATGACTTCTACGTCGACCTGCTGTACTTCCACGTCGAGCAGCTGCGCTACGTCGTGGTCGAGCTCAAGATCGCTTCGTTTGAGCCCGCCCACCTGGGCCAGCTCGGAACGTACATCCGTGCAGCAGACCCCTGCGCCTGGCGATCCTCACCTGGATCGAACGGACCTACCACCGCCGCCGCAGGCAAGCCCGCCTCGGTCGACTGACACCCATCGAATACGAG
>NZ_JACSPN010000015.1 GCF_015142735.1 Oerskovia douganii | reverse complement strand
CCCCCCCCCCCCCCCCCCCCCCCCCCCCCCGCGACCGTCGGCGCAGGCCGCACGAGCGGCGCAGCGCCACCCCCATGACGCGGGAGGGAACCCGTGTCGTACGACTACGGAGGCTCGATGTCCGCCCCACAGCTCACGCCCACCGACACCGCCGTCGGCGCACCGGAGGACTCCGGGTCGCCGCAGGGGCCGCGCAAGCGCCCGCGACGGGACCGCGACGGGTCGCACGCCCGCAACTACAGCCCCGGGTTCTTCGCCAAGCTGGCCCTCATGGCCGTCATCGACGCCCTGGGCGTGTACGTGGTCTGGTCCGCCTGGACCGCCGAGTCGTACGGGATCCTCGCCGCGTCGCTCGCGATGCTGATCGCGGCCAACTGGGTCTACTTCTCCAAGCGCGCCCTGCCGCTCAAGTACATCCTGCCGGGCCTGATCTTCCTGCTGGCCTACCAGATCTTCGTCGTGGCCTACACGGGCTACATCGCCTTCACGAACTACGGCACGGGCCACAACTCCACCAAGGAGCAGGCCATCGAGGCCCTGCTCGTCCAGAACGAGCGCCGCGTCGAGGGGTCGGAATCGGCCCCGCTCACGGTCGTCGAGGATGGCGGTGACCTCGCGTTCGCGATCGTCACGCCGGACGGCGACGTCCAGGTCGGCTCGGCCGAGCGTCCCCTGACGGTCGTCGAGGACGCGACGGTCGAGGCCGGGCGCGCGACCGAGGTCCCCGGCTACACGGTGCTCGAGCGCGGTCAGGTGCTCCAGCGGCAGGAGGAGGTCACGAACCTCCGCGTGCCGGTGTCCGAGGATCCGGAGGACGGATCGATCCGTACCCCCGACGCGATGACGGGGTACGTGTACACGTCGACGCTCGCGTACGACGACGCGAGCGACACCATGACGGACACCACGACCGGGACGGTCTACTCGCCGAACGACGACGGCCAGTTCGAGGCCGCGGACGGTTCGACGCTGACCGTCGGTTGGCGGGTCGGGGTCGGTTTCGACAACTTCGTGACGGCCTTCTCCGACGGGCGCTATGCGCAGCCGTTCCTCAAGATCCTGGTGTGGACGTTCGTCTTCGCGATCGGGTCCGTGGCGACCACGTTCCTGCTCGGTCTGTTCCTGGCGATCACGTTCAACGACGCCCGTATGCGCGGTCGCAAGATCTACCGCGTGCTGATGATCCTCCCGTACGCCATCCCGGGCTTCCTCGCGGCGCTGCTGTGGTCGGGTCTGCTCAACACACGGTTCGGCTTCGTCAACGAGGTGCTGCTGGGCGGCGCGGAGATCCCGTGGCTCACGGACCCGTTCCTCGCGAAGCTCGCGGTCCTGTTCGTGAACCTGTGGCTGGGCTTCCCCTACATGTTCCTGATCACGACGGGCGCCCTGCAGTCGCTGCCCTCGGACGTCATGGAGGCCGCGAAGATCGACGGCGCGGGCCGCTGGCGCACCTGGCGCTCGGTCACGCTGCCGCTGCTGCTCATCTCGACGGCTCCGCTGCTGATCTCGTCGTTCGCGTTCAACTTCAACAACTTCACGCTCATCTACATGCTCACCGGGGGTGGTCCACGCTTCGGGGACGCCTCGGTCCCGCTGGGGCACACCGACATCCTGATCTCGATGGTCTACCAGATCTCCGGGGTCGACGGCTCGGCGCCGAAGAACTTCGGGCTCGCGAGCGCGTTGTCGATCGTCATCTTCGTGATCGTCGGCACCATCTCTGCCCTGGCCTTCCGGAGCACCCGCAAGTTCGAGGAGATCAACTGACATGGCGACCACCTCTGTCTCCGCCTCCGCCGGCAAGCAGGCCGGCACGTCCTCGGACGGCTCGTCGGCTCCCCTGGGGCGCGCGCGCATGAAGCCCGGCCGGTGGTTCAGCGAGCTCGGCTGGCGCCACCTCGTGGGGCTCGTCGCGGTCGTGTTCGCGGGGTTCCCGCTGGTCTACGTCCTGTCGGCCTCGCTGTCGGAGAACGGCACGCTCACGGGCTCCAACACCCTCTTCGCGGAGGTGAGCACGGCCAACTACGCCGAGCTGGGCGAGTCGATGTTCTGGACGTGGATGGGCAACACGCTCGTCATCGCGATCGCGACCTCGGTCGGCACGGTGCTCATGGGCGCGGCCGCGGCCTACGCCTTCTCGCGGTTCCGCTTCACGGGGCGTCGCGCGGGTCTGACGTCGCTGCTCATCATCCAGATGTTCCCGCAGATGCTCGCGTTCATCGCGATCTTCCTGCTGCTGCTGAGCCTCGGCGACGTGGTCCCGGCGCTGGGCCTCGACAGCAAGCTCGCCCTGATCTGCGTGTACCTGGGCGGTGCGCTGGGTGTGAACACGTTCCTCATGTACGGGTTCTTCAACACGGTGCCGCGCGAGCTCGACGAGGCCGCGAAGCTCGACGGCGCGACGCACGCCCAGATCTACTGGACGATCATCCTGCGTCTCGTGGCGCCCATCCTCGCGGTGGTCGCGCTGCTGTCCTTCATCAGCACGTACGGCGAGTTCATGATCGCGCGCATCATCCTGACCTCGGAGTCCAACTGGACGCTCGCGGTGGGCCTGTACGGCTGGGTGTCGTCGTTGCGCGAGGCGAACTGGGGCCTGTTCACGGCGGGGGCGGTCATCTCGACGATCCCGGTCCTGGTCCTGTTCCTCTACCTGCAGAAGTACATCGTGGGTGGCCTGACGGCCGGCTCGGTCAAGGGCTGACCCGTGAGCACCACCAGGCCCGACGACGTCGCGCCCGCCGGCAGCGCCCCCTCGCCACGCGAGGTGGTCGCCCTGGCCCCGCACCACGACGGTTCCGAGGTCTACGTCCCCGGCGGCACGCCGTCGCTCGGGGACGTGGTCCCGGTCCGGGTGCGCGTGCCGCGAGCGCCCGGCGGTGAGGACGCGCAGGTGCGGGCCGTGTGGCTGCGGACCGTGCGCGACGGCGAGCCGCGCCTCTCGGAGGCCCGCCTCGAGCGCGAGGACGAGCACGAGTCCTGGTACGTGGCCGACGTCCTGGTCCACAACCCGGTCACGAGCTACCGCTTCTTCCTCGACGTGCCGGGCGGCTACCGGTGGCTCAACGGGCGCGGGGTCTTCGACCGTGACGTCCCGGACGCCGCGGACTTCCGCCTGACGATCCACCCGCCCGCACCGTCGTGGATGGGCGACGGGGTGGTCTACCAGATCTTCCCGGACCGGTTCGCGCGCTCGGCCGAGGCCGACGACCGGCCGCTCCCGGACTGGGCGCAGCCCGCAGGTTGGGACGACGAGCCGCTCGCGGGCGGCCCGGGCGTCGGGACGCAGTTCTACGGCGGGGACCTGCGGGGCATCGAGGAGCACCTCGACCACCTCCAGGCCCTCGGGGTGGGGACGGTCTACCTGACCCCGGTCTTCCCGGGGCGCTCCAACCACCGCTACGACGCGAGCACGTTCGACCACGTCGACCCGCTCCTGGGCGGCGACGAGGCCTACGCCTCGCTCTCCCGAGCCGTGCACGCGCGCGGCATGCGGCTGCTCGGCGACCTCACGACCAACCACACGGGCGCCGGGCACGAGTGGTTCGAGCGCGCGCACGCCGACGAGGCGAGCCCGGAGCGCGACTGGTTCTACTGGACGCCGGGCGAACCCGGGTACGTGGGCTGGCTCGAGCACGCGTCGCTGCCCAAGCTCAACTACGGCTCGCCCACGCTCGGGGCGAGGATGATCGACGGGCCGGGCTCCGTCGTCGGGCGCTACCTGCGCGAGCCCTTCTCCCTCGACGGGTGGCGCATCGACGTCGCCAACATGACGGGCCGGTACGCCGACGAGGACCGCACGCTCGAGATCGCCCGCCGCATCCGGGCGACCATGGCCGCGATCAACCCGGACACGGTCCTGATCAGCGAGCACTTCCACGACGCCTCGCTCGACCTGGCGGGCGACGGCTGGCACGCCAACATGAACTACTCGGCGTTCACGCGCCCGGTCTGGACGTGGCTCGCGCCGCACGACTCGACCGTCCCGTTCCTGGGGCTGCCCGTCACGACGCCGCGGCGCGGCGGGCGCAGCATGGTCGAGACCATGCGCGACTTCGACGCCGTCCTGCCGTGGTCGGTCACGTCGCGCCAGTGGAACATGCTGGGCTCGCACGACACCCCGCGCCTGCGCTCGATCGTGGGGTCCGAGATGGTCGAGGTCGCCGCGACGCTCCTGCTGACCTACCCCGGCACGCCCGTGATGTTCGCGGGCGACGAGGTCGGGCTCACGGGGATCAACGGCGAGCACGCGCGCGTGCCCATGCCGTGGGACCGTCCCGACCGATGGGACTCGGGCACGTTCGAGGTCTACCGCCGGCTCGTCGCGCTGCGTCGGGGGAGTCGGGCGCTGCGCGAGGGCGGCCTGCGCTGGCTCGTGGTCGACGACGACGCGGTGGCGTACCTGCGCGAGACGTCCGACGAGCGTGTGCTCGTCGTCGTGGCACGGGATGCGTGGACCGGGGCCCGCCTGCCGCGGCACCTGCTCGCAGGGGACGAGCCGGAGCCGCTGTACGGGGGCTTGTCGCTCGACGTGACGCCGGACGGGCTCGACGTCGCGGGCGACGGTCCGGGCGTCGGGGTGTGGCGCCTGGCCTGAGGCCTCCCGCCGGCAGACCTGTGAGCCTGCTGCCAGGCATCTGGCACGATGCGCGCACGACCCTCGACCGGATCGCTGTCCTCTCCGACGTCCACGGCACCCGGGGCCCGTCGGGCTCCAGCTCGTGCGGGTGCCCTACGACGTCGAGGCCGAGGTCGAGGTCGCGCAGCGGCTCGCGACGGCCACGGCCGACGTGCGGGAGGTCGAGCTGCGCACGGGGGTCTGCCGAGGGCTGTCGGCGCGGGCCGAAGAGGCCTGACGCCCCGCTCACCCGGGCGATCCTGTGTACGACGGCCGGGCGCGCGACGCCGATGGATAGGGTGGGTACCGTGCCCCACACCACGCCAGGAACCGCCCTCGGATACTCGGCCGCCGACGTCGAGCGGTGGCTGCCCGAGCCCCCCAAGAGCAAGGCCCGCACGCCCTTCGAGCGTGACCGCGCCCGGGTGGTCCACTCCTCGGCGCTGCGCCGCCTCGGGGCCAAGACCCAGGTCCTCGGCCCCGGGTCGGACGACTTCGTGCGCACGCGCCTCACGCACAGCCTCGAGGTCGCGCAGGTGGGGCGGGAGATGGGGCGCGCCCTGGGGTGCGACCCGGACGTCGTCGACACCGCGTGCCTGGCCCACGACCTGGGACACCCGCCGTTCGGGCACAACGGCGAGCGGGCGCTCGCGGAGATCATGGCGGACCACGGAGGCTTCGAGGGCAACGCCCAGACCCTGCGCCTGCTGACGCGCCTCGAGCCCAAGGTCTTCGCTGCGGACGGCACACCCGTGGGGCTCAACCTGACGCGCGCGAGCCTCGACGCGAGCGTCAAGTACCCGTGGCGGCGCGGTGAGGGGCCGCGCCGCGCGGACGGGTCCACGACCCACAAGTTCGGCGTCTACCCGGACGACGTGCCCGTCTACACGTGGCTGCGCGAGGGCGCCCCCGAGCACGTCAAGTGCATGGAGGCCCAGGTCATGGACCTGGCCGACGACATCTCGTACTCGGTGCACGACGTCGAGGACGCGATCGTGGGCGGCAAGCTCGACCTCGCCGTCCTGTCCGACCCCGACGAGCGGGCACGCGTCGTGGCCGCCGTCCGCGCCTGGTACGGCGACGCGTACACGGCGGACGAGCTCGACGCCGCGATCAGCCGCCTCGAGGCCACCGGGCACCTGACGCACGGCTTCGACGGGTCGCGCCGGGCGCTCGCGGCCCTCAAGGACTCGACGAGCCAGCTCATCGGGCGCTTCAGCGGGTCGGCGCAGGCCGCGACGCGCGAGGAGTACGGCGACGGCCCGCTCACGCGCTACTCGGCCCGCCTCGTCGTCCCGGAGACGACGTCCGCGGAGATCCTCGTGCTCAAGGGCATGGCCGTGGCGTACGTCATGGCGCCGCGCGAGGAGGAGCCCCTGCACCACCAGCAGCGGCAGGTCCTCGCGGACCTGGTCGAGGTCTTCATCGACAAGGCCCCGGACGCGCTCGAGGCGCCGTTCGCGGCGGACTGGATCGAGGCGCCCGACGACGCCGCTCGCCTGCGGGTCGTCGTCGACCAGGTCGCGTCGCTCACCGACGTGAGCGCGTACCAGCTGCACGAGCGGTGGGTCGGCGGGGCACGCTGAGCCCACCGCTCGGACCGGACCGGCGGCCCGCCGCCGCGCGACGGCCTCCGGTCAGCCCGCCGGCTGCTCGCTCATCCACGCGTCGCTCGCGCGCTGGACGTCCTCCGGCGTGACCGAGTCGGCGACCGTCGTGAAGTACCAGCGGTGCCCGTACGGGCACCGCACCGACGCCTGGCGGAAGCCCTCGAACCAGTCCGCGGGCTCGGACGTGCTCGTCGCGCCTGCGGCGAGCGCCCGGGCGTGGGCCGCGTCGGTGTCGGGCACGGGCAGCGTGAACGACACGGGCGTCGGGCCGTCGGGGTCCGGAGCCACGGAGCCCGCCCCGGGGAACTCCTGCGCGACCGTGAACGTCGAGAAGCCGGCCGCCGTGGGCAGGCGCAGGTCCGAGTGGATCACCGCGTCCCCGGCCGTGATCACGTCGTCGACCTCGGCGCCGAACGCCGCGACGTAGAAGTCGATCGCAGCCCGGGCGTCGGAGACGGCCAGGTTGGGGTGCAGGGCTGACATGTCCATGGTTCCTCCAGGAGTCGGTGCGGGGCCGGGCGCGCGGCGTGCGCCCGGTGACGTGCCGTCGATCCCATGCTCGTGTCGGTGCGCGGTGGCAGTCTTGGAGGAATGCGACACGAACCGGGCAGCGCCGCCGACGGGCCCGCCGCTCCTGGCAGCCCCGGCGTCCCGTCCACGACCTTCGGCGTGGTGGACCCCGCTGCCGCCCGCAGGGCGTTCGCCCTCGGACGCCTGCCCGCACCGACCGACCTGGCGGACCGCGTCGACTGGTTCTGGCTCGTGCGCTGGGACCTCGCGGCGGGGGAGTCGTTCACGCAGACCGTCATCCCGCACCCGTGCGTCAACCTCGTCGCCGAGGCCGGCGGGTTCGCAGCCCACGGCATCCCCGAGGGGCTGTTCGACCGCACGCTCGTCGGTTCCGGCGTCGTCGTCGCCGCGAAGCTGCGCCCCGGTGCGCTCGCCGTCCCCCGCGGGGCGTCTGTGCCGGCGTCGGGCGTCCTGGGGCCCGGCGCGGACGAGGCGGGGGAGCGCGCTCTCGCGCTCGCCGGGCGCGGCGACGACGAGGCCGCGGCCGACGTCCTGGCCCGGCTCCTGCGCGAGCGGCTGCCCCCCGACCCCGCACTGTCCCAGGTGTCGCGCGTCCTGGACGCCGTGACCTCCGGGGAGCTCGGCCCCCGGGCCCGCGTGGCCGACCTCGCCCGCGTCGCGGGCACCAGCACCCGCAGCCTCCAACGGCTCCTCGGGGAGCGGCTCGGGGTCGGGCCCAAGTGGGTCCTGCAACGCCACCGCGTCCACCTCGCGGCCGAACGCCTGGCCGCCGACCCCGGGCAGGACCTCGCGGCGCTCGCGGTCGACGTCGGGTACTACGACCAGCCGCACCTGGCTGTGGACTTCGTCTCCGTGACCGGTCACACCCCGGGCGCGTACGCCCGCCGGTGCGCGGAATCGCGGGCCCGGCTGCTGCTGCTCGCGTCGTCCTGAGCCGTACCCCGCGCGCCCGGCGCGCCACCGGGTGAGGGCCCTGCGCCCCACCCGGCCGGCGGGACCTACACTCGGTACGTGGCAGGTCTGATCCGACGCGAGGACGTCGACGCGGTGCGCGAACGCGCGAGGATCGACGAGATCGTGTCCTCGCACGTGACCCTCAAGCCGGCCGGTGTCGGATCGCTCAAGGGACTGTGCCCGTTCCACGACGAGCGCTCGCCGTCGTTCCACGTCCGCCCCCAGGTGGGGCGCTGGCACTGCTTCGGCTGCAACGAGGGCGGCGACGTCATCTCGTTCGTCCAGAAGATCGACGGCATGACGTTCACCGAGGCCGTCGAGTACCTCGCGGACCGCGCCGGCGTCCAGCTCCGCTACGAGGAGGGTGGGCCCCAGCGCCCGCGCGAGGAGCCCGGCAAGCGCCAGCGCCTGCTCGAGGCCCACCGCGTGGCCTCGCAGTACTTCTCGGAGCAGCTCTTCGCGCCCGGCGCGACCGTCGCGCGCACGTTCCTGGCCGAGCGCAGCTTCGACCGGGCCGACGCCGAGCGCTTCGGCGTCGGGTTCGCCCCGACCGGCTGGGACTCGCTGCTGCGGCACCTGCGGGGGCGCGGCTTCACCGAGGCGGAGCTCGTCGCGTCGGGCCTCATGAGCCAGGGGCAGCGCGGCATCTACGACCGCTTCCGCGGCCGCCTCGTGTGGCCCATCCGCGACGTCACGGGCGAGACCATCGGGTTCGGCGCGCGCAAGCTCTTCGACGAGGACCAGGGCCCCAAGTACCTCAACACCCCGGAGACCACGCTCTACAAGAAGTCCCAGGTGCTCTACGGGATCGACCTCGCCAAGCGCGAGATCGCCAAGCACAAGCGCGTCGTGGTCGTCGAGGGGTACACCGACGTCATGGCCGCGCACCTGTCGGGCGTCACGACGGCCGTCGCGACGTGCGGCACGGCGTTCGGCACCGACCACGCGCGCATCGTGCGCCGCCTCCTCGGGGACACGACCGCGGGCGGCGGGCTCCAGCTCGCGTCGGGCGCGTCGCTCGGGGGAGAGGTCGTCTTCACGTTCGACGGCGACGCCGCGGGCCAGAAGGCCGCCGTCCGCGCGTTCGGCGAGGACCAGCGCTTCTACGCGCAGACGTTCGTCGCGGTCGAGCCCAGCGGCATGGACCCGTGCGAGCTGCGCATGGCGCGCGGCCCCGAGGGCGTGCGGGCCCTCGTGGACGGGCGCCAGCCCCTGTTCGAGTTCGTCATCCGCACCACGCTCGCCACGTTCGACCTCGACACCGCCGAGGGTCGCGTGGCCGCGCTGCGCGCCGCCGCCCCGGTCGTCGCGGGCATCCGCGACACGGCGCTGCGGCCCGAGTACGCGCGCATGCTCGCCGGCTGGATCGGCATGGACTCGGAGTCGGTCCGGCGCGCGGTCTCCGCGGCGGGCAAGGCCGGGGTCCCGCAGACGCTCCCGGCCCCGGTGCGCCCCGCCCAGCCCGCGCCCGACGACGCAGCCCCCGTGGCGCCGTCGGGCCCCGTCTTCTCCGCGCCGGACCCGCGCGACCCCGTGGCCCGCCTCGAGCGGCAGGCGCTCGTCGTGGCGCTCCAGTACCCGCACTTCGTGCCCGCCGAGGAGTTCGACGCGTTCTCCGAGACGGCCTTCGCGACGCCCGCGTGGCGAGCCGTGCACGACGCGATCCGCGCCGCGGGCGGCATGGCCGGTGCGGCCGCGCACCCTGCCGGCCAGTGGGTCGAGCACGTGATCGAGCAGGCCCCGGAGACCGTGCGAGGCATCGTCAACCAGCTCGCGGTCGCGCCCCTGCCCGAGGACCGCGAGAACGTCATCCAGGGGTACGTGCAGGGCGTGATCAAGGCCTTCGTGGACCTGGGCCTCACGCGCCGCGTCGCGGACGCCAAGAGCCGCCTGCAGCGTCTCGACCCGGCCGCCGACCCCGACGCGTACGGCGCGGCCTTCGCCGAGCTGCTCGACGTCGAGAAGGAGCGCCGGGAGCTGCGCGAACGGGTCTGAGCCCCCTCCGCCTGCCGTTCCCAGGCGGGCGAGCGCCGAGCGCTCTGGGACGAAGATCACACTCCTCGTGCACCGTTCGCCCCGACCACGAGACCGGCAGCGGAGGGAAAACGCAGAAGGCCCCTGGCCGGTGTCTCCACCGATCAGGGGCCTTGCGTCCTGCTCCCGCGGTAGGACTTGAACCTACGACCGTCCGATTAACAGTCGGATGCTCTGCCAGCTGAGCTACGCGGGACCGCTCACCCGCCGATTTGCACCGGTTGGGCGACCGGAGAAAACTCTATCAGCATCAGAGGGGTAGTCCGGACATCGAGCGGACCCGGTCCTCCGCGGCGTCGATCACAGCCCGCGTCCGGGGGTCCTCCAGGTCCACCCCGGCCTCGGCGACGACCTGCGAGAAGAGCGAGCCGTCGGTGTCGCGCCGCACCGCGACCTTGGCGGAACGCCCACCGCCGAGCGCCACGACCTCCGCCAGGACCACCGACGACTGCACGCGCTCACGGACCGCCTGCGCCAGCGCGGTGCGACGGACGTCGGCGAGGTGCAGGACCAGGGGAGGGGCGCCGTCGACCCACTCGACCGTGAGCGACGCCGACCCCGGGTCGTAGCCCGCGCGGTCCACGTCGCACCACGGACGCGCCGACGCGGTGTCACCGGTCGTGGCCAGGACCGTGCGGGTCGCGACGGCCCACGAGCCGTCGGTGAGCTGCGCGGAAGCGAGCACCGCGTCCTTCGGGGCGAGATGCAGGGACCTGCGGGCGTCGTCGGGCAGGGAGCTACGGGCGAACAGAGCCATGCCCCACACGGTACTGCCCGTGCGCCCGCGAGGCCCCCGCCTGCCGGTACGCTTGTCCGCCGAGGGGCAGTAGCTCAGTCGGTCAGAGCATCGGACTCATAATCCGCCGGTCGTGGGTTCAAGCCCCACCTGCCCTACTCGTTCTCCCGGTGCTGGGCGCCCGGCCCGGGCCCGCAGGGTGCCGTTCCCCGGCGCCACGAGGAAGGAAGCGCGCATGAGGCGGTACCTGGCGGACCCCGGAGGCCGCAGTGCGGCAGCCTCGGGCGTCATCATCATGACGCTTGCCGTGTTCTTCGCGGACGCGTACCCGGTGGCGTGGATCGCACTCGGTGCCGTCTGGTCGTCCGTCACGGCTCTGACCGTGTGGTCGGTGCACCGCAGGGCGGTCGGCTGATACCGCGTCCCGGCGAGCGGCGCGTGGCGGCAGCGACCAAGGTCTCGGAGGCTGACAGCCACGAGCTCGAGGCCGTCGCAGCAGCGGCCGGGGTGGCGCAGTCCGACGTCCTGCGGGCGGGCATCGAGCTCGCTCTGCGAGGCGTCGAACGTGAGCGACTCGTCGCCTACCTGGAGGACGTCGGTCGCGAGAGCGCCAGCGGTGCACTCACCGCGGGACGGCGAGCACTGCTGGACGGTGCACCACATCGCTCGTGAGCCTGCCCTGGACGCTGCCACGGGCGGTCCGCGCTGCCGCCTGACGCCGCACGCTCGCCGGACGAGGACGGCAGCTCCACGCGCGCACGGGCCGTTCCCGGCGTTCCATGGAGAGCATGACCCTCCGCATCCAGCGCGTCTACGACGACCCCACGCCCGAGGACGGCTACCGCGTCCTGGTCGACCGGCTCTGGCCGCGCGGGGTCAGCAAGGAACGGGCGCAGGTCGACCGTTGGCTCAAGGAGGTCGCGCCCTCGAACGAGCTCAGGACCTGGTTCCACCACGACCGCACCCTCTTCGAGGAGTTCGCCGTGCGGTACCGCGCCGAGCTCGACGAGAACCCGGCCGTCGACGAGCTCCGGACGATCGTCGCCGAGCATCCCGTCGTGACGCTGCTCTACGGGGCGAAGGACGAGCAGGACAACCAGGCCGTGGTGCTGCGCGACTATGTGTCCATGACCAGCTGAGGGAGCCCCAGGATTCCGCGCGGCCGAGAACGGGGTTGAGGTCGCTGCGGGCGTCGGAACGACCTCAACGCCGTTCTCGGCGCCGCCCGTCAGTTGCCCCGTGAAACATCCCATACCTCCCGGTGGCCCGGATCGTCCTGTTCGCCGAGCGGGTCGTGGCGGATCGTGCCACGATGCGACGTCCGCTCGACCCGAAGGAGAAGCACCGTGCCAACCGGTACCAACCGCACCACGTCAGGGACCGCCCAGCAGCTCCAGCAGAGCAAGGGGCTGCGCGTCCTCGCCCGCACCGGCTACGCCGTCAGCGGCCTGCTGCACATCATGATCGGCATCATCGCCGTCCGAATCGCGACCGGCTCCGGCGGCGGGCAGGCGAGCGAGACCGGGGCGCTCCAGGAGATCGCCGGGACGACCGGCGGCGGATTCGTCCTGTGGTTCGCAGTCGTCGCGTTCGCAGCGCTCGGGATCTGGCAGGTCCTCGAGGCGGTCGCCGGGACCAACGGGGCCGCGAACGACCGGACCGCATATCGCGCCAAGGCTGCCGGCAAGGCCGCGCTCTACCTCGCACTGGGGGTGCTGACCCTGCAGATCGTCACCGGCTCGAGCAGCGGTGGCCAGAAGGACAGCCTCACGGCCTCCCTCCTCGCGAACGGTGCGGGACGAGCCCTGGTGGCCGCGGTGGGCGTCGGGATCGTCGTGGCCGGCGTCTACCACGTGGTCAAGGGGTGGAAGAAGCGCTTCCTGAAGGACCTCGAGGGCAACGCTCGCGGCCAGGTCGGCCACGCCGTCGTGGTCCTCGGTCGCGTCGGCTACATCGCCAAGGGCATCGCGCTCGGCGTCCTCGGCGCGCTCGTCGTGACCGCCGCCGTGACGGCCGACCCTGCCAAGGCGAGCGGCCTCGACGCCGCCCTCCGGACCATCGGCGAGCAGCCCTTCGGCGCCTTCCTCCTGACCGCCACGGGCATCGGGTTCGCGGCCTACGGGGTCTACTCGTTCGCGCGTGCCCGGTACGCCCGGATGTGAGACGGCCGGGGGCGACATGGAAGAATGGCGCCCATGGCGATGAGAGAGATCCGTGTGATCCCGGACCCCGTGCTCCGCACCCCGTGCGACGAGATCACCACCATCGACGACCGGGTGCGCTCGCTCGTCGCAGACCTGGTGGAGACCGTCGACTACGAAGGTCGGGCCGGCCTCGCCGCCAACCAGATCGGCGTCAACCTGCGCGCCTTCTCGTGGAACATCGAGGACGAGATCGGCTACATCCTCAACCCGAAGATCGTCGAGCTCTCGGACGAGATCCAGGACGGTGACGAGGGCTGCCTGTCGGTCCCGGGCCTCTGGTACCCGACGCGGCGCGCCTGGTACGCGCGCGTCGTGGGCATGGACCTCGACGGGAACGAGATCACGGTCGAGGGTACCGAGCTCATGGCTCGCTGCCTGCAGCACGAGACGGACCACCTCGACGGGATGCTCTACCTGGACCGTCTGGACCGCGCGGTCCGCAAGAAGGCCATGCGGGAGATGCGCGCCCAGCTCTGAGAACGCCCCCGGGACGGTGTCGTCCCCCTCCTCGCCGGCGTCACGGCGCCCTGTGAGGAGGGGGACGGCGCCGTCTGCCGACCGGGCGTCCGACCGTCGGAGCACACGGGCCGCGGGAGGGTGAATTCCACGGGAGGTGGGTCTGCCCTCGCGAACGGCCCGACACTCGGGCAGGATATGGCTCGTATACCGTTGGGCGTTCAGACATGATGGTTCACCCCTGGTGAGGACGTTGGGGAAGACGAAACCTCGACCTAGGGAGGAACGACATGACTGGTGCCATCACACGCGGTGTTCTTTTCGTGCACTCGGCGCCCCGGGCGCTGAGCCCGCACCTGGAGTGGGCCGCCGGGAACGTCCTGGGCGTGCGCGTCGCGCTGGACTGGACCGAGCAGCCTGCCGCGCGCGACCTCTACCGGGCGGAGCTCGCCTGGCAGGGCGCGCAGGGGACGGGCGCCCGCCTCGCCTCGGCGCTGCGCGGCTGGTCGCACCTGCGCTACGAGGTCACCGAGGACGCGAGCCACGGGGCCGACGGCGCCCGCTGGTCCCACACCCCTGACCTGGGCATCTTCCATGCCGTGACCGACGTGCACGGCAACGTCGTGATCCCCGAGGACCGGGTGCGTGCCGCGCTCGAGGTCTCGCACGACAACCGGGCCATGCGCGAGGCCCTGCACCTGGCCCTCGGCAAGGCGTGGGACGACGAGCTCGAACCCTTCCGTCACGCCGGTGAGGACTCCAACGTGCGCTGGCTCCACCGCGTGGGCTGAACCCGCCCGACCCCGTCACGGGGAGCCCGACGACCTCGTCGTCCGATGCCTGCCGGCTACTAGGACCCGGCAGGCATCGTCGTCTCCGGGGTCGGCCGCTCCGGGGCCCCCGCCCCGCCCGACCCGGCGGTCCCCTCGGTGCGGTGGCCCGCGGCGGCACCGACCGGCTGGAGGTCCGTGTCGGGGCCCACCGGGGCGACGGGCTCCGGCGGGGCAGCGCGCGGGCGACGGCGCACCCGGTCCCACCCGCGCCGCAGGACAGGGGCCAGACGGCGTTCGGCGGCCTGGTACGTCACGTCGCGGATGAAGATCGCGTCGATCGCGATCATGGTCATCGAGAAGTACATGAGGCCCATGAGCACCCCGATGCCCAGGTGCATGCCCGTGATCGCGACGAGCGCGAGGATTCGGGTGGACCGGCGCAGCAGCAGGAACGGGAAGAAGAGCTGCACGAACACCGCGCTGTAGCTGAGGATCGCGATGAGCACCCCCGACCGTCCCATGACCTCGGTGACCGCAGGCCAGGTCGAGAACTCGTCGAGCTGGAAGACGTAGTAGATCGCGGTGCCGTGCTGCCACATGCCGCCCTGGATCTTGTACATGGCCGAGGCCACGTAGACCACGAAGATCTGGAACGCGATGAGGACCACGCCGCCGTTGTGCAGCAGCGTCGCGAGCCACGCCCACGACGCGAACCGCGAGGGCCCGCCGGCAGCGGCGGCCGCGCGCCGCCGTCGGGCATCGAGGGACCACCGGCCCGACGTGTCCACGAAGAGCATGTACAGCAGGACCATGCGCAGGAGCTGGATGCCCCCGTCGCCGATGTACGCGTTGGTGCGGAACAGCGCGAGGTAGAGCACGAACAGCACGGGGATCACGATGCGCGAGCGCCAGCCCAGGACCAGCAGCACCGACAGGACGATCAACGCGACGTACTGCAGGTCGAAAGTCCAGGGCGGCGCCGACCCGTCGAAGAGGACGTCGAGCCACGAGGGGAACTCGTCGACCTCGACCCGCCCCTGCGCGAAGCTGCGGCCCGCGCCCCACGCGAGGCTGCGATCACCCCAGTTCGCCACGAGCTGCACCGCGATGATCAGCCCGAAGCCGATCCGGAGCACCGCGACGCCGTAGGACGCCTTGCGGGAGTCGAGCATCCACGACTCGCCCGCGGCCCAGGTGCTGCGCACCCAACCCGTCGCGCCCGCCACGAGCTCCCGCACCCCCAGGGTGCCGGTGTCCTCGCTCATGAGACCCACCCTCCGAAGACGCTGCTGAACCCGGCCCGGGCCTGAGAGGTGACCGGCGACGGGTCGCGCCAGCCCAGCCGGGTGAACTGCTCCTCGGGACGCTGGATCCCGGGCGTGAGCCGCTGCTCGAACGGCACGACCCCCTGCGTCGACGTGCTCATCTGGATCGCGACCAGGTCCTGGTCCGGCCACAGGTCCATCGCGGCGAGCGTGCCGAACTCGTAGAGCGAGTCCTCGGAGAGCAGGTACGCGTCCATGGTGCTCACGCTCATCCCCGTCCCCAGGAGGGCCCGCGTGAGGTCCTGCCGCCCGCTCTGCCCGTCGGCCGAGACGTGGTCCGAGTGGACGACGGCCTGCTGCTGGCCCTCGAGCGAGCTGTAGGACGTGGTGAAGAAGCGGTTCATGCTCACCGGGATGCGCCAGGTGCGGGTCGGCAGGATCTGGTGCCGCACCTGCTCGTTGAAGACGTCCCCCAGGTTGGCCCACTCGGAGACGGACTCGACGCCGGCCTCGTCCGTGGTCGTCGCGCGCACCCACACGCGCAGGTCGACCGACTGCGGGTCCGGCGCGAAGATCTGCCAGTTCTGCGCGAACAGGGGATACATGTGCCTGGACGTGACCGGCGAGGCCTTGTCGTTGATCGCCGACGTGGGCGCGGCCCAGAGGAAGGTCGAGAACATGTGGAACGCGACCAGCGCCGCCACGACGACCAGGGCGACGCGTTGCGCGACCGTGCGGGAACCCGCGGAGCTCACCGTGTACCTCCACATCGAGGACGGCCCGAACGACCGCGTTCGAGGAATGATAACCGGTGCTAACGATCCCACGGAATCCCCGCCGGGCAGGGCGACCGGCGGGCCCCGGGACGGCCGGCGGGCCGCCCCGGGGCCTTCACCGTCCGGACGCGGCGACGCCCGGCGGGCCGGAGCGGACCGAGGTCCACCCCACCCACCGGGCGTCGTCAGGTCCCCGGGCGCCGCGCCCGGGGGAAGGTCAGGCGTTCGTCACCACGAGGGCCACGTTGTGCCCGCCGAACCCGAACGAGTTGTTGATCGCGGCGATGTCGCCCGCGGGCAGCGTCGCCGGGGTGTCGCGCACCAGGGGGACCTGGAGCTCGGGGTCCGGCTGCGCGACGTTGATCGTGGGAGGAGCCAGCCGCTCGTGCACCGCCTTGACCGTGAAGATGGTCTCCAGGGCCCCCGCACCGCCCAGCAGGTGGCCGGTCATGGACTTGGTCGCCGACAGCAGGACGTGGTCCGCGTCGTCGCCCAGCACCGTGCGGATCGATCGGGTCTCGGTGAGGTCCCCGACCTTGGTCGAGGTCGCGTGGGCGTTGACGTGCACGACGTCGCGCGCCTCGACCTTCGCCTCGGCGAGCGCTCGGGTCATCGCGGCGACCTGACCGCGGCCCTCGGGGTCCGGCGAGGTGATGTGGTAGGCGTCGGCCGACAGGCCCACGCCGCCGATGCGGGCGTAGACGCGTGCACCGCGGGCGGCGGCGTGCTCGGCGCTCTCCAGCACCACGATGCCCGCGCCCTCACCGATCACGAACCCGTCGCGGTCGACGTCGTAGGGACGCGAGGCGCCCTGCGGGTCGTCGTTGCGCAGGGACAGGGTGCGCGAGGCGGCGAACGCGGCGATCGGCATGGGGTGGATCGTGGCCTCGGTGCCGCCGGCCACGACCACGTCCGCGCGACCTGCACGGATCATGTCGATGCCGTAGCCGATGGCCTCCGCACCCGACGCGCAGGCCGAGACCAGCGCGTGCGCACCGGCCTGGGCGCCGAACTCGAGCGAGACGTACGCCGCGGGGGAGTTGGGCATGAGCATGGGGACCGTCATGGGCAGCATGCGGCGCGCGCCGCGCTCCTTGAGCGTGTCCCAGCCCTCGAGGGTGGTCCAGATGCCGCCGATGCCCGACGACACGACCGCGCCCAGGCGCTCGCCGTCGACCTCGGGGCTGCCCGCGTCGGCCCAGGCCTCGCGCGCCGCGATCATCGCGTACTGCGTCGAGGGGTCCATGCGCTTGATCTCGGGGCGGGGGAGGACGTCCTCCGGCTTGACCTTGATCTGGGCGGCGAACGTCACGGGGATCTCGTAGCGCTCGGCCCAGTCGTTCTCGAGGGTGCGCGCGCCGGACTGACCGGCGAGGGCGGCGGCCCACGTGGAGGCCACGTCCCCGCCGAGCGGCGTGGTGGCGCCGAGGCCGGTGACGACGACTTCGCGGGGGGAGGTCATGGCAGCTCCAGGTGTCTGAGGGGGAAGAGGGAGGGGCGGGCAGGCCGGCGGTGCGTCGACCGCCGGCCCGCACCGGCCAGGTCCACGGGACCTGGCGCAGGTCGGCAGGTCAGGCCTGCGCGCCCGTGATGAACGACACCGCGTCGCCGACGGTCGCGAGGTTCTTGACCTCTTCGTCGGGGATGCGGACGCCGAACTTGTCCTCGGCGTGCGTGACGATCGTCATCATCGAGAGCGAGTCGATGTCGAGGTCGTCCGTGAAGGACTTCTCGGCGACGACGGCGTCCGTGGGGAGGCCGGTCTCTTCGCTGACGATCTCCGCCAGTCCAGCGAGGACTTCCTGCTCGGTGTAAGCCATGGGATTCTCCTTCTGAGGGGTACCGGGGCCGTCCGGCACCGGGAACTTGCAGTGGAACAGTGGGTCGTGCGTCGTCGTGCCCTGGTCGACCAGCGGGGCCGGCCGGGGGACGGACAGGATGATTCTCCCCTACGGGAGGACGATCACCTGCGCCGCGTAGACGAGGCCCGCGCCGAAGCCGATCTGCAGCGCGAGGTCGCCCGACCGTGCGAGCCCCTCCGCGAGCAGGCGCTCGGTCGCGAGCGGGATCGAGGCGGCCGAGGTGTTGCCCGTCTCGGCGATGTCGCGTGCGACGGCGACGGACTCCGGCAGGCCCAGCTGCTTGATCATCTGGTCGATGATCCGCATGTTGGCCTGGTGCGGGATGAAGGCCTGGACGTCCTGTGCGGTCACGCCCGCGGCCGCGAGGGCCTTCTCGGCGACCGGTGCCATCTGGAAGGCGGCCCACTTGAAGACCGTCTGGCCGTCCTGGCGCAGGGTGGGCCAGCCGAGCTCGGGGTGCTCGCGCAGGTCGGACCAGGCGTGGGTCTGGCGGATCGCGGGAGCCTTGCCACCGTCCGAGCCCCAGATCGTCGGGCCGATGCCCGGCGTGTCCGAGGGCCCGACGACCGCCGCGCCGGCGCCGTCGCCGAGCAGGAAGGAGATGCTGCGGTCGGTCGGGTCGACGAAGTCGCTCATCTTCTCGGCACCCACCACGAGGACGTGCTGGGCCGCGCCCGAGCGCACCAGGGCGTCGGCCTGCGCGATGCCGTACGCGTACCCCGCGCACGCGGCCGAGATGTCGTACGCCGCAGCGGGCGTCGCGCCGATCCGGTCCGCGAGCACGGCCGCGGCGGCCGGTGTCTGGTGGAAGTAGGTCGTCGTCGCGAACAGGACGGCGTCGATGTCCCCGCCCGTCAGCCCGGCGGCCGCGATCGCCTTGCGGGCTGCGGCCTCCGACAGGTCCAGCACGTCGACGTCGGCCCCCGCGCGGCGGCGCGTGACGATGCCCGTGCGCTGGCGGATCCACTCGTCGGACGAGTCGATCGGGCCCGCGAGGTCGTCGTTCGTCACGACGTTCTCGCCACGGACCCCGCCGATCCCCAGGATGCGCGAGTGCTCGGCGCCCGCGGCCTGCCGGATCGTCAGCCCGCTCACGCCGAGGGCTCCGCCGCGGCGCCCTGGACGGCCGAGCCGGAGGCGCCCGCGTCGCTGTGGCGCGCGATCAGGTCCCGTGCCTTGTCGATGTCCGCGGTCGACTTGACCGCGACCGTCTCCACGCCGGGGAGCGTACGGCGCGCGAGGCCCGTGAGGACCCCGCCCGGCGCGAGCTCGAGGACCGCGGTCACGCCGAGCGACGCGAGCGTCTCCTGGCACAGGTCCCAGCGGACCGGGGCCGCGATCTGGGCCGTGAGACGCGAGAGGACGTCGCCCTTCACGCCGAACAGGCCACCGGACTCCGCACCCGAGATGCTCGCGTACGAGGCGCCGTCGGCGTTCGAGAGGAGCGGCAGGCGCGGGTCCGTCGCGTCCCACCCGGCCGCGACCGGCGCGAACGCGTCGAGCGCGGACTGCATGAACGGGGTGTGGAACGCGCCCGCGACCTGGAGCGGGATGACCCGCGCCCTGGCGGGCGGGTTCTCCCCGAGCGCCGCGATACCCTCGAGCGAGCCCGCGGCGACGACCTGACCACCGCCGTTGACGTTCGCGGGCCACAGGCCCGCGGCCTCGATCGCGGCGAGGACCTCGTCGGCGTCGCCCCCCACGACCGCGGCCATGCCGGTCGGGGTCGCGGCCGCGGCCTCGGCCATGAAGCGGGCGCGGCGGGTCACCAGCCCCACGGCGGCGGCGTCCTCGAAGACCCCGGCCACGGCAGCGGCGGCGAACTCGCCGACCGAGTGGCCAGCGGTCACGTCGGCGACCTCGCACGTGTCCCGACCGTCGAGGATCGCGCGCAAGGCGATCAGCGAGGCGGACACGATGAGCGGCTGGGCCACCGCGGTGTCACGGATGGTGTCGGCGTCCGACTCGGTGCCGTGGGCACGCAGGTCGAGGCCGGACGCGGCGGAGAATGCGTCGAGCTGCGCGGGGACCCCGGGCAGCTCGAGCCAGGGGGCGAGCATTCCGGGGGACTGGGAGCCCTGTCCAGGGCACAAGACGGCTAGCACCCGTCAACTGTGCCAACCGGGGCGGTCCGTGTGACGTCACGACCCGCACCAACCTTGTCGGGGCCGTTTGTGCCGAACCTACAAGAACCGCGGCGCGGCCCCGTGCGCACGCACGGCCCGCCGCGTGCCGACCGTCACGGAGGGCCGTCGCTCAGCGGCCCGCCGGCCCCGAGGACAGCTGACCGAGTGCGAGCGCGACCTGGAGCACGAACGACTCGCGCGCGTCGAGCGGGTCCCAGCCCGTGATCTCGGCGACCTTGCGCAGGCGGTAGCGGACCGTGTTGGGGTGCACGTACAGGCTGCGCGAGGCGGCCTCGAGCGAGCGGCCCGTGCCGAGGTACGCCGAGAGCGTCTCGAGGATCGCGCCCGTGCTCTCCAGGAGCGGACGGTAGGCCTGGACGACGAGGGTCCGGCGGGCCGTGGTGTCGCCCGTCAGGACGCGCTCGGGCAGCAGGTCGTCCGCGAGGACCGGCCGCGGCGCCTGGGGCCACGCGGGGGCCGCGGCCAGACCCGCGAGCGCGGCCTGCGCCGAGCGGGCGGCGTCGTCGAGCGAGGGGACCGTGGGGCCGATGACGACGGGGCCCGGGCCGAACCGGGGGAGCAGCGACGCGGCCGCGGCCTGGAGGTCGCCCGCGCCGCCCAGGACCAGGACCAGGCGGTCGCCGTGGATCCCGACGAGCGCGTCCCCGGCGGCGCGCCGGGTCGCGCGGCGCAGCTCGGCCGTGCGCAGGTCGTCGAGGGCCGACGTCGCGGTACCCACCATGACCAGCGTCGACCCGTGCCCGCTCCACCCGAGCGCCGAGACGCGTGAGCGCAGCGAGTCGTCGCCGTCGCCGCGGATCAGGGCGTCGACGATGAGGGCCTCGAGGCGTGCGTCCCACGCCCCCCGGACCTCGGCCGCGCGGGCGTAGACCTCGGCCGCCGAGAACGCGACCTCGCGCGAGTAGCGCAGCACGGCCTCGCGCAGGTCGCGCTCGCCGCCCGGGATCGCGAGCCGGTCGGAGTAGGCCTCGACGACCTCGACCACGATCCGCACGAGCTGGAGGGTGTGCTGCAGCGAGATGGACCGGGTCAGCTCGGACGGGGCGGCGGCGAAGATCTCGCTGACCCCGTGCGGCGGAGAGGCAGGGTTGGCGTACCAGGTCACGAACGCCGTGATGCCCGACTGCGCGACCAGGCCCACGTACGACCGGTCCTCCGCGGGCAGCGCCCGGTACCAGGGGAGGTCCTCGTCGAGGCGTCGCAGGGCTGCGGCGGCCAGCATCCCGCTGCCGTCCCGAAGTCGCTGCAGGTTGTCGGTGTTCCCCGTGATCGGCACGTCCCGAGCATACGGCGTCCGGGCGGCATCGTTGTGGGGAGTCCACAAAACCTGACCGTGCGCTGTGTGGTCTTCCGGGGGCGAGCCGCACCGGAGCCGCTAGTGTCGATCCATGGCCCTGATGCCCCGACTCCGACAGCTCATGCGACGCCCGTCCTCGGCGTCGAAGGTCGGCGCGCGCCGTCCGACCAGCGCCGAGCGCCGCGGCGACACCGTGCACGAGGACGCGCTGCGGGCGATGCTCGTCGACGACCCCAACGACGAGAGGGCCTTCCAGGCGCTCGCGGAGATCGTCCGCCGCCGGGCGGCGGAGTCCCACGTGTCGGCCGACCCGCTCGCGGCCCCGGCCGACGAGAGCGAGAAGCAGCGCGCCGCCGACCTCGCGGTCTGGGCGCTCGCCGAGGAGCTCGCGGGGCACCCGCGCGGGTGGTACCCGCTGGTCGAGCTCGGCAGGCTCTCGCTCGACGACGACCAGGAGGCGGCGCTGCGACGCTTCGCGACCGCGGCCGAACGTGACCCGTCGGGGCTCGCGCTCGCCAAGAGCATGGAGATCCTGCGCGAGGCCGGGCTCCCCGTGGAGGCTCTGGGGCTCGGCGTGGGGCACTGGCGGGCCAAGGAGCACACGCCGGCGGCCGGGCGTGAGCTCGTGCTGTCGGCGATCGAGGCAGACCGCATCTTCGAGGCCAAGCACCACCTCGCCTCGCTCGGGCTCCACCCGGACACCGCGCTCGTGGCGCCGCTCCAGCACGAGCTCACCCTCGCGATCGCGCACGCGGAGCAGCACCGCTCGGGCACCTAGCCCGTCACCGGGCAGCCGCCCGACGCGCGCACGGGCCGCGCGGCCGGCCTGCACCCGCGTCGCCCGCCCCACGAACGCCGACGGCGCCGCTCACCTCGCGAGGTGAGCGGCGCCGTCGGGCACTACGGGCGGGGGGACGATCAGGAGTCGCCGCCCGCGTTGCCGGACGTGCCGGCGTTGACGTCCATCAGACGGTACTTCTCGATCGCCTGGGCAGAGGCCTCCGCGGGGACCTTGCCCTGCTTCGCGAGCTGCTGGAGCACGCGGACGACCACGGACGGGCCGTCGATCTTGAAGTGACGACGGGCCGCGGCACGCGTGTCGGAGAAGCCGAAGCCGTCCGCACCGAGCACCGCGTAGTCGCCCGGGACCCACTGCCGGACCTGGTCCGGGACGAGGTGGTCGTAGTCGCTCGTCGCGACGAACGGGCCCTCGGCGCCCTGGAGCTTGGCCGTCAGGTACGGCACGCGCGGCGTCGCGGCCGGGTTGAGGAACGCGTCCTGCTCGGCGGCCAGGCCGTCGCGGCGCAGCTCGTTCCAGCTCGTGACGCTCCAGACGTCGGCGGAGACGCCCCAGTCCTTCTCGAGGAGCTCCTGCGCCTCCAGCGCCCACGGCACGCCCACGCCCGAGGCGAGGATCTGCGCCTTGGGACCCGAGGCCTCGGACAACTTGATGCGGTGGATGCCGCGCAGGATGCCCTCGACGTCCACGTCCTCCGGCTCGACCGGCTGCTGCATGGGCTCGTTGTAGACCGTCAGGTAGTACATGACGTTCTGGTCGCGCCCGTCCTCGCCGTGACCGTCCTTGCCCGGCCCGTACATGCGCTCGATGCCGTCGCGCACGATGTGGCGGATCTCGTAGCCGTAGATCGGGTCGTACTGGACGATCGCCGAGTTGGTGCCGGCGAGCAGCGGCGAGTGACCGTCCGCGTGCTGGAGGCCCTCACCGGTGAGCGTCGTGCGCCCGGCCGTCGCGCCGATGATGAACCCGCGCGTGAGCTGGTCGCCCGCGGCCCAGAACTGGTCGCCCGTGCGCTGGAACCCGAACATCGAGTAGAAGATGTAGAACGGGATCATCACCTCGCCCTGCGTGGCGTAGGAGGTGCCGACCGACTGGAACGCGGCCGCGGAACCGGCCTCGTTGATGCCGGTGTGCATGATCTGCCCGGCCTCGGACTCCTTGTAGCTCAGCATGAGCTCGCGGTCCACGGCGAGGTAGTTCTGGCCCTGCGTGTTGAAGATCTTCGCGGACGGGAAGATCGAGTCCAGACCGAACGTCCGGGCCTCGTCCGGGATGATCGGCACGATGCGCTTGCCGATCTCCTTGTCCTTGATGAGGTCCTTGAGCAGCCGGACGAACGCCATGGTGGAGGCGATCTCCTGGTTGCCCGAGCCCTTCTTGAGGATCTCGTACGTCTTGTCGCCCGGCAGCGTGACCGGGGCCGGCGCGGCCCGGCGCTCGGGCACGTACCCGCCGAGCTGACGACGACGCTCCTGCATGTACTGGATCTCCGGCGCGTCGGCACCCGGGTGGTAGTACGGGGGCTCGTACGGGTTGGCGTCGAGCTCCTCGTCCGTGATCGGGATGCGCAGCGAGTCGCGCAGCGTCTTGAGGTCGGCCAGGCCGACCTTCTTCATCTGGTGCGTCGAGTTGCGTCCCGCGAAGCCCGACCCCAGGCCGTAGCCCTTGACCGTGTGCGCCAGGATGACCGTCGGCTGGCCCGTGTGGGCCGTGGCCGCCGCGTACGCCGCATACAGCTTGCGGTAGTCGTGGCCGCCACGCTTGAGCGCCCAGATGTCGTCGTCCGACATGTTCTCGACGAGCGCCTTGGTGCGCGGGTCGCGACCGAAGAAGTGCTCACGGATGAACGCGCCGCTCTCGGCGCGGTAGGTCTGGTAGTCGCCGTCGGGCGTGACGTTCATCAGGTTGACGAGCGCACGGTCCTTGTCGGCGTTGAGCAGGGTGTCCCACTCGCGGCCCCAGATGACCTTGATGACGTTCCAGCCCGCGCCGCGGAACTGCGCCTCGAGCTCCTGGATGATCTTGCCGTTGCCGCGGACCGGGCCGTCGAGGCGCTGCAGGTTGCAGTTGACCACGAAGTTCAGGTTGTCCAGGCCCTGCTGCGCGGCGAGCTGCAGCATGCCGCGGCTCTCCGGCTCGTCCATCTCGCCGTCGCCGAGGAAGGCCCAGACGTTCTGCTGGCTCGTGTCCTTGATGCCGCGGTTGTGCAGGTAGCGGTTGGTCCACGCCTGGTAGATCGCGGAGGCCGGGCCGAGACCCATCGAGACCGTGGGGAACTCCCAGAAGTCCGGCATGAGGCGCGGGTGCGGGTAGGACGGCAGGCCGCCGCCCGCGTGCGACTTCTCCTGGCGGAACCCGTCGAGCTGGTCGGCCGAGAGGCGGCCCTCGAGGAACGCGCGCGCGTACACGCCGGGGCTCGCGTGACCCTGGAAGTAGACCTGGTCACCGCCGCCCGGGTGGTCCTTGCCGCGGAAGAAGTGGTTCAGGCCCACCTCGTACAGCGTCGCGACCGACGCGTAGGACGAGATGTGCCCGCCGACCCCGATCCCGGGGCGCTGTGCACGCGTGACCATGACGGCGGCGTTCCAGCGGTTCCAGCTGCGGTAACGGCGCTCCATGGCCTCGTCACCGGGGAAGTACGGCTCCTCGTGCACACCGATGGTGTTGACGTAGGGGGTGTTGACCGACGTCGGGATCGCCACGTTGCGCTCGCGTGCCCGCTTGAGCATGTTGAGCAGGACGTAGCGCGCACGCGGGCCGCCGCGGTCGTCGATCAGTCCGTCCAGGGACTCGACCCACTCGCTCGTCTCAGCGGGGTCGATGTCCGGTACTTGGCTGAGCAGACCGTTGATCAGCGGTCCGGTCTCGTCAAACGAAGCCACCAGCAACCTCATATCTTGTTCGGAGCGGTATTCGGATTGAATCACGGCGCGGTACACCGTGCCCGCTCACCTCCAGCCACTCCTGCGGGGCGGGAGCAGCCGCTGGTGGCGACCGTGCCCTCCACACTGTCGGGTGGTCGAACCATTCTGTTACCCCGCGGCCTGGAAGTCACACCACAAGGGGGTCAAGAGAGCGTGATCTCCGTGACACAGGAGTGTGTGCGTCCGGTGAGCAGAGCGTGCAGGAGGGTGCCTCGTCGGGGTGCGCGGGACGTCCGCACGCCCGACGACGCAGCCCGCGCAGGGCGATCGAGGCACCTTCCAGGGTGCGTCGACGTTGTGCCGAGTGCAGAACCCCGCAACACTGGTGCAACTGCGCCGGTCGAGATGCCGCGTGCGACGCACCCGCTCTGCTGAGGCACGCGGGAGTGGCGTGGGCTACCTTTGCCAAGCAGGTCACAGATCATCGAGCAGTACGAAGAAGGGAAAGAGACACAAGTGGGAGCGACGCCGGACCCCCAGGGTGCAGGACGCCTGGGGTTCCTCTCTGGCCATGTGGTGCAGGAGTTCGGTTGGGGTGAGGACGTCGACGACGACCTCCGCGCCGAGATCGAGGAGCTCGTCGGCTCCGAGCTGGTGGACGAGGACTACGGCGACGTCACCGACGGTGTCGTGGTCTGGTGGCGTGAGGGCGACGGCGACCTGACCGACATGCTCGTCGACGTCCAGACCGTGCTCGACGACGGTGGGCTCATCTGGATCTTCACGCCCAAGGCGGGCCGCGAGGGCCACGTGGGGCACAACGACCTGCAGGAGGCCGCGACCACGGCCGGGCTGCACGCCACGAGCACCTTCGCGATCGCGCCCGACTGGTCCGCGACCAAGCTCGGCACGCGTGGTCGTGGGCGCTGAGCCTGCCCCGGGTGGCGCCCCGGCGCCCGAGCTGACGGTACGGCCGGGCGACCTCGCCCCGGACTTCACGCTCACCGACACGCACGGCACCCCGGTCCGCCTCGCAGACCTGCGTGGCGGTCCCGTCCTGCTCGTGTTCGTGCCGTTCGCGTTCTCCGGGACGTGCACGAGCGAGCTGTGCGAGCTCCGCGACAACATCGCGGAGTTCGAGACCGCGGGCGTCTCGCTCTACGCGATCTCGTGCGATCCCGTCTTCTCGCTCAAGGCCTGGGCCGCGCAGGAGGGGTACACGTTCGACCTCCTCTCGGACTTCTGGCCCCACGGAGAGGTGGCCCGTCGGTACGGGGTGTTCGACGACGCCGACGGCCTCGCGGTCCGCGGCAGCTTCCTGATCGACTCGGGCGGCGTCGTCCGGTGGTCCGTCGTGAACCCGCGCGGGCAGCGTCGGGACCTCGCGGGGTACCGGGCGGCGCTCGCGTCCCTCTGACGGTCGTTCCCTCGACGGGCGCGCCGCTGCCTCGTGCTGCGGTGCGCCCGTCGTGCGTCGGGGGCCCGTCGTTGGAGCCGGTGCGTCTCGGTCCACCGTGCGCCGGAGGTGCGCTCTGCTCCGCGCGCGGGGACCGCCGCCGTCGGGCACGTGATGCCCGATCTGCGACCGATGTGCCGAGTGGTGCCGGTGACCCGGTAGGCTGTGCACCGCTGTTCTGGGGCCTGTAGCTCAGTTGGTTAGAGCGCCACGCTTACACCGTGGATGTCGGGGGTTCGAGTCCCTCCGGGCCCACCCCAGCCCTCGCTCGGCGAGGGCACGCGAGGTCGAGCGATCACCAGGCTCCCTCGCCCCTCACCGCCGCCGGACCTCCCGCCGCCGGACCTCCCTTCGCCGGACCTCCCGCGTCCGGTCGTCGACGGGTTGCGGCTGCGGCGAGCGCCCCGGCAGCGTCACCCGGCCTCCCTCTACTGACAGCATCGACGCGTGTCGGTGGCTTCTCCTACTGTGACCGACGACGCCGTGCCGATGGAGCGCGGCGGCCCCCGGACCCCGGTCCGGCGGCCCGGAGCAGACGGTGGGACGCGTGTTCGAGAAGATCAGAGGGTGGCTCCAGGGAGACCACGACGGTGCGGTCGAGGGCGGCGGCACGTCGCCCGGTGCGGACCGGGCGGACGACGGGCGGCGGGGCGGGCCGTCGGCGAGGCTGGTCGACGGACTGAAGATCCTCGACGCGGACACCGAGGGCCTCGCGGCCCGCGCGGTCGCCTACGTCCACGCCGGCGACGGGCCCGAGCTCCTCACCGAGCTCTCCCAGCGCGGCGACGACGCGCTCGACCGCCTCCTCGACCGCCCCGCGACGCTGGGCAGGTGGTCGTACACGACCCAGGCCCAGGACCAGGCCATCAAGGAGCGCGTACCCGGCTGGACCGTGAACAAGGGCGTCACGGCCCGCAACAACCTCTACACCCTCACCGAGCCCGTCCGGATCGAGGCCCTCATCCGCCTGGGACGGCTCCTCGCCGCCGTCTCTCCCGACGTCTCGCGCACCTCGGACCGGCTCCCCGCCTGGTACGCGGCACTCCTGACCGACGTCGCCAAGTCCTGCAGCGGCCGACGCACGACGGGCAAGGGCGACAAGCCCGGCATCCGCGGAGGCTGGACCCCCGAGCTGCTCGTCGCGATCGCGCGAGAGGGCGGCGTCGCCGACGGACGCATCCCGGCCGCCGTCGTCTCCGCGATCTTCGACCGCCCCGCCACGGCCGACTACTACGGCGACCCGCTCGCGACGTTCGCGGCCCAGCCGGGAGTCGAGGAGTACCTGCTCGCCCACCTCCAGGAGACCAGCGACGCGACCGCCGCGCTGCGCGCGACCGGCAAGGTCGAGCTCCTCCGGTTCCTGCGCCCCCGGCCCGGCGTGCGCGACGCGTTCGTCGGGCTCGTCGCGCAGCTCGCGACCGACAACGCGAAGTCGGTGCGCGAGCAGGCGGCCGGCAACCTGGCGACCCTGCCCGCCGCCCACCAGGTCGAGCTCCTCGAACCTCTCCTGACCACGATGCCCGCGAGCCGCCTCCCCGGGCTGGTGACCCACCTCGCGGGCGTCGAGGGCGGGATCGACGCTCTCCGCCGCGCCCACGCTGCCGACCCCCGCGGTGCCCGCGGCACGCTCCTGTCGAACGCGGTCGAGCGAGCCACCGCCCTCGACGTCGAGTCCGGGGACGACGACGAACCGCTCGACGTCCCCCCGTTCACGCCGCTGCCCGACGTCGTCCTCGGCGAGGCGTTCGTGCGCTCGGCCCGTGACGCCGTCGACCGCCGCCTGGCCGCGGCCCGCAAGGAGCTCGACGACCTCGAGGCCCTGCCCCAGGCCGACGCCCAGAACTGGCGGCTCAGCAACGCGCGGGGATCCGTCAAGGACCTGTCGGTCATCACCGACGACCACCTCACGCAGGCCGCGCAGCACCTCTCGGGCGCCCTGACCAAGGTGCCCCCGCACAAGGTGCTCCTCGTGCTCCAGGCGCCCGCGATCCGCAGCCGTCTCGAGGGCCTGACCATGCTGCACGAGATCCGCCTCGCACGCGCGCACGGCGGCGGCAGGCAGCGGTACCCCTGGTACAGGCTGTACGGCACGACCGACCTGGCCGTCGACCTCCGGGTCCTGGCCGACGGCGTCGGTCGAGCAGGGGTCCAGGACACCGAGGAGGCCGTCGCGGAGCTCGTGTTCGACTCGTGGTTCGCCCGTGAGACGTTCGCGCCCGAGCACCTGTGGCCCTACTACGCCGAGCACCCGCGAGCGCTCGACACGCACCTGGGACTGCGGGCCCCGAGCACCGTCGTCACCTCGAGCCGCGTCGAACGGCTCGCCGTGGCGCTCACCGTGCTGAGCGGCTTCCCGTCCCTTCCCGGCCGCTATCTGCCGCGGCTCGCCGAGCTCGCGCTGGGCGAGGGCAGGACGCACCGCGTCGCCGCGCAGAAGGTGCTCGAGTCGCACGCCGGCGCTCGCGCGCTGGCCGAGCAGGGGCTGCGCGACGGCAAGACGGAGATCCGGGTCACTGCCGCCACCTGGCTGCAGCGGCTCGGCGACCCTGCAGCGATCCCGGCGCTGCGGGCGGCGCTCGCGACGGAGCGTCGCGAGGTGGCCCGCGCGGCGCTCCTCGGCACCCTCGAGTCCCTGGGCGACGACATCTCCGCCGAGCTCGCGCCCGCCACCCTGCTCGCCGAGGCGACCAAGGGGCTGAAGACCAAGGCCCCGGCGAGCATGGCGTGGTTCCCCGTCGACGGGCTGCCCGCCCTGCGCTGGGCCGCCGACGGCGAGCCCGTTCCCGCCGAGGTCGTGCGGTGGTGGGTCGTGCTCGCGGTCAAGCTCAAGGACCCGAGCGGACTCGGGCTGATCGCCCGCTACGAGTCGCTCCTCGACGACGCGAGCCGCGCGGCGCTCGGCCGCTTCGCCCTGGAGACGTGGATCGGTCGGGACACCCGGGGCCCCACGGCGGAGGAGTGCCGGGCCTACGCGGACAGCGAGGCGCAGGACCGCTACGACCGCTACCAGCGCTGGTACGAGCAGCACCCCCAGTACTACGAGGCCGAGGCGGCGCGCACCGTCGACCAGCACCATCAGGACGCGTATCGCGAGCACCAGTCGACCTACCTCGGCTCGGCCATCGCCGACAAGGGACTCCTCGCACTGACGGTCGGCATGCCCGGCGCCGAGCTCGCCCGAGCCGCGCAGCAGTACCTCACGGCGCACATCACCCGACGGGCCCAGATCGAGGCGCTCGTCCGGGCGCTCGCGGCCAACGGCGAGCCGGCCGCGGTCCAGCTCCTGCTGTCGGTCGCCCGGCGCCACCGCCAGGCCACGGTGCAGACGACCGCCCGGACGCTCGCGGAGGACCTGGCCGAGCGTCGTGGCTGGTCCGCGGAGGAGCTCGCCGACCGCACGGTGCAGACCGCGGGCTTCGAGGACGACGGGATCCTGCACCTCGACCTCGGGTCGCGCGAGTACGCGGCGCGCATCACGCCCACCTTCACGCTCGAGCTCACCAACGACGCGGGCAAGGTCGTCAAGGCGCTGCCCGCACTCCGCGCCGACGACGACCCCGACCAGGTCAAGGCGGCCAAGGCCCAGCTCTCGGCGAGCCGCAAGGAGCTCAAGGCCGTCGTCGCGCTCCAGACCCAGCGCCTCCACGAGGCCATGTGCACGGGCCGCGAGTGGCCGGTGGCGGACTGGCAGGAGTTCGTCGCAGGGCACCCGGTCATGTCGCGCCTCGCGGCAGGTCTCGTGTGGCTCGAGAATCCCGGCCCCGACCAGCGCGCCTTCCGCCCGGGTGACGGCGGGGCGCTGATCGACGTCGACGACGAGGACGTGACGCTCGCCGACGGCGCGACCGTGTCGGTCGCGCACGGCGTCCTGCTCGGCCAGGACGACGCCGGTCGCTGGCGCGAGCACCTGGCCGACTACGAGATCACGCCCCTGTTCGATCAGCTCGCGGTGGACGTCCCCGCGTTCGACGGTCAGGCGATCGCGATCGCCGACCGCAAGGGCTGGCTCACGGACAGCTTCACCGTCCGCGGCCGGGCGACCAAGCTCGGCTACACGCGCAGCCAGGCCGAGGACGGCGGGTGGTTCTCGGGCTACGAGAAGTCGTACCCGAGCGTGGGGATCACCGTGGTCATCGAGTTCACGGGGGCGTTCCTGCCCGAGGAGAACATCCCCGCGGCCCTCACCGAGCTCGTGTTCCGCCGCTCGGTCCGGGCCTACGGGCAGAGCGCCCAGGCGCGTCTGGCGGACCTGCCCCCCGCCCTCGTCGCGGAGTCCTACCGCGACTACCTGACCGTCGCTGCCGGTGGCAGCTTCGACGCCGACTGGGAGAAGAAGAGCGCATGGTGACCACGCACGGCACGACCGCGAGTACGGCGGGCACGGCAGGGCCGGCGAGCCCGCCGACCACCGGGGCCCACGACGGCGCGACGCCCGTCCTCGACCGCGGCCCCGCGCAGGAGATCCGCCCGCCCGCCGAGGTGCGGTTCGCGCACGAGCTCGCGGTGCTCGCGGCGGCGGACCGCTCCACGGGTGCGGAGCTGCCGCCCGGGTGGCGGCTCAGCCCGCGGGCCGTGCGCGCCTTCGTCGTGGGCGACGCCGAGCTCGGTGTCCGGCGGAAGTTCTACGGCGACGACCCGCTCGTGGACCGCGCCGTCGTGTCCCTGCTCGGGCGTCAGGGGCTCATGCTCGTGGGCGAGCCCGGCACCGCGAAGTCGATGCTGTCGGAGCTGCTCGCCGCGGCGGTCAGCGGGACGTCGAACCTCACGGTCCAGGGCACGGCAGGGACGACCGAGGACCACATCCGCTACTCGTGGAACTACGCGCTGCTCATCGCCGAGGGGCCCAGCGAGCGCTCGCTCGTACCGTCGGCCGTCCAGCAGGCCATGAGCGCGGGCAGGATCGTCCGGTTCGAGGAGATCACGCGTTGCGCCCCCGAGATCCAGGACACCCTGGTCTCGATCCTCTCGGAGAAGCAGCTCATGATCCCCGAGCTCGGGAGCGAGGCCAGGGTGTCCGCCCGCCCGGGCTTCAACGTGCTCGCGACCGCGAACCTCAAGGACCGTGGAGTCCACGAGATGTCGGCTGCGCTCAAGCGGCGGTTCAACTTCGAGACGATCAAGCCCCTCACGGACCGCCAGTTCGAGATCGACCTCATCGAGGCCCAGCTCACGGCCGAGCTCGGGCCGGCGGCAGACCGCCCACCCCTCGACAGGGACGTCCTGGACGTGCTCGTCACGGCATTCCAGGACCTGCGGACCGGTGCCACGAGCAACGGGGCGCCCGTCAAGCGACCCGAGACCGTGATGTCGACGGCCGAGGCCGTCAACGTCGCGGTCGCGGCCTCGCTCGAGGCCCGCTACCTCGGCGACGGGACGGTGACCCCCGCCGAGGTCGCGCGCCAGCTCGCGGGCGTGGCCTCCAAGGGGGACGAGGAGGACGCCCGTCGGCTCCGGCACTACGTCGACAACGTGGTGCGCGAGCGTGCGCGGCGCGACCCGCGCTGGAAGTCCTTCCTCTCGGCGGCGGAGTCCCTGTGGCAGTAGCACCCGTGCCGGTGCGGGCGGCCTGGGGGCTCGCGCCCGAGCGGATGCAGCGTGCGGTTGCGGGCGTCGAGGCGCTGCGGGACGAGGGCATCTACCTCGCCCCCGTCCGGCACCACAGCCCGGCGTGCGCGCTCGCGGTCGAGGCGCTCCTCGACGAGGTGCGTCCCGCCGTCGTGCTCATCGAAGGGCCTGAGGAGTACGGCCGGCTGCTGCCCGCGCTGCTCGACCCCCGCACGCGCCCTCCCGTCGCCGTGCTGAGCCTCGGGACCGACGGCAAGGGGGCGGGGTTCTACCCCCTCGCCGAGTTCTCGCCCGAGTGGGTCGCGCTGCGCACGGCCGACCGGCTGGGAGCACAGGTCGCGTTCGTCGACCGGTCCTGGGCCGCGCGCGAGGAGGCCGCCGCGCCGGGTGCGTCGGACGCGCCCGACGCACCGGGCGAGGACGAGGACGACGCGTTCGCCCGGACCCTGCAGTCCGAGCGCAACCTCGCGCACTCGCGGACCGTCGCGGCCATCGCGGAGCGTCTCGGGTGCCGCGACCACGACGAGGTGTGGGACCACCTGTTCGAGGCACGCACGCGCGAGCAGCTCACGGACTGGCGCGAGCTCTTCGACGACGTCTTCGCATGGGCGGCGCTCGCGCGCCTGGACTACGAGGAGGAGGTGCTCGACGCCGACGGGTCGTTCGCACGGGAAGCCCTCATGTCCGCCCGCGTCACCGAGCACAGGGCTCGGGTCGAGGGGCCCGTGGTCGTCGTGACGGGCGCGTTCCACACGCTCGCGCTCGTCGAGGCGCTCACCGGGGCGCCCGAGGGTGAGGCGGTCGTGGGCCGCCGTCCGGCAGGCGGCTACGGCGACCCGGCCGCCGCCGACGCCTGGCTGATCCGCTACGACCACGAGCGGCTCGACGGCCTGCGCGGATACGGCGCGGGCATGCCCTCGCCCGGGTACTACGAGCGTCTCTGGGCCGCGCACCGCGACCCCGCGGGGCTCTCGGCGCTCAGCACCGCGCTCCTCGTCGACGTCGCGGCGGCCGCCACGACCCGTGGCGCGCAGGTGAGCTTTGCCGAGGTGGCGTCGGCGGCCGAGCAGGCTCGTCGTCTCGCCGACCTGCGCGAGCGGCCGTGGCCGGGGCGCACCGACCTGCTCGATGCCCTCACCTCGTGCTTCGTCAAGGACGACGGCGGGCTCGACCTGGGCCTGGGACGTCCCCTCGGGCAGGCCGTCGCCGAGGTGTTCGGAGGCCGGGCACTGGGTGAGGTCCCGCCGGGGCTCGCGTCGCCACCGCTCGTCCGGCGCGCCCGGGAACAGGCCGAGGCGCTGCGGCTCGTCGTGACCGACTCGACGCCGCGCCGCACGCGCCTCGACGCCCGGCGCACGCCCCGGCACCGGGAGCGCCGGGCCTTCCTCGCGCTCATGGACTTCGTGGGGAGCGGGTTCGCGCACCAGGTCTCGGGTCCTGACCACGTCTCGGGCCGCGGTCTCGGGCTGCTGGTCGAGGAGTGGGAGTACGCCTGGACGCCGCTCGTCGAGGCCTCCCTGGTCGAGCTCTCGCACCAGGGGGCGACGCTCGAGGCCGTCGCGGTGCACCGCCTGCACCGGCTCGAGCACGAGCTCGCGACGACGGGCCGCTCGGCGCTCGGGGTCGCGCGACTCGTCGCGCAGGCCGTCGTCCTCGGGCTCACCGACCATCTCGACCGGCTCGTCGCTCTCCTGCGGTCAACGCTCGACGTCGACCCGTCGCTCGAGTCGGTCGTGGGCGGGCTGCACCGCCTGGTCGACCTGTGGGACGCGCGCGTCGAGCTCGGCCTGGACGAGCACGCCACCGAGCTGCTCGACCTGCTCGACCACGGCCTCGCGACCGTCGCCTACCTGGTCCCCGGCCTCGGGAAGGTCGACGCGGACGCGGAGCCCGCGGCCGTGGGGACGCTCGTGTCGCTGCGCGACCTCCTGCGGGAGGCGCGCCGTGCGGGCGATCGCCCCCGCGTGCCCGACGACGACGGCGCGCCGGTTCTCGCGGACACACCCGGTGCGGGCGCAGCGCCCGGCCGCAGCGCACGAGGAGGCGTCGAGCCCGTGCGCCGCGAGCTGGACCGCCTGCGCGAGGACCGCGGCACGGCCCCTGGAGTCCGGGGAGCCCTCGTGGGCCTCGCCGCCGTCGACGACGCCCTCGACGACGACGTGCTGGTCGCCGAGGTGCGCGCCCAGCTCAGCCCCGGCGCGGACCCGGTCGCCGCGGTCCGCTTCCTCGGGGGGCTGCTGCGGGTGGCCCCCGACCTCCTGCTGCACACCCCCGAGCTGTTCGACGCGGTCCACGCCGGGCTGCGAGACCTCGACGAGGCCGCGTTCCTGGCGGTCCTGCCGGACCTGCGTCGCGCCTTCACGTGGCTCAAGCCCGCCGAGACGCACCGGCTCGCGCAGCAGGTCGCCGAGCGCACGGGGACCCGCACCGAGCGGATCGACGTGCACCTGGCGGTGACCGAGCAGGATCTCGAGACGGGCCTCGCCCTCGAGCGCGAGCTCGCCGCGATGCTCGACCGCGACGGCCTCGGTGCGTGGGGCGGCGGCACGCGTCACGCGCACGCCGGCCGCGCGGGCCGCGCAGGCCCGGCCGCCGACCGGGTGCTCGACGACCAGGCCGACCACGACCTCGAGGAGAACCACCCGTGACCGCCCCGCACACCGACCGCGACAGCGCCCGCCGCCCCGGTGGCGGCACCGCCGTCCCCGTGACCGACCGTGTGGTCGCACCGGCGACCAGCCAGGTGACCGACCAGGTGGCCGCCCGCCGCTGGCGGCTCGTCCTGGGGCGCTACGCCGCCCAGGAGCTCCAGCAGGGACCGGGCGACGCCGGGATCGAACGTGCGCTGCAGTATCTCTACGACCGCGAGTACGTCCGGCGCGGCCACCGTCTGGGCAGGCAGCCGGGCGCGCGGGGCGGCGGAGGGAGCCTCGATCCCTCGGCGCTCAAGGCGCTCGACTGGCTCGGCCAGGCGCGCTCGCTCTTCCCGCGCGAGACGTTCGAGCGCATGCAGGTCGACGCGGTGAGCCGCTACGGGCTCACGGAGCTGCTCGCCGACCCGGCCGCCGCCGAGGCCCTCGAGCCGAGCCGCGAGCTCGCGACCGCGCTGCTGCAGGTCCGCGGCCGGCTCGACGAGCGCGCCGCAGCCGGGCTGCGGACGGTGATCGCGCGCGTGGTCGAGGACATCGTGCGGCGGTTGCGCCCGCAGTTCGCGACGGCCCTGAGCGGACGCAAGGACAGGTCGCGGCGCTCGATGCACAAGGTCAGCCAGAACTTCGACGGCAAGCGCACGCTCCAGGCCAACCTCTCGCGCTACGACCCCGGGTCGGGTCGGCTGATCGTCCAGGACGTGCGGTTCGTGTCCCGTGCGCGTCGCACGCTCACCTGGGACGTCGTGCTCCTCGTCGACCAGTCGGGGTCCATGGCGGCCTCGCTCCTGTACAGCGCGGTCTGCGCGGGCATCATGTCGGCCCTGCCGGGGATCACGGTGCGGCTCGCGGTGTTCGACACCAACGTGGTCGACCTGTCGCACCTCGCGCACGACCCGGTCGCGGTCCTCCTCACGGCCCAGCTGGGAGGCGGGACCGACATCGCCAAGGCCGTGCGCTACGCCGAGCAGCAGGTGACGACCCCGAGCCGCACGGTCGTGGTGCTCGTGAGCGACTTCGAGGAGGGCGGGTCGGTGGCCCAGCTCCTCGCGTCCGTCCGGCGGCTCGCGGAGTCGGGCGTCCGGCTGCTCGGCCTCGCGGCGCTCGACGAGTCCGCCGAGCCCGTCTACGACCAGGGCACGGCGCGTCGCCTGGCCGAGAGCGGCATGCACGTCGCCGCGCTCACGCCCGAACGGTTCGCCGAGTGGCTCGGGGAGGTGCTCGTATGACCCCGGCATGGTTGGCCGTGTTCGCGGGGTACGACGACGCCGCGCTCGTCGCGCTCGGCAACGCAGGCCTGCTGCGGCGCGCCCGCAAGGACCTCGCCGGGGGAGAGGTCTCGCTCGCGTCGGAGTCCCCGGACGAGGTCGTGGTCGCCTGCGGGTCAGCGGTGGTCCGGCTCGGGCCGAAGGGTCCGGTCGCCGCGTCGTGCTCGTGCCCGACGGCGGGAGTGTGCCAGCACGTCGTGGCCGCGTGCCTCTGGGCCCGCGAGCGGCCGGACGGCTCGTCGCCCGGCCCCGTCGCGGACGACGGCGGTACCGGGGCGGTGGACGGTGGAGCGGTCGGCGGTGGCGGTGGGCGCGGCACCCCCGCAGGGGCCGGACCTGCCGAGGCCGCCGATGCTCCCAGCCCTCTGGCCGCGCTCCTCGACCTGAGCCCGGCCGCGGTGTGCCGGACCGCGGGCAAGGTGGCCGTGCGGCGGGTCGTCGAGCGTCTGCCGAGCGTGCTCCTCGCGGGAGTGGCGGAGGGAGGGAACGGCATCACCGACGCGTGCGACCTCGCGATCGACGGCGCACGGCTCACGATCTCGTGGCCGAGCGGCGGCCCGTCGACCGACGTCGTGTTCGTCGCCCCCGCGGGGTACGGGGGCATGGTCGTCGCGGGGAGGTCGACCGCCGCCGACCAGGCCGCAGCCCGCCTCGAAGCGGTCGTCCGGGTCTTCGCGCGCGAGGGTCGCGCGTGGTCGTGGCCCCACGAGATCGAGGTCGAGCGATCGGGCGAGCTGACCACCGCCCAGCGGGCGGGGCTCGAGGAGGCGAGCGCCGTCGTCGGGCACGTGGTCGGTGCCGGGCTGTCCCACCTCGGTGCCGACGCCGCCGACGCGCTCCGAGGAGCCGCCGGACGGGCCCGGCTCGTGGGCCTCCTGCTGCTCCACCGGCTCCTGCTCGTCGCCGCAGGGCTCGTCGACGGGCTCGCGTCGCGCGACGACGACGTGACCGAGGCCGACGCGCTGGGCGCGCTCGCCGAGGCGTGGGCGCTCGCGGCCGCGCTCCGGGACGCGCCTGCCGGGGCACTGCCGGACCTGGTCGGCGCTCCGACCCGGCGAGGGCGCGGCACCAGGGCCGACGAGGACGACGAACGCCCTGGGCGCCTCGTGCCGCTCGGGGTGCGGTGGTGGCGCGCCGCGAGCGGGGCGCGCGGCATGACCCTCACGGCCTGGGACCAGGAGCACGGCGTGGTGCGCACGGCCACGGCCGCGCGGCCGTCGGGAGCAGACCCGGCGTTCCGCCGGGACGTGGACCTGCCGATGCTGTGGGGGTCCTCGGTCGCGAGCGTCTGTGCGGGACCGTTCACGCTCGAGGGCCCCGAGGTCCGCCCCGACGGGTCCCTCAGCGTCACCTCGCGCACGCGTCGCGTGGAGGGCGGGGGGTTCGACGTCGAGGAGCTGCGCACGATCGCCGGGCGGCTCCAGGACACCGCGACCACCGGGGAGGTGGGCTTCGGTCGAGCGGCCCGCCGGGTGCGCCTGGTCATGGTGCGCGAGACGGGGGCGGTCGGGGTCGAGGAGGTGCGGCGCGAGGTGACCTGGCCCGTCACGGCGGCCGACGGCACGACGCACGTCCTGCGCGTCGCGGTCGACCAGGAACGGAGCGTCGAGGCGCTGCTGTCGGTCGTCGCGTCGCGCCGACCCGTGGTCGCGGTCCTCGTCGAGCGCGAGCCGGGCGGGGGAGCGGACGAGCCCGTGGGCATCTTCCTGCGCGACGGCACGGGAGGGCTCGAGCTCTTCTCGCCCTCGATGTCGCCCGTGTACCGCACGGCGCCGGGCTGGACCGCGATGCGTCGCCTCACGGCGCGGATCGCGGCGTTGCGCAAGGCGTCGACGACCACGCACGTCGCCGAGCCCGTCGACCGAGGGCCCGTCGTGCGGGTCTGCGAGCCCGCGCTCGAGGTCGTCGACTCGCTCGGGGCGACGGGCCGCCGCCGCCTCACGGGATGGCAGCACGAGGCGCTCGCCACGCGTCAGCGCCTCGCCCGTGACCTCGGGATGGCGACCGTCGAACGAACCGTCGCGGACCTGCTCGCCGACCCCACGACGGAGAACGTGCTGCGGGCGAGGTTCGTGCTCGGTCGGGCGCTCGCGCTCACCGGACGGTAGGCCGGGCCACCAGGAAGGCGCCGGGCGGCGGACCGGTGCGGTGGGCGAGGTGTGTCAGACCCGCACGGCAGACTCTGCGTCGTGTACTCGGTCCCGCTCCGCACGTCGCCCGCCGACCCGGGCCTCGTCGACGTCCAGGACCTCGACGCCCGCGGCGAGCCCCTCGCCGCCCCGCGACGGACCCGCTGGCCCGACGCGGTCCCCGGGTCCGTCGCAGCCCCGGGCGGACCGCCGGCACCCACGACCCGGTGGGTCTGGGACGACACCAACCTCTGGTACCCGGCCGCCCTCGCAGCGGGCGCCCGGGTCGAGCGAGCCCACGACCTGCGCCTGTCCCGCGGCATCCTGCGGCGTTCCACCTTCACGGCCGCGACCGCGTTCGCGCAGGCGCCACGGGACGCGTGGGACGACATGCACCCCGTCCCGACGGCCCCCGTCCCGGGGATCGAGCGCCCCGACGCGCTCTTCGACCTCGGCGACCGTCGAACCGTCTCCCCGTCCGACCCCGTGGGGGAGGTGCGCCGCCAGCTCGAGGCCGTCGCGACGTCGTCGGGACCGGGCCGCCTGCGGCTGCTGCTCGCCGCGGAGTCCGCCGGAGCGCTCGCCGCCGCCGAGATGAGCCACGCAGGCCTGCCCTGGCGCGAGGACCTGCACGACGCGATGCTCACGGGGATGCTGGGGCCCCGGCCGCTGCTCGGGCTGCGCCCCGCACGGCTCGAGGCGCTGGCCGAGCAGGTGCGCGTGGCGCTCGACGCGCCGGCCCTCAACCCCGACTCGGCCCCCGAGCTGCTCAAGGCCCTCGAGTACGCGGGGGTCGGCGTGAGGTCGACCCGCAAGTGGGACCTCGAACGCGTCGACCACCCCGTCGTCGCGCCGCTGCTCGAGTACAAGAAGCTCAGCCGACTCCTCACCGCGAACGGGTGGAACTGGCTCGATACCTGGGTGCGTGGCGGGAGGTTCCGGCCCGAGTACGTCGTCGGGGGCGTCGTGACCGGGCGCTGGGCCGCGAACGGCGGGGGAGCGCTCCAGCTCCCGCACCAGGTCCGTTCGGCCGTGGTCGCGGACCCGGGCTGGAAGCTCGTCGTGGCCGACGCCGCTCAGCTCGAGCCCCGGGTGCTGGCCGGGCTCTCGGGAGACCTTGTCATGGCCGAGGCCGGCCGGGGTGGCGACATGTACCAGGGCATCGTCGACACGGGGGCGGTCGAGACACGGGCCCAGGCCAAGATCGGGATGCTCGGCGCCATGTACGGCGGCACGACGGGCGAGAGCGGGCTCATGCTGCCGCGTCTGGCCAAGGCGTTCCCCCGGGCCCTGGAGCTGCTCGAGCAGGCCGCACGGGCGGGCGAGCGCGGTGAGATCGTGACCACGCGCCTGGGGCGCAGCTCGCCCCCGCCCGGGTCGGGCTGGGAGGAGACGCAGGGCAGCGCGTACGACGAGTCCGCGTCGAGCGACGCCCAGTCCCGAGCCCGCAGCCAGACGCGTGCCTGGGGACGGTTCACCCGCAACTTCGTCGTGCAGGGGACCGCCGCCGAGTGGGCGCTGTGCTGGATGGCCTCGCTCCGGGGGCGGCTCGCCGCGATGCCCCAGGCCCGCACCTCGGGCAAGGCCCCCGCGCCCTTCACCGAGCAGCCGCACATGGTCTTCTTCCTGCACGACGAGATCATCGTGCACGCCCCTGCCGAGCTCGCCGAGCAGGTCGCCGACGAGGTCCGCGCCGCGGGGGCCGAGGCCGGGAAGCTGCTCTTCGGCGACTTCCCGGTCGACTTCCCGCTCACGGTCGCGGTCGTCGACGACTACGCGCAGGCCAAGTAGCGGATCGCTCCCGGGCGCGCGGTCAGTCCCGTCGCGGCTCTCCCGGGTACGTCCCGACCGACCAGAGGTTGCCCTCCGGGTCGGTCAGCACCAGCTCGCGGCTGCCGTAGTCGGTCCGGTGCAGCGGCGACACGATCGCGCCGGCTCGTGCCGCTCGTTCCGCGACCTCCTCGATCCCCGAGCCGCTGCCGTCCTCCCCGGCGACCACGTACCCGCCGAACGTCCCCGGCGGGCGCGACCACTCGGCGTCGGGCCTGAACGAGCCCAGCATGATGCCGCCGCCGGGTGGCCAGTCGAGCTGGGCGTGCGCGACGCGCCCGTCGTCGTCCATGACGGTGTTGCGCCGGAAGCCCACCACGTCGACCAGGAAGTCGATCAGCGCGGGTGCGTCGTGCGCCTGGAGCGTGGGCCAGACCTGTGCGGTGAGTGCTGTCGTGGTGTCCATGCACTCAGCCTGCGCGCGGTGCACCGCCCCCGGCTTGGATGTTTGCGCGCTCCTCGGCGAGCCACGCCGTCGGGCTCGCCCCCGCGAACGCGTGGAAGTCGCGCACCAGGTGCGAGTGGTCGGCGTACCCGGTGCGGGCCGCGATGGTCGCGAGGCTCGGGCCCGACGGCGCCAGGGACCTCGCGCGCACCGCGTCCCGCGCCGCGTCGAAACGGATCAGGCGGCACGCCGCTCCCGGGCTCAGTCCGAGCTCGGCCGCGAAGAGGGACGTGAGCTGGCGGGGGCTGAGCCAGACGTGCGCGGCGACGTCGGGCACCGACACCCGGCCACCCGCGCGGACGACGAACCGCCACGCCTCGGCGACCTCCGCACGGACCAGACCGAGGGTCGGGCTGCGGGACCCCCGGGCGCGCAAGAGCTCGCCGGTCACGAGCGCGAGACGCTCGTCCCACGAGGAGGTCCCGCCGAGCCGCTCGCGCAGGTCGCGCGAGAGGTGGCCGAGCACGTCGTCGGCGTCGGTCACGAGGCCCAGCTCGCCGGACGGCACGCCCAGCAGGTCCCGGCTCGCGAGCGGGTCGAGCGCGAGCTGGACCCCCTCCTGGTGCGCGGGCTGATGGATGTACGCGGGCACCGTGTGCAGGCCACCGACGAGCGACGCGTAGCGGTGCAGCGCGGCGTCCGGGCCCGGGCCGGTCGCGGTGGGGACCGGCCCGTCGAGGCTGATGACGACGGTCAGCCACGGCGAGGGCAGGCCGCGGTGGACCGCGGGGGCGTCCTCGGTGATCTCGTAGCCCAGCAGCGAGCCGACCGCCGCCCCCAGCGGACCCGGCGGGACGGAGCGCACGTAGTGCTGTCCCATCCCTCCACGGTAGGTCGCGGGGGCCGCGGGCGTCGCGCGCGGCGCCGGGCGGTCACCCGACCGTCGGGTGGGCACCGGCCGCAGGGGATCCCTGCGGCCGGTGCCCGGCAGGGCCGGCCGGTGCTGCGTCCGGCCTGACCGGCCCGTGCTCAGCGCCCGCCCTTGAGCGGGATCTTCACGAGCGTGCCGCCCGGGACGGGCTCGGGCGACGGGGCGGGTGTGGGGCGGTGCCGCGCGGAGTCGGTGGGTGAGAGCAGGCTCGTCCCGCCCGGCTCACCGGGCTCCTCGGGCCCGGTGGGGAGCCCCGCGAGCACGTCGGAGGTCACGTACAGCGCGGACGAGGTCCACTCGAGCGCACCCGGCATGACGATCTCGGCGAACGGCACCGGTGTCGTGGTGCCCTTGCGGATCACCGAGATGCGGCTCGCGAAGAGCTCGGCGACGTACACGTCCCCGCGCGGTGAGACCGCGAGGTTGGTCGCCGTGAGCAGACCGCCCGCGTAGAAGGAGACCTTCCCCCGCTGGCTCACGGTGTACACCGCTCCGCGGGCTCCGAGCGACGGGTCCTCGGGGCCGCCGGGCAGGAGCGAGACGAACAGGCGTCCGTCGGGGCCTCGTTCGACGTCGGTCGGGACGGGCTCGTCGTAGTAGGTGTGCCCGATCGTGCAGCCGGGCATCCCGGTCGCCGCGGCGACCTCGGCGGTCACGGCGAGCGGCTGGGCGGGCAGGACCGCGACCGTGCGGACCTTCCCGCGCCGGTCGACCGACCAGATGGCGTTCGCCCCGGCGTCGGCGACGTACGTGGTGCCGTCGATCGTCGTGGAGGCGTACGGGTGCGAGAAGACCTCTCCCGGGTGGCTCGGTCCGCCGACCTCGGGCGGCACCTGCGCCGCGCAGTCGGGGGACAGGTCGCGGAACCCGTACGTCACGCCACCGTCGGGGTTGGTGGCCTGCTCGTGGGCGCCGAGGTCCGCGACCGTGCGGACCTTCCCGCGCTTGTCGCGCTCCTTGAGGAGCACGCTCGAGCCGTCGGGGGTGCCCTCGGTGAACAGCACGCGGCGCCCGTCGGTCGAGACCGCGCTGATCTCCGAGCCCGGGACGGGGGCGGTGTAGACGTCCTGCTGACCGCGGCGGTTGACCTCGGTGAGGACCCCGCCGAAGTTCTGGGAGGCGTACAGCGAGCCGTCGTCGCCCACGCCCAGCGAGAGGGGGCCGAGGAGCCCGGTCGCGAGGGTCTGGGGGAGGCCGGGGGTCGGCAGGCCGCCACGGCCTCCGCCTCCGCCGTGCCGGTCGTCGTGCGCCTGGGCGGGGACCGCGCCGAGCGCGAGCGTCCCGACGAGGGCGAGCGCGATCCCGATCGTGCCGGTCCGCTGCGGCCTGCGCGACGTGCGCGGCCGTCTGATGCTCTGGGTCTTCCTGATCATCGGTTCTCTCCTCGGGCGCAGGACGTCTGCGTCGGGCGCCCGTGGTCTGGGCGGCGCTGAGGGGCAGGTGCGTCGTCGAGGACGGCCTGTGCGCCCGGCGCTCGCCGGTACGGGAAGTGCGGGTGACGTGCGGTGCGGTACGCACCGAGGGCACGGGACTGTCCGGTGCCGGTGGACGCCGGGGCGTCGTCGCGGGGTCCGGCTTCCCTGCCGGACACAGGTAGGGAGCGCTCCCATGACGGTTCGTGACAGTCGGCCCGGAGGCGCGGCGGATAGCCTGGTCCCGTGACCGCGCACCCCACGCTCGCCGACGTCGTCCGGACCCTCGAAGCGCTCTACCCGCCGTCGACCGCCGAGGGATGGGACGCCGTCGGGCTCGTCACCGGCGACCCGGCCCAGCCCGTGCGCAAGATCCTCTTCGCGGTGGACCCTGTCGCGACCGTCGCCGACGAGGCGATCGAGTGGGGCGCAGACCTCATCGTGACCCACCACCCGCTCTTCCTGCGGCCCGTGCACTCCATCGCCGCGACGACGTTCAAGGGATCGCTCGTGCACCGCCTCGTCCGCGAGGGGATCGGCCTGTACGTCGCGCACACCAACGCCGACGCCGCACCGCGCGGGGTCGCGGACGCGCTCGCGGACGCGATCGGCCTCGTCGACCGGACGCCGCTCGTCCCCGCCGCCGGACCGTCCGGGTCCGCCGGGCCCGACGACGGCGCGCACCCCGCCGAGACCGGCATCGGCCGCGTGGGCCGCCTCGAGGAGCCGACGACGCTGCGCACCTTCGCCGAGCGCGTCGCCGCCGCGCTGCCCCCGACCGAGCAGGGGGTCCGCGTCGCGGGAGACCTCGACGCGACCGTGAGCACCGTGGCCGTCGTCGGAGGCTCGGGAGACTCGCTGTTCGACGCGGTCCGCAGCGCGGGCGCGGACGTCTACGTCACCGCGGACCTGCGCCACCACCCCGCGTCCGAGCTGCGTGAGCGCGCCGAGTTCGAGGGGGGAGCCGCAGGCGGACCGTTCCTCGTCGACGTCGCCCACTTCGCGAGCGAGTGGCCCTGGCTGCGCTACGCAGCCGCCGACCTGACCGAACGGCTCGCAGATACGGGTACGGTGGATACCCGCGTGAGCATCCGCCGGACCGACCCCTGGACCGCTCGGATCGGCTCCGCGCACCGCGCCTGACACGGCGCCCCACAACTGCATCGAAAGGAACGCACCCTGTGAGCACTGCACCCCCCGAGGACCAGCGACGACTGCTGGAGGTCCAGGCACTCGACACCCGCCTGCAGCAGCTCACGCACAAGCGCGCCTCCCTGCCCTCGATCGCCCGCATCGCCGAGCTCGACGCGCAGATCTCCGACCTCAGCACCTCGCTCGTCGCCTCGCGCACCGCCGTGAGCGACCTCAAGCGCGAGCTCACCAAGGCCGAGGGCGACGTCGAGCAGGTCCGCAACCGCGCCGCCCGCGACCAGACCCGGCTCGACTCCGGACAGGTCGGCGCCAAGGACGCGCAGGCCCTCGTCGGTGAGCTCGAGTCCCTGGCCCGTCGCCAGGAGGTCCTCGAGGAGATCGAGCTCGGCGTCATGGAGCGGCTCGAGGCCCACGAGGACGCCCTCGCGAAGCTCGACGCCGCGAACGACGAGCTCGTCGCCGCCAAGACCGCTGTCGAGGCCGAGCGCGACGCCCAGCTCGCCGAGGTCGACGCCGAGGTCGCGAGCGTGACCGCGGCGCGAGCCAAGGCCGTCGAGGGCATCGACGCCGGTCTCGTCACCCTCTACGACCGGCTGCGCAACCAGCTCGGCGGACTCGGAGCCGCCGTGCTCAACGGTCGCCGCTGCGAGGGCTGCCGCCTCGAGCTCAACCCCTCCGACGTCGCCGCGATCAAGGCCAAGGGCCCCGAGCAGGTCGCGCGCTGCGAGGAGTGCTCGCGCATCCTGGTGCGGCTCGACGCCTGACGACGTCCTCCCGAGGCCCCGTCCCCTGTCTGGGGGGCGGGGCTTCGTCGTGTCGGAGGTGGGTGGTGTGGGTGGCCGGTGTGGGTGTGGGTGCGGGTGCCGTTGCCGGTGCTGGCGTGGGTGCGGGTGCCGGCGTGGGTGCCGAGAACGGGGTTGTGGTCGTTCTGAGGGTTTTGGCGGCCTCAAGCCCGTGGTCGAGGGCGCGGAACCTCGTGGTCGGGGGTTGGCGCGTCGACCTGACGGGCGCGGCGGGTGGTGGGGGTCGGCGGTGGGTCCGTCGGGTGGGTGGTGGGGGTTGTCGGTGGGGTGGGTGTGACGACTCGAGGTGCTCGTTCGGTGGGTGGTGGCTGCTGGATGTGAGCGGGACTGTGCTGGGTGGTTGTCCACAGTCCGGGATCGGGGGTTCCGGTGGGGTGGTTTGAGCGGTTAGGTTCGCTGGTGGTCGGGCGGTGCTGCCTGGTGCTGGTACCTATCGAGGGGGCTGGGGATGGGTTTGCAGGGGGTGTTCGCGCGGGTGCGTGGGCGTGGGTTCGTGGTGGGTGTGTTGCTGGTGGGGTTGTTGGCGGGGTGCTCGTCGGGGGCGCCGGTGGTCGAGCCGTCGCTGCCGGTGGTGAGCCAGGCGCCGAGTCCGGTGCCGAGTCCGTCGCCGACGGGGCCGGTGAAGCCTGAGCGGCCTGCGGACATGGAGCGTACGGACGAGGTCGGGGCTGCAGCTGCGGCGGTGTACTTCTTGGAGCTCTACCCGTACGTGAAAGGAACCGCTGATCTCGAAGAGTGGCAAGTCATCTCCTTCCCCGAAGGATGCGAGTTCTGCACAAACCTCGCGGACTCCGCAACGGAGATCGCTCGAGCGGAGCAGACTTTTATGGGCGGTGAGGTGGTGGCCCAGGCGTCCAAGGTCTATCCGCTCGACACGCTCTACGGTGCCTTTCCGCTGGACGTCAAGGTCGATCAAGCAAAGCTGTCCATCGTCGCCAAGGATGGAACAGTTGTCAGTGCTGAACCCGCGACCTCGGTCGTCCTGCGGGTTGTGGTGGCGCACGACGGCACGGCCTGGCGTCTGATGGATGTCGGCGAAGGGAATGCGTCATGAGGCATACATGGCTGCTCGCCGCCGCCATGGTGGCTTCATCGATAGCACCTTCTCCCGAACAAACCTCAACGCCCCCAGCCCGTGGCGGCGGAATCTCTGGCGAAGCGCGGGGTAGCGTCATCGATGTCGTCGCGACGGATGTGTCGGCTGATGGGTCGGTGCATCGGCCGAGGAATGCTGATGGTTCGCCGGCGTCGGTGGAGTATCGGCGGATGCCGGCGTCGATCTGCTTCACGGGGAACTTCCCCACGAGTCAGGGGCAGGTGGGGGCGTGTCGGACGGGGGAGTACGAGGGTGCGCTGAGCGTGACGTGCGCGGCGGGGCAGGTTGCGTTGGATCCGGTCTTTCGGCAGTCGTGGGTGAACGATCCTGACGGGTCGATCCGTGACGTGTCGGGGTGGGAGCTGGTGAACGAGGGGGACTGTCTGACGGGGGTGGATCTGGCCCCGTTGGCGGAGGCGGAGTTCGCTCGTCTGGTCATCGCGCCGTCGCCGATCACGGTGCAGCCTCCGGACGGGTGGACGCTGGTCAACGTCGAGACGATCACGTACACCACCCCTGCCCCGCAGAAGTTCGCGACGACCTTGTTGGGGATCCCGGTCACGATCGAGGCCGTTCCGGAGGATTATCGGTGGGACTACGGTGACGGGTCGGGGCCGGTGACCACGACGGATCCGGGTGCTCCGTTCCCGGACCAGAGCGTGTCTCATGTGTATACCGAGGAGGCGGTCGCGACGATCACGTTGGGCACGACGTGGGCCGGGCGCTTTCAGATCACCGGGACCGACACGTGGACCCCGATCGCGGGTACTGCTCGCACCACGAGCACCGCCCCGCCCCTGACCATCCACGAGGCCCGGGCCCGCCTGGTCACCGAGCCCCTCGACTGAACCCCCCAGACGGCACCCCCCAGACGGCGCCCGTGTTGCACCACCACCCGAGAACCCGACGACCAGCAGCACCCCGGCCCGGCACTCCAGGGACGTGCGAGTCCCCAGACGCCGCGGAGTGCGCCCGAGGTGCCGTCCCGGGGCGTCGTAGGCTGGGCGATCGGTCCTACCGACCAGTGGGACGCGGCGAGTCGTGGGCAGACGTGGAGGACGAGGCATGGGTAGAACGTTGATCGTGGAGGCCGACGGCGGGTCGCGCGGCAACCCCGGGCCGGCAGGCTACGGGGCGCTCGTCCGGGACGCCGCGACGGGTGCAGTGCTCGCCGAGCGGGCCCGCTACCTCGGGGTCGTCTCGAACAACGTCGCCGAGTACTCGGGGCTCGTCGCAGGGCTCGACGCCGCGCGGTCGATCGACCCCGAGGCGCGTGTCCTCGTCCGCATGGACTCCAAGCTCGTCGTCGAGCAGATGTCCGGACGCTGGAAGATCAAGCACGAGGACATGCGCCGCCTCGCCGCCGAGGCAGCCCTGATCCTGCCCGCGTCGCAGGTCACGTACGAGTGGGTGCCGCGCGCCGACAACTCCGACGCCGACGCCCTCGCCAACCAGGTCATGGACTCGCGTGGCGAGATCGCGCACGACTTCCCACCGTCGGACGGTGAACCCGCGACCGACCCGGAGCAGGCTGCCGCGGCCCCGACGATCGCGACGTCGGCTGTCCAGGAGTCCTCGGACGCGAGCGGCACCGACGGCGCAGACCGCGAGACCGGCACCGCCGCTGCGGCCCCCGGCTTCGACACCCCCGCGCGGCCCTCGGGCGCCCGGGCACGGTTCGACGGCGCCGAGCCGTTGACCGTCGTCCTGGTGCGCCACGGTCAGACGCCGCTGACCGTCGCGGGCGCCTACTCGGGGTCGTCGGTCCCCGGCCCGTCGCTCACGGCACGCGGCCGGGTGCAGGCGGCGCAGGCGGCGGACCTGGTCCATCGCATCGGTCGGGACCGCTGGACGGATCTGCCCAAGCCCTCGGAGATCGTGGCGTCCCCGATGGTCCGCGCGCAGGAGACCGCCCGGGCGGTGAGCCGCCGCCTGGGGCTGCACGTCACGACCGACGAACGGTTCGCCGAGGTCCACTTCGGGGAGTGGGAAGGACTCACGGCCGGGCAGATCGCCGAGCGGTGGGAGGGGCATCCCGAGCGCTGGCTCATGTCGGGCACCGAGGTCGCTCCGGGGGGCGAGTCGATGGCCGACGTCGGCGACCGCGTCTGGGCGGGGTTGCAGGACCTCCTCGCGCGCGGCACGGGCCGGACCGTGGTCGTGGTGGGCCACGCGGTGCAGGTGCGTGCCGCCGTCGGGCGGGCGATCGATGCGCCGCCCTCGCGCTGGGCGGGCTTCCGGGTCCCGCCGGGGTCGGTGAGCATCGTGCGGCTGTGGGCGGACGGCGCGACCGAGCTCACCGTGGTCGGGTGCCCGAGCGAGCCCTGAAGCCCTGTGCCGAGAACGAGGTTGAGGTTGCCAGAAGGCCGCCGACGACCTCAACCTCGTTCTCGACCGTGGGGGCAAGGCGTCAGGAGACGACGAGCTCCAGCGTCGACGCCCCGCGCGCCCCGGGGAGCAGCGTCGCGTCGAGCAGCGCGGTCCCGACCAGCTCATAGGCGGCCTTGAGCAGGTCCTCGGCCGTGTGCACCGGGTCGGGGCGCGTGAGCAGGTGCCCCGTGAGGACGCCGCGCGTGTGCTTGGCGTTGTGCGAGACGACGCTCCTCCTGCCGTCCAGCTCGCGCAGGACGCGCACCGCGACGTGCTCGGCCCCGGCGGGCACCTTCCACGCCGCCGCGTACGGCGCGGACCGGCAGTCGATCACGACGTCACCGGTCGCGCGGGCGTCGAGCGCCCCGGCGAGGTGCGGGCGCCAGGTCGGAGCGAGCGCACCGAGCGGCGGGAGCCGGGTGCCCATCGACAGCCGGTAGGCGGGGATGCGGTCGCCGGGGGAGACCGCGCCCCACAGCGCCGACACGATCCGCACCGAGTCCTCGGCCCGCGCCGCGGCGGCGGGAGCCAGGTCGGCCAGGCCCGCGGCCGCATACAGGACGCCGCTGTACACCTGCGCGGCCGGAGCGGCGGGAGCCGTCGCGAGCGACACGTTGCGCGCCACCTCGTCGGCGAGCCCGCTGCTCACACCCAGCACGTCGAGCGCGTCACGTCGCCTGCTCGCGGCGACGAGCGCCCGCAGCACGGCCTTGCGGTGCCCGGTGAGCGACGGCGAGCTGAGGGACGCGAGGTCGAGGGGAGCGCCGTCGTCGGGCACGGACTTTCCCTCGGAGGGCGGCAGGAGCAGAAGCACACCGTCACTCTAGGGCGGGCGCGACGGCCCCCAGGCCCGACGCGGGCGTGGCGATGGTCACCCGTGGCGCGCCCCGACCCCCGGCACTAGGTTGTGCCGCATGGTCCAGGTCAAGATCTACGGCACCCGCACGGTCTGGGAGATGAAGCGCGAGGACATCTCCGACGCGATCCACCGGGCGGTCGTCGGCGCCTGGGGGCTGCCCGAGGACAAGCGGTTCCACCGCTTCCTCCTCCTGGAGGACGGCGACCTGGTCGCGCCGCAGCGCAGCGATGCGTACCTCGTGATCGAGGTCGTGTGCTTCACGGGTCGCTCGCGCGAGGCCAAGCGGGCCCTCATCGCCGCGATGTTCGACGACGTCGCGCCCTTCCTGGGGCTGGCGGCGGACGACCTCGAGGTCGTCATCCTCGAGAGCCCGCCCGAGAGCTGGGGGATCCGCGGCAAGAGCGGTGACGAGCTCGCGCTGGGCTACCGCGTGGACGTGTAGGCTGCGTGAGCGGATGAGTCGGTCAGACGGCCGCGTCGGCGCCCTCGTGGCGTCGCCGAGGAACGTCCGGGCTCCACAGGGCAAGGTGGTGGGTAACGCCCACCCGGGGTGACCCGCGGGACAGTGCCACAGAGAACAGACCGCCTCCCACGACTCCGGTCGCGGGCGGTAAGGGTGAAACGGTGGTGTAAGAGACCACCAGCGGGCCAGGTGACTGGTCCGGCTAGGTAAACCCCACCTGGAGCAAGGTCAGACAGACTGTGTTGGAGGGCGGCCCGCCCGATTCTCTGGTGAGAAGCACAGTCGGGTAGACCGCTGGAGGCGTGCGGCAACGTACGTCGTAGATGGATGGCCGTCACCCGCGCGGGGGCAACCGCGCGCGGGGACAGAACCCGGCGTACCGACCGACTCATCCGCCCTGTCATCCACCTCACCCGGTCAGTAGGCTGGCGGGATGAGGATCGTCGAGTGCTTGTCCCCTCTCGGGGGGCAGTGGCAGGGCGTCCATCGTCAGCGCCTCCTCCCGACGGACGAGTTCGTCGCGTCGGCCGCCACCGCGTCGGTCTCTGTCACCGCGCGCGAGTTCGTGTCGTTCGCGTACACGTGGTCCGACGGCGACGCGCCGCAGGAGGGGCTCCTCCTCCTGAGCGGCGGCTCGGGCGAGGAAGGGGTCTCGGCGGTGTGGCTCGACTCGTGGCACTCGTCGCCCGCGTGGATGCTGTTCAGCGGGACGGTGGGTGACGACGGCGTCGTGCGGCTCACGGGAAGCTACGCGGCTCCCGAGGGCCCCGACTGGGGTTGGCAGATCTTCGTCGCACCGGTCCCGACGGGCGGCGGGCGCATGACGATGCTCAACCTGGTGCCGGGCGAGGCCGCGTACGAGGCGGTCGAGGCCGTCTACGACCGGCGCGCCTGAGCCGTCACTCGTCGGAAGCGCGCGCCCGCCGCACCAGGGCGAGCGGCAGCGCGACCCACAGCAGTGCGAAGACCACGAGCGCCCCGATGGCCGCGGCCACGGCCGCCCCGGGCCCGACGACGACGTCGAAGATGAGCAGCACGGTCCCGGTGACGACGAGGGCGAGCACCACGAGTCCCACGCGTGCGAGCCGGTCGGCCGACGTCACGAGCCGCGCCTTGAGGTGCTTGCGGAAGAGCATGCGGTGCAGGGACACGGGGGCGACGAGCAGTCCCGTCGCGAGGACCGAGAGGACCACGAGGCACAGGTAGATGTTCACCTGGACGGGGTCGAGCTCCCCGAATCGTTGCTGGAACGGCAGGGTCAGCAGGAATCCGGTGAGGATCTGCACGCCCATCTGCGTGACGCGCAGCTCCTGGAGCAGCTCGGCCCAGTTCCGGTCGGCCCGCTCGTCGTCGGACTCGTCCCGCGTGTCGTCCTGGCCCGCTCCGTCGTTCACGCGGCAGCCCCGGTCAGTGGTTCCGCAGGGCGTCGATCAGCTCGCCCTTGCGCATGGTCGAGCGGCCCTCGACGCCGACCTCCCGTGCGCGCCGGCGCAGCTCGGCGACGCTCCACTCCTCGTACGCGGGCGACGAACCGCCCTTCGCTCCGACCGTGCTCCGGGACGACGCCGCGGCGGCGTTGGCGATCCGCGCGGACTTCTCCTTCGAGTTCCCCTCGTCGCGCAGGGACTCGTACAGCTCCTTGTCCTTGACGGACGGGCCAGGGTCGCGTCTGGGCATGGTGACCACCTCTCGCGTCGGGTGCGGCTGGTCGTCCGACCGTACGACGGCGTCGCACCGCTTGCGCGGGAAGGTGCACCCGGGGAGAAGTGTGACCTGCGTGACCAATATGACCAGGAGGTAGATATGCCCTCAACCGCACCTGGCGGCCCCCCAGGTAAAGCGATTCCCAGAATGCTGTCATGCGGGCACCTCTTGGGGGTACCCTGGCTCTGTTGGCGGCACCCAAGCGTCGGGCGCCGAGAACACGACGAGCGGGGGCTCAGGACTCATGACTCCGAGCAGGACGACGACGACAGGCGGGATCACGCTCTTCGAGCAGCCCGAGACCAGCGTGGTGGACATGTGGGGCGAGATCGACGTCGCCCTGCGCAGCGAGGCGAGCGCAGCGTTGGCGAACGCCCTCGACCGGGACGTTCCCGTGGTGATCGACACCTCGAAGGTGACGTTCATGGACTCGACCGGGATCGCGTTCCTGGTGCAGTTCTACACGATCGGCAGCGAGGAGGGGCTCCAGGTGAGCCTGCGCAACCCGCCGACGGTCGTCACGGACGTCCTGGAGATGCTGGGCGTGATCGAGATCTTCCCGGCCCTGCCGAACCACCAGGTCGACCACCCGTCCGAGGACCGGCACCAGACGGCCGTCTGACCGGTCGGCGCGCCCGGGCCGAACCGGCCCCGCGCGCCCGGGCCGCACCGGCCCCGCGCGCCCGCACGACACGGGGTCGCCCGGGCACGCGGCACGGCGGCTACGCCAGCCGGGCCCCCTCGGCGGCGAGGGCTGCTGCCCCCACGATGCCGGCCGCATTGCGCAGCTTGGCGGGGATGATCGGCGCCTTGAGCTTCAGCAGCGGCAGGAAGTTCTCGTGGTGCTTGGAGACGCCGCCACCGACCACGATGAGGTCGGGCGAGAAGAGCATCTCGACGACGTCGAAGTAGCGCTGGAGCCGTTCGGCCCACTCCTCCCAGGAGAGGTTCTCGCGGTCGCGGGCCGAGTCCGCGGCGCGCGACTCGGCGTCGAACCCGTCGATCTCGAGGTGCCCCAGCTCGGTGTTGGGCACGAGGATCCCGTCGACGACGAGCGCGCTGCCGATGCCCGTGCCGAGGGTCGCGACGAGGACGGTCCCGCGCGTGTCCTTCGCGGCCCCGTAGCGGACCTCGCCGATCCCGGCGGCGTCCGCGTCGTTGATGGCGACGACGTGGCGCCCGGTCTCCTCCTTGAGGAGCGCGGGGAGGTCGACGCCCTTCCACGACTTGTCGAGGTTCGCGATGAACCCGATCACGCCGTGGTGGAGCGGGCCGGGGAAGGCGACGCCGATGGGCACGTGGTGCGGCAGGTCGTACTCGTCGACGAGCTCCGCGATGACCTGGGAGACGGCATCCGGCGTGGAGGGCTGCGGCGTCGGGATGCGGTGGCGTTCCTCGGCGAACTCGCCCGTCGAGAGGTCGACGGGGGCACCCTTGATGCCGCTGCCGCCGACGTCGATCCCGAACGCGAGGCCGTGGTGGTGGTGTGAGTGCTTGCTCATGGCAGGGTCAGGATCTCCGCTCCGTCTTCGGTGACGACCAGGGTGTGCTCGAACTGGGCGGTCAGCGACCTGTCCGCGGTGACCACGGTCCACCCGTCGTCCCACATCCGCCACTCGGGGCCGCCCAGCGTGAGCATGGGTTCGATCGTGAAGACCATCCCTGGTTCGATGATGGTGTCGTGGTCGGGGGCCGCGTCGTAGTGCGGGATCACGAGGCCCGAGTGGAAGGCCTCCCCGACGCCGTGACCGGTGTACTCGCGCACCACACCGTACCCGTGGCGGTGCGCGTACTTCTCGACGACACGGCCCAGGACGTTGACCTCGCGCCCGGGGCGCACGGCCTTGACGGCCCGGTCGAGGGCCTCGCGCGTGCGCTGCACGAGCAGCGCGGCCTCCTCGCTGATCTCCCCGACCGCGAACGTGGCGTTGTTGTCGCCGTGGACGCCGCCGATGAACGCCGTGATGTCGACGTTGACGATGTCGCCCTCGACCATGACGGTCGAGTCGGGGATGCCGTGGCACACGACCTCGTTGAGGGACGTGCACAGCGACTTGGGGAACCCGCGGTAGCCGAGCGTCGACGGGTAGGCGCCGTGGTCGAGGAGGAACTCGTGCCCGATCCGGTCGAGCTCGTCGGTGCTCACGCCCGGCGCGACGTGCGCCCCGACCTCGGCGAGGGCCTGGGCCGCGATGCGGCTCGCGACCCGGATCCGTTCGATCGTCTCGGGAGCCACGACGTCGTCGCCCGTGAAGGGCCGCGGGCCGGGGTTGCCGACGTACTCGGGTCGCGGGATGGAGCGCGGCACGGCGCGCGGCGGTGAGACCGTCCCGGGGACCAGGGGTCCGCGCGGGGCCGTCAGGAGGGGAGAACCGGGCATGGCGCCAGTCTACGGAGCCGCGCCCGGGCGGCTCGCCCGACGAGTCGGGGGAGTGTGCGGCAGGATCGTCCTATGACGAACGAGCGATTCTCCGACGACGGCGACCCGGCGACCGAGGAGCAGTACTACTACGACACCCGGACGGGCGAGGTCTCGAAGGGCCCGCAGTCCGCGTGGTCCTCCCGCATGGGCCCGTACCCGACGCGTGAGGCGGCGGCCAAGGCGCTCGAGCTGGCGCGGGCCCGCTCGGAGGCGTGGGACGAGGAGGAGCGGGAGCGCGAGCAGGACCGCTGACCCGGTCCCGCCCGACGGCGTCGCTCACCCGGGTGCACGGGAGCACCCTGGGTGAGCGACGCCGTCGGGCAGGGGAGGGCTACTTCTCGAAGCTGTGCGCGGCGTCCGGGAACGAACCGCCCTTGACCTCGGCCGCGTAGTCCTGCGCGGCACGGCCCAGGGCCGCGCCGATCTCCGCGAACCGCTTCGCGAAGCGCGGCGACCACTCGGTCATCCCCGCGAGGTCGGTCCAGACGAGCACCTGGCCGTCGCACTCGGGGCCGGCGCCGATGCCGATGGTCGGGATGCGCACGACCTCGGTGACGCGCGCGGCGACCTCGACCGGGACCATCTCGAGGACCACGGCCACGGCGCCCGCGTCGGTCACGGCGACGGCGTCCTCGCACAGGCGCTCGGCGGCGTCGTCCCCGCGGCCCTGCACGCGCGGCCCGCCCAGGATGTTCTCCGACTGGGGCGTGAAGCCCAGGTGCGCGACGACGGGGATGCCCGCGTCGGTCAGCGCTCGGATCTGCGCGGCCGAGCGGCGCCCGCCCTCGAGCTTGACCGCGTGCGCACCCGTCTCCTTCATGATGCGCACGCCCGTGGCGAGCGCCTGCTCGGGCCCGGCCTCGTACGAGCCGAACGGCAGGTCCACGATCACGAGCGCGCGCTGGGCGGCGCGCGCGACACCGCGTGCGGCGGGGATCATGTCGTCGACCGTGACGGGCAGCGTGGTCCGGTGCCCGTGCATGGTGTTCCCGATCGAGTCGCCGACGAGGAGCATGTCGATGCCTGCCTCGTCGAAGATGCGGGCCGTGACCGCGTCGTACGCGGTGAGCATCGTGAGCTTCTCGTGGCGCGCCTTGGCCTCCGCGAGGTGGTGGACGCGGAAGCGCTTGACGGGCGAGGCCGGGGTCTGGCCGGGCTGGGTGTGTGCGGACATGCTCTCGTCTCTCCAGGTCGTACGGCCCGCCGGTGGTCGGGGGCCGGTCGTTCGGGATGCGGTGCGGGGTGGCGCCGGCCGTCTCGGCGGCGGACCGGGTGAGCCGTCGGGCTACTCGACGGGCTCGCGCCAGCGGGACGTGACAGGCAGGCGGCGGTCGCGGCCGAACGCGAGCGACGTGACCTTGGGGCCGAGCGGGTACTGGCGCCGCTTCCACTCGGCGCGGTCCACCAGGGTCACGACCTTGTCCACGACCTCGGGGTCGAACCCGCGTGCGAGCAGCTCGGCGCGCCCCTCGGCGTGCTCGATGTACGCGTCGAGGACCTCGTCGAGCAGGTCGTAGGGCGGCAGCGAGTCCTGGTCGGTCTGTCCGGGGCGCAGCTCGGCCGAGGGCGGCTTGGTGATCGACGACTCGGGGATCGGGGGGATCTCGCCCGCGTCGAGCGCGGCGTTGTTGCGCCAGCGGGCGAGAGCCCACACGCGCGACTTGTCGACGTCCTTGAGCGGCGCGAACCCCCCGATGCTGCCCGCGTCGTAGATGGTCGCGTACCCGACCGCGAGCTCGGACTTGTTGCCCGGCGCGATGACGAGGTGACCCTCACGGTTGGAGATCGCCATGAGGACCACGCCGCGGACCCGCGCCTGCAGGTTCTCCTCGGCGACGCCCTCGAGCGCGAGCTCGCCCTGGAACGCCTCGACCATGGGGGCGATGGGCTGCACGCGGTAGTCGGCGCCGAGGCGCTTGGCGAGGTCGGCGGCGTCGTCCAAGCTGTGCTCCGAGGAGTAGGTCGAGGGCATCGAGACGCCGACGACGTTCTGCCCGCCGATCGCGTCGGCCGCGATCGTCGCGGACAGCGCCGAGTCGATCCCGCCCGAGACGCCCAGGACGATCGACCGGAAGCCGTTCTTGCGCACGTACCCGGCCAGGCCCGTGACGCACGCCCGGTACACCTCCTCGTCGGGGTGCAGCGGGGCCGCGGTGCGGCCCGCGGGGTAGGGGACCTCGCCCGTGGCGGGGTCGCGCTCGGCCAGGTCCCACAGCAGCAGGTCCTCGACGAACTGCGGCGACGAGGTGAGCAGCGCGCCGTCGGGTGCGACCACGAACGACCCGCCGTCGAACACCAGGTCGTCCTGGCCGCCCACCATGTTGACGTACGCGACCGGTGCGCTCGTCTCGCGTGCGCGCCGGGCCGCGAGCTCGGTGCGCACGTGCCCCTTGCCCTCCTCGTAGGGCGACCCGTTGAGGACGAGCAGCAGGTCGAGCCCGTGCCCGGCCTCGTCCAGGCCGCCGAGCGTGGTGACGGGCCCGCCGTCCTGCCAGATGTCCTCGCAGATCACGATGCCGACGGAGCGGCCCGCGATCTCCAGCACCAGGGGCTCGGTGCCGGGGGCGAAGATGCGGAACTCGTCGAACACGCCGTAGTTCGGCAGGTGGTGCTTGTCGTAGGACGCGACGACCTTCCCGTGCTGGATCACGACCGCACGGTTGGTCGGGAGGTCGGCGGGAGCGCCCGACACCTCGCGCTCGGCCCCCTCCGCGCCCTCGGGGAGCGCGCTCTCAGACGTGCCCACGGTGCCCAGGACGACCGTCACGTGGCCCAGCCCCTCGCGCTCGAGCTGGGCTGCGACGTCGGCGGCCGCGTCCCAGGCCGCGCGACGGAACGACGCGCGCAGCGCGAGGTCCTCGACCGGGTAGCCCGTGAGCGTCATCTCGGGGAACGCCACGAGGTCGGCGCCCTCGGCGGCCGCCCGCCGGGTCCACTCGAGGACCGCCGCCGTGTTCTGGTCGATCGCTCCGACGCACGTGTCGATCTGTGCGAGGGCGATCCGCAGGTCTGCCATACCCGTCAGCCTATGCGAACCCGCCGGTCAGGTGCCCATCCGCACCCCGAGCTGCGCAGGTCGTGGGACGCTGGGGACACGCCGTCCGCGTCCGGACGCGACGTAACCCGCTCGTCACACTCTTCAGGCAGGATGTAGCCCATGGACAGGCAGCAGGAGTTCGTGCTCCGCACGGTCGAGGAGCGCGACATCCGCTTCATCCGTCTCTGGTTCACCGACGTGCTGGGGATGCTCAAGTCGGTCGCCGTGGCCCCCGCGGAGCTCGAGTCCGCGTTCGCGGAGGGCATCGGCTTCGACGGCAGCTCGATCGAGGGCCTCACGCGCGTGTACGAGGCCGACATGATCGCGCGCCCCGACCCCACCACGTTCCAGGTGCTCCCGTGGCGCGGGGAGCGGCACGGGACCGCGAGGATGTTCTGCGACATCCTCACGCCGGACGGCGAGCCCTCGCTCGCGGACTCGCGCAACGTGCTCAAGCGCGCGCTCGCCAAGGCGAGCGACAAGGGGTTCACGTTCTACACGCACCCCGAGGTCGAGTTCTACCTCTTCAACCACCCGGCCGACGCGTCGTCGCCGCTCGTCCCGGTGGACCAGGGCGGGTACTTCGACCACCTGGCGCGGGGATCGACGCACGACTTCCGCCGCGCGGCGATCACGATGCTCGAGTCGATGGGCATCTCGGTGGAGTTCTCCCACCACGAGGCCGGCCCCGGCCAGAACGAGATCGACCTGCGCTACGCCGACGCCCTGACCACGGCAGACAACCTCATGACGTTCCGCACGGTCGTCAAGGAGGTCGCCCTGGAGCAGGGGGTCTTCGCGTCGTTCATGCCCAAGCCCATGGCGGACCAGCCGGGGTCCGGGATGCACACGCACCTGTCGCTGTTCGAGGGCGACCGCAACGCGTTCCACGAGCCCGGCGCGCAGTTCGAGCTGTCGAAGACCGCGCGCTCGTTCATCGCGGGCCTGCTGGTGCACGCCGCGGAGATCACCGCGATCACGAACCAGTACGTGAACTCGTACAAGCGCCTGTGGGGCGGGGCCGAGGCCCCGAGCTACGTGTGCTGGGGTCACAACAACCGTTCGGCGCTCGTGCGCGTGCCCATGTACAAGCCGGGCAAGGGCAACTCGAGCCGCATCGAGTACCGCGCCCTCGACTCCGCGACCAACCCGTACCTGGCGTACGCCGTCATCCTCGCGGCAGGGCTCAAGGGCATCGAGGAGGGCTACGAGCTGCCCGAGGAGACCGAGGACGACGTGTGGGAGCTCACCGACGCCGAGCGTCGTGCGCTCGGCATCAAGCCGCTGCCGCAGTCGCTCGACGCCGCGATCCAGATCATGGAGACGTCCGAGCTCGTCGCCGAGACCCTGGGCGAGCACGTGTTCGACTTCGTGCTGCGCAACAAGCGGCAGGAGTGGGACGCGTACCGCTCGCAGGTCACGCCGTTCGAGCTGAAGCGGTTCCTCCAGGTCCTGTGAGGCACTCGCCCCGGTCCGTCGGGTCCCGGTGGTCGTCGTGACCGCGGGGCCCGACGGCGTCGCGCGCCCGGGCAGCGTCGGCTCGCCGGGCGGTTCGCGCCGCCCCACGGTGACCTCGCGACTGCGCAGGCTCGGGTTCACCGACGTCACCCGCTCGGCGTCGCTGCTCGACGACAAGGACCTCGGGGCCGTCGTGGGCCCCCTGCCCGAGGACGTGCTGGTCGCGCTCGGCGCGACCGCCGACCCGGACCTGGCGCTGCTCCAGCTCGCGCGGCTCTCGACCGCGGTCGGCGGGGACGAGGGCCTGTGCCGGGCGTTCCGCGAGGTGCTCACGAGCGCCCCGGGGACCGGGGACGCGACCGAGCCTGCCGACCCGTCGGTCCCGTCGGGTCGGGACCGCCTGCTCGCGGTGCTCGGCGCCTCGGTCGCGCTCGGCGACGAGCTGGTGTCCCACCCGGACCTGCTGGCCGTCGTCGCGGACCCCACGGCGGGCACGGGCGTCGACGCGGGGGCCGTCCGGGCCGAGCTGCTGCGCGCCGTCGCGGCCGACCCCGACGCCCACCAGCCCGTCGCGGCCCTGCCCACGCCGGCCGCGACGGCCGCCATGCGGCGCGCCTACCGTGCCCGGCTGCTGCGGATCGCCGCGACCGACCTCACGTCGACCGAGCCGCTCACACGCATGCCGGCCGTCGCGGCGGCGCTCGCGGACCTCGCGGCAGCGGCGCTCGAGGCCGCGCTCGCGATCGCGCGCTGCGAGCTCGACGACCACGGGGCGGGGGTCCGGCTCGCGGTCATCGGCATGGGCAAGTGCGGGGGGCGCGAGCTGAACTACGTCTCGGACGTCGACGTGGTCTACGTGGCCGAGCCCGCCGAGGGCTTCGACGAGGAGTACGCGACGACCGTCGGCGCGCGCCTCGCGACGGGCCTCGCGCGCGCGTGCCAGGGGACGTCGTCGGAGCCGCCGCTGTGGCCCGTCGACGCCGCGCTGCGCCCCGAGGGCAAGAACGGACCGCTCGTGCGCACGCTCGCGAGCCACGTCGCGTACTACGAGCGCTGGGCCAAGACGTGGGAGTTCCAGGCGCTGCTCAAGGCGCGCCTGGTCGCGGGCGACCACGAGCTCGGCGCGGCCTACCACGACGCGATCAACCCGTTCGTGTGGTCGGCCGTGACGCGCGAGAACTTCGTCGAGGACTCCCAGGCGATGCGCCGCCGCGTCGAGGACCACGTGCCCGCCGCGGAGGCCGACCGCCAGCTCAAGCTCGGCAAGGGCGGGTTGCGCGACGTCGAGTTCACGGTCCAGCTCCTGCAGCTCGTGCACGGGCGCGCCGACGACACGATCCGCAGCCCCAGCACGCTCACGGCGCTCGCGGCCCTGGCGGCGGGCGGGTACGTGGGGCGCGAGCACGCGGCGCGTCTCGCGGTCTGCTACCGGTTCCTGCGCTCGCTCGAGCACCGCATCCAGCTCTTCCGGCTGCGCCGCACCCACCTGATGCCGACGGGCGAGGACGACCTGCGCCGTCTGGCCCGGTCGGTGGGCATGCGCGCCGAGGGCGCCGACGGCCTGCTCGAGCGCTGGCGTGCGACGCGCCGCGAGGTGCGTGCGCTGCACGAGGAGCTCTTCTACCGGCCGCTGCTGCCGGCCACCGCCCAGCTCTCCGCCGAGGAGGCGAGCCTGGCCCCGGAGGCCGCCAAGGCGCGCTTCCAGGCGATCGGCTACCGCGACCCCGCGGGCGCGCTGCGCCACGTCGTCGCGCTCACCGAAGGGGTGAGCCGGCGGGCCGCGATCCAGCGCCAGCTCCTGCCCGTGATGCTCGGGTGGTTCGCCGAGGGCGCCGACCCGGACGCGGGGCTGCTGAACTTCCGCAAGCTGTCCGAGGAGCTCGGCTCGACGCACTGGTACCTCAAGCTGCTGCGGGACTCGGGGTCGGCCGCGTACCGTCTCGCGACGCTGCTCTCGAGCTCGCGGTACATGGCCGACGCGCTCTCGCGCTCGCCCGAGTCCGTGGCCTGGCTCGCCGACGACGCGGACCTGCTGCCGCGCGGGGCCGGACGCCTCACGAAGGAGGCCGACGCGATCCTGACGCGCGCCGAGGTCGCGATCCCTGCGGCGACCGCGCTGCGGGCCGTGCGCCGCCGCGAGCTCGCCCGCACGGGGGCTGCGGAGATCCTGCGGGTCGTGAGCCCTGTCGACGCCGCGCGGGCCATCTCGGACGCGGCCGACGTGACGCTCGTGGGTGGGCTGCGCGTGGCGCAGTTCGTCGCGCGCCAGGAGCTGGGCGTCGCGGGCCCCGACGAGGACCCGGCCCGGTGCGCGATCATCGCGATGGGGCGCCTCGGCGGGCGCGAGATGGGCTACGGCTCGGACGCGGACGTCATGTTCGTGCACGAGCCCACGGAGGGCGCGAGCGACCGCGAGGCCCAGGCGTTCGCGCTCGTCGTCGCGACCCGGCTGCGCTCGCTGCTGGGCGACATGGGGCCCGAGCCCGGGCTGCCCGTCGACGCCGACCTGCGCCCCGAGGGACGCAACGGCCCGCTCGTGCGCTCGTTCGCGTCGTACGCCGAGTACTACGACCGCTGGTCCGCCGTGTGGGAGTCCCAGGCGCTGCTGCGGGCCCGTCCGGCTGCGGGGGACCCTGGGCTGGGCGAACGGTTCGTGGCCCTGGTCGACCCCTTGCGCTACCCGTCGGGCGGGCTCGACCCGGCGGCCGTGCGCGAGGTGCGACGCATCAAGGCGCGCGTCGAGTCGGAGCGGCTGCCGCGCGGCGTCGACCCGTCGCGGCACCTCAAGCTCGGCCGGGGCGGGGTCTCCGACGTCGAGTGGACCGTCCAGCTCCTCCAGCTCCAGCACGCGCACGAGGTCGCGGGCCTGCGCACGACCTCGACGATCGACGCCCTGGAGGCCGCCGCGGACGCGGGCCTGGTGACGCCCGACGACGCAGCGACCCTGGGGGAGTCGTGGCACCTCGCGTCGTGGTTGCGCAGCGCGCTCGTGCTCTGGTCGGGGCGCACCGGCGGCCCGTCGGCCGACGTGCTGCCCCACGAGATCCGGGCGCTGACCGGCCTCGCCCGGGTGATCGGGGACGAGGAGTCGGGGGCCGAGCTCGAGGAACGCTACCTGCGCACCGCGCGGCGCGCGCGGGCCGTCATGGAGCGGGTGTTCTACGGCGAGGACTGAGGCGTCGCGCCGACGCCCCGGACCTGCCGGTCGCCAGGGACCGGCAGGTCCGGGCGCTCAGGCCAGGGCCTTCGCCTTGAGCGTCGCGAACTCGTCCTGGTCGATCACCCCGGAGTCGAGCAGCGCCTTGGCATCGGCGATCTGGGTCGCTGCCGAGGACTGCGAGCCGGAGACGTCCCTGATGTAGGCGTCGGTCTGCGCCTTGGCCTGGGACATGTCCTGCATCTGGCGCTCGGCCATCCCGCGGCCCCGGGCGATGACGTAGACCAGCGCGGACACGAACGGGAAGACGACGAGGGCGACGATCCACAGCGCCTTCCACCAGCCGCTCAGCTCGTGGTCGCGGAAGAGGTCGGCGAGGATCCGGAACAGGATCATCAGGTACATGAAGAAGAAGAACCACCAGACCATCAGCCAGAACCAGTCCATGAAGCTGTCCATGCGAACTCCTCCTCAGGTGGGTGCCGGTCAACCGGCGAGGATCTGAGCCTTCTGCGCCTCGAACTCGGCAGGGCTCAGCACTCCCTGGTCGCGCAGCGTGCCGAGCTGCGTGAGCTGGGCGATCTTGGCGTCCATGCCGGTCGGGGCCTGTGCGGGCGCCGGGGGCGGTGCCGCGTACGTCGGCTGGGGCGCCTGCTGGGGCGGCGGCTCCTCCTGGGCGGCCCAGCGTCCGGCCTGCCGGCGGGAGACGCGGTTGGAGACGGCGGTCGCCGTGCCGGCGACGACGGCGGTGCGTGCGACTCCTCGGATGAGTCCCATGGTGCTTCCTCTCGGTCGGACGGGTCGTCAGCTGGTCGTCTCGGCGGCGTCGAGCGCTGCGAGGACCGCCTGCACCGGGATCCGCCCGCTCGCGACGAGCTGGGCGCCGCCACGGCGCAGGGCCGAGGCGAACGGTGCCGCCCAGACGTTCTCGTACACGAGCACGGCGGCCGTCCTGCCCGGCTCGACGGCCTCCGCGGCCTCGGCGAGGTCCTCGTGCCCCAGGAGTCCCGACTGGGCTCCCGAGAAGATCTCGAGCCCCGTCGAGCCGTCGGCGAGCTCGTCGAGCTCGAGGCCCGTCACGGTCCCGTCGTCCTCCTTGCGCAGCACGAGCAGGTCGAGGACGCGGACGATCCCGCGGTCGACGAGGTCGACGAGCAGGGGGAAGGCCTCTCCCGTCATCGCGTCGGACGTGAACTCCACGACGAGGTAGTCGATGGGGCCGGTGTCCTGGGCGTCGTTCGGGTCCTGGGTCATGGGTCTCGGTCCTCTCCTCCGGGGCCCCTCCCCGCCGCCCGGACGTCCGGAGCCGGCGGAGGGAGGGCGCACGTGTCGTCCCGCGCTCCTGCCAGCATCCGACGAACCGCGCGTCGGCGTCGTCATGCAGACCGCATGAACTCGGGGCCGCCGGGCCGGCGCGTCCTCGTCCGGCCGGAGGCCCCGGTCGTCGCAGGACGCCCGGCGACGACCGGGGCGGACACGGATCATGTGATCGGCGTGATGCGGGTGGTCGGGCCGCGTGCGGCAATGGGAGGACGTGACCCGGGCGACAGGATGGCCAGACCGTGGACTACACCGACCGACTTCGACGCTTCGCGATCAACGACTCCCGGCTCGAGGAGGACCTGGAGCTCGAGTCGACCGTGCTCGAGCCCCGGACCGTCGCCCTGATCCGGCTCGCTGCTCTCGTCGCGGTGGGCGGGGCCGAGCCGACCTACGGCAGCGAGGTCGACGAGGCCGTGACGGCGGGGGCGACGACCGCGGAGATCGTCGACGTCCTCGCGGCGACCATCCCGATCGTCGGGCTGCCGGCCGTGGTCGCCGCGGCACCCAAGCTCGCCCTCGCCCTGGGCTACGACCCGTTCGACGCACGCGAGCCCGGGTGAGGGGTCACGAGCCCAGCAGTCCTCTGTCGACGGCGCGCTCCACGGCCGCGCTCCGGCTCGAGACGCCGAGCTTGCGGTAGATCGAACCGATCTCCGAGCTGGCGGTGTTGCGCGACACGAAGAGCCGCTCGCCGATCTCCCGGATCGTCAGGTGCGTCTGGAGGTAGGGCAGGAGCCGCAGCTCCGCCGGGGTCAGGGGCGGGCCGGGGACGGTCGATGCGGTCGCGTGCCCGGCCGCGTCGAAGGACTTGCGCAGGTCCGCGACCTCGTCGACCAGCACGCCGAGCGCCGGACGGCGCAGCAGGACGTCGTCGATCTCTCGCAGGAGGTGGCGGACGGCTGCGACGTCGGCCGTGGCCCAGCTCGTGCGCGCGAGCCGGAGGCGCACGCGCACCGCGAGCGTCGGGAACGCGTACGTGCTGAACGTCCTGGCGCGCATCCCCCGCGTGAGGAGGTCGACGGTCCGTGCGTGGTCGTGGGTGTGGAGGGCCAGACGGGCGGCCGCGGCGTACCCCAGGGCGCTCGTCGGGTAGTCCTCCGTGCGGTGGGCCTCGATCGTCGCGAGCGCCTGCCGGACGCGCTGCTCGGCGCTGTCCCACCGGCCGTGGTCCATGTCGAGGTCCGCGAGCTGCGCCTGCGCGTGCACCAGGGTGTCGGCGTCCTGCAGGGCGTCCGCGGCCTCGACGCAGAGCTCGAGGTCGCGGGCGGCCGACACGTCGTCGCCGGTCAGGCGGTGCGCGTCCCCGCTCAGCACGAGGGCCGTGCCGCGCCACGGTCCCCACCCCGGCTCGGAGTCCAGGGCCAGGCGGGCGTCGTCGAGCATCCGCTGCGGGCCGTCCGGGCAGCGCAGGGCCCGGAACGCCGCACGGGCCGGGGCGAACGCGGCCGCGCCCTCGGTGGGCCCGCTCTCGGACGACGCCGCGTCCGCGACCGCCCCCCAGCGCTCGGCGGCCGCGGCGTGCCCCTCGTAGACCGCGACGTACCCGGCGAGCACCGCGAGGGGCGGGTGGCTGCGGATCGTGCCGTCGCCCAGGAGGCCGAGCCAGCGGTCGACGGTCGAGATCTGCCCGGCCTGGACGAGGGGCACCACGACGCGGGCCACGAGCCGGGCGGCTCGGTCGCGTCCGCCCGTCGCGAGGAGCTGCTCCACGGCGCGGGCCGGTGCCCCGTGGGCCTCGTACCAGTCGGCGGCCCGGCCGCGCAGGGTGTCGGCGAGGTCCGGCTCGGTGGTCAGGAGCTCGTCGAGCAGGAGCTCGCGGAACAGGGCGTGATAGCGGAACCAGCGGCGGTGCCGGTCCAGCGGGACGAGGAACAGGTGCGCGGACTCGAGGTCGCGCAGGTGCCGCAGCGAGGAGGTCTCGCCCAGCACCGCGTCGCACAGGGGAGCCGTGAGGTCGTCGAGGACCGCAGTGCGGCGCAGGAACCGCCGGGTCTCGTCGGGGAGCCGACGGAGCGCCTCGCGCTGCAGGTAGTCCGCGACGCAGGGGTCGGTGCCCGTGAGGGATGCGGCGTCGGCCCCTTCGTCGCGGGCGACCAGGGCCGCGAGGTGCACCCCGACGGGCCACCCCTCGGTCCGGGCCGTGACGGCTGCCGCGACGGCCGGGGCGATGGGCACGTCGGTGGCGGCGAACACGTGCGCGGTGCCCTCGACGTCGAGGGCGAGGTCGAGCGCCCCGAGCTCGACGGTCTCGTCGGCGGCCCGCAGCCTCGCGAGGTGGGGCTGCGCGTCGCGGCTCGCGGCGACGAGCTGCGACCCGTCGGGGATCCCGGCGACCACGACCCCGAGCACGTCGTGGCACGCGGGGGACCGCAGCTCGTGCAGGTCGTCGAGCACCAGCACGAACGGGGTCGGGGCGGCCCTCAGGACCGAGGCCAGGCGCGGGGCGGCCCGTCCGAGCAGCGACGGGTGCGGGGCCGTCGTCCGTCCGTCGTGGTCCGGTCCGCCGAGGCCCTGGCGGGCGAGGGCCTCGGTCAGCACCGACAGGAGGACGGGCGGGTCGTCGTCGAACCGGTCGAGCGTGATCCAGACGACGGGGCGAGGGTCGCGCTCGGCCCACTCGGCGAGCAGCGTGGTCTTGCCGTAGCCCGGGGGAGCCGTGATCCCGACGACCCGCCGACCGCTCGCGCGCGCCGCGTCGATCAGGTGGGCACGGCTCACGACCGGGGCGCCTGACCGGGGCGCTGCGAGCTTGGCGTCGAGGAGCAGCCGGTCGAGCTCCGCGGTCGCCGGCGCCGCCCTCGGCTCCTCGATCACGTCTCCACGATAGGGCGAGGCCGGGCCCCGCGCCCGGCAACCCGGAGCTGGCACACGGGCCAGGCGGGCATGGTGCTTGCACGGACTCGGCAGCGACGCCGCCTTCCGCGTGTGGGGGTATGCCCCAGGGATCTGACCCCCGTCGTCGCCTGCCTGCGGCGCCGTGACACCACGTCGTCAAAGAACTGACACCAGACCTCTTGCGATGACACCACGGATGGTGTCATAGTGGCGTCATGGAACTCACGAGATACGTCGACGAGCTGCAGCACCAGCTCGCCACCGCAGCCGCCGCCGGCGGGGACGAGGCGCGAGAGCTCGCCGACCGGCTCTCGGCACCGCTCGACGCCGCGGTCCGGCTCGTCCTGCTCGAGGCACTGTCGACCGCGGCCACCGAGATCACGGCCGAGCTCGCACCGGGCGCGGTCGACGTCCGGCTCCGAGGACGTGACCCCGAGTTCATCGTGACGCCCGCACCCGCCTCGGCCTTCGAGGACGCCGCTCCCGCCATCGTCGCCCCTGCCCGCCCCGCGGCCCTCGACCCCGACGACGTCAGCACCTCCCGCACGACGCTCCGCCTGCCCGACCAGCTCAAGGCCCAGGTCGAGGAAGCGGCTTCCCGCGAGGGCGTGTCCGTCAACACCTGGCTCGTGCGCGCGGTGGCCGCCGCGCTCGCCCCCGCCGCCCCGTCCCGCAGCACGACCCGCACCACCGCCCGGACCCCCAGCGCGACCGGCCGCGTGACCGGTTGGGTGCGCTGACGCACCACCTGACACCACCACATCCCCGCGCCCCGCCACCACGGGGCGGACACGCTCACCCCTCCGGAGGATCCGTCATGCCCACTTTCGCCGCCCCCACCCCCGTCCCGGTCCTCGTCGACGTCCCCTTCGGCAACCTGTACGTCGTCGCCGGGGACCGGGACGACGTCGTCGTGACCGTCCTGCCGGCCGACCCCGGCAAGTCCGGCTCGGTGAAGGCCGCTGAGGAGACGCGCGTCGAGCGCGACGGCGACGCGATCACGATCGTCTACCCCAGCTCCTGGAAGCAGTACGTCCTGCCGTTCGCCTCCGGCGGCGCGAAGGTCACCATCGAGCTCCCCGTCGGGTCGGACCTGCGCGGCAAGGCCGGCTCCCTGTACGCCGAGGGCAGGCTCGGGTCGGTCGACCTGAACCTCAACGGCGGCAACGCCCGCCTCGACGACGTCGACCGGCTCGACATCAAGGTCTCGGCCGGCTCCCTCACCGTCGGCCGCGCCGCGGGCCCTACCAGCGCCGTGGTCTCCGCCGGCGGCCTGCGCATCCGCGAGGTCGATGGCGACGCGGTCGTCAAGGTCCCGAACGGCACGACCGAGATCGGACGGACCTCCACGAGGCTGCAGGTCAACGGTGCGCACGGCGAGATCTCGATCGGCCGGTCGCTGGGCGAGACCGTCGTCCGGTGCGCTCACGGCAACATCCGGGTCGAGCAGGCCGCCAGCGGGAGCCTGACGCTCGCCAGCTCGTACGGCTCGATCGAGGTCGGTGTCCCCGAGGGCACCGCCGCGTGGCTCGACGCAGGCTCGCAGCACGGCGAGGTCCGCAACCTCCTGGAGGACGTCGCGGGCCCCGACGAGAGCGACCTGACGGTCGAGGTGCGCGCCAGCACCAGCTACGGCGACGTCGTCGTGCGCCGCCCGCACGCCTGACCGAGCCGGTCCTGCACCAGGCAGCCCGGCACGGACGGTCCCACCGACGTCTCGCGCCCCGCCCGACGCCGCACGCCCCACCCGCTCGTCCATCACCGTCGAAGGAGAAGCTCATGACCACCTCAGTCCGCGGACCTGCGATCGAGGTCGCCGGCCTGCGCAAGTCCTACCGCTCGAAGTCCGGCACGCAGCTCGTGCTCGACGGGGTCGACCTCGTCGTCCCCGCAGGGACGATCACCGCGCTGCTCGGCCCGAACGGCTCGGGCAAGACGACGACCGTCGGGGTCCTGTCGACCCTGCTCGCCGCCGACGCCGGCACGGTCCGCGTCGCAGGCCACGACGTCGCCCGCGCACCGGACGCCGTCCGAGCGTCGATCGGCGTCACCGGGCAGATCACCGCGGTCGACGAGCTGCTCACGGGCACCGAGAACCTGCGGCTCATGGCCGACCTCAACCACCTCGGCACGGCAGCCGGCCGTCGTCGGACGACCGACCTGCTCGAGCAGTTCGGGCTGGCCGAGGCCGCGGGCAAGCCCGTCGCGACCTACTCGGGCGGCATGAAGCGCAAGCTCGACCTCGCGATGACGCTCGTCGGCACACCGTCGGTCGTGTTCCTCGACGAGCCGACGACGGGCCTCGACCCGCGGAGCCGCCGCACCCTGTGGGACGAGGTGCGCGCGCTCGTCGAGCGCGGCACCACGATCCTGCTCACCACCCAGTACCTCGAGGAGGCCGACCGGCTCGCCGACTCGGTCGCCGTCCTCCACGACGGGCGCATCGTCGCCGAGGGCACTCCTGCCGAGCTCAAGTCCGTGCACGACGCGGGCTCGCTCGACGAGGTCTTCCTGGCCCTCACCGAGCCGCCCACCGACGACGAGGCCGGCACCGACGCCGCCCCCGCCGGTCCGACACAGGACAAGGAGAACGTCCGATGACCACCATCGCCACCACCGCCCCCACCACCACGGCACGTCCCCGTCCTGTCGCCGACGTCCTGACCATGCTGCGCCGCAGCCTGCTGCGCGCGGTGCGCTACCCGGGCCTGACGGTCTTCCTCGTCGGCGGTCCGATGGTCATGCTGCTGCTGTTCGTCTACGTCTTCGGCGGTGCCTTCGGCGGTGCCTTCGGCGCCGGCGTGGCCCCCGGGATCACCCCCGGTGCCGACGGGCGGGCCGCCTACCTGGACTACATCACCCCCACGCTCCTGGTCATCACGGTCGTCGGGGGAGCGACGTCGGTCGCGGTGAGCGCCGCGATGGACGCCGCGAGCGGGATCATGTCGCGGTTCAAGACCATGGCGATCTCGCCGGGGTCCATCCTCTCGGGGCACGTCCTCGGTTTCGCCGTGCAGGCCATGATCGCGGTGGTCCTCGTGCTGGGCGCCGCGATCGCCATGGGCTACCGTCCCGGGGCGGACGCTCTCGACTGGCTCGCGCTGGCCGGCCTGCTCGTCCTGCTCGGGATCTGCCTGGACTGGCTGTGCGTCGCCATGGGGCTCAACGCGCGCAGCGTCGAGACCGCGAGCAACACCCCCATGATCCTGCTGCTCCTGCCGTTCCTCGGCAGCGGGTTCGTGCCCGTCGAGACCATGCCGACCGCCGTGCGCTGGTTCGCCGAGCACCAGCCGTTCACGCCCGTCATCGACACCGTGCGTGGGCTGCTCGGGGGAGGGGCCGGGCTCGACGGGTCCACGGTCGTGCAGGCCGTGGCGTGGTGCGTCGTGATCGGCGTCGCGGGCTACGTCTGGGCGCGGGCGCTGTTCCGCCGCGAGCGTCGCCTCTGAGACGCACCTGCCCCTGCTCGGCGACGAGCGGGAGCGTGAAGGACCTCCGGGTCCGTCCGGGCCGCGAGGGCCGGGCGCCGGGGGTCCTTCACGCTGTCAGGCGTCCTCCACGCACGTCGAGCCGATGTGGTCGACGCGCCTGGCCCGCGGCCCCAGGGCGGCCCGCACGCGCTCGCGCTCGGCCTCGAACATCGCGGGCCCGGCCGGTCCGGTCGCGCACCGTCGCAGCCCACGCGTACGCCCCGTCCCGCCTCATGCGGGGCGGACGACCAGGGACTGCGCGAGGGCGCCGATCGATCCCTGCTCGTCGTGGAGGGTGCTCCGGGTCAGGCCTGCCCCGGTGGGGCCGAACGTGACGGTCGTGTCGAGACCGAGCCAGCCACTGCCCGGCGCGCGGTGCAGGTGCGCCGTGAGGTCGACGTTCGGGAACGCGACCTCCCGGGGGTGCGCGCGGACCGACATGCCGTTCGCGGCGTCCAGCAGACCGGCCGCGCGGGCGAGCGCACCGACGTCCTCTCCCTCGACGAGGCCGTGGTCGGTGCGGGCCCAGACCGTGGCGCGGCCGGGTTCGACCAGGCTGCGGCGGACCTCGATGGACTCGATGAATCCTCCGGGCCACACGGTTGCCGGGTCCCAGGGCGGCGTCGCCCCCGGTTCGGCGAGCGGTCCGGGCGCGCCTCCGGCGAGCGCCGCGGTGTCGGAGGTCCGGGTGAGCCAGGCCCGCAGGGTGATCACGCAGCGGCCGTCGCACAGCAGCTCGGCCTCGACCAGCTCGACGGTGCGGCCCGGGCGCAGCACCCGGACCCGGGCGTCCAGCGTGAGGAGGGGGTAGGGGCCCCAGATGTCGTAGGACAGCCGGGTCGGTGCGAGGTCGTCGCGACCACGGGCGGCGCGGTCCGTCTCGACGACGTGGGCGAGCAGGCCCAGCGACGGTGCGACGTGCTGCTCGTCGGTGCGCCAGGCGCCTCCGACGTGCTCGGTCGGGTCGAACGTCGTCGCGCCGGTGCGACGGAAGTACGCCATGGATCTCCTCGTGGTCGGCCCTGCCCCGAGCGGGTGCGCGCGGTCGTGGCGTCCTTCCTACCACCCCGTGCGGCTCGCCGGCCGCGGCCGACGCGTCTCCCTGGGAGCCCCACGGCAGGCGGCGGCGGGTGTGACGGGCCCCACAGGGCGACCGTGCCCCTCGACGGGTGGCCCCGGACGGCCCGTCCTAGGCTCGACCGATGGCCGACGAAGAGTCCCACGACCCGACCGTGTGCGTGCTCGCGCTCACCCCGCTCCTGGCGATCGAGATCGAGCCCGCCGGGCCGCACGAGACGTCGCCCGAGGTGCACGTGCACCCGGGAGGGCAGGGGCTGTGGCTCGCGCGCATGGCGTACTCCCTGGGAGCGCACGCGATCGTGTGCGGCCCGTTCGGCGGCGAGACGGGGACGGTCGCCGCGCACCTGGCGCGCGCCGAGCACCTCGACCTGCGCGTGACGTCGACGGGAGCCAACGGCGCCTACGTCCACGACCGGCGCAGCGGCGAGCGCACCGAGGTGGTCGCGATGGACCCGTTCCCCCTGAACCGGCACGAGGTGGACGACCTCTACGGCACCGTGCTGGTCTCGGCCCTCGACGCCGCGGTCACCATCCTCACCGGCTCGAGCACCGCGGTGGGCGTCCCGCCGGACTTCTTCGGCCGCCTCGCCCGTGACCTGCACGCGTCCGAGCGTCAGGTCGTCGCGGACCTGTCGGGCGCGCAGGCGCGCGCGGTCGCGCAGGAGCCCGGCGCCGTGCTGAAGATCAGCCACGAGGAGATGGTCGAGGGAGGCTTCTCGTCCGACGACAGCGAGAAGGCGCTGCGTGCCGCGGCCGACGAGATGCTCGCCGCCGGCCCGCGCGCCGTGATCGTCTCGCGTGCCGAGGCGCCCTCGCTGCTGATCACGCGCGAGCACAGCTACACGGTGCAGAGCCCGTCCGTCACGACCGTGGACCATCGCGGGGCGGGCGACTCGATGACGGCGGGGATCGCCGTCGGGCTCGCCCGGGGCCTGGACCTGCCCGACGCCGTCCGGCTCGGGGCCGCCGCGGGGGCCCTCAACGTGACCCGGCGCGGCCTGGGCACGGGGCACCGCGACCAGATCGAACGGTTCGCGCACCGCGTCACGGTGCGCGAGACCGACTGACGGACCGACCGGCACAGGAGGCCAGCCATCATGCGTGCACTCATCACCAACGACGACGGGATCGACTCCCCGGGCCTGGCGGTGCTCGCCGGCGCCGCGCTCGACGCGGGTTACGAGGTCGTCGTCGCCGCGCCCGCACGGGAGTCCTCGGGCGCGAGCGCGTCGCTCCTGGGGGCCGAGCAGGACGGTCGGCTCGCGGTCGAGCCGCGACAGGCTCCGGGACTGCCCGACGGCGTGACGTCCCTCGCGGTCCGGGCCGCCCCCGCGCTCATCGCCTTCGTCGCGGCCTACGGCGGGTTCGGCGGCAAGCCCGACCTGGTCCTGTCCGGGGTGAACAAGGGGGCGAACACGGGCAACGCGATCCTGCACTCCGGGACGGTGGGGGCCGCGCTGTCCGCGACGACCCACGGCATCGCGTCGATCGCCGTCTCCATGGACGCGGCCGAGCCGAGGCACTGGGAGACCGCGCGCCTCGTCACGGACCACGTCGTCGAGTGGGTGGGGCGCACCCCGATGGGCCGACGGGTCCTCAACGTCAACGTGCCCGACTGCGAGCCCGACCGGCTCAAGGGGCTGCGCCAGGCGCCGCTCGCGACGTTCGGCCTGGTGCAGGCGCGCATCCACGAGGACGACGACCGGAACCTGACGCTGCAGTACTCCGGCACCGAGCGGCACTCCGAGCCGGACTCGGACACCGGGCTCCTGACCCGGGGGTGGGCGACCGCGACGCTGCTGCTCGCGCCGTACGCCGACGCGAGCCTCGAGGTCCCGGACCTGCCCGTGCCGTGACCTCGGCCCGGCCTGGCGCGACGGACGGCTCCGGTCAGCCGTGCACGGCGGACACCTCGCCCGTCGCGCGCCCGGGGTCGTGGAGGTACTCGTCGACGAGGGTCCGCCGCTCGTCCGCGGGGCGGTCGTCGCCGAGCCGAACGAGATGGGCGGCAAGGGTACGGACCGGCACGTTGTGGGTGTTCGAGGTGCTGCGCAGGAGCGCGAACGCCTCGTCGATCGTCACACCGTGGGTCGCCGACACGATCCCCTTGGCCTGGTCGATCGCGCCCCGGTGGGCGAAGGCCGCCCGGAGGTGGCCGTCCGCGAGGCCTGCTGCGCGCTCGGCGACCGGCGCGGTCGCGTCGACGACGTAGCCCATGAGCTCGACGACCTCGCCCGACTGCGGGTCGCGCCGCCCCTGCCCGACCATCACGACGACCCGCTCCTCCCCGCGCGCGTCCATGATGCGGTGCGTGCTGTGGAACGGGCGGCCGGACACCGTGGCCGACTCCAGGAGCCGGCGGACGCGCTCACGGTCCTGGGGGTGCTTGTGCGCCAGGACGAGGTTCGTGGTGGGCACGACCTCGTGCGGCTCGAACCCGTGGATGCGGAAGGTCTCGACGGACCACCACCAGCGTTCGCTCGTCAGGTCGTGGCGCCACTGGCCGGTGCCACGGGAGCCTTCAGAGCGTTCCGGGGAGGCAGCGGGGGAGACGGTGGAGGCCCTGCTGGCCGTGCTGGCCGTGGCGGTGCGGTGCGGTGCGGGGGTGCGGTCGTCGATCGACATGACGGGGCGTCTCCTTGGGGGGAAGGAAGCGTGAGGCTGCCGCCTGACTCGCCGACCGTACCTGCGGCTCGCGGACTTCTCTCGCTGGGCAGGTCCTCTGAGGGGTACGTCACGTCCGCCTGCCTCGGGTGGCCTGGGGCAGACCGGGCCGGGCGCGACCCGTGGGGTGCGCGTCGGCCGCTCCGGTGGCGAGTGCGGTGCACTGCCGCCTAGGTTCGAAGGAGGTCAGGAAGTGGCCGACCGGGAGCCCAGGTGCACCGCGCCGCTCGACCTGTCCTCCCGGTGACCGATGCGCGAAGGGCTCACGTCCTTCGTCTGTCACCATCGCGGACCGGCAGGGTCGGGCCGACCGCGAGGAGGATCCCCATGGACACGTCCCCCCGCAGCCAGCGCCCCGAGCCGGCACCCGACGACCCGCGCAAGCCGGACTCCCCGACGGACCTTCGGGGCCGGTCGTGGAAGCACGCCGCGCTCACGACGGCCCGGCAGTTCTCGCGGGACCAGTGCCTCGACCTGGCCGCCGGCCTGACCTACTACGCGGTGCTGGCCTCCGCACCGGCCCTCCTGGCGGTCCTGTCGCTGCTCGGTCTGGTGGGGGACAGCGAGAAGATCGTCGACCAGGTGCTGGACATCGCGGCCTCGGTCGTGCCCGCCGACGCGATGACCACCCTCGAGCCGCTGGTCGAGCAGATCGCGGGCGGGAGCGACAAGGCCGGTCTGGCGCTCGTCGTCGGCGTGGTCGTCGCGCTCTGGTCGGCCTCCGGGTACGTCGGGGCGTTCGGCCGGGCGATGAACCGCATCTACGAGGTCGAGGAGGGCCGCCCGGTCTGGAAGTTGCGTCCGGTGATGCTGCTCGTGACCGCAGCGGTGGTGCTCATGGCGGTCCTGGTCGTCGTAGCGCTGGTCCTGTCCGGTCCCGTGGCCCGCGCGATCGGGGACGCGATCGGGCTGGGGTCCGCAGCGCTCACGGCCTGGAACATCGCCAAGTGGCCCGTGGTCCTGCTCCTGGTCGTCCTCATCGTCGCAGTGCTCTACCACTCGACTCCCAACGTGCGGCAGCCGCGCTTCCGGTGGCTGAGCGTGGGCGCCGTCGTCGCGATCCTCGTGTGGATCCTCGCGTCGGTCGGGTTCGGGTTCTACGTCGCGACGTTCTCCTCCTACGACTCGACCTACGGGGCCCTGGCCGGGGTCATCGTGTTCCTGCTGTGGCTGTGGATCACGAACCTCGCCCTGCTCTTCGGTGCCGAGCTGGACGCGGAGCTCGAGCGGGCACGCGAGCTGCAGGGAGGCATCCCGGCCGAGGAGACGATCCAGCTCCCGCCCCGCGACACGCGGGCGAGCGAGAAGCGTCGGCAGAAGCTCCAGCAGGACGTCGAGCGGGGGCGGGAGATCCGGACGGCGGCCCAGCGGTCGTCGGAGGACGGACCCGGGCGGCACGACGAGGCCCCGGGCGGGGACCGGCCGAGGACCTGACCGCCCGGCAGCGGCACCGACGGTGAGGTACCAGCGCACGACGACCGCGAGCGAGAGGACGAGGACATGCGAGCACTGACCTGGCAGGGCAGGGAGAAGGTCTCGGTCGAGGACGTCCCCGACCCACGGATCCAGGAAGCGACCGACGCGATCGTCCGGGTCACGTCGAGCGCGATCTGCGGATCCGACCTCCATCTGTACTCGGTGCTGGGGATGTACCTCGACCCCGGGGACGTCCTGGGACACGAGACCATGGGCGTCGTCGAGGAGGTCGGTGCGCATGCCACCCGGCTCAAGGTGGGCGACCGTGTGGTGATCCCGTTCGGGATCGCGTGCGGTACCTGCTGGATGTGCACCCACGGAATGCAGTCGCAGTGCGAGACCACGCAGGTGCGGTCCCAGGACAAGGGGGCGGCGCTCTTCGGGTACACGAGGCTCTACGGGCAGGTCCCGGGCGGCCAGGCCGAGTACCTGCGCGTGCCGCAGGCGCACTACGGCCCGGTCGTCGTGCCGGACGGCGGACCGGACGAGCGGTACCTGTACCTCTCGGACGTGCTGCCCACGGCATGGCAGGCCGTCGAGTACACGGCGGTGCCACCGGGAGGGACCGTCGCGGTGGTAGGGCTCGGGCCGATCGGCCAGATGGCGGCCCGGGTCGCACGTCACCGGGGTGCCGGGCAGGTCATCGGGCTGGACCTCGTGCCCGAGCGGTTGGCCATGGCGAGGCGGCACGGCATCGAGGTCGTCGACGTGTCGGTCGTGGACGACGTCGCCGGGGCCGTGCGTGAGCTGACCGGCGGCCGCGGCGCCGACGGCGTGATCGACGCCGTCGGGATGGAGGCGCACGGCTCGCCGGGGGCGGCGCTCGCGCAGCGGGCCGCAGGCGTCCTGCCGGATGCCGTCGCGGGGGCGATCAACGAGCGGGTGGGCGTCGACCGGCTGGCCGCCCTGCTCACCGCGATCTCGCTCGTGCGTCGCGGCGGGACCCTGTCGATCTCGGGCGTGTACGGCGGGGCCAAGGACCCGCTGCCTCTCATGGAGCTCTTCGACAAGCAGATCACGCTGCGCATGGGACAGGCGAACGTCCGGCGGTGGGTCGACGACCTGCTGCCCCTGGTGTCGGACCCGGGCGATCCCCTGGGCGTCCTGGACCTGCGCACGCACCGACTCTCCCTCGAGGACGCGCCGCGCGGTTACGACCTCTTCCAGAAGAAGACGGACGGCTGCATCAAGGTCGTCCTGGATCCCACGGTGCGGCCCTCCGCGAAGGAGCAGAAAGAGGCCGGCTCATGACGGGCGGGCTCGACACTCGCCTCCTTGCGATCTACCTCAACGACCACGTCGCTGGTGCGACGGTCGGTGTCCAGCGGGTCCGGCGCATGGCGACGGTCTACGACGGGACGGTCGTGGGGGCGACCGTCACGCCGCTCGTGGCCCAGCTCCAGGAGGAACGGGACTGGCTGATCGCGTGCCTGCAGCGTCTGGAGATCCCCGTGCGGACCTACAAGGTGCTCGGAGCATCCGTGGCCGAGCGCGTCGGACGACTCAAGCTCAACGGACGCGTCCGCTCGACGTCTCCGCTGAGCGCTCTGCTCGAGGTCGAGCTGCTCCGCGGTGCGATCACGGGCAAGGCGAGCGGCTGGCAGACCCTGCGTGCGCTGGGGCCGCAGCTCGGGTTCTCGCCGGAGCGGCTGACGGAGCTCGACGGGCTGGTCGAGCGCGCCTTCCAGCAGTTCACGACTCTCTCCGAGCTGTTGGACGTGCTGCACGGGGGCGTCTTCCGGAGGCGAGGCGCGCGGCCCACCGGTCCCAGGGAGGACTGACCGACCAGTTCACCGCGAGCGTGCGCCAGGCCCACCGGAAGCGACGCCTCAACGAGGCGCGCGACTCGAACGTCCGGCCCGAGACCCCGACGACGAGCCGGCGGTCGAAGCGCACCCGCGCCGTGCTCCCCAGCGCGAAGCTGAGGTCGGCGTCGTCGTGCACCAGGGGGTCGTCGCGGTGCACCCGGTCGCGGACGCCCTCCCAGGCGCTGACCCGGAGCGCCATGTTCGAGCCCCACAGGGGAACGTTCGCGATCGCGGCCCGCATGCCCCAGAAGTACCCGCCCATGTAGAACGTGCGCGCGAGGCACGCACGGGCAGCGGGGAGGTCGTAGAACGCGCCGGGACCCGTGAGCGCGACGAGCTCAGGGTCGCGCTCGAACGCCGCGTGCACCCGCCGCAGCCAGTCCGGCGGCGGGACGGTGTCGGCGTCGCAGCGCACGATCACACCCTCCCGTACAGCGTCGTAGCCGGTCGAGGCGGCTGCCGGGATGCCCGGAGCGGGCTCGTGGAGCACCTGGGCACCTGCGCGGCGCGCCACGGCGGCGCTGTCGTCGGTCGACGCGTTGTCGACCACGACGACCTCGTCGGGGAGGCGAACCTGCTGAGCGAGTGCCTCGAGGCACCGTTCCAGGTGCCGCGCGTCGTCCTTCACGGGGATGACGACGGTCAACGACAGATCGCCCGTGGCGCCACGCACGCTCATGAGCGTCTCACCAGGAGGAGACCGGCCACGAACGCCCCGATCCCACCGGCCACGAGATCGCCCAGCGTATCGAGGTATCCGACGTCGATCGAGGGGTCCACGTACCGTGCCCCCGCCCACTCGCCGACCTCCCAGAGCAGCGCCAGCAGCACGCCGAGGGCCGTGGCGGTGACCACGGCACCGGTCCGGGGACGACGCAGGGTCGGGCCGGCTGCACGGGCACCGGCGTCGGGCCCCGCGAGGAGGGGGCCGGGGGTCGGCAGGCATCCCAGGAAGACCAGGACCGCGTAGGCGAGCACCGTCAGGGCGGCCGTCGCCAGCAGGTGCATCACCAGGTCGAGCCAGGAGACCCGGGCGTAGAGGTCGAGCAGCGCGATCCAGGCGGCGACGCTCAGGACGACCCCGACCAGCGGATCGACCACGCCCTGGAGGCCGACGGCGCGAGGGAGCACGGTCCCGAGCAGGACGAGCGAGAGCAGGGCGACCGCCACCGGTCCGTAGAGCGCACCGCCGACCGGGATCGCGAGGCCCGCCAGCACGCGCACCACGTCACCGACGACGGTCGTCGTGGTCGATCCGCGCAACGACGAGGTGGTGTTCACCGAGCAAATCTAGCGATGTGCGTGGAGGCTCGCGCGGCGTCGACCGCGAGCACCCGCCTCAGGGGCCACGGAGGACGAAGGCGGTCCCGCACGTGCGTCGGGTGCCCTTCAGGGGCTGGGTAGCTGCTCCCCTCATGGCGTGACGACAGCCAGGTGCAGAACCGGCGACCGGCGACGGGGCCGTGCCGGCGCGGTCCTGGACGCCTCCTCCCGTCCGGGCGCGACGCCATGGCGCGCGAGACGCGGTGGCCCGGGAGGCGCCGTCGGGCCGGGCCGTTCAGCCCGCCTGCGCGCCAGGGACGAGGTCCTCGCGCAGGTGCCGTGCATAACCACCCGGGGTGCGGCCGACCGAACGGCCCGACGTGAGGACGCAGCCGTCGTCGGCCGCCACGACGCGAGCGCCCACGGCACGGGCCCGCGCCACGAGGTCGACGTCCTCGTGCTCGGCGAGGGCGGGGAAGCCGCCCGCCGCGCGGTAGACGTCGCCGCGGACTCCGAGGTTCGCGCCGTGGACGTGACCGTTCGCGTGGCCCACGGGATGCGTCGCGAGCCAGGCCGCGCGCTGCGCGGGGGAGAGGTCGTCGAAGTCCGGGCGCACCGTGCCGACCACGAGGTCCGCGCCACGCTCGGCGAGCGCGACCTGGTGCAGGAGCCAGTGCGGCGGGACCGCCGAGTCGGCATCGGTGCTCGCGATCCACGACCGCTCCGGACGCCCCCGCCCGAGCAGGGCGCTCGCGGCCCGGACACCCTCCCTGCGGGCTGCACCCACCCGCCGGTGCCGTGTCTCGACCACCGTGAACGGGGACGACCGGGCGATCCGGGCCGACCCGTCGGTGCAGGCGTCGAGGACGACCACGACCGCGACCGGCACGACCGGCCGCTCGGCCCGCAACCGCGCCACGGCACCCTCGAGCGCGCCCAGGCAGCGAGGCAGCAGCTCCTCCTCGTCGTTCACGGGCACGACGACGGCCACTCGCGTCACACGGTCCGGTGCGCTCATGCCAGGCCCGCCTCGCGCGCGACCGACAGCGCCGGCGGCCTCGAGAAGACCTCCAGGACGAAGTCCTCCTCGACGTGCCGCACCAGGAGTGCGAGGTCGGCGCGCGCGCGAAGAGCCGCGTGCACGTCGTCGCCGCCCAGGGGGTACTCCGGGACCGGGTGACGCCAGTGGCAGGCGACGAGGACACCGTCCTGCGTCAACGAGCCCACGGCACGCGAGAGCGCGACCTCCAGGTCCTGCGCGCCGTAGTAGTACCCGACCTCGGAGAGCACCACGAGGTCGAACCGGTCCGCCGGCCACTCGTGAGGGGTCTCGAGCCGCAGCAGCTCGGCCCGGTCGCCGAGGCGCTCGCGGGCGACCGCGAGGGCGGCCTCAGCCACGTCGACGCCCACCATCCGGTCGCAGCGGTCGGCGAGGTCCGCGGTCAGGACCCCCGTCGAGCAACCGATCTCGAGGCCCGCCCGGAAGCGGCGACGCGGTAGCGCGGCGAGCGTCACGGCTCGCTTGCGCTCTTCGTACCACCGGGACTCGAAGCCCCAGGGATCGGTGCGGCCACGGTAGAAGTCGTCGAAGAACCGGGCCGGCAGGCTCGTGACCGCGCGCGAGCCGGCTGACCCGGCCGTCGGTCCCGGTCCTGCTGACAGGCTGAGGTCCTCGACGAAGACCTCGACGTCACGGTCTGCGTGGCGGAGCATCTCCGGGCCGACCGTGGCCGCGTCGCGCGGGTCCGGCGACAGCGGTTCCACCTGGGTCCGGTGCGCGGCCAGCGCTCGGACCTTCGCGGCGCGTTCCTCCGGTGCGAGCGGCAGAACCCGCATGTGCTCCGTGCCCTGCGGTTCGTCGGCCTCCGCCCAGTGCCACCACCAGACCGGGTACTCCAGGAGACGCGCGCCCCGTTCGCCTGCGACGGCGGCCGCCACCTCGCCGGCGATGCGGTGGTCGCGGTGGCCGTCGCCGCGCCAGGGCGCGCACAGCACGACGGGTGACGGGCTCTCCCCGTCCCCTCCCGGACCCGCGCCGACGCCGGTCGAGGCCATGAGCCCGGACAGGCGACGGTGCAGATCGTCGCGCCGCTCGCGCAGGCCCCCGTCCGGCAGACCCAGGAAGACCACGGTCGCACCGGGCGCCACCTGGTCCACGGCATCCAGGAGCTCCCGGCGTCGCAGGCGCGCGAGCGCCTCCGGGGAGAACGTCGGCGAGCCGGGGTGCGAGCCCTCGCCGTCGGTCGCGACGACCACCGTGACCGCTGCTCCCTGGTGCGCGAGCCGTGCCAGGAGGCCGCCGGCCCCCAACGACTCGTCGTCGGGGTGCGCGGCGAGCACGACGAGGTCACGCACCGTCTGGGGGAGGTCGAGAGGCGGCAGCCGGTCGAGGAGGCCGCCTGCCCGCCAGGCCTGCTCGGTCGTGCCGACGTCGCGATGGTCGAACGTCACCACGGAGACCGCCCGCTGGCCAGGAGGTCGCGGCCGAGCGAGGCGTCGTCGCGCTCGGCGTGGTGCTGGCGGACGTAGAGCTGGAGATCGGCGAGTCGGCGGGCGTACGCCTCGTCGGTGGTCATGGGACCTGGGCCGAGGGCGTGGGAGCACCGCTGCACGGTCTCCTCGACCGCGCGCGCGACGACGCCGCGCACCCTGCGGGCGAGCACCCCCGGGGCCACACCGGGGTCCACGTCGCCGTCGACGGCACGGCTCGCCTCGGCGAGCACGGTGCGGGCGCCCGTGAGCGCGACGTCGACCGCCCCGAGGTGGGCCAGGACGAGCTGGTCGGGCTCGCGGCGGCCGGTCGAGGCGTACAGCTCGCGGGCGAGCCCCACGGCCCCGCCCCACCAGCAGGCCGCGACGCCGATGCCGCCCCACGCGAAGCCGGGGCGGTCGAGGTACCAGCCGGGGCCTCCGACCGGGACGGCCGCGGCGCCGTCGAACCGTACGGGCGCACTGACGATCTCCGGGAACCCGCGCGCGACCCATGGGCCGTCGTGCGGCTCGACGCCTGGCGCCCGCAGCCCGACGGCGAACAGCCGCCGCCCGTCCGTCGTCCACGCGGTCACGAGCGCGTGCGTGAGCGTCGCCGCGAGCGAGCACCACGGCTTGACGCCCGTGAGCCGCCAACCGTCCGCACCCTCGCGGGCCTCGAGGCGCACGCCTGGTCCTTCGGCGGCGAAGACCCCCCAGGTGCTGCCCTCGCCGACGCCGATCGACGCCAGGTCCACGGCGCCCGGGGCCTGCGCCAGGATCGTGAGCGCGTCGAGGTGCGGTTCGAGGACGCGGGCGACCCCGACGTCGGCCGCGGCGGTCGAGGCGAGCAGCTCCCACAGGTCGAGCGTGCGCCCGGCGCCCGGGGACGGTGCGGTACGGCCGACGTCGGATGCCCAGGTCAGGGCTGCCGCGACGTCGCCGCTCATCGCGGGCACGGGGCCGATGGCCTGGACCAGCGGTCGTGCATGGTCCGTGTCGCCTCGCGACGGATCGAGGACGACGACGTCGGACGGTGTGGTCGGTGATGCGGTCGAGCGGGGGGCGGCGTGCGGATCGGTCAAGGTGGTTCCTGTCGGCTCGGGGACCTCCGTAGTCAATCGCGGGGCCGGACCACCCGCACGGCGGGCGTCGTGGACCGGCCGGGTGGTCCGCGGCGTCAGAGGTCGGCGGGGTCGTCCGTGACGTCGGTGAAGGCGACGTCGACGGCGACGGCGTCTGCCGGGGGAGCGAGCTCGCCGAGGATCTCGGTCAGCCGGGCGACCGTGCCGTCCCGGATCGTGGCGGCGAGGCGCAGGAGGGGTTCGTCGAACGCGGCGAGGGCCTCGATCGTCACGGTCGTGAGCTGGTCGGCGTCGTCGGTCGAGCAGGTGATGGTCAGCGGTGCGACCCGGGGCACGGCGGCCACGGTCTGGCGAAGGGCCGCGACCAGGACGTCGGCGGACACGACGTAGTCGACGGTGCCCGTGGCACCGGCAGTGCGTCCGCGGACAGGGGCCGACGGGCGGAACGCGGAGAGAGCCCGCAGCAGCGCGCTCTCGCGGGTGGCGACCCACCCGTGGTCGGTGTGTCGACGCAGAGCCTGGGTCGCGCGCACGAGGACGGCGTCGTCGTTCATCGCCATCCCTCCATCGCTGCCGCCAGGTGGGCGCGGGCTCGGTGCAGGAGCCCTCGCACGACGTCGTGCGAGGTGCCGAGGATCTCGGCGATCTCGGCGTAGTGCAGTCCTTCGACCTCCCGCAGGAGCCAGCACGACCTCTGCAACGGTGGCAGATCGAGCAGGGCGATGTCGAGGGCTGCGACGAGCGCGGCGTCCACGGCCCCCTGGTCGGGCGGGCGTGCCACGGTCTCCACGAGGTCTTCGGGGAGGGGGTCGGGCTGGCGCGCGGCGCGCGTCCGGTGCCGGTACGCCTGGCGGGTCGCGATCCCGAACAGCCAGGTGCGGGGCGTGGACTCGCCCCGGAAGTCCGGGATCCCTGTCCATGCCGCGACCAACGTGTCCTGCACGCAGTCGGCGGCGACCTCCGGGTCGAGGACCATGCGTCGCACGTACCGGTAGAGCGCGGGCCCGTGGCGGTCCACCAGGACGGTGAACGCCTCAGGATCGCGCAGGGCCGCCCTGCGTGCGAGCGCCACGTCGGAGACGGACGCCCCCGCGCCGTCGGCCTCCCTCGACGTGTCCACCTCTCCGACGATATCCACGGCCGAGGCGCTCGCCAGTCGTGAGGACGCGTCGAGTGTGACGTAGATCACACCCGGAAGGGTGTGACGAAACCGCTCGCCGCCGGCACCCACTTCCGACACGCCGCACACCCGGTCCCCGAGAGCGGCGGCCGCCGAGCACGAGGAGTCGACGATGAGTGAGCAGAGCACGTCCGCCACGGGTCCATCCACCTCAGGTTCCCCCACCCGGGACAGCGGGCCGGCAGCGGCGTCCGGAGGTGAACGAACCTCGGCCCTGGCGTCCGACCACGGCAGCACGACGATCGCCGACCAGGTCGTCGCCAAGATCGCGGGCATCGCGACCCGCAACGTCCAGGGCGTCTACGCGGTCGGCGGAGGAGCTGCCCGAGCGTTCGGGGCGATCCGCGAGTACATCCCCGGCACGGGGAGCGACACCACCTCCGGCGTCCACGTCGAGGTCGGGGAGCGCCAGGCTGCGGTCGACCTCGACCTGGTCGCCGACTACGGCGTCTCGATCGCCGACCTGGCCCAGGCCGTCCGGCGGAGCGTCATCACCTCGATCGAACGCATGACGGGACTCGAGGTCACCGAGGTCAACATCGACGTCAACGACGTCCACCTGCCCGGCGACGACACGGACTCGAGCAGCGACCGGCGCGCCCAGCGTGAGCGGGCGTCCGGCGAGGGCGACGACGAGGAGGGCGGCGGGCGAGTCCGATGACGAGTCCTCCGGGACCGTCGAGGCCGCCGTCCGCGGGCGGCCCCTCGCACGAGGCCGTCCCGACCCCGCGAGACGTGGTCGCCGCTCACGGTGAACCGCACGAAGGCGACGTGCCCGGGGGACCGGTGGCCCCGCCGTCGGGAGGCCCCGCCCCCGCCCAGGGGGCCGCGCCCGGCGCGGGTCCCCACCCGCGCGGCGACGGCGACGGTGACAGCGACAGCGACCTGGCCGACCGGGTCGTGGCCAGGGTGCTCGCGGTACCGGGAGTCGTACGCCTGCACCCGGGAGTCCTCGGCGAGGTCGCCACGTACCTGCCCGGGCGCGCCGTGCCCGGGGTGCGGCTCCGGCCCGACGGGACCGAGGTCCACGTCGTGGTCTCCACCGCACGCCCGATCCCGCCCGTCGCGCGGGACGTCCACGAGGCCGTGCGCCCGCTGGTGCGGCAGCCAGTTCGCGTCTACGTCGAGGACCTCGAGTCCCCGCCTCATCGCCGTCCGTCCGCTGAGCGGGCGCAGTCCTAGGAGAGCCCATGTCCGTGTCCACGACCGGCCTGTTCGCCGGCATCCTGCTGGCCCTCGCCGCGATCCTCGGCGGCTTCTGGGGATTCGTCCTCGCCGTCGTGCTCGGCGGGGTCGGATGGCTCGTCGCCGCCCAGATCGAGGGGCGCATCGACCTGGCCGCCGCGTTCCGTGGTCGACGCCATGTCTGACCCGACGCCGGTCGGCGCGCCCGCCGGTACGCCCCTCGGCGAGCCGGCCGCCCGGACCCAGGCGCTGCGGCCCGCCCCGCAGCGCGGGTCGCTGCGGGTGGCCGACAAGGTGGTCGAGAAGGTGACCCGCGCGGCGGTGCTGGGCGTGCCCGGGGTCGCGCCCGTCGCGACGACCGCGGGGACCGTGGGGCGGGCCCTGGGACGCAGCTACCCGCACGTCGCCTGCTCACGGTCCGGCGACAGGGCACGAGTCCGGCTCGAGGTCGCCCTCGTGTGGCCCTCCCCGGCCGCGGACGTCGTGCGGGCGGTGTGCGCAGCGGTGAGCGACCAGCTGCTGACCTTCGCCGGGGTGCACGTCGACGAGGTGCGGACGACCGTGGCACGGATCGTCGACCCGTCCGACGTCGAGACGTCCGGTCCGACCAAGGAGCCGCGAGTCCGATGAGCGCACCCGCTGCACAGCATGCCCAGGACGACCAACACACCCGGCACGTGCCCGCCCCGGCGAGGGCACCCCGCGCCGCGCTCGTCCTGACCTCCTGGGCGTTCGTCCTGGCGATCGTGCTGCTGGCGGTCGCTGTCCTCGCCGGCCAGGCCGCGTTCGTCGCGCTCCGGGGGCAGGGGACCAGCTGGTTCGACTCCCTCCTCGAGTCCCTGGACGGCCTACGGCCCGAGGCGTGGGTCGGGGTGGTGGGAGCAGTGCTCGCCCTGGTCGGTCTCTGGTTCCTGTGGCAGGCGATCCGCCCCCGCCCCCGGACGACACGGCGCGTGTCCGCAGCGAGCGGCATCCATCTGCGGGCGGCCGACATCGGGCGCTGGGTCGACGCCACGGCCCGCGACGTGCCGGGAGTCCTCGGCGCGAGCACGTCGGTCACGCGCCGCGCGGTTCGCGTCACGGTCCGCACGACCGGGTCGCCGGACATCCTCGACGACGTCCGCGACGAGGTCGCCCGCCAGCTCGGGGCGCTCGAGCAGCCGCCCGCCCTGACCGTCCTCGCGAGCGACGGGGGACGGCCATGAACAGGACCGTCCTCCGGCTCGACCGCGCACTGCTCGCCCTCGCGGGCCTCGTCCTGCTCGTCGTCGGCGTCGGCGCCGTCCTGTGGACCACCGGGACCCTGTCGCAGGTCGTCGACGGCGTGCCCGACGCGCTCGACACGGGTGGTGTCGCGCAGGCCACGGCCCAGCCGTGGTGGCCGTACGCCACCGGTGCGGTCGCCGTGGTCCTCGCCGTCGTCGCCCTGTGGTGGATGCTCGCGCACCTGCCCGCGCGCTCCGTCCCCGAGCAGGACCTGCCGGGCTCGACCCGCACGGCCCGCCTGCGGATCTCGCGGGGCGCCGTGGCCGACGCGACCGCCCACGCCGCCCGTCAGCTCCCCGAGGTCAACCGGACGAGCGCCACCCTGCGCGACGAGGGGCGGGAGCTCGTCCTCAGCCTGCTCGTCACGGTCGACCCGGCCACCGACCTGCCCGCTCTCGCCGGGCGGCTCGACGACGTCCTGGCCGACGCCGCGGTGGTCCTCCCCGACGGGCGCCTCCGGTCCCGCACGACCCTGCGGATCAGGACGCGTCGCCGCGCGGACCGCTCGGCCCGCGTGGAGTAGTCCTGCCGGATGCAGGCGCGGGCTCGCGCGCCGCTGGTCTCAGTCGACGGTCGCGGGCGGCACAGGGCCGCGCGTGACCGCGACGACGGCGACGTCGTCCTCGCGACCCGCGTCGTCGAAGACCGAGACCAGGCGCTCGCACATCGCCGTCGGGCCCACCCCGGCGTTCTCCCCGGCGATCACGGCGAGGCGGTCGAGGGCGTCGGCCAGCGAGGCGCCGCGGCGCTCGACGAGCCCGTCCGTCACGAGCACCAGCAGGTCACCGGAGCCCAGGACGTCACGGTGAGCGGGACGCACGTCCGGGTTCGGCAGACCGAGGAGGCGCGAGCCGGCCTTCGCGACCACCACCGACCCGTCCGTGCGCACGACGAGCGCCGGGAGGTGGCCGGCGTCGGTGATCTCGACCGCGCCGGTGCGTGGGTCGAGCACGCTCACGCAGACCGTCGCGTACTCGGTGTGGTCGTGACGCAGCGCCTCGTTGAGGAGGTTCAGCGCCGTCTGGGCGTCGTGCCCCTCGCGGAGGTAGGCGCGGAGGGTCAGCCGCACCTCTGCCATGACCATCGCGGCGCGCAGCGAGTGGCCCTGGACGTCGCCGATGACCACCGCGACCCTGCCGTCGGGCAGGTCGAACGCGTCGTAGAAGTCTCCCCCCACGTCCAGACGGGCGTCGGAGGCCTCGTAGCGCGCGGCGACGTCCACCCCGCCGCCCACCTGCAGGCTGGACGGCAGGAGCGCCCGCTGCAGGGCGAGCGCGATGCGCTGCTCCTCGGCGAACGTCCGCAGGTTGGAGAGCGCGACCGTCGCGGCCTCGGCGAACCGACCGGCGACGCCCTTCTCCTCGTCCGAGAGGGAACCGTCGCCCTCGCCGACCTGGATCCCGAGGCCCCCGACGAGCGCGCCGCCGCTGTCGACGAGCCACATGGTCCACCACCGTGACGGGTCGATCCCCGCCTCCCGCAGCAGAGGCTGCCAGGGAGCCGGGACGTCGTCGGGCTCGAAGACCATGGGCAACCCGTCGCCGGGCGCGACCACGGGATGCGTACCGCGCCCGCGGACCAGGGCGGAGCGTTCGGCCGCGCAGACCGAGCGCAGCACGACCCCCGTGTCGGCGACGACCATCGCGACGACGACGCGTCCCAGCACGGCGCACGCGCCACGGGCCGTGTGGTCGACGATCGCCTCGTACGAGCGCGCCTCGTGGAGGGGCACGAGGGCGTTCGCGAGCGCCTCGAGCCGTCGCGCCCGCCGTCCGGCCCCGCGCTGCGCGTCGTGCCGACGGCACAGGGCGCTGATGGTCGCGAGGAACTCGTCGCGGTCGAGCGGCTCGGGCAGGTAGGCGTCCGCGCCACCCTCGAGACCCGCGGTGCGGGAGGCCGCGTCGACGGCCGTCGCCGAGACGTGCAGGACGGGGATGTGGGCGGTGGCCGGGTCGGCCTTGAGCCGCCGGCAGACCTCCCCGCCGGGGATGTCCGGGAGGTTGACGTCGAGCACCATGGCGTCGATCTGCGACGTGGTCCGCACGAGCGCTTCGCTCCCCGTCGCCGCCTCGATCACCTCGAAGCCCGCGCGGCGGAGCCAGCTCGCCATGACGTAGCGGTGCGCCGCGGTGTCGTCGACCACGAGCACCGTGCGGGCCGGGCTCATCGGCCCTCCTTCGCGCGCCGCAGCGTCGCGACGAGGTGGTCGCGGGAGATGCTCGCCTTGGGGAGGAACAGGACCCCGGCGAGGTCCTCGCGCGGCGGCAGGGTGGCGCTCGACATGAGCACCGTCGCGGTCGCCGGGTGCAGGTCACGGATCCTCGCCCTGAGCGCCGGGCCGTCCATGCCGGGCAGACGCACGTCCAGGAGGGCCAGGTCGGCCGCGCCGTCGTGCAGGAGCGCGAGTGCGTGCGCGGCGTCGTGCGCGACGCTCACCCGCGCGGCGTCGCCCTGCAGCAGGGCGACGAGGACGGACGCGAACGCCCTGTCGTCGTCGACGACGAGCACGTGCCCCAGGTCGTCCGTCGGGGGAGCGGCGTCGACGGGCAAGGCCCCGGCAGGGGCGTCCTGGGGCCTCTCGTCGAACGGGAGCGAGGGCAGGCGGAGGGTGAAGGTGCTCCCGCTGCCGAGCCGCGAGGACGCCTCGAGGGTGCCGCCCAGCGCCTGCGCCGCGCGTCGGGCGTAGGGAAGGCCGAGCCCGGTGCCGCGCACCGAGGGCTGCAGCCGGTTCGGGACCTGGACGAACTCTTCGAACACCGACTCCACCTGCTCCTCGGGGATCCCGAGGCCCGTGTCCCGGACCTCGAACCGGACCAGGTCGCCCTCCGTCTCCGCCGTGAACTCGATGCAGCCCTCGTCGGTGAACTTCGCCGCGTTCGCCAGGAGGTTGCGCAGCACGCGAGCGACGAGGCGTCGGTCCGTCACGAGAGGGAGCCGGTGCGTGGCGACCGTCCGCAGCGTCACGCCGGGGCGCAGCAGCGGGAGGGTCGTGCCGTGCAGCTCGTCGAGCAGGCGTGGCACGTCGACCAGGGCGGGCTCGACGTCCTCGTGGCCGGCTTCCGCCCGGGCCAGGTCGAGCAGCTCGTCGACGAGCTGGAGCATGGTCGTCGCGCTCTCGCGCAGGAAGGTCACCTGCTGGGCCTGGTCCGCGTCGAGGTGGGAGTCCACGAGCAACGACGTGAGCCCGAGGATCGAGTTCACGGGCGAGCGCAGCTCGTGGCTCACGTTGCGCAGGAACCGGGTCTTGGCCTCGTTCGCCGCGGTCAGCTCGCGCCCACGCTCGTCGAGCTCGGCGTAGAGCGCGACGACCCCCGTGTTGGTCTCCTCGAGCTCGGACGAGAGCTGGTCGTACATCGCGAGCACGCCCCGGTTGGTCTCCTCGAGCTCGTCGTTGAAGCGCCGCAGCTCTTCCTTCTGGTGGGTCAGCTCGTCCAGGGTCCGCACGAGCTCGCTGTTCTGCACCCGGAGCTCGTCGAGGGCGTCGGCGACGTGGGCCGCGGCGGTGGAGCGTCGCACCGCGGCGAGCCAGGCCTCGTCGATGCGCGCGGTCGTCCCGAGCGGCTTGGTCAGGACGACCCGGGCGCCCGTCGGATCGATCTCGAGCCCCTTGACGAGGCGTCGGGCGGCAGGCACACCACCGTCGCTCGAGTCGCCGTCGAGCACGAACGGCACGTCCGGCGTGAACTCGGCGCGCAGGGTCGCGTGGGGGACGCCGGGGATGACCGCGATGACGACGTCGGCGATCCCTGTCGAGACCGCTGCCCGGCCGATCTCCGAGAGCGCGGTCGCGACCCGCACCTGGTCCTGGGTGTCCATGCCGAGCTGGCGGCAGATCTCGCGCCCGGCGCGGCGGAGCGCGAGGACGTCGGCGTCGGAGCGGAGCTGGGTCACGAGGAGGGGCATGGTCACTGCTCCAGCCCGGTGACGGGCAGCACCGCCACGCAGGAGTCGTCGGGGCGGACGGCGTTGTCGCGGTGCAGGACACCGGAGATCACGAGCGGGGAGCGGGTCGCGAGCCCCGGGTAGTCGGCGAGCGACCAGCGGTTGGTGAGCCCGTCGCTGTGCAGCACGACGACGTCGCCCCGCTCGACCGGGTACGTCGTCTCCCGGAGGGGACGCCCGGGCACGCCCGCGATGCCGGGGTGGCTGACCAGGCCGCGCGTTCGTGCGCCGTGGACGGTCCCGGAGATGTTCCCGAGACCCGCGTGGCGCAGCACCCCGCCGTTCACCTGGGCGACCGAGACGGCGGCGCCGCGCGTACCGGGCAGGGCTCGGTGCACGCGTTCGAGGAGTACCACCGGGGGGCCGGCGGGCGCATCGAGGAAGGCGCGCACGGCGGCGCCCGAGGCGGCCGCGGCCAGCGAGCCGTGGCCCAGCCCGTCCGCGACCATGAGCGTCGGCACGCCGTCGTCGTGCCGGACGGCGAACGCGTCGCCGCACGCCTCCTGCCCGGTCATGGCCCGGGTCACACCCGTCGGCGGGGCGGGCGACACCGACGGTCCGGCGTGCTCGGCGAAGGTCGCCGCGATGACGGTCCCTTGCCCGGGAGCGGTCCACGCGTCCCACGACGACGCGAGGCGCGGCAAGGTGCCCAGCCCGATGCCGAGGGTCCCGCTGCTCGAGACGCCGTCGCGCATGGCCGCCATGATGTCGCGCATGCCGGGACCCGAGTCCACGGCGAGGGTCTCGAGCTGCGCCTGGTCCCCGGTGCGGCGCACCCGGACCAGCACGGCACCCGAGCCCGCGTGCCGGCACTGGTTGGTGGCCAGCTCGGAGACCACGATCCCGATCTTCGCGGACCGGTCCTCGTCGAAGCCCAGGTCGCGTGCGGCGGAGGTTGCCGCGCGGCGGACCCGGCCGACCGCGGACGGGTGGTCCACGGTGTACCAGGTGCCGTTCTCGACGATGCTGCGACGCTCGTCGACGCCGCTCGCCGCCGTCATCGGGACCAGGTCGCGATCTCGACGCGAGTGCCTGCGCCCGGAGCGGTGTCGATCGCGAAGTGCTGCACGAGCCGCCGTGAGCCGGACAGACCGAGCCCGAGCCCGCTCCCGCTGGTCCACCCGTCGGTCAACGCCAGGTCGAGGTCGGGGATGCCCGGGCCGTCGTCCTTGAAGACCGCGCGCACGCCGGTCCGCACGCCGTCGACGGCGAGCTGGACCTCGGCGTCACCGCCGCCGCCGTAGACGAGGGTGTTGCGCGCGAGCTCGCTCGCGGCCGTGACGAGCTTGGTCTGGTCGACCAGGGAGAGGCGTGCCTGCTGGGCGAGCGCTCGGACGAGCTGGCGCACCTTGACGACGTCGGAGTCCGTCCGGATCGGTACGTGCTCGACCGTCGTCGTCGGCGCGCTCATCCCTCCTCGCGCTCGACGGCCCCGAGCAGCACGTCCTCCGGGAACTGCTCCACGGGGGCGAGGAGGGCCAGGGCGCGCTCGACGTCGAGCGCCGTGCGGACGTCGCCGAGGGAGAGCCCCAGCTCGACCATGGTGATCGCGACCGCCGGTCGCATGCCGACGACGACCGTCGTCGCGTCGAGCACGTGCGAGATGCCCGCGATCGACGCCAGCATCCGCCCGATGAACGAGTCGACGATCTCGAGGCCCGAGATGTCGATGATGACCCCGCGCGCACCCGTGTCCGTGATCCGTTCGGCGAGGTCCTCCTGGAGCCGCAGCGCGGTGTCGTCCTGGAGGTCGATCTGGATCGAGACGAGCAGCGTCGAGCCGATCTTGAGGATGGGGACGCCGTCGGTCATGCGGGGAGCCCGACCTGCCGAGCCGCACGGGTGGCGCGCAGCGCGTCGACGAGGGCGTCGGCGAGGGTGGCGCGCGTGCGGATGTCACCGAACTCGATGCCGAGGGCGACGATGGTCTGGGCGATCTGGGGCCGGATCCCGCTGATGGTGCACTCGGCGCCCATGAGACGGGCAGCGACCACGGTCTTGAGCAGGTGCTGGGCGACCTGGGTGTCCACGGCGGGGACCCCCGTGATGTCGATGATCGCGTGCTCGCTGCCCGTGTCGACGAGCGTGTTCAGCAGCTTCTCCATGACGACCTGGGCGCGGGCCGAGTCCAGCGTGCCGACGAGCGGCACCGCCACGATGCCCTCCCAGAGCTTCACGACGGGCGTCGAGAGCTCGAGCAGCTGCTCGGCCTGCTCCGCGATGATCGCCTCACGGGCGGCGGCGAACGTCTCGAACGTCAGGAGGCCGAGCTGGTCGACGAGCCGGAGCAGCGGCGTGATGTCCACGCCGGCGGACGCCAGCGGGTACAGCCCTTCCTTGAGGGCGAAGATCCCGATCGCCGTCTCCCGGGGGGTGAACCCCAGCCGGGCGCGCGTCGCCGAGACGTCCGCGAGGATGCCGCGGAGCTGGTCGAACGCAGGGTCGGCCAGTGCGATCCCACCGGACCGGAGGCCGTCGAGCAGCGCGTCGAGGATCTCAGCCTGCTCGCGGTCGAGCTCTCCCCGCGAGGTGCGGCCGTGGAGCTCACGGGCGGCTGCGTCGAGCCACACACCGCGTACGCGCTCGGCGTGCGCGGCCAGTGTCTGGGCGAGGGTCTCGGGTGCAGCTGTGGCGACGTCGGCCATCGACAATTCCTTCCAAGAGTCTGCCTCCCGCTCAAGGTCTCCAAGCAGTGGCGAGGGCCAAGTGTACTCAGGAGCAACCACCTCTGAGGACGACGCGTGACCCGTGGGCGCCCCGCTGAGACACGCGGCGGCCCGATCCTGGCTCGTTAGCCTTGACGCGTGAGCCTCCCTGACGATCCCGGTCTCCCGCTCGAACGCCCGTACGATCCCAGCCCGGCACCGGAGGGGGGCGTCGACGCTGGGGCGCAGCCTCCCACGGACAGCGTGGCCCCTCGGCGACGCGTCGGCGGGTGGGGGCTCCCCAGGCTCGACTCGCTCGTGCCGGACCGTCTGGCAGACCGGGCACGAGCGGCCCGTGCGGCGGTCGAGGCCGCGCACGCGAGCGTCGAGGCGGCGCGCGAGACCGTGCGCGAGACCGGACGACGGCTGCGTACCCCGGGGGCGATCCTCGGGCCACCGGTCCCCGCCGGGGGTGTCCCCACCGCGCCTGTGCACCCCGTTCACCGCGGAGCGGTCGAGGTCGCCGCACTCCTGCCACGGTCCCTCGAGCTCCCGGTCCGCGAGGCAGTGGGGGCGCTCGCCCCCCTCGGCTGGACCGGGGAGCTCTTCCTCGTCGGCAGCGAGCCACTGCGGGTCGTCGTCCGACGTTGCCCGCTGGCGCGGATGTCGACGGGGCAGATCGCCAGCGGCGTCGTCGATACGCTCATGGACGTCTCGGCGTCGAGCGACGACCCTCGGACGGTCGAGCTGCTCGACGCCGACGGACAGGTCCTGCTCCGCAGCACGCCCGGCGCGCGTCGGCACCGGGGCGGTGCGTGGACCCTTCGCCACGTGACGCTCGCGGACGGCAGTCCTGTCGCCAAGATCACGCGGGCGACGCGAGGGGCGCGCGTCCGCGACGTCGTCGTCGCCGGTCCGATCGGTGAGGTGACGGCGGTGACGGAGGCGTGGGACACGACCCGACGTCGCCACGCCGGACGGGTGTGCCGCGGGCCCGTCGAGCTCGCGTCCGTCCGCGAGCACGCAGGCGGACGATCGCTCACGATCAGTGCTCTCGACAGCGACGCCGACGCCCTCCTGGTGTGGGCCGCCGTCCTGTCCTGGTGGGGCGCCGCCTGACGCGGCCAGCCCGGGTGGAGGTGCCGCTCGCCGTGGACACGGGTCGGCCGCGGGCCGGCTCCGCCTGACCGGTGCCCGCGCCAGGCCGGACCCGTGGTGGCACACTCGTACAGGTGTCAGACCAGCCCTCCGCACCGACCCGTCCTGCGCCGCTCCCGCGCCGCCGACCCGCGCCGCCGACGACCGCGCGCCCGCTCCCGCGCCGGAGGGCGACGCCGCCTGCGCCGGACACGTTCGTCCGGGTCGTGACGGTCGCGGACGTCCAGGTGTCGAACCCCGCCGCAGTCCTCGCGGCAGCCGCCGCGGTGGGATGGTCGCCCGGAGCGGGATCGGACGCAGAGCGGCTGCGGTCCGCCCTCGAGCATCTCGCCGCGGATCGAGCGGCGCTCGACGGCGCCCGCGTGCTGGCCACCTCGTCCACGGCGCAAGCGCTCGATCTCACGGCTGGAGATGCGCTCGCGGACGAGTCGCCAGAGCTCGCTGCGTGGGTCAACGCGCAGGCAGGCTGACCCCGCCGGCAGGCTGACGCGCCGGGCTCCTCCGTGTGCGTCACGGCGCACGGGGCAGCAGGGGCCTCGGGTGCCACCAGGAGGATCAGGACCACGACCCGACCGTGGGGCGGGGCGCGCCCTTGACAGTAAGATGTCAGGTCTGCCAAGGTTCGCCAGGACGATTAACAAATGGGGGGCTGTGCACTGAACCGCACGTTCGCACGGGGCCTACGTCACGCACCGACGCTGCTCGGAGGATCGGGTCTGCCGGCAGGCGTGCTCGAGGAACGCCCGGCGAAGAGCATCGTTCAGCGTCGCGTGGCCGCAGCACGGACGCTGGACACGTGGTGAGCGCCGTCGAGCTCGTCCGAGGCCCCCGCTACGGACATCCGAACCTGACCCAGGGTCATCGGTCCGCCAGCGGGAACGGTGGCTTCTCCCCGTGATGAACGTCGATCTGCCTGGATGGGCACGGGTCGGAGCCGCCACCCTCGCCGTCGTCGTGCTCGCCTCTGGCTGCGCGAGCGACAGCGTCCCTGTTCCTCCCGGACTGGAGACGTGCGCACCCCGGTGGGAGCCTGTCGCATCAGGCGACCTGCCGGACGCCGGCGCGGCGAACCCCGCCGCGACGCTGGCGTCCGGCAGCTTCACCGAGGGCGCGCACCTCTCCACCGAGGGCGCGGCGAAGCTGACCGAGGGCAAGGACTACTCGCTGTCGCTCACGATCACGATGACCGAGTTCCGCGGACGACTGGCGCCGCGCGTCGAGACCGTCGGCGAGGACTGCTCGTTCGTCGCGACGTACGGCACCGAGCTCGAGGGCGATGCACTCCTGCCGGAACAGACCGACCTGGTCCACATGTCCGGAGAGGGCGCCGTCGTCTTCGGAGAGGTCAGTACCGGTGCGCCCGGGCAGGTCTCGACCTTCACCCGGCGCGGGGACCGTCTGGCCTGGCTCGAGACCCGCAGCACCAACCTCGACGAGTTCGACTGGCGGGTACGTGCGACTCGGATCGGCGACGACGCCCCGACCCTCGTCGCGGACTACCGCGACTTCTACCCGGGTGGTGCGACGCCACGGATCATCGGGATCGATCCGTACCTGTCCATGAGCACGAGCAGGCTCGCCTGGAACGCAGCCTCGAAGGCGGGCGGGTCGAGCGATCTCCTGAGCGCGGGCCTCGCCGGAGACGGCGATGTCGAGGTGCTCGCCGAGAACGGTCATCGTTCACGCAGGTGACGCCGATGGCATCTACTTCGCGAGGTCCCAGGAACAGGGGGACCGGCTCGCGTCGGAGATCGTCTTCTCCCCGGACAGCGGGGGCCAGCAGACGCTTGCGACCATGACGACCCCGGTGGACCGTCCCATCATCGCGATGACGGTCTCACCCGAGGTCCTCGTCTGGGCGGTGGCGTCAGGATCCGAGCCGGACGGGATGACCACGGTCGATGCTCAGCTGTACGTCATGGACCGGACGACGCAGGTCACCACGATCATCGACACCGGCACGGACTGGTTCGGCCCGGTCTCGTTGTCCGGAGACGTCCTCGCATGGGGCGCAGGTTCCGGGAACGGGGACACCGGCGAGTACCTGCACTACGTCGGGACGAACGCGATCTACAAGCTCGTCGACGCTCCGGGCCTGAGCGACGTCGTGGTGCGCGGCGACGTCATCGCCTGGCGGTCGTCGACGGCCGGCATCGCTGCCTTCAACCTGGGCAGGCTCACGCCGGCGGGATGAACGCGGGCCCCTCCACTTCGCCGGCCACTCGTCGGGGAAGGGCCACGACGACGTCCAGGTGCACCGTCGTCACGGGCTCGGACGCCGGCGCCTGTCGTCCCCTGCGGCAAAAGTGTGGCACCCCGGTCGCCACGTCGGGCGGCCGGGGTGCCATCACTGCAGGTCAGGAGCTCGCGACTACCACCGCGAGCACCGACGATCAGAGGTCGTAGTACAGCTCGAACTCGTGCGGGTGCGGGCGCAGGCGGATCGGGTCGACCTCGTGCTCGCGCTTGTAGGTGATCCACGTCTCGATGAGGTCGGGTGTGAAGACGTCACCGACCGTGAGGAAGTCGTGGTCGGCCTCGAGGGCGTCGAGGGCTTCCTCGAGCGAGGCGGGAACCTGCTGGATCGCTGCGTGCTCCTCGGGGGGCAGCTCGTAGAGGTCCTTGTCGACGGGCTCGGGCGGCTCGATGCGGTTCTTGATGCCGTCGATGCCTGCGAGGAGCTGTGCGGCGAACGCCAGGTAGGGGTTGGCCGTCGGGTCGGGGACGCGGAACTCGACGCGCTTCGCCTTGGGGTTGTTGCCCGTCACGGGGATGCGGATGCACGCGGAGCGGTTGCGCGCCGAGTAGACCAGGTTGACGGGGGCCTCGTAGCCGGGCACCAGGCGACGGTAGGAGTTGACCGACGGGTTGGTGAAGGCGAGCAGCGCGGGCGCGTGCTTGAGGAGGCCGCCGATGTACCAGCGGGCGAGGTCGGACAGGCCGCCGTAGCCCTTCTCGTCGTAGAACAGCGGCTCGCCGTCCTTCCAGAGGGACTGGTGCGAGTGCATGCCCGAGCCGTTGTCGCCGAAGATGGGCTTGGGCATGAAGGTCGCGGACTTGCCGGCCTCCCAGGCGACGTTCTTGATGACGTACTTGAACTTCATCAGGTCGTCGGCCGCTGCGGTCAGCGTCGAGAAGCGGTAGTTGATCTCCTGCTGGCCGGCGGTGCCCACCTCGTGGTGCGCGCGCTCGACGTCCAGGCCGACCTGGTCGAGGACGGCGCACATCTCGTCGCGCAGGTCCGCCATCTGGTCGTTGGGGGAGACAGGGAAGTAGCCGCCCTTGTAGCGGGTCTTGTAGCCGAGGTTGCCACCCTCCTCGACGCGGCCGGTGTTCCAGGCCGCCTCCTTGGAGTCGAGGTGGTAGTAGGACTCGTTCTGGCTCGTCTTGAACCGGACGTCGTCGAAGATGTAGAACTCGGCCTCGGGGGCGAAGAACGCGGTGTCGGCGATGCCGGTGCTGCGCAGGTACGCCTCGGCCTTGAAGGCGACGTTGCGCGGGTCGCGGGAGTACGCCTCGTCGGTGAAGGGGTCCACGATCGAGAAGTTCACGATGAGCGTCTTGCGCTTGCGGAACGGGTCGATGTAGGCGGTCGTCACGTCGGGGATGAGCTTCATGTCCGACTCGTGGATCGCCTGGAAGCCGCGGATCGAGGACCCGTCGAACATCATGCCGTCCGTGAAGGCGGACTCGGCGAACTGCGAGATCGGGATGTTGAAGTGCTGCATCACGCCCGGCAGGTCGCAGAACCGGACGTCGACGAACTCGACGCCCTCGTTCCGGGTGAAGGCGATTGCCTCCTCCGCGTTCTTGAACATCCGTAACTCCTTGGTAGTGGGTCCTCTGGCCGTACCTCCAGTGGCGCCTCGAACCTAGGCCCCAGGGGTTTCCCGACCGTGTACCGAATGTTTCGGCGGTGTTACGCACCGGCGTGCCGTGTGACATCGGCGAGACGGCGTGCGGCGGGACTCCCAGAACCAGGACGAACCGGACGGGCGCCGGAGCCCTCCTCCGCGGCACGTAGGCTGGTGCCGTGGTGTCGCGTGAAGATGTGGGTTCCTGGCTCGAGGGTACGCCGACCGGCGGGGAGAACGACCGGGGTGGTCGGCTCGGCCTGCCGCCCGACGGTCCGGGCTCGTTGGCGACGGTCGGCCGTCGCGTGGTCGCGCTCGTCATCGACTGGGTGCTGTGCCTGCTCATCAGCTTCCTGCTCTTCGACGAGAACCCGATGGCGACGCTCGCGGTCTTCGCGCTCGAGAACCTGCTCCTGGTGAGCACGCTGGGCTACACGATCGGCCACCGGGTCATGGGCCTGCAGGTGCGGGTCCTGGGCGGTGAGGGCCGCATGGTGGGCCTGTGGCGCGGGTTCGTGCGCACGGGCCTGCTGTGCCTGCTCATCCCGGCCGTGGTCTGGGACGGCGACGGCCGCGGCCTGCACGACAAGGCCGCGGGCACGGTCATCGTCCGCGCCTGACGCGGGCCCGGCTGCACTGCCCGCCGTACCGGCACGGTGCCCGACGGCGTCGCTCCCGTCCGCGCGCCGCTCCGGTTCGACCCGGGGTTCCTCCGGGTGTCCACCCGACCAGCGTGTGCCGCCAGGAGAGCCTGTGCCGCCAGGAGAGCCTGTACCGCCGACGTGCTGCGGCAGGATCTCTCGTGGTCCGTAGCCCGTGGCGGGATCCGCGATCGGTGAGCCGTGCTCCCGCTCGCCGCGGCGCCGTCGGGTGAGTCTGGCAGCCGCGGCCGCGCTGACCTCGCTGTCGGAGGCTGCGCAAGGGCGTGTCCACCCCCTGACCGCGAGTCCGCCTCCGGGCACGACCGTCCCCTGACGCCGACAGCCCGCCGACGGAGGACCGTCGACGGGCTGCCGGTGCGGGCAGAGCAGGCTCAGCGCCCGCGCATGCCCTTGCGGTCGGGACGGGCGCGCGTGGGGTCGATGCCCTTGGGGATGGGGAGCTTGGCGCCGCCCAGGGCGCGCAGGCGCTTGCTGACCTCGGCCGTCTCCGGCTTGGTCAGCGTGGGGCGCAGCTTCTGGACCGTGCGCGCGAGCTTCTTGAGCGGGACCTGGCCCTCGCCGTTGCCGCACTGGATCGTGGTGACCGGGACGTTGGGCAGGACGCGCGTGATACGACGCTTCTCGCCGTCGAGCAGCTTGGCGACGCGGTGCGTCGGGCCCTCACCCACGAGGACCACGCCGGCGCGACCGACGCCGCGGAACACGAGGTCCTGCTGCGGGGTCAGGGCGACGGGCTCGTCGTCGAACGTCCAGCCGCGGCGGATGGTGCCGAGCGCGGCGCGCGCGGCACCGGGCTGGCCGTCGATGCGGCTGTAGGCCGCGGTCTCGGCGCGACGCGTCAGGACGAACAGCGAGCCGAGGAACGCGAACGGCAGACCCACGATGAGGGTGTACACCCACGGGCCCCAGGCCAGGCCGATCCCGATCGCGACCGCGAGGATGCCGACGAACACGCCGAGCATGATCCACGTGACCGCCGGGTCCTCGGCGCGCGTCATCTTGTACGCGTCCCAGACCTGGTGGTACCAGCGCTGCTTCTTCTGCTTCTTCGGCTTGGTGCCGTCGACCCCGGTCGAGGGGGCGGTGCTCTTGTTGCGGGCCATGGTGCCTCAGTCTAGTGGTGGCGGAGAGTGCTCCGGTGAACGGGCGGGGACGGCGGCGAGCCGGACCCCACCCCCCGATTCTCTCGCACGTCGGCGGGGGAGAGGGAGCAGGGACCGGCTCGCTGTCGGGCAGGCCCGGACCGGGCTGGTCGTGGTCCGGAGGGAGGTCAGCGGGCCAGCAGGCTCGCCGCCTCCTGACGGGCCGTCGTGGGCTCGGTCAGGTGCGCGAGCGCAGCGGGGATCTCCATGCCGCGACGCTTCATGGCCTGGCCCCACAGCCGCCCCGCGCGGTACGAGGACCGGACCAGCGGTCCGGACATGACGCCCAGGAAGCCGATGCGCTCGGCCTCGTCCGAGAGCTCGACGAACTCCTCAGGCTTGACCCACCGTGCGACCGGGTGGTGACGCAGCGACGGGCGCAGGTACTGCGTGATGGTGATGAGGTCGCAGCCTGCGTCGTGGAGGTCCTGCAGGGCCTCCTTCGCCTCGTCGATCGTCTCGCCCATCCCGAGGATGATGTTCGACTTGGTGACGAGACCGGCCTCGCGGGCCCGCGTGATGACCGACAGCGACCGGTCGTACCGGAAGCCCGGGCGGATCTGCTTGAAGATGCGCGGCACGGTCTCGACGTTGTGCGCGAGCACCTCCGGGCGCGACTCGTTGACCGCGTCGAGCAGCTCGGGGATCGCGTTGAAGTCCGGGATGAGCAGCTCGACACCCGTGCCCGGGTTGAGCGCGTGGATCTGCCGGACGGTCTCCGCGTAGAGCCAGGCGCCCCCGTCGGCCAGGTCGTCGCGCGCGACGCCCGTGATGGTCGAGTAGCGCAGGCCCATGGCCTGGACCGACTCCGCGACGCGGCGCGGCTCGTCCGCGTCGAAGTCGGCGGGCTTGCCCGTGTCGATCTGGCAGAAGTCGCAGCGACGCGTGCACTGGTCGCCGCCGATGAGGAAGGTCGCCTCGCGGTCCTCCCAGCACTCGAAGATGTTGGGGCAGCCGGCCTCCTCGCAGACCGTGTGCAGACCCTCCTTGCGCACCAGGCCCTTGAGCTCGGTGTACTCGGGTCCCATGGTCGCCCGGGTCTTGATCCACTCGGGCTTCTTCTCGATGGGGGTTGCGGCGTTGCGGGCCTCGACCCGCAGCATCCGCCGCCCTTCAGGTGCGATCGTCACGCGTCTCTCCCAGTCCTTGGTGGGCTGTGGCCCCCCTGGAGTCGTGCCCGGTTTCGGGTGAAAGTCAGACTACGCCAGGAGCCTCGTCGAGGCGGGGGGTGTCCACGGGGCCCCGGTGGGAGCGCAGCGACAACCCGGTGACGACCAGCAGCACGGCGGCCACCGCGGGCAGGGCGAAGGCCGCCGCGGTCCCGACGTCCTCGGCGACCTGACCGCCGACGCTCGCGCCGAGCGCGACGCCCACGACGTTCGCGCTCGCGAGCATCGTCATCGCGGCGCCGCTGCGGCTGCTCGGGCTGAGGTCGCCGCCGACCGTGAAGATCGTGACCATGACGGGCCCCACGAACAGGCCCAGGAGCGCGAGGGCGCCGATCAGCGTGCCGAGCGACCCGCTGCCGCCCGCGACGAACGTCAGCAGAGCGGTCACCGTCAGGCCCGACGCGAACGAGACCCAGCGCGACCGTGCACCGAACCGTGCGGGCAGGGCGACGACGGCGAGCGCCGTGATCGCCGACCCGAAGCCGAGCACCGCGTAGACCAGGCCCGCCTGCTCCTCGGCCCCCGCGTCGCGCATGAACGACGTGACGGCCGTCTGGGTGCTGCCGAACAGCATGCCCATCGCGAGCATCCCCAGGACCGGGACCAGCACACGGCGGAAGAGGCCGACGAACGACCCGTGGGCGTCGTGGCCCGCAGCGGACTGCGCCGCGGGCGAGGGCGCCGGGGCGCCGGGCGTCGCGGTGGGGTGCAGCGCGAACGCCAGGCCGAACACCGCGCACACCGCGGCCGCGAACAGCATCGCGGCCTGCGGGGACCACACGCTCGCGAGGATGCCGACCAGGGCGGGGCCGAGCACGAACCCGATCTCGTCGGCCGTGCTCTCGTAGCCCATCGCGGCGAGCAGGGTCCGCGGGCGGTGCTGGGTCATGGCGATCCAGCGCACGCGCGCGAGCGGGCCGATCTGCGGGGCGAACGCGCCCACGAGCGCGGCCGCACCGAGGATCACGCCCGAGGGTGCGCCCACGGTCGCGGCCTGGACGAGCGCGACCACCGCCAGGACGTCCAGGGGCACGACGACGAGGAGCACCCTGCGCTGCCCGACCCGGTCTGCGACGGAGCCCTGGGTGGGGCCCCCGAGCGCGGTACCGACCGCGGCCGCGGCGCTCGCGAGACCGCCGAGGGCGAGCGAGCCGGTGGTCGTCGAGACCAGGAGCAGCGTGCCGATCGTGATCATCGAGAACGGCAGGCGGGCGAGGAAGGCGACGGGCAGGAACGCCTTGCCGGCGAGGCGGGGGAGCTCGCCGTACGTGGCGAGGGTCCCGCGACGGGGCTCGGTGTCCGGGGGCGTCGTGGGGGAGCCGGTGGCTCCCGGGGTGGTTGCGGGCGCGCCGGGTGCGGGGCGCGCGGGCGCGAGGGGACTGGGAGTGCGGGTCATGAGGGTCCTTCAGGGGTCCATCGATCAGCGCACCGACCCACCCGTACTCCGGTTGCGCAGCGATTCCCTTGAGGTGAGACCCATTCTAGCGGCGACGGGCGCGGAACGGGAGGGGGCCGCGCCGCGGGCACACCTGCGGCGCCGTGCCCGGTGCCGGGTCCAGGTCTGATGCAGGCCCGGTTCAGGCCCGGACGGTGTCCGCCTGCGTCGGTGGGACCACGGCCGTGGCGGCGAGCAGCGGCACCAGGTGCTCGCGCAGCGCCTCGACGAGGAGCGGGGTGGCCTCGGCGATCGTGACCTGCCGCCCGGTCTCGAGCGTCAAGGAGGTCACGTCGGCGTCGGCGATGCCGCACGGCACGATCCGGGAGAACTCCCCGAGGTCGGGGCAGCAGTTGAGCGCGAGGCCGTGCATGGTCACGCCGCGCGCGACGCGCACGCCGATCGCGCAGACCTTGCGCTCGCGGCGGGCCGCCGTCGCGGCGAGCCACACGCCGCTGCGCCCCTCGACGCGGTGCGTCGTGAGGCCCAGCGCGGTGCACACGTCCATGACTGCGGCCTCGAGCGCGCGCACGTAGGCGACGACGTCGACGGGCTCGGCGAGCCGGACGACCGGGTAGGCCACGAGCTGGCCCGGGCCGTGCCAGGTGATCTTCCCGCCGCGGTCGACGTCGACGACGGGTGTGCCGTCGTCGGGCCGGTCGGCGAGGTTGGTGCGTCTGCCCGCCGTGTACACGCTCGGGTGCTCCACGAGGATCACGGTGTCCGGGCTGATGTCGTCCACGACCTCCTGGTGGACGTGGCGCTGGAGGTCCCAGGCGTCCTGGTAGTCGGTCAGGCCCGGCCCCTCGGTGCGCAGATGCATGCGGTCAGGCTAGTCCTCGCCCGGGCGCGGGTGGGCCTCGACCATGGTGATGAGGATCTCACGCAGCGTCGCGATCTGGTCCTCGGTCAGGCCCCGGGTGCTGAGCTGCTCGGCGGGTCGCGGGTTCGCGGCGGCGAAGGCGGCCGTGCGGCCGGTCGGAGTGATGGCCACGGCGCGGCGGCGCCGGTCCGTCGGGTCGTCCTCGCGGGTGATGTACCCCGAGCGTTCGAGGCGGGCCAGGACGCGGCTCATGGTCTGCTCGGTGATGTGCGACTCGGCTGCGAGCTGACGCTGGGTGCGGGGGCCGGCAAGAAGGTGGAGGAGGACGGGCATCGAGGCGTGGTTGAGGTCCCAGCCGTCGAGGTGGTGGTTCCACTCGCGCTCGATCCGACGGGTCACCGCCGACAGGAGCCGGCCTGTCGGCCAGTCCTTCGGTTCCCTGCTGACCGGGTTGCTGTCCACTTGCTTCTGAGACCTCCGTCGTCAATAGTACTCAGCATGCTGAGTAATCGCTGGAGTGGTGTGCTCCGAGGCCTGGTCATTGTCGCAGTGCTTGGCGTGTGGCTCGCCATCGGCGCGCTCGGAGGGCAGGCGCAGGGCAAGCTCAGCACCGTCCAGACCAACGACTCGGCAGCCTTCCTGCCCTCGAGCGCCGAGTCCACGCGCGCCGCGGAGAAGGCCCAGGCCTTCGTGTCCGACGAGTCCCTGCCCGCTCTCGTCGTCGCCGTCCCGACCGACGGGGGTGCGGTCACGCCCGAGCAGCTCGCTGCCCTCCGGGCCGTCGCGGCCGACCTCCCCGGCCTGCCCCTGCCCGGCGCCGGACCGGACGACCCGCAGACCGTCGGTGACACGCTCACCGCGGACCCCGTGGTCGTGCCGTCCGAGGACGGCGAGGCCGCCATGATCGTCGCGTCGCTCGACGCGGCCCAGACCTCGGACCTCATGGCCGACGACGAGCGCGTCAACAACGTCGTGATCGCCGAGATCCGCGCCGAGCTCGAGACCGCGCTCGCCGACTCGGGCCTCCAGGCCTGGGTCACGGGCCCCGCCGGCTTCGTGGCGGACCTGGTCAACGCGTTCGGCGGGATCGACACGGTCCTGCTGATCGTCGCGCTCGGCGCCGTGCTGATCATCCTCGCGGTCGTCTACCGCTCGCCGATCCTGCCGTTCATGGTGATCCTCACCGCCGTCTTCGCGCTGTGCCTCGCGGGCCTCGTCGTCTACCTGCTGGCTGACGCGGGCACCCTGACCCTCAACGGCCAGGCCCAGGGCATCCTCTCGATCCTCGTCGTGGGCGCCGCGGTCGACTACTCGCTGCTCGTCGTGGCGCGCTACCGCGAGGAGCTGCGCGTCGTCGAGAGCCCGTACACCGCGGTCCGCCGGGCGCTGCGCGCCTCGATCGAGCCCATCGCCGCCTCGGCCGGGACCGTGATCGCCGGCCTGCTCTGCCTGCTGCTCTCCGACCTGGGTTCCAACCGGAGCCTCGGCCCCGTCGGGGCCATCGGCATCGCGGCGGCCTTCCTCGGTGCGCTCACCTTCCTGCCGGCGCTGCTCGTGATCGGCGGCAGGCGTTCGCGCGGCATCTTCTGGCCGCGCAAGCCCGCCTACGACCCGGCAGCGGCGGACGAGGTCGAGGGGTCGACCACCTCTCCGGTGGCCCCGCCGGCGAGTGGTCAGGGCGCCCCTGAGGGTGCACGCGACCTCGCGCTCGCCGCGAGCCACGACGTCGAGGTGCACGTCGCGGGCCACGGGATCTGGTCCCGCGTCGCGAGCTTCGTGGGACGACGCGACCGCGCGGTGTGGATCGTGACGACCCTCGTCCTCGCTGGCTGCGCCGCGTTCGTGCCGACTTTCCAGGCCGAGGGCACGAGCGATTCCGACGTGTTCCTGACCCAGGTCGACTCGGTCGACGGCGAGCAGGTGCTCGAGGAGCACTTCGGCGGCGTCGGCGTGCAGCCCGCGATCGTCGTGGCTCCCGAGGGCGACCTCGACGCCGTGCTCCAGGCCGCGACCGGCACCGACGGCGTGGCCTCGGCCGCAGCGGTCACCGAGGGCGGCACGGGCGGTGCGCCCGGCGCCCCCGCGCAGGGACCGCCGCTCGTGATCGACGGCGACGTGCGCATCGACGTCGTGACCGAGGACCCGAGCGACACCAACGCCGCGACCAGTACCGTCGCCGCGCTGCGCGACGCGGTCCACGAGGTCTCGCCCGAGGCGCTCGTGGGCGGTGCCAGCGCCGAGCGCCTGGACACGCAGATCGCGGGAGACCACGACCTGCGCGTGATCGTGCCCGTCGTCCTGGTCGTGATCCTGCTGATCCTCATGCTGCTGCTGCGCTCGATCCTCGCGCCGGTCCTGCTCATGGCGGCCAACGTGCTCTCGTTCGGTGCGGCGCTGGGCGTGTCGGCGATCGTCTTCAACCACGTGCTCGACTTCCCCGGTGCCGACCCGACCGTCCCGCTCTACGCGTTCTGCTTCCTCGTGGCGCTCGGCGTGGACTACTCGATCTTCCTCATGACCCGCGTCCGCGAGGAGTCGGCGATCATCGGGACACGGCGAGGCACGCTGCGTGCGCTGGCCGTCACGGGGTCGGTCATCACGTCGGCCGGCGTCGTGCTCGCGGCGACGTTCGCGGCGCTCGGCGTGATCCCGCTGCTGTTCCTCGCCCAGCTCGCGTTCATCGTCGCGTTCGGTGTCCTCGTCGACACCCTGATCGTCCGCAGCCTGCTCGTCCCGGCACTGGTGCACGACGTCGGACGGGTCGTCTGGTGGCCGGGTGCGCTGCGGCGCAGCGCACCCTGAGAAGCCGCGGGCCCGGGCGGGCCGCCTCGCGTCAGGCGGCTCGCCCGGGACTCGCACCCCGGTGGCCCGGGACCCGCGCCGTCAGGGGACGACGGGCAGCGGCTCTGACGGGCAGCGGTCGAGGACGGTGGCCATCGCCTCGTGCTCGGACGGCGTGACCCACAGCTCGTACTCGGCCTTCACGGCGACCTGCCGCGCGATGTAGGTGCACCGGAACGCGTGGTTGGGCGGCAGCCAGGCCGACGCGTCGCGCGCGCCCTTGGACTGGTTGGCGGACCCGTCGGAGGCGAGGAGGTTGAGGGGGTCGTTCGCGAAGCGCAGCCGGGTCTCGTCGTCCCACGACTGGGCGCCCTTGCGCCAGGCGTCCATGAGCGGGATCACGTGGTCGATCTGGACGGCCGAGCTGGTCTTGTTGCCGCGCACGAAGCTGATGGTCTCGCCCGTGTACGGGTCGGCGAACGTGCCGGTGCGCACCTCGCAGGCCTTGTCCCGGGTCGAGTACGTGAGGTCCGTGAGGTCGCGGGCCAGGATGTCGTTGCGGGTGTCGCACCCGTTGCCGTCGACGTCGGCCCAGGCTGACCCGAAGTTCTCCCGCTCGTAGCCGGTCGAGGCGGCGACGCCCTTGACCTCGAGCGTCTCGAGGGCCGCGAGGGCCGTCCCGGTCGCCGGTGCCTCGTTGGCCTCGATCGTGGGTTGGCTCACCGCGTTGGCGATGACGATCCCCAGCGCCAGGGCGATGAGGATGGTGCGGAGGGCGCGGCGCAGGCGCGCACTCCTTCTGCTCTTCGAGCTCGTGCTCTGGGTGCTCAAGGGACGACGACCTTCCCGAACTCGGACACATGCCGAGAACGACAGTTCCAGGAGGATTCGTACATTCTGCCAGCCTTCCGGAGTGCTCCGGGACGGCGGCTAGATTGGTCGCCATGAGTGGAACCACTGGGCAGGAGCGCAATCCCGGCACGGCGCGGGTCGGGCTGGTCGGGTACGGCGGGGCGGGCCGGGGCATCCACGCGCGCCTGGCCCGCGAGGCCGGCCTCGTGGTGACGGCGGTCGTGGCCAGGAACCCCGAGCGTCGCGCCGCGGCGGAGGAGGACTGGCCGGGGGTGCGGCTGCACGAGGACCTCGCGGGTCTGCTCGGGGACCACGCGGCCTACGACGTGGTGGTGGTCGCGAGCCCCTCCGCGCTGCACGCCGAGCACGCGGCGCAGGTCGCGGCCGCGGGCGTCCCGTTCGTGCTGGACAAGCCCATCGCTCTCGACGGCGCGCAGGCCGCGGACGTCGTGGCGACGGCGGCCGCCGCGGGGACGCCGTTCACGGTGTTCCAGAACCGCCGCTGGGACCCCGAGCAGCTCACGCTGCGGTCGGTGCTCGCGTCGGGCGAGCTGGGGCGCGTGCACACGTTCGAGCGGCGCTGGGAGCGGTGGCGTCCCGTGCCGCAGCAGCGCTGGAAGGAGAACGACCCCGTCGGGGGTGGGCTGCTGCTCGACCTGGGTCCCCACCTCGTGGACTCGGCCACCCAGCTGTTCGGACCCGTCCGGTCGGTCTATGCCGAGCTGCGTGCCCTGACGACCCCGACCGAGGACGACGTGTTCCTGACGCTGCACCATGCGCCGTCGGACGGGCACGAGGTGGTCAGCCGGCTCTGGGCGGCCTCGGTCGTGGGGGCCCCGGGACCGCGCACCCGCGTGCTGGGAGACGCCGGCGCCTACGTCGTGACGACGTTCGAGAACGACGCCTCGCCGTTCGAGGTGTTCGACGACGCGGCCCCGGACGGAACCGAGGGGTGGGTCACGCGAGGGCGGGACCGGCACCCGGTGCCCCGCGCGCCGGGGGGCCATGCCGACTTCTACCGCGCGGTGGCCGAGTGGCTGGACGGCGGACCCGTGCCCGTCGACCCGGCCGACGCGGTGCGGACCGCGCACGTGCTGGACGTGGCCCGCGAGAGCGCGCGCAGCGGGCGACGGCTCGACGTCTGAGCAGCGGGCGGCGCCGGACGTGCGGCGCCGCACCACGGGCGGTCCTGTGGACAACCCGTCGGCACGGTGCGCGCTCTGCTGAGATGGGGCCATGTCGAGCGTTCGCGCGTCCCGGTCCTCCCGCTCGGACGGTCGGGGTGCGACCGACCCGTCGGCGCCACCGCCCGTCGTCTCCGACCTCCTGGCACGTCGGGGGTGGCTCGTCGTCGAGCCGGACGAGCGGGACGGCCCGGCCGGGGTCCGGCGCTGGGTCGTGGTCGACGGTGCGGGCCGGTACCTGGACGTCGGGCTGGTCCCGGTGCCGGCCGGACCTGCGGCACGGGCGCGGCTCGTCGAACGGCTCGACGCGCTGCGGCGGCTCGACCACGAGCACCTGGCGGTCGTCGAGGAGATCGTGGAGGCGGACGCCGAGCACCTCGCGCTCGTCTCGCGGCGCCCCCCGGGTGGGGCCCTGGAGCTCCTGCTGGGCTGTCGGGGGCCGCTCGAGGCGGGCGAGGCCGTGACGCTGCTCGTCCCTCTCGCGCAGGCGCTGGCGGTGCTGCACGGGTCGGGGCTCTCGTACGGCGGGGTGGACGTGGCGGACGTCCTGGTCGACGGCGGCGGGCGGCCCGTGCTCCGGCTGCCGCTGGACCTGTGCGCCCTGCCTGCGCCCGAGGACGTGCGGACGCTCGCGGAGCTCGCCGCCGGTGTCCTCCCGCCGCCGGACACCGCGGCCGCTGCGGGCGTGGTCGGGGCCAGCCCGCCCGACGCGGGCCTCGCTGCGCTGCACGCCGAGCTCGCCGCCGCCCGCCGGTCCGACGCCCGCACGAGACCCGAGGTCGGGACCTTCGCAGCGGCCTGCTACGAGGCGGCCCCTCCGACCCCGATCACGGTGCCGGACCCAGCCCGCCTCGCGGCGGCCGCCGTCGCCGCCCGGCAGGGTGCGGCTCGTGCGGGCCGGCGTCCAGCGGGGCAGGAGCGGGCCGGGGACGTCCCCGCGGTCCCTGCGCGCCGGGGTCCCGGGGGAGGAGACCGCACGGCTCGCCGGCGCACCGGATCACGGTCGGGCGTGCCCGTGCGTCCCGCGCGTGGTGCCCGACGACGGAGCGTGGGCGCGGGCGCCGACCTGCACCCCGGTCTGGTCGCAGGCCTCGTCCTGCTGACCTGCGCGCTGCTCGTCGCGGGAGGGCTGGTCGTGCGCTCGCACCTCGTGGGCCAGCAGGGAGCGCGGCCGGGGGCCTCGGGGGCGCCGGCCGTCGAGGGAGCGCCCGCCGGCTCACCGGGCGACGCGACCCTGCGCGGTGAGGACCCGGCCGCGGCTGCCGCCGACCTCACCGAGCGCCGTGTCGCGCTCCTCGCGGGAGGCGGCTCGCCGGACGAGGTCCTGGTGCCCGGCTCGCCCGCCGCGGCGGCCGACGCCACGCTCCTCGACCGCATCGCGACGTCGGGGGTCGTCATCGAAGGGGCCGTCGCCTCGGTCGACGAGGCGCGGGTCGTCGACCGGGTGACGGACGCGGGCGCCGGGGGCGAGCGGTCCCCGGGGCCGGGCGGCGACCTCGGCCCGCGCCTGGGGGACGAGGTGCAGGTCGAGGTGACCTACTCCGTGTCCGAGCACACCCAGCGGGCGGCCGACGGCACGCGGACGACGGTGCCCGAGGCCACGCCCTCCAGGGCTCTCCTGACCCTGCGGTGGACCGACGCCGGCTGGCGGGTGAGCGAGGTGGGGTGAGGCGAGGGGTGGGGCGAGCTCACCCCGAGACGACCCACTCGGCGGCGGACGCCAGGTCGGGGTGCTCGAACGTGAAGCCGCTCGCCTCCAGGACCCGCGGCAGCGCCCGCTGCGACCCCAGGACGTCGGACGCGAACTCCCCGAGCGCGACCTTGAGCGCGACCGACGGGACGGCCAGCGCCGCCGGCCGGTGCAGGGCCTCGGCGAGCGCACGGGTGACCTCGGCGTTCGTCGCCGGCTCAGGCCCCGTGAGGTTCACCGGGCCGTGCACGTCGGACCCGAGCAGGTGCAGCACGGCCGAGACGTGGTCGCGCAGCGTGATCCAGCTCCAGTACTGCCGACCGCTGCCGAGCCTCCCTCCCACGCCCCACCGCAGGAGGGGCAGCATGCGGCCGAGCGCGCCGCCGTCGGGCGCCATGACGATGCCCGTGCGCAGGTGAGCGACCCGCACCCCCGCGTCCTGCGCAGGGCGCGTCGCGGCCTCCCACTCGGTCACGACGCGCGCCAGGAAGCCCGTGCCCGGCCCCGAGGTCTCGGTGAGCACCTCGGCGCCCCGGTCGCCGTAGTAGCCGACCGCGGTGCCCTGGAGGAGGACGGGAGGGGGAGCGTCGAGGTGGGCGAGCGTCCGGGCGATCAGGCCGGTCGTGCGTGTGCGGGACTCGAGGATGGTGCGCTTGTACTCGGTCGTCCACCGGTGGTCGCCGACGCCCGCGCCCGCGAAGTTGACCACGGCGTCCGCGCCCTCGAGCGCGCGGGGGTCCAGGGCGTCCTCGTCCGGGTCCCAGAAGATCTCGTGCGCTGCCTGGGGAGGGCGGCGCACCAGGCGACGTACCGTGTCGCCGCGCTCGCGCAGCCGTTCGAGGAGCTCCGTACCGATGAGACCGTGCGACCCGGCCACGACGATGTCCATGCGACCACGGTACGGCTCCGACGCGCTACGTGCGCCACCCGTGCCGCACGTCGCCCGCGACCGGCGGATCGTGAGCCCGCGGACGCTGCAGGCCCCCCGACCCGGACGGGTCGAGGGGCCTGCGGCGTGGTGGGGCTCAGCGGGCTCCGAGGGTCAGAGACCGACCTCGGACTCGAAGGCGCCCTCCTCGATGCGGTTCTTGATCGCACCCAGGAAGCGGGCTGCATCCGCGCCGTCGACCAGGCGGTGGTCGTACGACAGGAAGATGTAGCTCATCGACCGGATCGCGATCGACTCGTTGCCGTCCGCGTCGGTCACGACGACCGGGCGCTTGACGATCGTGCCCGTGCCCAGGATCGCGACCTGGCCGCCCGGGACGATCGGCGTGTCGATCAGCGCGCCACCGGAACCGGTGTTCGTGATCGTGAACGTCGCGCCACCCAGCTCGTCCGGTGCGACCTTGTTGATGCGGGTCCGACCCGCGAGGTCCGCGATCTTGCGGGCGAGACCGGCGAGGTTGAGGTCACCGGCGTCCTTGATGACCGGCACGACCAGGCCGCGCTCGGTGTCGACCGCGATGCCGACGTTCTCCTGCGGGTGGTAGACGACCGAGTCGCCCTCGATGCTCGCGTTGATCTTCGGGAAGGCCTTGAGGGCCTCGACCGCGGCGAGCGTGAAGAACGGCAGGAACGTGAGGTTGGCGCCCTCGCGAGCCTTGAAGTCGTTCTTGGCCCTGGCACGCAGCTTGGCGACCTTGGTCACGTCGACCTCGACCACCGTGGTGAGCTGTGCCTGCGTCTGCAGGGCCTCGACCATGCGCGTCGCGACGAGCTTGCGCAGGCGCGACATCTTCTCGGTCGTCCCGCGCAGGGGCGACACGGCCGGGACGCTGGGGGACTTGGGCGCGGAGCCCGACGGCGCAGCGGCAGCGGGTGCGGGAGCAGCCTTGGCAGCCTCCGCCTTGGCGGCCGCCTCGAGGACGTCCTCCTTGCGGATGCGGCCGCCGACGCCCGTGCCCGTGAGGGTCGAGACGTCGACACCCTTCTCCGCCGCGAGCTTGCGCACGAGCGGGGTCAGGTACGAGCCGCCGGTCGAGCCCGACGTGGCGCGCGAGGCCGGGGCCGCGGGAGCGGCGGGAGCCTCGGCGGCCGGAGCCGGAGCCGGAGCCGCGGCGGGAGCCGGGGCGGCCTCGGGAGCCTTCTCGGCGGGTGCCGGTGCAGGTGCCGGTGCAGGTGCCGAAGCGGGTGCCGGTGCCGGAGCGGGGGCCGCCTCGGGGGCCGGTGCCGGTGCTGCGGCGGCCGGGGCCGCCGCACCCGAGCCGACGATCGCGAGGACGGTGCCGACCTCGACGGTCTCGTCCTCCTGGACCAGGATCTGCTGGACGGTGCCCGCCACGGGGGAGGGGACCTCGGTGTCGACCTTGTCGGTCGAGACCTCGAGCAGGGGCTCGTCGACCTCGACGGTCTCGCCGACGGCCTTGAGCCAGCGGGTGACGGTTCCCTCGGTGACGGACTCGCCCAGCGCGGGGAGCTTGATCTCCTCGCCGCCCGAGGCGGCGGGCGCCTCGGCAGCGGGGGCGGCCTCGGCGGCGGGTGCCTCCTGAGCCGGTGCCTCCTGAGCCGGTGCCTCCTGAGCCGGTGCCTCCTGAGCCGGTGCCTCCTGAGCCGGTGCCGGCTCGGCGGCCGGAGCCTCCTGAGCGGGCGCAGGCTCGGCGGCCGGGGCCTCTGCGGCAGGCGCGGCCGAGCCGGAGCCGGACCCGATCACGGCGAGGTCGGTGCCGACCTCGACGGTCTCGTCCTCCTGGACGAGGATCTGCTCGAGCACGCCGGCGAACGGCGACGGGATCTCGGTGTCGACCTTGTCGGTCGAGACCTCGAGCAGGGGCTCGTCGATCTCGACGCTCTCACCGACGGCCTTGAGCCAGCGGGTGACGGTTCCCTCGGTGACGGACTCGCCCAGTGCGGGCATCTGCACGTTGTCAGACATGACCTCTCGGGTCTCCTTCGATCGTTGGGTCAGTTGTGGGCGTGCAGCGGCTTGCCGGCGAGGGCCAGGTGGGCCTCTCCGAGAGCCTCGTTCTGCGTGGGGTGCGCGTGGACCAGGGCGGCGACGTCCTCGGGGTACGCCTCCCAGTTCACGATGAGCTGGCCTTCGCCGATGAGCTCGCCGACGCGGGCGCCGACCATGTGCACGCCGACGACGGGGCCGTCCTTCTGGCGGACGAGCTTGACGAAGCCCGTGGTCCCGAGGATCTTGCTCTTGCCGTTGCCGGCAAGGTTGTACTCGAGCGTCTCGACGCCGTCTGCGCCGTGCAGCTCCTTGGCCTTGGCCTCGGTCAGACCGACCGACGCGACCTCCGGCTCGCAGTACGTCACGCGGGGGATGCCCGACTCGACGATCGGCGTCGGGTCGAGGCCCGCGATCTGCTCGGCGACGAAGATGCCCTGGGCGAAGCCGCGGTGCGCGAGCTGGAGCCCGGGGACGATGTCGCCGGCGGCGTAGATGTTGCCGACGCCCGTGTGGAGGCGCTCGTCGACGATCACGAAGCCGCGGTCCATGGTGATGCCCTGGGCCTCGAAGCCGAGGTCCGCGGTGCGGGGGCCACGGCCCACGGCGACCAGCAGCAGGTCGGCGTCGAACGTCTTGCCGGACTCGAGCGTCACGTGCACGCCCGAGTCGTCCTGGGTGACGCCCGAGAAGCGGTCGCCCAGCGTGAAGCCGATGCCGCGCTTGCGGAACGCGCGCTCGAGCGCCTTCGACAGCGACTCGTCCTCGTTGGGGACGAGGTGCGGGAGGGCCTCGATGATCTGCACCTCGGCGCCGAACGACTTCCAGACGCTCGCGAACTCGACGCCGATCACGCCGCCGCCCAGGACGATCGCGGTCTTGGGCACGTAGTCCAGCGTCAGCGCCTGGTCGGACGTGATGACGCGGCCACCGATCTCCAGGCCGGGCAGCGAGCGGGCGTAGGACCCCGTGGCGAGCACGACGTTCCTGCCCGTGTAGCGCTGGCCCGCGACCTCGACCGTGTCCGCGGCGACGAGCGTGCCGTGGCCCTCGACGACCGTGATCTTGCGCGACTTGATCAGGCCCTGGAGGCCCTTGTACAGCCCGGCGATGACGCCGTCCTTGTACTTGTTCACGCCGTTCATGTCGATGCCCTGCAGCTGGCTCAGCACGCCGTACGCGCTGCCCTCGCGGGCGTTGTCGGCGAGCTCGGCCGCGTGCAGCAGAGCCTTCGTGGGGATGCAGCCGTTGTGCAGGCAGGTCCCGCCCAGCTTGTGTGCTTCGACGAGAGCGACGTCCAGGCCGAGCTCGGCGGCACGCAGCGCCGTGGCGTAACCGCCGCTGCCTCCGCCCAGGACGAGGACGTCGAAAGGTGTGCCGGTCTCGGCCACGTGCAGCTCCTTAAGGCATACGAAAAGAGGGAGAGCAATGTTCTCGTGACATCTTGGCACTTCGGTCACCCGTACCCCAATCGGAACGCACGGTACGGCGTGTGATGCTCAAGACAGCCGCACGCCCCGCCCCGGCCGGGTCCGCCGCTCGTCGAGGCACGGCGGAAGTCGGGGGCGATCCCAGGAACGCACCAGGTGGAGCAAGTACCCTTCCTCCATGTCCAGGCTGTCGCAGCTCTTCTCCCGCAAGCCCGCGAACGGCGCCGGCGCCCCGGCGGGCGCCCCGTCGACGGCCGACCAGCGCCGTGCGACCCTCGAGCACCTCGCCGACTTCGCGCGCACGCGCGTCGGGGTCGAGGCGTACATCGAGCCACCGACGAACGACACCCCCACGACGCTCATGCTCATCGCGACCACGGGGGAGTGGACCAGGCGTCGGGTCCCCGACGCGAAGGCCGCGCGCAAGGTGGCCGAGCAGCTCCAGCTCCCGGTCTACGACGTGAACTTCACGGGGTACCCCCAGCGCATGCGCGACTGGAACTCCAAGCAGCGCCGGCGCTGAGCGCACGCCCCGCCCCGCGCCGGACCCCGGCACACGACAGGACGGGCGCGACCTCGAAGGTCGCGCC
>NZ_JACSPN010000014.1 GCF_015142735.1 Oerskovia douganii | reverse complement strand
GATCACCGCAGCAGCCCTCGTCCTGCTCCACCTTCAACGAGGAACCGCCAAATCAGCCTGGTGAGAACACCTCTGAGCCGCGGACGAGCATTCTGAATTCCCGACCGCGCACGCCGCGACAAGGCGCCGCGCAATTGCCAGAGAAAACATTCACCTGCTGGCAGTACCGCAAAGACGGTCCGCCGCTCTGCCACGCCGGCGCCCTGCACGCGCCGTACGAGTAGCCAGCGGCCACCGCGCCCACCGGGCCAACCCCGTCGCTCGGTCGAGCGTGCCCTGGCGCTTCAGGGGGGCTGCTCCCGGTGCCGGGCGCCACACAGAGGGGGCGTGCGGCGCCCGGAGCGCTCCGGGTGAGATCCGCTGCACCTGGTCGTCTTCGCAGGTCAACCATGCTTTCGGCGGAGACGACGAGCGGGTGCTGCGGTTCTCAGACGGCAGACGGCAGACGGCAGACGGCCTCGTCGAGGCGCAGGCTCGGCCCGGACGCGCCAGCCCCGGGGGAGCGGCGGTACGGCCGTCGAGGAGCCGGCGGTCGGGACAGTATGTCCGCCGGCGGAACACCCGGTCGGAGGCGGTCACGTCCATCGCCGACGATCGAGGGCGTCCGGAGCATCCGGACGGGGAAACAACCGTGCGCATTCTGGGCAGTATTCATTGCCGCCAACTCATCCTTTCCGTCCAGGAGGCGGCAGGGAAATGCGCGGTGCACATTCCGCCCGCTGACTGCGCCTGGCTTCCGCCGTGTCGGGATCGAGCAGATCTGGAGAAGCGGCGTCCGGCCCCGCTCAGTAGCGTCGATCCTGACGTACGACACACCGAGGAGGGGAACCACGATGACCGGCACCACGAAGTCGACCAGGACCAGCAAGGCGTACGAAGGATTCTCGGCCGAGGAACGCGCGGCGATGAAGGAGCGCGCCAAGGAGCTCAAGGCGTCCGCGAACCGTGCGGACGCGGAGAAGGCCCAGCTCGAGAAGATCGCGGAGCTCTTGGAGCCCGACCGTTCCATGGCGTCCAGGATCCACGAGCTCGTCGCAGAGCACGCGCCATCGCTCGCACCGAAGACCTGGTACGGGATGCCCGGGTGGGCCAAGGACGGCAAGATCCTGTGCTTCTTCCAGCCCGCGGAGAAGTTCGGCGCGCGTTACCCGACCTTCGGCTTCAACGACGTCGCGCAGCTCGACGAGGGCACGCTGTGGCCCGTCGCGTACGCCCTCACGGAGCTGACGGTGGAGAACGAGGCGACGATCGCACAGCTCGTCAAGAGGGCGGCAGGCTGATCGTCCGTGGCGCCCGGGCGGCTTCACGACCGGGTCATAATGGCCTCTGACCTGCGACGATGCACGATTTGGAGGCGATGGCCCGGGGGAGTGGCAGCAGGATTCCCCGGGCTGCGGCCATCGCACGGGTGTCTCGACGGGCCGAGACGCCGCCACCAGGAGGATCGCACGGACCATCGTCGACACACGCCGTTCGCTGCCGTCGGTGCACTCGACGTCCGGGTGCGGATGGCTGGACCGAGCGACGTGGGGTTCGTGGCGAACCAGCGGCCGATCCGGTCTGAGATTGCCGTGCGCGGAGTTCTGCCTCGGGTGCCGCACCCGGCTCGTGCCGGCGCGCACGTGCCGGGTGCGGCGGCAGCCCCGCGGAACGTCATGGACGCGCGAGCCTCGTGAGAAGTGTCCAGCGACGACGGTGGTGGCCATGGTGCGGACGAACCGCTCGGGCGCTCGGGTACTGCGATCGCGCCGTTTCTCGCCCCTCTCGGCCGCTTCCAGTCAACGCCGATAATGTACATTATGTCATTACGACGATCTGACCACGCCCCTCTCGGTCGCGGGTCGCCCGGTTCCTTGCGCCCACGAGGTGGCGCCGACACAAGCCTCCGTCACCCTGCGCGAGCTCGGGCCCGCCGTCGCATCAGACGGCGCTGCGACGTGCTCCCTCTGCTGTGACGGCGTCGACAGCACGCCCGAGGTGCACCAGGAGTCGGGACATGAGCTCAGGACCGTTCGAGAGCATCCGCGCCAGCGCGGCGCCCGTGGATCTGGGCGCCAGTTCGTCCGGACGCATCCTGCGGGCATCTGGCAGCTCGACGATCGACCGGTCGGTGCGCGCGATCTTCTCCGCAGCGCTCCTGGTGGTGCTGGTCGGTCTCGCCGCGCTTGCGGCCGTCCTGACGGTCGTCACCGTCGCGGTGGCGTCGCCGTGGTGGATCTACCGACTCACGTCCGCCCCCGCCGGGAACCGGTCCCCCCGTGCAGCGCGGTCACCTTCTCGCTCCATGGCCGAGGTGCGAAGGCGGCCCGGCGTGACGGCGCCGTCGGGCGGGTGATGCGACACGAGGCGCATTCCCTTCCATCTCGTGGCGCGCTGCGGTAGGGTCGCCGAATTGGGACATACAAGACAAACCATTGTGTTTAGCACAACACCGTGGTCAGAGACGGTCGCCCGTCGGGCCCCTCACCCCCGTCGCTGTCAGTGGCGCCCCCTATGCTCCGGATGTCCGGTCTCGTCCCGTCCCGTCCCCAGGAGCCTCTCGGTGGTCGCCCCTCCCCGCCTCAACCGCGTCACCGTCGCGGAGGCCGTCGCCACGTACCTCTCTTCCGTGTCTGCGGAGACCCTCAGGGGCGTCCTCTCCCCCACGACCCAGCGGAACTACGAGCGCGACCTGCGAGAGTTCTCCTCGCTCGCCGGACCTGACACGGTCCTCGACGACATCACCGGCGCCGACGTCGACGACTTCCTCCTGCGCTACCAGGTCACCCCCGACGGTCGCTACGCGGACCCGCGGACCAAGCCCGACGGCCCGGGGCGATCGGCTGCGACCGTCAACCGCTTCCGCCAGTCGATCTCGCGCTTCTTCACGCACGCCGCGCGCGACGGGTGGGTGCAGGCCGACCCCATGCAGTGGGCCGCTCCCCCGGCCCGGCTCCGCGGCGGCCTGCGGGTCGCTCGTACCGCGCTCTCGGCAACGGCTGCGCAGGCTCTCCTCGTGACCGCGAGCACCAAGCCGCGCGCGACCGACTCGCTGTCCCCGGCCGCGTCGCCCAGCACCCCCACCCCCCGACCGGACCACGACCTCGCTCTTCGGGACCGGTTCATCATCGCGCTCCTGCTCATCCTGGGGCCGCGGGTCTCGGAGGTCGCCCGCGCGGACGTCGACGACTTCGTGCGTGAGCCGGACCAGACCCGCTGGCGCATCAAGGGCAAGGGAGGCGCGGTGCGGACGGTCAGCCTGTCCGAGCCCCTGTCACGTGCCCTCGACGAGTACCTCGCGACGCTGCGTCCCTCGCTGCTCGCGCGCCGACCAGGCGACCCCGACGCCGCGCGCGCTCTCCTGCTGACCTGGCGAGGTCGACGCATCGACGCGCAGGCGATCCGGGCCCTCCTCAACCGGTGCATCGCCCGGATGCCCGAGGAGTACCGCCGAGCAGCCACCCCCCACGCGCTGCGCCACACGACCGCGACCCTCCTCGTCGCCCAGGGCTGGGACGTCAAGGTCATCGCCGAGCTGCTCGGCCACGCGTCGATCGCGACGACCGGTGTCTACCTCGACCGGATCGAGGGTGAGCTCGCGGCCGCGATCCGGTCCCACCCGTTGTCGACCGGGTTGCCCGCGGAGATGGGCAGCGAGCCGCCGGCCGAAACGGACAAAGAGAAGGAAACCACACCCTCGGCCGGGTGACCGGAGGCCGTCGCGGCCGCAACGACCAACGTCACGCGTTTTCTCCGGGTGTGCTCGGCGTCCTGAGGCTACGGTGAGCAGGTGCGCCCCTCGAAGACCTCCCCCGTCCAGCTCGCCCGAACGGTGATGGCCCGCGCGGCAGTACTCGCGGTCGCCGTCCCCATGACCGTCGCGACCGGCCTCGTGATCGCGGACGCCATCCGCAAGCGTCGCGTCACGGACCCCAGCAGGTTTCCCCGCTCGGCCCCTGCCGAGGGCAGCGTCGGTGAGACCTCGACGACGATCTTCACCTACGGTGACGACCTCTACCGCGAGATGCTGGCCGCGATCCGGGGCGCGACGCGACGCATCATGCTCGAGACGTACATCTGGAAGGGTGACGAGCTGGGCCAGGAGTTCAAGGACGCGCTGATCGAGGCCACCGAGCGCGGCGTCGAGGTCTTCGTGATCTACGACGGTTTCGCGAACCTCGTGGTCCCTCGCGACTTCCTGACCTTCCCGGCACCCATCCACGTCATCCGCTACCCGGTCTTCCGCCCGGGCGTCCTGATGCTCAACGTCCGCAAGTCCGGACGGGACCACCGCAAGATCCTGGTGGTCGACGACGAGATCGGCTTCGTGGGCGGGTACAACATCGGGGCCATGTACGCGACGCAGTGGCGTGACACGCACATCCGGCTCGCGGGCCCCTCCACGTGGGAGCTGCGCAACGCGTTCGTCGACTTCTGGAACTCGAACAGGAAGCCCGGCCAGCCGCACCTCGAGGACCCGGGGTCCCGGCTGTGGCTCCCCGAGCTCCGCGCGGCGCGCAATGCCCCCGCCCACCTCGTCTTCCCGATCCGCGGCATCTACCTCGATGCGATCGACCGCGCGTCGGACCACATCTACATCACGCAGGCCTACTTCATCCCCGACCGCGAGATCCTCGACGCGCTCCTCATGGCGGCACTGCGTGGCGTCGACGTCAGGGTCCTCGTGCCCGAGCGCTCCAACCACGTCGTGGCGGACTGGCTCTCCAAGGGCCTCTACACGACCCTGCTGCGCGGTGGCGTGACCATCTGGCTCTACAAGGACGCGATGGTCCACGCCAAGACCGCGACGATCGACGGGCGCTGGACCACGATCGGCACGGCGAACATCGACCGCCTCAGCCTCACGGGCAACTACGAGGTCAACCTGGAGATCGTCGACGCCGGCATCGCGGCCCAGATGGAGAAGGTGTACGACGTCGACCTCAGCAACTGCCGCGAGCTCACGCTCGAGGAGTGGTCCGGGCGGTCCCTCGCGGCCAAGCTCGGCGAGGTCGCGCTCGCTCCCCTGCGACCGCTGCTGTAGGCAGAGGACGACGCCGCCCGACGTGCGTCAGGTCGCGCCCAGCACGTCCGCGGGAACCTGCAGCCGGCACGCCGGTCGCGCGGTGAACCCGTGGTCCTGCTCGTGGACGCACTCGCCGCACCGGTCGTTCCCGGCGACGGCGGCGTCGTACGGGGTCCCGGGATGTTCGCCCCACGGATGGCCGCACGCCGTGCAGGGCCTGCTCAGAGCGCGTCGTCGTGCTCGTCGCGCACCCCGGGCGCCCGCCGGTGTCGCTTCCGACGGGTTCACGGCGCCACGCCGGCGCCTGTGGCCCCCTCCTCCCGTGCGGCATCCGCGGCCTCCTCCTCCGGGCGGGGCGGCACGGTCTCGTCGATCTCGATGGCAGGGACCTGATCGAACTCGGGGTGCTCGCGCAGGATAGCCTCGGCGACGGCCTCGGGGTCTCGGTGCAGGGGTCCGTCCGGCGTCGGGTCCTCGCCCATGGCCGTCTCCTCCGTGAGGTGCTGGGGGGTCGCGTCGTACCGCTCGCCCACGCCGAGCGGGCGAAAGTCGTAGGTGCCGCCGGTGCGTGCCTCACCGAACAGCCGGTGGACGAGGCCGAGGCCGGCCTGGGAGAGGATTGCTTCGTGGATCGGGACCACCGTCCACGGGTCGAGCGAGCGGACGAAGTCGATGCCTTCTGCGACCTTCATCCAGGGGGCCGACACGGGCGCGAACAGGACGTCGAGGCGGTCGTCGGTCAGCGGCGGGCTGAACGAGTCGCCCGGGTGGTAGACCCGCACGCCGCCTGCCGCCACGAGGTAGGTGAGGTTCGCCACCCGCGGCACGTCCGGGTGGATCAGGGCGTGCTGCCCTCCCCCGACCAGCACGGAGAACGATCCGACCGTCAGGACGTCACCGGGTTCGACCAGCACGAACCGGGCGTCGTCGGGCGTCCGTCCCAGCCGGTCGAACACGGCCTGCGGGCCGATCACCCGGACCTCCGGGTCCCGGTCCAGGGCGGCCTGCACGGCCTCGACGTCGAGGTGGTCGGGGTGCGCGTGGGTCACGAGCAGCGTGCCGGGGGCGTCGAGTGCCGTCGCGGTGTCGGCGAACGTCCCGGGGTCGAGGGTGAGCGTGGTGCCTGCGTGGTCGAGGGCCACGCACGAGTGGCCGTGAGACGTGATGCGCATCGGGTGCCTTCGGTGGGGGGCGGGAGGTTCCAGTCTGCCGTGAGGCGCCCTGGACGTCGCGTCGGGTCAGGGGGCGAGCAGCAGGTCGACGAGCCGCTGCGCCGCGGCGTCGGTCCTCTGCAGGTCGCCCGTGACGAGCCGGTCGAGCAGGAGGCCCTTGAACCCCGAGGTGAGGAGCGTGGCGTCGGTTCGCGCGACGTCCGGCGGGCTGCCGGTGCCGACGAGGAGCTTCTCGACGTGCTCGACCCACGCGCCGATCGCGTCCTGGGCGATCGCGTGGTGCGGGTGCCCGTCCTCGAGGGAGGCCGTGAGGACCTGGAGCATGAGGGTGAAGTGCCCGGTGCGCGCCGGGTCGGTCATCGCCGCCCAGGCTGCCTGCGCCGTGGCGCGAGGGTCGGTGGTCGCGACGGCGTCGAGGCCCGCGATCATGCGCCGACGGTGCTCCGTGAGGACCGCGTCGAGGAGCGCGTCCCTGGTCCCGAAGTAGTGCACGAGCATCCGCGCGCTCGTGCCGAGGTGGGGTGCGAGCGATCGCAGGGTGAAGGTGCTCAGGCCCGCCCCCTGCAGGTGGTCGAGCGCGTCGGCGACGAGCCGGGCTCGGCGTTCTTCGTCGGGGGTGCGTGGCACGGGTGCTCCCGGAGGGGTTGACGGGCGGAGCCACCCAGCCTACGTAGACGGCTGTGAGCGTAACGGGCGTTACGGCATCGCTTCCGGAACCGTCCGCAACCCGGCGCGCCTCCCCCGGCCCACGCTGGACCGCGGCCCTCGTGATCGGCGGGAGCTTCGGCGTCGGGCTGGCGCTCTCACGACGCCTCGTAGCGGACTGACCGGCGCCCCGACCCGGACGACGACGGGCCGGGCAGGGAGCGCGACGCTCCCGGCCCGGCCCGAGGACCGTCCGCACCGGACTAGACGACGACGAGCACCAGGTCCCCGCCCTCGAGCTGCTGGACCGCGCCGATCGCGACGCGCTGCACGGTCCCGCCGACGGGGGTCGTGATCGCGGCCTCCATCTTCATGGCCTCGACCGTCGCGACGGTCTGCCCGGCCTCGACGACCTCGCCCTCCTGGACCACCGGCGTCACGGCCCCCGCGAACGGCGCCGCGATCTGGCCCGGTGCGGCCGGGTCGGCCTTCTCGGCGAGCGACGAGTCGACCTCGATCGACCGGTCGCGGACCTGGAGCGGGCGGAGCTGGCCGTTGAGCGTGAACATGACCGTGCGCATGCCGCGCTCATCCGGGACGCCCACGGCCTCGAGCCCCACGAGGAGCTTGACCCCGCGCTCGAGCGAGACCTCGACCTCCTCGCCGGGCGTGAGCCCGTAGAGGTACGCCTGGGTGTCGAGCACCGAGACGTCGCCGAACGCCGCCCGCGTCGTCTCGTAGTCCTTGGTCGGGCCGGCGAACAGCAGGTGGTTGAGCCGGTTGCGCCGTGCGGCCGAGTCCCCGTCGAGGTCCGCCTGGTCCTCCGCGGTGAGCGGCGTCACGGGCGTACGCACGACGCGGCCTGCAAGGGCCTTGCTGCGGAAGGGCTCGGGCCAGCCGCCGGGAGGATCGCCGAGCTCGCCGCCGAGGAACGCGATGACCGAGTCGGGGATGTCGTAGTCCTGCGGGTTCTCGGCGAAGTCCGCCGGGTCGGCCTGGCGCGCCACGAGCTGGAGGGCCAGGTCTCCGACCACCTTCGAGGACGGGGTCACCTTGACCAGGCGCCCGAGGATGCGGTCGGCCGCGGCGTACGTGGCCTCGATCTGCTCGAACCGGTCGCCCAGGCCGAGCGCGATGGCCTGCTGGCGCAGGTTGGAGAGCTGGCCGCCCGGGATCTCGTGCTCGTAGACGCGACCCGTGGGGCTCGACAGGCCCGACTCGAACGGGGCGTACAGGCGCCGCACGGCCTCCCAGTAGGGCTCCAGGTCGCACACCGCGCGCAGCGACAGGCCCGTGTCGCGCTCGGTGTGCTCGAGCCCTGCGACCAGGGCGGACATCGACGGCTGGCTCGTCGTTCCGGCCATCGCCGCGCTCGCGACGTCGACTGCGTCGACCCCTGCCGCGACGGCCGCCATGAGGGTGGCCATCTGCCCGCCCGACGTGTCGTGCGTGTGCAGGTGGACGGGCAGGTCGAAGCGCTCGCGCAGGGCCGTGACGAGGCGCGCCGCGGCCGCAGGACGCAGCAGGCCGGCCATGTCCTTGATCGCGAGGACGTGCGCCCCCGCGTCGACGATGCGGTCGGCGAGCTCGAGGTAGTAGTCGAGCGTGTACAGGGACTCGGCCGGGTCGAGCAGGTTGCCCGTGTAGCACAGCGCGACCTCGGCGACCGCGGTGCCGGTCGCCCGGACGGCGTCGATCGCCGGGCGCATCTGCTCGACGTCGTTGAGCGCGTCGAAGATGCGGAAGATGTCCACGCCCGTGGCCGCGGCCTCACGGACGAAGGCCTCGGTGACCTCGGTGGGGTACGGGGTGTACCCGACGGTGTTGCGGCCGCGCAGGAGCATCTGGAGCGCGACGTTCGGCATGGCCTCGCGCAGCGCCGCCAGGCGGGCCCACGGGTCCTCGCCGAGGAAGCGGAGCGCGACGTCGTACGTCGCGCCGCCCCATGCCTCGACCGAGAGCAGCTGCGGCGTCAGGCGCGCGACGTACGGGGCGACCGCGAGCAGGTCGTGGGTGCGCACCCGGGTCGCGAGCAGGGACTGGTGGGCGTCGCGGAACGTGGTGTCCGTGACCTTGACCGCGGTCTCGGCGCGCAGCGCGCGGGCGAAGCCCTCCGGACCCAGCTCGAGCAGCTGCTGACGGCTGCCCGGCACGGGGGCCAGCGACAGGTCGACCTCGGGGAGCTTGGCGACGGGGTCGATCGCCCCCTGGCCGGGTCCGTGCGGGCGGTTGACCGTCACGTCGCCCAGGTAGCTCAGGAGCCGGGTGCCGCGGTCTGCGCTCTCGCGTGCGGCCAGCAGCTCGGGGCGCTCGTCGATGAAGGACGTCGACAGGTTCCCGGCGATGAACTCGGCGTCCGAGAGCACCGCCTGCAGGAACGGGATGTTCGTCCGGATGCCGCGGATGCGGAACTCGGCCAGGGCACGGCGGGCCCGGCGTACGGCCGTCGGGTAGTCCCTGCCGCGGCACGTGAGCTTGACCAGCATCGAGTCGAAGTGGCCCGAGATCTCCGACCCGGCGGTCGCCGTCGCGCCGTCGAGGCGGACTCCCGCGCCGCCCGGGGAACGGTAGGCCACGATGCGGCCCGTGTCCGGGCGGAAGCCGTTGGAGGGGTCCTCCGTCGTGATGCGCGACTGCAGGGCCGCGCCGTTGACGTGCACGTCCTCCTGGCGGATGCCCAGGTCCTCGAGCGACTCCCCCGCGGCGATGCGCATCTGCGACGAGACGAGGTCGATGTCGGTGACCTCCTCGGTCACGGTGTGCTCGACCTGGATGCGCGGGTTCATCTCGATGAACACGTGCTGCCCGGCCCGCTCCCCCACGGTGTCGAGCAGGAACTCGACGGTCCCGGCGTTCTGGTACCCGATCGACCGCGCGAACTTCACGGCGTCGGCGCACAGTGCCTCCCGGACCGCGGGGTCGAGGTTGGGCGCGGGCGCGATCTCGATGACCTTCTGGTGGCGCCGCTGGACCGAGCAGTCGCGCTCGTACAGGTGCACGACGTTGCCCTGCCCGTCGGCGAGGATCTGCACCTCGATGTGACGCGGTCGCAGGACGGCCTGCTCGAGGAACATGGTCGGGTCGCCGAACGCGCCGTCGGCCTCGCGCATCGCGGCGGCCAGCGCCTCGGGCAGGTCCTCCCGCCGGTCGACGCGGCGCATGCCGCGCCCGCCACCACCCGCGACGGCCTTGGCGAAGATCGGGAAACCGATCTCGTCGGCTGCCGCGATGAGCTCGTCGATGTCCGACGACGGCTCGCTCGACGCGAGGACCGGGATGCCGGCCTCCTTCGCGGCCTTGAGGGCGCGCACCTTGTTCCCGGCGAGCTCGAGGACCTCGGGAGGCGGCCCGACGAACGTGATGCCCGCCTGCTGGCAGGCCCGTGCGAGGTCGGGGTTCTCCGACAGGAAGCCGTAGCCGGGGTAGATCGCGTCCGCGCCGGCGTCCTTGGCGACGCGCACGATCTCCTCGATGTCGAGGTACGCCCGGACCGGGTGCCCCTCCTCGCCGATCCGGTACGCCTCGTCCGCCTTCAGGCGGTGCTCGGAGTTCCGGTCCTCGTAGGGGAAGACCGCCACCGTCCGGGAGCCGAGCTCGTACGCCGCGCGAAACGCCCGAACCGCGATCTCCGCGCGGTTGGCGACCAGAACCTTCGAGAACACCAAGTACCCCATCCGTCATCGTGGGTCGAGCACGCGCACCCTCGCGAGAAGAGGGCCGTGTGCTCGCTCGTCACGGGCGGTCCTCCCGGCACGAGCCGGGGACGCCCACAGGCGATCTTGCCACGGCCGTCCGGGCGGGAGGGCACCGGAAGGGGGCGAACGGTCGAAAAAGGTGGCGATCGCCACGTCCTGGGCGGCGCGCGGTCCCCGCCAGGCAGTCCGGCGGCGGTCCCTCAGCCGGCCGAGCGTGCCCGACGACGGAGCTCGAGCTCGTCCTCGGAGGGCGGGCTGGGCGTCTCGTCCTCGCCGAGGGACTCGGCCGGCATGTCGCTCAGCGTCCCCTCGACCTCGCGCCAGACGCGTCCGACGGCGATGCCGAACACTCCCTGGCCACCCTGCACCAGGTCCACGACCTCGTCGGGGGACGTGCACTCGTACACGCTCGCGCCGTCGCTCATGAGCGTGATCTGCGCGAGGTCGTTGACGCCGCGCTCCCGCAGGTGCTCGACCGCGGTGCGGATCTGCTGGAGGGACACCCCCGTGTCGAGGAGCCGCTTGACGATCTTGAGGACGAGGATGTCCCGGAAACCGTAGAGACGATGCGTCCCCGACCCGGACGCGGGACGGACGGTCGGTTCGACCAGGCCCGTGCGGGCCCAGTAGTCCAGCTGCCGATAGGTGATGCCGGCCACCCTGCAGGCCGTCGGCCCGCGGTACCCGATGCTGGTGTCGAGCTCGGTGATGTCCTCGCCGAACAGCAGGCCCTGGGCCGCGTGGGGAACAGGAGCCCCCGGCTCCGCACCAGCTCTGCCGCTGCTGTTCACTGTGCCTCCAAGGATGATGTGGACTCCACGCTAGGCCCGGTGCCGGGGAGCGTCAACGACTGAGCCGCTGAGAGCTGCGCGTGTCGCAGCCGCCACTCCCCCTGCGACGCCCCTCCCCGGCGGGTGAGGCGGTCACCGTCGGCAGGAGAGCGGCATTGCGAAGGACCAGACGATGTATGCGTTTTGTCGTGAACGAAAGGCGTGGTTTGTCGGACTTTCCTCCCGTGCGACGCCGCCCGTGGCGCGGGCCCCGACCGACACCGGCCTCATGGATCGTCCGACTCCCCGCCGCGGCCGGGTGAACCGAAGTCGTCGGGTGAAACGTGCTCGAGGAAGTCTCGGAACTCGGCGACCTCCCGCTGCTGCTCCGGGTCGACGATCTCCACCCCGGCCAGTGCGACGATCTCCGCCGAGCACATGACCGGGCTGCCCGTACGGACCGCCACCGCGATCGCGTCCGAGGCGCGAGCATCCACCCTGACCCCCGTGCTGAGCACCATCTCGGCGAAGAAGATCCCGTCGTCCAGCGCGACGATCTCCACCCGCAGCAGGCCGACGTGCACCGCCTCCAGGACGTCCCGCAGCAGGTCATGGGTCATCGGTCGAGGGGCGGTCAGGTGCGCCTGCGCCATCGCGATCGCGCTCGCCTCCCGCGGCCCGATGATGATCGGGACCACCAGCTCCGCAGCGGGGTCGAGCAGGAGCACCACGATCTCCTGCCCTGCCCCCTGCTGCTGGCGCACGCCGAGGACCTCCACCGGGACCATCGGCACCTCGTTGCTCACTCGTCCACCGTACGACGGCAGACGCTGTCCGTCAGAAGGAGGGACGCACGACCACCGTGACCGCTCGCGGGACCGCCGGACGCCGGCCCGTCCAGGGCACGACGCTCAGGTCGTGAGGTCGCCCACGCCCTGCCGGAGCCACACCGTGTGCAGCTTCGCGAAGAGCTCGCCGACCTCGCCCGCCAGCGCACCTGCGTGCGCTCGTGCCGAGGCGGACTGCTGGCTGCGCCACGGCGCGACGACCTGCTCGACCAATCCGACGTGGCGGTCGGCGGACGTGCGCAGCAGACGCAGGTGCCGCGGCTCGATGCCGTACTCGCCGAGTGCTGCGGCGAGCTGCACGACCTCGAGCGACCAGGCGTCGAGCTGACCGCCAGGGGCCTGCCGCAGGACACCTGCCGAGATCAGGCCTTCGACGAGCGAGACGTCCACGCCCACCGTCGTCGCGAGCGAGCCGACGGTGTACCGCTGACGGACGGCCGTGACCTCGGTCTCGCCATCGCTGGCTGCCAGCCGCAGGGCCGGGTTCTCCGCGGTCTCTCCGGCGTCGAGCGCAGCCAGGTTCTCCTTGATCACCTTGAGCGGCAGGTAGCGGTCGCGCTGCTCGAGCAGGACGTAGCGCAGCCGCTCGACGTCGGCCGCACTGTACTGCCGGTAGCCGGACGGGGTGCGCTCGGGGTCGATCAGCCCTTGCTCCTCGAGGAACCGGAGCTTCGAGTGGCTGACGGCGGGGAACTCCGTGCGCAGGGCGCGCAGGACGTCCGAGATGCGCATCGTGGCACGCCGGGAGATCCCCTGCGGCCAGGGTTCGCGCGCCCCCTCGAGGTCCTCGTCGGCGTCCGCGGACCCCGAGGTCAGCGCACCGGTGCCGTCGAACCGGTTCTCGTGCCCCCAGGGGGAGCGTGCCGGCTGGTTCACGGGTGCCCTGCCGCGCCTTCCGCCGACTCCGCGGGCTGGCCGAGGACCGGGCTGGTGTAGAACGTGAGGCGGTACTTGCCGATCTGCACCTCGTCGCCGGAGACCAGCGCCACGGCGTCGACCCGGTTGCGGTTGACGTAGGTGCCGTTGAGGGAGCCGATGTCCCGGACGACGAACTCGTCGTTCTCACGGACGAACTCCGCGTGCTTGCGCGAGACCGTGACGTCGTCGAGAAAGATGTCGGCGTGCTCGCTGCGACCGGCGACCGTCCGCTCGGCGTCGAGCAGGAAGCGGGAGCCGACCGCCGGGCCACGCTGCATCACGAGAAGAGCAGAGTGCCGGGGCAGCGCGGAGATGGCGGCCTGTTCCTCGGCGGAGAGTCCGCCGGGCTGGGTGCCCTCCTCGATCGGCAGCTCGATGCGTCCGAACGTGACGGTCGTATCGCTGCCTCCCCGGCGTGGCTCCGCAGATTCACCTGGAGTGGTCATCTCGCCTCCTCGGGAGTTTTGACGCATTCAGAGCAAAATGCCTTGGGCGGAAAGGTACTACACCCCTCTGCGCACTTCCCGACAGGAGGCACGGTGATGCGGGCAATACCCGTCCAACCCGTCCAACCTACCCCGCCGGACGGTCCGGAGAAAAGTATCCGCCCACGTCACGACCGCCGGAAGCACTCAGTCGCCGCTCTCCGCAGGGACCGGTGTCGCGAACTGCGGGGCCTGCGGCTCCCGTGTGGACGTGATGGTCACCAGGTCCTGCTGCGTGATGACAGGGTCCGCACCTTCGTTGCGGACCGAGGCCATCGCGCCCCCGGGGATCTCGAGCGCGGTCTCGAGCGTCGAGGGGTCGCCGATCGCCTTCCACCGGTAGGGCGAGGAGATCACCTGCCCGTCCACGACCATCCCCCGGCTGGTCTCCTCGAAGTAGCTGCTCGTGACCAGACGGACACCGTTGACCTCGACGACCTCCACGCCCGCGTTGCGGAGCTCCTCGAGGATGTTGAACAGCTTGCTGGCCGGGATGCTCCGGTCGCCCTCCGTGATCGTGAGCTCGATCCCCGGCCCCTCGGCAGGCAGCCGGCCGGACAGGATCCCCTGGGACTCGGCCTGACGCTGGGCGAGCTCGAGGGCCGCCCGCTGCTGGCCCGAGCCCGAGCTGAGCTCGTCACGGGTCTCCTGCAGGCTCGACACACGAGCCTCGAGCTCGTTCGCCCGCTGGGTGACGTCGTCCAGGAGCCGCACGAGGTCCGTCTGACGCAGCGAGGACAGCTGCTCCTCCTGGGTCTGGCTCACCTGGACGGCCAGCGCGAACCCGAGCAGGGCGCACAGCAGCCCCGCGAGGAGCTGTGAACGGTTCGCCGTCGGCCGCATCGCACGAGCGAGCTTCGACCAGCCCGAGGTCCGCGCCTCTGTCCCTGCCGTAGCCTTCGGTGCCGGTGCCGGTGCCGGTGCCGGTGCCGGTGACGGGGTCGCGGCCGGTGCGACGTTCTCCTCGGCGGCGTCAGGTCGGCTGCCCGGACTGCCCGTGGCCGACCCGGCTGCGGTTTGCGCGCCCGCGGCCCGTGCGTCTGGGGCGTGGCCCGTCGGACGGTAACGGTCGACGCCGGCGGCTGCCTCGTGCGTCGTCGGCTCGGCGGAGGGCGCGGGCGTCACGTCGGGCGCCGCCTGGATCGGGACGTACGGGGCGTCGTCGCCCAGCTCTGCGGCGACGTCCCACGGGACCTCGGCAGCGGTCCACCGCTCGAGGGGGTGCGGGGCCGCGGTCTCCGCCGTACCGAGGGGCACGGAGGGCTCGCCCTCGGCCACGACGGGAGCGTCGGCGGGTTCCTCGTCCGGCGCGGTCCCGGTCGCGGCTTCGCTGGCCTCCGGCGTCGTGCCGGCGGGGGCGTCCTGCGCTGCGTCGACCGGCTCCTCGCCGGGGACGTCCTCGGCCGAGGCTGCGGGCGGGTCGTCGGGGGTCGCACCCTCGTCGACCGGGCGCGTCTCGTCCGCCGGGGACGGGACCGCGTCGTCGTCCTCGGGGCGCTCGGGGTTCACGGGAGGGGTGCCGTCGGGCGTCGACCTCGTCGTCATCGCGGGCCTAGGCCTTGAACAGGTGCCGACGGATCGCGGCCGCGTTGGAGAAGATGCGGATCCCGAGGACCACGACGACGCCGGTCGAGAGCTGCGTGCCCACGCCGAGCTGGTCGCCGAGGAAGACGATGAGCGCCGCGACGACGACGTTCGAGAGGAACGACACGAGGAAGACCTTGTCGTCGAAGAGGCCGTCGAGCATGGCCCGCAGCCCGCCGAAGAGCGCGTCGAGCGCCGCGACGACCGCGATGGGCAGGTAGGGCTGCAGGGCGACGGGGACCGTGGGTTGGAGCACGAGGCCCGCCACGACTCCGAGGACCAGTCCGACGACTGCGATCATTCCGTGCTCTCCTGCCCTGCGAGTGAACTGTCGGCTCCGGCGGGACCGGTCGACGACCGAAGGCTCTCGCTCCCCTGCGTCGACGGGCTGTCCTGACCGGTCGGCACCCCAGGCTCGTCACCTGTGGTTGCCGTGGAGTCTACGGCTTGCGCGTAGAAGAGTCGTTGGATTCCGTCCCCTGGCAGGGAGAGCTTGCCCTGGGAGATCCGGCTGGACTGGATCCCCCACTTCGAGCTGAGGATGCTGAGGTATCCCGGGGCGTCGGAGCGGGCGAACTCGGTCTCGAGCGTCGCCGGGTCTCCGATCGCCTCGACGCGGTACGGCCCGATCAAGGGCTGCAGGTCCACGAGGATCGCCTCGCCCGCGCTACGGATCGCGCTGAGCGGCGTCAGCCGCTGCCCGTTGATCGCGATGGCCTCCGCACCCGACGCCCACAGGGCGTTGACCACCCGCTGGAGGTCGCTGTCCTGGACCTTCTCGTTGAGCGACTGGTCGTCCGCCCCCACGCCCGCCGGGGCGTCCTGGAGCGTGAGGACCAGGCCGGGCCCCGTGACGGCAAGGGACCCGCTCGCGACGCCGTCGATCTGGAGAGTCTCCAGGAGCGCGGGGTCCACGTCGGCGAGAGCCTCGGTCTGCAGGGTCTCGATCTCGTCGCTCACGGCGGTGGCCTGCGCCGACAGCGCGTCGACCTGCTCGCGCCGGTCGAGGATCTCCTTCTCGAGGACCTTGCGCGCCTCGATCGCCGCGCCCTGAGGTGCACGCAGGTCGATCGTCGCCGCCGCGGTGACGAACCCGAGGGCGACCGCCAGCACCGCGACGAAGACCCACGTCCCGGTCCGGCGAGGCGGCTCCTGGCCCGTGGTGCGTCGTGCGGCGGCTTCCGCGTAGCCCGGGTCCAGGGGCCGGTCCATGACCTCGGTGAGCAGGGTCATGGAGGCGTCGAGAGGCGGTCTCCTGTGCCGGGATGCGGAGGGCGCCTCGTTGCGGGTGTCGTGGGTCATCCTGCGGCCGTGTCCTGGGTGTCGGGGCGGTTCGCCCGGTCGTCCGTGGGGACGGCGTGACCGGAGACGAGCTGGCGGGTCTGACGGATGTACTGGATCCCGGCGAGCCAGTAGAGGCCGATGCCCCAGCCGGTGAAGGCCCAGCCGATGATGGAGGCGGCCGCCCCGAGGGCGCCGGGGGCCTCCGCCAGGAGAAGGAGGGGGAACGCGTAGAGCAGGGCGAACGTGGCGGCCTTGCCCACGAAGCTCACCGGGAGCGGGCCGTACCCGTGGCGGGTCAGGACGGGAAGAAGGCACAGGAGCGTGAGGTCACGCAGCAGGATGACGACGAGGACCCACAGGGGGACGACGTCTCGCCACGCGAGGCCGACCAGCGTCACGAGGATGAAGAGCCGGTCGGCTGCGGGGTCGAGCATCTGCCCGAGCTTGGTGACCTGGTCGAGACGCCGGGCGAGCACGCCGTCGAGCCAATCGGAGGCTCCCGAGACCGCGAGGACCGCGAGCGCCCACTCGTCCTGTCCCTGGACGATGAGGACGGCGAAGACGGGGACGAGGGCGAGCCGGAGGAGGCTGATGGTGTTGGGGATCGTGAGGATTCGTGAGCTGACCTCTTGATCTGCTGTCACGCCCACCGCCCGTTGCTCACTGCGTCCTGTGTGTCCTGTCCGTCTTCATCCTACGGTGGGCCATCCTAGGGCTGGGCGGGGCGTCGTGGGCGGGATGGTGCCCGTGTCGGGTGGTGACGTGTCTGCTGGGGCGGGTGACGTCGTCGGGCGGGGTGGGGTGCGCCGGGCCTTGTGTTGGACGTCACCGGGTCCCGGTTCTCCGCCCTGGGTGGGTGTCGCGTAGAGTAGGGGCACAATCTGGAGTTCGTCGCTGTTCCCGCGTGTTCGTGTGAGTGTGGCCTGCCGCTGTTTCTGCGCGGGCGAGTCACCGGTGTGTGTTCGGGAGTGCGGCCAGTGGAGAGCCGACTTGGCAACCACGCGTAACTCCCACCCTCAGCGAAACGGTTGAACACATCTCTATGTCTCTTGACACCTCTGCGCCCACGCACGCCCTCGACCAGGTCGAGACCGCCCAGACGCCGGCTCCTGCCGAGCAGTCTGGCCCCACGTTCGCGGACCTGGGTCTGCCGACGAACATCCTCAAGGCCGTGACGGACCTCGGCTTCACGATCCCCTCCGCCATCCAGGAGCGTGCGATCCCTGCACTGCTCTCCGGGCGTGACATCACGGGTGTCGCCCAGACGGGTACGGGCAAGACCGCTGCGTTCGGTCTGCCGATGCTCGCGGCGATCGACCCGAACCTGGGCCGTGTCCAGGGTCTGGTCCTCGCCCCGACGCGTGAGCTCGCGATGCAGGTGGCCGAGGCCATCGAGACCTTCGCCAAGCACGTGCCGGGCATCGAGGTCGTCGCGGTCTACGGCGGTTCCCCCTACCAGCCTCAGCAGCGCGCCCTGCAGCGTGGTGCCCAGATCGTCGTCGGGACCCCCGGCCGTGTGATGGACCACCTGGAGCGTCGCAGCCTCGTGCTCGACGACATCCGTTACCTGGTCCTGGACGAGGCCGACGAGATGCTGCGCATGGGCTTCGCGGAGGACGTCGAGAAGATCTTCGGTCAGGCTCCGCGCGAGCGTCAGGTCGCGCTGTTCTCCGCGACCATGCCGGCCCCGATCCGTCGCGTGGCTGCCCAGCACCTGAACGACCCGGTCGAGATCGCGGTCACCCGTCAGTCCTCGACGGTGACGTCGGTGCGCCAGACGTACTCGGTGGTGCCGTTCCGTCACAAGACCGGTGCCCTGGTGCGCGTGCTCGCGACGTCGGACGCCGACGCGGCGATCGTCTTCACCCGGACGCGTGGCGCGGCCGAGGAGGTCGGTTCGGCTCTCGTCGAGCGTGGCATCTCGGCGGCGACGATCTCGGGTGACGTGGCGCAGAAGGACCGCGAGAAGATCGTCGAGCGTCTGCGCTCGGGCGCCCTGGACGTGCTGGTCGCGACGGACGTCGCGGCGCGTGGCCTGGACGTGGACCGTATCGGTCTGGTCGTGAACTTCGACCTGCCGGGTGAGCCCGAGGCCTACGTGCACCGCATCGGCCGTACGGGCCGTGCCGGTCGTACGGGCGAGGCCCTGAGCTTCGTGACGCCGGGCGAGCGCAACCGCCTGAAGTTCATCGAGAAGACGATCCGTGCGAGCCTCGAAGAGGTCGACGTGCCCTCCCCCGCGGACGTCTCCGCGCACAAGGCGCGTCGCATCCTCGGTCAGGTCGCGGAGCGTCAGGCTGCCGGTCGTCTGTCGATGTACCGCGACCTGGTCGCGGCGTACGTCGCCGAGTCGGACGTGGACCCGATCGACCTGGCAGCGACCCTGGTCGCCCTGTCGGTCGGTGACGACGGCCCCAAGGCCCGCGAGGAGCAGGAGCTCTTCGAGGCGCAGCGCGCCGAGGCCAAGAACGCCCGCCGTGAGCGCGAGTCGCGTCCGTACGGCGAGCGTGACTCGCGTGGTCCCCGTGAGGGTGGCCGTGGCGGCGAGCGCGGTATCCGTCGTGACGCCGTGGGGACCCGCTACCGTCTGGCGGTCGGGCACACGCACGGCGCCCAGCCGTCCGGGATCGTCGGCGCCCTGACGAACGAGGGTGGCCTCAACGGCAAGGACCTGGGCAAGATCGACATCTTCCCGAGCTTCTCCCTCGTGGACATCGCGACCCCGCTCGACTCCGCGACGATCGACCGCATCTCGCGGGCCCGTGTCGCGGGCAAGTCGCTGCGCATCCAGGTCGACCAGGGTGCCCCGCAGGGTGCCCGTGCTCCCCGTACCGGTGGTTCGGCGCCTCGCTCGGGCGGTTACGCCGGCGGTCACTCGGGTCACGGCCCGGCCGGTCGCTACGACGAGCGCTCCGAGCGCAGCGGCGAGCGCAAGGCTCCCCGTTACCGCACGGGTGAGCGCTGATCGCTTCGCGGGCCTGATCTCAGGCCGCTGAGCACGACGTGAGGGCCCCCGGAACCGTCAGGTTCCGGGGGCCCTCACGCGTCTCACGACGGCGTCCTGGCGGGCGCGCCCCGTGACGGTGGTGCGGCCAGGTGCCGAGCCTGGTCGAGCCACGCGGCCCGTTGCTGCGGGGTGGACCCGCCCAGCGGGCTCGCGAGGAGCCGCTCGACGACGGCGTCGCCGAGGTAGGCGCCCACGCAGCGCTCCCAGACGGCCGCGAGCGGGTCCCCGGGGCCCGACGGCGTCGCGTCAGTCCTCGTGCGCCTCGCCCAGGGCCGCGACCAGGGCCGCCAGGCGGGCCGCCTCGCGCTCGCTGCGTCGCGCCCCGTCCGCCCGCTGGATGCCCATGACCGCGAGCGCCTTGCCGTCCGAGAGGTCCAGGCGCACCCAGGGGTCGCCGGGGCCGAAGCGCACCGAGACGACCTCTGCCCATTCGAGGTGGCGGGTGAAGAGGATGTTGTGGACCGTGAGGTGCTCTGGGGTGACGGTGGCCCGGACCTGTCCCAGGCGCCACAGGACGAGTGCGCAGAAGGCCCCGACGCCGATGGTGGCGGCCTTGTTCCATCCGGAGTCGGTCCCGGGGCCGGTCGCGACGAGGGCGACGAAGGTGCACCCGGCGAGGATCACGACGGCGGCGGTGTAGGCGACGGCGGTGCCCCAGCGGGGCCGGAAGGGGGCGTAGGGGTCGCCGGGCAGTTCCCCGGGTGGTGGTGCGACGTAGCTGCTCACGTCTTCATCCTCCCCCGTGCGTGGTGCCGGGTCGACGGCGTGGTCTGCGGGGGGTGTGGCCGCGGCTCGTCCCGTCCCGGTGCTGCGCGCGGGCTGCTGGGTGCCCGGGGACGACGCTGCCCGGTGACCCTGCGCGCCGGGCGGAGGGTCACCGGGCAGCGTCACCGGGTGGAGGGGCTGGGGGGCCTCAGAGGCGGCAGGCGTGGATCGAGGTGACCAGGATCGCGCGGGCACCGACCTCGTAGAGGGCGTCCATGAGCTTGTTCGTCTGGTCGCGGCGCACCATGGCGCGCACGGCCGCCCAGTCGCGGTCGTGCAGCGGGGACACGGTCGGGGACTCCAGGCCGGGCGTGAGGGCGACGGCAGCCTCCACCAGGTGCGCGGGTACGTCGTAGTCCATGAGGACGTACTGGCGGGCCGTGAGGACGCCCAGGAGGCGGCGGGTGAGGGTCTCGAGGCCCGTGGAGACGGCGTCGTCGGTCACCGAGGCGGGGCGGATGAGGACGGCCTCGGACTTCAGGATGGGGTCGCCGAAGACCTCCAGGCCGGCCCCGCGCAGGGTCGTGCCCGTGGACACGACGTCCGCGACGACGTCGGCGATGCCGAGCTGGACGGCGGACTCGACCGCACCGTCCAGGTGCACCACGGAGGCCGTGACGCCGTGGGCGCGCAGGTGGTTCTCCACCAGGACCTCGTAGGAGGTGGCCACGCGCAGTCCCTCGACCTGGTCGAGGGACGTGATGGTGCCCACGGGGGCCGCGTACCGGAACGTGGAGCCGGCGAAGCCGAGCTGCATGTGCTCGACGGCCGCTGCGCCGGAGTCGAGCAGCAGGTCGCGGCCGGTGATGCCGGCGTCGACCGTGCCGGTGCCGACGTACACCGCGATGTCGCGGGGGCGCAGGAAGAAGAACTCGACGTCGTTGTCCGGGTCCGCGAGCACGAGCTCGCGGGTGTCGCGGCGCTGGCGGTAGCCGGCCTCACGGAGCATGTCGACGGCGGGCTCGGACAGGGAGCCCTTGTTGGGGACGGCGATGCGGAGCACGAGATCCTCGCGTTTCTGGAGGGTTCAGGGGGAATGATCTGGGTCGTCGACCACGACGAGCGCGGCCGGCGGACGAGCGGGACTGCGGGGGACGGCGGACAAGCGTGAGGGAAGCGACCCGGGTGCCTGGGCTCCCGTGCGCCTCCCCCTGGACCCGGACCTGGCCGGGTTCACAGATGCTTGTACACGTCCTGCAGGGTCAGGCCCTTGGCCAGGAGCAGCACCTGTACGTGGTACAGGAGCTGGGAGATCTCCTCGGCCGTCTTGTCGTCGCCCTCGTACTCGGCCGCCATCCACACCTCGGCGGCCTCCTCGACGATCTTCTTCCCGATCGCATGGACACCGGCATCCAGCTCCGCGACCGTGCCGGAACCGGCGGGTCGGGTGGTGGCCTTCTCGGTGAGCTCGGCGAACAGCCCTTCGAACGTCTTCACCCGACAAGGGTAGTCGCCCGGTGACCGGTGGGCCGAACCGTCCCCGCCCCCCGGGCCCGGGGGGCCCCACCCGCCCCCCCCCCGGGCCCCCGGGCTCCCTGCGGCCCCTACAGGTCGCGCAGCGCCACGACGGTCGCGATGGCGGCCTCGACGGCCTCCGCGCCCTTGTCCTCGCGCGAGCCGGGCAGCCCGGCACGGTCCAGGGCCTGCTGCTCGTCGTCGCACGTGAGGACCCCGAACCCGACCGGGACCCCGGTGCGCACCGAGACGTCGGTCAGCCCCGTGGTCGCGGCCGAGCACACGTACTCGAAGTGCGGGGTCCCCCCGCGGATCACGACGCCGAGCGCGACGACCGCGTCCGCGCCGTGCTCGGCCGCCCGCACCGCCGCGACGGGCAGCTCGAACGAGCCGGGGACCCGGACCACCCGCACGTGCGTGACGTTCGCGGCCGCGAGCGCCCGGTGGGCCCCGGCGAGGAGGCCGTCCATGACCTCGGTGTGCCAGCTGGCGGCGACCACGGTGACCCGCAGCCCGGTGCCGTCGACGGTGATCTGGGGTGCTCCTGCGCCGCTCATCGGTCGCTCTCCTCGGTGGTGGTGGGGTGTTCTGGGGTGATGGTGCGCTCGGGGGTGACCTCGACGGTGTCCAGGAGGTGGCCCATGGCGACCTTCTTGGTCATGAGGTATCCGTGGTTGTGCTCGCCGTGCCCGACCTCGAGCCGGTGGGCGTCGACGACGTCGATGCCGTGGGCTGCGAGCCCGGTGACCTTGGCGGGGTTGTTCGTGAGCAGGGTGATGCGTTCGAGGCCGAGGTCGTGCAGGATCGCGGCCGCGGCGCCGTACTCGCGCCGGTCCACGGGCCACCCGAGCTCGAGGTTGGCCTGGACGGTGTCGAACCCGGCGTCCTGGAGCTCGTAGGCGCCGATCTTGGCGAGCAGGCCGATGCCCCGCCCCTCGTGCCCGCGCAGGTAGACGACGGCTCCTCCCTGGGCGGCGACGCGTTCCATGGAGGCCTGGAGCTGGGGGCCGCAGTCGCAGCGCAGCGACCCGAACGCGTCACCGGTCAGGCACTCGGAGTGGACGCGCACGAGCGGTGCGGCCGGGGCGTCGGGCCCGGGGTCGACGGCGCCCCCTCGCCCGGCGGGCACGGCCAGGGGGACCAGGGCCACGTGCTCGGCGCCGGTGCGCAGGTCGCGGTAGCCGTGGACGCGGAAGTGTCCGTGCGCGGTGGGCAGGTCGGCGACGCTCGTGGCCTGCACGCGGGGCGCGGTCGTGGGCTCTGCGGTCTGCTCGGGCACGACGGGGTCATGCTCGCGGCGCCAGGCGATGAGGTCCGCGATGGTGATCAGGACCAGGCCGGCCTCCGCGGCGGCGTGCGCGGCGTCGTCGAGCCGCATCATGGTGCCGTCGTCGTTGACGAGCTCGGCGATGCCCCCGACCTCGCCCGCGCCGGCCAGGCGGACCAGGTCGACCGCGGCCTCGGTGTGCCCGGCGCGGTGCAGGACCCCGCCCGGGACGGCGCGCAGGGGCAGGACGTGCCCGGGGCGGATGAGGTCGCCCGCACCCGAGGCGGGGTCGGCCAGGACGCGCAGGGTGCGGGCGCGGTCGGCGGCGGAGATGCCCGTGGTCACGCCCGTGGCGGCGTCCACGGTCACGGTGTAGGCGGTGCGCCGCGGGTCCTGGCTGTGCGGGACCATGAGCGGCAGGTCCAGGGCGTCGGCGCGGGCGGCCGGCATGGGGGCGCACAGGTAGCCCGAGGAGTGCCGGATGGTCCAGGCCACCCACTCGGGGGTCACGGTGCGGGCCGCGAAGACCACGTCGGCCTCGTTCTCGCGGTCCGGGGAGTCCGCGACGAGGACGGGGCGGCCCGCGCGGATCGCGTCGAGGGCTTCCTCGACGGTGCCGGTGCGCACGTGCCCCGGGTGCTCGGGCGCGTCGTGGGAGGCGCCCTGGGGGTGCTCGGCGCCGGGCAGGATGGTCATCGCTGGCCTCGTTCCTGGGTCGTGCCCGTGCCGTGGGCGTCGTCCGGGCCGGTGGTGGCCGCGAGCGCCGCGGCGGGGGGTGCGGGCTCGCCGGTCGCACCCCCGGGGGCGATCCCTGCCAGGAGGAGCCGTTCGACGTACTTCGCGATGACGTCGACCTCGAGGTTGACGCGGTCGCCGGGGACCAGGGAGCCGAGGGTCGTCGCGGCGAGCGTGGTCGGGACGAGGGAGACGCCGAACGTGGCGTCGTGCACGTGCGTCACCGTGAGGGAGACGCCGCTGACCGTGATCGAGCCCTTCTCGGCGACGTAGCGGGTCAGGGCCGGGGGGGCGGACAGGACCAGGTCGTCCCACCGGTCCCCGGGCGTGCGGCTGACCAGGGTGCCGACGCCGTCGACGTGGCCCTGCACGATGTGCCCGCCCAGGCGGGTGTCGGCCCGCACGGCCCGTTCGAGGTTCACGGCGGACCCGGCCCGCAGGTCGCCCAGCGCGGTGCGGCGCAGGGACTCGGGCATGACGTCGGCCGTGAACGTCCCGTCCGGGCCGAGGGCCGTGACGGTCAGGCACACGCCGTCGACCGCGATCGAGTCCCCCGGGTGGGCGTCCGAGGTGGCGAGGGGCCCGTGCACGGTCAGCACGGCGTCGGACTCCTCACCCCCTGGGAACGCGACCTCGCGGACGGTGCCGATCTCTTCGACGATTCCGGTGAACATCACTTCTCCTGTTCGGGGGTGGTGCGGTGGGTGGGGCGCAGGGAGCCGGGGGCGGTGCGGGCCACGACCAGGACGTCCTCGCCCAGGCGGCGCACGTCGTGCGTGACGAGGCGCGGCGCGTCCGCGAGGGTGGTCACGCCCAGGTCGCCCACGGCGCCCCGGCCCGCCCCGAGCAGCACGGGGGCGAGGTAGGCGTGGACCTCGTCGACGACGCCGGCCGCCAGGAACGCGGTCGCCAGGTCCGGGCCGCCCTCGACCAGGACGTGGCGCACCTCGCGCGCGGCGAGGTCGGCCAGGACCGCGTGGACGTCACGCGTGCGCAGGTGCAGCACGGGCCCGCCGCCGTCGGAGGTCCATGCGCCCGCGGGCGCGAGCCGCACGTGCGGGGGGAGGTCGCGCAGCCCGACGACGACCCGCACCGGCTGGTGCTCGGCGAGCCCGGGTCCCGGCCCGGCCACGTCACCCGTGCGGGCCGTGAGCGAGGGGTCGTCCGCGACGACCGTGCCCGTGCCCACGACGATCGCGTCGACCTGTGCCCGCACCCGGTGGGCGTGCTCGCGCGCCGCGGGCCCGGTGATCCACTGCGAGGTGCCGTCCGGGGCCGCCACGCGCCCGTCGAGGGTCGAGGCGAGCTTGAGGGTCACGTACGGGCTCCCGCGGCGCACGGCGACCAGCCAGGGGCCCAGGAGGGCCTCCCCCTCGGCCTCGCGCAGCCCTGCGGCGACGCGCACCCCCGCACGGCGCAGGCGCTCGCCTCCCCCGCGGGCCACGGGGTCGGGGTCGGCCACGGCGTAGACGACCTCGGTCACGCCCGCGTCCAGCAGCGCCTGCGTGCACGGCCCGGTGCGCCCCGTGTGGTCGCAGGGTTCGAGCGTCACCACGGCCGTCGCGCCGCGCACGTCCACGCCGCGCCCACGGGCGTCGGCCAGTGCCGCGGCCTCGGCGTGCGCCGTCCCGGCACCACGGTGGAAGCCCTCGGCGAGCACGGCCCGGGGCGAGGCGTCCACGGGGCCGGGGGCGGCGCCGTCGGGCAGGGAGTCCAGCGGGCGCGGCCGCGGGGCCAGCAGGACGCAGCCCACGCGCGGGTTGGGGCCGTGCGCGGGGCCGCGAGCGCCCAGCTCGAGCGCGCGCACCATCGCGGCGTCGACCGTCAGTGTGGGCCTGGCGCCCATGGGTCCTCCTCCCGGTGAGCACGATGCTCCGGGGTGAGGGGTGGGCGACGTCACGGGACCCGAGGGTCCACGGACGTCACGACACCACGGCACAGGGCTCCGCCCCGCGCCGCCACGTACTTCCTCCCATCCGGACTTTCACCGTCGGTCCTGGAGTTCCACCAGGTCAACCACGCCGAGGCGTGGGTCGCGGACTGTCACCGCCGGCTCGGAATTGCACCGACCCCGGAGCACGTGTGTGCGTACTGCTCGATCTCTGTCGTCGAGCCCGGGCCTCGCCCACCGAGGGTGCGCGTCGCGCCCGGGTTCTCGTCCTTCCCAGCATGCCACACGGGGCGGTGCGCACCGTGCGGGCCGCCCGCGGGCTGGGACGACGTGAACGGGTCAGTGCGCGTGCTGGTCCGCGAGCGCCCGCAGGGCCGCGATCTCCTCGGGGACGTTCTCCGCCCCGTACACGGCGGAGCCCGCGACGAACACGTTGGCTCCGGCCTCGGCCGCGCGCTCGATCGTGGCGCGCGAGATGCCGCCGTCGACCTGGACCCAGACGTCGAGCCCGGCCTCGGACACGGCGTCGCGGATGCGGCGGATCTTGGGCAGCGTGCCCTCGAGGAAGGACTGACCGCCGAACCCGGGCTCGACCGTCATGACCAGGAGCATGTCGAACTCGGGCAGCAGGTCCAGGAAGGGCTCGACCGACGTCGCGGGGCGCAGCGCGAGGCCCGCGCGCGAGCCCTGGCGGCGCAGCTCGCGCGCCAGGCGCACGGGGGCTGTGGCGGCCTCGGCGTGGAACGTCACGGACGCGGCGCCCGCCTCTGCGTAGCCGGGGGCCCAGCGGTCGGGGTCGGCGATCATGAGGTGCGCGTCGAGCGGCACCGGGGACACCTGGGCCAGGCGCTCGAAGATCGGCAGCCCAAGGGTCAGGTTGGGCACGAAGTGGTTGTCCATCACGTCGACGTGCGCGTAGTCGGCGCTCGAGATCGCGCCCAGGTCGCGCTCGAGGTTCGCGAAGTCGGCGGACAGGATGCTGGGGGCGATGAGTGCGGACATGGTCACCAGCCTAGAGGGCGCCCCCGGCCCGTGCGCAGACGCGAGGAGGGCCGGGCGGGGTGGCCTTCACCACCCGGCCCGGCCCCTGGCCGAGGCGTCTCAGGCCCGACGGCGCAGCAGCGTCAGGTGCATCGCGTCCGTCCCGTGGACGTGGGGCCACAGCTGCACGTCGGTGCGGTCCGCGAGGGGGATGTCGTCCCCGGCGACCTGCCGCACGGCCGCGGCCGCGTCGAGGACCTCGACGTCGTCGCGCCCGGCCAGGACGTCCTTGACGACGAGCTGGGTCTCCGCCAGGTGCGGGGAGCACGTGACGTACCCGACGACGCCGCCGGGGCGCACGGCGTCCAGGGCCGAGCCCAGGAGCTCGCGCTGCAGCGTCGTGAGGGTCGCGATGTCCCCGGGGGTGCGGCGCCAGCGCGACTCGGGGCGCCGGCGCAGGGCCCCCAGGCCGGTGCAGGGCGCGTCGACGAGCACACGGTCGTACGCGCCGGGCTCCTCGACCCCGACCCGGCGTCCGTCGCCCACCTGGACGCGCTCCACGGCGTCCGCGGGCACGGCCGCGAGCGCCTGCTCGACCAGTCGTGCCCGGTGGGGGGCGACCTCGTTCGCGACGATGCGCGCGCCCTGCTCGCCCGCGAGGGACGCCAGGAGCGCGGCCTTGCCGCCCGGGCCCGCGCACAGGTCGAGCCAGCGCTCGTCGGGGTTCTGCCCGGCGGTGGTGGCGTCCCCTGCGGGCGCTGCGGGCGCTGCGGGCATGGTGGGCGTGGCCGCGAACGCGAGCGTCACGAGCTGGCTGCCCTCGTCCTGGACCCCGGCGGCGCCGTACCGGACCGCGGGGATCGCCGCCGGGTCGGAGCCGGACAGGACCAGCGCCGTGGGCGCCCACCGTCCCGGCGTGGTCGTGGCGTCGCCGCGCACGTCGTGCGCGACCTCCCCGGCGAGGCGCTCGCGGCTGACCAGGCCCGGACGGGCGACCAGGGTCACGCGCGGCGCGGTGTTGTCCGCCTCGAGGAGCTCGGCGAGGTCGTCGGCCGAGCGTCCCGTGCCGACCAGGGCCTCACGCATCGCGCGCGCGATCCACACCGGGTGGGACTGGGTGGTCGCGAGGCGCGTGACGTCGTCGGGCGCGTCCTCGGTGATGACCTCGAGCCACTCCTCGAGGGTCGAGCGGGAGATCTTGCGCAGGACCGCGTTGACGAACTGGGCGCTGCCGGCCCCGGCACGGGCGCGGGCCAGGCCCACGGTCTCCGAGACCGCGGCGTGCTGGGCCACGCGCATGCCCAGGAGCTGGTGGGCGCCCAGGCGCAGCAGGTCGAGCACGTTCGGGTCGACCTGGTCCAGGGGGCGGTCGACGCACCGGGCGATGATCGCGTCGTAGCGTCCGCGCAGGCGCAGCGTGCCGTACGCGAGCTCGGTCGCGAACGCCGCGTCGCGCCCACGGATGCCGCGGGCGCGCAGCAGCGGGGGCAGGACGAGGTTCGCGTAGGCGTCGGAGCCGGCGACCTCCTGCAGGACGTCGAACGCGACGTTGCGCGCCGGGTCGGCGCCCTTGGCGCGCTGGGAGGGCGCCGCCTCGGAGCGCTGGCCGGCCCCCCGGGCGCGGGCCGCCCCACGCTCACGTCCGCGCGCGTCACGGCGGTCACCGCCACCGTGCCCGCCGTGCGTGCCGTCCTGCCCGGGGGTGCCGCCGGTGCGTGCGTCGCCGCTCATGCCTGGTCCTTCGTCTCGTCAGGGGTGCCCAGGACGACGTGCTCGCCCAGGCGGGCGCCGCGGGCCCAGTCGGTCGCGGCCATGTGCTTCTTGCCCACGGGGGCCACCTCGCCCAGCGCGACGGCGTGCGTGCCCGTGCCCACGAGGACCTCGCGCTTCGCGGCGCGCAGCTCACCCGGGGCCAGGTCGGTCACGTCGGGGCGCGGGACCACGGGGCCCAGACCCAGCCGGGCACCGTCGGGCAGCGTGGTCCAGGCACCGGGGGCGGGCGTGCAGCCGCGCACCTGACGGTCGATCGCGAGCGCGGGGCGGGCCCAGCGCACGTGCGCGTCCTCGGGCGTGAGCTTCGCGGCCGTGCTGACGCCCTCGGCGGGCTGGAGGACGGGGGACGCGGCGCCGTCCTCGATCGCGTCCAGGGTCGCGACGAGCAGCCCGGCCCCCGAGGTCGCGAGGCGCCCCAGGAGGTCACCTGCCGTGTCGCGGGGACGGATGGTCTCGGTCATCGTGCCCAGCACCGGCCCCGAGTCCAGGCCCTCCTCGATGAGGAACGTCGTGGCGCCCGTGACCTCGTCGCCCGCGATGATCGCGCGCTGCACGGGGGCCGCGCCGCGCCAGGCGGGCAGGACCGAGAAGTGCAGGTTGACCCAGCCGAGACGCGGCACGTCGAGGACCTCGCGGCGCAGGATCTCGCCGTACGCCACGACGGGCGCGCAGTCGATCTCGAGCGCGCGCAGCCGGGCCACGAACTCCTCGCCGCGCGGGCGGTCGGTGATGACCGGGATCCCGGCCTCCTCCGCACGCACGCGCACGGGGCTCGGGGTCAGCCTCCGGCCGCGGCCCGAGGGCGCGTCGGCGCGGGTGAGGACGGCGACCACCTCGTGCCGGGAGTCGATCAGGGCATCGAGGGCCGGGACGGCCACGTCCGGGGTTCCGGCGAAGAGCACACGCATGAGGCGAGTCTAGGTGGTGCGCCCCTCCCGGCCCGCGCCGGGCCGGGCCTGCGGCGCTCCCCCGGGCGGGCGGCGACCGGCGCCCGCTCAGGCCTCGCGGACCCCGACGCCCAGCTCCCGCAGCCGCGCGCGCAGGCCCGCGGCGTCCTCGAAGCGCAGCGTCCGGAAACCCAGGGCCTGCGCGGCGGTGACGTTCGCCACGGAGTCGTCGACGAAGAGGGTGCGCGCCGGGTCCAGGTCGAAGCGTCCGGTCGCGACCTCGAAGATGCGCGGGTCCGGCTTGACGAGTCCCACGCGCCCGGAGACCAGCACGTCCTCCATGAGCCCGACCGCCGGGGCCGCTGGCTCGGCCTCGTGGAACATCTCCGCGGACCAGTTCGTCAGCCCGTACAGCCGCACCCCGAGGTCGCGCAGCTCGCGCACGACCTCCTCGGTGCCGGGCACGGGGCCCACGAGGCTCGCCGCGAAGTTCTCGGTGTACACGTCGAGCGTGCTCACGTGCTCGGGGTGGTGCTCGGCGACCTCGCGGCGTGCGTCGGCCCAGGACCGACCCGCGTCCTGGCGCGCGTTGAACGTCGGGAAGTCGACCGCCTCGAAGAAGGCCTCGACGTCGGTACGGTCCATGCGTCCCGCGTACGCGGCGTACGGGTCCCAGGCCACCAGGACGTTGCCGAAGTCGAACAGCACGGTGTCGACCACCGGGCTCGCGGGAGGGGTCGGGGACGGGACGGTGCTCACAGCATCTCCTTGGGGTCGAGCTGGACGCGGACGCTCCCACCCTCGCGCTTCGCGGACCGTACCGCCAGGGAGGCCGAGAGCTCGCGCGCGAGGAGGCGTCCCTCGCGCAGCGGCACGCGCACGATCGTGCGCACGGGAGGTTGCAGCGACGGGTCGCGGCCGGCACCGCCGCGTGCGGGCCGGCCGGCGGCCTCGGGGACCTCGACGGGTCCCAGGGTCGTCGAGGCGTCTGCGAGGCCCACCCGGGCCACGACGGCCTCCACGGCCTGGCGGTCGCCCGTGACGGCCGCGACCCGCACCGCGGGCGGCAGGTCGAGCTCGCGACGCTCGGCGAGCTCACGGTCCGCGAACCCGGCCGGGTCCCAGCGCACCAGGGCGTTGGTGGGCCCGGGCGCCGCGTCCCCCACGAGGAGCACCTGCCCGCCCTCGCGGGCCGAGCGCACCAGGCCTGCGGCCGCGAGCCAGCGGTGCAGGGCGTCCTGGGCCACGGCGAGGCCCACGTGCGCGGTGCTCAGCGCGGCGTCGAGCAGCAGGGCGGCGGCGTAGCCGCCCTCCGCGACGGGCTCCGCGCCCGGGGTCGCGACGATCACGGCAGGACGCGGCCCGACGACGGAGATCACCCCGCCCGGTGCGCTCGCCCCCGACACGCGCACCGCGACGCCCGGGAACGCCCGGCCCAGCTCCTCGGCCGTGCGCCCCGACCCGACCCGCACCGAGCGCAGGCCCGTCCAGTGGCACTCGTCGCAGGACCACGCCCCGGCCAGGGCCCCGCACCACGCGCACTGCGGCGGTGCGCCCGGCCCGGGAAGCATGAGCGGCCCGTGGCACGTGCCGCAGTGCGCTGCCGTCCGGCAGCGCGCGCACGCCACGACGGGCAGGTAGCCCGCGCGCGGGACCTGCACCAGCACCGGCCCGGACACCAGGGCGTCGCGCACGGCCCGCCACGCGGCGCTCGGCAGGCGGGCCGCGGCCGCCGCGCCCTCCGCCGCGAGCTCGACCGACGTCAGGGCCCGCACCCGGGGGGCGCGGGCGCGCAGCACCTCGCGCGGTGCGGCCACCTCCCGGGCCCAGCCCGACTCGAGCAGCGCCTGCGCCTGGACGGTGCGGCTGACCGAGCCGAGCAGGAACGCGGCCCCCTCCAGCTCGCTGCGCAGCGCGAGGACCTCGCGGGCGTGCGGGTAGGGCGACCGGGGCTCGGCGAGGGTCTCCTCGCCGTCGTTCCAGCACGCGACCAGGCCCAGGTCCTGGACCGGCGCGAACGCCGCCGCCCGGGTGCCGATCACGATCCGTACCTCGCCCCGCAGCGCCGCGAGGAAGCTGCGGTACCGCGGGGAGGGGCCCTCGTCCGCGGTCAGGCGCACGAACTGCCCGGTGCGGCGCGCGGTGTGCGGGGCGTACCCGGCGAGCTCGAGGGCGCGCGCCATCTGGTCGACGTCGCGCGCGTCGGGCAGCACCACGAGCGCGCCCCGCCCGCCGGTGACCGTCGCACGCACGGCCTCGGCCAGTGCCAGGGCCCAGTGCTGCACCGCCTGCGCGGGGTCCTCGGGCTCCTTGTCCGCGGCGCCGGCGCGCGGTGCCTGGGCGGGGACGCCCTCCGCGACCCGGCCCGGCAGGGCCGTCCAGACGGCGCGCGGCGCGGACCCGCCCACGAGGTGGTGCAGGAACGCGGCACCGCCGCGGTAGGGGGCCCACGCGGAGGGACGGGCGGGGTCCGGCGCGGGGGCGTGCTCGGCGACCGCCGCGGGAGGCGCCGCGTCACCGGGGGCGCCGGCGTCGGCCGCGCCCTGCACCTCGGTGGGGGCGTCGGCCTCCCCGCCCGACGGCGCCGCCTCGGCCCGGGCGTGCCGCGGCGGGATCGCGAGGCGCAGCACGTCCGAGAGCGTGCCCGCGTAGTGGTCGGCGACGGTGCGGCACAGCGCCGCGACCTGCGGCGTGAGGACCTGCTCGGCGGACACGAGCCGCTTGAGCGGCACGAGGCGCCCGTCGTGGTCGCTCGAGGCGGCCCGCGCCAGGACGTACCCGTCGACCTCCTGCGGGCCGAACCGTGCCTTGACCCGGACCCCGGGCTGTGCGCCGGCCGCCATCGAGGCCGGGACCAGGTAGTCGAACGTCTGGTCGAGGTGGTGCGGGACCAGGTCCAGCACCACCCGGGCCACCGGGAGGTCGGAGGCGATCTCGAGCGCCCCCACGGGGCGGGCCGTCCTGCCCGGCGCGCGTCCCGTGCGCGCCGGCGCCTGCGGGACGGGGATCAGCGTGAGCTGCTCCCCCGCGTCCTCGGGGGCGGCGTCCTGGCTGGTCATGGACCTATCTCAGCACGCGCCACCCACGCCGGGCGAACCCGTCGCGCGCGCGTCAGACGGCAGCCTGCAGCGCTGCCACGCGGTCGGTGCGCTCCCACGTGAAGTCGGGCAGCTCGCGCCCGAAGTGCCCGTAGGCCGCGGTCTGCGAGTAGATGGGCCGCAGCAGGTCGAGGTCGGCGATGATCGCCGCGGGGCGCAGGTCGAAGACCTCGTCGATGGCCGCACGGATGCGCTCGACCGGGACCGTCTCGGTGCCGAACGTCTCGACGTACAGGCCCACGGGGTGCGCCTTGCCGATCGCGTAGGCGACCTGGACCTCGCAGCGCCGTGCGAGGCCGGCTGCGACGACGTTCTTGGCGACCCAGCGGGTCGCGTACGCGGCCGAGCGGTCCACCTTGGACGGGTCCTTGCCGGAGAACGCGCCTCCGCCGTGACGGGCCATGCCGCCGTAGGTGTCGACGATGATCTTGCGGCCGGTCAGCCCGGCGTCGCCCTGGGGGCCGCCGATCACGAACTTGCCGGTCGGGTTCACGAGCAGGCGGTAGTCCGAGATGTCCAGGTCGAGGGCCTCGACGACCGGCGCCACGACGAGCTCGGCGACCTGCTCCCGCAGCCGCTCCTGGAGGACCTCCTCGTCGTGCTGCGTCGACAGGACCACGGTGTCGAGGCGGACCGCGCGGTCGCCGTCGTACCCGATGGTGACCTGCGTCTTGCCGTCGGGGCGCAGCCCGGGCAGCGAGCCGTCCTTGCGGACGAGCGCGAGGCGCTCGGCCAGGCGGTGCGCGAGGAAGATCGGCAGGGGCAGGAGCGTGGGCGTCTCGTCGCTCGCGTAGCCGAACATCAGGCCCTGGTCGCCGGCCCCCTGCGCGTCGAGCGGGTCGCGCGAGACGCTCGGGCCGGACGAGTCGTCGCGCTCCTCGAGGCTCTTGTCGACGCCCTGGGCGATGTCCGGGGACTGCTGTCCGATCGAGACCGAGACGCCGCACGAGTCGCCGTCGAACCCGATCGCGGACGACGTGTAGCCGATCCCCCGGACGACGTCGCGGATGATCTGCGGGATCTCGACGTACGCGTTGGTCGTGACCTCGCCCGCCACGTGGACCAGACCCGTGGTGACCATGGTCTCCACCGCGACACGCGACGTCGGGTCCTGCTCGAGGAGGGCGTCGAGGATCGCGTCGGAGATCTGGTCGCAGACCTTGTCGGGGTGGCCCTCCGTCACGGACTCGGACGTGAACAGGCGCAGGTCGTCAGAACTCATGGGATCCAGCGTACTGTCCCGCTAGGTGATACCCGGCATCCGACCACTGAGACGTGAAGGAGATCTCAGTGGGTGGGCGCCGCGGGTGGGGGCGAGACCTTGAGGACCGCGTCCCATACCGCGTCCGCGACCTCGCGCTTGGTGCCCTGGGCCTGGGCGACCGTCTCGCCCTGGGCGTCGACGATCGTGACCTCGTTGGTGTCCGTCCCGAAGCCCTTGCCGTGGCCGACCGGGTTGATCACCAGGAGGTCGGCCCCCTTGCGCCGCGCCTTGGCGCGGCCGTGGTGCCACACGTCGCCCGACGCGTCGCCCGTCTCGGCCGCGAAGCCTACGACGACCTGGCCGGGCCGGCCGCGGTCGCGGGCCAGCTCCGCGAGGATGTCGGGGTTCTCGACGAGCTCGATGGGGGCGGGCCCCTGGCCGGGGACCTTCTTGATCTTGGACGCGGGGGTGTGCGCGGGACGGAAGTCCGCGACCGCGGCGGTCATGACCACCACGTCCGCGTCGGGCGCGAGCGAGAGCATGGCCTCGCGCAGCTCGGCCGTGGAACCGACCGTCACGACGTCCTCGAGCCCGTCGAGCGGCTCGCTCAGGTTGGCCCCGACGAGCGTCACGCGCGCGCCGCGGTCCTGCGCCGCACGGGCCAGGGCGATGCCCTGCCGGCCGCTCGACCGGTTGCCGATGAACCGCACCGGGTCGATGGGCTCGCGCGTGCCGCCTGCCGAGACCACCACGCGCAGGTCCGTCAGGTCCTGCGCGGCCTGCGGCTCGCCCGACCGGGCGGCGACCTCCAGCGCGACCCGGGCGATGTCCTCGGGCTCGGGCAGGCGGCCCGGTCCCGAGTCCTTGCCCGTCAGCCGTCCGCTCGCGGGCTCGATCACGTGCACCCCGCGCGAGCGCAGGGTCGCGACGTTCGCCACGGTCGCCGGGTGCTGCCACATCTCGGTGTGCATGGCCGGTGCCATGACGACCGGGCACGACACGGTCAGGAGCGTCGAGGTGAGCAGGTCGTCCGCACGACCGGCGGCCGCGCGCGCGAGGAGGTCCGCCGTGGCGGGGGCGACGATCACGAGGTCCGCGCCCTGGCCGAGCGCGACGTGCGCGACCTGCGGGACGTCGTCGAAGACCTCGGTGCTGACCTTCTCGCCCGAGAGGGCCTCGAACGTCGGCGCCCCGACGAACCGGAGCGCCGACTCCGTGGGGACCACGCGCACGCTGTGCCCCTGCTCACGCAGCAGCCGCAGCAGGAGCACGGCCTTGTAGGCCGCCACTCCCCCGCTGACCCCCAGCAGGATCCTCATCGTGAGATCCCTCTCCCCGCCCGGCACGCCAGGACCGCGGAGCCGCCCGCAGGCGGCCTCGCGGTCAGGAGGCCGGAGCCTCCACGGTCTCGATCGTGAGCAGGCCCTGGTTGATCTCGCGCATCGCGATCGACAGCGGCTTCTCCTGGTTGCGGGTCTCGACGAGCGGGCCCACGTTCTCCAGCAGGCCCTCGTTGAGCTGCGAGTAGTACGCGTTGATCTGACGGGCGCGCTTGGCCGCGTAGATCACGAGCGCGTACTTGGAGTCCGCGCGCTCGAGCAGGTCGTCGATGGGCGGGTCGGTGATGCCCTCGGGGGCAGCGATGGTTCCAGACACAGTCTCACTCCGTGAGTCAGGGGGGCCTGCAGCGGCTCGGACGGCCGTCCGCAGGTTGGATCAGAGGGGTTGCGCGCGCTCATGACGCACACGCCTGACGACCAGTCTACCGGGCAGGGACAAGTCGTCCCTGTTCCGGTCCCCGGTGCGTCGGCGTGGACGACGTCACGCGACGGGCGTGAGCCCCATCGCCTCGACGAGCGCGTCGGTCGCCCGGTGCACCTCGTCGTTGACGATCACGACGTCGAACTCCGGCTCGGCGGCCAGCTCGACCCGGGCGGTGGCGAGCCGACGCTCGCGCTCCTCGGGTCCCTCGGTCCCGCGCCCGACGAGGCGGCGCTCGAGCTCCTCCCAGCTGGGCGGGGCGAGGAAGACGAACCGGGCCTCGGGCATGGACTCGCGCACCTGCCGCGCGCCCTGCAGGTCGATCTCGAGGAGCGCGGGGACCCCCGCCGCGAGCTTCTCCTCGACCGGACGGCGAGGGGTCCCGTACCGGTTGCGCCCGTGCACCACGGCCCACTCCAGCATCTCGCCCGCCTCGACCAGGCGGTCGAACTCCTCGCCGCTGATGAAGTGGTAGTGGACACCGTCCACCTCACCGGGGCGCGCGGGGCGGGTCGTCGCGGACACGGACAGCCACACCTGCGGGTAGCGTGCGCGGATGTCCGCCGACACGGTCCCCTTCCCGACGGCGGTGGGACCCGCCAGGACGGTCAGGCGGGCAGGGGTCGGTGGTGCGGCAGGCGCCGGGGCGGCCTGCTCGGCGGGCGAAGCGGAAATGTCAGCCAAACCTCTCGATGAGCGCCGCGGACTGGTGGGGTCCCAGCCCGCGGACACGACGTGTCTCGGCGATCCCGATCTCCTCCATGATCGCCCGGGCCTTCACCTTACCTACGCCGGGGAGCGACTCGAGCAGCGCGACGACGCGCAGCTTGCCGATCACGTCGTCCGTGCGACCCTGCTCGATGACCTCGGCGAGCGAGCCCTGGGAGTGCTTCAACCGGTTCTTGATCTCCGCGCGCACTCGACGGGCCTCGGCGGCCTTCTCGAGTGCCGCAGCGCGCTGCTCGGGGGTCAGGGATGGTAGTGCCACGCAAGTCACCTACTTGTCCTCAGACGGATGGGCCCACACGTGCACCGGGGTCGCCGACCGGGAATGCTGCCCCCGATGGCGACCTCGACACCCTCGAAACTAGCCACACCTGGCAGCTCCGGCAACGTTCACACGCCCTGAGCAGCGAACTTCCTCGCGATCTTCGCCCTGGTCGCAGGCCCGGCGCCGCACGCGTCGAGGTACCCGTCGATGCTCCCGAACTCCTCCTCGGCCAGCGCCCAGGCGTCCTGGAGGTACGCCGGCTCGACGCCCAGCAGGGGCGTGAGGGCGTCCTTGTCGAGGCCGGGGATCGGGGGGATCAGGGCCTCGAGCCCTTCGACGGCCGCACCGCTCGCGAGGTACTCGGCGAGCCTGTCCTGCGCGCCCACGCCGCACACGTGCTGGACGAGCGCGACGATCCACCCGGTCCGGTCCTTGCCCGCGGAGCAGTGCACGACGACCGCCCCGTCGGCGTCCGCGACGTCACCGAGCGCCTCCCCGACCGTCCGGCGGATGGTCGGGTCCGTGACGAACGTCGCATAGACGCCGTGCATCATGGCCCGCGCGAGCCCCTGCGGGTCCTCGGCACCGAGCAGGCGCCCGATCATCGCCGCGGTGTCCGCCGAGCGCTCCTCGTCGGCGTCCTCGCCGTGCGGCTCGCGGGGCGTCCCGGCCGGTCCGTCGGCGGTGCCCGCCGCCCGGAGCGCGTGCCCGACGCCGGCGCCCGGGTCCATCCGTCGGGCGACCACGCGCGTGGTTGCCGGGACCACGTCCTGCCCGTCGCGCTCGACCTCGTCCTGACCGCGCAGGTCGAGGTCGACGGTCACGCCGAGCGCCTCGAGGGCGGCCACGCCCTCCGGGGTCAGCTGCGACAGGCTCGCGGTGCGCACGAGCACCCCCGTCCGGAGAGGTTCGGTCGCACCGACCGGCACGGCCCGGCCCCCGACGTCGCGTGCGTTCCAGGTGCCGGGGATGTCGAGGACGCCAGGGGCCTGCGGCTCACCGGAGGCAAGAGAGGAAGTCATGGGTCGAGTCTGGCAGGCCGCCCGGTGCACGGCCCGACGGCCGCCGCGTCGAGACGCCGGGCCGAGACGCCGCGCCCAGACGCCACGGGGGGGCGCCCACCGGACAGGTGGACGCCCCCAGGGCATCGTGCGGGTGGTCGGTCGGAGCCTCAGCCCCGCAGCGCCTCGACGGCCTCGCGAGAGGCCGCACGCGCCGCCGCGAGCAGAGCGCCGGCGTCCGGCCCGGCCGCCAGGACGCCCCGGGACGAGGACGCCAGCACCTGACGGCGCGCGTCACCGAAGACCGCGGCGAGCTCGGCAGCGCCCGCACCCTGCGCCCCGACCCCGGGTGCCAGGAGCGGCCCGTTGACGGCCGGGAGGTCGACCCCGGTGTTGCGCGCGGCGTCACCGATCGTGGCGCCCACGACCAGGCCGATCGACCCGAGCGGGGCCACGCCCGCGTTGAGCACCGCGGCCTCGGCCGCGATGCGCGCGGCGACCGACCGGACGTCGACCCCCGCACCCGTGCGGGCGTGCTGGACCTGCGCGCCCTCCGGGTTGGACGTCAGGCACAGCACGAACAGCCCGCGCCCCGTCTCGAGCGCCGCGTCCACGGCGGGCGTCAAGGACCCGAAGCCCAGGTACGGCGAGACCGTCAGGGCGTCGCCCGCGAGCGGCGAGCCGTCCCGCAGGTAGGCGTCCGCGTACCCGGCCATGGTCGACCCGATGTCCCCGCGCTTGGCGTCGACGATCGTCAGCGTCCCGGAAGGACCCGCCGCAGCAGCGGCTGCGAGCACCTCCTCGAGGGCCGCGACACCACGCGACCCGTGCCGCTCGAACAGGGCCGACTGCGGCTTGAGCGCCGCGACCTGCCCGCCCACGGCGTCCACGACCCGCAGGCCGAACTCACGGAGCCCCGTGGCGTCGTCGGGCAGGCCCCACGCCGCGAGCAGGCCCGGGTGCGGGTCGATGCCCACGCACAGCGGCCCGTGCTCGTCCATCGCCGCGGCGAGCCGCTCCCCGAAGGGGCGGCGCGCCGCGCCCGGCCCAGCGCTCACGCGCCCGCCCCGGCCTTGCGCGCGGCCGAGGCGGCCGTGTGCTCCTGCAGGCTCCACACGTCGAACGGGCCCGCGAGGACCGCCTCGATGCCCTGGACCGCGGCCGCGAGCTGCTGGGTCGTCGTGACGATCGGCTTGTCCGCGGCGGTCGTGGCCGCACGGATCTCGTAGCCGTCGGCACGCGCGCCCTGGCCCGACGGCGTGTTGATCACCATGTCGACCTTGCCCTCGGTGATGAGGTCGACGATCGTCGGCTCACCGTCCGCACCGCGGCCCGAGGAGAACTTGCGCACGATCGTGGCCGGGATGCCGTTGCGGCGCAGGACACCGGCCGTGCCCTGGGTCGCGAGGATCTCGAAGCCGAGCTCCGTGAGGCGCTTGATCGGGAAGACGATCGAGCGCTTGTCGCGGTCCGCGACCGACACGAACACCGAGCCCGAGGTCGGCAGTCCGCCGAACGCCGCAGCCTGCGACTTGGCGAACGCGCGCGGGAAGTCCCGGTCGAAGCCCATGACCTCGCCCGTCGAGCGCATCTCCGGGCCGAGCACCGTGTCCACCACGACGCCGTCCGTCGTGCGGAAGCGCTTGAACGGCAGCACCGCCTCCTTGACCGCGATGGGCGAGTCGAGGTCCAGCAGACCCCCGTCACCCTCGGCGGGCAGGACGCCGCTCGTACGCAGGTCCGCGATGGACTCGCCCACCATGACGCGAGCCGCGGCCTTGGCCAGGGACACGCCCGTCGCCTTCGAGACGAACGGCACGGTGCGCGACGCGCGCGGGTTCGCCTCGAGGACGTACAGCACGTCCGAGACCAGCGCGTACTGCACGTTGAGCAGGCCGCGCACGCCCACGCCCTTCGCGATGGCCTCGGTCGAGCGGCGGATGCGCTCGATCTCGGCCTCGCTCAGCGAGACGGGGGGCAGCACGCACGCCGAGTCGCCCGAGTGGATCCCGGCCTCCTCGATGTGCTCCATGACGCCACCCAGGTACAGCTCGGTGCCGTCGTAGAGCGCGTCGACGTCGATCTCCATGGCGTCGTCGAGGAAGCGGTCGATGAGCAACGGCGCGGGCAGCGAGCCCGTCGTGGTGCGGTCGTCCGTCGCGGCGGCGTGCAGCGCACGCTCCACGTACCCCGTGAGCTGCTCGGCCGAGTACACGATCTCCATGCCGCGCCCACCGAGCACGTACGACGGGCGCACCAGGACCGGGTAGCCGATGCCCTCGGCGACCTCGCGGGCCTGGGCCAGCGACGTGGCCGTGCCGAACGCCGGGGCAGGCAGACCCGCGTCGGCCAGCACGCGGCCGAAGACCCCACGGTCCTCCGCGGCGTCGATCGCCTCGGGCGACGTGCCCAGGATGGGCAGCCCCGCGTCCGCGAGCCGCTGCGCGAGGCTCAGCGGCGTCTGGCCGCCGAGCTGCACGATCACGCCCGCGACCGGGCCCGCGGCGAGCTCGGCCTGGTAGACCTCGAGCACGTCCTCGAACGTGAGCGGCTCGAAGTACAGGCGGTCCGAGGTGTCGTAGTCGGTCGAGACCGTCTCCGGGTTGCAGTTGACCATCACGGTCTCGTACTCGCCCTTGAGGGCGAGCGTCGCGTGCACGCACGAGTAGTCGAACTCGATGCCCTGGCCGATGCGGTTGGGGCCCGAGCCCAGGATGAGGACGGCCGGGCGCTCGCGCGGCGAGACCTCGGTCTCGAGGTCGTACGTCGAGTAGTGGTACGGGGTCTTGGCCTCGAACTCGGCCGCGCACGTGTCGACCGTCTTGTAGACCGGGCGCACGTCCAGGGCGTAGCGGACCTCGCGGACCGTCGACTCCCCCGCCGCCCCCATGCCGCGCAGCTTCGCGATCTGCGCGTCCGACAGGCCGTGGCGCTTGGCCTGGACCAGCACGTCGCGCGTCAGCGCGTCGGCGTCGGCGACCGCGGCCGCGACCTCGTTGACGAGCTGGATCTGGTCGAGGTACCACGGGTCGATCTTGGTCGCCTCGAAGACCTGCTCGATGCTCGCCCCCGCGCGCAGCGCCTGCTGGGTCGCGACCAGGCGGCCCTCGGTCGGGCGCGAGATCTCCGCCAGGAGCGCGTCGAGCTCCTCACCGGAGGCGGGCTCGCCGTCCCAGTGGAAGACCGCCCCGCCCTTGTCGATCGAGCGCAGCGCCTTGCCCAGGGCCTCGGTGAAGTTGCGGCCCATGGCCATGGCCTCGCCGACCGACTTCATGGTCGTCGTGAGGGTGTCGTCCGCCGCGGGGAACTTCTCGAACGCGAAGCGCGGGACCTTGACCACGACGTAGTCGAGCGTCGGCTCGAACGACGCGGGCGTCGAGCCCGTGATGTCGTTGGGGATCTCGTCGAGCGTGTAGCCGATCGCGAGCTTCGCGGCGATCTTCGCGATCGGGAAGCCCGTGGCCTTGGACGCCAGCGCCGACGAGCGCGACACGCGCGGGTTCATCTCGATGACGATGACGCGCCCGGTCTCCGGGTGCACCGCGTACTGGATGTTGCAGCCGCCCGTGTCGACGCCGACCTCGCGGATGACCGCGATGCCGATGTCGCGCAGCTTCTGGAACTCGCGGTCCGTGAGCGTGAGCGCGGGAGCGACCGTGATCGAGTCACCGGTGTGCACCCCGACCGGGTCGACGTTCTCGATCGAGCAGATCACGACGACGTTGTCCGCCGTGTCCCGCATGAGCTCGAGCTCGTACTCCTTCCAGCCCAGGATCGACTCCTCGAGCAGGACCTCGGTCGTGGGCGAGTAGTGCAGGCCCTGGCCGACGATGCGGCGCAGGTCCTGCTCGTCGTACGCGATGCCGCTGCCGAGACCGCCCATCGTGAACGACGGGCGCACGACCATGGGGTAGCCCAGGGACTCGGCCGCCGCGACGGCCTCCTCGACCGTGTGGATGATCTCGGAGCGTGCCGACTCGCCGCCGCACTTCTCGACGACGTCCTTGAACTGCTGGCGGTCCTCACCCTTCTCGATCGCGGCGATGTTCGCCCCGATGAGCTCGACGCCGTACTTCTCGAGCACGCCGGCCTCGTCGAGCGCGATCGCGGCGTTCAGCGCCGTCTGCCCGCCCAGGGTCGCGAGCACCGCGTCCGGGCGCTCCTTCGCGATGATGGTCGTCAGGACCTCGGTCGTCAGCGGCTCGACGTACGTCGCGTCCGCGAACTCCGGGTCCGTCATGATCGTGGCCGGGTTCGAGTTCACCAGGACGACCCGCAGGCCCTCCTCCTTGAGTGCCCGGATGGCCTGGGTGCCCGAGTAGTCGAACTCGCAGGCCTGGCCGATGACGATCGGGCCGGACCCGATGACCAGGACGCTGTTGATGTCAGTTCTGCGAGGCACTGGTCAGTTCTCCTTTGCGGACGTCGACGGCGTGGCGGCCGAGAGGCCGGCGGCAGAGGCCGCGCCGGACGTCATGAGGTCGAGGAAGCGGTCGAAGAGGTAGGCGGCGTCGTGCGGGCCGGCAGCTGCCTCCGGGTGGTACTGGACCGAGAACGCGGGGATGTCGAGGCACTCGAGCCCCTCCACCACGTCGTCGTTGAGCCCGACGTGCGAGACGACGACACGGCCGTAGCGGCCGCCGTCGTGCGGGGCGGTCGCCTGCTCCCCGATGGGGGCGTCGACCGCGAAGCCGTGGTTCTGGGACGTGATCTCGACCTTGCGCGTCGCGAGGTCCATCACGGGCTGGTTGATGCCGCGGTGACCGTACGCGAGCTTGTACGTGCCGAAGCCCAGCGCGCGGCCCAGGATCTGGTTGCCGAAGCAGATGCCGAAGTACGGCAGGCGGCGGTCCAGGACCTCGCGCAGCAGCTCGACCTCGTGCGTCGCGGCGCTCGGGTCACCCGGGCCGTTCGAGAAGAACACGCCGTCCGGGTCGAGGGCCAGGATGTCCTCGATGGTCGACCACGAGGGCACCACGTGCACGCGGATCCCGCGCTCCGACAGGCGCTGGGGGGTCATCGACTTGATGCCGAGGTCCACCGCCACGACCGTCTTGAGGGGCTCACGACCCGCGAAGTCCCCCGAGGGCTCCACGACGTAGGCCGTGGGCGTGCTGACCTCGCGGGCCAGGTCCGCCCCCGCCATCGCGGGCGCCGACCGCACGAGCTCCACGAGCTCCTCGGTCGGGCGCGGGTAGCCGTCGCGCACCAGCGCGTCACCCGAGAACACGCCCGCACGCATCACGCCACGGTCGCGCAGGTGGCGCGTCAGGGCACGCGTGTCGACGTCGCTGATCCCGACGACGCCCTGCTCGACGAGCTCGTCCGTCAGCGAGCCGACCGAGCGCCAGTTGGACGCGCGCCGCGCAGGGTCGCGCACTACGAAGCCGCTGACCCAGATCTTGCGGGACTCGGGGTCGTCGTCGTTGACCCCGGTGTTCCCGATGTGCGGCGCCGTCATGACGACGATCTGCCGGTGGTAGGACGGGTCCGTCAACGTCTCCTGGTAGCCGGTCATCCCGGTGTTGAAGACGATCTCGCCGAACGTCGTGCCCAGGGCCCCGTACGGGCGCCCCGTGAGGGTCGTCCCGTCCTCGAGGACCAGGACGGCGGTCCGGTCGGTGTCCAGGGCGTCCGTGCTGGGGGTCGAGATGCTCACTGCTGCGGCTCCTTCGAGTCGTCGTTCGGTGCGCCGTCGGCGGCGGGAAGAAGCTCGCGCGCGGCGTTCAGGAGGGTGGCACGGTCCGGGGCGATCGGGGTCCGCAGCCCGGTGTCCAAGCGGGTCTCGGGGGCGTCGCCGGCCGCGGGGACCGTCCAGGTCAGGACGACCAGGCCGTCCTGACCGACGAACTTGCCCGCCATCCCCGGAGCCAGCGAGACGGCCTCCAGGGCGCTCGCGGGCACGAAGAGGTCAGGAGCGCCCTGCCGGGCGATCAGGACGCCCGAGCGGTGGACCGTCACGGCCGCGTTGGACCGGAAGCCGAGGCGGTGCGCACCGACCCGCTCGAGCCAGTCCCCCGCGAGCGTGCTGGACACGTAGACCGCGGTGACGGGACCGGCGAGGACCTCACCGAGGTCCCCGTCCGGGACGGGCGGCGGGCCCGGGACGGTGTGGGCCGTGCGGGTCGTCAGTCGCTTGAGGCCCACGAAGACGACCGTGAGCAGCACGAGGCCGATGACGACCCAGATGCCGACCGCGACGGGAAGGGGGAGGTTCACGAGCGCACCCCCGCGACCTGCTCGACGGGTGCGCCGTCCAGGACCGTCGCGCGCCCGCGCAGGAACGTCGCGACGACCCGGCCCGGCAGCTCGCGGCCGTGGAAGGGCGTGTTGGTGCTCGCGGTGGACTGCGTGCGGCCGTCGACCACGCGGCGGGCCGCCGGGTCCACGAGCACCACGTTGGCGGGCTCGCCGACCTCGAGCGGGCGACCCTGCGCCGTCGGGCCCTCGTCGATGCGGCCGATGCGCGCGGGCGCGGCCGACAGGACGCGCGCCACGTCGGCCCACGTCATGCGGCCCGGGTCGACCATGGTCTGCTGCACGACGCTCAGGGCCGTCTCCAGGCCCGTCATGCCGAACGCGGCCGCGGCCCACTCGCAGTCCTTGTCCTCGCGCGTGTGCGGGGCGTGGTCGGTCGCGACGATGTCGATCGTGCCGTCGGCCAGGCCCTGGCGCACGGCCTCGACGTCGGCCGCGGTGCGCAGCGGCGGGTTGACCTTGAACGTCGGGTCGTAGTCCCGCGCGAGCTCGTCGGTCAGGACCAGGTGGTGCGGCGTGACCTCGGCCGTGACGTCGATCCCCCGGCCCTTGGCCCAGCGGATGATCTCGACCGACCCCGCGGTCGACAGGTGGCACACGTGCAGGCGCGAGCCCACGTGCTCGGCGAGCAGCACGTCGCGCGCGATGATCGCCTCCTCGGCGACCGCGGGCCAGCCCGCCAGGCCGAGCTCGGCCGAGACGACGCCCTCGTTCATCTGGGCGCCCTCCGTGAGGCGCGGCTCCTGCGCGTGCTGGGCCACGACGCCGTCGAACGCCTTGACGTACTCCAGGGCGCGGCGCATGAGGATGGGGTCCCAGACGCACTTGCCGTCGTCCGAGAAGACGCGCACCCGAGCGGCCGAGGCGGCCATGGCGCCGATCTCCGCGAGCTGGGTGCCCTCGAGACCCACGCTGACCGCGCCCACGGGGTGGACGTCGACCCAGCCCGCGTCGCGCCCGATGCGCCACACCTGCTCGACGACGCCCGCGGTGTCCGCGACCGGGGTCGTGTTGGCCATGGCGTGCACGGCCGTGAATCCGCCCACGGCCGCTGCGCGCGTCCCCGAGACGATGGTCTCGGCGTCCTCGCGGCCCGGCTCGCGCAGGTGCGTGTGCAGGTCGACGAGGCCCGGCAGGGCGACCAGGCCCGTCGCGTCGACGACCGTCTCGTCCTCGGCCACGGGGCTGTTCGCCGCGCGGACCTCGGTGATGACGCCGCCCGCGAGGACCAGGTCGACCGGGTCGGCGCCCAGCGGTGCCGCGCCCCGCAGGACGTAGGTGGGGGTGGTGGTCTGCTCGCTCATTCGAGTCCAGCCCTTTCCGTGGATGCTTCGCCCGCGAGGAGCAGGTAGAGGACGGCCATGCGGACCGCGACACCGTTGGCGACCTGCTCGACGATGACCGCGCGCGGTGAGTCGGCGGCCTCCGCGGAGATCTCCAGGCCGCGGTTCATGGGGCCGGGGTGCATGACGATGGTGTGGTCCGGCAGGAGCGCCAGACGACGCCCGTCGAGCCCGTAGTTGCGCGTGTACTCGAGCGGGTTCGGGAAGAACGCTCCCCCGCCCGCACCCGAGCCGCTCATGCGCTCGCGCTGGACGCGGAGCATCATCACGGCGTCGGGGGCGGTCTCCGCGAGGACCTCGTCCAGGTGGTACGACACGTCGCACGGCCAGGTCTCGACGCCCACCGGCACGAGCGTGGGCGGCGCCACGAGGGTCACGTGCGCGCCGAGGGTGTGCAGCAGGTGCACGTTGGACCGGGCCACGCGCGAGTGCAGCACGTCGCCCACGACCGCGACCTTGAGCCCCGCGAGGTCCTGGCCCGTCGGGTCGCCCGCGACCCGGGTTCCCCCGGCCCCGGCCGCGCCGCGCGCCACGAGGTGGCGACGCATCGTGAACGCGTCGAGCAGGGCCTGCGTCGGGTGCTGGTGCATGCCGTCGCCCGCGTTGACGACGGCGGAGTCGACCCAGCCGGCGTGCGCGAGCGTGTGCGGCGCGCCCGAGGCCTGGTGACGGATCACGACCGCGTCGGCACCCATGGCCTGGAGCGTGAGCGCGGTGTCCTTGAGCGACTCGCCCTTGGAGACGCTCGACCCCTTGGCGGAGAAGTTGATGACGTCGGCCGACAGCCGCTTGGCCGCGGTCTCGAACGAGATGCGGGTGCGCGTCGAGTCCTCGAAGAACAGGTTGACGACCGTGCGCCCGCGCAGCGTCGGGAGCTTCTTGATCTCGCGCGACTGCGTGGCGGCCATCTGGGCGGCCGTGTCGAGGATGCGGATCGCGTCGGCGCGCGAGAGGTCCGCGGTGGACAGCAGGTGCTTCATCGGGTGGCCTCGCTCGGGGTGGTGGGCCGCTGGCTGATGAGCACCGCGTCGGTCACGGGCTCGCCCGACGACGCGGCGCCGTCGGTCTCCACGAGCCGTACGCTCACGCGCTCCGAGAGGGACGTGGGAAGGTTCTTGCCCACGTAGTCGGGGCGGATCGGCAGCTCGCGGTGGCCGCGGTCGACCAGGGCCGCGAGCTGGACCGCGCGCGGGCGGCCGATGTCGCTGATCGCGTCGAGCGCGGCGCGGATCGTGCGCCCGGAGAACAGCACGTCGTCGACGAGCACGACGACCTTGCCGTCGATCCCGGACGCGGGCAGGTGCGTGGCACCGATGGTCCGCACGGGGTGCTTGTGGAGGTCGTCGCGGTACATCGTGACGTCGAGCTCCCCGACGACGTCGGCGGCCACGAGGCCGGGCTCGATCGACGCGAGACGCTCCGCGAGACGGGCCGCGAGGGGCACGCCGCGGGTCGGGATGCCCAGGAGGACCACGTCGTGCGCGCCCTTGTTGCGCTCGACGACCTCGTGGGCGATGCGGGTCAGTGCCCGCGCGATCTCGGCTTCACCGAGAACGGTGGTCACGCCGTCCGAGGGGTCCTCGGGGGTGACGGGTGGTTCGGAAGACGGCACAGCAGGCCCAGAACTCATTCTGGTGACCTCCTTCCCCGCCTCACTGGACGGGCCTTAAAGGAAATCGGACGTTCTCACCCTACCGCCCGCCCGGACCGGGGTCCGGGGCTTCTCACGGGCTGGGCAGGCGTCGTTGGTCACAGTGCGCCGGCACGTCCCGCACGCGGCGTGGAGCACGTGCGCCGGCCCCGCCACGAGGGCGGGGCCGGCACACGACGCACGCATCGCTCCACGGGGCGAAGTGCCCGTGGAGCACGACCTGGCTCAGGCCAGGATCGTCGGCTTCATCTCCTCGATGCGGGCCAGCAGCCCGTTGACGAAGCTCGGCGAGTCGTCCGTGGACAGCTCCCGGGCCAGGTCGACGGCCTCGTCGATCGCGACGGCGTCGGGGACGTCGTCGTTGTAGAGGATCTCCCAGCTGCCGATGCGCAGGAGCGCGCGGTCGACCGCGGGCATGCGCTCGAGGGTCCACCCGTGCGAGTAGGTCTCGAGCAGCTCGTCGATCCGCTCGCGGTGCGTCAGGACACCCTCGACGAGGTCCACGGAGTACTGCGGCAGGGGCGTCTGCGTGCCCGAGTCGACGATGCGGTCGGCGAGGAGGGTCTGCGGGTCCAGCTGGCGCTGCTCGGCCTCGAAGAGGACGTCGAGCGCGCGCTTGCGTGCCTTGGTTCGTGCACCCACGTCAGTCGTTCACGCGCCCCAGGTAGGAGCCGTCGCGGGTGTCGACCTTGACCTTGGTGCCCTGCTCGAGGAAGAGCGGGACCTGGATCTGGGCGCCGGTCTCGAGGGTGGCGGGCTTGGTGCCGCCCGTGGAGCGGTCGCCCTGCAGGCCCGGCTCGGTGTAGGTGATCTCGAGGACGACCGACGGGGGCAGCTCGACGTAGAGCGGGACACCCTCGTTGGTCGCGACGAGCGCGCTCTGGCTCTCGAGCATGTAGTCCGCGGCGTCGCCGACGGTCGCGGCCGGGACCGTGATCTGGTCGTACGTGGACGTGTCCATGAAGACGAAGTCCTCGCCGTCCTTGTACAGGTACTGCATGTCGCGCTTGTCGACGTTCGCGGTCTCGATCTTGAGGCCGGCGTTGAAGGTCTTGTCGACGGTCTTGCCGGACAGGACGTTCTTCATCTTGGTGCGAACGAAGGCGCCACCCTTGCCGGGCTTGACGTGCTGGAACTCGATGATGGTCCACAGCTGGCCGTCGAGCTTGAGCACGGTGCCGTTCTTGATGTCGTTGGTCGTCGCCACGTTCGGTCTTCCTGTCGCGTTGTCATGGTGCTGCCGACGGGGTGTCTCGCCGTGGGAGCCACGGGTGAGCCACTGATGCGCACACGTTCGGGTGCGCGCCCTGGCGGTAGCCGGCCTTCCCTGGCGGGCTCCCCGTGGCTCGCTGCGCACGCTCGGGCGCGACGAGGTCCTCGGGGGCCGCGAAAGGCCCGGCCCAGTCTACCGGAGGAGTCCCAGGATCGCTGCGCCCAGCAGTCCGGTCGCTCCGGCCCAGATCATCGAGGCGAGCGTGCCGATCATGAAGCGCTCGGCGCCGACCGGGTGCTCCCGCAGCTCGGGGTAGCGCCCGAGGCCCTTGATCGCCACCACGAACGCGATCCCGGCGGGGTACCCCGCGAGCAGGCAGCCCGTGATCGCGAGGCGTTCGAGGATCCCGATCCAGGTCCCGCCGCGCAGCGTCTGGACCGCCTCGGTCGCGAGCGGGTCGCCCGGTCCCGACGGCGCCGCACCGGCAGCCGGGTCGGGTGCGGGCGGCGGCGGCACCGGGACCCGCGTCGCGGTCGCCGCTCCCGGCCCCGTCGCGGGGCTGGTCCGCCCGGGAGGCGGCGGGACGGGACCGGGGTCCCGGACGGGGGGCACCTCCCCCTCGGCAGCCGAGCGGCGCGCGGCTGCCCGCAGGACCCACGGTGTCACGAGCATGCCGCCCAGGACGCTCAGCACGAGCGTCGCGACCACCACCCCTGCGACCGCCGTCCCTGTTGCGAAGCTCACGCGTCTGCCTCCTGGAGAAGTCTCGTCACGACCGGCCGGACGGCCGCTTCCTCGGGCCACAGGCTCGCGCGCAGCCGCTGGCTCACCGCCTGCTCGCTGATCCCGAGGACCCGGGCCACATCCTTCTGGGTACCGCCGGTACGCGCCAGCGCGTCCACGACCTCCCACCCCGCGGGCGTGCGCCGCCCGCCGACCGCGAGCAGCAGCCGCAGGAGCGCCTCGACCTCCCCTGCTGCCACCGGGTCCGGGCCGTCGACCGCGCACGGGACGGGCGCCCCCCGGGTCTTGGCCCGCTCGACGGCCTCCCGGGCGTGCACGAACGCCGGACCTGACGCCTCCCGCGAGACCGCCGGGAGCCGACCGCCCGGGCCGGTCAGCACGGACCCGATCCCCAGGCCCGTGCTCCAGCCGCCCCACCGCCCGATGGCGAGGACGATCTCCACGACGAGCGCGGCGTCGTCGAGCACGGCCTGGACCTCGTCACCGACCGTGCGGTCGAAGCCGATGACGATCCCGTCCCGCGCCCCGAAGGGCGCGAGGTCGGCCAGCAGCTCCGGCACGAGGTCTCCCCGGCGGGTGCTGGCCCTCTGGTCCACGGTCAGGACGAACATCTGTCCAGGGTAGCCGCTTGATGGCGCACCATCAAGGGCTCAGGCTTGATGAGAAAGAATCAAGCTCTGTGCCTTGAGTGCCGAGGATCTAGGCGGCGAGCTTCGCGACGATCGCCAGGACCGCCAGCCGGTACGAGTCGAACCCGAACCCGGCCACCGTCCCCGTCGCGACACCACCGATGACCGAGTTGTGCCGGAACTCCTCGCGCGCCGCCGGGTTGCTCAGGTGGACCTCGACCAGCAGCAGGCCGGCCTTGGTCACCTGCGCCGCCGCGTCCCGCAACGCGTACGAGTAGTGCGTGAACGCCGCCGGGTTGAGGACCACGTGCGCGCCGTCGTCGACCGCGCCGTGCAACCACCCGACGAGCTCCGACTCGTCGTCCGTCTGGCGCACCTGCACCTCGAGGTCGTTCTCCGCCCCCCACCGCTCCCCCGCCGCGACCAGGTCGGCGTAGGACGCCGCCCCGTAGACGTCGGGCTCGCGGACGCCCAGGCGACCGAGGTTGGGACCGTTGAGGATGAGGACGCGAGTCATGCGCAGAGCCTAGCGGGGCCCCGGCCCGCCCCGCGGCGACCGTCCGGGCCGGACGAGCGAACCTCCGGGGCACGGGCACCCGCCCAGCGTGCGGTTCGGGCTGTCGGCACACCCCGCACGACAGCCCGGGCTGCACGCTCGGCACGCACGTCGCCACGTGTTCACCACCCCGCCCGCCAGGCGGTCTACGATGCGCGCGTGCCAGAACACCAGGACGTGACCCCCGCCACACCCGACCGGCGTTCCCCCTACGCCCCCGACGCGGGACCGGAGGGCAGCACCGTGCGAGTCTCCGCGCCCGCCGTCGGCAGGCGCCAGGTCCTCGCATGGTCCCTGTGGGACTGGGGGTCCGCCGCGTTCAACGCCGTCGTCACGACGTTCGTCTTCACGCGCTGGATCACGAGCGACGCGTTCGTCGAGGCCGGCGCGGCAGATCCGCAGGCCGTCATGGCCGACCACACCGCGTGGCTCGGGTGGGGGCTGACGATCGCCGGCGCCCTCATCGCACTGCTCGCCCCCGCCCTCGGCGCGCTCGCGGACGCCTCGGGGCGCCGCAAGGTGTGGCTCGGCGTCAACACCGCCGCGACCGTCGGGGCGATGGTCGCGATGTTCTTCGTGCAGCCGACCCCCGGCTCGCTGTCCGACGCCGTGATCCTGGGCGTCGTGCTCCTCTCGGCGGGCAACGTCTTCTTCGAGCTGGCCTCGGTGGCGTACAACGCCCTGCTCCTCGACATCTCGACGCCCCGGACGATCGGGCGCATCAGCGGCATCGGGTGGGGTGCCGGGTACGTGGGCGGGATCGTGCTGCTGCTCGTGCTGTTCGTGGGCTTCATCAACCCCGACGTGGGCTGGTTCGGGGTCACGGGCGAGGGCGGCATGGACGTCCGTGTCAGCGTGCTGCTGTCGGCCGTGTGGTTCGCGGCCTTCGCGATCCCCGTGCTCCTCGCGGTCCCCGAGTCGCCACGCCCGGGCGGGTCCGCACCGATCGGCGTGGTGAGCGCGTACCGCAAGCTCGGCCGCGACCTGGTGCACCTGTGGCGCACCCGCCGCTCGACGCTCGGGTACCTCGTCGCGAGCGCCGTCTACCGCGACGGCCTCGCGGGCATCTTCACGTTCGGCGCCGTGATCGCGTCGGGCACGTTCGGGTTCAGCGCGAGCGAGGTCATCGTGTTCGCGATCGCGGCCAACGTCGTCGCGGGCCTGTCCACGATCGCAGCCGGCTGGCTCGACGACAGGATCGGCCCGCGTCGCGTGATCGTGGGGTCGCTCGTGGGGCTCGTGGTCGCGGGCACGGCCGTGTTCGTCCAGCACGACGGCGGCACGAGCGTCTTCTGGATCTGGGGGCTGCTGCTGTGCGCGTTCGTCGGCCCGGCCCAGGCCGCGAGCCGTGGGCTGCTCGGACGGATCAGCGACGAGGGGCGCGAGGCCGAGGCGTTCGGCCTGTACGCGACCACGGGACGCGCCGCCAGCTTCCTCGCCCCCATGGCGTTCGCGACCATGGTCGCCGTGTCGGGCGAGCAGTACTGGGGCATCCTGGGGCTCGTGGCCGTGATCCTCGTGGGTCTCGTGCTCATGCTGTTCGTGCGCTTCCCCACCGGGGAGGGCATCGACGGGAGCAAGGACCTCGCGCCCGCCCGAGCGGGGGCTGCGGGCTCGACGAGCAAGGAGGACGGCGCATGACGGAACCGGTCGCGGCGGCACGAGCCCGAGCGGCGGGCGGCGCCTCGGCGCCCCTGCCCGGCGCGCCGACCCTCTCCTGGGAGCCGGACCGCCTCCTGCCGGGCTTCGAGGCCGCGACCCTGGCCACGGGCGGGCCGCCGCCCGCCGCCCGCAACGGCCTGCTCGCCCTCGTCCCTCCCCTGCCGCACCGGGCCGCGAGCGCCGCGTCGGCGCACGACGCGGACCCTGGTCTCGAACCGGACCCGGACCCGGAGCCGGTGCCCGCGCCCGTGGCGACCCTCGTGCGTCGGGAGCGGGGGACGCCGCCCGGCAGCGCCCCGCAGGACGACCCGCGCGGCGTCGTCCTGCACGTCCACGGGTACAACGACTACTTCTTCCAGGAGCACCTGGCGCGGGCGGTCGAGGACGCCGGGTTCGCGTTCTTCGCGGTGGACCTGCGTGCGGCGGGCCGCTCGCTCCGCCCGGGGCAGGTGCCGCACTTCGTCGAGGACCTGCGGGAGCCGGCGACGGACCTGTCGGTCGCGGTGGCGGCGGTCCGAGGGCTGCACCCGGGTCTGCCGCTCGTGGTGCACGCCCACTCGACAGGTGGTCTGGTCGCTCCCCTGTGGGCGCACGCGCACCGCCACCAGCGGCTCGTCGACGCGCTCGTGCTGGACTCGCCGTTCCTCGACCTCAACTCGAGCTGGCTCAACCGGACGATCGCGACGCGGGTGCTCGACGCCGTCGGGCCGTGGTCTCCTCTCGCGGTGCTCAGCGCCGCCCCGTCGGCGTACGCGGCGCACCTGCTCGCCGCCAACGGCGGGCGGTGGGACTTCGACCCCACGCTCAAGCGCCCCGAGGGGGTGCCCGTGCGGGCGGGGTGGCTGCGAGCGGTGCGCCAGGGACAGGCGCGCCTGGCGCGCGGGCTCGCCGTGGCGTGCCCGATCCTGGTCGCGCACTCGGCGCGCTCGGGGCCCGACGACCCCGCGAACCCGCTGCTCGACGAGGAGGACACGGTCCTGGACGTCGCGCAGATCGCGCGGCTGGCCCCGCGCATCGGCGCCGAGGTGAGCGTGCGTGCGGTCGAGGGCGGGGTGCACGACCTGACGCTGTCCGCGGACGGGCCGCGCCAGGCGTACCTGGACGAGGTCCTGGGCTGGCTCGACGGGCGCCTCGGGCGTCCCGCGACGTCGCCCGCGGCCGGCCGATGAGCGCCACCGACCCGCGCGGCGGGCGGCCCGGCGACTGGCGGCACCCGTACCTGGACTCCCCCACGGGGTTCGTGGCGCTCGCGCACCGCGGGTTCTCGCGCGACGGCCTCGAGAACTCGCTCGCGGCGTTCGCCGCTGCCCGCGACCTGGGCTTCCGGTACGTCGAGACCGACGCGCACGCGACGTCCGACGGCGTCGCGGTCGCCCTGCACGACGCGAGCCTCGACCGCACGACCGACGGCACGGGCCTGGTCGCGGACCAGCCGTGGGAGCGGGTGCGGGCCGCCCGGATCGGGGGTGTCGAGCCCGTGCCGCTCCTCGAGGACGTCCTGGGCACCTGGCCCGACCTGCGGGTCAACGTCGACGTCAAGGCGGACTCCGCGGTCGGGCCGGTCGCGGAGGCGATCGAGCGGACGCGCGCGCACGAGCGGGTGTGCGTCGCGTCCTTCTCCCCGGCGCGTCGTCGGCGCACGGTCGCTCTCCTGACCCGACCCGTGGCGACCTCGACGGGGACGGGCGAGGTCGCGGCGTTCCTGCTCGCTGCCCGGGCGGGCGCGCCCCGCGCCCCGTTCGGGGCGCTCGCGGCGTGGGCGCTGCGCGGGGCGGACTGCCTGCAGGTGCCCGTGGCCCAGGGGCGCGTGCAGGTCGTGGACGCCCGGACCGTCGCCGCCGCGCACGCCGCGGGACGGCAGGTGCACGTGTGGACGATCAACGACCCGGTGGAGATGGGCCGCCTGCTCGACCTGGGCGTCGACGGGGTCGTGACCGACCGTGCGGACCTGCTGCGGGACGTCCTGGTCGCGCGCGGTCGCTGGGGCTGAGCCCCACGTCCCTCGCACGCGGACGGCCCGCCCTCACCGGTCGGTGGGGGCGGGCCGTGGCATCGCAGGATGCCCGACGGCGGCGCGTCAGAGCGCGATCGGCCCACCACGGGGCGCGTCGATCGAGATCTCGGCGTACGCGGCCGCGAGCAGCGCCGGGTCCGGGCCCTCGAGCCGGCCGGGCTTGGCCAGGCCGTCGAGCACCACGAAACGCAGCATGTCGCCGCGCGACTTCTTGTCGCGACGCATCGCGGACAGGAGCTGCTCCCAGCGGTCGCCGCGGTAGGTCAGCGGCAGGCCGAGTCCGCCGAGGATCTCGCGGTGCCGGTCCACGGTCTCGTCGTCGAGGCGCCCCGCGAGGCGCGAGAGCTCGGCCGCGAACACCATCCCCACGGACACGGCGGCACCGTGGCGCCACGCGTACCGCTCGGTGAGCTCGACCGCGTGGCCCAGGGTGTGGCCGTAGTTGAGGATCTCGCGCAGCCCGGCCTCCTTGAGGTCCTCGCCCACGACGCGTGCCTTGACCGCGACCGAGCGCTCGATGAGCTCGACCACCACGGCCCACGTCGACGCGGGGACCTCCGCGCCGCCCCAGCTCTTGAGCTCCTCGGTGTTGTCCTCGACGAGCTCGAGGATGCGCGGGTCCGCGATGAAGCCCGTCTTGACGATCTCCGCGAGCCCCGCGACGAAGTCGAACCTGGGCAGCGACTCGAGGGCCGCGACGTCGCACAGCACGCCCGCGGGCGGGTGGAACGCACCCACGAGGTTCTTGCCCTCGGCCGTGTTGATGCCGGTCTTGCCGCCCACCGCGGCGTCGACCATGGCGAGCAGCGTCGTCGGGACGTGCACGACCTTGATGCCCCGCAGCCACGTCGCGGCGACGAAGCCCGCGAGGTCGGTCGTGGCGCCCCCGCCCACCGACACGATCGCGTCGCTGCGCGTGAAGTCCGCCTGCCCGAGGACCTGCCACAGGAACGCGGCCACCTGGGCGGTCTTGGCCTCCTCGGCGTCGGGGACCTCCGCGATGTACGCCTCGTAGCCGACCGCGAGGAGGTCCTCGCGGACCGTGTCGGCCGAGGCTGCGAGCGCGGCCGGGTGGATGACGAGGACCCGGCGCACGTCCGGGCCGAGCAGCGACGGCAGCTCGCCGAGGAGGTGGCGCCCGATCAGGACGTCGTAGGGCTGCGCACCCTCGACACGCACCCGCGCCTGGGTCGCGGGCCGGGCCTTCGCCGGTCCGTGGGCACCGGCGCTGCCGGCCGACGGCCCGTCGGTCGCGGTCGTCTGCTGGTCGTTCACTGCTCGCTCCTCGTCTGGTCGGCCGGGACGTCCGTGGACGCGCCGCCGAGTGCTGCTTCGATCTCGTGCGCCACCTGGCCGGGCGTGCGCGCGTCCGTCAGGACCCGCACCGTGGCGAGCCGCTCGTAGACGGGACGGCGCTGCTCCATGAGCGCCTGCCACTTGGCCCGGGGGTTCCCCAGCAGGAGGGGACGCGCCTGGTTGAACCCGACCCGCGGGCCGGCGTGCGCCAGGGAGACGTCGAGGAACACCACGACGCCCCCCGCGGCCGAGTACGCCTCCAGCGCGGTCTGGGAGTGCTCGTCGAGGACGGCGCCGCCTCCCAGGGCGAGCACCCCCTCGTGGACCGCGAGCGCCTGCGTCACGGCCTCACGCTCCAGGTCCCGGAAGTGCGGCTCGCCGTCCTCGAGGAAGACGTCCGCGACGGACTTGCCCGCGAGGACCTCCACGTCGGTGTCGGTGTCGCGGGCGACCAGGCCGAGGCGGTGGGACAGGACGCTCGCGACGGTGGACTTGCCGCTGCCGGGAGGGCCGATGAGGACGACGCGGGGGCCGGTGCTCGTGGTCATCTCAGCGCAGCAGCTCGGGCACCGAGGCCAGGTAGCCCTCGACGTTGCGGCGGACCTCGGAGACCGAGTCGCCGCCGAACTTCTCCAGGACGGCCTCGGCGAGGACCAGGGCGACCATGGCCTCGGCGACGACGGCCGCGGGCGGAACGGCGCACACGTCCGAGCGCTGGTGCTGGGCCTTGGCGGGCTCGCCCGTCGCGACGTCGACCGTCGCGAGCGCGCGGGGCACGGTCGAGATGGGCTTCATGGCTGCGCGCACGCGCAGCACCTCGCCGTTGGACATGCCACCCTCGATGCCGCCCGCACGGTTGCTCAGGCGGTGCAGGTGACCGTCCTCGCCGCGCACGATCTCGTCGTGCGCCTGCGAGCCGCGGCGGCGCGCGGTGCGGAAGCCGTCGCCGACCTCGACGCCCTTGATGGCCTGGATCCCCATGAGCACGGCCGCGAGCCGCGCGTCGAGGCGGCGGTCGGACTGCACGTAGGTGCCGAGCCCGGACGGGACTCCGTAGGCCAGGACCTCGACCACACCGCCCAGGGTGTCGCCGTCCTTGTGGCACTCGTCGATCTCGGCGACCATCGCCGCGGAGCTCGCGGGGTCGAAGCAGCGCACCGGGTCCGCGTCGAGGCGCGCGACGTCGTCGGGCGCCGGGAGCGCCGCGTCCTCGGGGACGTCGACCGTGCCGATGCCCACGACGTGCGAGACCAGGCGGATCCCGACGGCCTGCTCGAGGAACTTCGCCGCGGCCACGCCGAGCGCGACGCGGGTCGCGGTCTCGCGCGCCGAGGCACGCTCCAGGACGGGGCGGGCGTCGTCGAACGCGTACTTGCGCATCCCGATCAGGTCCGCGTGCCCGGGACGTGGGCGCGTGAGCGGGCGGTTGCGGGCGATCTCGCGGACGTCCCCCGTCCCGGCGTCGACCTGCAGCGCCTCGGCGGGCACGGGGTCCGCGCTCATGACGTCGACCCACTTGGGCCACTCGGTGTTGCCGATCTCGATCGCGAGCGGGCCGCCCTGGGTCAGGCCCAGGCGCAGACCCGCGAGGATGCGGACCTCGTCCTGCTCGAACTTCATGCGCGCGCCTCGCCCGTAGCCGAGGCGGCGGCGCGCGAGCGCGTCCTGCACGTCCTTCGTCACGAGCTCGACCCCTGCGGGCAGCCCTTCCAGGATGCCGACCAGCGCCGGACCGTGCGACTCACCCGATGTCAACCAACGAAGCATGAGGAGAATCCTCCCACGCCGCCCGGCGCGTCCCCGAACCCGACCGCAGTGCGGACCGGCACCGCGGGCCGGTGACCGAGCCCGTCGCCCCTCCAGGCCGTCCAGCTCTGTGGACGACGCCCGGCCGCAGCGCCCGCTGCGCTACGTTCGCGCCGTGACGAGCGCAGGGGGCGGGGACCGGTGGACGGCGGCGGACGAGGACGCGGCGCGCGGTGTGCGTGCCGGCGGGCGGTCGGGCGGTCGCGCGGGACGGGCCTGGTCGCGCGCCCGGGCCGAGGTCGGGCCGCACCGACGCACAGTCCTCGCCGTGACGTCGGTGGCCGTGCCCGTGGCGGTCGCGGGGACGCTGGCGGCGGGCCTGCCGGTCGGCCTCGCGCCCGCGACCGTCCACCTCGCGGTCGTGGGTTCGGCGCTCGCGGTGATCGACGCGCGCACGCACCGCCTGCCCGACGCGCTCGTCCTGCCGTCGTACCCGGTCCTCGCGCTCCTGCTGGGCGCTGCGAGCTTCCTCGCACCCGACGCCGGCGCGCTCGTCCGTGCCCTGGTCGGCGGGCTGACGCTCTGCTGCGCGTACTTCGCGATGGCCCTCGTCCCGGCCGGTCTCGGGTTCGGCGACGTCAAGCTCGCAGGGCTGCTGGGTGCCTACCTGGGGTGGTGCGGGTGGCCAGAGCTCGCCGTGGGGACGTTCGCGGCGTTCGTGCTCGGCGGGACGGCCGCCGTCGCGCTGCTCGCGACGAGGCGGGCGGATCGCCGCACGGCGATCCCGTTCGGGCCGTTCATGCTCGTGGGGGCGCTGGTCGGCGCCGTGCACGGGCCCGGTGTGCTCGGCGAGGCGCTGCTGCTGGGCTGACCCGGGACGACGTGCGTCCCGGGTCAGGGCCCTCGGCACTCCGCGCTCAGGACCGGGTGACGCTGGGCAGGAGGGCCGCCTCGAGGGCCTCGGCCATGGCCGCCAGGGGCGCGACCTGCCCCGTCATGAGGCGCACCTGCTCGGCGGCCTGGTGCAGCAGCATGCGTTCACCGCCCACGACCGTCCCTCCTGCCTGCGACCAGGTACGGGACAACGCGGTGGGGCGCGGGTCGTAGACCACGTCGAGCAGGACACCACGGGGCGCCGCGGCCCCGGCCGCGGCCTGCCCGGCGAGCGCATCCGCGACCGGGTCCGCCGCCCGCGACGGCAAGGTCGAGACGACGACGTCGACCTGCGCCACGAGGGGCGAGGCCGGGTCCAGGATCTCGAAGCGCGGGGTGACGCCCATGCGGTGCGCGGCCCGCTGCAGGCCGCCCGTGCGCGCGAGCGAACGCACCAGGACGGTCGGGGAGGCGCAGCCGAGCTCGGCGAGCGCGGCCAGGGTCGAGGCCGCCGTCGCACCCGCTCCCAGCACGAGCGCCGACCCGACGGGCCGCTCCCCCGGACCGCTGCCCAGTCCCTCGCGCAGCGCCGCGACCAGACCGTGGACGTCCGTGTTGGCCCCGACCAGGGTCCGTCCGGAGCCCGTGGGTTGGAGCAGGACCGTGTTGACCGCCCCCACGACGCCGGCGAGCGGCTCGACGTGGTCGAGCAGGTCGAGCACGACCTGCTTGAGCGGCATGGTCAGGCTCAACCCGGCCCAGCTCTCGTCGAGGCCCTCGACGAAGCCGCCCAGCTGCTCCTCGGTCACGTCGACCGCCGTGTACTCCCACCCGTCCAGCCCCAGCGCGCGGTACGCCGCGGAGTGCAGGACGGGTGAGAGCGAGTGGGCCACGGGGTGGCCGAGGACGGCGGCGCGCCGAGGCGTCATCCGTCCTGCTCCGCTTCCCAAGCCTTGAACTCTCTCTTGAACCTCACGAACTCGTTGTAGTTGTTCGTGAACTTCGTCTCGCCCGTGTCGAGGTTGACGGTGACGTACCACAGCCAGTCACCTTCGGTGGGACTGACGACCGCGGTCAACGCAGCGATCCCCGGGCTCCCGATCGGGGTGGGCGGGAGCCCCTTGTTGACACGAGACGCGTACGGGAAGGACTTGTCCTGGAACTCCTGGGTCGTGATCTCCGAGGACTTCTTCCCCCGGCCGTAGGAGTCGATCGCGTCGAGACTCAGTGGCTCGCCGACCGCCAGGCGGTTCTCGATCACGCGGGCAACCTTGCCGAACTGCTCGAGCGAGATGCCCTCGCGCTCCACCAGCGACCCCTTGATGATGACCGTCTGACGGTCAGCCGGTGCGACGCCCAACGAGTCGAGGTTGCTGATGGTCGTCACCACCATGTTTGCCAGGATGGTCTCCGCGGTGTCGCTCGGCTCGAGGATGTAGGTACTCGGAGCGAGCCAGCCTTCGAAGTTGCCTCCGGCCTCGGCCGGCAGGCCCAGCGCCGCAGGGTCCGCCATCGCTGCGTCGAACTCTTCCTTGGGCTTGCCGGTCACCGACACGGCGCGGTCGATGACCTGCGCCTTGGTGAACCCCTCGGGGATCGTCAGCTTGAGCTCGTTCTTCGCCTCCTTGGAGAGCAGGAGCGAGACCGCGGCCGAAGCCTTCATCTCGGTGAGCAGCGTGTAGTTTCCCGGCTGGATCGAGCTCGCCTCAGGAGTCGCCTTGTAGGCCTCGACGAACGCGTTGACCGACTTCACGACCCCCGCGTCGAGGAGCACCTGACCCATGTCCGTCCCGGTCGAGCCCTGGTCGATCGTCACCTCGACCGGGTCCGTGCCCTGCCCCTCGTAGTCCGAGGCGCTGAAGGGGTTCTCGAACCCCAGGAGGTTCGACGCGTTGGTCACCAGGTAGAAACCGGCCCCTCCGACCAGGGCCAGGGCGAGCACGATGATCAGCGCGCGACGGCGCCTGCGCTGCGCGCGCTTCTTCGCGGCTCGACGGTCTCGGCTCCCCGAACGGGACGCCCGGGACGGTGGTTGCTGCTGCACCGGCGGGCGGTCGAATAGGTCGGTCACGGGAGGCTGCCTCCTGACGGGTGTGCGCGCGGCGGTCCTTGCCACGACGCAACGATCAACGTTCTACGAACTCTCCAGCACGCGCCCCCGCGCTCCGCTCGCGGTCCAGAGCGGTCTGGAGGATGATAACTGCCGCCGCCTGGTCGACGACAGAGCGCTGCTTGCGCCCGGCGCGCCCCGAGGCCCGCAGCGCCTGGTGGGCGCTCACGGTCGTCATGCGTTCGTCGACGAGGTGCACCGGGACCGGTGCGACGGCACGTGCCACCAGTCCAGCGTACGCACGTGCGGCCTGGGTGGCGGCACCCTCCGCGCCGGAAAGGTGTCGAGGAAGCCCGATGTACACCACACGTGCACCGCGTTCCTCCACTTCCGCCGCGATCCGTGCGACGTCGGCCGGGAACGTGCCCGACGGCGTGTCGGGGCCGGAGGGGACGGTCTTCATGTCCCGCGGAAGGGTCTCGACGGGGGTCGCGATCAGGCCGTCGGGGTCGCTCGCGGCGAGCCCGACGCGCACGCTGCCCACGTCGACGCCCAGGCGGGCGCCCCTCGGGAGAGGGGCGCCCGCCTGGTGGTCGTCGACGGTCATCGGGTGCGGGCTCAGAGCGCCGAGGCGACGTCGTCGCGGATGCCCGTGAGGGCAGCGGGCAGGGCGGACACGTCCGTGCCGCCGCCCTGGGCCATGTCGTCCTTGCCGCCGCCGCCGCCGCCGAGCACGCCCGACGCCTTCTTCGCGAGGGCGCCCGCGCGCAGGCCGGCCTCACGGGCCGGCGCGTTGGTCACGATGACGACCTGAGGACGTCCCTTGCTGACGCCACCGACGGCGACGACGCTCGGCGCGGAGTCGGCCAGGCGGCCGCGCACGTCGAGGGCGAGAGCGCGCAGGTCGTCGGCCGAGGCGACCTCACCGGCGTCGTGCACCACGACGCGCGCGGAGCCCACGGACTCGGCCCCCGCGGAGAGGCTCGACGCCTGGGCGAGGAGCTGGGCCTGGCGCAGTGCCGCCAGCTCCTTCTCCGCCTCGCGCAGCCGCGAGACGAGCGAGCCCACCCGGTCCGGCAGCTCCTCGGTGCGCACGTTGAGCAGCCCCGTGAGCTGTCCCACGAGCGCGTGCTCCTTGGCCTGGAAGCCGTACGCACCGTCGCCGACGAGCGCGTCGACGCGCCGCACGCCCGAGCCGATCGAGGACTCGCCGAGCAGCGTCACCAGGCCCAGCTGGCCCGACTGCTTGACGTGCGTGCCCGCGCACAGCTCGCGCGACCAGTCGCCGCCGATCGAGACCACACGCACCTGGTCGCCGTACTTCTCGCCGAACAGTGCCATGGCGCCGAGCGCCCTGGCCTCGGCGATGGGCATGACCTGGTCCGTGACCTCGAGGTTCTCGGCGAGCTGGGTGTTGACGCGCTCCTCGACCTCGGCGAGCACCCCCGCGGGCACCGCGCTCGAGGCGCGGAAGTCGAAGCGGATGCGGCTCGGCGCGTTCTCCGAGCCCGCCTGCGTCGCGTCCTTGCCCAGGGCCTCCTGGATGGACTTGTGGATCATGTGCGTCGCGGTGTGGGCGCGGCTGATCGCCTTGCGGCGGGCCGTGTCGATCTGCGCGGTGCCGGGGTCCCCCAGCGCCACGACGCCCTCGACGAGGCGCCCGCGGTGGACGGAGAAGCCCTTGATGGGGCGCTGCACGTCGTCGACCTCGATGGTCGCGCCGCCGTCGAGCACGATCGTGCCGTGGTCGGCGAGCTGGCCACCGGCCTCGGCGTAGAACGGCGTGCGGTCGAGCACGACCTCGACGTCGGCCGGGGCCGTCGCTGCCGGGGAGGGCACGCCGTCGACCAGGAGGCCCACGACGTTGACCGACGCCGTGGCGTCGGTGTAGCCGAGGAACTCGACGGGACGCGCGAGCTCGCTCTGCAGCGTCTCGTAGGCCGCGGTGTCGACCCCGCCCGTGCGCTTGGCGAGCGCGTCGGCACGAGCGCGCGTGCGCTGCTCCTGCATGAGGGCGCGGAACGCCTTCTCGTCGACCTGGACACCCTGCTCGGCAGCCATCTCGAGGGTCAGGTCGATCGGGAAGCCGTACGTGTCGTGCAGGGCGAACGCCTGGTCACCGGGCAGGACGGGCGTGCTGCCCGCCCCGGCCGTGGTCTTGGCGGCCGCGACCGCGGTGTCCAGGATCGTCGTGCCCGAGGTCAGGGTGCGGCGGAACGCCTCCTCCTCGGCATAGGCGATCTGCGAGATGCGTTCGAAGTCCGCGCCGACCTCCGGGTAGGAGGCCTGCATGGCATCGCGAGAGACGGGGAAGAGCTGGGGCAGCGCGGGGTCCTCGACACCCAGCAGGCGCATCGCGCGCACCGAGCGGCGCAGCAGACGGCGCAGCACGTAGCCGCGCCCCTCGTTCGAGGGTCGCACGCCGTCGCTGATGATCATGAGCGCCGAGCGGACGTGGTCGGCGACCACGCGCATGCGCACGTCGTCGTCGGTGTCGGCGCCGTAGCGCTTGCCGGACAGCTCCTGGGCCGCGGCGATGACGGGGAAGACCTCGTCGATCTCGTACATGTTGTCGACGCCCTGCAGGACGAACGCGACGCGCTCGAGGCCCATGCCGGTGTCGATGTTCTTCTTGGTGAGCTCGCCCAGGATGGGGAAGGACTCCTTGGTCCCGCCGTCCCCGCGCTCGTACTGCATGAAGACGAGGTTCCAGATCTCCAGGAACCGGTCGCCCGCGAGGTCGACCGCCGGGCCGCCGTCGGGGCCGTAGGCCGGGCCGCGGTCGTAGAAGATCTCCGAGCACGGACCTGCGGGCCCACGGGCTCCCGTGGACCAGTAGTTGGGTCCCATGCCGAGGCCCTGGATGCGCTCGTCCGGCAGACCGGCGATCTTCTTCCAGAGCTGGCGCGCCTCGTCGTCCTCGTGGAAGACGGTGACCCAGATCTTGTCCTCGGGGATGCCGTACCCGCCCTCGTCCTGCGACCGCGTGATGAGGTCCCAGGCGTAGGTGATGGCACCTTCCTTGAAGTAGTCGCCGAACGAGAAGTTGCCGTTCATCTGGAAGAACGTGCCGTGGCGCGTCGTCTTGCCCACGTCGTCGATGTCGAGGGTGCGCACGCACTTCTGCACGCTCGTCGCACGGGCCCACGGCGCCGTCTGCTCGCCCGTCATGTACGGGATGAAGGGCACCATGCCCGCGATGGTGAACAGGGTCGAGGGGTCCGGCGAGATCAGCGACGCCGAGGGCACGACGGTGTGGTCCTGGGCGGCGAAGTAGTCGAGCCAACGCTTGCGGATCTCGGCGGTACGCATGATGTCCTTCGGAAGTCGGTGATGGAACGGCCCGGGGCGCGCCGCTGGACGCGGGCGACACCGGCTAGAACAAGTATGTTCCCGACCTGCTTCCCTCCCGTCCCGGCGCGGTGCGTCGGGACGGGGCGGAGAGGCCCGGGAGGTAGATCAGTAGAACGAGTACCCGAGGAGGTCCTCGTCGTCGTCGACGCCGGGCTCCCCCGCACGGTCGCGGCGCGCCGCGCGAGCCGCGCGCACGTCGTCGGGGTGGGGCTGGCCCTCGGCGAGCAGGGACGCGAGCAGCTCGGCCTCCCGTGCGTCGCGAGCGACCCGGAACTCCTCGCGGAAGGTCCGCGCGAACCCCGTGGCCTTCTCCCCGAGCGAGTTGACCTGGTCCGTCGCCTGGTCGACGAGCGACGCGGGCGCGTAGCGTGCGACGACCTGCCGCCCCTTGACCACGATCACCACGGTGATCGCGACGCCGACGCCGACCCAGAAGACGCGGCGCATCAGCGACCGGTCCGCGGTCCGGAGCCCGCACGACCGGAGGCCCGGGCGAACGCCTGGCGCACGCCGTAGGTGAAGGCCGCGACCTTGACGAGCGGAGCCCCGAAGGTCGCCGCGTACAGGCCCGTGAGGGCAGAGACGTTCTCGCTGACCTGGGCGGCGGACGTCGTGATCGTGTCGACCTTGACGAGCTGGCTGTTGGTCGTGGCGACCGTCGTCGCGGCCTCGTCGAGGATGGGCACCGAGTGGTCCGTGACCTCCTTGATGCTCGCCCTGGCCTCGTCGAGCACCCGGCCGAGCTTGACCAGAGGGACCGCGAGGACCCCGACCAGCAGCACGAACGCGATGGCGGCGATCAGCCCGGCCACGTCTCCTACGGACATCTCCTGCTCCTCCTTCGACGGCGCGACGCGACAGCCACGCCTCGCGAAACCTTACCCGGATGCACGAACGCCCCGCTCCCCGTCGAAGCGGTGAGCGAGGCGTTCGTGCACAGCACGCGGCACCAGCCGCGCACGAGGAATCAGCGAGCGTAGTACTCGACGACGAGCTGGACCTCGCAGGTCACGGGGACCTCTGCGCGCTTGGGGCGACGCACGAGGACGGCGCTCAGCTTCTCGAGCTGGACGTCGAGGTAGGCCGGGACGGCCGGCAGGACGTCGCGGTGCGCACCGGCAGCGGCGACCTGGAACGGCGTGGTGGCCTGGCTCTTCGGCTTGACCTGGATCGTCTGACCCGGCTTGACCTTGAACGAGGGGCGGTCGACGATCTTGCCGTCGACGAGGATGTGGCGGTGGCCGACGGCCTGGCGCGCCTGCAGGATGGTGCGGGCGAAGCCCGAACGCAGCACGAGCGCGTCGAGACGCATCTCGAGGTTCTCGACCATGGCCTCACCGGTCAGACCGGCGTCCTTGCGAGCGTCCTCGTAGGCGCGAGCCATCTGCTTCTCGCGGAGCGCGTACTGGGCACGCAGACGCTGCTTCTCACGAAGACGCACCGCGTAGTCCGACTCGGTGCGGCGACGGGCGCGGCCGTGCTCACCGGGCGGGTAGGGACGCTTCTCGAAGTGCTTGACTGCCTTGGGCGTGAGCGCGAGGCCCAGCGCGCGGCTCAGGCGAACCTGGCGGCGCGAACGAGTCACTGAAGACACAGTGTGTTCCTGTCCTGTCGTGTGTACTTGACGTCACACCCGTGCGGATTGCCGGGTGCGGGACCAGCCGATGAGCCGCCGCGATCCGTGAGGATGCCGCACCCTGCGACGCGAGGCCGAGGGTGACGTGCGGGGCTGCGGGGCCGAGGTCCCAGGCGGTTGCTACTGCCCTGACGGGCGGAGACAACCTGAGAAGTCTACCGCACGGGGCGCGGTGGCCGGTGCGGCGGGCGAGCGCGCCGGGCTCAGTCCCCGAGGATCTGCCGGATCCGTTCGAGCCGCTCGGTCACGGACCGCTCGAACCCGCGGTCCGAGGGTGTGTAGTAGCGGGTGCCCTGCAGCACGTCGGGCAGGTACTGCTGGCGCGCGACCGCGTGCGGGGCGTCGTGCGCGTACCTGTACCCCTTGCCGTGGCCCAGCTCCTTGGCCCCCGCGTAGTGGGCGTCGCGCAGGTGCGCGGGCACCGTGCCGACCTTGCCCGCGCGCACGTCCGCGAGCGCCGCGTCGATCCCGAGGTAGGCCGCGTTGGACTTGGGCGCGGTCGCGAGGTGCACGACGGCCTCCGCGAGGATGATCCGGGCCTCGGGCATGCCGATGAGCGCGACGGCCTGGGCCGCGGCGACCGCGGTCTGCAGGGCGCTGGGGTCGGCCATGCCGACGTCCTCGGCGGCCGAGATGACGATGCGCCGGGCGATGAAGCGCGGGTCCTCGCCCGCGGCGATCATGCGCGCGAGGTAGTGCAGGGACGCGTCGACGTCGGAGCCGCGCACGGACTTGATGAAGGCGCTCGTGACGTCGTAGTGCTGGTCGCCGTCGCGGTCGTAGCGCACCGCGGCGACGTCGATCGCGCGCTCCATGGTCTCGAGGTCCACGAGCACGGTCGTCGACCCGGCCGTACCGGGGGCGTCCGGCTCCCCCGCCTGCCCGACGGCGACGCTCGCCTCCGGTGCGTCGTCGTCGGGCAGGTCGGTGGTGGGGACCGGGGCGTCGGGGACCTCGGAGAGCGCGGCGCCCGCCGCGGCCTCCAGGATGGTCAGGGCCTTGCGGGCGTCACCGCCCGCGAGGCGGACCAGGTGCTCCTCGGCCTCCGCGGCGAGGGTGACGGACCCGCCGAGGCCGCGCTCGTCGACGAGCGCCCGGTGCACCAGGGCGCGCACGTCGTCGGCGGTCAGGGGCTTGAGGGTGAGCAGGAGCGAGCGCGAGAGCAGCGGGGAGTTGACCGAGAAGCTGGGGTTCTCGGTCGTGGCGGCCACGAGCGTGACCCAGCGGTTCTCGACGCTCGGCAGGAGCGCGTCCTGCTGGGACTTGGAGAAGCGGTGGACCTCGTCGATGAACAGGACCGTCTCCTCGCCGCCGGTCGCGAGGCGGCGGCGGGCGTCGTCGATGACCTGGCGCACGTCCTTGACGCCCGCGGTCACGGCCGAGAGCTCGACGAAGCGGCGGCCCGAGGTCGTGGCGATGAGGTACGCGAGGGTCGTCTTGCCCGTCCCGGGCGGACCCCAGAGGATGACGGAACCGGGGGCGGCCCGCGAGGCGCCCGGGCCGTCGACCTCGATGAGGCGACGCAGCGGCGAGCCTGCGACGAGCAGGTGCTCCTGCCCCGCGACCTCGTCGAGGGCGGCCGGGCGCATGCGCACGGCCAGCGGTGCCCCGGGGCCGGGGCGGGGCGTCCCTTGGGTGCCGGAGGTCGCGGCGTCGAACAGGTCCATCCCGGGAAGCATGCTCCGAGCCTACGCACCACCACCGACAGGTCTCGACACGGCTCCTTCCGCACGGCGCGCCCGCACCTGCCGTCGCGCTCCGTGGGAACGGCTCGCCCACACTGTGCACACCCCGGCGGGCGCGCGGACGAGGTGCCATGCTGACGGGGTGTTCGAGAGCCTTGGCCGTGCCGTCGCCCACCGTCCCCGCCTGACCGTCGCCCTCTGGGTCGTGCTCACGTCGCTCGGGTTCGCCCTCGCCGTGGTCGGCCTCCACGGCGAGAGCCTGTTCGACCGGCTGACCACGGGCGAGCCCTCGGTCCCGGGCTCGCAGAGCGAGCGCGGGACCCAGATCCTCACCGAGCAGGACGAGACCGGTGAGACGGTCTCCCTGCTGGTGAGCGGGGTCGACCCCGCCGACCCGGCCGTCGCCGAGGCCATGGCGCCCGTGCACCAGGACCTCGCCGCGATCGCCGGGGTCGAGACGGTCGTCGACCCGTTCGTGGTCCCGGGCGGGGTCGGGACCGAGGCCGGGCAGTCGCTCGTCGCGGCCGACGGTGACGGGTTCGTGCTGTCCGTGACGCTCGACCCGGCCCTCGACGACGAGGCGCGGGCAGCGGCCGCGACCGACGTCGTCGAGCACCTCGAGGCCGTCCCCGCGGGCCTCGCCGAGGTCGCCCCGGACGCCACCGGGCTTGTCTCGAGCAACGACCTGATCGTCGAGGCCATCACGTCCCAGGTCGAGAAGGACCTCACGACGGGCGAGATGATCGCCCTGCCCATCGCGCTGCTCGTCATGGTCCTGGTCTTCGGCGGGTTCCTCGCGGCCGCGATGCCCATGGCGGGAGCGGTCGCGTCGATCGGCGCAGGGCTCGGCGTCCTCCTGGGCCTGTCGTACGTGCTGACGATCGACGCGTCGGTCGTCAACGTCGTGACCCTGCTGGGGCTCGGCCTGTCGATCGACTACGGGCTGCTCATCGTGTCCCGGTTCCGCGAGGAGCTCCACGCGCTCGACGACGCGCGGACCGGGAGCGCCGACCCGGCCGTGACGGCCGGCCCGGCCACCACGGCCCGCGCCACGCGTCGTCCGCGCCGGCGCGACGCGGACGTGACCGCCGCCGTCGTGCGCACCATGGCCACCGCGGGGCGCACGGTCGCGTTCTCGGCCCTGACCGTCGCGATCTCGATCGCGGGCCTCATGGTGTTCGAGCCCGACATCCTGCGGGCCATCGGCGCCGCGGGGCTCGCGGTCATCCTCATCGCGGTGGCGACCGCGATGACCCTCGTGCCCGCCCTGCTCGCCCTCGCGGGGCACCGGCTCGTCCGGCCCGGCGTCCTGAGCAAGGTCCCGGGGCTGCGCGCCGTCCTGGCCCGCACGGCCGACGTGCAGTCCGACGAGGGCTTCTTCTCCCGCCTCACGGGCCGCGTCCAGCGCCACCCCGTGTGGGTCATGGTCGCGACGGTCGCCGTGCTCGTCGTCCTCGCGCTGCCCGTGCTCGGCCTGCAGATGCGCAACTCGGGGATCGAGCTCCTGCCCGAGTCCTCGCCCCAGCGCGAGTTCGTCGACGAGCTCGCCGCCCAGTTCCCCGCGTCCGCGAGCCCCGACCTGCGCGTCGTGACGGACTCCACGACCGAGGACGCGCAGGCGTGGGCCGACGAGATCGCGGGCCTCGAGCACGTCGAGCGGGTCGACCCGGCGGTCGCCGTGGGCACCGACCACGCTGTCGTCGGGGTGCACCTCGACGTCGACGACGCGGGCGGCCCCGAGGCCGTCGCCCTCGTCGACGAGCTGCGCGCGCAGGACCCCGGGTTCGCGTTCTACGTCACGGGCCAGGCCGCGGGTCAGGTCGACTTCCGGGCGGCGCTCGCCGACCGGGTGTGGTGGGCCGTCGCGATCGTGGTGGTCGCGACGTTCGTGCTGCTGTTCCTCATGACGGGATCGGTCCTGATCCCCGTCAAGGCGCTCCTGACGAACGCGCTGTCGCTCGCCGCGTCGCTGGGCGTGCTGGTGTGGGTCTTCCAGGACGGGCACCTGGAGGGCGTGCTCGACTTCTCGTCGGCGGGCGGCATCGAGACGTACGTCGTGGCGCTCGTCATCGCGTTCGCGTTCGGCCTGGCCATGGACTACGAGGTCTTCCTGCTGTCCCGCATCAAGGAGCTGCACGACGCGGGCCTGTCGAACGACGAGGCGGTGCGGCTGGGGCTGCAGCGCTCGGGGCGCATCATCACGTCGGCCGCGGCCATCATCATCGTCGTCTTCGCGGGCTTCGTGTTCGGCGAGCTGCTCGTGATCAAGGAGGTCGGGTTCGCGCTGGCCGTGGCGGTCTTCATCGACGCGACGATCGTGCGGATCCTGCTGGTGCCCGCGACCATGACGCTCCTGGGCCGGGCCAACTGGTGGGCGCCCAAGCACCTGAGGTGGCTGTACGAGCGGTTCTCGATCACGCACTGACCCGCACCGGGCGTGCTCGCGGGGAGCGGGGCAGGTGTCGAGGACGCACGGCGTCCGCGACACCTGACCCCGCCCGGCGCCAGGGACGTCAGTGGCGGCTCTCGAACTCCTGCACGACGGCGTATCCCAGCCTGGTGTAGAGCCTGCGGGCCGCGTCGTTGTCGGCGTACATGCCCAGGGTCACCCAGTCGGACTCCGTGAGCCCCGCCCGGGTCACGACGGCCGTGGTCGCCGCGGCGATCCCCCGCCCGCGCCATGCGGGGTCGGTCGCGATGCTGCCCAGCGACCACGGCGTACCCGGTGCCGCCTGCCGGGCGCCGACCACACCGCGCAGCACGCCGTCCTGGTCGCGCCAGCCCCACCACCGGGTGAGCGGGTCCTCGGGGCTCGTCTCGGCGAGCGGGTTCGCCGTGTCCAGGCACGCGCGCACCTCGGCCACGACGGTCGGTCCGGTCAGGGCCTCGACGTGCTCCTCGCCCGGATGGGCGGCCGGGGCCCGGCGGGTCGCGAGGAAGTCCCAGGTCGAGACCGACGGCTCGTCGCGCTCGCGCAGGATCGCCGGCAGGTCCTGGCCCGCGCACCGGTCCCCCAGGACCCGCAGCGTCCCGCGGGGCAGCCCCGCGGCCACGACGGGCTCCCCCAGCGCACCGGAGCGAGCGGCGTCCGCGAGCAGGGCCGCGGTCCCCTCGGGCGAGCCCACGCCCCACAGGGCCACGGCCTCGCGGAGGTGAGCGGCGGCGTCGGGCTCCGCACCCGTCCCGGCCGGGACCGGCGCCGCCACGCTCAGCACGCAGGCCCGCTCGTCCTGCCACACCCCGCGCACGTCCCACTCCGCGAGGTCCGCCAGGACAAACGGGTGGGAGGCCCACCGGTCCGTCAGACCGGTCGAGCCTCCCAGCGTCGTTGCGAGGGTGCGGGTGTCCGGGGCGCTCACGCCTTCCCGGCAGCGGCAGGAGCGTCAGCGGCCTCCGCCGCTGGGTCCGGCGCGGGCGCGGCCTTGGGCTTCGCGTCGACGCCCGCCTCCTTGCGCTGCTGCGCCGTGATGGGCGCGGGCGCCTGCGTCAGCGGGTCGAACCCGCCGCCCGACTTGGGGAACGCGATGACGTCGCGGATCGACTCCGACTTCGTCAGCAGCGCCACGATGCGGTCCCAGCCGAACGCGATGCCGCCGTGCGGCGGGGCGCCGAACGCGAAGGCGTCGAGCAGGAAGCCGAACTTCTCCTGGGCCTCCTCCTCGCCGATGCCCATGACCGCGAACACGCGCTCCTGGACGTCGCGGCGGTGGATACGGATCGAGCCGCCGCCGATCTCGTTGCCGTTGCACACGATGTCGTACGCGTACGCGAGCGCCTCGCCCGGGTTCTGCTCGAACGTGTCGATCCACTCGGGCGTGGGCGACGTGAACGCGTGGTGCACCGCGGTCCAGGCCGAGTTGCCCAGCGCGACGTCGCCCTCGTCGGCGGCCTCACCCGTGGGCTTGAACAGCGGGGCGTCGACGATCCAGACGAACGCCCAGGCGTCCTCGTCGATCTGCCCCGTGCGCTTGGCGATCTCCTGACGAGCAGCGCCCAGCAGGGCGCGCGACTCGTTGGTCCTGCCCGCGGCGAAGAACACCGCGTCGCCCGGCTGTGCGCCGGTCGCGTCGCGCAGGCCCTCGCGCTCGGCCTCCGAGAGGTTCTTGGCGACCGGGCCAGCGAGGGTGCCGTCCTCCTGGAACGTCACGTACGCCAGGCCCTTGGCCCCGCGCTGCTTGGCCCACTCCTGCCAGGCGTCGAACTGGCGGCGCGGCTGCGAGGCCCCGCCCGCCATGACGACGGCGCCCACGTACTCGGCCTGGAAGACGCGGAACGGGGTGTCCTTGAAGTAGTCCGTGAGCTCCACGAGCGGGTTGCCGAAGCGCAGGTCCGGCTTGTCCGAGCCGTACAGGCGCATCGCGTCGTGGAACGTCATGCGCGGGATGGGCGTGGGGATCTTGTACCCGATGAGGTCCCACAGCGCGACGAGGATCTTCTCGCCCAGCGCGATCACGTCGTCCTGCTCGACGAAGCTCATCTCGACGTCGAGCTGGGTGAACTCCGGCTGACGGTCCGCGCGGAAGTCCTCGTCGCGGTAGCAGCGGGCGATCTGGTAGTAGCGCTCCATGCCGGAGACCATGAGCAGCTGCTTGAACAGTTGCGGGGACTGCGGCAGGGCGTACCAGGAGCCCGGGGCCAGGCGCGCGGGGACCAGGAAGTCGCGAGCGCCCTCCGGGGTCGAGCGCGTCAGCGTCGGGGTCTCGATCTCGACGAAGTCCTGCTCGTCGAGCACGCGGCGCGCGGCCTGGTTGGCCTTGGCGCGCAGGCGCAGGGCGTGGGCCGGGGTGGGGCGGCGCAGATCCAGGTAGCGGTGCTTGAGGCGCGCCTCCTCGCCGATGACCTCGGTGCCCTCGAGGGCCGTGGAGACCTGGAAGGGTAGGGGCGCGGACTCGTTGAGCACGACGACGTCGCTCGCCACGACCTCGATCTCACCCGTGGGGAGGTTCTTGTTCTCGTTGCCCTCGGGGCGCCGGGAGACCTCACCGGTGACCTGGAGCACGAACTCGGCGCGCAGCGGGTGCGCGATCGCCTCGTCACGGATGACGACCTGGGCGATGCCCGAGGCGTCGCGCAGGTCGATGAAGGCCACCCCACCGTGATCGCGGCGACGGTCGACCCAACCGGTGAGGGTGACGGTCTGACCGATCTGCTCGGCCCGCAGGGAGCCGGCTGTATGGGTGCGGAGCACGGAGAGAGTCCTTCCGGAACATGCCGGGACGCGCAGTGGCGTCCCGGGATGGGAGTGGGGAGTGCGCAGACGACGCACGCGGACGAGTCTAGTCTGTGGGCGGACCACGTTCAGGAGGACTCTCCCCGGGAGGCACGCATGGCCAGACGGATCGCGACCACGGACCGGGTCGGACGCGCGGAGCTCGTCGCGTTCCTGCGCGCCAACCGGCGGGCCGTGCTGCTCACCCGGCGCGCGAGCGGCGCCCCGCAGATGAGCCCCGTCACGTACGGGGTCGACGCCGAGGGGCGTGTCGTCGTCTCGACGTACCCCGACCGCGCCAAGGCCGTGAACCTGCGGCGCGACCCCGCCGCCTCGCTGTGCGTCCTGGGCGAGGACTTCGACGACGCCTGGGTCCAGGTCGACGGCACGGCCGAGGTGATCGACCTGCCGGACTCGGTCGAGCCCCTCGTCGAGTACTACCGCTCGATCGCCGGGGAGCACCCCGACTGGGACGAGTACCGCCGGGCCATGGTCGCGCAGGGCAAGTCGCTGCTGCGCGTGACCGTCACGGGCTGGGGACCCGTGGCCACGGGCGGGTTCCCGGCCCGGCTCGCGCAGGACTGAGCGCGGGCGTCCGCCAGGCCGTCGCGTTCAGCGGACGCGCGCCGGGCGTGTCCTGCCGGGACCGTCCTAGAAGAGCAGCTGCTCGGCGCTCGCGGACGCACTCGTGCCCGTGCGGGCTGGCCCTCTGCCGCTGTCCCGGTGCTGCGCCACCAGGCTCCCGGCCGGGTAGTCCCCCTCGTCGCGCCGCGCTCTCTCGCCAGGAGACTCGGGGTGCCAGGCGGTCCGGGCGTGGCCCGACGTGCGCGCCTGGGCGCGGTGCCCGGCGCTCGCGAAGCCGCGCTCGACGAGCAGCGGGCGCACCCGGTCCCACAGCCAGTCCCGGTACGCACGGCTCGCGGACGACCCGCCCGCGTAGACGCGTTCGTAGCCCGCGACCCGCTCGGGGTGGTCGCGACGCAGCCAGGCCATGAACCACTCGCGGGTGCCGGGCTTGAGGAACAGCGGGAGGACCGTGGCGCCGGTCGCGCCGGCCTCGTGGACCGCGTCGAGCAGGCGCGTGAGGTGGTCGGCCGAGTCGGTGAGCCACGGCAGGACCGGGGCGATCATGACCCCGCACGGCAGTCCTGCCGCCCGGGCGGCGCGGATGAGGTCGAGGCGGGCGCGCGGCGTGGGGGTGCCGGGCTCGACGGCCTGCTGGAGGTCCTCGTCGACGAACGCCAGGGAGACCCCGATGCCGACGTCCACGTTCTGCGCCGCCTGCGTCAGTCGCGGGAGGTCGCGGCGCAGGAGCGTGCCCTTGGTGAGGATCGAGAACGGCGTGCGCGAGGCCTCGAGCGCGTCGATGATCCCCGGCATGAGCCGGTAACGTCCCTCGGCGCGCTGGTAGGGGTCGGTGTTGGTGCCGAGCGCGACCGCGTCGCCCGTCCAGGACGGCTTGGCGAGCTCGGCCCGCAGCACCTCGGCGACGTTCATCTTGACGACGATCTGGCTGTCGAAGTCCTCGCCGGGGTTCATGTCGAGGTAGCGGTGCGAGGGGCGCGCGAAGCAGTTGTGGCTGATGACACCGTTCGCGATGAAGTCCCCAGTCCCGGTCGTGAGGTCGAGAAGGTCGCGCACCTCCCCGGTGTCCTCGACCGACCGGACCGTGAGCGGCGCGTCGGACTTCACGGCGCGCCCGGTCACCGCGAGCTTCCTGCTGATCGCAGGATCGACGATCCTGAAGAACCGCGTCCGCGCCGCCAGCCCACCGGCACTTCTTCGGCACCGGCGGCGTCGGCGGTGCGCAGGCCGAGGCCGTGCGCATCCCCCTCGCCGACGGCACCCTCGTCAAGACCGGCACGGCGCTCGCGGACACCGACGAGCCGATGCTGAACTCGCTGCTGACGCTGTCCGACGTGTTCCTCACCGGGCACCACGCCGCGCACATGGGCAGGGTCGGCCCCGGCCGGACCGTGACGGTGATCGGGGACGGCGCCGTCGGGCTCTCCGCGGTCCTCGCCTCGCGACGGCTCGGCGCCGAGCGGGTCGTCCTCATGGGACGCCACACCGACCGCACCGACCTGGGCGTCGAGCTCGGCGCGACCGACGTGGTGCCCGAGCGCGGCGAGGAGGGCGTGGCCAGGGTCCGCGACCTGACCGACGGTCAGGGCACGCACGTCGTGATCGAGGCCGTCGGGCACATGCCCGCCTACCAGCAGGCGTACGGGGTCGTGCGGGTCGGCGGCGTCATCTCCCGCGTCGGGGTCCCGCAGTACGAGGACGCCCCCGTGGGGTGGGGTTCGCTGTTCGGGCGCAACATCACCCTGACGGGCGGGCCCGCGCCGGTGCGCGCCTACATCGAGGACGTCCTGCCCGACGTGCTCTCCGGGCGCATCGACCCCGGGCGCGTGTTCGACCGCACCCTCCCGCTCGACCAGGTCGCCGAGGCCTACCGCGCCATGGACGCGCGCGAGGCGCTCAAGGTCGCGCTCGTGCCCTGAGCACGCACCCCGTCCCCTCCCACCGGCGAGCAGCAGCGCTCCTCGCCGGTACGACCTGCCGCGCGCGCCCCTCGGCGCGCCGGCCACCTCCCTTACCGACCGCAGCACCAGGACCGATCAAGGAGCACCACATGAGCACCCCCTCGACCCCCGCCCTCACCCTGAACAACGGCGTCACGATGCCCGCCCTGGGCTTCGGCGTCTTCCAGGCGCCGCCCGACGAGACGGTGGCCTCGGTCCGCACGGCCCTCGAGACCGGGTACCGGCTCGTGGACACCGCCGCGGCGTACGGCAACGAGCGCGAGGTCGGCCGCGCGCTCGCCGACTCGGGCCTCGACCGCAGCGAGGTGTTCGTCGAGACCAAGGTCTGGATCAGCGACTACGGCTACGACACGACGCTGCACGCGTTCGACAAGTCCGCGGGCAAGCTCAGCGTCGAGCAGATCGACCTGCTGCTCCTGCACCAGGCGCTGCCGAGCCGGTTCGACCTCACGCTCGAGGCCTACCGCGCCCTGGAGACGCTCCTGGCCGACGGCAAGGTCCGGGCCATCGGCGTGAGCAACTTCATGCCCGAGCACCTCGAGCGCCTCCTGGAGACGGCGAGCGTCGTCCCGGCCGTGAACCAGATCGAGGTCCACCCGTACTTCCAGCAGCGCGATCTCCAGGCCGTGGACGCGGCGCACGGCATCCTGACCCAGGCGTGGTCCCCCATCGGCGGCATCACGTCCTACCGCGAGGGCGGCGCACGCACGTTCGACGACCCCGAGATCCTCGCGATCGCCGAGGCGCACGGGAAGTCCGCCGCGCAGGTCATGCTGCGCTGGCACCTGCAGGAGGGCCGCTCCGCGATCCCCAAGTCCACCAAGCCGGCTCGCATCGCCGAGAACTTCGACGTGGCCGACTTCACGCTGACCGACACCGAGCTCGCCGCGATCGACGCGCTCGACCAGGGGGTGCGCCGCGGCCCCGACCCCGCCGACATCACCCTCGAGAGCTTCGGCGCCGAGATCCCCGAGGCCTGACGTCGGCCTGGCACCCGCCCGCACACGTGAGGCCCGGCAGGGAACCCCTGCCGGGCCTCACGCACGTCCGCCCGGGTCAGCGCCCGGGCAGCGGTCTCACTCCCCCGCCGGGACGACCCGCGGCCACAGGTCCTCCTCGGACGGCGCCCACGTCGCCGGGTCCGCCGCGACCTGCTCGCCCGAACGGATGTCCTTGACCTGGTGCGGCACGACCTCGCCGTCCGCACCGATCCCCGCAGGGAACCACACGAACGGGATGCCGCGACGGTCCGCGAACTTGATCTGCTTGCCGAACTTCGCCGCGCTCGGCGCCACCTCGACCGGGATGCCCCGCGAGCGCAGCGCGACCGCGACCGCGTCCGACGCGGCACGCGTCTCCTCGCTCGTCACCGCGACCACCACGGCGCTCGGCACCGACCGCGTCGAGCGCACCAGGCCCGCGCTCAGCAGCCGCGAGACCAGCCGCGAGACACCGATCGACAGCCCTACCCCCGGGTAGGTGTTCGCACCGTCCGACGCCAGCGTGTCGTAGCGCCCGCCCGAGCAGATCGACCCGAGCTGCTCGTGCCCCACCAGGACCGTCTCGTAGACCGAGCCCGTGTAGTAGTCCAGGCCACGCGCGATCTTCAGGTCCGCGACCACCACGCCGGGCGCCCGCACGGCCGCCGCGTCGATCAGCGCCGACAGCTCGCCGAGCCCCTCCTCCAGCAGGTCGGACGTCACACCGTGCTCGGCCGCGAGCGCCCGCACCCGCTCCGCGACGCTCGCGTCCGAGCCGGAGATCGCCGCGAGCGCCAGGCACGCGGCCGCCTGCTCGGGCGTCGCACCCGTCTCCGCGACCAGCAGCGCCGCGACCTTGTCCGGGCCGATCTTGTCGAGCTTGTCGATGCTGCGCAGCACGCCCTCGACGTCGTCCAGGCCCAGCCCGCGGTAGAAGCCTTCCGCGACCTTGCGGTTGTTCACCAGGATGCGGACCTCGGGCACCCCGATCGAGCGCAGCTCCCCCAGCGCCTCGGCCATGACCAGCGGCAGCTCGACCTCGAAGTGGTAGGGCAGCTCGCCCGCGCCCACGACGTCGATGTCGGCTTGCACGAACTCACGGAAGCGCCCGTCCTGGGGTCGCTCGCCACGCCACACCTTCTGGATCTGGTGACGCTTGAACGGGAACGCCAGGTGACCGGCGTTCTCCAGCACGTAGCGCGCGAACGGCACCGTCAGGTCGAAGTGCAGGCCGAGCTGCTTGTCGCCCTTGCCACCCCGGTCCCCCGCGCCTGCATCGGCTGCGTCGGGCTCCTCCTGGAGCCGACGCAGCACGTACACCTCCTTGGAGGTCTCACCCTTGCGCAGCAGCTGGTCCAGGGGCTCGACGGCGCGCGTCTCGATCCCCGCGAAACCATGGAGCTCGAACGTGCGACGCAGCGTGTCGAGCACGTGCTGCTCCACGACGCGTCCAGCAGGGAGCCATTCGGGGAAACCGGAGAGAGGTGTAGGTCGGGCCATGGGACCCGATCTTTCCAGACTCCCGGACCGGACGAGCAATCGGTTCACAGGCCCCGCAGGTACGGGTTGGTCCGGCGCTCGCGGCCGACCGTGGTCAGGGGCCCGTGCCCGGGCACCACCTGGAGGGAGTCGTCGAGCGGCCCGACGACGTCGCGCAGGGTCCGCCGCATCGTCTCGCCGTCTCCTCCGGGCAGGTCGGTCCGGCCCACGGAGCCGGCGAACAGGACGTCGCCGGCGAGCACGAGACCGGCCGCGTCGTGCCGTCCGCCGGAGCCTCCCTCGTCGTGCCCGGCGGGGTCCGCGGCAGCGTCCCCGACGACCGGCAGGTAGAGCGTCGACCCCTGGGTGTGGCCCGGGGCGTGCAGGGCGTCGACCAGGACACCGCCCAGGCCGAGCCGGGTCCGCGAGTCCGCGGGGACCCGGCCGTCGACCCTGCCGCCGCCCTGCTGGTCGCCGGGCCCCGGTGCCCAGGGCGTCCCGAAGGTCCGCACGTCGACCGGCTCGCGGTAGTCCTCGATCCGTGCGCCCTGCTGCCGGAGCGCGCTCGCGAGCGTGGCGGCGCGCTCGCCGGTCGAGGGCGGCGCGTCCTCGACCGTGCCGAGGGGGTCCGCGAGGCGGTACGCGTCGCGCGCGTGGATCCACAGTGGCACGCCGTAGAGGTCGCACAGCTCGGCCGCGTCCCACGTGTGGTCGGCGTGCCCGTGCGTCGCCAAGACCGCCCGCGGCGACAGGCCGTGCTCACGCACGACCTCGACCACGCCGGGGACGACCCCGGCCCCTGCGTCGACGATCACGCACGGGCGCGCGGCGCCGTCGGGCCCGTCCGGGGCGGGCGGCGCGACGACCGTGCAGTTGGTTCCGAACACGGGGGCGACCACCAGGAAGACGTCCATGGAGGGACAGTACCGACCCCGCCCGGCGGGGCACCTGATACCGGACCGTGACCTCGCGGGCGGAAAGTCACCGCGCCGGAACGCTCCCGGTGCCTAGACTGTCCTCTGAAACCGTGGACCACCCGTGCGAGCACGCGCCTTCGCGCCGGCACGCGGACCTGCCCGTGGCGTGAGACGAAGGAGTTGGGGTGTCAACGAGCAAGCGCGAACGTGAGCGCGCCCGTCGGCGCGAGCTGAGGTGGACCCAGCGCCAGGCGCAGGCGCACGCCCGCAGGCGTCGGACGTGGACCGTCGCCGGTGCGGTCGCGGGGCTCGCCCTCGTCGCGGGCGGCACCGCGATCGCCTTCGTGGCCAACGCTCCGGCCAAGACGTTCACGCTCCCCCCGGCCTCCGACGCGCAGGACCGCGAGTGGACGGGCGAGCTGCGCACCAGCGCCGGGGACATCGCCTTCACGCTCGACGGCCAGGCGGCACCGCAGACGGTCGCGAGCTTCGTCTCGCTCGCGCGCGGCGGGTTCTTCGACGACACCGACTGCCACCGGCTGACGACCGCGAACATCTTCGTCCTGCAGTGCGGCGACCCCACGGGCACGGGCACGGGCGGGCCCGGCTACACGTTCGGTCCCGTCGAGAACACGCCCGAGGACGGGTTCTTCCCCGCGGGCACCATCGCCATGGCCCGTGCGCTGTCGACGGACTCCCAGGGCAGCCAGTTCTTCCTCGTCTACGAGGACAGCACCTTGCCGACGGACACCGGTGGGTACACCGTCTTCGGCAAGATCACATCCGGCTTGGACGTCGTCCGAGCAGTCGCTGACGCGGGGACCGCGGACGGGGCCGTCGACGGCACCCCCGCCACCCCGGTCACCATCGAAGGAGTTGAGACCCAGTGAGCGAGAGCACCGAGAACCACGCGAACTCTCCGGCGCAGGCATCCGAGGAGGCCGCCGCTACGGAGCAGGTCGAGGTGCCGGCGGTCGCTGAACCGACCGAGGCCGCGCCCGACGCAGCGGAGACGGTCGAGTCCGAGGCCCCCGCCGCGAACGACGCCGACGCGGAGACCGTCGCGGACGAGACTCCTTCCGAGAAGCCCGCAGAGCCGGTCGCCCCGGAGGCCGAGGCCTCCTCGGCGCCCGACGCGCCCGCACCCGCGGCTGAGGCTGAGGCTGAGGCAGAGCCCGCTCAGGCCGAGGCTCCCGCCGAGGTCGCCGCGCCCGCGCCCAAGCCGTCCGCCGCGCCCAAGCCCTCGGCGGCTCCCAAGCCGAGCGCGATCCCCGTGCCGCGTCCGCCCAAGCCGGGGACCCCGGCACCGGCGGCGCCCGCTGCCGCGACCATCGCCCCGGCCGCCGCTGCGGCCGTCGTCCCCGACGACAGCGCGGCCGCCAAGGCCGCTGCGGGCTTCGGCCGTGTCGACGAGGACGGCACGGTCTACGTGACCGAGGCCGCGGGCGAGCGCAGCGTCGGGCAGTTCCCCGGGGTCAGCCCCGAGGAGGCGCTCGCGCTGTACGTGCGCCGCTATCTCGACCTGCACGCGAAGGTCGCGCTCTTCGAGGCGCGCCTGACCGGCACGGACCTGTCGGTCAAGGAGATCGACTCGACCCTCGCCAAGCTCACCGAGGAGACCGCCGAGCCGTCCGCGGTGGGCGACCTGGACGGCCTGCGTGCGCACGTCGAGTCCCTGCGCTCGGTCGCCGCGGCGCGTCGTGCCGAGCTCGAGGCCGAGCGCAACGCCGCCAAGGAGGCAGCGCTCGCCGCCCGCACCGAGATCATCGAGGCGGCCGAGAAGATCGCCTCGACGGATCCCGCGCGCATCCAGTGGCGCCCGGCGGGCGAGGAGCTGCGCAAGCTGCTCGACCAGTGGAAGGACGCGCAGCGCAACGGCCCGAGGATCGACCGGACGAGCGAGGAGGCGCTCTGGAAGCGCTTCAGCCACGCCCGGACGGCCTTCGACCGCGAGCGTCGGCACTACTTCGCCGAGCTCGAGCAGCGCAACTCCTCGGCCAAGGAGGTCAAGGAGAAGCTCGTCCAGCGTGCCGAGGCCCTGCAGAACAGCACGGACTGGGGTGCCACGGCGGGTGCCTTCCGTGACCTCATGACCGAGTGGAAGGCCGCCGGGCGGGCCAACCGCCGGGACGACGACGCACTGTGGGCGCGTTTCCGCGCGGCGCAGGACGCGTTCTTCCAGGCACGCGACGAGCTCAACGCGGCGACGGACGCCGAGTACGCGCAGAACCTCGTGGTCAAGGAGGCTCTGCTCGAGCAGGCGGAGAAGCTCGTGCCGGTGACGGACCTGGCCCAGGCCAAGTCGGCGCTGCGCGACATCCAGGAGAAGTGGGAGGACGCGGGCAAGGTCCCGCGTGCCGACGTCCAGCGCGTCGAGGCTCGCCTGCGCGCGGTCGAGACCGCGGTCCGTGACGCCGAGCAGTCGCAGTGGTCGCGCTCGAACCCCGAGACCCGGGCGCGTGCCGAGGGGGCTGCCGCGCAGCTCGAGGCCGCGATCGCGGGCCTCGAGGAGGACCTGGCGGCCGCACAGGCCAAGGGTGACAAGCGCAAGGTCGCCGAGGTCGAGTCCGCGATTACGGCGCGTCGTGCGTGGCTCGAGCAGGTCGTCAAGGCCGCCGAGGACTCGCGCGGCTGATCCCGCACCCTACGAGGGGCCCGCGAGGGCCTGTGGACGGCACCGCTGTCCACAGGTTCACGCGGGCCCCTCGTGCGTGCCCGCCGGACACGCCAGGCTGGTGACCGTGACCACCCTGCTCCCTCCCCTCTCCCGCGCCGCCGCCGGCCCGGGGGCGGCGACCCCCGCGGACCTCGCCATGGACGTCCGCGTGGACGACGCACCTCTGGTGGTCGGGCCGGAGCACGTCGGAGGTCGCGTCGCATGGGGGGACCTGGTGCGGTGCGGCGCGCTCGTCCGGGTCCGGGAGGACGCGGCGGTCCGCCCGACGACGGCGCTCACCCCCGCGGTGCGTGCGCTGTCCTTGGCTCCCCAGGTGCCCCCGCGGACCGTGGTCGGCGGCACGAGCGCGGCCTGGGTGCACTGCGGGACGCCGGAGGGCGCAGGTCTCGAGGTCGTGTACCCCCTGGGCGTCCACCGTCCCCCGCCCCGTCCGGGGCGCGTGTCGCGCCAGAGCGCGCTCCTGCGTCCGGAGACCGTGCGGATCGGCACGGTGCTGGTGACGACGGTCGAGCGGACCGCGGTCGACGTCGCCTGCCTGACGGATCCGGTGCTGGCCGTGCCGGTCCTGCGGGCGCTCCTCGAGCGCGGCGGCCTGGACGTGCGCGCCGCGCTGCAGGTCCTCGACCTGCGGCACCGCCGGACGGGGCGGCCGCGGGCGCGGGTGCTGCTCGCGGACCTGCTCGCGATCCGGGGGCCGTCGGCCGAGGACGGGTCGGCGGGCGACGGGAGGTCCCCGCGTCTACCGTGAGGGGATGCCTCGTTCCACGACCCCGGCCGTCGAGCTCGACGTCGACGGGCGCACCGTGCGCGTCACGAGCCCGGACCGTGTCGTCTTCCCCGGCCGGGGGCTGACCAAGCTCGACGTCGTGAGGTACTTCCAGTCGGTCGGGCCGGGCATCCTCGCGGCGCTGCGCGAGCGTCCGACGACGCTCGAACGCTGGCCCAAGGGAGTGTTCGAGGGGGCCAGGCTGAGCACCCGCACGGACAACAGCGGCGACGCGTTCTACCAGAAGCGCATCCCGCAGGGCGCTCCGGACTACGTCGAGACGGCCCGGATCGCGTTCCCGAGCGGTCGCACGGCCGACGAGGTGCGCCCGACCGAGCTGGCCGTGGTGCTGTGGGCCGCGAACCTGGGGACGCTGACGTTCCACCCGTGGCCCGTGACGGGCGCGGACGTCGAGTCGCCCGACCAGCTGCGCATCGACCTCGACCCGCAGCCCGGGACCGACTACTCCGACGCCGCGCGGGTGGCCCCGGAGCTGCGCGAGCTGCTGGGCGAGCTGGGCCTGGAGGGCTTCCCCAAGACGTCGGGCGGCCGGGGCCTGCACGTGTTCGTCCCGGTCGAGCCGCGGTGGAGCTTCGTGCAGGCGCGCCGGGCGACGATCGCGATCGGTCGGGAGCTCGAGCGGCGCCTGCCGGACCAGGTCACGACGAAGTGGTGGAAGGAGGAGCGCGGGGTCAAGATCTTCGTCGACTACAACCAGATGGCGCGCGACCGCACGATCGCCTCGGCGTACTCGATCCGGTCCAACGCCCGCGCCACGGTCTCGGCGCCGCTGCGCTGGGAGGAGGTGCCGGACGTCGCGCCGGACGACTTCGACGTGCTGACCGTGCCGGCACGGTTCGCAGAGGTCGGTGACCTGCACGCCCGTCTGGACGCCGCGGCCCCCGAGCCGCGGTGCTCTCTCGAGCTGGCGCTCGATCTCGCGGCGCGTGACGAGCGCGACCACGGGCTGGGCGACCTGCCCTATCCTCCCGAGCACCCCAAGATGCCGGGCGAGCCCAAGCGCGTCCAGCCCAGCAAGGACGCCTCACGGCACGACGAGCACTCGAAGGACGACTGACCCCACCCCCCGGGGCGTGGTGCGGAGAAGGGCCCCTGGCACGCCTCGTGCGGCCCTGTGGGCGGTGCCGACGCTCCAGGCCCTCCGGGGAAGGTGCCCGGTGTGCGGCTCACGCCACGCCCGGTGCCCCGGGCAGCAGGTCGTCCAGGCGGTAGCTCACGGGCTCCTCGAGCTGCTCGTACGTGCACGACGCGGGCTCGCGGTCGCTGCGCCAGCGCCGGAGCTGGACGGTGTGGCGGAACCGGCTGCCCTCCATGTGGTCGTACGCCACCTCGAGCACCCGCTCGATCCGCAGCGGGACGAACGACATGTCCTTGGCGCCGCTCCAGCGCGACTGCGCGCCCGGCATGCGCCCCGAGCCCGGGCTCTCCCACCCGGCCCACGGGTGCTCGGCGGCGTCGGGGCTCTCGGGGTCGAGCACGAGCGGCGCGAGCTCGTCGACGAGCTCGGCGCGACGAGCCATGGGGAACGACGCCGCGACGCCCACGAACTGCAGGTCGCCCGCACCGTCGTACAGCCCCAGGAGGAGCGAGCCCAGCAGCGGCTCCTCGGGGGTCGACGTCTTGTGCAGGCGGTATCCCGCGAGCACGACGTCGGCCGTGCGCTCGTGCTTGACCTTGAGCATGACGCGCTTGTTGGGCTGGTAGGGCGCGGCGAGCGGTTTCGCGACGACCCCGTCGAGCCCTGCGCCCTCGAACGACTCGAACCACTCCTGGGCGACCGCTCGGTCCGTGGTGCGGGGCGTCAGGTGCACGCGCGGGCCGTCGAGCCGCAGGCCCGCGAGCAGCTCCTGGCGGCGGGCGAGCGGCTCGGCCGTGAGGTCGTCGTCGCCCAGGGCCAGCAGGTCGAACACGACGAGGCTCGCCGGGGTCTCCTCGGCCAGGCGGGCGACGCGCGAGGCCGCGGGGTGGATGCGCTGCTGAAGCGCCTCGAAGTCGAGCCGGCCGCCCTGGGCGAGCACGATCTCCCCGTCGACCACGCACCGCTCGGGCAACGAGTCCAGGACTGCCTGGACGACGTCGGGGAAGTACCGCTCCATGGGTTTGGCGCTGCGGCTGTCGAGGCGCACCTCGTCGCCGTCGCGGTAGACGATCGCACGGAACCCGTCCCACTTGGGCTCGAACACCAGACCGCCTTCGACGCCCGCGGGGTCCGGGACGCCCGAGACCGACTTCGCGAGCATGGGCAGCGTGGGCGGGCGCACGGGCAGGTCCATCCCCTGATGCTGCCACCGGGGGCCTCCGGTCACCCGTCGAGCGGCGCCTGTCGCCCGCGGCCGTACGGCGCCGCCCCCCTCGCCGTCCAGGTCGCCGCGCGCCCGCCGGACCCGGGCGACGCGCGCACCCAGGTGCGCGGCGCCGTCGGGCCGTGGTGCGGGGGCCCGGCCGGCGGTCAGGCCGGGAGCGGCGGCGGCTCGGCGGCCTTGGAGCCCGTGATCCGGTAGACGTCGAACACGCCGTCGATCTTGCGGACCGCGGACAGCACCGTCGCCAGGTGGCCGGGCTCGGCCATCTCGAACACGAACCGGGACATCGCAACCCGGTCGTTCGACGTCGAGACCGTCGCGGACAGGATGTTGACGTGGTGGTCCGACAGGACCCGCGTCACGTCCGAGAGCAGGCGCGAGCGGTCGAGGGCCTCGACCTGGATCTGCACCAGGAACAGGGCGTTGCTGCCCGTGGTCCAGTCGACCTCGACGATGCGCTCGGGCTGGTTGCGCAGGCCCACGACGTTGGCGCAGTCCGCGCGGTGGACGCTCACGCCCTGTCCACGCGTGATGAAGCCGATGATCTCGTCGCCCGGGACCGGGGTGCAGCACTTGGCGAGCTTGACCCAGATGTCGTCCACGCCCTTGACGACCACGCCCGGGTCGCCCGTGCGGGGGCGACGCGCGGTGTGCCCCGGACGGGCGACCTCCGCGAGGTCCTCGGACGCGCCGTCCTCCCCGCCCATGGCGTGCACGAGCTTCTGCACGACGCTCGCGGCCGAGACCTGCCCCTCGCCGATCGCGGCGTACAGCGCCGAGACGTCGGGGTAGCGCATCTCGTTCGCGAGGCCCACGAGCGACTCGTGGCTCAGCAGGCGCTGGATCGGCAGGTTCTGCTTGCGCATGGCCTTGGCGATCGCGGTCTTGCCGTGCTCGACGGCCTCCTCGCGGCGCTCCTTGGAGAACCACTGCCGGATCTTGTTGCGGGCGCGCGGGCTGCTGACGAAGGCGAGCCAGTCACGGCTGGGGCCAGCGGTCTCCGACTTGGAGGTCAGGACGTCGACGACGTCGCCGTTGTCCAGCTTGGAGTCGAGCGGGACGAGGCGACCGTTGACCCGCGCCCCCATGGTGCGGTGACCGACCTCGGTGTGGACCGCGTACGCGAAGTCGACGGGCGTCGAGCCCGCGGGCAGCGCGATGACGTCGCCCTTGGGGGTGAAGACGTAGACCTCGGCGCCCCCGATCTCGAAGCGCAGCGAGTCGAGGAACTCCGAGGGGTCCGCGGTCTCGCGCTGCCAGTCGACGAGCTGGCGCAACCACTGCATGTCGGTCGACGCCGTGTCCGGAGCGCCGCTCGACTTGGCGACCTCCTTGTACTTCCAGTGCGCCGCGACCCCGTACTCGGCCCGTCGGTGCATGTCGTGCGTACGGATCTGGATCTCGACGGGCTTGCCGCCGGGACCGATCACCGTGGTGTGCAGCGACTGGTACATGTTGAACTTGGGCATCGCGATGTAGTCCTTGAACCGCCCGGGGACGGGGTTCCATCGCGCGTGCAGGGCGCCGAGCGCCGCGTAGCAGTCGCGCACGGTGTCCACGAGGACGCGTGCGCCGACAAGGTCGTAGATCTCCGCGAAGTCGTGCCCGCGCACGATCATCTTCTGGTAGATCGAGTAGTAGTGCTTGGGGCGCCCGGTCACGGTCGCCTTGATCTTGGCCGTCCGCAGGTCCGCGGTCACCTGCTCCCGGACGACCGCGAGGTACTCCTCGCGGGCCGGTGCGCGCTCGGCCACGAGGTGGACGATCTCCTCGTACACCTTGGGGTAGAGCGTCGCGAACGACAGGTCCTCGAGCTCCCACTTGATGGTGTTCATGCCCAGGCGGTGGGCCAGGGGCGCATAGATCTCGAGGGTCTCGCGGGCCTTGCGCTCGGCCGACGACGACGGGACGAACTTCCAGGTCCGGGCGTTGTGCAGGCGGTCGGCGAGCTTGATGACGAGCACACGGATGTCGCGGGCCATGGCCACGACCATCTTGCGCACGGTCTCGGCCTGCGCCGCGTCGCCGTACTTCACCTTGTCGAGCTTGGTGACGCCGTCGACGAGCATGGCGATCTCCTCGCCGTACTCCTCGGTGAGGCGTTCGAGCGAGTACTCGGTGTCCTCGACCGTGTCGTGGAGCAGGGCCGCGGCGAGCGTGGCGCCGTCGAACCCGAGGTCCGCGAGGATCGTGGCGACCGCGACGGGGTGCGTGATGTACGGGTCGCCGCTCTTGCGGGCCTGGCCGCGGTGGGCCTTCTCCGCGGTGACGTAGGCGCGCTCGATGACCGACAGGTCGGACTTGGGGTGGTTGGTCCGGACTGCTTGGAGCACGGGTTCGAGCGCGGGGATGCCTCCCTGGCTCCCCCGGACGCCGAACCGCACCAACCGGGACCGTACGCGCGCTGCCGAGGACTGCCCGCTCTCGCTCGCGGACCGACCGGTCCGTGTCTCTTCGCTCATGCGTGCCTCCTCACCCTGATCGCCGGAGAATCTCGACGTTCGTCGGAGTGGCAATCCTACGACTCCACGCGCAGGAGCGTGTCGACCTGCCGGCCCGCGAGCCGTTCGCGCCCGCCCAGGCCGTCGAGCTCGAGCAGGAACGCGAGACCGACGACGACGCCGCCGCACCGCTCCACGAGCTCGGCGCCGGCCGAGGCCGTGCCGCCCGTGGCCAGGACGTCGTCGACGACCAGGACGCGCGCGCCGGGCGCGAGCGTGCCGGTGCGCAGCTCGATCGTGGCGGTGCCGTACTCGAGGTCGTAGGTCACGGCTTCGGTGGGCGGCGGCAGCTTGCCCGCCTTGCGCAGCGGCAGGAAGCCGACGCCCAGACGGGTCGCGAGCGGGGCGCCGATCAGGAAGCCGCGGGCCTCCAGACCGGCGACGAGGTCGACGCCCCCCGCGGCGAAGGCCGCGAGGGAGTCGACCACGTCGCCGAGCGCCTTGCCGTCGGCGAGCAGGCCGGTGATGTCACGGAACGTGACACCGGGCTGGGGGTAGTCCGGGACGTCGCGGACGAGGCCGAGGACCTCCGCCGCGCGCTCGTCCCCCAGGCCCGAGAGCCCGACGGGAAGGATGCTGCTGGTGCTCATGAGTGCTCAGTGCCCCCGCTTGCGTCGGGGCTGGGCCTTGTTGCCCTGGTGGGCTCCCGGCAGGAGCTGGCCCGAGCCCTGGACCCCGGCCGCTGCCAGTGCAGCGTCGCGGGACACGTCGTCGGTGGAGCGGGCCGCGTCCGCGACGAGGGCCGCGCGCTTGTCCAGGACCTTCTGGGTGTGCTCCTTGATGGCGGGCTCGCGCTCACGCAGCGAGACCTCCAGGGGCGTGGCCAGGAAGATCGAGGAGTAGGCGCCGACGGCCATGCCGACGAACAGGGCGAGCGAGATGTCGCGCAGCGTGCCGGCCCCCAGGAGGAACGCGCCGATGAACAGGATCGCGCTGACGGGCAGCAGGGCCACGACCGAGGTGTTGATCGACCGGACGAGCGTCTGGTTGACCGCGAGGTTCGCCCGCTCGGCGTAGGTGCTGCGGGTCTGGTCGAGGACGCCGCGCGTGTTCTCCCGGACCTTGTCGAAGACCACGACCGTGTCGTAGATCGAGTACCCGAGGATGGTCAGGAAGCCGATCACGGTCGCCGGCGTGACCTCCCAGCCGATCGCCGCGTAGATCCCGACCGTGATGATGAGGTCGTGGAACAGCGCGATGAGCGCGGCGGCGGCCATGCGCCAGTTCCGGAAGTAGATCGTCATGACCAGGCCTACGAGCACCAGGAAGACGATCAGGCCCGTGATGGCCTTCTGCGAGACGTCCTTGCCCCAGCTGGGGCCGATGAACGCGGTCGTGACGTCGTCCTCGGTCACCGAGTAGGCGCCGGCGAGCGCGTCGCGGACCTCGGTGACCTCGTCGGCGGTCAGGCGGTCGGTCTGGACGCGGACGGCGCTGCCGCCGACGCTCGTGACGCGCGGGACCTCGTCGGGGGCGACCTCGGCCACGGCGTCGATCGCGGGCTGCTGGCTGGTGTCGCTCACGTTCGAGACGACGAACTCGGAGCCGCCGCGGAAGTCGATGCCGAGGTTGAAGCCCTTGGTGAGCAGGACCCCGAACGACAGGACGACCATGACGATCGCGACGATGTAGAAGCGGCGGCGGTGGCCGACGATCTGGTAGGACTTGCGCCCCGTGTACAGGTCGTTGCCCCACTGGGCGAATCCCTGCGCCATCAGCGGTTCTCCTCGTTCTTGTCGCCCTCGGTCGAGGAATCGGTGGTGGAGCCGGAGTCCTGGGCCGCGCGCCTGGCGGCGGCCCGGCGCTCGGCGATCGTCATCCGGCCGCTGTCACCCGTGGTCGCGCCGGACAGGCTCGCGCCCGCGCCGACCTTCTCGCGCGTGGGGCTGCCGAAGGGCTCGTCGACGGGGGCGTCGGTGACCGCGGCGTCCGAGGTGCCGGACGCGTCCTGGGTACCGGGGCGGGCGACGCGCCCACGGCCGGCGTAGCGGGTGGTCGCGCCGAGCCGGCGCGGGTCGAGGCCCGAGGCCGGGTGCCCGTTCGCGAAGAACTTGGTGCGGGCCAGGAGCTGCATGACGGGGTGCGTGAACATGAACACGACGATCAGGTCGATCAGCGTGGTCAGTCCGAGCGTGAACGCGAAGCCGCGCACGCCGCCCACGGCCAGGAAGTACAGCACGACCGCGGCGAGGAAGTTGACCGCGTCGGAGGCCAGGATGGTGCGCCGTGCGCGGTCCCAGCCCTTCTCGACGGCCGAGTTCAGGGTGCGGCCGTCGCGCAGCTCGTCACGGATGCGTTCGAAGTACACGATGAACGAGTCCGCGGTGATGCCGATCGCGACGATGATGCCCGCGACGCCGGGCAGCGAGAGGCGGTACCCGATCGTCCAGGACAGGAGCAGGATCACCCCGAAGGTGAGCACGGCGGCGATGCCGAGCGAGGCGACCGTGACCAGGCCGAGGGCCCGGTACTGGAAGAGCGAGTAGATGACGACGAGCAGGAGGCCGATCGCACCCGCGATGAGGCCCTTCTCGAGCTGCTCGCTGCCGAGGGTCGCGGAGATCTGCTGCTCGCTCTGGACCTCGAAGGTCAGCGGGAGCGAGCCGAAGTTGAGCTGGTTCGCGAGCAGCGCTGCGCTCTCACGCGTGAAGCTGCCGGAGATCTCGGCCTTGCCGTCGGTGATGACGGCGTTCGCGGACGGCGCCGAGATGACGAGTCCGTCGAGCACGAGCGCGAACGCGTTCTGCGGGGCGGGCAGCGAGAAGAGACGGTCGGTGACGACCTCGAAGGCCTCGGTGCCGGCCTTGTTGAACTCGAGGTTGACGACCCACTGGCCGGTGCTCACGCCCTGGGCCGTGGTGCCCATGCCCGAGCTCGCGTTGGAGATCTCGGTGCCCTCGATCTCGACCGGGCCCAGGATGTACTTCGCGGTGCCGTCGTCGGCGCACGTGACCAGGGGCGCGTCGGGGTCGTCGCCGAGCCCGCCGGTGAGGTTCGCGGGGTCCGTGCAGTCCAGTGCGTCGAACTCGGCCTGGATCGCGGGGGTGATCTGGGCGAGGTCGCTCGGGTTCGCCGGGGTGACGGGCGTCTCGGGCTCGGCCGGCGTCTCCGTCTCCGTGCTCTCCACGGGGGTGGGCGCGCCGACGGTCAGGACCGGGCGGAACCGCATCTGCGCGGACTTGCGCACGAGGTCGAGGGTCTCGTCGCTCGGGGTGCCCGGCAGCCCGACAACGATGTTGTTGCCCTGGCTCGTGATCTCGGCCTCGGTGACGCCCGAGGAGTCGACGCGCTGGCGGATCACGTTGATCGCCTGCGTGATCGTCTCGTCGGTGACCTTGCCCTCGGTGGCGACCGGCGTGAGGATGATCTGCGTGCCGCCCTCCAGGTCGAGGGCGAGTCCGGGCGTGGTGCTCGCGTCCGACCACTTGGTGCCGGCGAAGATCGACGCGAACAGCGCGAGGATCAGTACAGCGAGGGTCACCAGGGTGCGTACGGGCCTGGCGCGTCGTGTGTTGGAGGTGGCCAACTATCCGTCTCTTCTCGTGCGCGCGACATCGCGAGATGGCGCGGGTCGACGTCGCACCCCGGGTTCGGGGTGCGACGTGGTGTCACTTGCTGTCGGTGCCGTCGTCCCGCTTGTCCCCCGGCTTGTCGGTGAGCCCGGACAGGTCGTCCGGGACGTCGAGCGTGTCGTCCTGGGGCGAGGAGGTCTGGCCTGCGTCGCCGTAGGCCGGGTCCTGCTCGTCGGTGACGTCGGTGCCCTCGACCTCGGTGACCTCTTCCTCGACCGGCGGCTCGACGAGCTTGGCGATCGCGGCGCGGAGCCAGCGCGTCTGGGTGCCGGGGGTGGACTCGATCGTGATGATGTCCTTCTCCTCGTCGACGTCGACGATGGTGCCGAACAGTCCTGAGCCGGTCATGACCTCCTGGCCGGGGGCCAGGTTGGTGCGGAAGGCGGCTGCTTCCTTCTGGGCCTTGCGCGACCGGCTGGTCATGAGGAACATCGCGCCTGCGGCGAGGGCGAGGATGATGATGAGGCTGAAGTCCATGGCGGGGAAACCGGTTCCTGTTCTGTGCGGGAATCTGCGCGGCAGTCTAGGCGCACGCGTACGGATCACCAACGAACCGTCCGGCCGTGGAGTTCCGCCGCTCAGATTCCCCCAGTCTAGGCCCCCGTGTCGAACAGGGTTCCCCCCGAGCGTCCTGAACCGCTGCGGGGCCCGACGACGCCGCCCGGTCCGCGCGGTGCGAGGGGGTCGGGCGGGGTCAGGCCGAGGTGGGCCCACGCGGCGGGGGTCGCGACGCGGCCGCGGGGCGTGCGCCCGATCAGGCCCTCGCGCACGAGGAAGGGCTCGGCGACGGTCTCGACCGTCTCCGACTCCTCGCCGACGGTCACGGCGAGGGTGCTCAGGCCCACGGGCCCTCCCCCGAAGCGCGTGCACAGGGCGCCGAGCACGGCCCGGTCGAGGCGGTCGAGGCCCAGCTCGTCGACCTCGTAGACCTCCAGGGCCGCGCGGGCAGCGCGCAGGTCCATGGTGCCGTCGCCGCGGACCTGCGCCCAGTCGCGCACGCGGCGCAGCAGACGGTTGGCGATGCGGGGCGTGCCGCGCGACCGGCCCGAGATCTCGTGCGCGGCGGCGTGCTTGATCTCGACGCCGAGCAGTCCGGCCGAGCGGATGATGACGCGCTCGAGCTCTTCCGCGGAGTAGAAGTCGAGGTGTCCGGTGAACCCGAACCGGTCGCGCAGGGGCGCGGGCAGGAGCCCGGCGCGCGTGGTCGCGCCCACGACGGTGAAGGGCGGCAGGGACAGCGGGATGGCGCTGGCCCCGGCGCCCTTGCCGACGACGACGTCGACCCGGAAGTCCTCCATCGCGACGTACAGCAGCTCCTCGGCGGGGCGTGCGAGGCGGTGGATCTCGTCGATGAACAGGACCTCGCCCTCCTCGAGCGAGGACAGGACGGCGGCGAGGTCGCCCGCGTGCTGGATCGCGGGTCCGGACGTGACGCGCAGCGACGTGCCGAGCTCGGCGGCGATGATCATCGCGAGGGTCGTCTTGCCGAGCCCGGGCGGCCCGGACAGCAGGACGTGGTCGGGGGTCGCGCCGCGGGCGAGGGCGGCCTGCAGGACGAGCGAGAGCTGGTCGCGCACGACGAGCTGGCCGACGAACTCCTCGAGGCGGCGCGGGCGCAGCGCGGCCTCGGCGGCGCGCTCGAGGTCGTCCGCGGTCGAGGTCACGATGCGTTCGGACGTGAACGGCTCGTGGCCGTCCTCGTAGCCGACGCGGTCGAAGTCAGCCACGGGGGCCGCCCAGGACGCGCAGCGAGGCGCGCAGGGCGCCGGCGATCTCGTCGGGGGCGACGGCGTCGGCGCCGGCCTGGGTCAGGACGGTGGCGAGGGCGTCCTCGGCGGCCTTGGGGTTCCACCCGAGGCCGACGAGGGCCTGCACGACCTGGTCGCGCTGGTCGTCGACCACGCTGCCGGGCGCACCGGGCGCGGTGTCCGGGTCGGTGCCGGTGGGGGCGCCGAGCCTGTCGCCGAGCTCGAGCGCGATGCGCTGCGCGCCCTTGCGGCCGATCCCGGGCACGCGCATGAGCGCGGCGATGTCCTCGCCCGCGACCGCGCGGCGCAGGGCGTCGGGGGTGTGGACCGCGAGCATGGCCAGGGCCAGGCGGGGCCCGACGCCGCTGACGGTCTGCACGGCCTCGAACACGGTGCGCTCGTCGTCGTCGGCGAAGCCGAAGAGCGTGAACGAGTCCTCCCGGACGACCATGCTCGTGGCGAGGCGGGCGGGCTCGCCCACGCGCAGCGCGGACAGCGTCGCGGGGGTCGCGTGCACGAGGTAGCCCACGGCTCCCCCGGCGCCGCCCACGTCGATGACGGCGCGGTCCAGGCGGACGTCCGCGACCGTGCCCGACAGCGATGCGATCACTGTGCCTCCATGCTTCCTCGCGGGTGCCGACCGCCTGCGGCCGACCCCGAACACCTGTACGAAACCCCGGCCACTCTAGCAACGGGACGCGGCCGGCCGGGGTGAGCCTCGCCGTCGGGCTCGCTCCCCCGGCACCGCCCGTGCTCACCGGGGCCGGTGCGCCCCGGTGGGGACGCGGTCAGCGGCGGGGTCCGCGCGAGGCCTGCTCGGCCGCGGCCCAGGCGCGCTGGGCGGGCGTGAGCTGGTGGCGGTCCCCGCCCTGCAGGGCCCCGGCGGGGCGCCACAGGTGGCAGATCGCGAGGGCCAGGGCGTCGGCGGCGTCGGCGGGCTTGGGCAGCTCGGCGAGCTCGAGGATGCGGGCGACCATGCGTTGGACCTGGATCTTGTCGGCGCGCCCGGTGCCGGTCACGGCGGCCTTGACCTCGCTGGGGGTGTGCATCGCGACGGGGACCCCGCGGCGGGCCGCGGCGACCATCGCGAGGCCTGCGACCTGTGCGGTGCCCATGACGGTGCTGACGTTGTGCTGGGCGAAGACGCGCTCGACGGCCACGACGTCGGGGACGTGCTCGTCCATCCAGGCGTCCAGGCGCTGGGAGATGGTGAGCAGGCGCAGGTCCACCGACATGTCGGGCGGGCTCTGCAGGACCCCGACCGCGACCATGCGGGCGCGCCGTCCCGGCAGGGAGTCGACGACGCCGATGCCGCAGCGGGTCAGGCCTGGGTCCACTCCGAGCACGCGCACGCGCTCACCCTCTCACGGGCCGCCCACGACGAAGGGCTCCCACGCGAGCGGTCGCGTGGGAGCCCTTCGTCACACCAGGGTGCTCAGTCGTCGTTCTCGAGCTCGGCCATGACCTCGTCGCTCGCGTCGAAGTTCGCGTAGACGTTCTGCACGTCGTCGCTGTCCTCGAGGGCGTCGATGAGGCGCAGGATCTTGCGGGCGCCCTCGGCGTCGACCTCGACCTCCATGGACGGGTGGAAGACGACGTCCGCGGAGTCGTACTCGATGCCCGCGTCCTGCAGGGCGGTGCGGACCGCGACCAGGTCGGTGGCCTCGGTGAGGACCTCGAACGTGTCGCCCTCGTCGGTGACCTCCTCGCCGCCCGCCTCGAGGACGGCCTCCATGACGTCGTCCTCGGTGGTGCCCTCCTTGGGGACCACGATGACGCCCTTGCGGGAGAACAGGTAGGACACCGAGCCCGGGTCCGCGAGCTGGCCGCCGTTGCGCGTGAACGCGATGCGGACCTCTGCGGCGGCACGGTTCTTGTTGTCCGTGAGGCACTCGACGAGGACGGCGATGCCGCCGGGGCCGTAGCCCTCGTACATGATCGTCTGGTAGTCGGCGCCGCCGGCCTCCTGGCCGGAGCCGCGCTTGAGGGCGCGGTCGATGTTGTCGTTGGGGACCGAGGACTTCTTGGCCTTCTGGACGGCGTCGAAGAGCGTGGGGTTCCCGGCGAGGTCACCGCCGCCCGTGCGGGCCGCGACCTCGATGTTCTTGATGAGCTTGGCGAACAGCTTGCCGCGCTTGGCGTCGATCACGGCCTTCTTGTGCTTGGTCGTAGCCCACTTGGAGTGTCCTGACATACCCCTGTTACTCCTTCACGATTGCGACGAAGAGCTCGTGCACCCGCGCATCGCCCGTGATCTCGGGGTGGAAGGAGGTGGCGAGCAACGTTCCCTGACGTACTGCGACGATTCTACCTGCGACGTCACCCGTCCCCGTGGACGGCTCGGGCGCGCCCGCTCCGCGGTGCCGGGTGCGGGCCAGGACCTGGACCGCGGGACCGGCCTCCTCGACCCAGGGGGCGCGGATGAACGCGGCGGGCACGGGGCCGCCCGGGACACCGACCATCTCGACCGAGGACTCGAACGAGTCGACCTGGCGCCCGAACGCGTTGCGGCGCACCGTGACGTCCAGGCCGCCGAGGGTCTGCTGGTCGTGCGTGGCTCCCAGCACCCGGTCGGCGAGCAGGATCATGCCCGCGCACGACCCGTACACCGGCAGCCCGGCCGCGATCGCGGCGCGCAGCGGGTCGAACAGCTCGAAGATCCGCAGCAGCTTGTCGATCGTGGTCGACTCCCCGCCGGGGATCACGAGGCCGTCGAGCGCGGCGAGCTCGGTGGGGCGGCGCACCGCGACGGGACGGGCGCCGGCCGCCTCGAGGGCTGCCACGTGCTCGCGGACGTCGCCCTGCAGGGCGAGGACTCCAATGACCGGTTTCACGATCGCCCATCGTACGGGCTGGGCGGGGGCGGGGTGCGAGGTGCCCGACGGCGGCGCTCGCCGTGGGCGCCCGGGTCCGGGCGGGCTACTCGGTGGCTTCGCCGAGGTGGCGGGTGCGGCCGTCCCAGCCGTCGAGCAGGGGCTCGAGGAGGTCGGCGAGACCGGCGGGGAAGACCTCGATGGTCACGGTGCGCAGCTCGGGGAGCGTGAACCAGCGCATCTCGTCGACGACGTCGTGCTCGATCTCGGTCCACCCGTCACGGGTCAGGGGCCGGCTCGTGTGCTGGTCGCCGAGGCGGGCGAGGTAGAACACCTCGTCCTGGCGGCAGCGCTCACGGTAGAAGTCGAAGATGGCCGACCGGGTCCACACGGGCCCCTCGAGCCCGGCGGGGTCCAGGCGCAGGCCCGTCTCCTCGAGGACCTCGCGCAGGGCCGCGTCCCGGTCGCTCTCGCCGGGTTCGACGCCGCCGCCGATGGTGAACCACCAGGAGCGGCCGGGCTGGTCGGTGTCGTGGCCGCGGGCGAGCAGGACCCGGTCGCGGGCGTCGATCAGCAGGACGCGGGCACCGCGCCGGTGGCGCATGCCGTCCGGGCCCAGGACCCAGTCGGGGCCGAGCGTGCTGGGAGGCACCGGCGTCGGGGCGGCGGGGGACGCCGCCGGGGCGGGCGCAACGGGTGCGCCCACCCCGGACGGGACGTGGCCCTCCGGCCCGTCCTGCGCGCCGGTCGTCACGGTGTCACCGGGACGTCACCGGACCTGCAGCGGGAGTCACCAGCCGCGCTCGGCGAGGCGGTGCGGGACGGGGATGTCGTCGACGTTGATGCCGACCATGGCCTCGCCCAGGCCGCGCGAGACGTCCGCGAGGACGGCCGGGTCGTCGTAGAACGTGGTGGCCTTGACGATCGCGGCCGCACGCTGGGCCGGGTTGCCCGACTTGAAGATGCCCGAGCCCACGAACACGCCCTCGGCGCCGAGCTGCATCATCATGGCCGCGTCGGCCGGGGTCGCGATACCGCCCGCGGTGAACATGACCACGGGCAGCTTGCCCGTGGCGGCGACCTCCTTGACCAGCTCGTACGGCGCCTGGAGCTCCTTGGCCGCGACGAACAGCTCGTCCTCCGGCAGGGACGTCAGGCGGCGGATCTCGGCGCGGATGGTGCGCATGTGCGTGGTCGCGTTGGACACGTCGCCCGTGCCGGCCTCGCCCTTGGAGCGGATCATCGCCGCACCCTCGGTGATGCGCCGCAGGGCCTCGCCCAGGTTCGTCGCCCCGCACACGAACGGCGCCTCGAAGGCCCACTTGTCGATGTGGTTGGCGTAGTCCGCCGGGGTCAGGACCTCGGACTCGTCGATGTAGTCGACACCCAGGGCCTGCAGCACCTGCGCCTCGACGAAGTGACCGATGCGCGCCTTGGCCATGACGGGGATCGAGACCGCGGCGATGATGCCGTCGATCATGTCCGGGTCGCTCATGCGCGAGACGCCGCCCTGCGCGCGGATGTCGGCCGGGACACGCTCGAGGGCCATGACGGCCACCGCTCCCGCGTCCTCGGCGATCTTCGCCTGGTCGGGGGTGACGACGTCCATGATGACGCCGCCCTTGAGCATCTCGGCCATGCCGCGCTTGACCTTGGCCGAGCCGACCACGTCGGACGCCTGCGGGCTGTTCTCGCCGGAAATCTCCACGGACACCGCGAAACCTCGAATCTTCACGTTGGGACGCACGAGCAGGGGTCACGCTCGCGCCGCCGACATGCTTGCACGTCACCGCCCAGTCTACGGAGCGGCGACCACCCCTCGGGCAGCGCAGCGGCAGGCGCCACCGGTCAGGGGTTGCGGTCCAGGGCCGGCGGCCAGGCGTCGTCCAGCTCGACCGTGACCGGCATCGGGGCGTGCCCCGCCAAGGAGAACGCCCGGGCGTACCAGGTACGACGCAGGCGCTGCGTCTGCGCCACGGCCTCGTTGTGGAACCGGCGGGCGATCTGCGCCCGGTACCAGGCCCCCGCCAACGCGGCCAGCAGCTCCGCCCCCAGGGGCGAGGCCCGGATCTCGGCGACCTCCTGCGGGTCCTCGAGCGCCGAGCGCAACGTGGCCGACAGGTCGCTCTCCGCCATGGCCCGCTGCATCCCCACCCCCGCCAGGAGGCGCGGCGCCTGCACGACCGGAGCGCCGCCGTCGGGCCGGCGCACCCCCTCCGGCGCCCCCACCAGCTCCGCCAGGCCCGGTACCGCGGCCGCGATCTCCCGCATGCGCAGGTCGTCGTCCAGGACCGCGTACGCCGCCTCCGCGACCAGGACCGAGCTCGCCGGGTCCAGCTCCCCCGCGCCCGCCAGGTCCAGCGCCGCCGACGCCCGCCGCTCCAGCTGCGCGTCCAGGGCCAGGCGCGACGCCATGACCTTGCGGTGCAACCGGTCCAGACGCGACGCCGCGACCCACAGGGCCCAGCCCGCCACCAGCACCACGGCCACCACGATGATGGCGATCTCCGACCACGTCACGACGGGTTCCTCTCCTGCTCAGGGCGGGGCCACAACCCCAGACGACGACCGCCGCGCAACGACGCCGGGTCCTCGTGCACCGGGATCACCGCGTCCGAGGCCGCCAACGCCATCTCGTACACCGCCAGGACCTCGGCCGTCACGGTCGACCAGTCGAACCGGCGCACGAACGAGATCGCCCGCTCGCAGTACCGCACCCGACCCTCCGGGTCCGCCAGGACCCGCAGCACCGTCTGCGCCAACGCCGCCGAGTCCCCCACCGGGAACAACGCCCCCGCCTCCCCCTCGTCCAGGACCCGCCGGAACGCCCCCAGGTCGGAGGCCACCACGCACGCCCCCGCGCTCATCGCCTCCACCAGCACGATCCCGAAGCTCTCCCCACCCGTCTGCGGCGCGATGTACACGTCCACCGACGACAGCAGGGACGCCTTCTCCCCGTCCGAGATCGACCCCAGGAACTCCACGGCGCTCGCGGCCTCCCCCAACGCCTCCAGGGCGTCCGCGCGCCCCTGGTCACCGCGACCGGCGACCAGGAACCGCGCCCCCGGGACCTGCTCCAGGATGCGCGGGATCGCGGCCGTCAGGACCGGCAGCCCCTTGCGCGGCTCGTCCAGGCGCCCCAGGAACGCGATCGTCGGCGCGTCCGGCGTCCCCTGCCACCTCGCCGACGGCTGCGCGTCGGCGAACGTGTCGACGTACACCCCGTTCGGGATGACGACCGCGTCGCCCCCCATGTGCTCCACCAGGGTGCGCCGGGCGTCCTCCGAGACCGCGATGCGCGCCGAGATCTTCTCCAGGCTCTGCCGCACCAACGGGTACACCACCTGCAGCGCCCGCGAACGGATCAGCGCCGTGTGGAACGTCGCCACGATCGGACCCTGCGCGATCCACAGCGCCAGCATGCTCAACGACGGCGTCACCGGCTCGTGCAGGTGCAGCACGTCGAACTGCCCCGCGTCCAACCACCGGCGCACGCGCGCCGCCGTGACCGGACCGAACGTCATGCGCGCCACCGAGCCGTTGTACTTCACCGGCACCGCACGACCCGCGGACGTGATGTAGTCCGGGATCGGGGTGTCCTCGTCCGCAGGGGCCAGCACCGACACCTCGTGCCCCTGCGCCATGAGCGCCTCCGCCAGGTCCCGGATGTGGAACTGCACACCACCCGGGACGTCGAACGAGTACGGGCACACGATCCCGACCTTCAGGCTCATACCGAGCCCACCGCCCCTCCACCAGTAGAACCCTGCGCGTCCTTCGCCCTCGTCCGGGCATACCGCTCCGGGTCCAGGTCCGCCACGAACACCTTCTGCAGCATGTGCCAGTCCTCCGGGTCCGCGGCGATCCCCTCCGCCAGATGGTCCACCCACGCCTGCGTCATGACCGCGACCCGCTCGCTGCGCGGCACCCCCTCCGGGACGGCCACCGGCGGGAAGAACCGGATCACGATCCCCCACGGCGTCCCCGCCGCACGACGCCGGACCCCCGTCAACCGCTCGTACCGGATCGACGCCGTCAGCAACGGCGCCCCCGTCGAGACCGCCAGCGCCGCCGGCCCCGCCGCGACCCGAGCCCGCTCACCGAACAGGTCCACCTCCACGCCCCGCGACGTCAGGTCACGGTCCGCGAGCAACGGGATCAGCTTCCCCGGCCCCCGCGCACCGCGCATCAGCTCACGGAACACGTCCCCGTCACCCAGCGCCAGGATCTCGATCCCCAACGAGTTGCGGAACGCCAGGAACTCCTGGAACAGCTCCTCCGGCTCGAGCCGCTCCGCGACCGTCAGCACCGGGGCGATGTGCGGCGTCGCATACGCCCCCGCCAGGTCCCAGTTGCCCGTGTGCCCCAGCGCCAGCACCGGAGTGACCCCCTGCGACGTGAACCGCAGACAGTTCTCGTACCCCTCCAGCCGCACCCGCGCCTCGATCTGCGCAGCAGACGCCGCAGGCAGCGTGAACGCCTCCCGGTAGTACCGCATGTACGAACGCATGCCCGCCCGGCTCAACCGGCGCAGCCCCCGCACGTCCAGGTCAGGCCGCACCCTCGCCAGGTTCCGCTCGAGCTGCGGCACACCACCCCTGCGCGACGCCCACGCCACGTCCGCGATCACCGTGAACAACCCACGCAGCACCGGCTCCGGCACCTTGTGCGCATTGCGCCACGCGAACGTGAACGCCTTGTCCGCACTCACCCCCACCTCAGGCACCACCCTCGGACGGCGCAGCCCCGGCAGCGGCGACCGCCTGACGACGCACCGTCGCCATCCGCTGCACGACCGTCACGGCGCTCGCGGCCGCGAGCAGCCCCAGCACCACGACCAGCACCGTCACCGGCAGGCCCAGGCCCACGAGCCCCGCCGCGACGAGCGTCACGACCAGACGGTCCGCCCGCTCGGCGATCCCGACCGCAGCCGTCATGCCCAGGCCCTCGGCCCGTGCCCGCGCGTACGGCACCACCGACCCCAGGACCAGGCACGCGAGTCCCACCGCGATGCCCCACGTGTTGTCCGTGCGGACGAACCACACGATGAGCCCCGTGAAGATCGCCGCGTCCGCCAGACGGTCCAGCGTCGAGTCCAGGAACGCCCCCCACGGCCCCGAGCGCCCGGCCTGCCGGGCCATCACGCCGTCGAGCGCGTCCGAGAACGCGAAGACCATGATCGCCATGGTCCCCGCGAACAGGTGCCCCGTCGGGAACAACCACAGGGCGGACGCCACGACCCCGAGCGTGCCCACGACCGTCACCGCGTCCGGGGACACGCCGGCACGGAGCAGGAACGCCGCGATCGGCGTGAACAACCTCGTCACGACGGCGCGCAGCCGACCGAACATCTAGCTCTCCTCAGCTGTGGGCGCCACCGGCGCCACGTCGTCCTCGTCAACCACGTCGTCGCCGGCCGCCGCCGGGCCCACGCCGTCCCACGCCGCCGCCAACCGGGCACGCGTGTCCCCCAGCAGCTCCGGGACGGCCTTGGTGTGCGCCACGATCGGCAGGAAGTTCGCGTCCCCCGACCAGCGCGGCACCACGTGCTGGTGCAGGTGCGCCGCGATGCCGGCCCCTGCGACCGCCCCCTGGTTCATGCCCAGGTTGAAGCCGTCAGGACCCGACACCGCACGCGTCACCCGCATCGCCTGCTGCGACAGCCGCGCCAGCTCGTCCGTCTCCTCGGGCGTCAGGTCCGTGTAGTCCGACACGTGCCGGTACGGGCACACCATGAGGTGGCCCGGGTTGTACGGGTACAGGTTGAGCACCACGAAGCACCACGTGCCACGCGCCACGACCAACCCGTCCTCGTCGGACGACGCAGGGACCCGGCAGAACGGGCACGACGACGAACGGTCGTCGGCCGGCTTGTCCTGCCCACCGATGTAGACCATGCGGTGCGGCGTCCACAACCGGTCCATCCCGTCGTCGAACCGAGGATGCCCCTCGGGCCCCTCGACCGAGTACCCGGCCCCCGCGCCGTCCGACGTCACGCGTCAGACCTGGCTGCGCTCGCGGACCGCAGACACGATCCGCTCGATGGCCTCGGCGACGGGCACGCCGTTGTCCTGACGTCCGTCGCGGTAGCGGAACGACACCGCACCCGCCTCGACGTCCTCGCCACCGGCGATGAGCACGAACGGCACCTTCTGGGTGCTGGCCGTGCGGATCTTCTTGCCGAACCGGTCGTCCGAGTAGTCGACCTCGGCACGGATGCCCTGGGCGCGCAGCTGCGCGACGACGTCGGCCAGGTAGTCGTTGAACGGCTCCGCGACAGGGACCGCGACGACCTGGACCGGCGCGAGCCAGGCCGGGAACGCGCCTGCGTAGTGCTCGGTGAGCACCGCGAAGAAGCGCTCGATCGAGCCGAACAGCGCACGGTGGATCATGACGGGGCGCTGACGCGTGCCGTCCGACGCCTGGTACTCCAGGTCGAACTTCTCGGGCAGGTTGAAGTCGAGCTGGATGGTCGACATCTGCCACGTCCGACCGATCGCGTCCTTGGCCTGGACGGAGATCTTGGGACCGTAGAAGGCAGCGCCGCCCGGGTCCGGCACGAGCGCCAGGCCCGACTCCTCGGCGACCTGGCGCAGCGTCTCGGTCGCTTCCTCCCAGGCGTCGTCGGTGCCGACGGACTTCTCGGGGTCGCGCGTCGAGAGCTCGAGGTAGAAGTCGTCGAGCCCGTAGTCCTTGAGCAGGTCGAGGACGAAGTTCAGGGCGTCGGTCAGCTCGGACTTCATCTGGTCGCGCGTGCAGTAGATGTGCGCGTCGTCCTGCGTGAAGCCGCGGGCACGGGTCAGGCCGTGCACCACGCCGGACTTCTCGTAGCGGTAGACGGTCCCGAACTCGAAGAGGCGCAGCGGCAGCTCACGGTACGAGCGGCCGCGCGCGTCGAAGATCAGGTTGTGCATGGGGCAGTTCATGGGCTTGAGGTAGTAGTTCTGCCCGGCGCGGCGCAGCGTGCCGTCCGCGTCCCGCTCCTCGTCGAGGTGCATGGGGGGGTACATGCCCTCGGAGTACCAGTCGAGGTGCCCGGAGACCTGGTAGAGCTTCTCCTTGGTGATGTGCGGGGAGTTGACGAACGAGTAGCCCGCCTCGATGTGCCGCTTGCGCGAGTACTCCTCCATCTCGTTGCGGATGATCCCGCCCTTGGGGTGGAAGACCGCGAGCCCCGAGCCGATCTCGTCGGGGAACGAGAACAGGTCGAGCTCGACGCCCAGGCGGCGGTGGTCGCGGCGCTCGGCCTCGGCCAGACGCTCGGTGTACGCGCGCAGCTCGTCCTTGGTGGGCCAGGCCGTGCCGTACACGCGCTGGAGCTGCGGGTTCTTCTCGCTGCCTCGCCAGTAGGCGGCCGCGCTGCGCATGAGCTGGAAGCCGTTGCCGATCAGGCGCGTGCTGGGCAGGTGCGGGCCGCGGCACAGGTCCTTCCAGGCGACGGTGCCGTCGCGACGGACGTTGTCGTAGATGGTGAGCTCGCCCGCGCCGACCTCGACCGACACGCCCTCCCCCGCGTCGTCGGCCGAGCCCGAGCCCTTGAGCCCGATCAGCTCGAGCTTGTACGGCTCGTTCGCGAGCTCGGCACGGGCCTCGTCCTCGGTGACGACGCGACGCTTGAACGTCTGGCCGTCCTTGACGATGCGGGCCATGGCCTTGTCGAGGGCCTTGAGGTCCTCGGGCGTGAAGGGGGTCTCGACGTCGAAGTCGTAGTAGAAGCCGTCGCGGATGGGAGGGCCGATGCCGAGCTTGGCGTCGGGGTTGACCTGCTGGACCGCCTGGGCCAGGACGTGGGCCGCGGAGTGGCGCAGCACGTCGAGCCCGTCGGGCGAGTCGATGGTCACGCCCTCGACCTCGTCGCCCTCGGCGACGGGGGTGTCGAGGTCCTTGAGCTGACCGTTCACGCGCAGCACGACGACGTCGCGGCGACCCTGGAACAGGTCTGCGCCGGTCGTGCCCGTCTCCACCGTGGTCCGTTCCCCGTCGAGAGTGATGGACAAGGGTGACGAGAAGACGTCTGACACGGTGCGCGCTCCTAGCGGCTCGAGAGGGCAGTGGAAAGGGCGCCACCAGACGGTGGCACCCCTCGATGTTACCGACCTCGGCAGGTCGCGTGCGTTCCTGCCCCGTCAGTCGTTCGCTTCCTTGGCCTTCTCGGCCAGGGCGTCGACGTGCCCGTCGACCGAGTCGGGCGTGAATCCCTTGATCTTGTCGGCGACCTCGTCGATCTTGTCGTCGGTCAGGAAGCCCTTGGCCTTGTCGACCAGTCCCCCCAGCCCTTCCTTGGCCTCGTCGCCTGCGGCTGCTGCCTTGTCCTTCGCCTCGTCGATCCCCATGCTCGGCTCCCTTGCGCCAGGTCCGTCACGGGACGGGTGCCCCGTCCTAGCGAAACTACCGCCGTCGGGCGCCTCCTTCCACGGCTGGGACGGACGTGGGGCCGGCCTGTGCTCGTCCCTGCTGGTGGTGAGTCGGGTTGCTGGGTGAGCTGAGTGAAGGTCGCCGCTTGGCACACTATTTCTACTCGTCGCGGGGAAACATCCGAAAAGTGTGAGATGCCCGACGTCGAACCCCGAGCACACCACGAGACGTGGCAGCGGCGCCGACCGACCGCTGCCAGGATGTGCCGCGTGCCGTACACGCCCGTCCACGCCCTGGTGTCCCTCCCCCTCGCAGGCCGCCGTGCGCGACGTGCGCTCCCCCCGAACCTGCTGCTCTGGGCCCTGCCTGCCTTCGCGGTCGGCGCGATGGTGCCCGACGCTCCCCTCTTCCTCGACGTCCTGCTCCCCGGGACGGACGAGCTCGCGCACCCCACGCACCGCCTGCTGGGCGCCGTGACCGTGGACCTGGCCCTCGCCGTCGCCTTCACGGCGCTGTGGGTCCTGGTCGTGCGGGGGCCGTTCCTGGCCGCCCTCCCCCGGCGGTCCGCCCCGCCCGGCGGCACGGACCAGGGCACGTCTCCCCGGGTCGCGGGACCGCTGGTCGTCGCGGGCGCAGTCGTCGGGTTCGCCGTGGCCGGGACGCTCACCCACATCCTCTGGGACGACTTCACGCACCTGCGAGGGACGGCCGTCCAGACCTGGGACGTCCTGCGCACCCCCGTCGCGGGCGTCGTGCTCTACAAGTACCTCCAGCACGGGAGCTCGCTCCTGGGGTTCGTGACGATCGCGGTCCTCACGGTGCGCTGGTGGCGCCGCGCCGAACCCGTGCCCCACCCCCGGCACCTGCGCTCCGCGGTGGTCGCGGCGGGCACCGGGGCCGTGGTCGGGATGGTCGGCGCGGTCGTGCGCCTCCTCGCGACGGACCACGCCGTGACCGTCTTCTCGCTCGCCCGCCTCGCCGCCACCTACCCGGTCCTCGGGGCGGGGCTCGGCGTGCTCGTCTGGGCCTCGGTCCGCACCGCGACGGAGGCCCGCGCGTCGAGCCCCCGCGACGCGCGGGACGTGGCGGCCCACCGCTGACCGGGCCCGACGGCGGCGCGCACGTCGCGTCGTCGGGCCCCCCTCCGGCCGCGGCCCCGGTCGCAGCGCGAGGGGCACGACGCACGGCACCAGCCCTGGCGTCACCCCGTGGTCGGACCACGGACGGACCTCCCGGGCCGGTCACCGGTACCTGAGGTGGAGGCCGCGCCGACGGCCCGCGACCTAGCGTCGAGCCATGCCCCAGCCCACCCTGATCAGCGACCCCCAGGTCCGGCGCGTGCCGGTCCGCGACACCGGCGAGCCGCTCGTCGAGCTCACCTGGATCGACGGCCCCGCCTGCCCCACGGCGCGCCACGTCCGCGCGGGCCTCGCCGACCGTCTGCTCGCCGCGCAGCGCTCGCTCCCGGGCGGGCTGCGCCTGGCGCTGTCCGAGGGCTACCGGCCGGTCGCGGCGCAGCACGCGATCATCGCGCGCTACGGCGCGTCGCTGCGTGCCCACCACCCGCACCTCGACCCGGAGCAGGTGGCCGCGCTCTCGAGCCGCTACGTCGCCCCCCTGGACGTCGCGCCGCACGTGGCCGGCGCGGCGGTCGACGTGACGCTGGTCGACTCCCGCGGCCATGAGCTCGACATGGGGTGCCCCCTGGACGCGACCCCCGAGGAGAGCGGCGGCGCCTGCTACTTCGACGCCCCCGGCATCTCGCGGCAGGCCCGCGCGCACCGCGAGCTGCTGGCGGCGGCCCTGGGGCAGGTCGGGCTCGTCAACTACCCCACGGAGTGGTGGCACTGGAGCTACGGCGACCGGTACTGGGCGCTCGCCACGGGGGCGCGGTACGCGCTCTACGGGCCCGCCGGGCTGGCGACCGCGGCATGAGCACCGACCTGCTGCGGCCACCTCGCACGACCCGCCGCCCACCCGCCGTGAGCCGCCCCACCGCGCTCGTCGACGTCGGCGCCCTGCGTGCGAACACCTGCGCGGTCGTCCGCGCCACCAGGACTCCCGTCATGGCCGTGGTCAAGGCCGACGGCTACGGGCACGGTGCCCTCGCCCTGGCCCGGGCGGCGCTCGCCGGCGGGGCGAGCGCGCTGGGGGTCACCTCGATCGCGGAGGCCGTCCTCCTGCGGCACGCAGGCATCGACGTCCCGGTCCTGAGCTGGCTCAACTCCCCGGCGGCCGACTTCGGGGACGCGCTCCGGGCCAGGGTCGACGTCGCCGTCCCGAGCCCCGGTCACCTGCGTGCGGTCGTCGACGCGGCCCGGCGCACGGGGACCACGGCGACGATCCACCTGCACGCCGACATCGGGATGTCGCGCGACGGGGCCGAGGAGGAGACCTGGGGTCGGCTGTGCGCCGAGGCGGGTGCCGCCGAGGCCGCGGGCGACGTCGTGGTCCGCGGTCTCATGGGGCACCTGGGGTGCGCCGACCGCGCCGGACGCCCGACCGCGACCGCGGACCTGGACCGCTTCGAGCGGGCGACCCGGGTCGCCCGCTCCGCAGGGCTGTCGCCGACGGTCCGGCACCTGGGCGGCACGGACGCGGCCCTGCACGACCCCCGCGCACGCCTCGACATGTGCCGGGTCGGCGCGGGGCTCGTCGGCATCGCCCCCGTCGGCGTTCCCGTCGGCCCCGCCGCCACGTTGCGCCCTGCCCTGACCCTGCTCGCCCCGGTCGTCGGGGTCCGCGAGGCTGCGGCGGGCCGGCGCGTCGGGTACGGCGACGCGCACGTCCTGGCCCGCGCCACCCGGCTCGCCCTGCTTCCGGTCGGGTACGCCGACGGCATCCCCCGGATCACGACCGGACGCGCGTCGGTCCTGCTGCACGGCCATCGCTGCCCCGTCGTCGGCCTCGTGTCCATGGACCAGGTGGTCGTCGACGTGGGAGCACTGCCCGTGGCCGCCGGGGACGTCGCCGTCGTCCTCGGCCCGGGGGACGACGGCGAGCCCACCGCACGCGACTGGGCCGGCTGGGCCCGGACCATCGAGCACGAGATCGTCACCGGCATCGGCCCCCGCGTCGAGCGCCACCACGTCGAGGAGGACCACTGATGCGAACCACGAGCCACGACTCCCCCGTCCGCCCCGCGACGGCCCGCGCAGAGGGTGCGCCGTCCCGCCTGCGCGTCGCCGTGCTCGGCGGGGGGCAGAGCTGCGAGCACGACGTGTCCCTCGCGACCGCACGATCCGTCGCCGCAGCGCTCGAGGCGCGCGACGTCACCGTCGTGCGCCTGACGATCGGGAGGGACGGCCGGTGGCGCGACCCGCAGGGGGCGCTCGGCGAGGGGGTCGCCGAGAGTCTCGCCGCGGCCGTCGCGGTGCTCGGCAGGTGCGACGCCGTCTTCCCCGCGGTCCACGGCCCCCGCGGGGAGGACGGCACCCTGGCCGCCCTGCTCGACCTCGCCGGGGTCCCGTACGTCGGGTCGGGAGTCCGTGGCGGGGCGCTCGCCATGGACAAGTGGGCCACCAAGCTCGTGGCACGTGAGCTCGGCATCGCGGTCGCCGGAGGTGGGCTCGTCGACGCGGGCGACCCCCTGCCCGCCGACCGGACGTACCCCGTCGTGGTCAAGCCGGTCGCATCGGGATCGAGCCACGGGGTGAGCGTCGCGCACGACGACGCCGGGCTGCACGAGGCCGTCGCCCGGGCCGGTCTGCTCGACCCCCGGGTGCTGCTCGAGGACTTCGTGGTCGGCCGGGAGGTCGACATCGCGGTCCTCGAGACGGCGGACGGCTCGAGGATGGTCGGCCCTCCCCTCGAGATCGAGGTCGCGGCCGGCAGCGTGTTCGACACCGCCGACAAGTACGAGGCCGACCCGTCCTTCCTCCTCCCCGCACCGGTCTCCCCGGCGCAGCGCACCGCGCTGCGCGATGCCGCCCTCGCCCTGTTCGACGCCCTCGGCTGCCGGGGCGTCGCCCGCTTCGACTTCTTCCTGTCCGCCGGGCACGGCCTGGTGCTCAACGAGGTCAACACGATGCCCGGCATGACCCCGACCTCGCAGGTGCCGAAGATGTTCGCCACGATCGGCCTGCCCTACGAGGAGCTGGTCGAGCAGCTCGTCCTCGGGGCCCTCCGGGCGCCCCGCACCTCCCTCCGGACGAGGGGCGCGGCGTGACGCCCGCGACACGTCGGCGCGAGCGATGACGAACGTGCGGGACCATCTCGTGGTGACCTCCGCCCACCGAGCGCCCCAGCCCGTGCACCGCAGCGCGCACCCCGTGCTGCCCGACGTCGTCGGCGGGCTGCTCGTGGCGGTCCTCGGTGCGGTCGAGATCCTCTCCTACAGCGCGGGCGTCGACACCAGGTTCCTCGCGAACGTCGCGGTCGTCCTCGGGAGCGCCGCGGCGTGCGGGCTCTCGCGCCGAGCCCCCGGCCTCGCGCTCCTGGCGCTCCTGGCGACCGGCCTCTTCCAGGTCGTGACGGGCGCGGACCTGCTCCTGACACAGCTCGCGCTGCTGGTCGTCGCCTACGGGACCTCGCGCCACGGGTCGACCCTCGTGCTGTGGCTCAGCGGGATCGCCCTGCCCTTCGCCCCCGTCTTCGCCTTCTCCTACCTCGCCACGGGCAGCATCCCGTCCCTGAGCGACGCGCTGCGGATCCTGCTGAGCCCCCGCTCCGGGCAGCTCGTCGGTCCGGCGCTGATCGGGTTCGGGTCGCTCGCGTTCTTCCTCCTGCCCTGGTTCCTCGGCCTCGTGCTGCGTGGCCGGGAGAGCACCCGACGGTCCCAGGAGGAGGAGCGCGCCGCGCTCCGGGCGCGCGACCGTGCCCGGGACGAGGAGGCGCGCGCGACCGAGATCGCCCGGCTGCGGTCCGGGCAGGCGAGGCTGGCACGCGACGTGCACGACGTCGTCGGGCACTCGCTCGCGGTGATCCTCGCCCAGGCAGAGTCCGCGCAGTACCTCGCCGACGACGACCCCGAGGCGACCAAGCGGGCCCTGGCGAACGTCGCTGGGTCGGCACGCCAGTCGCTGCGCGACGTGCGCGCGGTCCTCGGAGCGACCGGGACACCCGCCGACGCGAGCGCACCCGTCCACACCGGGGCGCTCCCCGCGGGGAGCCTGCAGACCCTGATCGACGACGTCCGCTCGACGGGCGTCCAGGTCGAGGACCTCGAGTCCGGAACCCCCCGCGACCTGACCGTCGAGCACCACACGGTCGCCTTCCGGGCCCTGCAGGAGATGCTCACCAACGCCCTCAGGCACGGCCGACGCGACCGACCGGTCGGCATCCGCCGCGACTGGCCGGACGGGTCGGCCGGGGTGCCGCGCCTGAGCATCACCGTGACCAACCTCGTCGCCCCCGACGCCGAGCGGGTGCCCGGTGGCCGCGGGATCGAGGGGCTGCGTCACCGGCTGGACGCCGTCGGCGGCCGGCTGGCCGTCCACACCGCTCCTGCGCAGGACGACGGCACGGCGTTCACCGCGACCGCCTCCCTCCCCCTGGGCTGAGCACCCCCCACCGCGACCCGGTACGCACCGAACAGAAGGAGCAGCATGACCACCGCCGAGGACGTCCGCGTCCTGCTCGTCGACGACCAGGCGCTGTTCCGGCAGGGCGTCGGCGTCATCCTCGACGCCCAGCCCGGCATCAGGGTCGTCGGGACGGGCGCCGACGGCCGGGAGGCCGTGCGCCTGGTCGACGAGCTCGCGCCGGACGTGGTCCTCATGGACATCCGCATGCCCGTGCTCGACGGCGTCGAGGCCACCCGGCAGATCTTCTCGCCGGCCCGGGCGGCGAACCGCTCCCGACCGGTCCGGGTGATCGTCCTGACGACCTTCGACCTGGACGACCGTGCGGCCACCGCGATCCGCTACGGCGCGAGCGGGTTCCTGCTCAAGGACTCGAGCCCCGAGATGCTCGCGCACTCCGTGCGCACGGTCCACGCCGGCAGCGCGGTCATGGCTCCCCAGGAGCTCGCGACCCTTCTCGACGGCACCTTCCGCGTCGCGACCCCGACCCCGCCCGAGGTCGGGACGCTCACGACCAAGGAGCGCAGCGTGCTGACCCTCGTGGCGGCCGGGCTCTCGAACGCAGAGATCGGGGCGCGCCTGTACGTGAGCGAGTCGACCGTCAAGACGCACGTCGGCTCGGTCCTGCGCAAGCTCGACCTGCGCGACCGCGTGCAGGTCGTCGTCTACGCGCACGAGCACCGCCTGGTCGGGCGCGAGAGCCGGGCCCCCTGACGGTCGCACCGCACGTCCGGGCCGGTTCGGACGTACGTTGGACGCAGTCCCAGCGACGGGACCCACCGCCCCACGGACCGAGGAGCAGCCATGACGGGATCGACGACCACCGCCTGGACCGACGACGAGCTGGAACGGGTCGGCCGGGCCGAGGAGCTCCAGGTGTCCTCGCTGCGCCCCGACGGGAGCCTGCGCCCGTTCGTGACGATCTGGGTCGTCCGCGTGGGCGACGACGTCTACGTCCGCTCGGCCTACGGCCGCGGCAACGGCTGGTTCCGGCGCGCGCTCGCCGACCCGCGCGGCCGGGTCCGCGCCGGCGGGGTCGAGAAGGACGTCACGTTCGTCGAGCCCGACGACGCGGTGGACGATGCCGTCACGGCCGCCTACCACGCGAAGTACGACCGCCACGGACCGGCGATCGTGGGCACCGTGACGGGCCCCGACGCGGTCGAGGCGACGTTCCGCCTCGACCCCCGCGAGCCCTGAGCGACGCATCGCTACGCGGCCGGCGCGACGTCGTCGACCGCCCGGAGCCCGTTGAGGGTCCGCGGGTAGCCGATGAACGGCAGGAGCTGGGTCACCACGTCCACGAGGACCTCACGGCCGTTGCCCACGTTCCGGTTCGCGGCCACGTGGCCCCGGACCTGCGGGTCGCACCCGCCGAGCGCGACGAGCATCGCGAACGTCAGCAGCTCGCGCGTCGGGACGTCGATGCCCAGGCGCGTGTAGTGGTCCCCGAAGCAGTTCGCCGACAGCAGGCGCTGGACGTGGGCCTCGTCGTCCGGAGCGTTCGCGTACATCGCGTCGACGACGTCGCCGCCCACGATCTCCTTCTGGACCGCGAGCCCCTTCGCCGCGCGGTCCGCGGGGGTCGTCGTCGACCGGCCGGGCAGCGGGAGGTCGACGCCGTGCTCCGTGAGGACCTCGTTCGTCAGGAGCAGGACGTCGACGACCGGGCCCATGCCCACGTACGGCACGGCGTGGTAGACGATCTCCCTGACCTCGACGGGCGTGACACCGGCCGCGAGCGCCGTGGCGACCAGGCCGCGGTACTCCCCCAGGCCCCGGCACGCGATGAGGGCCGCGAGCTGGACCATGAGCCGGGTCCGCGGGTCGAGGCGGCTGGCCCGGCGGACCTCGTCGGTCGCCAAGGCCTCGAAGCGCTCGACGAGCTCCGGGTCGGTGTCCCGCAGAGACGAGACGCGCCCCGGGAAGAGGTCGTCGGGCCGGGTGCTCGGTGCGTCGGACGGTGCCATCGTGGTTCTCCTCGCCGTGGTGACAGGGGCACGGAGCCGCGCGGCGCCGTCGGGCCACGAGCTGGCCGGTGCGGACGGTGACGGGCTCCGGTACCAGTCCACGGTGCTCCCGCCCGGACCGCACGCGGGAGGCCCGGGCGTCCCTGGTACCGGCGGGGCCCGTCATGCGCGGGTGACGTCGCTCGGCCCTGTCCACCCACGCCCGCGCGCATGGGTAGGGTGTGCCCGTGACGCAGACCACCCTCCCCCCGCTGCACTGGTTGTCCCACGAAGGAGCGGGCGAGGTGGACGAGGGCGTCGTGACCCTGACCGCCCCTGCCGGCACCGACTGGACGAACGACGCCCTGGGCGCCCCGCCCCAGCACGCGGCGCCGGCGCTGGTGTTCGACGCCCCGGCCGAGCTCGCGCTGTCGGCGCGGGTCCGGGTGCCCACGCCGCGCACCACGTTCGACGCGGGCGCGCTGGTCCTGTGGGCCGACGAGCGGCACTGGGCCAAGCTCTGCTTCGAGCAGTCGCCGCAGGGGCGGGCCATGGTCGTCTCGACCGTGACGAACGAGTACACCGACGACTGCAACTCGTGGGACGTCGACGACGAGTCCGTGCACCTGCGGGTCCTGCGCACGGGCCCGGGCTGGGCCTTCCACGCCTCGCGGGACGGCCAGGTCTGGGAGTTCGTCCGGCTGTTCCGCCTCTTCACCGACCTGCCCGTGAGCGTCGGCTTCCTGGCACAGGCACCCCTGGGCGAGAGCTGCACCGCGGTCTTCGACCGGATCACGCTGTCCGACGTCGCGCCGGTCGACCTGCGCGACGGGAGCTGACGGCTCCGCGCGACCCCGGGAACGGGCTGCCGAGCAGTCCTGGGACCGGGTCGCTCAGCTCTCGCGCAGCGGGTACTCCGCAGGGACCCCAGGGGGGTCCTCCCCGACCAGGCCGTCGATCGACTCGCGCACGAGGTCCGCGTGCCCGTCGTGTCGCGCGTACTCCTCGACGAGGTACATCAGGACGGACCGGAGGCTGGGCATCTCGCCCTCGTCGCCCCCGTTCCAGACGATCCGTCGGTCCAGCCCACCGTCCGCGAGCGCCTCGTCGACCGAGGTACGCGACCGGACGACCGCGGCACGCCACAACCCGTACAGGTACTGCGGCTCGTCCTGGGCCGCCGACGTCCACGGCCACTCCGGGTCGGTGTCCCAGTCGACCTGGTCCCACGGTTCGCCGGGCGCACGCCCGTGCAGCTTGGTCGAGAACCACAGCTCCTCGACGAACGCGAGGTGCTTGAGGAGCCCTCCGAGCGTGATCGCCGATGCGCCGACCGTCGCGGCGAGGCCGTCTGCGTCGAGCCCGCCGACCTTCCAGGCGAACGTCGCTCGCTGCTTCTCGAGAGATCCCAGGAGCGTCGACACCTCGTCCCCGGCGACGGGTGGTTCGATCGGGCTCGTGCCAGCGGCTTCGTCGACCATGGTTCCTCCATCGGATCCGGTCCGGGTGCCTGCGAACCTAGCAGCAGCTCGCCCGACCGGCCCGTCGGGCCCCGCTGACCTCGCCCGCTCGACGCACCGACGGAGGAGGTGGGGGTGGTCGGTCACGAGACCGTCCGCGTCGCGGACGACGCGCCCTGCCCCCGGGCCGCTACGGCGTGACGACCTGCTCGGTCTGCGGCGGCTGCGACTCGAGCAGGACGCGCGCCACGGCACGTGCTCGCTCGAACGGGCGGGCGAAGGTCTCCATGCCGACCGTGACGATCGCGCCTTCGTGGAGCAGCATCAGCGCGCGCGCCGCAGCGGCGGGGTCCTGCGTCCCGGCCTCCCGGCAGAGATCCTCGAACAGCCGGAGCAGCCAGGCCTTCTGGCGCGAAACCTCGGGGAACACCGGGTGGCCGTCGTGACCGTCGCCGATCTCCGCCCGGGCGTTGATCGCGCTGCACCCCTTGGGGCTGTTCTCGTCGGACCACGAGATGGCGGCGTCGAAGACCGCCAGCACCCGTTCGACGCCCGGCTCGGGCACCCGGGCGAGGCAGGCCTCGACATGGTCGCGCCACCTGGCGTCCCGGTGCTGGAGGTACGAGACGACCAGCGCCTCCTTGGAGCCGAACCGGTCGTACAGCGTCTTCTTGGTGACGCCCGCGGCCTCGGCGATGGTGTCGACCCCGACCGAGTGGATGCCGCGCTCGTAGAAGAGTCGCGACGCGGCGTCGAGGACACGACGGGCTCCGGGGGTCAAGGGGGCGAGCTCGGGGACGGGGACGGTCGGCGGCACGACATCGACTATACCAGTCTGTATAGTCGCCGAGATGACTAAACAGATCGGTCTACTTCCTCACGCCCTGACGGCGCTGGCCACGGTCGCCTTCGTGGCGACGTGGAGCTCCGGCTTCCTCGTCGCGGCGGTCGCGACCGTCGACGTCTCGCCGCTCACCCTGCTCGTCTGGCGCTTCGTCCCGCTGGCGGGTGCGCTGCTCGTCCTCCAGCTGGTCACGGGCGGCCTCCGCACGGCCGGTCCGACAGTCGTGCGACGGCAGTCCGTCATCGGCCTCTTCGCCCAGCTCGGCTACTGCGTCTTCGTGCACGCCGCGATCGCCGCAGGCGTCGCGACGGGCACGGTCGCGCTGGTCGACGCCGCGCAGCCGCTCGTGGTCGCGGTGCTCGTGGGCCCCCTGCTGGGGCTCCGCGTGCGCGGCGCCCAGTGGGTCGGGCTGCTCGTCGGCGCCGCCGGGGTCCTGCTGGTCGTGCGGTCGCAGCTCGAGGGCTCCGCAGCCCACCCGGCGGTCTACCTGCTGCCCGTCCTCGCCATGGCCTGCCTGATCGTCGCGACCTTCCTCCAGCGCCGACCGGACGGGCAGGCAGGCGTGCTCACGACGCTCACCGTCCACGTCGTCGTGACGGCCGCGGCGCTCGTCGTGGTCAGCACGGCGACGGGGACGATCGCGCCGCCCGCATCGGCCTCCTTCTGGCTCGCGGCCGCCTTCGCAGCCGCCGTCCCGACGCTCGCCGCCTACGGCCTGTACTGGTGGCTGCTGCGGCGCGTGGGCATCACCGCGCTCAACGCGCTCCTCTTCCTCATCGCGCCGACGACCGCCGTCGCCGGCGCGGCACTCCTCGGCGAGAGCCTCACCGCGACCACCCTCGTCGGCTTCGCGCTCTGCGGCATCGGGGTGGCGGTCGTGCTGGTCGGCGAGCGCTCCGCGCCGCCCCGGGCCGCGGCACCCCAGGCTGCGGCACCCTCGGGGGGCGGCCCCTCGGGTGGCAGCCCCTCGGGTCGCAGCCCCAGGCGGACAGGGACGGCCGTGCAGGCCGATCCCGTCCTCGACGCCCCGGTTCCCGCCGCCGCTCGACCGTGGCAGGCGCTCCCCGTGCTCAACGCACCCGACGGGCGAGGTGCGGGTAGTCGATCACGAGGCCGTCCGCGTCGACCGTGAGGTCTGCCGTGACGTCGCGCGTGGCGCTCGTGTACGTGACGACCGCGCGCCCCGCCCCGGGGTCGTAGGGGGCGCCCGGCGCGTACACCTGGTCGCTGCGCAGGACGCGCAGCGACGGGACCACGACCCAGGCCATGGTCAGGGGTGTCGGCTCGACCGGCGCCCGCTCGCCCAGCAGCCCCAGGCGCAGGATCGGCATGGAGTTCGTCACCGGGCACAGGGCCAGGTCGCAGTCGAGCGCGCCCGCGAGCGCCGACGGGTCCTCGATGCCAGGGGTCGCGAGGTCGACGGGGGCCGCGCCCGTGTGCGACACGCGCGCGGTCCACTCCCCCGAGCCCGAGCGCTCGAGCAGCAGGTCCCGGGACCAGCCCTGCCCCCGGGCCGTCACCTCGAGCCGTCGCGTGACCCACTGCGGTCCGGTGGTCAAGGACCAGGCCGTGACCCACGTGGCGCTGCGAGAGGTCCCGAGGCACTCGAACCGGTCCGCACCGAGCGAGAGCACCGCGGTGTCGAGCCGGTCGGGGTCGTCCTCCCCCGCCCATGTGACGTACCGACGGGTCATGTCGCGCGCTCCTCGGTCCACGAGCAGGCCCAGGAGTGCCGCCCGCTCTGCTCCTGCCGGTCTACCAGCCTTCCCGCCGCCTCGCCTCGCAGGCTGCTCCCGCCGTGCGGGGTCGTAGGTCCGGCGCCAGGGTGACCAACGTCCCGACCTCAGGGAGGAAGGTCCCGGCGCGCCCGGGATTGGCCACTACATGTGGGATTGCACGGGTGTAATTGCTACTACATCTAGTTTTCATCGGCGCCCCCTCATGCCCTGTCGGCATGCGTCGCGGGGCGTCTCGTCGAGAGGTTGTGGTCGCATGGGCCTGGTCGAGGTCGAGCAGGGCGAGGACGTCGCGTCGGGGGCGAGGGCCGCGCTCACGGTGCTCAAGCGGGACGGGCGCCAGCTCCCGTTCGACGACGCCCGGATCCGCGCGGCGCTCCGCAAGGCCTACGAAGAGGTCCACGGGGACGCGACCCCCTTCCACGAGCGCGCGCTCGACGCGGTGCTCGACCGGGTCGTCGCGGAGATCTCGGTGCGGTTCGACGGGTCCGTGCAGATCTACGAGATCCAGGCCGTGGTCGAGCACGAGCTGCTCGAGTCCCGCGAGTACGACGTGGCCCGGGCCTACATCGACTACCGCGTCCAGCGCGACTTCGCGCGCAGCCGCTCGACCGACCTGAACCACTCGATCGTCGGCCTGATCAGCAAGGACTCCTCGGTCGTCAACGAGAACGCGAACAAGGACTCGGACGTCTTCAACACCCAGCGCGACCTGACGGCGGGCGCGGTCGGCAAGGCGGTCGGGCTGCGCATGCTGCCGCCGCACGTGGCCAACGCCCACCAGAAGGGCGACATCCACTACCACGACCTCGACTACCACCCCTACGCCCCCATGACGAACTGCTGCCTCATCGACTTCCGGACGATGCTGTCCGAGGGGTTCCGCATCGGCAACGCGCAGGTCGAGCCGCCCCGCTCGATCCAGACCGCGGCCGCGCAGATCACGCAGATCATCGCGAACGTCGCCTCGAGCCAGTACGGCGGGTGCTCGGTCAACCGCATCGACGAGCTCCTGGCCCCGTACGCCGAGCTCAACTACGCCAAGCACCTGGTCGAGGCCGAGCGCTGGCTCACGGACGCCTCGACCCACGACGCGTACGCGCGGGCGAAGACCGCCAAGGACATCTACGACGCGATGCAGAGCCTCGAGTACGAGATCAACACGTTGTTCACGTCCAACGGGCAGACGCCGTTCACCTCGGTCGGGTTCGGGCTGGGCACGGGGTGGCTCGAGCGCGAGATCCAGCGGGCGATCCTGCAGATCCGCATCAAGGGCCTGGGGGCGGAGGGCCGCACCGCGATCTTCCCCAAGCTCATCTACACGCTGCGGCGCGGGGTCAACCTGGACCCGGGCGACGAGAACTACGACATCAAGGAGCTCGCGGTCGAGTGCGCGACCAAGCGCATGTACCCCGACGTGCTGAGCTACGACAAGATCGTCGAGCTCACGGGCAGCTTCAAGATGCCCATGGGCTGCCGGTCGTTCCTGCAGGGCTGGCGCGACGCGGACGGCAACGACGTGGTCGAGGGGCGCATGAACCTGGGCGTCGTGACGCTCAACCTGCCGCGTATCGCGCTCGAGTCCCGAGGCGACCTGGCAACGTTCTGGGCGCTCCTGGAGGAGCGGCTCGCGACGGTGCACGACGCGCTGGTCTACCGCGTCGAGCGCTGCAAGGAGGCGGTCCCGGGCAACGCCCCGATCCTGTACGTGCACGGTGCGTTCGGCGAGCGTCTCGCACCCGACGACGACGTCGACCAGCTCTTCCGTGACGGGCGCGCGACCGTCTCCCTCGGGTACATCGGGCTGTACGAGGTCGCCGCGGCGTTCTTCGGCGGCGCCTGGGAGGCCGACCCCGAGGCCAAGGAGATGACGTTGCGCGTGCTGCGCACCCTCAAGGAGCACACGTCGGCGTGGACGGCCGAGCACGGCTACCAGTTCAGCGTCTACTCGACGCCGAGCGAGAGCCTCACGGACCGGTTCGCGCGGCTCGACCGGGAGAAGTTCGGGGTCGTTGCCGACATCACCGACAAGGAGTACTACACGAACAGCTTCCACTACGACGTGCGCAAGGACCCGACGCCGTTCGAGAAGCTCGACTTCGAGATGGACTACCCGCAGTACGCGTCGGGCGGGTTCATCCACTACTGCGAGTACCCCGTGCTCCAGCAGAACCCCAAGGCGCTCGAGGCCGTGTGGGACTACGCCTACGACCGCGTGGGGTACCTGGGCACGAACACCCCGATCGACCGCTGCTACGCGTGCGGGTACGCGGGCGACTTCACGCCGACGGCGCGAGGCTTCGCGTGCCCGGGCTGCGGCAACACGGACCCGCGCACGTGCGACGTCGTCAAGCGCACGTGCGGGTACCTGGGCAACCCGCAGCAGCGCCCCATGGTGCACGGTCGGCACGTCGAGATCTCCTCGCGCGTCAAGCACATGGCGGGGGCCGTGAGCCTCGGCGAGGTCGCCGATCCCGCGTCGGCGACCGCCGTGGCCGACCCGAGCCCTGCGGAAGCCTGAGGCCGTCGTGTCGCGGGACCCGCAGCCGGGCTGGAGGTCGGAGCGCTTCAGCCAGGGCTACGTCGCGGACTACAAGCCGTTCGTGTTCGTCGACGGCGAGGGCGTGCGCTGCTCGCTGTACGTGAGCGGGTGCCTGTTCGCGTGCGAGGGCTGCTTCAACGAGGCGACCTGGAGCTTCCGCTACGGCACGCCCTTCTCGGACGAGCTCGAGGACCGCGTCCTGGCGGACCTCGCGCACGGGTCGGTGCAGGGCCTGTCGCTGCTGGGCGGCGAGCCGTTCCTCAACACCGAGGTCTGCCTGCGCGTGGTGCGCCGTCTGCGGGAGACGTTCGGCCGCACCAAGGACGTGTGGTGCTGGAGCGGCTACACGTTCGAGGAGCTCCGCGGGGGGTCGCCGGACAAGCGGGCGTTGCTCGCCGGGCTCGACGTCCTGGTCGACGGCCGGTTCGAGATCTCGCGCCGCGACCTGTCGCTCCCCTTCCGGGGGAGCACGAACCAGCGTGTGCTGTCGGTCCCGGCCTCGCTCGCCGCGGGGCGCGCCGTCCCGTGGTCGCCCACGCGCGCGGCGAGCCGCGGCGCCTGACCTGCCCGACGGCGTCGCGCACCCTCGCGCGGAGGGTGCGCGA
>NZ_JACSPN010000013.1:55011-120534 GCF_015142735.1 Oerskovia douganii | reverse complement strand
GACTTCGACATCTCCACTAAGCCCGGAGGTCCTCCCTTCGACAACCCGAACTGACACCAACCTCATGGCCGGGTACATCTAGGCGCTTCTCGAGCGCGAGGACGGAGACGACGACCTTGTTGCTGGCGTCGACGACCTTCGGTGACGCAAACGGGTTGAAGAGCACCTTTTGATTGGCCCTGTTCGAGGCTTCGTTCACACGACCGACGAGCTGGCTGCAGGCGCTGCCAATCGCGTCCAGCCGATTCTGGCGTGCCAGACGCAGGCCGACACGATGCTGGTCGAGCTCTTCCGGACTGGCATCAGCGACCCGGTCGAGCTCGAGGATGCTGATCTTGTCCTGCACCTGGAACGAGCGGGCGATCACGGCAAGCCATTCCTCGATGGACGACTGGGCTTCATGCGTGGCCTTGACGAGCGCTCCCAGGTCTCCCTCGGACTCGAGCCTGTCGGCCAACGCATCGAGACGACGCACCGCGTAGGCCTGGGTAGTGGCGATGGTCGCCGCTCCACCCTGGATCTTCGACCAGGTGATCTCCGAGACGCGGCCCACCGAGTCTCGGACCGTGATCGCATCGTCGACCAGCAAGGAAACGCCGATCATCCCGGCAAGGACCGCGTCCTTCTGGGCCCTCAGGATGTCGTCGACCTTCTTGTCGATCTGCACGAGGTATTCCTTGAGCTCGTCGATCGACCGCTGCATCTCGCGCTGGGCCATCAGTGTCCCGATCGAGGCAAGCGCAGCAGGGTTGGTCAGGAGCGCGGCAGGCGAGCTGACCACCTGAATCCAGGATTGCACGTCACCCGGCTTACCGATCATCGCGTGACTGATCGCCGGGTTGTCCTTGGTAGCTTGCAAGCCGAACGCACGAACCTTCGCCGCAGAATCCTCGGTGAGCTTGAGCCAGCGACCCGACTCCGCGGCGAACTGCCCACCTGCTTGGAGCGCCGAGCTGCCAGGGCCGATGGCGGCGTGAGATCTCCCCGCTGCGGCTTGAGCGAGGGACCGGGAGTGCACACCGACGAGGTCGAGGTCGAGCATGAACTGCTCAATCGCACCTTCCTCACCGATCACAGCGAGACCGCTGCCATCACTGACCAACTCAAGTTCGGTGCCCACGGCCCCTCCTGTTTCATCCTGTGCCCGAAGCGTAGAGCCTCACGAAGGGCAAGCTTGCCCTTGTTGTCGTCTTCTGCTCCCGCCATGGGGTGAACTTCCGTCTTTCGTGGTTGCACCGCCCCAGTGCACCGCTCTCTTGAATCCGACGAACGCAGCTACGTATCATCGGATGTAGGTAACATGTGATGCGACCTACATGGGAGGCAACTATGGTCACCGGCTTCGTCGGGCGAACGCGCGAGCTCGCCGACCTCGATTACGTCTTGGACCAGGTGCGCAACCCGACGTCGGAGCGACCAGGCAAGGCGATCGCGCTGCGAGGACGCCGTCGCGTCGGCAAGTCCCGTCTCGTCACGGAGTTCATCGAGCGCGCAGGGGTCCCCTCTCTCTACTTCCTCGCGGACGGCTCGCGCCCCGAGATCGAGCAGCGTCGCCTTCTTGAGACCGTCGCCGCCTCTGGCCTGCCCGGTGCGGACGCCGCCGGATACGCCGTCGCCGGTTCCTGGCATGACGCCCTGACCGTTCTCGCGCTCGCGCTTCCGCGCGACCAGGTGTCGATCGTCGTCCTCGACGAGGTCTCCTACCTGACGGGCGATCCTGGCTTCGAGGGTGCGCTGCAAGGCGTGTGGGACACCCGTCTGTCCGCGCTACCGGTACTGCTGCTCCTCGTCGGATCGAACAGATCAGAGATGGAACGGCTCACCAGTCACGGGCGCCCGTTTTACGGTCGCAGCGTCGACAAGGAGATCCACCCGCTGACCCCGCAGGACGTCGCGAGCATGACGGGCCTCGATCCGGCGCAGGCAATCGACGCCTATCTGGTCACAGGCGGCTTGCCCCCGTTGGTCACCGCCTGGAAGCCGGGCCAGTCGGTCGCCGACTATCTGGCCGACGGCCTGTCCACCTCAGTCAGCACGCTCGTCGTCTCCGGGGAACGTGTCCTGTCCTCCGAGTTCCCCGCCGAGACCCAGGCGAAGGACGTGCTGCGCGCAATCGGCGCCGATGCCCGCACCTTCACGACCATCGGCCAAGCCGCCCAGGTGGACCAGCGCGCATCACTCTCGCGCTCGCTGGACGTGCTCGTCGAACGCCGCGTTGTCGCCGTCGACGAGCCGCTCTCGACCAAACCCGCGCACCACAAGCAGTACCGGATCGAAGACCCGTACATGCGCTTCTGGCTCGCCTTCCTCCACGACGCCGCAGACCTTATCGACGCAGGCCGCGGCGACATCGTGACCCAGCGCATCGAGCGCGGGTGGTCGACCTGGCGGGGGCGCGCCGTCGAGCCGGTCGTCCGTCGGCTGCTGTGGGAGAGAGCGCTCGACGACGCTCTCGTGCCCGCGTCCACCGTGGTCGGCGGCTGGTGGAACCGCAAAGGTGACATAGAGGTCGACTTGGTCGGCGCAGACAGACGCCCAGCGAGGACTGTGACCTTCGTCGGCTCGATCAAGTGGCGCGAGACCGCCCCCTTCGATCTTCGCGACGCCGCCGAGCTGGTCAACCACCGTGACAACGTCCCCGGCGCTGAACGGACCACGCCGCTGATCGCTGTCTCACGTGCCGGGGGCGGCATCGAGGGCATCACGGTGCTCAGCCCGTCCGAGCTGCTCGCCTGAGACGTGGCCCTGGGACAACAGGTCGAGGTACTGCGCACGCGCTTTCATAGCGTGGATGACCAGTTCCTCACCGGAGTCGAACGCCAGGATCACGAGTTCCAACACCCTGCCGGCGTCGTCGAACCCGAGAAGGAGCCAGCGCCGCGGGTCATCCTCGTCGTCGAGCGGGGCGCGGAACACCGGATCCTGGGCCGCGCACACGATTCCGCTCTCGGTCAGGCGGTCGCGTCGAAAGTACTTTCGAGCCGAGGCGTGCGGCTTCACGCCACGTGCGTCCATGCGCGCACCGCGGCACGGATCGCCTCGGAGCGGTTCGCCAACCCCTCGGCCTGGGCTCGTTCGGTGAGCGCCTCCAGAGTGCGGGCGTCCAGCCGCACCGGCACCACGATGCCCGGGCCGTCACCCGCAGTGGGGCGCCCGCGGCGTCTCAGCGCGCCGACGTCGTAGCCAGCCTCGGCCTCGTCGGCCCACGCCTGGATCTGGTCGTCGTCGACGGCCTCTCCCCGCACCTTCTTCTGACTCATGCTGAATATCGTATACGGAAGCGTTCGGAGACGCCAGAGGCCCGCACCCACGAGAACTCGCAGGTCCGGGCCTCTGTCACAGAACGCCCACGCTGGCTGGCATCCAGCCAAGTCAGAAGTTGATCATGTGCCCCGCGAGCCCATGGATGGCCTCCTGCACGGCCTCCGACAGCGTCGGGTGCGTGTGCACGTTGCGCCCCAGCTCGGACGCCGTGAGGTCCCACTTCTGCGCGAGCGTGAGCTCGGGCAGCAGCTCGGACGCGTCGGGGCCGATCAGGTGGCCACCGAGGAGCTCGCCGTAGCGGGCGTCCGCGACGAGCTTGACGAAGCCCGTGGGCTCGCCCAGGCCGTGCGCCTTGCCGTTCGCCGTGAAGGGGAACTTGGAGACCTTGACGTCGTAGCCCTCGTCGCGGGCCTGCTGCTCGGTGAGGCCGAAGCTCGCGATCTGCGGCTGGCAGAACGTCGCGCGCGGCATCATGCGGTAGTCGCCCAGCGTCATGGTCTCGGCGCCGCCGATGGTCTCGGACGCGACGACTCCCTGCGCCTCGGCGACGTGCGCGAGCATGAGCTTCGCGGTGACGTCACCGATCGCGTAGATGTGGGGCACGTTGGTGCGCATGACGTCGTCGATCGCGATCGCGCCGCGGTCGGTCAGTGCAACGCCCGTGTTCTCGAGGCCGAAGCCCTCGACGTTGGGCGCGAAGCCCACGGCCATGAGGACCTTGTCGACCTCGATCGAGCCGGGCTTGTCGTCCTTGACGCCCTTGTAGGACACAACAACGCCGCCACCGGCTCCTCTGTCGGTCACGGTCTGCACCGCGGTCGACGTCAGGATGTTCACGCCGAGCTTCTTGTACTGCTTGGCGATCTCCTTGGAGACCTCGATGTCCTCGTTCGGCAGCGCACGGTCGAGGAACTCGATGATCGTCACGTCGACGCCGTAGTTCTTCAGCACGTACGCGAACTCCATGCCGATCGCGCCCGCCCCGACGATCGCGATCGAGCGCGGCAGCTCACGCGTCAGGATCTGCTTCTCGTACGTGACGACGTTCTCGCTCAGCTCGACGCCCGGCAGCAGACGGACCTTCGAGCCCGTGGCGATGATCACGTTCGCGAACGTCACGGTCTCGGTCTGGCCGGACGACAGCGCGACGTCGATCGTGTTCGCGTCGCGGAACGTGCCGCGCCCGTCGTACTCGGTGATCTTGTTCTTCTTCATGAGGAAGTGCACGCCCTTGACGCGGCCGTCGGCGACGTCGCGGCTGCGGTCGAACGCCTTGCCGAAGTCGAACGACACGTCACCCGTCATGCCGAAGAAGTCGGCCTGGTGCGTGAACAGGTGGGCGAGCTCCGCGTTGCGCAGGAGCGCCTTGGAGGGGATGCACCCGACGTTGAGGCACACACCGCCCCAGTACTTCTCCTCGATGATCGCGACGGACTGGCCGAGCTGGGCCGCGCGGATGGCGGCGACGTAGCCGCCGGGGCCCGCGCCGAGGACGACGACGTCGTAGTGGTTAGCCATGTGGACCAGCCTAGATCGTCTGCCCGACGGCGGTGCGACCGATCGCGTCACACGCCACCGGAGGAGCGCCGAGGGTGACGTCCAGAACGGCCGCAGCGACGCCGTCGGGCAGCGGCATGCCTCTCGGCAGGTGTGCCCGCACGGACGCCCCGCGGCGACCGCCCGCGCGAGTCGTTACGATGCGTGACAGCCGCGTCGATTCCCGACCTCGGGCTCGTGGGCGGCGACACGGGCCTCGTGGAGACCTCATGGCCGTAGGACTCGTAGCCCTCCTGGACGACATCGCAGCGTTCGCCAAGCTGGCGGCTGCGTCCGTCGACGACATCGGTGCTGCCGCGGGGCGGGCGAGCGTCAAGGCGACCGGTGTCGTGATCGACGACACGGCCGTGACCCCCCAGTACGTCGCCGGGCTGGCCGCGAAGCGTGAGCTGCCCGTGATCAAGCGCATCGCGATGGGCTCGCTGCGCAACAAGCTCCTGTTCATCCTCCCGGCGGCGCTGCTGCTGAGCGAGTACCTGCCCGTGCTGCTCACGCCGCTGCTCATGGTCGGCGGGACGTACCTCGCGTTCGAGGGCGCCGAGAAGCTGTGGGAGATGGTCTCGGGCAAGCACGGCAAGGCCGTCGACGACGCTGCCGCGAAGAAGGCCGTCGACGAGGACAGCGTCGTGTCGAGCGCGGTGCGTACCGACTTCATCCTGAGCGCCGAGATCATGGTGATCGCGCTCAACGAGGTCGCGGAGGAAGGCTTCTGGGCGCGCGCGATCATCCTGGTGATCGTGGCGCTGCTCATCACGGCGGTCGTCTACGGGATCGTCGGCCTCATCGTGAAGATGGACGACATCGGCCTGCACCTCGCGGGGCGCAACACCGGGTGGGTCAAGTCCTTCGGCCACGGCCTGGTCAAGGCGATGCCGCGCGTCATGGGGGTCATCTCGATCGTCGGCACCGTCGCGATGCTGTGGGTCGGTGGCCACATCCTGCTGCAGGGCACGTACGACCTGGGCTGGCACGCTCCGTACGACCTGCTGCACGTCCTCGAGGAGGCCGTGCACGGCGTCACGGCCGTCGGCGGGTTCCTGGTGTGGCTCGTCGACACCCTGGGATCCGCGATCGTGGGCGTCGTGGTGGGCGCGGTCGTCGTCACGGTCGTGCACTTCATCCCGCGCAAGAACAAGCACCACTGATCCCCTGACGACGCCCGAAGGCCCGCTCGCCCGCGAACTCGCGGGGCGAGCGGGCCTTCGTCGTCCGGCTCGCGGCGCGTGTGGGTGGCCGGTCCTACCGTGGGAGGACCGCCAACGAGTCGCAGGAGGACGTCATGGGCTTGAAGTTCGGGTTCGTCGGGAGCTTCGGTTCCGCGTCAGAGCTGGTCACGATGGCCCGAGAGGCCGAGGAGCACGGCTGGGACGGCTACTTCACGTGGGACGGCATCAGCCTGCCCGGCATGGACAGCTACGACCCGTGGGGCATCCTGTCCGCGGCAGCCGTCCAGACGGAGCGCGTGACCCTGGGGGCGCTCGTGTTCGCGCTGCCGCGCCGCCGTCCCTGGGAGCTCGCGCGCCAGGCGCTCACGGTCGACCACCTGTCGGGCGGGCGGCTGGTCCTGCCCGTGGGCGTGGGGGTGCTCGACGACGCGGGCTTCAGCGCGGACCCCGGCCAGCTCACGTCGCTGCGCGAACGCGCCGAGCTGCTCGACGACGTGCTCGCGTTCCTCGAGCGCTCCTGGTCCGGCGAGGCCTTCTCGTTCGACGGGACGCACATCTCGACCGGCGAGATGACGATCTCGCCCCGGCCCGTCCACGGACGCATCCCCGTGTGGCCCGTGGGGGTCTTCCCGAGCGAGAGGTCGATGAGCCGCGCGGTCCGCTGGGACGGCGTGACCGTCCAGCTCCGGGGCGACCGGGGCCTGGACCCGCTCTCACCGGAGGACGTGCGCGAGGTCGCGACCTGGGTCGCCGAGCACCGCGACCCGGCGGCCGGTCCGTTCGAGCTCGTGGTCCAGCGGGACTTCCCGACCGACCTCGACGCCGCGGCGCAGGACGCGCGCGCGCTCGAGGCGGCGGGCGCGACGTGGTGGCTCGAGGCCGGGTGGGACCCCACCAAGGTCACCGCGGAGTCCCAGCTCGCGCGCATCCGCCAGGGGCCGCCGCGCCCCTGACGCGCCGCACCCGAGGCCTCGACGCGGCGCGTCGCCCATGCCCCGAGACGCCGACGGCGCCGCTCCCCACCGCGCGCAGGTGCTCCCCCCCCGGGGGTGCGGCGCCGTCGGGCCGGTTCGCACGCGCGTCACGCGGACGGGCGAGCCGCCTCGATCTCGACCGTCGGCAGGTGCTTCGCCGGCAGCGTCCTGGGGCGCCACGACGCACGCGTCTGCTCGAACGCCGTGATGTCCTCCTCGTGCTGGAGGGTCAGACCGATGTCGTCGAGGCCCTCCATGAGGCGCCAGCGCGTGTAGTCGTCGATCTGGAAACGGACCACGACGTCGTCGGCGGTGGCGGTGCGCTCGACCAGGTCGACCGTGACCTCGGTGCCGGGCTTGGTCTCGAGGACCTTCCACAGCAGCTCGATGTCCTCCTGCGCGACGATGCCCGCGACCAGGCCCTGCTTGCCCGAGTTGCCGCGGAAGATGTCCGCGAAGCGCGAGGCCAGGACGACCTTGAAGCCGTAGTCCTTGAGGGCCCACACGGCGTGCTCGCGCGACGACCCGGTGCCGAAGTCGGGGCCCGCGACCAGCACGGAGCCGGACGTGTACGCGGGCTGGTTCAGGACGAACGCGGGGTCCCCGCGCCACGCCGCGAACAGCGCGTCCTCGAACCCCGTGCGCGTCACGCGCTTGAGGTAGACGGCGGGGATGATCTGGTCCGTGTCGACGTTGCTGCGGCGCAGCGGGACACCGACACCGGTGTGGGTGGTGAACTTCTCCATGATGCTTCTGCTTCCTCGATGAGTGTCGTCAGGGGGCCGGGTCAGACCTGCAGCGGGACGCGCGGGTCGAGCGGCGCGAGCGGCGTGCCGTCGAACGACGTGATGTCGACGTCGGCCGGCAGGTCCAGGTCGGCCAGCGAGGACAACGTCCCGCGGATGGCCGTCGCGGCCGCGACGAGCGGCGAGACCAGGTGGGTGCGTCCACCCTTGCCCTGGCGACCCTCGAAGTTGCGGTTGGACGTGGAGGCCGAGCGCTCCCCCGGGGCGAGCTGGTCCGGGTTCATGCCCAGGCACATGGAACAGCCGGCGTTGCGCCACTCGGCACCGAAGTCGAGGAAGATCTGGTCGAGCCCCTCGGCCTCGGCCTGGAGGCGGACGCGCGCCGACGCGGGCACGACGAGCACGCGCAGCGAGTCGGCCTTCTTCTTGCCCTGGACGACCTTGGCGACCGAGCGCAGGTCCTCGATGCGGCCGTTGGTGCACGAGCCGATGAAGACCGTGTCGATCGCGATGTGGCGCAGCGGAGCCCCCGGGGTCAGGCCCATGTACTCGATCGCACGCTCGGCGGCGACGCGCTCGTTCTCGTCGGCGATCTCCGCCGGGACCGGGACGTTCGCGGACAGGGGCAGGCCCTGGCCGGGGTTGGTGCCCCAGGTGATGAAGGGCTCGAGGTCGGCCGCCTCGAGGACGACCTCCTCGTCGAACGTGGCGTCGTCGTCGGTCTTGAGCGTCTTCCAGTACTCGACCGCGGCGTCCCAGTCAGCACCCTCGGGGGCGTGCGGACGGCCCTTGAGGTACTCGAACGTGGTCTCGTCAGGAGCGATCATGCCGGCGCGCGCGCCCGCCTCGATCGACATGTTGCAGACCGTCATGCGGGCTTCCATGGTCAGCTTGCGGATGGCCTCGCCGCGGTACTCCAGGACGTAGCCCTGGCCGCCGCCCGTGCCGATCTTCGCGATGATCGCGAGGATGATGTCCTTGGACGTCGCGCCCGGGGGCAGCTCGCCGTTGACCGTGATCGCCATGGTCTTGAAGGGCGCGAGCGGCAGGGTCTGGGTCGCGAGCACGTGCTCGACCTCGGACGTCCCGATGCCGAACGCGAGAGCCCCGAACGCACCGTGGGTCGAGGTGTGCGAGTCGCCGCACACGACCGTCAGGCCCGGCATGGTCAGCCCGAGCTGCGGGCCGACCTGGTGCACGATCCCCTGGTCCGCGTCACCGAGCGAGTGGATGCGCACGCCGAACTCCTTGGCGTTGTTGCGCAGCGTGTCGATCTGGGTGCGGCTCGTGAGGTCCGCGATAGGGAGATCGATGTCGAGCGTGGGAGTGTTGTGGTCCTCGGTCGCGATCGTCAGGTCGGGGCGGCGCACCTGTCGGCCGGCAAGGCGCAGGCCCTCGAAGGCCTGCGGACTGGTGACCTCGTGGATGAGGTGCAGATCGATGTAGAGGAGGTCGGGCGACCCGTCGGTGCCTCGTCGCACCAGGTGCGCGTCCCAGACCTTCTCCGCCAGCGTGCCGGCCATGTTGGTTCTCTCCTACCTGTGTCCTGCGGTGGTCGCGCACGCGGGGGCCGTGGCGACGATCGGGGGGTACGTCTCGGTCGTGGACCGGGGTGAATCCCCCGGTCCTCGGTCGACACGACACCCGCTGACTTGCATCTCACTGTGCGAGACGTCAATATCGACCTATGGACAATTCTAGCGGAGTCGGCGTGCTGGACAAGGCGGCGTCCGTTCTGGGCGCTCTGGAGTCCGGACCAGCCACTTTGGCCCAGCTCGTCACCGCCACCGGACTCGCCCGTCCGACGGCCCATCGCCTCGCAGTAGCGCTCGAGCACCACCGTATGGTCGCCCGCGACATGCAGGGCCGTTTCGTCCTCGGGCCGCGCCTGAACGAGCTCGCGACGGCAGCCGGCGAGGACCGCCTGCTCGCCGCCGCGAACCCCGTTCTCACGGCGCTGCGCGACCACACCGGCGAGAGCGCGCAGCTCTACCGCCGCCAGGGGGACCATCGCATCTGCGTCGCCGCGGCCGAGCGGCCCGTCGGTCTGCGCGACTCGATCCCCGTGGGCGCGACGCTCACCATGGGCGCGGGCTCCGCGGCCCAGGTGCTCCTCGCCTGGGAGGAGCCGGACCGCCTGCACCGCGGCCTGCGCGAGGCCGTCTTCACGGCCACGATCCTCTCGGGGGTCCGACGGCGCGGCTGGGCACAGTCCGTCTCGGAGCGCGAGCTCGGGGTCGCGTCGGTGTCGGCGCCCGTCCGCGGCCCGTCGGGGCGGATCGTCGCCGCGGTCTCGATCTCCGGCCCGGTCGAGCGCCTCACGCGCCAGCCCGGCCGGCTGCACTCGGGGTCGGTCGTCGCCGCCGCCAACCGCCTGACCGAGGTCCTGCGCCGCTCCGGCGAGTGACCGTCCGTCGACCTGTGGGCAGGAGGGCGGGCGCCGTGCGGCGCCCGCCCTCCTGCTGTCCACCCTTGTCGTGACACACCCCCTACGACGGATTCGGGCGAAACGCTAGACTCGTCGTCGGCGCGCCTCCGACGGCGTTCCGTCCGCTCTGGTCACCATGGCGAGCAGAGTCGCACCCGCCCCGATCGACGACGTGAGGACCACACGATGCCCGGCAAGGCCAAGACCATCCTGATGTGGGTCGTCGTCGTCTTCCTGCTGTACGCCGTCGTCCAGAGCCCCGACCGCGCGGCGGACATCGTCCAGGCCATCTGGGACGTCATCCTGGGCGCCTTCCAGAGCTTCGGGCAGTTCGTCCAGTCGCTCATGAAGTAGGCGCACCATGGCGCAGGACCTGCCCTTCGTGGAGTCCCCCACGCGGACGCCACGCCTGAGCGCGCGTCACCTGCGGCGCTACATCCTCCCGGGCGAGCGCGTCGTCCTGGCCACGCGCGCCCACTGGGGCAAGCTCGCCGAGCCGGTCGCCACGACCTTCGCCGCCTTCCTGCTCGTGGCCTGGCTGGTCAGCACGATCGGCCCGACCGTGGGCGAGGGCGCGCTGCTGCTCTGGTGGGCGTGGGTGCTCGTCGCGCTGCGCCTGCTGTGGAAGGTCCTGGACTGGCGCAACGAGTGGTTCGTCGCGACCGACAAGCGCATGCTCCTGATGTTCGGGCTCGTGACCCACAAGGTCGCGATGATGCCGCTCGGCAAGGTCACGGACATGAGCTACAGCCGATCGGTCGTGGGCCGCGTGCTGGGCTACGGCCAGTTCATCCTCGAGTCGGCCGGTCAGGACCAGGCCATGAGCCGCATCAACTGGGTCGCCCGGCCCGACGCGACGTACCGCACGCTGTGCGACACGATCTTCATCCCCGGAGGCCGCGGCGGGCCGTGGGGGCAGCCGCAGCCCGGCGCACCCCAGGGCGGCGCGGTGCCCCCGCCTGGGCCCCACGGCCGGCCCCCGCAGCCCTCGGCGGCCGGGCAGCCCGGACAGCCTGCGCTGGGCGGCACGTCGTGGACGGCGACGGGTGACGGCCCCGAGAGCGACCGGTCCGCGGCCGCGACGCAGCCCCTCGCCGTCCGCTCGGTCCAGCAGGACCGTCAGGGACATCTCTTCGTGGCCCCTCGCGGCAGCGGGCCGTGGCGGGTGGGCGCGGACCGGCATGCCGTGGTGCCCCCGCCACCTCCCGCCGTCGCGGCGGTGGGGCCCGACGCCGGCGCGGGGGCGGGGCCTGCGGACGAGGTCGACGGTCCGGCGTGGGAGGCCGACGACTCCGGCGGCGAGGCCGACGGTCCGGCGTGGGAGGTCTCCGACGACCACCGTGGCACGTTCGTCCCCGTCACCCCGTGGGACGCGCAGGCCGGGTGGACGGCCTCGGACCCCTGGGAGCGGCCCGAGGGGGCCACGGGCCCGGCACCGACGACCGCTCCGCCGGTACCGCCACCGCCCGGCTGAGACCGCCCCTCACGTCGGCGCGACGTCCGCGCGACCACCTCACGGGCGCCGGCCCCGGCCTGTCCCACGGGCCGGCCGTCATGTTCGGGCCGTTCGACCCTGTTCCTCGCGCGCCCCTCAACCTACGGTGCAGTAACCACCCGCCAAGGTCTGAGAAGGGTCCATCCGTGACCGCACTGCCCCTGCCCGTCCACTCGCCGTTCCCGCCGCTGCCCCCGCTGCCGACGCTGCCTCGCGTCATCCAGGGTGGGATGGGCATGGCGGTCTCCTCCTGGCGCCTTGCGTCCGCCGTCGCGCGTGCCGGCCAGCTGGGCCTGGTGTCCGGCACCGCGCTCGACCTCGTCCTGGCGCGCCGTCTGCAGAACGGCGACCGGGACGGCGCCGTGCGACGGGCGCTCGCGGCATTCCCCGTCCCCCGGTTCGCCCAGCGGGTGCTCGCGCGCTACTTCCGCCCCGAGGGGCGCGACGCGGGCCAGCCCTATGCCCCCGTGCCGCGGCTCGCGCTACGGCAGACGCGCCTGGCGCAGGAGCTCATGGTGCTCGGCAGCTTCGTCGAGGTGTGGCTGGCCAAGGAAGGCCACGGGGGCCGCGTGGGCATCAACTTCCTCGAGAAGATCCAGATGGCTGCCCCTGCGGCCGCCTACGGGTCCATGCTCGCCGGGGCCGACTACGTCGTCACGGGAGCGGGCATCCCCCGGGACATCCCCCACCTGCTCGACCAGCTCGTGGGGCACGAGGCCGTGCGGTTCCCCGTGACGGTCGCCGGCGGGAGCGGCCACACGGTCGACCTCGATCCCGGGGCCCTGCTCGGCGACCGCCTGCCTCCCGTGGCACGCCCGACGTTCCTCGCCGTCGTCTCGGCGCACGCCCTGGCCGAGCACCTGGTCCGTGAGGACCGCACCCGTCCGGACGGGTTCGTGGTCGAGGGCCCGCCCGCCGGTGGGCACAACGCGCCACCGCGCGGTCGGCTCACGCTCGACGAGGCCGGTCAGCCCGTCTTCGGTCCCCGGGACCAGGCCGACGTCTCGAAGGTCGCCGCGCTCGGCCTGCCGTTCTGGTTGGCGGGGGCGCAGGGGACGCCCGAGGCACTGGTCGCCGCGGTCGACGCGGGGGCCACGGGCATCCAGGTCGGCACGCTGTTCGCGCTGTCCGAGGAGTCGGGCCTCGAGCCCGATCTCCGGGACGACGTGCTCGCCCGCCTGCGCTCCGGGACGCTCGACGTGCGGACCGAGCCCCTCACCTCGCCGACCGGCTTCCCCTTCAAGGTCGCGCAGCTCCCCGGCACCCTGGCGGAGGCCCCGCTCGCGGCTGCCCGGCCTCGACTGTGCGACCTGGGCTATCTGCGCACGCCGGTCGAGAAGGTCGCCGGCAAGGTCACCTACCGCTGCCCTGCGGAGCCCTCCCACATGTTCGAGTGCAAGGGGGGCCAGCCGGGCGAGAGCGCGGGGCGGTCGTGCCTGTGCAACTCGCTCGCGGCCGACGTGGGCCTGGGGCAGACGCGCGCCGACGGGTACGTCGAGCTGCCGCTCGTCACCCTCGGCGCGGACGTCGCGGGGGCGACGCGGCTCGCGCAGCGGCACGAGGGCGTCTGGTCGGCGCGGGACGTGCTCGACTGGCTGCTCGAGGCGCGACCCGTGGCTGCCTCCCCGGGCGCCCCTGAGCCCTGGCACCGACGGGCCCTGACAGGGCCTGACAGGACCTGACAGGACCTGACAGGACCTGACAGGACCTGACAGGACCTGACAGGACCTGACGCCACCCGGCCGGCCGGGCCAGGTGCGCGGTGCGCGACGAGCGCGGCGCACCTGGCCGGGCCGCGACGCCCTGGGTGCTGAGGAACGCACCCCGGGAACGACGAAAGCCCGACCATCTGTCGATGATCGGGCTTTGCGCGTGGTACCCCCAACGGGATTTGAACCCGTGTTACCGCCGTGAGAGGGCGGCGTCCTAGGCCGCTAGACGATGGGGGCCAGGACCGCTCCCTCGCCCCGAAGGGCGAGTGAGCGTCATCGAGGCCCGGTCATCTGACGATGGCCAGGCCTCGTACGTACCCCCAACGGGATTTGAACCCGTGTTACCGCCGTGAGAGGGCGGCGTCCTAGGCCGCTAGACGATGGGGGCCTAAGCTCGTCACCCCGAGGGGCTCCGTGCCGATGAGAACTTTACTGCACGTTTCGTGTCGGTCTGACCGACTCGATGCGCTGCTTGCTCTGCGCTGGGGTACCAGGACTCGAACCTAGAATGACGGTACCAGAAACCGTTGTGTTGCCAATTACACCATACCCCAAGGAGGTATCAGCGCCGCGCCCTCGTCCCGTTCCCGGGCCGCGGGTGAGCGCCTCACCGAGAGAAAACATTACCGGACACTTCCGGCCGGGCCAAATCGCCCTCCCGCCCCACCGGCCCCGGCCCTCGCACGCCCTGCCGTCCGTCCCCGCGACACGTCGCGAGCACCTGTGGACCTCACCCCCTCGACGTGGCACCGTCGGAGGATGACGACCGCCCCCTCTTCCGACCCGTCCGGCCCGGGCCCCGCGCGGGCCTCCCACGCGCAGCGCGCGGCGTCGTTCGGCGCGGGCGCCGACGAGTACCGCGCCGTCCGCCCGTCCTACCCGGACGCCGCGGTCGACTGGCTGCTCCCCGCAGGCGCCCGGCACGTGCTCGACCTGGCCGCCGGGACCGGCAAGCTCACGGAGCGGCTCGTGGCGCGCGGGCTCCACGTGACCGCGGTCGAGCCCTCCGACGGCATGCGCGACCAGCTCCGGGACGCCGTCCCGGGTGCCCACGTCCTGTCCGGGACCGCCGAGCGCATCCCGCTCGAGGACGGGAGCGTCGACGCGGTCCTCGTCGGCCAGGCCTGGCACTGGTTCGACGTCGCGGTCGCCGTCCCGGAGATCGCCCGGGTGCTGCGTCCCGGCGGTCGGCTCGGCGTCGTGTGGAACGTCCGCGACCACGCGGTCGACTGGGTCGAGCGGTTCACGGAGATCATCCATCGCGGAGACTCGCTCGAGCCGGTCCACCGGACCCCGGAGATCGACGCGGCCGGCGGCGCCTTCACCCCGCTCGAGCACGCGACCTTCCCGTGGCAGGACCACCTGCCCGCCTCGTCCCTCCGTACGCTCGCCGCGACCCGGAGTCACCTCCTGACGCTGCCGCCGGCCGAGCGTGACGAGCTGCTCGACGCCGTCGACCGGCTCGTGGCCACCCACCCAGCCCTCGCCGGGCGCCCGGAGATCGACCTGCCCTACCGGGCCGAGTGCTGGCGCGCGGACCGCGTCCTCGGCACCGACGCAGCCACCACGGTCGACGGCGCGGTCGACGGCGCGGTCGACGGCGCGGTCGACGGCGCGGTCGACGGCGCGGTCGACGCGTGAGCGCCCAGCCGGAGGACGTCGTGACCTCCGCGAGCCCGGGCCCCGTCACGCCCGACGACGTCCGTGCCGCGTCCCGGTGGCTCGCCGACGGCGTCGCGCAGCACCCGGACGCGGCGTTCGACGCCCAGGCGGGTCCTGTGCGGTGGTCGTGCTGGGCCACGGCCGAGCACGTCGTCGACGACCTGCTGGCCTACGCGCTCCAGGTCGCGGGCCTCCCCCTGCTCGACTACCTGCCGCTGGCCGGCCCCCGGGGCGAGGACGAGATCGCGCACGTCAAGCGCGAGGCCGGTCCGGCGGGGCTCGCCGAGGTCATCCTCGCGAGCGGCGAGCTGCTCGCCGCGCAGGTCGCGGTCCAGTCCCCCGACGGGCGCGCCTACCACCCGTACGGTCTCTCGGACCCGGAGGGCTTCGCCGCCATGGGGATCGCCGAGATCCTCGTGCACGGTCGGGACATCGCCGACGGGCTCACGGGCGTCGCCCCCGGGCTCCCCGAGGGGCTGAGCGCCAAGGTGCTCGGCCGGCTCTTCCCGGACCTGCCGGCGGCCGCGCAGGGGCTGCCCCCGGGCGACGCCCTCGTGTGGGCGACCGGGCGCAGCGACCTGCCCGGTCTGCCCCGTCGGACGAGGTGGCGCTGGGACGCGAGCGTCCGGTAGCCGCGTGCGCCGCGGGCCCGCCCGGAAGCGGGCCCGCGAGCACGGTCAGGCCAGGAGCAGCACCGCGACCAGCGAGACCCCGGTCACGACCGCGGCCGACGCGGTCCCGAGCACGAGCGCCCGGCGTCCGGTGCGGACCAGGTGGGCGGCGTCGACCCCGAGGCCCATCGCGAACATCGCCGCGGTGAACAGCAGCGTGGTCACCGTGGTCGTCACCTCGACGACCGAGGCGGGCAGCAGGCCCGTGCTGCGCACGAGCACGGCCACGAGGAAGCCGACGACGAACAGGGGCACGGGCGGCGTCCGGCGGGCTGCCGGGGCGCCGGCGGCCACCCCGACGTCGGCGGGGCGTGCGACGCGTTCCCGGCGCGCCTTGACCACCCCCGCGCCGGCCACGATCGGTGCCAGCAGGACGACGCGGGCCAGCTTGCTCACGGTCGCGGTCGCGAGGGCCGCGGCCGAGATCGCGCCGCCCGCGGTCACGACCTGCGCGACCTCCTGGACGCTCGCCCCGATCCACAGCCCGGCGCGGTCGTCGTCGAGACCCAGCAGGCCCGCGAGCCACGGCAGGACGAAGATCGCGAGCGACCCGAAGATCGTCACGAGCGCGAGGGCCGTCGCGACCGCGTCGTCGTTCTCGCGGCGCGTCCGCTCGTCGTCGCCTCCTCCGACCACGCCCTGCATGGCCGAGATCGCGGCCGCGCCGCAGATCGAGAAGCCCGTCGCGACGAGCAGCGACGTCACGCGCGGGACCCGCAGCGCCCGACCCAGCGCGAGCGTCGCGCTGAAGGTCACGGCGACCGTGATCCCGACGACCGCGAGCCCGCGCCAACCGAGCGCGAGGACCTCGGGCAGCGAGAGCTGGAGCCCGAGCAGCACGACCCCGGCGCGCAGGACGCGCTTCGCGGTCCAGCTCGTCCCTTCCTGGGTCCGGGAGGTGAGGGAGCCGGCCCACCGCGCCCGCGCCGTCCCCTGCCCGACGGCGCCGCTCGCCCCGCCGGCCCTGCGCAGGCTCCCGAGCAGCGAGCCGACGACCGCGCCGACGAGCAGCGAGAGCACGAGGGGCGAGAGCGGGATCACCTGGGCGAGCAGGTAGGCGACGGCGGTCGCGACGGCGCAGAGCGCGAGCCCCGGTGCGGCGCGCCGGATCCACGGTGCGGAGCTCCTGGCGGGGGCCGGTCCGCCGCTCGGGGCGGGCTGGTCGGGGGTGGCGGTCGCGCCCGGGGTGGGGGTCGCGAGGTCGTTCGTGGGGGTCATGCTTCCACCATGCCGCGCCGGGATGCCTGTCAGAAGGCCCATCTGGCGACCTAGTCATAGGATGAGGCTATGACCGAGCACGTCCCCCAGGCTCCCGCGAGCACCTCTCCCCCGCGCCGCGAGCGCGCGTCGCTCGCCCTGCTCGAGCTGCTCGTCGCGACGGACCGCCACGGCTCGATCAGCGCGGCGGCACGGGCGCTGGGGGTCTCGCAGCCGAGCGCCTCGGCGGGGATGCGGCGCCTCGAGAGGCACCTGGGTCTGGAGCTCGTGACCCGCTCGACGCGCGGGGCCCGGCTCACCGAGACCGGACGGGCGACCGCCACCTGGGCCCGCGAGGTCGTGGAGGCCTCCGACCGGTTCGAGACCTCGGCCGCGGCCCTGCGCGAGGCCCCGTCGGCCCGTATCAGGCTCGCGGCGAGCCTGACGATCGCCGAGTACCTCGCGCCCCGCTGGCTCGCGACGCTGGCGGCGACAGCCACCACTGCCGCGACGGCCGGCACACCCGGCGCCCCCGGGGCGCCGGCGGCGTCCCCCGACGTCGAGCTGCTCGTGCGCAACTCGCGCACCGTCATGGAGCTCGTGCTCGCGGACGAGGCCGACCTCGGCTTCATCGAGAGCTCGACCATGCGCAGGGGGCTGCGCAGCCGCACCCTGGCCCGGGACGAGCTGCTCGTGGTCGTCGCCCCGACGCACCCCTGGGCGGCCCGGCGGCGGCGAACCGCGACCGTCGACGAGCTGGTGAGCGGTGGGCTCGTGGTCCGCGAGCGCGGCTCGGGCACGCGCGAGACGCTCGAGAAGTCCCTCGTCGCGGCCGGCGCCCGCCTCCCCGACCACCTGCCCTACCTGGGATCGACCGCGTCGCTCAAGACCGCGGTGCAGTACGGCGGGGCGGTGGCGGTGCTGTCGCGGCTGACGGTCGCGGACGACCTGGCCCGCGGCACGCTCGTCGAGATCCAGGTGCCCGGCCTGGACCTCTCGCGGCGGTTGCGGATGGTCTGGAAGGACGGCACCGAGCTGTCGGCCCCCGCACGACAGATCGCGGCCGTCGCCACGGGAGCGCCCCCGCCGCCGGCACCGCCGTCGCGGGAGCGCAGGCGCCCGCAGGCCGCACCCGCGAGATAGAGGGCTCCGGTCGAGGTGGCGTGCCGCAGCCTGCTCCCTCGACCGGAACCCTCCACGTCGACGCGCGCTCCGGGCCCGTCAGCGACCCGCGAGCACCAGGTCGCCGACCTCGTCGAGGCTCGCCACGACGTGAACCCCGGCCGCGCGTGCGGCCTCGGGGTCCTCCTCGGCCGGTCCGCCGCGACGGGTACCGGGACGGTCGATCCACACGCCCGTCAGACCTGCCGCGGCCGCGGCCCGCGCGTCGACGTCGAGCTCGTCGCCCACGTAGACCGTGCGGGCCGGGTCCGTGCCCAGGCGCGCGCACGCCTCGACGAAGACCCGCGGGTCCGGCTTGCCGAAGCCCAGGGTGTCGACGCCCACGAGCATGGGCACCTCCGACAGCCCCGACCGGGTCAGCTTGTCCGTCTGGAGCGCGACCGACGCGTTGGACAGCGCACCCACCTTGACCCCCGCGGCGGCGAGCCGCCCGAGGACGGGAGCGGCGTCGTCGTGCGCGCGCCAGCTCTCCTCGAACGTGCCCCAGAAGACCGTCTTCCACGCCGCGTACCCGTCCTCGTCGAGGACCGCGCCGCCGAACGTCTCCTGCAGCTCGTTCGCACGCAGCATCCGCTGGCCGTCGAACGTCAGCTCGCCGCGCGTGTACGCCCGGTACCAGCCGTGCGGGTCGCTGCGCCACAGCGCAAGGACCTCGCCGTACCGCTCGACGGGCAGGTGCGGCAGGTGCACCGCGCACACCGCGTCGATCGCGAGCGCGAACGCACCACGGGTGTCGACGAGCGTGTCGTCGACGTCGAACAGCACACCGTCGACACCGTCGAGGCCACCGCCGGTCGCGACGTCCCCCGCGAGGGGCGCGACGCCGTCGGGCAGCACGAGGTCAGGGGTGCTCACAGCGACGCGCGCAGCGCACGCAGGCGCGCCAGGGTCGACTCCTTGCCGAGGATCTCCATCGACTCGAACAGCGGCGGCGACACGCGCCGACCCGTCACGGCCACGCGCAGGGGCGTGAACGCGAAGCGCGGCTTGATGCCCATCTCCTCGACCAGGACCGCCTTGAGCGTCTCCTGGAGGGCGTCGGTCGAGAAGTCGTCGAGCGCGTCGAGCACACGGATCGCGGCGTCGAGCACGGCCGGGGCCTCCTCGCGCAGCGCGGCGCGCGCCTCGTCCTCGACGGGCACGGCGTCGTCGGCCACGAACAGGAAGCCGAGCATGCCCTTGGCCTCGCCCAGGAGGACCATGCGCTCCTGCACGAGCGGTGCGCCCGCCGTGACGAGCGCCTGGTGCTCGGCCGAGAGGTCCGCGAACGAGTCGGCGGGGACGAACCCGCCCTGGTGCAGGTACGGCACCAGACGGTCGCGGAAGTCCTCGGGGGCCAGCATGCGCAGGTGCGTCGCGTTGATCGCCTCGGCCTTCTTGAGGTCGAAGCGGGCCGGGTTCGGGTTGACGTCGGTGATGTCGAACGCCGCGACCATCTCCTCGACCGAGAAGATGTCGTTGTCCGCCGAGATGCTCCAGCCCAGCAGCGCGAGGTAGTTCAGCAGGCCCTCGGGCGTGAAGCCGCGCTCCTTGTGCAGGAACAGGTTGGACTCGGGGTCGCGCTTGGACAGCTTCTTGTTGCCCTCGCCCATGACGTACGGCAGGTGCCCGAACTCGGGCATGACCTTCGCGACGCCCAGCTCGAGGAGCGCGCGGTACAGCACGACCTGACGCGGCGTCGAGGACAGCAGGTCCTCGCCGCGCAGCACGTGCGTGATCCCCATCAGGGCGTCGTCGACCGGGTTGACCAGCGTGTACAGGGGCTGGCCGTTGCCGCGGACGATCACGTAGTCCGGGACCGAGCCCGCACCGAACGAGATCTCGCCGCGCACCAGGTCCGTGAAGGCCACGTCGGTGTCCGGCATGCGCATGCGCAGGACGGGCTCACGGCCCTCGGCGCGGAACGCGGCCTTCTGCTCGTCGGTCAGCGTGCGGTCGAACCCGTCGTAGCCCATGGCCTTGGGCCGACCGGCCGCGACGTTGCGCGCCTCGATCTCCTCGGGCGTCGAGAAGGACTCGTAGGCGTACCCGCCCTCGACGAGACGGCGGATGACGTCCTGGTAGATGTCACCGCGCTGCGACTGGCGGTAGGGCTCGTGCGGGCCGCCGACCTCGACGCCCTCGTCCCAGTCCATGCCGAGCCAGCGCAGCGCCTCGAGGAGCTGCTGGTAGCTCTCCTCGGAGTCGCGCGCGGCGTCCGTGTCCTCGATGCGGAAGACGAACGTCCCGCCCACGTGCCGGGCGTACGCCCAGTTGAACAGTGCCGTGCGGATGAGGCCGACGTGCGGCGTCCCCGTGGGTGAGGGGCAGAAACGGACGCGGACGGGCGAGGAACCAGGTGCAGGGATCACGCCCCCCAGCCTATCGTCGCTCGGTCGGGCCGACCGAGCGACGGGTCGCGCCGCCGCTCGGGGCGTCCGCGGCCCCCGGGACGTCCGGCACGACCGGCACGACCGGCACGTCGGGAGGTCAGCGCCCGCCCTGATCGCCCAACGCGCGGACCAGCACGTCGAGCGCGCGCGGGTATCCGGGCTCGCTGGGAGTGCCGAACCCGACGACGATCCCGGGCTCCCCCTCCCCCGGCACGTGCCGGTGCTCCCCGAGTCCCGTGATCTCCAGGCCGAGCTCCGCCGCGCGGCGGGTCACGTCTGCCTCGCGCGCCCCTGGAGCGCGCAGGCTCACCACCGCGTGGAGCCCTGCGGAGATGCCGGAGACCTCGACCGCGCCGCTCTCCACAAGACCTGCGAGCCGCGCGACCAGCAGGTCCCGACGGCGGCGGTACCTGGCCCGCACCACCCGGACGTGACGGTCGTAGCCGTGGGACGCGATCAGGTGCGCCAGGGTGAGCTGGTCGACGGTCCCCGTCCGGTGGTCCGCATACGTCTTGGCCGACACCACGGGCTCCAGCCAGCGCTCGGGCACGACCATCCAGCCCAGGCGCACGCCCGGGCCGATCGTCTTGGACACGCTGCCCACGTACGCGACCTCGTCCGGCCCCATGCCCTGCACGGCACCGACCGGGTGGCGGTCGTAGCGGAACTCGCCGTCGTAGTCGTCCTCGATCACGAGCCCACCCGTCGTCCGGGCCCAGTCGAGGAGCGCTCGCCGTCGGTCCGGAGCGAGAGTCGCCCCGGTGGGGTACTGGTGCGCCGGGGTCACGACGGCGGCGCGCACGTCTGCGAGCCGCGCACCCCCCAGCAGGTCGGTGCACGCCCCGGCGCGGTCGACCGGCAGCGGAAGCACCTCGAGCCCGGCCCGGCCGACGATCGTGCGATGAAAGCCGAGGCCGGGGTCCTCCATCGCGACCTGGTGCGCACCTGCACCGTGCAGGACCTGCGCGAGGAGAGCGAGCCCCTGGGCGTACCCGCTCGTCACCACGATGCGCTCCGGGTCCGCCACCACACCCCGGGTGCGGGCCAGGTAGTCCGCGAGCACCGTACGCAGCTCCTGGAGCCCTCGCGGGTCGCCGTAGCCGAACGTCGAGGTCGGCGCCGCCGCGAGCGCCAGGCGGGTGGCCCGGGACCATGCCGCGACGGGAAAGGTCGTGACGTCGGGGCTGCCGGGGACGAGGCGGAGAGCCGGCACCGGACGAGGGCGCGACGCCTGCGCCGCAGCGGTGGTCACGGCGGGCAGCGGGGCGACCCGGGTCCCTGCCCCTGCCCTGGCCTGGAGGAATCCCTCGGCGACGAGCTGGTCGTAGGCCGCGCTGACCGTGCCTCGCGCGAGCCCCAGGTCGCGCGCCAGGGCGCGGGTCGACGGCACTCGGGAACCTGCGGCGAGTCGTCCCCCGCGGATCGCGGCCCGGAGCGCGGCCTCGAGACCGGCTCGGCGGCCGGCACCGGCCCCGGAGCCCGGCTCGAGGTGCAGGTCCCACCCCGAGGTGGACCACTCTTCGGTCATGGAACTGGACCTTACCGCTGGGCCGTTCGGTACGTAGCGTCGATCACATGACCACAGCAACCAGCTCCCAGACCGTTCCTGTCCCCGTCCGGCTCGCGGTCGACGACCTCGCCCCGGCGATGAGCCGCGCGATGGCCTCGTTCGCCGCGGCGACCCGCACGTCCTCGATCGAGGCCTCCCTGCTCGACCTGGTCAGCGCCCGCACGTCGCAGATCAACGGCTGCGCGTACTGCGTCGACACCCACAGCGCGGACGCGCTCGCCGCCGGCGTGGAGACCCGACGGGTCCTGAGCCTGTCCGTGTGGCGCGAGACCCCGTTCTTCACGGCCCGCGAGCGCGCGGCGCTCGCGCTGGCCGAGGCCGTCACCCGTCGCTCGGACGGGCCGGTGCCCGAGGCGGTCGTCGAGGAGGCCGCCGCTCATCTCGCCCCGACCGAGCTCGCCGAGCTCTTGTGGGTCGTCGCCGCGATCAACGCGTGGAACGTCGTCGGGGTGGCTGCTCACCCGTGGCCGCTTGACTGACCTGCGGGTGCTCGGTGCCCGGCGGGACCGACCTGCCGGGCACCGAGCGTGCACCGGAGGCACAATCGCGTACATGCCCGGTCCCACGCACTCCTCACCCGCCCTGCCCGACGAGCCCGGCAGGGCCGACGGCGCCGAGGCGCGCGACGGCGCGGTCGGCACCACCGGTCCGGTGGTCGGCACGGGCCGCACCGGCGCGAGCGAGCTCATCGCCGACGCCCTCGCCGCGGTCCACGAGAGGTTCCGCGACCTCGACGAGGGCGACGTGGCGACGTACATCCCCGAGCTCGCGACCGCCGACCGGTCGCTGTTCGGTGTGGCCCTGGCCGGGGTCACGGGCAGCGTCTACACCGCGGGGGACGCCGACGTCCCGTTCACCATCCAGTCGCTGTCGAAGCCGTTCGTGTTCGCCCTGGCGCTCATGGACCGGGGGCTGGCCGAGGTGCTCGAGCACGTGGGGGCCGAGCCCAGCGGCGAGGGGTTCAGCTCGATCCGCCTGGACCCGGTCACGGGCCGCCCGCCGAACCCCATGGTCAACGCGGGGGCCATCGTCACGACGTCGCTGGTCCGCGGGGCCTCCGAGGAGGAACGGTTCGCGCGCATCCTCGCCGTGCTGGAGGCGTTCGCCGGCCGCCCGCTCGACGTCGACGGCCGCGTGTACGTCAGCGAGTCCGAGACGGGAGACCGCAACCGGGCCATCGCCTACCTCATGCACAGCACGGGCGCGCTGACCACGGACGTCGAGGCCACGCTCGACACCTACTTCCGCCAGTGCTCGGTCCTCGTCACGACCCGCGACCTCGCGGTCATGTCCGCGACGCTCGCCAACGGGGGCGTGAACCCCGTCACGGGCGAGCAGGTCGTCGACGAGGTCGTGACCGAGTGGGTGCTCGCCGTGATGGCGACGAGCGGCATGTACGACTACGCGGGCGAGTGGCTGCTGCGGGCGGGCATGCCCGCGAAGAGCGGCGTCTCGGGCGGTCTGGTGTCGGTCGGCGTGGGTCAGTTCGGCCTGGGGCTGTTCAGCCCGCCCCTCGACGCGCGCGGCAACAGCGTGCGCTCGGTCGCGGCGGCCCACGAGATCTCGCGGCAGTTCCACCTGCACCTCATGCACCGCCCCGACCGTGACGTCCCCACGCTCTACCAGAGCACGCGCGCCGACCGGCTGCGCCAGCTCGCGCACCGCACGCCCGCCCAGCTGCGCCGGCTGCGGGACCTGGGCTCCGCGATCTCGGTGCGAGCCGTCCAGGGCACGGTCGAGTTCGCGGCCGCGGAGACGATCCTGCGCTCGGTCGACGAGCTGCCCTCCCCGCTGCCGAGCGGCGAGCGGTGGCTGATCCTCGACCTGCGGCGCACGGCGCGCGTGGTCACGCTGGGGGCCCAGCTCCTGCGCGGGCTCGTGGTCCGGCTCCAGGGGCAGGGCGTGCACGTCGTGGTGGTCGACCCGTTCGAGCGACGGCTGCTCGCGGGCGTGGACCAGGAGTTCACGTCGTTCGAGGCCGCGCAGCGCTGGTGCGAGGACCGGCTCCTCGACGCGGCCCGGGCCGCGTGACCGGGCTGCGTGACCGGGCCCCCACGCAGGACCACGTCGCGGGGGGCGGCCGCAGTCCCCCAAGGGACGGCGGCCACCTGGTCCAGCGGGCCCAGCGGGCCTTGCGAGGACCTCAGCCGCGGCGGACGACCGGGTTCGCGAGCACGCCCAGGCCCTCGACCTCGCACTCGACGCGGTCGCCCGCGTCGATGCGTCCCACGCCCGCGGGCGTGCCCGTGAGGATGACGTCGCCGGGCAGCAGCGTGAAGGCCTCGGAGATGTACGACACGAGGTAGGGGACGTCGAAGATCATGTCGCGCGTGCGACCGTCCTGGCGGGTCTCGCCGTTGACGCGCGACGTCACCGCGAGGTCCTCGACGTCGAGGTCGGTGTCGATCCACGGCCCGATGGGGCACGCCGAGTCGAAGCCCTTGGCCCGGGCCCACTGGCCGTCGGTCCGCTGGGCGTCGCGCGCGGTCACGTCGTTGGCGACGGTGTACCCCAGGATGTAGGAGGCGGCGTCCTCGGGGCGCACGTCCTTGGCGATGCGGCCGATCACGACCGCGAGCTCGGCCTCGTAGCTGACCTCGTCCGAGAAGTCGGGCAGCACGATGGGGTCGTCCGGGCCCACGACCGAGGTGTTGGGCTTGAAGAAGATGAGCGGCGACGTCGGGACGTCGTTGCCCATCTCGGCCGCGTGGGCCGCGTAGTTGCGGCCGACCGCGACCACCTTGGAGCGCGGGATCACGGGCGCGAGGAGGCGGACGCCGTCCCCGAGCTCGATCCGCTCGCCGGTCGGCAGGACGGGCATGTAGAGGGGGTCGCCGTTGAGGACGGCGAGATAGGTCTTGCCCGCCTCCTCCTGCACGAGGGCGTAGCGGGGGTCTTCTCCGGTGGTGAATCTGGCGATGCGCACGAGCCCAGCCTACCGACGAGCAGGCCGCGACCCCGGGTGGGGGCCGCGGCCTGCTCGTCGTGGTGCCGTGGGTCGGGCGGCCGGGCGCCGCGCGCGGCGGCCCGACGACGGCGCTAGGCCCGCGCGAGCACCTCGCCGTTGAGGACGGCGAACCAGCCCGCGGGCTCCTCGGCCCAGCGCAGCCACTCCTGCGCGAGCTGTTCGAGGGCGACGTCGTCCGCGAGCGCCGACTCCTTGGCCTGGACGGCGAAGTTGGACGCGATGCAGCGCTCGGCCCACAGGCCGCCCCACCAGGCGCGGTCGGCGGGGGTCGAGTAGCACCAGACCCCGGCGGACGGCACGATCTGGGCGGGGTCGAACCCGGCCTCCTGGACCCAGGCGAGCAGGCGGCGTCCCGCGTCGGCCTGGTAGCCGTAGGCGTGCGTGACCTCGTGGTAGAGCTCGTTCCACTCGGTGAGCCCGGGGTACTCGGGGTACCAGGTCATGGCGGCGTAGTCGGCGTCGCGCACCGCGACGATGCCGCCGGGCTTGGCGACGCGCTTCATCTCGCGCAGGGCGGCCAGCGGGTCGGACAGGTGCTGGAGGAGCTGGTGGGCGAAGACGACGTCGAACGTGTCGTCGGGGAAGGGCAGCTCGTAGGCGTTGGCCTGCTGGAACGAGACGTTGCCGAGCCCGGAGCCTGCTGCGAGCTCGCGCGCGCTGTCGAGCACGGCGGCCGAGGCGTCGACCCCGATCACGGTGCCGTCGGGCACGTGGCGGGCGAGGTCGACGGTGAGGGTCGCGGGTCCGCAGCCGACGTCGAGGACCTGGTGGTCGGCGCGCAGGTGGGGCAGGAGGAAGCCGGCGGAGTTCTCCGCGGTGCGCCACCGGTGCGAACGCAGCACCGACTCGTGGTGCCCGTGGGTGTACGACTCGGACTCCATGCTCGGGGTGCTTCCCAGTGCCCCGGTGGGGGCGTCGGGTGCATGGGCGTCGGGCGAGGCGTCGGCGGTGACGTCCTGGTCCGGCGTGGGGGTGTGGGTCATGCTTGCACGGTAGAACGCTTCCACCCTGACCACAGCCCCGTTCTCACATCATGGGCGGCGAACGGTCGGGGTGCGGTTCGCGGTCGCTCGCGCGCCGCGCCGTGCGGGGGCCGTGCCACCCGGGACAATCGCTGCGTGACCACCGCCCAGGCCGACCCTGCCCGCCCTGCCCGCGTGACGTCGTCGGGCGGGTTCTGGCGACGTCACGCGGCCCTGCTGCTGCCCGCCGGGGACCGGGTGCCGGGCGTCGACCTGGCGCGCGGCCTCGCGGTCCTGGGGATGTTCGCGGCGCACGTGGGCGTGACGTCGGACGACTTCTCGACCGGCGACGGGTGGCTCTCGCTGGTGCACGGGCGCTCGTCCGTCCTGTTCGCGGTGGTCGCGGGGGTCTCCCTCGCGCTGGTCTCGGGACGACGCAGCCCGCTGTCGGGGGTCCCGGCGCTCCAGGCGCGCACGCGCATCCTGGTGCGGGCCGTGCTGCTCCTCGCGATCGCGGGCCTGCTGGACCTGCTCGGGACGCCGGTCGCGCTCATCCTGGGCTTCTACGCGGCGTACTTCGTGCTCGCGCTGCCGTTCCTGCGGTGGGAGCCGCGGCGGCTGTTCGGGCTCGCGCTCGTGATCGCGGTCGTGGGACCCGTCCTGGTGTACCGGCTGCCGGAGATCCTGCTGCGGGCGGACCTCACGCTGCCCGTGGACGGCTCGGGGGCCCTCACGGACTTCCTCCTCACGGGCCACTACCCCGCGCTCGTCTGGATGGCCTACGTCCTCGTGGGGCTGGGCGTGGGGCGGCTCGACCTGGGCTCCCGGCGCCTGCAGGAGCGGCTGCTCGGGGGTGGGGCGGCCACGGCGCTCGGGGCGTACCTGCTCTCGGCTCTCTTCACGGGAACGACGCTGACCCAGGTCCTCGCGGGGTCGGGGCGCGCGGCCGAGATCGAGCAGCGGGCGCTCGACGCGTCGGGCGTGTTCCAGCCCGAGCCGCTGCCGTGGACGACGCCCCTGCCGACGTCGGAGTACCTGTGGCTCGCGGGCCCGCACACCGACACGACGCTCGAGGTCGTGGGGTCGGGAGCCTTCGCGCTCGCGGTCCTGGGGCTGTGCCTGCTGGTGGGCGACCGTCGTCCGCTCCTGCGGGTCCTGGCCCCGCTCGCAGCCGTGGGTTCGATGGCGCTCACGGTCTACTGCCTGCAGGTCGTCGCGATCTGGGCGTGGCAGGACCAGCTCATGGCGGACGCGGGGAACGGCGAGCTGCTGCTCCTCGTGGTCGCGAGCCTGGTGCTCGCGACGGCGTGGCGGTGGTCGCTCGGTCGGGGCCCGCTCGAGCGGTTCGTGGGCGGGGTCGCGGGGCGCGCGGCGTCGATCCCCTCGGCCCCCGCACCGGGTCCCACCAGGCGAGACGTCGGCCCGACGGCGCCACCCACCCCGGGGGGCGACGTACAGTCGGGCGCATGACGACTTCTTCACCCGACGTCCCTGCCCGCCCCGAGGTCCGACGCCTGGGCTCGTCCGGCCTCGCGGTGTCCGCGATCGGTCTGGGCTGCAACAACCTGGGACGCCCGCGCACCGCGACCGAGTCCCTCGACGGGTCGCGCGCGCTGATCGACGCCGCGCTGGACGCGGGCATCACGTTCTTCGACGTCGCGGACGTGTACGGCGCCCGGCCGGGCCTGAGCGAGGAGCTGCTCGGCAAGGCGCTGGGCGGCCGGCGCGACGACGTCGTGGTCGCCACGAAGTTCGGCATGCCCATGCACGGGGCCAACGGCAAGGACTTCCGGGCGCGGGGTTCGCGTCGGTACGTCGTCAAGGCGGTCGAGGCGTCGCTGCGGCGTCTCGGCACCGACTGGATCGACCTGTACCAGTTCCACACCCCGGACAGGCGCACGCCCGTCGAGGAGACGCTCTCCGCGCTCGACGACCTGGTCCGTGCGGGCAAGGTCCGCTACGTCGGCCACTCGAACCGGGCGGGCTGGCAGATCGCCGACGCCGAGTACCAGGCCCGCCTGACCGGCACGGTCCGCTTCGTGTCGGCGCAGAACCAGTACAACCTCATCGACCGCGAGGCCGAGCTCGAGGTCCTGCCCGCGGCGAAGGCCTACGGGCTGGGCGTGCTGCCGTTCTTCCCGCTCGCGAACGGCCTGCTCACGGGCAAGTACGCCGACGGCACGGGGCCGGGCGACGGCCGCCTGGTCCACTCCAAGCCGCACCTGCTCGACTCCGCGCCCTGGCAGGCGCTCACGGCGCTCCACACTTTCGCGCGCGAGCGCGGCGTGACCGAGGTCGAGGTCGCGTTCGGGTGGCTGCTGGCCCAGCCGCAGGTGTCGAGCGTCATCGCGGGCGCCACGCGCCCCGAGCAGGTCCGGCAGAACGCCGCGGCCGGGGCCTGGGTGCCGAGCGCCGACGACCTCTCCGCCCTGGACGCGATCTTCCCGCCTGCTCGCAAGGTCGCGCCGTTCTGAGCGCCCCCTGCCCTAGGCTCGGAGGATGGCAGCGGACACGCGGGACGAGGACCGGCCGGAGACCCGACCGGCCGACCGGCCGGTCCCGCTGACGGCCGTGCCGCCTGCCGGGCCCCCTGTCGTCGTCGGGGTGAGTCCCGGCCAGCCGGACGTCGTCCTGGTCGAGGCCGCACGCTTCGCCGGTCGGTTCGGCGGCGAGCTGGTCTGCGCCCACGTGGTCGCCGGCCGTTTCGCCGTCTCGGAGCGCCCGGACGGGAGCGTGGTCTCGGCCTCGATCGACCCGGACTACGACGACGAGCGCGAGCAGGACCTGGAGCCTGCGCTCGTGGAGCACCTCGCCGCGGTCCTCGGCCCGACCGGCGTCCGGTGGAGCACCCGGCTCCTGGTCGGCGACACGGCCGACGCGCTGGGACGTCTCGCGGACACGCTCGACGCGGCGATGGTCGTGGTCGGCGCGCACCGCCACGGGCTCGCCCGGGGCGTGCAGGAGCTGTTCAACCGTTCGGTCGCCGTGCACCTGGCCCACCGCCAGGTGCGGCCCGTGGTCGTCGTGCCCGTGCGGGCGACGGACAGGCACGGGCAGGGGGTCGGGTGACCGGCCGGGGCGCCCGGCCCGGCTATCTGCGCTGGTCGTCGATCGGGCTCGTCGTGCTCGGAGGGGCGTTCGGTGCGGCAGCGCGCGAGGGGGTCGTCCTCGCGATCCCCGACCTTCATGAGGTGCCCGTCGCGATCCTGGTGGTCAACGTCGTGGGGGCCTTCGTGCTGGGGTGCCTGACGGAGGTGGTCCTGCGCCGCCTGCCCGACGACCCGCGCGGTCCGCGGCTGCGCCTCCTGCTCGGGACGGGCTTCTGCGGCGGCTTCACGACGTACAGCACGCTCGCGACCGACGTCGCCCTGCTGCTCGACTCGTCCCGCGCGGGGCTGGGCGTCGCGTACGCGCTCACGACGGTGCTCGTCGGCGCGGGCGCGACCCTCGCGGGCATCGTCGTGGCGGCCCGGTACGACGCGCGCTCGCGGCGCGTGGACCGCAGGACCGTCCGATGACGCCGGGGGTCTTCGTCCTGCTGGCCGTCGCGGGCGGCCTGGGTGCCGGCGTGCGGTTCGTGGTCGACGGTCTCATCCGCTCCAAGGTCAGGACGGCCTTCCCCTGGCCCACCGCGATCATCAACATGTCGGGCTCGCTCGTGCTGGGCTTCCTCACCGGCCTGGTCGTGAGCAAGATCGCCTCGAGCGACGTCAGCGCGATCATCGGCACGGGGTTCCTGGGCGGCTACACGACGTTCAGCACGGCGAGCTACGAGACCGTCCAGCTCATCAAGCAGAAGCGCTACGGGACGGCGTTCGCCTACTCGATCGGGATCCTCGTGGTGTGCGTCGCGCTGGCCTACGTGGGCTACCGCTGGGGCGCCTCGCTCTGAGCCCGCCCCGCGGGGAGCCCGGCCTCCCGAGGTCGGGCTCCGCCGTCGGGCCCTCACGGACCGCGCCCGACGGCGGCGCTCCCCTCCTCGGGGAGCGCCGCCGTCGGCCCGTCCGGGTCCTGCCAGGGACGACGCTCAGGGTCGCTTGAGCGCCGGGACGAAGGTCGCGACGACCAGGAACACCCGCCCCCTCGACGGCTCGACCCCGAGCGCACCGCCCCCGCACCTCGCCCCGTGGCAGGACGACCGCGCCCCCGCCGACTGGCCGCAGGCCGCCCGGCTGCTCTACCAGTCGGCCAACGAGCTGTACCGCGCGGCGGACGTCCTGCGCACGGCCGAGGTCGCGAGCCTCGACCCGGACGCGCCCCCGCTCGCCCTGGTCGACCCCGACGACGCCGAGACGGACGACGCCGGGCTGGACGAGCTGCTCCCCGCGCCCGAGAAGGCGTCGGGCGGCAGGAAGCCGATGTCACCCGTGACCAGGCGGGCGATCCAGGCCGGCGTCGCGACCGGGGCCGCGCTCGGTCTCGGGGAGGCCGTGTCCACGACCCACCAGTACTGGGCCACGCTCGCCGCGTACCAGGTCCTGGGCGGCAGCGACGGGGAGACCTTCGTCAAGGGCGCCCAGCGCGTCGCGGGAACGGTGGTGGGCGCGGCGGTCGGGTTCGCGGTCGCGATCTGGACGGGCGCAGACCCGGCCGTGATCGTGCCGCTGCTCGCCGTCGCCGTGTTCGCCTCCACGTACTACCGGCCGGTGTCGCCCGCGGTGTCGAACTTCTGGACGACCATGCTCTTCGCGCTGCTCTACGAGTTCCTCGGTCGCCTGACCACGCTCGCTCTCGAGATCAGGGTGCTCGAGACCTTGTTCGGAGCCGCCGTCGCCCTGCTCGTCGCCTGGCTCGTGCTCCCCACGCACACGCGGACCAAGCTCGACAAGGACATCATGAAGCTCCTGCAGGACATCGAGATCGTGGTCGTCGCCAGTCTGCGCGAGCTCGAGGGCGGGACCAAGATCTCGAAGAAGGCCCTCGAGAAGCGCCTGCTGGTGATCAACAAGGACGTGCGGCAGGTCAACGCGACCGCCGCCCCCCTGCGCCGCACGCCGGGCGCCCTGGAGGTGGGGGGCATCGAGGGCCAGCTCACCGCGGTCTGGTCGTTGACCTACTACACGCGCCACCTGGCCCGTGCTGCCACGCGCATGCTCGAGGCAGGCACGGACCTGTCGTCGGAGGACTGGGCACGCCTGCGTCGCACGACGAGCGAGAACATCTCGGCGCTGCACGACGCGCTGGCCGGTCGGCTCCCTCGCACGGTCGAGGAGGACCTCGACTTCGACAGCGAGTACGACCCGACCGGACCGCCCGCGCGCGCCGAGGACGTGGTCCTGCGTCAGGTCGAGCGGATCGACCAGACGCTCGTGGTGCTCATCGAGATCTTCGCGCCGGGTGCGACGGGCAAGGACGACGCCGCGCAGAGGGCGCCGCTCTGACCCGACCGGGCGGGCCTCGCCCTGACAGGTCGCACGGTCGGGCGTAGCGTCAGGACATGGCAACCTGGGACGACGTCGGACGGATCGCGTCGGTCCTCCCGGACACCGAGGAGCGCCGCCCGCGCGAGTGGTCGGTGCACGGACGGAACTTCGCGTGGGAGCGGCCGCTGCGCCGTCGGGACCTGGACGAGCTGGGCGCGGCAGCACCCGACAGCGCTCCCCTGGGACTCTACGTCGCGGACGAGGGCGAGAAGCTCGCGCTCGTGGGCGACGAGCCCGGCACGTTCTTCACGACGGCCCACTTCGCGGGCTACCCGATCGTCCTCGCCCGGCTGGACCGCGTCGCGGTCCCCGAGCTCGAGGAGCTGCTGGAGGACGCGTGGCTCGCGCGTGCCCCCCAACGTCTCGCGAAGGAGTTCCTGGACGCGACGGAGTAGGGCCGCCCGCCCCGACCGGCCGGGACGGGCGTTCCGTCCTACGCTCGGCTCATGACGTTCGCCGAGGTGGTCGAGGTCGTCGGCAAGGTGGTCGACGCCGCGGGGGTCGCCGCGATCGTCGTCGGGGCCCTGTACGCGACGTTCCTGTCGATGAGCCGGCGCCGCGAGGGCAACGTGTACCGCCTGTTCCGGCGTCGGCTCGGCCGGTCGATCCTGCTCGGGCTCGAGCTCCTGGTCGCGGCGGACATCATCCGTACCGTGGCCGTCACCCCGACGCTCGAGAGCGTCGGGGTGCTCGCCGCGATCGTCCTGATCCGGACGTTCCTGAGCTTCTCGCTCGAGCTGGAGATCACGGGCCGCTGGCCGTGGCAGCAGGTGCCCACCGAGTCGTCCCCGGGACCCGAGGCGGAGCCCACGCGCACGTAGGCCCCGCCGTCGCGGATCGCGGGGTCGCCGGCCCCCGGCTCGCCGGGAGCGGCGTCAGCCGACGGTCGAGAAGATGACCGACGAGTACTCCCACGCCCCGGGGCTGACCTCGAGCGTCAGGTCCGCGGGGTCCGTGACGCCGAAGACCACGGGGAAGGTCACGGCCTGGCCGGGGAGGAGCGACGTGCTGGGTCCGCCGTCGATCCCGTTGCCGGAGTCGAAGACCCGGGAGCCCTCCGTGCCGGCGGACGAGAGCGTGACGTAGGTCAGGGCCGGGTCGAACGCCTCCTCGGTACCGTTCGTGAGGGTGACGTCGATGCGCACGAACTGCGTGAACCCCTCGACGCCCGCGGCGGTGTCGCTCGGCGTGAAGGCTGCCGGGGCGCCCGCGCCGACCTCGAGGCCGTCCTCGAACTCCGCGATGTCACCGAAGACCAGGGCCGGGGACGAGGCGTCCGCGGCCGGGTCCTCCACGGCCGAGGTGCCGTCGGCCGGGTCCTCCGGGACCAGGTCCTCGGAGACCCCGCTCTCGACCGCGATCGAGTCGAGCTCCTTCGAGAGCCCGTCGAGGGCCGCGACGAACACGACCTGGGAGATGATCACGCCGAGGCCCGCGACGACCGCGACGATGATCGCGGCGATCGACAGGCCCTTGCCGTTCCCGAGCGTCCGGGCCTTGACCAGGCCGACGATGCCGAGCACGAGCCCCGCCAGCGCCAGCACGGCTGCGAAGAGGTTGATGAAGGGGATCAGGCACAGCAGGAGGCCGACGATCGCGAGGACGAAGCCCGTGATCGCGAGCACGTTGGTCTTCTTGGGCGGGACGGGCCCGTTCGGCGGCAGGTAGCCGCCCTGCTCCGGTCCCCATGCGCCGGGCTGCCCGGGCTGCGGGTGGGGCGCCTGCTGCGGCACCCCGGGGTGGCTGTACGCCTGGGGGGTCTGCTCGGCGGGTCCGGGAGGGGGGAAGGTCATTCGTCAGCTCTGCCTCATGGTCGTGCACGGCACGGCGACGCCGTGGTGTGCGGGGGAGGACGTGGCGCGGGCATGCCCTGCGCACAGTCCGGCACAAGTGTTCCATATGTGTAGATGACGTAGAGGGGGTGGAACGGGTGAATGCGCACCGGCCCCCGGACCGGGCCGGGCCAGCCCTCCCCCGGCGGCACCTACCCTGGAACCATGCCCACCCTCCCCGCTCCCCACCCGACGAGTGCGCCCGAGGCGCGCGACGCCGTCGGGCAGGAGGTGCTCGACGCCGCCACGTGGCTCCCGCTCGCCCAGGCCCACGCCTCCCGGGCCGACGCCCTGACCGCAGGCCGGCGCGAGCGCAAGGAGCGCGGCGAGAAGCACGCGGTCGAGGACTTCCTCTTCACCTACTACCCCACGCGCCCCGCCCAGCTCCGCCGCTGGCACCCCGGCGCGAGCGTGACGCTCACGTCCGGTGGCCTCCCGCCCGACGACGTCGCGCCCCTCCTCGCCGAGCGCGCCATCTGGCGGTGGCACAGGACGAGCACGACCGGAGGCGTGAGCCTCGACGTCGACGCGTTCCTCGCCGACCGGGGTGAGACCGTGCGCTACGCCCGCGACCTCCTCGCGGCCACCGCGTCCCGACCGGCGACGCTCGGGTGCTTCGGGCTGCACGAGTGGGCCATGGTCTACCGCGACCACGCCCAGGGACGCGACCACCGCCACCCCCTGCCCCTGCGGCTCGGCGCCCAGGGCACCGACGAGGTCGTGGCGTCGCACCCCGTGCGGTGCTCGCACTTCGACGCGTTCCGCTTCTTCACCCCCGAGGCCGTGAGCCTCAACCGGTTGCAGCCCACCCGGGAGACCCAGCCCGCGCTCGAGCAGCCGGGTTGCCTGCACGCCAACATGGACCTCTACAAGTGGGCGACCAAGCTGTCGCCCGCGGCGCCGGGCGACATGGTGCTCGACGCGTTCGAGCTCGCACGCGACATCCGCTGGGTCGACATGCGGGCCAGCCCCTACGACGTGTCGGCGTACGGCGTCGCCCCCGTCGCGATCGAGACGCCCGAGGGCAAGGCCGAGTACGTGCGGCTGCAGCGCGGGTTCGCCGAGCGCTCGGCCTCGCTGCGAGCCCGGATGCTCGAGGTCTGCGAGCGCCTGCTGGGCTGACCGAGACCGGGTGGCCCGGCGCGAGACGGGTGGCCCGGCGCGAGACGGGTGCTCAGGACGCCGCCCGGACCACCCGTCTCGGACGCACCCACCTGTCTCGCGCCCTCGGTCCGTCGCTCGCACCTGGCAGGATCGGGGCATGTCGCGACCGCCCCTCGCCATGATCCCCACCCGCCCCGTGCCCGTGCCGCCCGCCGTCCGGTCGCTCGTCGACGCCTCGGGAGGCGGCGACCTGGTCCCGGTCTGGCGGAACGACCTCGGCGGCCTCACGTTCCGCTGGGGCACGGACCGGTACGTCAAGTGGGTCGCGGCCGGGACCCCGGAGATCGACCTGCTCGCCGAGGCCGAGCGCCTGGCGTGGGCATCGCGGTTCACGGCCGTGCCCCGCGTGCTCGACGCCGGGCGGGACGAGGCCGGTGCCTGGCTCGTGACCGAGGCGATCGACGCCGCCTCGGCCGTCGACCCGCGCTGGGTCGCGGAACCCGCCACGGCCGCCGCCTCGATCGGCCACGGGCTGCGCGTCCTGCACGATGCCCTGCCCGTCGAGGACTGCCCGTTCACGTGGGGCATCGAGGAGCGCACCGCCCGCGCCGACGAGCGCATCGCCGACGGCGAGGGGCCCACCGAGTGGTTCCCCGAGCACGCCGCGCTCACGGTCACCGAGGCCCGCGCGCGGCTCGACGTCGCGCCGCCCGTGGACCGGCTCGTCGTGTGCCACGGCGACGCGTGCGCACCCAACACGCTCCTGCACGCCGACGGCTCGTTCGCCGCGCACGTCGACCTCGGGTCGCTCGGGGTCGCCGACCGCTGGGCCGACCTCGCCGTCGCCGCCTGGAGCACCGGGTGGAACTACGGGCCCGGCTACGACGGGATCGTCTACGAGGCCTACGGGGTCGAGCCGGACCCCGAGCGGATCGCGTACTACCGGCTGCTGTGGGACCTGGGCTGACCCCTCCGGCCGGTCGACCCTCGCGGCCCGGCACGGGTGCGAGCATGGAACCGTGCCCCCGCTCCCCCTCCGCTCGTCCGTTCCCGCGTCGCTCGTCGGGCCGGCCCTGGTCCTCGTCCTCGCCGCCGGGTGCGCCGCCGGCCCGGCCCCTGCTGCCCCGAGCGACCGTGAGCCGACGACGTCGGTGAGCGACGCCGTCGGGCAGGGCGGCACGACGCCCGCTCCCCCGCCCGCCGGGGCCGGGCTCGACTACCAGCTCGGCGGGGCGTACCCGCCGCCCGACGGCGTCACGGTCGTCGTGCGCGACGTCACCGACTCCCCCGCGGGCGCAGGCTACGACGTCTGCTACGTCAACGGCTTCCAGACCCAGCCCGGCGAGCGCGAGACCTGGCTGCGCGACCACCCGGACCTCGTCCTGCGGGACGACGCCGGCGCTCCCGTCGCCGACCCCGGCTGGCCCGACGAGCTGCTCCTCGACACCTCGACCGACGCCTCTCGCCACGCGATCGCGCAGATCGTCGGAGCCCAGGTGGACGCGTGCGCGGATGCGGGCTTCGACGCGGTCGAGGCCGACAACCTGGACTCGTTCACCCGCTCCGACGGAGCGCTCACGCAGGGCGACAACCTCGCGCTCGCCACGCTCCTGATCGAGCAGGCCCACGCGCGGGGCCTCGCGATCGGTCAGAAGAACACGGTCGAGCTCGGCGAGCGCGGGCCGGCGCTCGGGTTCGACTTCGTCGTCACCGAGGACTGCGCGGTCCACGTCGAGTGCGGCGACTACGCCGCGGCGTACGGCACGCGCGTCCTGGAGATCGAGTACGACGACGAGCCCGCCCTCGCGGACCGCCTCGCCGCGGCGTGCGCCCGCGGGGCGTCGGTCGTGGGCCGCGACCGAGACCTCACCACGCCGCGCGACCAGGGCTACGTCTTCGAGCCCTGCTGAACCGGCGCCCACACGTCGCCCGGCACGTCCCCGGGCAGGTCCGGGTTCCCGATCCCGACGAACCGGGCGTCGCTCCCGTCCTTGCGCAGGCGCTCGAAGTCCTTGAGCGCACCGAACGCCCACCGGCCGAGCAGCGTGATCGCCACCAGGTTGACGAGCGCCATGAGCGCCATCGCGACGTCCGCGACGGCCCACACGGCCTCGAGCTCGATGAGGGACCCGATGCCGATCGCGGCCAGCACGAGGGTCCGCAGCGCGGTGAGCGCCTTGGCGCGGATCCCCAGGAACGTCAGGTTGACCTCGGCGTACGAGTAGTTGCCCAGCACCGAGGAGAACGCGAAGACGAACACCAGGATCGTCATGGGCCACACGGTCCACGACCCGAGCTGGGCCGCGACGGCCTCCTGCGTGAGCGAGGCCCCGGCCGCGTCGGTCGTCGTCCCCGGGTCGAAGACCTCCGGGCCCGCCATGAGGATGATGAAGGCCGTCGCCGAGCACACCACGATCGTGTCGACGAACACCCCGAGCGACTGGATCAGGCCCTGCTTGGCGGGGTGCGAGACAGTCGCCGTCGCGGCCGCGTTCGGGGCGCTGCCCATGCCCGCCTCGTTCGAGAACAGGCCGCGCTTGACCCCGTTGAGCAGCGCGGCGAGGATCCCGCCCGCCGTGCCCGCGACGGCCTGGTCGAGCCCGAACGCCCCCTCGACGATCTGCCCGATCACGCCCGGGAGCGCGCCCAGGTTCAGGAGGATGATCGTCGCCGCGAGCAGCACGTAGACCCCCGCCATGACCGGCAGCACGATCCCCGCGACCTTCGCGACGCGCTTGACCCCGCCGAACAGCACGGGCGCGGCCAGGACCATGAGGAAGACCGCCGTCCAGCCGGGCGAGACCGCGTGCCCCTTGTCGAGGGCCTCGCTGATCGTGTTCGCCTGGACCATGTTGAACGCGAAGCCGAACGCGAAGATCAGCAGGATCGCGAACACGATCCCCCACCGACGAGAGCCCAGGCCGCGCTGGATGTAGTACGCGGGGCCGCCGCGGTAGGAGCCGTCGTCGGCCCGGACCTTGAAGACCTGCCCCAGGGTCGCCTCGACGAACGCCGTGGCCATGCCGATGAGCGCGACGCACCACATCCAGAAGATCGCGCCCGGCCCGCCGAGCGTCAGCGCGATCGCGACGCCCGCGATGTTCCCCGTGCCCACGCGCGACGCGAGGCCCACGCAGAACGCCTGGAACGACGAGATGCCGCCCTCGGCCGCGCCCGTCGACCCGCCCACGAGCCGGAACATGAGCCCGAACAGCCGCACCTGGACCGCGCGCGTGCGGACCGTGAAGTAGATGCCCGCGCCGATCAGCACGTAGACCAGGACGTACGAGTACAGGGCGTTGCTCAACGGGTCGATCAGGGCCTCCTGCAGGACCTCCATGCGTTCACTCCTTCAGCCCGACGGCGGTGCTGCCGTCCCGACGGACGCTAGCCGCTGGCGGTGGTCGTGTCGCGACGGGCGCTCAGCGCGGCTGCTCGTGGGCTCGTTCGCCTCGCCGGGCCTTGTCGGCCGTCTCGGCGATCCGCGCAGCCCGGGTCTGCGGGCGCCTGGCGTCCGCGACCCATCCCAGGATCAGCCGACGAACCCCTGGCGGAAAACCGTCCCAGTGCTCCCGGGCGGGTGGTGCCGCCGCGAGCGCCGCGGCCAGGTCGTCGGGGACGACGAGCGCCTCGGCGTCGTCGTACCTCGTCCAGGACCCGTCGACCTTCGCGGCCTCGACGACCGCCCGCCCCGCGTCGGTCATCCTGCCGTCGGCCTCCGCGCGGGCGACCCGCTCCTTGCTCAGCCGCGTCCACCGGCTGCCGGGCCGACGCCGGGTCAGCCACATCATCGAGCGGTCGTCGTCGATCGTCCGGACCGTCCCGTCGATCCAGCCGAAGCTCAACGCCTCCTCGATGAGGGCGTCGTAGTCGATGGGCGCCCGGCCGCTGGCCCGGCGCCACTGCACGACCCAGACCCCGGGTACCTCGTCGTCGTGGTGCTCGGCGAGCCACGCACGCCACCCGGCCACGGTCTCGGGATGGAAGCGGGGAGCGTCCTCGCGCCGGTCGGTCGCCATGCGCCCAGGTTCCCAGGTGCGCGGCGCGGGCGCGCGGCGGCGGGGCCGGCGGGCGACCTCGGCGGACGACGCCTCTGCGACAATGGCCACGATGAGCACCACGACCCCCACGACCCGTCCCGAGCCCGGCCTGGTTCGTCACCTGCCGGCACCGGACGGCTCGGGCACCCCGGACCCCGACGCCCTCTACGAAGGGTTCACCGAGTGGGCCACCGAGACGGGGATCGACCTCTACGCCCACCAGGACGAGGCGGTCATCGAGATCTTCTCGGGCGCGCACGTCATCCTGGCGACGCCCACGGGCTCGGGCAAGTCGCTCGTGGCGGTCGGCGCGCACTACGCGGCCCTCGCCGCGCACCGGGCGGGAGTGCCCGGCCGCAGCTACTACACGGCCCCGCTCAAGGCGCTCGTGAGCGAGAAGTTCTTCGCGCTCGTCGCGGTGTTCGGGTCCGCGAACGTGGGCATGATGACCGGCGACTCGTCGGTCAACCCGACCGCGCCGATCATCTGCTGCACCGCCGAGATCCTCGCGAACATCGCGCTGCGCGACGGCGCCGACGCGGACGTCGCGCAGGTCGTCATGGACGAGTTCCACTACTACGCGGACCCGCAGCGCGGCTGGGCCTGGCAGGTCCCGCTCCTCGAGCTGCCCCAGGCGCAGTTCGTCCTCATGTCCGCGACGCTGGGCGACACCTCGACGTTCACCGAGGACCTCGAGACCCGCACGAGCCGCCCCGTCGCGGAGGTCACGAGCGCCGAGCGCCCCGTGCCCCTGACGTTCAGCTACGTCGTCGAGCCGCTGGGCGAGGTCATCGAGGAGCTCGTGACGACGCACCGGGCGCCGGTGTACGTCGTGCACTTCACGCAGAAGGACGCGGTCGACCGCGCCCAGGCGCTGCTGAGCATCAACGTCGCGAGCCGTTCCGAGAAGGACGCGATCGCGGCCGAGCTGGGCGACTTCCGCTTCACGTCGGGGTTCGGCAGGACGCTCAGCAAGTTCCTGCGCCACGGCGTGGGCGTGCACCACGCGGGCATGCTGCCCAAGTACCGGCGCGTGGTCGAACGCCTGACCCAGGCCGGGCTGCTCAAGGTCGTGTGCGGCACCGACACCCTGGGCGTGGGCATCAACGTGCCCATCCGCACGGTCCTCATGACGAGCCTCGTGAAGTTCGACGGCGAGCGCATGCGTCACCTCACGGCGCGTGAGTTCCACCAGATCGCGGGCCGTGCGGGTCGCGCGGGCTACGACACGCTCGGCGAGGTCCTCGTCATGGCCCCCGAGCACGTGATCGAGAACCGCAAGCTGCTCGCCAAGGCGGGCGACGACCCCAAGAAGCTCAAGAAGATCGTCCGCAAGAAGGCCCCGGCGGGGGCGGTCAACTGGACCGACGCGACGTTCGAGCGCCTGCGCGACGCCGACCCCGAGCCTCTGACCAGCCACTTCACGGTCAACCACGCCATGGTGCTCAACGTGCTCGCGCGCGGCGACCGCGGGGTCGATCCAGTCCAGGCGATGAAGCACCTGCTCACGGCCAACCACGACACCGAGGCCCAGCGCGAGCGTCACGTCCGCCAGGTCTTCCGCATCTACCGCTCGCTGCGCGTCGCGGGCATCGTCGAGCGCGTACGCGTCCCCGACCCGACGTACCCGAGCGGGCAGCGCCCCACGGTGCGCCTCACGGTGGACCTGCCGCGCGAGTTCGCGCTCAACCAGCCGTTGTCGCCGTTCGCCCTCGCGGCCCTCGACCTGCTCGACGTCGAGTCCCCCACGCACGCGCTCGACGTCGTCTCGGTCCTGGAGGCCACGCTGTCCGACCCGCGCCAGGTGCTCGTCGCGCAGCAGCACCGCGCACGGGGCGAGGCCGTCGCAGCCATGAAGGCCGAGGGGTACGAGTACGAGGAGCGCATGGCGCTGCTCGAGACCATCACGTGGCCCAAGCCCCTCGCGGACCTCCTCGAGCCCGCGTTCGTGACGTACAAGCACTCGAACCCGTGGGTCTCGGACGCCGAGCTCTCGCCCAAGTCGGTCGTGCGGGACATGATCGAGCGGGCCATGACGTTCGCCGAGTTCGTGTCGGTGTACGGCCTGGACCGCACCGAGGGCGTCGTGCTGCGCTACCTCGCGGACGCGTACCGCTCGATGCGCCAGACCGTCTCCGAGGAGCACCGTACCGAGGAGGTCCAGGACATCACCGAGTGGCTCGGCGAGCTGGTGCGCGGCACCGACTCGTCGCTGCTCGACGAGTGGGAGCGCCTGGCCAACCCGGTCGACGACGACGCGGACGACGAGGTCGGGGACGGCCCGCTGTCCGGCACGGGGGCCGAGGCCCCGGCCCGGCCCGTGACGGGCAACCCGCGCTCGTTCCGCGTCCTGGTCCGCAACGCCCTGTTCCGCCGGGTCGAGCTCGCGTCGCGCGAGAACTACGACGCGCTCGAAGCCCTCGACAAGGCGAGCGGCTGGGACGGCGACGCGTGGGCCGACGCCCTCGACCCGATGTTCGAGCTGCACGGCAACGACGCGATCGGCGTGGACGCCGCGGCCCGCTCGTCAGCGCTGGTGCAGATCGTCGAGAACGGCGTGCGTCCCGACGGCGAGCGCGTCGAGCCCGGCACGTGGTTCGTCCGCCAGGTGCTCGACGACCCGGCCGGCGACCACGACTGGGCGATCAGCGCCGTCGTCGACCTCGCGGCGAGCGACGAGGCCGGGGCCGTGGTGCTGCGCGTCGTGGCGGTCGGGACGATCTAGCGCGAGACGGGTGCTCCGGCGCGAGACGGGCCCCTGGGCCGGCGACCCGGCAGCCCGTCTCGCGCGCGAGCACCCGTCTCGGGTCTGCCGGACGGCGCCGCGTGCGGTCTACCGGGCAACGTCGCTCGCCGGACGACGCGGCGTGCGAGGGGACGTCGTGCTGTAGCCCAGGCGCATCACCATCTGCGGGGCGCCCGCGTCGAGCGCTGCGGCGAGCTCCGCCCGCGTCGCCGGGTTCTCCAGGACCGTCGTCGCGAACGACGCGTGCACGAAGTACGTCGTCGCGGTCAGCAGGACCCGTTCGAGGGCCTGCCCGGCCACGAGCCAGTCACGCACGGTGTCGCCCGGGGTCGTGAGGACCGCGAGCGTCGACCGGTGCTCGAACGCGGCCCGGTTGCTCGTCGTGTCCCCACCGAAGTGACGCACGGGGGCCAGCGCGTCGTCGCTCGCGGGTCCCAGCGCGGCGACGGGGATCCCGTCGGGACGGTCCGGGTCGTTGGTGACCCAGCGCGCCTGCTCGACCCGGCCCGTGTGGTCCTTCCCTGCCTCGGCCTCGGCCCGCTGGACGAGGTCCAGCAGCTCACCGCGCACCGGGGCCTGCGGTGCGAGGCTCACCAGGCGCGCCCCCTCCGAGGCTGCGGCCGCGTCGAGCGCCTCGACGACGTCGACGTCGAGCGGCTGGTCCTCGAACGGCACGCGGGACGTCGAGCGCCGCTCGATCGCGACCGCGAGATCCAGCTCGTCGGCGTCGGGCAGGACGCCGGGCACCAGGTCGACGCGCGCGACCAGCGCGGGGTCGCCGGCGTCCGGCAGCAGCGTCAGCACCGGACGGAACGACTCCCTGCGCGCCGCGACGCGGAGGTTCGCGAGGAACGCCCCGCAGCTGATGAGCATCTCGCGCCCCGCGGGGTCGGCGTGGGTCAGCCTGCGGGAGTCGTCGGCGCGCACGTCGAGCGTGGTGCCGTGCACGCGCACCGACCAGGGCTGGGTGTTGTGCACGCTGGGGGCCCTGGACGCAGCCGTGAGGATCCGTTCGATCCGGGGGTCGTCGATGCTCATGTGCGTTCTCCCTGCTCCTGATGCGCCCCTGACGCATCCCCTGCGGTGGTCACCTCTACCACCCCGAGCGTCTCAAGGTGGCCGGGTGCCTGCCAGTGCCAAAGGTCCCGGCGAGGCTGAGGTGCAGGTCACAGGCCTGGGTGCTCGGAGAGCGAGATCCGCCGTGGCACATCTCGACCCGCCACGACAGGCACGCTCACCCGTCCTACGGTGGCCTCATGAGCACACCGGGACCGCAGACGACTCCGCACGAGGGCGAGCAGCACCGCAGCGAGGGCACCGGGGCCCGGCTCAACCGGTTGCGTGCCGGGGTGCTGGGCGCGAACGACGGGATCGTGTCGACCGCGGGGGTCGTCGTGGGCGTCGCCGCCACCAGCACCTCGATCCCCGTGATCGCGACCGCAGGGGCCGCGGCGCTGCTCGCAGGCGCGCTGTCGATGGCCGCGGGCGAGTACGTCTCGGTGAGCACGCAGCGCGACACCGAGGAGGCCATGCTCGCCAAGGAGCGCCACGAGCTCGCGACGCTCCCCGACGAGGAGCTGGTCGAGCTCGCCGGGATCTACGAGGCCAAGGGCCTGACCCCCGAGCTCGCGCACGAGGTCGCCGCCCAGCTCACGGCGCACGACCCGCTCGCGGCCCACGCCGACGCCGAGCTCCGGATCGACCCCGACGACCTGACGTCCCCGTGGGAGGCCGCGGTCGCCTCGATCGTGTCGTTCACGGTGGGCGGGCTGCTGCCCATGGCGGCGATCCTGCTCGCCCCGACGGCGGCCCGGATCCCCGTCACGTTCGTCGCGGTGGTCCTCGCGCTCGTCCTGACCGGGTGGGGCAGCGCGCGGCTCGGTCAGGCGCCGACCCGGCGCGCCACGATCCGCACCGTCCTGGGCGGCGCGATCGCCATGGCCGTCACGTACGGGATCGGTTCTCTCGTCGACGTGAACGTCTGACGAGAGGGCAGAATCGTCCTGTGGCCAAGAAGCAGAAGTCGCCCCACGCCGGCACCCCCGCGCTCGTCGCGCTCGAGAAGGCCGGCGTCCCGCACACGGTGCACCCCTACGAGCACGACCCGACCTCCGGCCTGAGCTACGGGCTGGAGGCCGCCGCGGCCATCGGCATCCCCGCCGAGCAGGTGTTCAAGACCCTGGTGGCCTCGGTCGACGGGGCGCTCGTCGTGGGCGTCGTGCCCGTGGACCGCAAGCTCGACCTCAAGGCCCTCGCCCAGGCGGTGGGTGGCAAGAAGGCGGCCATGGCCGAGCAGGCCGCGGCCGAGCGCGCGACCGGGTACGTCGTGGGCGGCATCTCGCCGCTGGGCCAGCGCCAGCGGCTGCGCACCGTGATCGACGAGTCGGCGCTCGCGTTCGACGCGATGTACGTCTCGGGCGGGCGTCGCGGGCTCGACGTGGGCCTGGCGCCGGCGGACCTGGTCTCCCTCACGGGCGCGGTGACCGCACCGATCGCACGGGACTGACGTCCGTCCCGTCGGACCGAGGGCCGCTACCGCCTCGCGGCCGGTAACACCGTCTCACCATGTGCGACGGGGGTTCCGGTCCGTGGACGGCGTTCCTAGAGTGGCGAATGTGCCCGAGCGGTACCGACCGCGCGGCACTCACCGCTTCCCCGCGCCGTCCGGCCCGCACCACCGCGCGCCCTGCCAGCCCGTGAGCCCTCAGGAGGACCCCATGCCCGCACCCCTCGACACGACCGAGAAGATCGCCGCGTACGCCCACCCGGACCGCCTCGTCTCCACCGGCTGGCTCGCCGAGCACCTGCACGACGAGGACGTCGTCGTGGTCGAGTCCGACGAGGACGTGCTGCTCTACGAGACCGGGCACATCCCGGGCGCGGTCAAGGTCGACTGGCACACGGACCTCAACGACCCGGACCTGCGCGACTACCTCGACGGCAAGGGCTTCGCCCAGCTCCTGGGCTCCAAGGGCATCTCGCGCGACACCACGGTCGTCCTGTACGGCGACAAGAACAACTGGTGGGCCGCCTACTCGGCGTGGGTCTTCACGCTGTTCGGCCACGAGGACGTCCGCCTCCTCGACGGCGGGCGCGGCAAGTGGATCGCCGAGGGCCGCGAGACCACGACCGACGTGCCCGCACCCGAGCCCGTCGAGTACCCCGTGGTCGAGCGCGACGACGAGACGATCCGCGCCTTCAAGGAGGACGTCCTCGCGCACCTGGGCAACGGCCCGCTGGTCGACATCCGTTCCCCGCAGGAGTTCACGGGCGAGCGCCTGCACATCCCGGACTACCCCGAGGAGGGCGTGCTGCGCGGCGGTCACATCCCCACGGCGCGCAACGTCCCGTGGGCGACCGCGGTCGCAGGCGACGGCACCTACAAGTCACGCGAGGAGCTCGAGGCGATCTACCAGGAGGGCGGCCTGGGCCTGTCGACCGACGACGACGTCATCACGTACTGCCGCATCGGCGAGCGGTCGAGCCACACGTGGTTCGCGCTGACGTACCTGCTCGGCTTCGACAAGGTCCGCAACTACGACGGCTCGTGGACCGAGTGGGGCAACGCGGTCCGCGTCCCGATCGTCAAGGGCGCCGAGCCGGGACAGGTGCCCGCGCGCGTCTGAGCAGGCAGCTCCCGCAGGGGCACCCGTGCCCGACGGCGGTGAGCCGGGTCGCGCACCCGGCCCACGCCGTCGGGCACTCGTCGCGCGCGCCGGGCGCGCCCCGGAGGGCGCGGCTCAGACGCGACGCAGGGCCGGCGGGACCCAGCGGCCGTCGAGCGCCTCGGGCAGCGGCGCGTAGAGCCGCATCGTCACGCCCAGCGGCCCCCTCGGCGCGGGGAGCCAGTTCGGCTCCCGCTCGGGACCGGGGCTCTCGTGCTGGAGATAGAGGTCGAGCGAGCCGTCCGCGCCGTACCGCAGGTCGTCCCGGTCGCCGAGCGCGAAGCGGTCCAGCGCGTTCGCGGCCTGGAAGCCCTCGGCGTCGTACATCGTGACGGACCAGAACGCGGCCGCGGGCGGCAGGTCGTCGGCGTCGAAGTGCAGGACGTAGTCGTGGTCGCCGGTCACGGCCTGCCCGTCGGCGTCCGTCAGGAGCAGCGGGTAGATCGCGTCCTCGACGGGGTTGGCGCCGAGCCCCACGAGCGTGACGACGGCCCGCTTGAGGTAGAAGTTCCCGTAGACGCCCATGGTGTCGCGGTAGAGCATCCACCCGTCGGCCACGGTCCCGAGCGTGGCCTGCGCGGTGCTCAGCAGCTCGCGCCCCCTCGTCGCGCCCGCCTCGATCTCCGCGAGCTCGGCCTCGTCGAACTGGCCCGGGTCGAAGTCCTCGCCCGGCACGATGCCGAGCGAGCCGATGCGCGCGAGCACCGAGAAGTCCGTCAGGTGCGGCGGGTTCACGTCGAGCAACCGCGTGGCGTAGGAGAAGAGGTCGACCGCGCTGAGCGCGTCGGCCAGGCGCAACGGCTCGGTGCGCGTGTCGGCAGCCGGGTCGATCTCGAACGGTGGGCGGTCCCCCAGGGCCCGCACCGAGAACCCGTCCTGCACCGCGTGGACCGCCGGGTAGTCCGCGACGCCGTTCGTCTGGATGCGCCCGATGGCCCACACGTGCGGGGTCGGGGCGACGATCAGCGCGACGTCCTCCGGCAGGTCGTCGTAGAACTCCATGAGGTCGCCCTCGTAGTCCGGGCCGACCACCAGGTAGTCCCCCGCTCCCGTCCCGGTGGTCCGCTTCCCGATCGTCGCGAAGACCTCGGTCCACATGTCCAGCAGGGGCAGCATGTAGTAGCGGTCGTCGGTGTCGGGCACGTGGAGGAGCACCGGCCCGTGCGTCAGGTCGAGCCACAGGTTCGAGTACAGCGTGTCGAAGTTGGGCCGCACGACGGCACGGAAGTCCGCGGGCGGGAACTCCCGCAGGTGGTGGAACGCGTTGGGCGGACCGAACCCGGGCCGCTTCCCCGCCTCCACGTTCGTCGCCTGACGCCTGGACAGGTCCATCGTCACGAGCGGGTAGAGGTAGACGTACGCCTCCTGGCTCAGCGTGCGCAGGTCGTTCGACAGGGTTCCCATGACGCTCCGTCCCTCGGCGCCGTGCGTCGGCGCACTCGTGGGCCAACGTATCCAGGGCGCGCGGGCGGCGCTCGTCGAGGGCGGGCGTGGCTGCCGGGCGGGCGTGGCTGCCGGGCGGGCGTGGCTGCCGGGCGGGTGTCGCGGGTTCCGGGTCGGGTCCTCGTCCGCAGTGCGAGGAGCCCGACGGCGGAGCCGTCCGCTGGGCGGTCCGGCGCTGCCGGCGCACGGCCCGGGTGGGAGGATCGACGGATGACTGACGACGCCGCGACCGAGCTGCCCCCGGTCCTCGCCGAGATCCGCGACGACTTCCTCGCCCTCGGGGAGCGCGACCGCCTCCAGCTCCTCCTGGAGTTCTCGCGCGAGCTCCCGGACCTGCCCGCGCGCTACCAGAACTCCCCCGGTCTGCTCGAGCGCGTCGAGGAGTGCCAGTCCCCCGTCCGGGCGTTCGCCGAGGTCGAGAGCGGTGCCGTCCACCTGTACGCCACCGCTCCCCCGGAGGCCCCGACCACGCGCGGCTTCGCGTCGATCCTCGCCCAGGGCCTCGACGGCCTGACGCCCGAGCAGGCGTTGGCCGTCCCCGACGACTACCCGTTCACGATCGGGCTGACCAACGCCGTGAGCCCCCTGCGCCTCAACGGCATGACGGGGATCCTGCTGCGTGCCAAGCGCCAGATCCGCGAGCAGGTCGCGGCCGGGTGACCCGGCCCGCCGGCACCGGGCCCGTGCCCCGGCAGGACGTTCCCGGCCGTCCCCTCGGCGGCGGTGGCAGGTCGACGGGGGTCGTGGTGCGACGCGTCGCCGCCGACGAGTGGGCTCGCGCGCGCGACCTGCGGCTCGAGGCGCTGCAGGACCCTGAGGCGGTCCGTGCGTTCCTCACGTCGTACGCCCAGGCGTCCGCCCAGCCCGACTCCGTCTGGCAGGAGCGCACGGCACTGGCGGCCCGGGGCGACCAGGCGGCCCAGCTCGTCGCGACGGCGGGCGACGAGTGGGTCGGGACGGTCACGGTCGTGGTGCAGGGCCCCAGTGCCACGGACGTCCTCGGTCGTCCGGTCTCCGAGGCGCACGGGCCGTCGTCGCGGTCTACGTCCGCCCCGGGTCCCGGTCCGCCGGCGTGATCGACGAGCTCCTCGACGCCGCCGCCGACTGGGCTCGCGGGCGTGGTCTCGTCCGGCTGACGCTCGACGTGCACCGCGACAACCCGCGGGCCCAGGGCGCCTACCGCCGCTGCGGGTTCGTCCCGACGGGTCGCACGTTCACCGGGCCGGTCGGTCCCGAGGTGGAGATGGCTCGCCCGGTGCGCCCGACCGCCTGAGCGTCGGTCGCGCGTGGGGCCCTCAGGTCAGCCGCGCGCCTCCTCGTTCCTCGCGTCGAAGCGTTCGCGGTGACCCTGGATCTTCTCGGTGTTCCCCATGGCCCACTGCACCAGGGCCAGGACGGGCGGCAGGAGCGTGCGGCCCAGGTCGGTGAGCTCGTAGTCCACGCGCGGAGGGACCACGGCATGGACCGTGCGGCTCACCAGCCCGTCACGCTCGAGCTGGCGCAGGTTGAGCGTGAGCATCCGTTGGGAGATCCCGCTGATGCCGTGCAGGAGCTCGGTGAACCGCAGCGGCCCGCCGGAGAGCGTGCCGAGGATGAGGACGCTCCACTTGTCACCCACGCGGTCCAGGACGCGTCGGATCTCGCTCGTCGCGTGATCGGCGCCGCAGCCACCGCCGCCGGGCGCAGGCATGGGCACCGGCACGGGCTCTGCCCCGGCGACGGGCACGTGGAGCGCGTCGCGACCCGGCGAGCTCCCGGCCCCCTCGGTGGTCGTGGTCATGCGCTCTCCCTCTCCGTGCCCACCGGAACACCGGTGTGCCTTTTGTAGACCATCTTCAGGTTACCCATGATGTCCTCCGGCACAAAAAGTGACTGACCCTACGGACGGTCACTAGCACGCTCCCCTGGCGCCCACGCGCCACGACCTCGAAGGAACCTGATGAACATCGCCCTCTGGATCGCCGCAGGACTGCTCGCCGTCGCCTTTGCCGGCGCGGGCCTCATGAAGCTCACGACCCCGGCCGGCAAGCTCATGGAGAAGATGCGGTGGGTCACGCCCGGGCGCCTCACGTCCGTGCGGGTGCTCGGAGCGCTCGAGGTCCTCGGTGCGCTCGGCCTGATCCTGCCGCTGGTCACCGGGATCGCACCGATCCTGACCCCGATCGCCGCGGTCGGCCTGGCGATCACGCAGATCGGCGCGATCCCGGTGCACGTGCGCCTGGGCGAGAAGCAGTCCGTCCCGGTCAACACCGTCCTGCTGATGCTCGCGGTGTTCGTCGCCGTGGGCCGCTTCGCGGGCTGGGGTGCGTGACGCCGTCGGACCGCTGGGACGCGCGTCGGGTGTGACGTCCGGGCTGTCACGGGACAGCCTGGCACAGCCCGGACGCCGCGCTCGTCGTCGCCTGGCGCCTCGTCCTCAGGCGGCGTCGCGCAGCGCCAGCCTCCGTGCGAGCACCGCGCACACGATGAGCTGGAGCTGGTGGAACACGATCACGGGCACCGCGACGGTTCCCGCGACAGCGACCGGGAAGAGCACCGCGGCCATGGGCAGCCCCGTGGCGAGGCTCTTCTTGGACCCGCACATGAGCAGCGCGATGCGGTCCTCGACACCGAGGCGCAGGCCCGCACCGCCCCACCACGTCACGGCCAGCATGATCGCCAGGATCACACCGCTGACGCCGACGAGGCCCAGGATCGTCCATCCCGAGATGCCCGCCCACACGCCCGCGCTCGTCGCCGCGGCGACCGCACCGAAGACCACCACGAGGATCGTGCCGCGGTCCACGGACAGCGTGAGCCACCGCCGGGCCCGGATCCAGCTCCCCACGAACGGCTGCAGGAGCTGCCCCACGACGAACGGCACGAGCAGGTGCAGCAGCACCTCCCGCAGGCCGCTCAGCCCGCTCGTCGCACCGCTCGACGACATGAACCACAGCACGAGCAGCGGGGTCACGACCATGCCGACCACGTTCGAGACCGTCGCGCCGCAGATCGCGCCCGCGATGTTGCCGCGCGCGACCGACGTGAACGCGACCGACGACTGCACGGTCGACGGCAGCAACGACGAGAAGAGGATGCCCGCCGCGAGCGGCTCCCCGACCCATGGCGTCACGGCCCAGGCCACCACGAGGCCCACGAGCGGGAAGACCACGTACGTCGCGGCGAGGATGCCGCCCTGCAGTCGGACGTTCTTGAGCCCCGCCCAGACCTCGGACGTGGACAGCCGCATGCCGTAGACGAGGAACAGGACGGCGACCGCGACGTCCGCGACCGCGTCCACGACGCGCTGGACCTCCGCCGGGACCGGGACCACGAGCCCCAGGACCATGGTGGCGACAAGAGCCACGACGAACGGGTCGACCCACTGCTTCAGCACCTGGCGCACGAGGCCAGAGTCTAGGTGTCGCCCGGGGCGACAGCCTGGTCGGCCCATCTGTCAGAACAGCGTGTACCCGCCGTCGACCGTGACGACCGCCCCCGTCATGAAGCTCGACGCCTCGCTCGCGAGCATGACCACGACGGGCCCCAGCTCGGCGGGCGTCCCCCAGCGCTTCATCGCGGCGGGCGCGACGCAGTCGTCGTAGAACTCCGGCCGGTCCACGGGGGACATCTCGGTCACGATGTACCCCGGCGCGATCGCGTTGACCCGGATCCCGTGCGGCGCCCACTCCGCGGCCAACCCCTTGGTGAGCTGGTGCACCGCCGCCTTCGACGCCAGGTACGCGGGCTGCCACCGGGGGCGGTTCACGATCTGCGCCGACATCGAGCCGACGTTGACGATCGTCCCGCCCCGGCCGTCGGCGACCATCTGCCGGGCCACGGCGCGCGAGCAGTACCAGACGCCGTCGAGGTTGGTCGCGAGCGTGCGGTGCCACACGTCGTCCTCGATCTCCAGGGCCGCGCCCCCGATCGAGATGCCCGCGTTGTTGACGAGCACGTCGACCCCGCCGCCCTCGCGCCCGACCTGCGCGACGACGTCGTCCACCTGCTCGCGGTCCGTCACGTCGAGCTCGTAGCCGTGCGCGTCGAGGCCCAGCCCGCGCAGCTCGTCGGCCGCGGCCCGCGCGGCCTCGAGCGTCGTCGCGGTCAGCGCGACGCGCGCTCCCGCTTCCCCCAGGGCCTGGGCGAGGCCTCGACCGATGCCCCGGCTCCCGCCGGTGACCAGGGCCGTGCGGCCGGCGAGGGAGAACGTGTCGAGGACGGGCATGGCATTCCGATCGGCAGGAGGGAGGGCGCCCGGGCACGAGCAGCGGGCGGGCACCCACGTCGAGGGGTACGACGACGGCGCCGCCCCCGCGAGGGGTCGGCGCCGCGGCGGCTCAGAAGTCGAACAGGTCCTCGAGCCAGGACTCCTTCTTCTTGCGCTTGCGGTAGCGCGGGTCGTCGCTGCGGTACTGGTCCGAGCCGCGGTACTGGTCGCTGCCGCGGTACTCGTCACGACGGCGGTCGTCCCCGCGGTACTCGTCACGACGGCGGTCGTCCCCGCGGTACTCGTCACGACGGCGGTCGTCCGCGTACCCGTACGGCGCGGGCGGCGGCGGGACGGGGAGCTGCTGCGTCGGCGGGTACTGCACGGGCGTCGAGGCGTGCGGCGCGGCCGCTGCTGCGGGGCCACCGGCCTCGGCGGCGATCTCGGCCTCGAGGCTGCGGTCGATGATCTTGTCGAGCTCACCCCGGTCGAGCCACACACCGCGGCACGTGGGGCAGTAGTCGATCTCCACGCCCTTGCGGTCGGACATCACGAGCACGGTCTGGTCGAGAGGGCACAGCATGACGGGTCTCCTTCGTCGGGTCGAACGCACAACGGTCGGCGCGCGGCGGTGGTTCCCGTCTCGCCGGACGCCCGCGGGCGGGGCAGGGCACAGCCTACGACGGGCACGTCACACCTCGAAGAGGTATCCCATGCCCGGCTGCGTGATGATGTGCCGCGGGTTCGCGGGGTCGTCCTCGAGCTTGCGACGCAGCTGCGCGGTGTACACGCGCAGGTAGTTCGTCTCGGCCGAGTACGCGGGTCCCCACACGTCGTGCAGGAGCTGCAGCCGCCCGACCATGCGCCCGCGGTGGCGCACCAGCACCTCGAGCAGCGACCACTCGGTGGGGCTGAGCCGGACCTCCTGCCCGGCCCGCAGCACCCGGCGGCGGGCCAGGTCGATCCGCAGGTCCCCCGCCTCGACGACGGGCTCGGAGACCTCGGCGGGCTGCGCACGACGCACCGCTGCCCGCAGTCGCGCGAGCAGCTCGTTCATCGCGAACGGCTTGGTCACGTAGTCGTCGGCGCCCGCGTCGAGCGCGTCGACCTTGTCGTCGCCGAGCTGGCGCGCCGAGAGCACCACGATCGGCACGGCGCTCCAGCCACGGATGCCCTCGATGACCTCGAAGCCCGACAGGTCGGGCAGCCCGAGGTCGAGGAGGATCACGTCGGGTCGGGCGCTCGCCGCGGCGTCGAGGGCCTCGGCACCCGTCGCGGCCACAGTCACGTCCCAGCCGTGGGCGCGCAGGTTGATCGCGAGCGCTCGCACGAGCCCGGGGTCGTCGTCGACGACGAGCACGCGGTTGCCGTCGGCGCTCATCCGCGCACCTCGTCGTTCTCGCCCGCGCCGTCCAGGTCCGGTGCGGCCGTGCGGTCTCGTTCGACGTGGGTGTTCACGTCGTCATCCTCCCGTGCCTCGCGCGGGACCGTGAGCACCATGGTCAGTCCTCCGCCGGGCGTGTCCTCGGGCGTGATGCTCGCGCCGACGGCCCGGGCCAGGCCGTCGGCGACCGCGAGCCCCAGGCCCAGCCCTTCACCGGTCGTGTCGCCCAGGCGCTGGAAGGGTTCGAACATGCGGATCTTGGACTCGTCGGACAGGCCGCGGCCCGTGTCGACGATCCGCAGCTCGATCTCGCGCGGCCCCGCCGAGGCCGTGATCCGCACGGGCTCGCCGGGCGGGCTGTGCCGCACGGCGTTGGACGTGAGGTTCGCGACGGCACGCTCGAGCAGGCCGGGGTCGGTGCGCACGAGCGGAAGGTCGTCGGGCACGTCGAGGCGCACGACGCCCGGCCCGTACGGTTCGACCGCGAGCGGCACGATCTCGTCGACCGACGCGGCGCGCAGGACCGGCCGCACGCTCCCGGTCTGCAGCCGGGACAGGTCGAGCAGGTTGTCGATGAGCTTCTCGAGGCGTCCGGTCGAGTCCTGGATGGTCCGGGTCAGTGCCTCGGTGTCCTCGGCGTCGAGGTCGACGTCGGGAGACGCGAGGCCGTCGACGGCCGTCCGGATCGACGCGAGCGGGGTGCGCAGGTCGTGCGAGACGGCCGCGAGCAGGGCGGTGCGGGTCGCGTCGGCCTCCTCGAGGACGGCGGCCTGGGCCGCCTGCTCACGCAGTCGCCGGTACTCGAGGACGAGCCCCGCCTGCGCCGCGAACGCCTCGAGGACCTGGCGGTCGCTCGCGGGCAGGGCCCTGCCCCACAGGGACAGGCGGTGGTGGTCGTCGACGCGCAGCTCGGTGCGCTCGGCGCGGTCCAGGTGCCCGACGGCGGAGCGCGCCCCGGTGGGCGCGCCGTCCTCGGCGGCGGTCCGGTCGGCGTCGGCAGGGGACCCGGCGCTCTCGGCGCGGCCCGTGCTCGCGACCGTGCGCCACGGGGCCCGCTCCCCCGACCGTGTCTCGAGCTCGACCCGCGAGAGCCCGAACGTCTCGGCGAGGCGCGTGACGATGGCCTGCGCGGTGTCCTCCCCCGAGAGCACCGACCGCGAGAGGGCCGCGAGCGTCGAGGCCTCGGCCCTCGCCCGGTACGCCTGCACGGTCCGCCGCGCGGCGAGGTCCACGACGGAGGCGACGGCGGCGGCGACCAGGACGAACACGAGGAGCGCGAGGAGGTTCTCGGGGTCCTGGACCGTGAGGAAACCGGTCGGGGGCGTGAAGAACCAGTTGAGGCACAGGAACGACACGACCGCGGCGGCCACGGCGGGCCACAGCCCGCCCACGAGCGCCACGCCCACCGAGCCGGCGAGGAACAGCATGAGCTCGGTCGAGAGCGACACGTCCTCGCGCAGGAGCCAGAAGACCCCGGTCAGCGCGGCCGGGACGACGAAGGCCAGGGCCCACCCCGCGACACGGCGGCGCCGGGACAGCGCCGACCACCGGCCGCGCAGCAGCCGTCCCGCACGGGCCTTCTCGTGCGTGACGAGGTGGACGTCGATCGTCCCGGCGAGCCGCGCGATCTCGGTGCTCGACGACCCGAGCAGCGCCTCGCGCCAGCGCGAGTGCCGGGAGACGCCCACGACGATCATGGTCGCGTTGACCCCTTGCGCGAAGTCGACGACGGCCGAGGCGACGTCCTCGCCCACGACGGTGTGGAACGTCCCGCCGAGCGACTCGACGAGCTCGCGCGAGGCGGCGATGGCCGCGGGCGGGGCGCTGGGCAGCCCGTCGGTCGCCAGGACGTGGACCGCGACGAGCTCGGAGCCCGCGGCGCGCTGGGCGATGCGGGCGCCGCGGCGCAGGAGCGTCTCGCCCTCGGGGCCGCCCGTGACGGCCACGACGATGCGTTCGCGCGCGGGCCACGTGCCGACGATCGCGTGGTCGGCCCAGTAGCGGGTCAGGGCGTCGTCGACGCGGTCGGCGAGCCACAGGAGCGCGAGCTCGCGCAGCGCCGTGAGGTTGCCCGTGCGGAAGTACGAGGACAGCGAGGCGTCGATCTGCTCGGCCCGGTACACGTTGCCGTGCGCGAGGCGGCGGCGCAGCGCCTGGGGCGAGAGGTCGACGAGCTGGATCTGGTCGGCGTCGCGCACGACCTGGTCGGGCACGGTCTCGCGCTGGCGCACGCCCGTGATGGCCTCGACGTCGGCCGTGAGGGACTCGAGGTGCTGCACGTTGACCGTGGTCACCACGTCGATGCCGGCGGACAGGAGGTCCTGCACGTCCTGCCAGCGCTTGCGGTGCCGGGAACCGGGCGCGTTGGTGTGGGCGAGCTCGTCGACCAGGGCCACCTGGGGGGCGCGGGCGATCACCGCGTCGACGTCGAGCTCGGTCAGCTCGACGTCGCGGTGGCTCACGACGCGGCGCGGCACGACCTCGAGGTCCCCGACCTGCGTGATCGTGGCGGCTCGCCCGTGCGTCTCGACGAGCCCCACGACGACGTCGGTCCCGCGCGCCCGGCGCCTGTGGGCCTCGCCGAGCATCGCGAACGTCTTGCCCACGCCGGGCGCGGCCCCGAGGTACACGGTGAGCAGACCCGGGCGGCGGGCGGCGTCGTCGGGCATCCCCGCCCTGCGGACCGCCGCACCCTCACCACCCGAGGACGCGCCCGGGTCCGGGCGCCCCTCCTGGGGGCTCCCGGACCCTGCGGCCTCCTGGCCGTCGCGTCCCTCAGGCACGGGGCACCCGCGCCGTCCGGTCCACGGCGGAGGGCCTCGCGCTCGTCGTCATGGGTTCATCTTCTCCGAGTTCTCGAGCGCGAGGTTGAGCTCGAGCACGTCGACACGCGGTTCGCCCAGCACACCGAGGTCCCTGCCCGCGGTGTGCTGCGCCACGAGGTCCGCGACGACGGCCTGGTCGAGGCCCCTCGCCTCGGCCACCCGCGCGACCTGCAGGGCCGCGTACGCGGGGCTGACGTGTGGGTCGAGGCCCGACGCCGAGGCCGTGAGGGCGTCGGCCGGCAGGTCTGCGGGGTCCACGCCGTTCAGGGCCGCGAGCGCCGCCCGGCGCTCGTCGATCGCGGCGACGAGCTCGGGGTTGAGCGGCCCGAGGTTGGTGCCCGCCGACGCGAGCGTGTCGTACCCGTCGCCCGCGGCCGAGGGGCGGCCGTGGAACCAGCGCTCGGCGTCGTCGGCCGCGGCGAAGTCCTGACCGATCAGGGCCGAGCCCACGACGGGCGCCCCGTCCGCGCCGGTGTCGGTGATCGACGTGGCGTGCGTGCCGTCGCTGCGCACGAGCGACCCGTTCGCCTGCCACGGCAGGGCGAGCTGCCCGACGCCCCACACCGCGAGCGGGTACGCCACGCCCAGGAGCAGCGTCAGGACGAGCAGGACGCGCAGGCCGGCGAGGGTCTGGCGGAACAGCGAGGCGGCACCGGCCGAGGCCGAGGGACGCGCGAGGGTGGAGGAGGTTCCAGGCATGTCAGCCAATCCCGGGGATGAGGGAGATCACGAGGTCGATGAGCTTGATCCCGACGAACGGGGCCACGAGGCCGCCCACGCCGTAGACCAGGAGGTTGCGGCGCAGCATCGCGGAGGCCGACGAGGGCCGGTACCGCACGCCCCGCAGCGAGAGCGGGATGAGCACCAGGATGACGAGCGCGTTGAACACGACGGCCGACAGGATGGCCGACTCGGGGCTCGACAGGCGCATGACGTTGAGCACCGCGAGCTGCGGGAACACGACCATGAACATCGCGGGCAGGATCGCGAAGTACTTCGCGATGTCGTTCGCGATAGAGAACGTCGTCAGGGCCCCGCGCGTGATGAGGAGCTGCTTGCCGATCTCGACGATCTCGATGAGCTTGGTCGGGTCGGAGTCGAGGTCCACCATGTTCCCCGCCTCCTTGGCGGCGGTGGTCCCGGTGTTCATCGCGACGCCCACGTCGGCCTGGGCCAGGGCGGGTGCGTCGTTGGTGCCGTCGCCCGCCATGGCGACGAGCCGCCCGCCGGCCTGCTCGCGCCGGATGAGCGCGAGCTTGTCCTCGGGCGTCGCCTCGGCCAGGACGTCGTCGACGCCCGCCTCCGCGGCGATGGCCCGCGCGGTCACGGCGTTGTCGCCCGTGACCATGACGGTGCGGATGCCCATGGCGCGCAGCTCGTCGAACCGCTCGCGCATGCCCGCCTTGACGACGTCCTTGAGGTGGACGACACCCAGCACGCGTGCCGGGCCCTCGCCGACCTGCTCGGCGACGACGAGCGGGGTGCCGCCCGAGGAGCTCACGGCGTCGACGTGGGCTGCGAGCTGCTCGGCCGTCGTCCCCTCGGTGGTCGCGCCGGTCGAGCGGACCCAGCGCTGGACCGCGCTGCCGGCCCCCTTGCGGATGCGTCGCACGCGCCCACCCGGCAGCGGCACGTCGATCCCGCTCATGCGGGTCTGCGCCGTGAAGGGCACCATCTCGGCGCCGGCGACGTCGTCCGCCCGGTCCGCCGGCCCCTCCCCCAGGCCGTACCGCTCGCGCACGAGGGCCACGATGCTCTTGCCCTCGGGCGTCTCGTCCGCGAGCGAGGACAGCCGGGCTGTCTCGGCGAGCTGCACGGTCGTGACGTCACCGACCGTGAGCAGGTCGGACGCCTGACGGTTGCCGTACGTGATGGTGCCGGTCTTGTCGAGCAGCAGGACGTCGACGTCTCCCGCGGCCTCGACCGCGCGACCCGACATCGCGAGGACGTTGCGCTGGACCAGGCGGTCCATGCCCGCGATGCCGATCGCGGACAGCAGCGCCCCGATGGTCGTCGGGATGAGGCACACGAGCAGCGAGATCAGGACGATCATCGACTGCTTGGAGCCGGAGTACACCGCGAACGGCTGGAGCGTCACGACGGCCAGCAGGAAGATGATCGTGAGCGAGGTCAGCAGGATGTTGAGCGCGATCTCGTTGGGCGTGCGCTGCCGCTCCGACCCCTCGACGAGCGCGATCATCCGGTCGACGAACGTGTGGCCCGCGGGGGCCGTGATCCGCACGACGATCGTGTCCGACAGGACGACGGTCCCGCCCGTGACCGCGGACCGGTCGCCGCCCGACTCGCGGATCACCGGGGCCGACTCGCCCGTGATCGCGGACTCGTCGACCGACGCGACCCCCTCGACGACGTCACCGTCACCGGGGATCGTCTCGCCCGCCCGGACGACCACCACGTCCCCGACGGCCAGCGTCGAGGAGGGGACCTCCGCCGTCGGGAGCCCCGCGAGGCCCGTCCCCGACGCGAGCGTGTCGGACGGAGCCATGACGCGCCGCGCGGTCGTCTGCTGCTGGGTCGCGCGCAGGCTCGACGCCTGCGCCTTGCCCCGGCTCTCCGCGACCGACTCGGCGAGCGTCGCGAACAGCACGGTCGCCCACAGCCACACGACGATGGACCAGGCGAACACGCTCGGGTCGAACGCCGCGAGCAGCGTGGTGGCCGCCGCCCCGAGCTCGACGACGAACAGCACGGGCGAGGCCACCAGCTCGCGCGGGTCGAGCTTGCGGAACGCGCCGGGCAGCGCAGCCTTGACCTGAGCCCACGAGAGCGACGCGCTGCGCCCGGGCCCGGCCTTGCGGCCGCCGGTCGGACCAGCCGAGCCGGAACCGCCCACGGCATCGGCGGTTCCTCCCTCGACAGCACCTGGTGCGCCCCCAGCGACAGGAAGCAGCACCGCGTCCGACGTATCGAGCAGCGTGTCACCGCGGGGGGCGGGGCGGGTCGTGGCGGGTCTGGCGGAGGACCGAGGAACGAGGTCCTCGGGAAGACCCGCCCCGCCCCCCGCGGGGACGCGCCCAGAGGGAGTGACGGAAGAAGAGGGATTCATGAGAGCGACTCCACGATGGGACCGAGCGACAGCACGGGGACGAAGGTGAGCCCGACGACGACCAGGGCGACGGTCCCGAGCACGCCCACGAACAGCGGCTGGTGCGTCGGGAGGGTGCCCGCGGTGGCGGGGACCGTCCTCTGGGAGGCGAAGCGTCCGGCGAGGGCCAGGACGAGGGCGATGGGGATGAAGCGGCCGGCGAGCATCGCGACGCCCAGGGCCGTGTTGTAGAAGGGCGTCCCGGACGTGAGCCCGCCGAACGCCGACCCGTTGTTGTTGGCCGCGGACGTGAACGCGTACAGGACCTCGGACAGGCCGTGCGGCCCGGCCTCCTGGATGCCTACCTGCCCGGCGGGCAGCGCGATGGCGAGCGCCGTGCCGACGAGCACGAGGAACGGGACCGTGAGGATGTACAGCGCCACGAGCGTGATCTCCTGTCGGCCGATCTTCTTGCCCAGGTACTCGGGCGTGCGCCCGACCATGAGCCCCGAGACGAACACCGCGACGATCGCGAGCATGAGCATCCCGTACAGGCCCGACCCCACGCCGCCCGGCGCGATCTCGCCGAGCATCATGGTGAACATCGTGACGCCGCCACCCGGCGCGGTCAGGGAGTCGTGCATCGCGTTGACCGCCCCCGTGGAGGTGCCCGTGGTGGACGCGGCGAACAGGGCGCTCGCGGCGAGGCCGAAGCGGGTCTCCTTGCCCTCCATGGCGCCGCCCGCGGCGAGGGGCGCGGCGCCGGGCCCGGCCATCTCTGCCCAGGTGATGAGCGCGACCGAGACGAACCACAGCGCGCCCATGGCCCCGAGGATCGCCCAGCCCTGGCGCTTGTCGCCGACCATGAGGCCGAACGTGCGGGGCAGGGTGAAGGGGATCACGAGGATGAGGAAGATCTCGAACAGGTTGGAGAACGGGCTGGGGTTCTCGAGGGGGTGCGCCGAGTTGGCGTTGAAGAACCCTCCGCCGTTGGTGCCGAGCTCCTTGATGACCTCCTGCGAGGCGACAGGGCCGCCGAGCACGTGCTGCGTGCCTCCGGCGACGGTGTCGATCGCGGTGTGCGCGTCGAAGTTCTGGATGACGCCCGTGGCGAGCAGGACGAGCGCGCCGACGAACGCCATGGGGAGCAGGATGCGCACGCAGGTACGGGTCAGGTCGGACCAGAAGTTGCCGACGCGCCCGTCGGTGCCCGAGCGCATGAAGCCGCGGACGAGCGCGACGGCCACCGAGATGCCGACGGCCGCTGACACGAAGTTCTGCACCGCGAGCCCGGCCATCTGGAGCAGGTGCCCCGCGGCGGCCTCGCCCGAGTACCACTGCCAGTTGGTGTTGGCCACGAACGAGACGGCGGTGTTCCAGGCGCCGGCCGGGTCGAACGCGGAGAACCCGAGGTTCATGGGCAGGTGCTGCTGGAGCCGGGCGAGCCCGTAGAGGAGCAGGAGCGAGGCCGTCGAGAAGCCGAGCAGCGAGAGCAGGTAGGTGCTCCACCTCTGCTCGGCGTCGGGGTCGACGCGCATGAGCCGGTACCCGGCCTTCTCGACGCGCAGGTGGCGCGGGGAGGTGAAGACGCGGGCCATGTAGGCGCCGAGCGGGGCGTGCACCGCGGCGAGCGCGAGGAGCAGCAGGGCGATCTGCCCGACGGCGAGCCACACGCCGGGCTGCTGCGACGCGACCTCGCCGACCGCCTGGGTCGCCGTCGTCTGGATCAGCACGCTGGTCTGGGTCAGCACGGTCGCGCTCACCGGACCTTGTCGCTGCGGAGCAGGGCGACGAACAGGTAGCCGAGCAGCACCACGACGGCGCCGAGCCCGACCCAGTCGAGGACCGTCATGACGAGGACCCCCCGGAGGAGCCGTGGCGTCGCGCCACGAGGCCGACGGTGGCGAAGAACACCACGGTCAGCAGGATGTAGGCCAGGTCGGCCATCGGAGTTCTGCCTTCGGACGTCGTGCGGCGGGCGGCACCACGGGATCGTGAGCGGGTGCTCGCGGTCGGCGTGGGGGCGCGTGCCGGTGCGCAGCTCCTGCGCACACCCCAGGTCTAGGCCCTGCCGGGACGTCCGGAGCGGGCGTTGACGGGTTCTTGACGGGGGCCGGGCGGGTGTTGACGCAACCCTGACGGCAGGGACGAGCGACGGTCAGTCGGCGTCGAGGCGTTCGCGCAGCTCCTCGGCCAGGTGCAGGTCGTCGTCGAGCGCGGCGAGCGCGTCGGCGAGCAGGGGCAGCGCCTCGGCGCCGGCGAGGAACCTGGCTGCCGCGGCGTCGTCGTGCAGCTGGAGCGCGAGGTCGGCCCGCAGGACGAGGGCGCGGAAGCGCAGCCGCTCGGAGACGGTCCGGGTCCGGACGCCCTCGGCGTCGAAGGCCCGGTCGAGGATGCGGGCCGCGCCCGTCGGGTCCCCGGCCCCGCGCAGGATGCGTGCGTGCTCGACGGCGCGGGCGATGTCGGAGGGCGCGTCGACCGTGCGCCGCGGGAGGCGGCCAAGTGGCACCTCACCGCGCTGCACCACGTGTGCCTCCTCGCACTCGCCGAGCCACGTGGGCTGCTGGCGGGCTGTGTCCGATCTGTCCGTGCTCGTCCACCCTAGCCGCGACCCCCGCGGACCGCGCGGCATGTCGTTCGGCGTGCCGCCGGGAACCACCGGGCGGGGCGGGCCCGCGAGCGGGCGGACCTCTCGACGGGTCGCGGCGGCACGGGGGTCCTCGACCGTCGGGGACCCCCGTGCGCGCTCTGGTCGACGCCCGGCCGGTCCTGGGCGCCGCCGGGAGGTGCGGGTCAGCGCTGGACGCGCGCGCTCCCGCCCGAGGCGAGCTTGCGGACCTCGGCGAGCGACGCCGTCGACGTGTCGCCCGGCGTGGTCATCGCGATCGCGCCGTGCGCGGCGCCGTACTCCACGGCCTCCTGGATCGAGCCGAGCTCCATGAGCCCGTACGCGAGCCCCGAGGCGAACGAGTCTCCGCCGCCCACGCGGTCGAGGATCTCGAGGTCCGCGCGGTGCGTGGCCTCGGCGAAGCCCTGGACGCGCGACCACGCGACGGCCCCCCAGTCGTTGCGGGTCGCGGAGCGCACGGCACGCATGGTGGTGCCGATGACCTGGAAGTTCGGGTACTCGGCGGCCGCGGTCTCGATCATGGCGCGGAACGCCGCGGTGTCCAGGTCCGTCAGGTTCTCGTCGACGCCCTCGATCTCGAAGCCGAGGCTCGCCGTGAAGTCCTCCTCGTTGCCGATCATGACGTCGACGTACTGCGCGAGGTGGCGGTTGACCTCCTGGGCACGGGCCTTGCCGCCGATGCCCTGCCACAGCGACGGGCGGTAGTTGAGGTCGTAGGAGACGATCGTGCCGTGCCGGCGCGCGGCCTTCATCGCGGCCTCGGCGACGTCCGCGGACGACGCGGACAGGGCCGCGAAGATCCCGCCCGTGTGCAGCCATCGCACGCCGCGGCCGAACAGTTCGTCCCAGTCGACGTCGTCGGGCTTCATCTGGGCGATCGCGGTGTTGCCGCGGTCGCTCACGCCCACGGCCCCGCGCACGCCGTAGCCGCGCTCGGTGAAGTTGAGGCCGTTGCGGACCGTGCGGCCGATCCCGTCGTACGGGACCCACTGCACCCAGCTCGTGTCCAGGCCTCCCGTGAGCATGAGGTCCTCGACCAGGCGGCCGACCTCGTTGTCCGCGAGCGCCGTGACGATCGCTCCGCGCAGGCCGAAGCAGCGGCGCAGGCCGCGCGCGACGTTGTACTCCCCGCCGCCCTCCCACGCGTCGAACGAGCGCGTGGTCTTGATGCGGCGCTCGCCCGGGTCGAGGCGGAGCATGACCTCGCCCAGGGAGACGACGTCGTAGGTGCAGTCCGCGGCGGGGCGCAGGTTCAGCGGTGCGCCCGCGGGGCGGGGGGTCGTGCGGGTCATGTCGGCTCTCACTTTCCGGCGACGGCGTGGGCGGTGGCGGCGGGCGCCGCGGTGGTCAGGGAGGCCGCGAGCGCGACGGCCTGGGCGGAGCGGCGCGTGACCTCGGCGAAGTCGCGGGCCTCGACGAGCGCCTTCTCGACCATCCACGAGCCCCCCACGGCCAGGACCGAGGGCACCGACAGGTACTCGGTCGCGTTCGCGGCGCTCACGCCGCCGGTCGGGACGAACCGCAGGCCGGGGAACGGGGCGGACAGGGCCTTGATCGCAGGCACGCCGCCGTTGATCCCGGCGGGGAAGAACTTGACGACGTCGAGCCCCAGGGCGAGGGCCGCCATGATGTCCGACGGCGTCGCGACGCCCGGGAAGATCGGCAGGCCGTGGTGCTGGGCGCGGCGCACGACGTCGGCGCTCAGGCCGGGCGAGACGAGGAAGCGGGCGCCGGCGTCGACGGCCTGGTCGACCTGCTCGGCGTTGATGACGGTCCCGGCCCCGGTGACGAGCTCGGGGAGCTCACGGGTGACCGCGGCGATCGCGGCACGGGCACCCGCGGTGCGGAACGTGATCTCGGCGATGGGCAGGCCGCCGTCGAGGAGGGCGGTGCCGAGCGCGAGCGCCTGGGCCTCGTCGTCCACGACGACCACGGGGACGACACGGACCCTGGCGAAGAGCTCCTGGAGGTCGGTCGGGGGCGCAGCGGGTGACATGAGGCCTCGCGTTTCGTTATAGTGAACGGATGTTCTGGAATACGAAACCACCCTACCCGGCTGGTGCGATCACGTGGTAGCCCGTCCCGCCGGCGGCGCGACGGGCGCCCCCGGTCCCGCCGACGCACCGTCCGCGAGCCCGCTCGGCTCGGTCGACAAGGCCCTGCTGGCCCTCGAGCACCTCGCCGCGGCCGGTCCGACCGGACTGGCGCTCGGGACCCTCGCGACCGGCCTCGGTCTCAACAAGACCTCGCTGCACCGCACGCTCGCCGCGCTGCGCTTCCGCGGGTACGCCGAGCAGGACCCGACGACGGGCGCCTACCGCCTCGGCCCCGCCGCGACCGCCCTCGGCACCGTCTTCCTCGGCGAGGAGCACCTGCCCGCGCTGCTCACCCCCGCGCTCACGGCGGTCTGCGAGGCGTCGGGCGAGCTCATCCACCTGGGCGTGCTGTCCGGGCCGGAGATCGTCTACCTCGACAAGGTCGAGCCCGCCCGGGCCGTGCGCGTGTGGTCCGCGATCGGGCGACGACGACCCGCCGCCACCACGGCCCTCGGCCGGGCCCTGCTCGCGTTCCGCCCCACCGACCGGTCCGCGATGTCCTGGTACGCGGCGGCTGCGGGGGACGAGAGCCCCGTCACCGAGGACTCGCTGTGGGAGATCCTCCGCACGACCCGGGCCCGCGGCTGGGCCACCGAGACCGAGGAGAACGAGCCGGGCATCAGCTGCCTCGCCGTGCCCCTGCTGCGCGCGGGCCAGGCCGTCGCGGCGCTGTCCGTGACCGCCCCGGCCGACCGCATGGACGACGCCCGGCACGTCGAGCTCGCCCGGATGGTCGACGAGGTCGCCCGCCCCCTGCTCCCGCCGTCGCTGAGCCTGCCGGCCGACCTCGCCCCACCGGGGCGCTGACGGGCCACCGACGGACTGCCGACGGCCCCGTCGGCGAGCGGCGCCGTCGGGCGGGGAGCCGCGACGCGCCGCCGATCGCTGCGCGGTCTCGCGCGGTATGAGAGAGTTCAGATCACACGCGATCTGCCCGTCGACCCGGGCACGACGGACGAGGAGCACCGCGGCGATGACCGTACTTGTGGCCTACAACGACTCGCCACAGGGCGAGGCCGCTCTGCGGGCCGCCGCCGCCGAGGCGGTCCGGCGAGCGCTCCCCCTGGCGGTCTTCGTGCTCACCCCGCTCGAGGGCCCGCCGCAGGAGGACCCGCCGCTCCCGCCGGACCTCGCCCACCTCCTCGACGCGCTGCCCGTCGGCACGCCCGCCGCGACCGTGACCTACCGGGAGGCGCGCGTCGACCCGCCCGTCGCGATCCTCGACGAGGCCGAGCGCCTCGCCGCGAGCCTCGTCGTGATCGGCTCGCGCAAGCGCTCCCCCGTCGGCAAGTTCCTCCTCGGCAGCACCACGCAACGCGTCCTGCTCGACGCCCACGCTCCCGTCATGGTCATCAAGGCCAAGCACTAGCCCACCTCACGCCAGGAGGTCGCCGTGGACCCGGTCGTCGCAGGTCTCGTCATCGTCGCCGTCGGGCTGCTCCTGTGCTTCCTCGGCGTCGGCTCGGTCCATCTCGCGGTCATCACGTCCGGGTTCGGCCTCGGCTGGATGCTCGGCGACCTGTTCGGTGCGAGCCAGTCGACCGCGCTGCTGATCGGCGTCCTGGGCGGGCTCGTCGCCTGGATCGCGGTGGCGTTCGTGTTCAAGCTCGCCGCGTTCTTCATCGGGATCGTGACCGGCGCGGTGATCGGCGCCAAGCTCTACGGCACGGTCTCGGGAGACTCGGGCAACTGGGTGCTCGCGGCGATCATCGTCGTCGCGGTCGCGGCGGCGTGCGGGTTCCTCGCGGACCGGTACCGGCGCCGGGCCCTGCTGTGGCTCACGACCATCGGTGGTGCGGGCATCGTGCTGGGCGGCCTGGGCCGGGTCTCCCCCGACTCCCTGGGGTTCCTGCGCGACCCGGCGCCGGGGTGGGAGCAGGTCGTGTCGTTCCTCGCGTGGGTCGCGCTGGCCCTCGCCGGCTGGGTCGTGCAGCGTCGGCTGTTCGCCAGGCGCCTGGGCATCGAGCGCGACGAGGAGCCCTCGAAGCGCTGAGTGCGGAGCCGATGCTGCCGGGGTCGCCCCCGACGACGACTTCTCCGCACCCAGCGGTGGAGACCGGGCGGCCTAGCGCACCGAGACCTCGATGAGGTTCTTCCACGGGTCGTCGAACCGCAGCGTCGCGCCGTCGTGACGCATCTGGACGCCCCGGCGGGCGAGCCGGTCGGCGAGCGCCGTGACGTCGTCCTCGGTGGGCACCGCGATCGCGACCTGCCCCAGCCCGAGCGTCGAGGCGCGCGGCCCCGCACCCCGGCTGTTCCACGTGTTCATGGCCATGTGGTGGTGGTACCCGCCCGCCGAGACGAACAGGGCACCGGGCAGCGAGGCGGTGGCCTCGAACCCCAGGGTGTCGACGTAGAACGCGCGGGCCGTGGCGACGTCACCGACCTGCAGGTGCACGTGCCCCACCACGGTGTCGTCGGGTCCGACGACGTCGGTCGACAGCGCCCGCTCGAGCGCCTCGTCCGTGAGGTGCTGCTGCATGAAGGCGTTCGGGTCGATGTAGAGGGTGTCCATCGCGACCTGGCCGTTCTCCCAGGTCCAGGTCTCGCGCGGGCGGTCGTGGTAGAGCTCGACGCCGTTGCCCTCGGGGTCCGTGAAGTAGAACGCCTCGGAGACCAGGTGGTCGCCGCTGCCGACGAACGTGCTGGGCGCGGTGCGGGCGACCGAGGCGACGGCCGCGGCGAGGGCGGGGGCGTCGTCGAACAGCAGGGCCGTGTGGAACAGGCCCGCCTCGCCGCGGCGGGCGAGGGGAAGGTCCTTGCCGCGGCGCAGCACCACGAGCGGCGTCGCGCCGCGCCCCAGGACCACGGTCTCGTCGCGCGAGCCGGTCCCGGCGCCCGGGATCGCCGCGAGCAGCGCGTCCGTCGGCGCCAGCACCGCGAGGGAGAGTGCGTCACGGTAGTAGCGGGTCATCAGGTCGAGGTCGGCGACGTGCAGCGTCACGGCGTCCATCGAGGTCTCGGCCGAGAGCAGGTCCTTGGTCGCGAAGCCGGTGGCGTCCGTGCCGGGAACGCTCGTGGTGTGGTCAGTCATGGTGTCCTCCGTCCAGGGCCGGGTGCCGACCTCTGACTCCAGAATAGTTGATGCTTCAACTAAATGGAAGCGGGGCCGTCGCGGACGTCCGCCCGCCGAGCCCGCGCGCAGGGTTGCGCTGCGACACGCCCGGCGTGTCGC
>NZ_JACSPN010000013.1:7065-55001 GCF_015142735.1 Oerskovia douganii | reverse complement strand
CCCCCCCCCCCCCCCCCCCCCCCCCCCCCCCCCCCCCCCGGCCCGGCGAGAGGTCGGCAGCAACCCGGCGTCACGCGGCCGACGTCACGCTCACCGCAGCCTTCAGACCCTCGGCGAGCGGCGTCGTCGGGCGCCCGATGAGGCGCGACAGCTCACCCGACGTCTGGCCGAGCAGGCCGGCACGCGTTCCCGCGTCGAGCGCGACGACGAAGCCCGCGGTCCCCTCGTCGAGGCCCACGTCGAGCAGGGCCTGGGTGTGGACCTCGGGGGTCACGTCCTGGTAGACGACCTCGCGGCCCACGATCTCGCCGATGGTCGCGGCCAGGAACGGGTGGTCCCACGCGACGTCGCCAGAGAGTTCGTGGAGAGCACCCTCGAGCGAGGGGTCCGCGTCCGCCGCGACGAGGACCGCAGCGGCCGCTTCCGCGTAGTCCTTGCGGCTCGCCGACGCGACGAGGCCGTCGCCGACGCTGCCGAGCACCACGCCGGTCTCGCGCGCCTGCTCGACCGTGCCGAGGTAGTTCTCGGTGTACCAGCCGTTGCGCAGGATCGTCGCGGTCAGGCCCGACGCCTCGATCAGTTCCTCGGTCGCCTTGTGCTCGGGAGCCAGGACCAGCGTGGACGTCGTGGCCTGCGACACGCTCGTGTAGACGAGGTGGCGGACACCGGCGGCCTGGGCGGCCTCGACGACGTTCGCGTGCTGCTGGACCCGCTGCCCCACCTCGGAGCCAGAGACCAGGAGGAGCACGTCGACCCCGTCGAACGCAGGGGCGAGGGTCTCGGGTCGCGAGTAGTCGGCCTCGCGGACGACGACGCCGCGCTCGGCGAGGTCGGCGGCCTTGGCCGGGGTGCGGACGGCCGCGACGATCCCCTCGGGGGCGACGCCGCGCTCGAGGAGCGAGTCGACGACGAGGCGTCCGAGGTGTCCGGTGGCGGCGGTGACGGCGATCATGTGGTCCTCCTGGAAGGGGTGGTGGGTACCGCGACAGCCTGGCACTAACTTTTCGTAAGTGCAATCCGATCCGCAGTGCAACCGAAGTCACAGTGCTCACGATCGGCCTGCACGCTAGGCTGATCCCGTGACCACCCTCCAGCCCGCGACCGACCCGACGGGACCGTCCGACGAGATGATCGCCGACGTGTTCCAGCGCGGCTGCACGTCCCGCCACGCGCTCGAGACCGTGACCGGCCGCTGGGGTGTCCTGACCGTCGCCGGCCTGCGCGACGGGGCCGTCCGCTTCAACGCCCTGCGCCGACGCATCGACGGCGTGAGCGAGAAGATGCTGGCCCAGACCCTCCAGGGGCTCGAACGGGACGGCCTGGTCGTGCGCGAGGTCCGCGCGACCATCCCGCCGCACGTCGAGTACTCGCTCACCGACCTCGGCCGGGCCGTCGCGGACAAGCTCGTCGGGCTCCTGGACGTCCTCGAGGCGGCCGTCCCCCAGGTCGCCGCCGCCCAGCAGGCGTACGACGCACGCACCGCGCGCTAGCACTGCCGCCACGCGCCGCCCGGCCCCCGCTGCGTAGACTCGCGAGCATGACTGCCGTCGCCCTCGGGCTCCCCCGCGTGCGCCCGACCGGGGCACCGAGCACCCTGGGACGCCCGGACACCGAGGCGCTCGTCGACCGCTACGGACGCGTCGCGCACGACCTGCGCGTGTCCGTCACGGAGAAGTGCTCGCTGCGCTGCACGTACTGCATGCCCGCCGAGGGGCTCCCGGCGATCCCCCGCGAGGACCTGCTGACCCCTGCGGAGATCGGCCGGCTCGTCGGGATCGGCTACCGGGCGGGCATCCGGGACGTGCGGTTCACGGGTGGCGAGCCGCTCATGCGCCCCGACCTCGCGGAGATCGTCCGACGCACGCGCGCGGCCGCCCCGGGCGTGCGGATCTCGATGACGACCAACGCGATCGGGCTCGACAAGCGCGTCGACGAGCTCGTCGACGCCGGGCTCGACCGCGTCAACGTCTCGCTCGACAGCATCGACCGTCGCCACTTCGCCGAGCTCACGCGCCGCGACCGGCTCCCCCAGGTGCTCGCGGGCATCCAGGGGGCCCTCGGCGCGGGCCTGTCCCCCGTCAAGCTCAACGCGGTCCTCATGCCGGAGACCCTCGCGGGAGCGGCAGACCTCCTCGCGTGGGCCGTCGAGCACGGGTGCCGGCTGCGGTTCATCGAGCAGATGCCGCTCGACGCGGACCAGAACTGGGACCGGGACCAGCTCGTCTCGGCCGAGCGCCTGCTCGACGTCCTGGGCGCCCGCTTCGACCTGACCCCCGTGGGGCGCGAGGACCCGTCGGCGCCCGCCGAGGAGTGGGCCGTCGACGGCGGCCCCGCGACCGTGGGCATCATCGCGTCGGTCACCCGGTCGTTCTGCGGCGACTGCGACCGGACCCGCCTCACCGCGGAGGGGACCGTGCGCTCGTGCCTGTTCGGGAACGAAGAGGTCGACCTGCGCGCCCTCCTGCGCACCGAGGGGCACGACGACGCCGCCACCGACGCCGCGATCGTCGCCGCCTGGCAGGGGGCCATGTGGGCCAAGCCGTTCGCGCACGGCCTCGACCGCGGGGCACCGGACACGGGAGCGATCGGCGGTCCGGCCGACGACCCCGAGGCCTTCGCACGCACCGAGCGCAGCATGGGGGCGATCGGGGGCTGAGCGGCACCCGGGACGTGTCCAAGATCATCGTCGGCGGGGTGCCCTGAGCCGCAGCATCCCGCGCCTGACGACGCCCCGAGCCCTACGATGGAGGCGTGTCCCTCCTCGACCTTCCCCGCGACAGCCATACCTCCACCGAGCCCCCTACCCGGACGGACGCCCTCCCCGTCCACCGCCCCGGCCCCAGCCGCCTCACGGCCGGACCGAGCACCGTCCTGGGGACCGTGCTCGGCGTCGCGGTGGGTGCGGTCGTGCTCGCGGGACCGGGCCTGATCCTGGGCGCGCTGGTCGGCATCGGGTTCGGCCTCCTGAAGGACAACCCCCGCGTCTGACGCCACCTCGCCGGGGTGCGGTCGACGACGCCCGCGCCCCTACAACCCGACCCACTCCGAGTCACCGTCGGTGAAGTGCTGGCGCTTCCAGATGGGCACCTCGGCCTTGATGCGCTCGACGAGGAGCGAGCAGGCCGCGAACGCCTCCGCCCTGTGCCCCGAGGCGACGCTCGCGACGAGGGCCACGTCCCCGACCGTCAGCACGCCGTACCGGTGGACCGCGGCCACACGCAGCCCGGTCTCGGCCGCGACGTCCGCGCAGCACCGCCGCAGGACCTCGGTCGCGTCGGGGTGCGCCTCGTAGTCGAGGCCCGTGACGTCGCGTCCGCCGTCGACGTCGCGCACGACGCCCCGGAAGGTCACGACGGCGCCGCACTCGCGCGAGGACACCGCCGCCTCCACGTCGCGCACCAGGGAGTCGTCGAGCACGTCGACCGTCACGCGGGACACGTCGTCCGCCGTCATCTCGTCCTCTTCTCTCGGGGTCTCGCTCACAGCCTCACCACCCGCACGCTCTCCCCTGCCTCGACACGTCCGACGTCCTCGGGGACCTCGACCAGCGCGTCGGCCGCGGCCATGGTCGCCACGAGGTGGGAGCCCGCACCGCCGACGACCTCGACCGTCCCGCCGGGCCCGAGCCGTCCGCGCAGCATCTGCTGCTTGGTGGGCGGGGAGTCGATCGCGCCGGTCACGGTGCGTGTCTCGACCTCGCGGGCGGGACGTCCCGCCGCCCGTTCGAGGACGGGGCGAGCGAAGACGACGAACGACACCTGGGCGCTCACGGGGTTGCCCGGGAACGTGAGGATGGGCGTGCCCTCGTAGGTCCCGAAGCCCTGAGGGCCGCCCGGCTGCATCGCGACGGACCGGAAGGTCACGCCGTCCCCGAGGGTGTCCTTGACGACCTCGTAGGCGCCCTGGCTCACGCCGCCCGACGTGAGGACCAGGTCGGCCTCCTCTGCGGCGCGTGCCAGGAGCGCGGCCAGCTCGCGGGGGTCGTCCCCTGTCCGCCCCGTCAGGACGACGTCGGCTCCAGCACGTCGTGCGGCGGCCGCGAGCCCGTGCAGGTTCGCGTCGTACACCTGCCCGGTGGCCGCCGCCCGGCCGGGTTCGACCACCTCGGTCCCGGTCGAGACCACCGCGACCCGCACCCGCGCCCGGACGTCGAGGGAGGCCACGCCGCACGACGCCGCGGCCGCGAGGTGGTGCGGCCCCAGCAGCGTCCCGGCGGGCAGCACCAGGTCGCCGCCGCGCACGTCCGACCCGACGTCCCGCACGAACTCCCCGGCGGCCCGCGGCGCCAGCACCCCCACGTGGGTCCCGACGGCCCCGCGCGCAGGTCCGGCCGGGTACGCCCCGAAGCGCACGGCGTCGGTGTCCTCGACGGGCACGACGGCGTCGCTCCCCTCCGGCACGACGGCTCCGGTCATGATCCTGGCCACCGTTCCCGGGGCCAGGGCCGCGGGGGTCCCGGGGCCCGCGGGGACCTCGGCGACGACGGGCAGCACGACCGGCGCCCCGTCCGTAGCCGGGGCCACGTCGGCGGACCGCACCGCGTAACCGTCCATCTGCGAGCTGCGGAACGAGGGCAGGTCGACCGGAGCGAGCAGGTCCGCCGAGAGCACGCGGTCGAGCGCGTCGGCGAGCGCCACCCGGTCGGTGCCACGCCCCGCGAACGGGGGCCAGAGCAGCGCCTCGACCTCGCGACGGTGCTGCTCGACGCTCACGCGGACGGCCCCCGCCGCCTGCCGGTGCTCTCCCGAGGGGGCGCCAGGACGCCCCGTCGGGGGCGGCGCCGTCGGGCCGGGGGTCGTCCTCCCGGGCGCTACCTGGTCTGCCGTCACGTCGTCTCCTCGCCTGCGCACGGACCGGCCGCCCGCCGGACGGCCTCGGGGCAAGCCTGTCACGATCCGCGGGCCGGGGGCGCGGGCGTCCCGCCCGTTGCGCCGTGCGCGACGCGCTGCGACCGTGGAGCGGTGACGCCCGAGCCGCCCACCCCGCCCGCCGGGAACCGCCCGCTGCTGCCGACGCTCGACCAGCGGCCCGGTCCTCCGCTGCGCTTCCCCGTGCGGCCCGTCGCGCCCGCGGTCCGGCAGTTCCTCTCGACCGAGGCCGGCGGCGCGGTCCTGCTGCTCGCCGCGACCGTGGTCGCGCTCGTGTGGGCGAACTCGCCGTGGTCGGGCGCGTACGACGACCTGTGGGCCACCACGGCCGGGTTGCACCTGGGCGGGTGGTCGCTCGACATGGACCTGCACCACTGGGTCAACGACGCCGCCATGGCGATCTTCTTCCTGGTCATCGGGCTCGAGATCAACCGCGAGGTCACGAGCGGCGAGCTCCGCAACCGTCGGACGGTCGCGGTCCCCGCGCTGGGCGCGCTGGGCGGCCTCCTGGTGCCCGCCCTCGTCTTCCTGGCGTTCAACGCCGGCACCGACGCGCAGCACGGCTGGGGCATCGTGATGTCGACCGACACGGCGTTCCTCGTCGGGGTCCTCGCGCTGTTCGGCCCGCGCTGCCCCGACCGGCTCCGGCTGTTCCTGCTGACGCTCGCGGTCGTCGACGACATCGGGGCCATCACGGTCATGGCCGTGTTCTACAACGACGGCGTGTGGCTCCCCGGGCTGGCGATCGCGGGCGTGCTCGTGGCCGCGATCCTCGTGATGCGCTGGCTCGGGGTCTGGCGCCTCGCGCCGTACGTGGGCGTGGGCCTGGCGCTGTGGCTCGCGGTCTACTCCTCGGGGGTCCACGCGACCCTCGCGGGCGTGCTCGTCGGGCTGCTCGTCCCCTCGCGCCGGGCCCGGCGCGACCAGGTCGACGACGTCCCGGGCTACGCCCAGCGGCTGCGCGAGGAGACGACGGCGGAGCGCGAGCACCTGACCGAGCTCGCGGCGCGCGCAGCGGTCCCCGCGAGCGACCGTCTCCAGCGCGTCCTGCACCCGTGGAGCGCGTACGTCGTGGTCCCCGTCTTCGGCCTGGCCAACGCGGGCGTGCAGCTCGACGCCGAGTCGCTGTCGGCCGCGATGACGTCCCGGCTGACGATCGGCGTCGCGGTCGCGCTCGTGGTGGGCAACGCCGTCGGGATCTTCGGCGCCTCCGCCCTCGCGCTGCGGCTGAACCTGGGAGACCTGCCCGGGCGCGTACGCTACTCGCACCTGCTGGGCGGCGCGATGCTCGCCGGGATCGGGTTCACCATCTCGCTGTTCATCGCCGAGCTCGCGTTCGACGACGAGGTGCTGATCGAGCAGGCGAAGATCGGCATCCTCGTGGGGTCGCTGGTCGCGGCGGTCCTGGGCTCGGTGACGCTGCGCATCCTGGGCGAACGCCTGCCGCTGTGCTCGCCCGAGTCCACGGGACCGCCCCCGGGGCTGCCGCCCCGGCCGTGGCGGTCACCGGAGGCAGCGGCGGACGCCGGCGCGTAGCGGACCGAGGAGGGGAACCGGCGCCGGCGACCCGGCTCCCTCCGCGCGCGCGGAGGGAGCCGGGTACCTAGGCTGACCTCGAGGCCAAGGCCTTGACCTCGAGCCCACGCCGCCTGCCCGGACAGGCGGCCCAGCCAGAGCCGAGGCGCACGCCATGGGTACGGGACCGGAAGGCAACGCCCCCGCTGGGCGGGGGAACCGGCGGCTGATGCTGCTGCTCGCGGCGGCGATGTTCGTGCTGGTCGTGGACACGTCCCTGATGAACGTGTCGATCTCCGCAGTCATCAGGGACCTGGACACGACCGCCAGCGGCGTGCAGTCCGCCATCGCGCTCGAAGCGCTCGTCTCGGCCGCGTTCATCCTGATCAACAGCAAGGTCGGCGACCTGATGGGGCGCAAGCGGGCCTACGTCCTGGGCCTGCTCGCCTACGCCGCCGGGGCGCTGGCCATGACGTTGGCTCAGAGCCTCACCGCCATCATCGTGTTCTGGGCGGTCGTCGGAGGGCTCGGGGCCTCGTTGCTCCTGCCGGCGATGCAGTCGCTGATCCACGGCAACTTCTCGGGGGCCGACCAGAAGAAGGCGTACGCGCTCGTCGGCGCGTCGGCCGCGATCGCCGCGGCGATCGGGCCGCTGCTCGGCGGGTTCGTCACGACCTACCTGTCGTGGCGGGTCGGGTTCGGGCTCGAGGTGCTCATCATCGTCGTCGTCCTGAGCCAGATCCGCCTGGTGCGGGACGTCCCCTACACCGGGTCCCGCCAGGTCGACGTCGTCGGTGCCGCCCTGTCCGTGGTCGGCATGGGGGGCGTGGTGCTCGGGATCCTCGTCTGGCAGGAGGGCGGCGAGTACGTCGGGCTGCTCATGCTCGTCGGCGTCGTCGCGCTCGTGCTGCTCGCGCGGTGGCTCGTACGACGCGCGCGCCGGCGCGAGGTCCCCCTGCTCGACCCGGACCTGTTCCGGCACCCGACCTTCACGACGGGCGTCACGGGGCAGATGCTGCAGCAGGTCACCCTGGGCGGGGCGATGATCGCCCTGCCCCTGTTCCTCCAGATGACCCTCGAGTACGACGCGCTCCAGGCGGGCCTGGCCCTGTCCCCCCTCTCGCTGACGATGTTCGCCGCGGCGGTCGTCGCGGGCAGGAGGGCCGGGCGCCGGCGCCCCGCCGTGATCATCCGGGCGGGCTTCCTGCTGGCCTGCCTCGGGATCGCGATCATCATCCCCTTCGTCCCCCGGGTCGACAGCGGCTGGTACCTGGTCCTGCCGCTCGTCGTCACCGGCTGCGGCCTGGGGCTGCTCGTCTCGCAGCTCAACAACTACACGCTCGCCCCCGTCGACGAGGAACGTGTCAGCGAGGCCGCGGGCGTCAACTCGGCCGCCGGGTCGTTCGGGCTCTCGTTCGGCCTCGCGATGGCCGGCGGGATCATGCTCGCCTCCCTCTCGCTCCTGTTCACCCAGATGACGGGGTCCAGCCAGGTCATCCCCCCGGCGCAGCAGCAGCAGATCGTCGCGGCGCTCGAGGACGACGCCGAGATCATGAGCAACACCCAGCTCGCCGAGCAGATCACGGGACAGCCCCCCGCGGTCGAGGCCGAGGTGCTCGCGATCAACGACGACGCCCGCGACCGCTCGCTCCAGCTCGCCCTGCTGGTGCCCCTGCTCGCTGCGCTGCTCGGGCTCGTCACCTCGTTCCGCATGGTGCGGCTGCCCGACCAGGAACCGAGGTCGTCGCTCGACGGGACGAGCCTCGCCTGACGCCGACGCCCCCCCCCGCCCCCGGCGCGCGAGCAAACCCGTCGGCACGGGGACGGGCCCGTCGGCGCGGGGACGGGCCCGCAGCCCCGGAGGAGGCTCAGGCGCCCTGACCGGGTGACGGTCGCGGCCCCCGGTGCTCGCCCGCGAGCGCGGCGGCCACCGCGGCCCGGACCCCGTCCTCGGTCACCCGCCCGCGGTAGCGCTCGCCGTCGACGAACAGCGTGGGAGTGCCCCGCACGCCGAGAGCCGTCCCGGCCAGGTAGTCCCGCTCGACGGCGTCGCCGTGCTCCTGCGCGGCCTCACCGACGACGCTCGCGCCGTCGAGGCCGAGCGTCTGCGCCCAGTGGGCCAGGCCGACGTCGTCGAGCCGGTCCTGGTGCGCGAACAGCAGGTCGTGCATCTCCCAGAAGCGCCCCTGGGCCCCGGCGGCCTCGGCAGCGAGCGCCGCCGTGAGCGCGTAGGGGTGGACCTCGAACAGCGGGAAGTGGCGGAAGACGAGCCGGACCGTGCCTCCGGACTCCTCGACGACCGCGCGCAGGACGGGCGCCGCGTCGTGGCAGTACGGGCACTCGAGGTCACCGAACTCGACGATCGTCACCGGCGCCGCCGGGTCGCCGAGGACGTGGGCGCCCGGAGGGACGAGGGCTGCCGCGAGCCCGACGGGACCGCCCGGCGAGCCGGTCCTGCCGGGCGTACCGTCGGGGTCCGCCGTGCTCTGCGTCATGCGCCCCAGACTCACACCTCGTCGACGTCGACGCGCGTCACGTGCCCGGGCGTCGACCCGCCACGGAGCCAGGCGAGCAGCTCGGCGACGGTGTCCACCGGCCCGCGGGCCGTCACGAGCACGGTCCCGTCGGGGAGGTTCTGCGCGTCGCACTCCAGGCCCAGCGCGCCGGCCCGGCGACGCGTCGCCCACCGGAAGCCGACGCCCTGGACGTGGCCGTGCACGAGCGCGCGCAGCGCACCCTCGTCCCGGCGGTCCCGCGGGCCGTCGCCCGTCACGCCTACTGCCACAGCCCGAGGATCGCGCCCATGACGGCGAGCGCGATCACGTCGTGCAGGCCGTCGATCAGGGTGAGGCGGGTGGGCAGGCGCGCGAAGCCGTGGTGGATCACGTGCCCGCCGGCCCGGAAGACGAGCCCGACGACCGCGCCGAGCACCAGTCCCTCCCAGAGGCCGTGGACGCCGGTCGCGAGGAAGAGCGCGCCGAGGAGGATCGCGGTGAGCAGCGAGGTGGCCGCGGTGGCGGCGAAGCGGGGCCAGACGCCGTCGACCGCGTTCATCTCCTCCGCGGTGAGCCCGACGAGGTTCGCCCACTGCCGTCCGAGCGCCCCGGTCGAGTAGTACAGGTAGCCGACGGCGAACGCGGACAGGGTGGCCACGAGCACGGCCCACCAGTTGAGGTCGCCGATCGCGTCCAGCCATGCCATGTCCCGCTCCTCCCGCGTGCGTGGCGTGGCGCCCACCTGCCCGCGGCGGGGCGCGTCACCGTCTTCCAGGCTAGCCACGCCGGGTCGAGGTCGCCGCTCGTCAGGTCAGGACGAGCCTGCGGGGCGCGTCGGTGAACGTCAGGACGGGTTCGACGGCGAGCGCGTCACCGGCCGACTCCTTCCACCAGGCGATGTTGACCGCGTGCTTGGCGTAGGGGGACGAGGGGTCGGCGGCGAGGGCGAGCGCGACGTCGGACAGCAGGACGTCGTCGATGTAGCCCTGCGCGAGGGGGACGCCGGCGAGGAGGCGCCGGGTGCCCTTGAACCGTGGTCGGTGCTTGAGGCGTTTCGCGGTGTTGAGCAGCCGGTACGCGAGGCGCGGCGTGAACCGGGCGACGACCTCGGGGGCGTCGTCGAGCTGGTCGAGGACCCGGTCCGGGGAGAAGGTGAGCCCCCACGCCGCGGCCTCCCCCATCATCCACAGCAGCGCGACGTCGGACAGGCCCGACGACGCGTTCCCCCCTCCCACGTCGCTGTGGGCGCCCGGGAACCAGACCTGCTTGACGCCGCCGGGCCGGTCGTCGTCGGCCGGGACGTCCCACAGGCACGGCTCGAACGTGAGGCGCCGCTCGTCGATCGCGAGCGCCTGCCGCGCGCACTGGACCGAGCCCGACAGGCGCACGTCGTGGAACCTGCTCCGGCGGCGGGTGAGACCGGGAACGCCCAGGGCGCCCACGGTGTCGAACACGCCGAGGAACGTGATGGGGACCTGCGGGTAGCAGTGCTCGTGGAACGCCGCGAGGCGGGCGCGCCGCCCCGGCGAGTGGTCGCGGTACAGGTCCTCGGCCTCCGCCAGCAGGTTCCCGGCCCGGCGCTGCGCGAGGGCGTCCGCCGTCAGCAGCCCGACGCTCGCGATCATGCCGGCGACGCTCCGCGCGGTGTACGCGCCCCGGCTGAAGCCGAACACGTAGATCTCGTCGTCGGGCTCGTAGTTGAGCGCGAGGTCGCGGTACCCGGCGACGACGTTGCGGCTCAGCCCGTACCCGAAGGCACCGCCCAGCAGGGCGTCGACCGGGTAGCCGCGGGCGCCGACCCCTTCGACCGAGAAGACCATCTGCTGGATGCCGTCGGGCCCGATCCCCGTGTGGACGGACCGGGCGATCTTCTCGATGTTCGACACGCTCGCCCTGACCGGTGAGTTCCACGTCCCGTCGCAGCACAGCACCAGGCGCTTCATGGCTCCTCCTCGAACCACCCCGCCGTCGTCGGCGGGCCTACCTGGAGGGAGAGTCGGCCGTCGCGGGCTGATGCGTCCTGCCGGTCAGTGGTGCACGTGCGCGGGCACCCCGGTGGACCCCTCGATCTCCGCCTCCGCGATGCCGAGCAGCCGGTCGGCCAGGGCGCGCAGCGCGCGGGCCGCGGCGACGTGGTCGCCGATGGCCTCGATGCCGGTGTCGCCGGGGTCCTTGCGAGCCCTGCCCACGGCATGGAGCTCGGCCGGGACGTCTCCGACCAGGATGGCCTCCGCCGTCGTGCGTCCTTCGCTCTCCACGAGGCTGACCTGGACGTGCCACGACTTCGAGTGCACGGGAACCGTGACCTCGTGCGCCTCGGCCCCCTCGACGGGCGCACGGACCATGGTGTCGGGGCCGGGGAACACGAGAGAGCGTTCCCCCGTGTCGGCCCACTCGACCAGGTAGGGCGGCGAGCCGTCCTCGTGCTGCACCTCGACGACCATGCCGTCGCGGACCGCGCCGCCGACCACCCCTGAGGCTCGGATGATCCTGTCTCCCACCGCTGCCTTCATCGCGCACCTCCTGGCTGAGGACCTTCTTCCATCATGCGCTCGGCGGGCCGCCCGCGAAAGCGCACCGCGTGACGGCCGTACGGGGTCGCCCGGCCCGGGCGACCCGGCTCGACGCAGCCGGCGGCCCGGATCAGCGCAGCCGGCGCAGGAACTCCCGGGTGCGTTCGCGCTGCGGGTCCCTGAGGACCTGCTGGGGCGTGCCGCGCTCGTGCACGCGACCCTGGTGCAGGAACGCGACCTCGTCGGCGACCTCGCGCGCGAAGCCCATCTCGTGGGTCGCGACGAGCATGGTCACGCCCTCCGCCCGCAGGTCGGCGAGCAGGTCGAGGACCTCGCCCACGAGCTCGGGGTCGAGCGCCGAGGTGACCTCGTCGAGGAGCAGGAGCTCGGGCGAGGACACGAGCGCCCGCGCGATCGCGGCCCGCTGCTGCTCGCCGCCGCTGAGCTGGTCGGGGTAGGCCGTCATGCGGTGCGCGAGGCCGACACGGCGCAGCATGGCCTCGGCGGCGGCCTCCGCCTCGGCGCGACCGCGCTTGTGCACGAGGCGGGGCGCGAGGGTCACGTTGTCCATGACCTTCATGTGCGGGAACAGGTTGTACGACTGGAAGACGAGCCCCATGCGGGCCCGGACGGCGTTCGCGTCCAGGCGCGGGTCGGCCACGTCCTGCCCGTCGAGCAGGATCTCGCCGTCGTCGATCTCCTCGAGGAGGTTCACGACGCGCAGCAGCGTCGACTTGCCCGAGCCCGACGCCCCGACGAGCACGACGCAGCGGTGCTCGTCGACGTCGAGGTCGATCCCGTCGAGGACCAGGCGCTCGCCGTACGTCTTGCGGATCCCGCGCAGCGACAGCAGGTGGCTCATCGGATGGCCCCCGCGCCGCTCACGGTCGCGAGCGACCCGCGCCAGCCCTGGCGTGCCGAGTAGACGTCGACCACGCGCGTGAGCGGGATCGAGACGAGCAGGAACAGGACGCCCGCCACGACGTAGGGCGTGAAGTTGTAGCTGCCCGAGGCCGCGATCTGCGCGGCCCGGATCGCGTCCACCGCGCCCAGGATCGAGATGAGCCCCGAGTCCTTCTGGAGCGAGACGAGGTTGCTCGCGAGCGGTGCCGTCACGTGCCGCACGGCCTGGGGCAGGACGACCCTGCGGGTCGTCTGGGCCCGCGTCAGCCCGAGCGAGCGGGCGGCCGAGACCTGCGAGGGGTGCACCGACTCGATCCCGGCCCGGAACACCTCGGCCAGGTAGGCGGTGTACGTGAGGATGATCGCGAGCGCGCCGAGGAAGGCCCCGGAGGTCGGCAACCACTCGAGGCGCAGCGCCGGCAGGCCGAACCCGACGAGCAGGAGCACCAGGAGCAGCGGCACACCGCGGAACACGTCGACGTACGCGACCGCGAACGCGCGCAGCGGGAACAGGGCCGGGACGCGGCTCGTGCGGATCACGGCGAGCGTCATCCCGAGCACGACGCCGATCACCGACGCCACGACCCACACGCGCAGGTTGAGCCACAGGCCCTCGGCGATCGCGGGCAGCGAGTCCCACGCGCTCTGCGGGGAGAAGAACGCGTCGCGCGTGCGCTCCCAGCCGGGGGCCGTGGTCACCACGACGTACAGCACCACGACCACGAGCACGGTCGAGAGCGCGGAGACCCACGCGGCCCGACGGCGTCGCGCACGCCGGTAGGAGTCCCTCGCCACCGCGAGCGGTGACGGGGTCCAGCCCGCGCTCGCGGGGCGAGCGCCGTCGTCGGGCAAGCCGTCGTCCGCCGGTGCGACGCCCGGCGCGCCCCCGCTCACCTCAGCCCAGCTCGGGGATGTCGTCCGACTTGAGCCACGTCGTGCGCAGCTCGGCGAGCGTGCCGTCCTCCTCGAGCGAGTCGACCGCGGCCGAGACGCAGTCCGTGAGGACCGAGCCCAGGTCGAGGACCAGACCGTACTGCTCGACCGTGCCCTGGTCCGGCAGCGTGCCCACGACCACGGAGTCGGGGAAGTACTCGGTCGAGGCCGCGACGCCCTGGTCGACGTCCATGATCATCACGTCGATCGTGCCGGACTGCAGGGCCGTCATGCCGTCACCGGCACCGTTGAACGGGACGAGGTTCGCGTCCTCCCCGAACGCGGCCTTGGCGAGCGTGAGGCTCGTCTGGGCCGCCGTGACGCCGATGCGCAGGTCCTTGAGCTCGTCGAGCGTGGTGGCGCCCGCGTACGGGCCGGCCTCCTGCACGATCACGCCCTGGCGGGTCGTGAGGTACGGGCTGGAGAAGTCGACGGCCTGGCGACGCTCGTCCGAGATGGACGTCTGCCACGCCGCGAAGTCGAAGTCCTTGATGCTGGGGCTGACGATCTGCTCGAACGTCACGTGCTTCCACTCGACGTCGTCGGCGGCGTAGCCCAGGCGGTCGGCGACCTCGTAGACGAGCGCGGACTCGAAGCCCTCGCCGCTGTCGTGCTCGCCGATGTACCAGGGCGAGTACGCGTCGCCGGCCGCGACCGTCAGCGTGCCGTCCGTGCGCGTGGGCAGGGCGCCCGGCTCGCACTGTGCCGAGGCCCCGGTCCCGGCCGAGCCGGCGTCGGTCGAGGAGTCGTCGGTAGAGCAGCCCGCGAGGAGCAGGGCGGTCGAGACGGCTGCGACGGGCAGCACGGCGTTCAGGCGGCGCATGAGGACCTTCCGGGGGTCAGGGAGGGCGGCGAGGGGGCGCCGGCTGCCGCGGGTGCGCGTGCTGCCGGGACCCGCACCGACTCTACGCCGGTCCCGAGCGGTGAGACCCGGGTGCTCGCGACCGTGAGACGGTGGATCGCGTCACACCGGCTCAGTCCTCGGGCAGGTGGAGAGCGTCGAGGCGCCCTTCGGTGTCGAGCGACTCGAGGATCGAGCGCGCGATCTGGTCGAGCTGGTCGACCTGCTCCGGGGTGAGGCGGTCGATGATGTGCTCACGCACCGTCCCGACGTGGCCGGGGGCCGTCGCGACGACCTTCTGCCAGCCCGCGTCGGTCAGGACTGCGAGCGTCGCACGACGGTCCTCGGGGCAGGGCGTGCGCTCGACGTACCCGCGCCCCTCGAGGCGCTTCACGACGTGCGAGAGCCGCGGCAGGGTCGCGTTGGTCTTGAGCGCGAGGTCCGTCATGCGCAGCGTGCGGCCCTCCGCCTCGGAGAGCATCGCGAGCACGAGGTACTCGAAGTGGGTGAGCTGCGCGTCGCGCTGGAGCTGGGCGTCGAGCACCCCGGGGAGGAGCTCGGAGACGGCCTGGAGGCGCATCCAGGTCCGCAGCTCGCGGGGGGAGAGCCATCGCACGTCGTCGGTCATGGGACCAGTCTACCGGCAATGGTTGACACGACAACTAAGCGGGTCTACGTTAGTTGTATCAACAACCAATCGCGACGGGCTCCGGCCGGCGTCGCAGACCCGGAGGACCTCATGACCAGCATCACGATCATCGGCGCAGGGAACATCGCAGCAGGAGTGGCACGCATCGGCCTCGACGCCGGCGCCCAGGTCCAGGTGCTGGCGCGCGACGCCGAGAAGGCCGCAGCCCTCGGCTCGGGCGAGTCGTTCACCTCGGGCGTCGTCGGCGACGAGATCACGGGCGAGCTCGTCGTCCTCGCCCTCCCCTACCCGGCCGTGCCCGAGGTCCTGGCGCAGTACGCCGGCCGGCTCGACGGCAAGGTCCTGGTCGACCCGACCAACCCCGTCGACTTCGCGACGTTCGACTCCCTCGTCGTGCCCGCCGACTCCTCGGCCGCCGCCCAGATCGCCGCGCTCGCCCCGACCACCAAGGTCGTCAAGGCGTTCAACACGAACTTCGCCTCGACCCTCGCGAGCGGCAAGGTCGCCGACCAGTCGACCACGGTCCTGGTCGCAGGCGACGACAACGACGCCAAGGCGACGCTCGTCGACCTCGTCCGCGCGGGCGGCCTCAAGGGCGTCGACGCCGGCTCCCTCAAGCGGGCCCGCGAGCTCGAGGCCCTCGGGTTCGTGCAGATGACCCTCGCCGGCTCCGGCGCCACCCAGTGGACGACCGGCTTCACGCTCGCCGACTGACGCAGCACCCCGTCCCCGACGGGGAATGACGAAGGCCCGGTTCAGCATTCCTGCTGAACCGGGCCTTCCTGAGTAGCGGGGGCAGGATTTGAACCTGCGACCTCTGGGTTATGAGCCCAGCGAGCTACCGAGCTGCTCCACCCCGCGTCGGTGAACACCACCTTACGTGAGTTGGGCCGAGGCGCCAAATCGGGCGCCTCGCCGACGCGCCGGGCGCGGCCCGGCGCGTCAGGGCCGCGGCTCGACGACCCCGAGCCCGAACCGGAACACCCGCTCCTCGCCCGGCTCGAGCCGCACGTCCTGGGCACAGTCTGCGCGGTTGAACGCGTTCGTGAGGGTCTCGACGGGTTCGAGGGCGATGGCGGCACGTGCCCGCTCGCCGAGCCCGTCGCCCGTGTAGACGTGCATGGCGCCGCGCTCCTGCCACGCCTCGAGGCCGGCGCCCGTCGCCGGGTCGAGGACGCGGGTGCGCGCCCGCCCGTCGGCGTCGGGGACGAGGTCCGTGAACGCGGTGTCGAGGCACGTCCCGTCGAGCGGCACCGGCCCGACGGCGCCACGCGCCACCCGGGCCGCCTCGCCGTCGAGCGGGATCATGCGGGCGTCCGTCGCGACCGTCGCGCGGGCGGGGACGTGCAGCTCCAGGCCGTCGACCGTGTCGTGGCCGGGGACCCGAAGGTACGGGTGCCACCCCGCGGCGACCGGGGCCGCTCGGAGACCCACGTTGCTGAAGGACCAGGTGACGTCGAGGGTCCTCTCGGTCAGCTCGAAGCGGATGCGGGTCTCGAGGTCGAACGGGTAGCCGGCGACGTCGGCGGCCCCGATACCGACCCCGAGGGTCAGGACGACCGGGTCCGCGACGCCCGACCCCTGGTCGCCGGACCCTGCCGCCTCGGCCATGATCTCCCAGTCGAGGAGCCGCGCGAACCCGTGCATGGTCTGGGGCTCTCCCGGGGCGACGGGCGGGACGTGGTGCGTGACGCCGTCGAACACGAAGGTGCCGTCCGCGACGCGGTTGGTGAACGGGAACATCAGCCCGGACCGCGTCGCGTCCTGGGCGAGCAGCGCGCGCTCGCTCGTGTAGCCGTCGACGAGGTCGGCGATGCCCTGCGGCGCGGAGCGCGGCCCCCAGGGCGCCCTCCAGGCCAGGACCGTCGCACCGCGCAGGGCGACCACGAGCTCGGCGCCCGACGGGTGGGCGAGCGTCACCGTCGGCAGCGCGCCGAGCGTTCCCTCGACGATGTAAGCGTTGCTGCAAACGGTTGCACTGGTCATGAGGCCCCATGTTTGCCTGCCGCACCGCAAATGACAACCTGACCGACCCCGCCCCTGCCCGAGACGACGGACGCCGCCCCCGACCCTCAGGTCAGGAGCGGCGTCCGTCGTCGACCCCTGGTCACCCCAGGGGCGACCACCAGGTCACCCGTGTCACGGGGTCGCGGTGCCCAGCGACTCCTCGGCCGCGATCGCCGTCTCGAGCGCGGACTGCAGACGTTCCTGCGCCTCGCCGTAGGCGGCGAAGTCACCGTCGGCGAGAGCCGTCTGGCCGTCCTTGATCGCCTGGTTGGCGGCCTGGAGCGCCTGGTCGAGCTGCGCGCGCGCCTCGGGGTTCTCCGTACCGGTGCCGGGCGTCGTCGTGCCCGTCCCCGGGTCGGTGCCGGTGTCGCCGGTGCCCTCGTCGGGAGGCGTGACCGTCTCGTCCGTCGGGATCTCCGGCAGGACCTCGCCACCGGCATCCCCGGCATTGGCACCCGACTCGCCGCCGAAGACCTGGTTGAGCGCCTCGTCGAGCGTGTCGGCGAACCCGACCTGGTCGCCGAAGCTGACCAGCACCTTGCGCAGGAGCGGGAACTTGGTCCCCTCCGACGCCTGGACGTACACGGGCTGCACGTAGAGCAGACCGCCGCCCACCGGGAGCGTGAGCAGGTTGCCGTGGATCACGGTCGAGTTGCCGCGGCTGAGGATGTTCAGCTCGTTGGACACCGTGGGGTCCGAGTCGAACGTGTTCTGCACCTGCCCCGGTCCGGGGACCGTGGCGTTGCGCGGCAGCTCGAGGAGCCTGAGCTTGCCGTACGACTCGGCCTTGACGCCGGCGGTGCTCCCGGCCTCCGCGTCCACCGCGAGGAACCCGGTCAGGATCTCTCGGTCGGAGTTGCCACCCGGGATGAACGTCGTCATGAGGGAGAACGCGGGGTCCTCCTGACCGGGCATCTGCAGCGTCAGGTAGTACGGCGGCTGGTACGGCTTGGTGCCGGTCCCGCGGACCGTGGGGTCGCGCGGGACGTTCCAGAAGTCCTGACCGGAGAAGAACTCGCGGGCGTCGTCCACGTGGTAGCTCGTGAGCAGCGCGCGCTGGACCTTGAACATGTCCTCGGGGTAGCGCAGGTGGCTCATGAGGTCGCCGCTGATCTCGGAGATCGGCTTGAGCGACGTCGGGAACACGTTGTCCCACGCCTGGAGGATGGGGTCCTCGGTGTCCCACGCGTACAGGTCGACCGAACCGTCGTAGGCGTCGACCGTGGCCTTGACCGAGTTGCGGATGTAGTTGACCTGCTGCGGCGCGAGCGCCGCGACCGACTGCGAGTTGACCGTCAGGGTGTCCTGGGTCGCCTCGTCGAGCGGGCGCGAGGCCGAGTACGGGTAGGAGTTCGTCGTGGTGTAGCCGTCGACGATCCACTTGACCCGACCGTCCACGACGGCGGGGTACACCTTGCCGTCGAGCGTCAGGTACGGCGCGACCTTGGCGACGCGGTCGCGCGGCGACCGGTCGTAGAGGATCTGCGACTCGTCCGTGACACGGTCCGAGAACAGGATCTGCTCCGAGCCGAACTTCAGGGCGTAGAGCAGCTTGTTGCCGAACGACCCGACGCTCGGGCCCGCGACGGCCCCGTCCTCGGCACCGAACGTGTTGTTGACCTGGCCACCGGCCTCGTCGTCCGGGTAGTCGAACTCCCACGGCTTGGTGCCGTCCGGGGCCCCGACGATCGAGTACTGGGTCGAGTCCGGGCTGAAGTAGATGCGCGGCTCGTACTCGGGCAGCGAACCGACCGACGGGATGTCGCCCTCGTAGAACGCGGGCTGGCCGCCCGGGCCGATCTGGTTGCCGTACGCGGCCACCACGCCGTACCCGTGCGTGTAGACCGTGTGGTCGTTGACCCAGTTGCGCTGGCTCGCGCCCAGGCCCTCGAGGTTGAGCTCACGGACCGCGATCACGGTGTCGCGGCTCTGACCGTCGATCATGTACCGGTCGACCGAGAGGGTCTCCTGGAAGTTGTAGTACTGCTTGTTCTGCTGGAGCTGGCGGAACGTCGGGCTGACGATCTGCGGGTCGAGCAGGCGGATGGACGCCGTGGTGTCGGCGTCCGCGCGCAGCGCCCCGGCCTCGGCCTGGGTCTTCGCGTCGTAGTTGGACGCCTCGACGCCGTCCAGCCCGAACGCGGTCTTGGTCGCGTCGATGTTCCGCTGGATGTACTCGGCCTCGAACTCCTGCGCGTTCGGGTTGACCTGGAAACGCTGGACGACGGCCGGGTAGATCCCGCCGATCGCGATCGCGGAGACGACCATGAGGCCCACGCCGATCGCGGGCATGCGCCAGTTCCCGCGGATCGCGGTCACGACGAACAGCAGCGCCACCAGGATCGCGACGCCGGTCAGGATCGCCTTCGACGGGATCACGGCGTTGACGTCGGCGTACGAGGCACCGTCGAACTTGTCACCCGTCGTGGTCAGGAGCGAGTACCGGTCGAGCCAGTAGTTGGCGCCGATGAGCAGCATGAGCACCGCGGCCGTGACCGAGAGCTGCACGCGTGCAGCCTGCGTGGTGCGCGGCCCGCTGCCGGGACCGCCGCCGATGCGCAGCCCGCCGTACAGGTAGTGGGTCGCGAGCGCGCCGATGCCGGCGATGACGACGGCCGCCATGAGGAAGCCGACGGCGAAGCGCAGCACGGGCAGCGTGAAGACGAAGAACGAGATGTCCAGGCCCCACTGCGGGTCCTTGGTCCCGAACGGCACCGAGTTCAGGGCCAGCAGCACCGTGCTCCACTGCGAGGACGCGGCCGCCCCCGCGAAGAAGCCGATGAGCGCGGGGCCCGCGATCGTCACGACCTTGCGCAACGGCTCGATGGCCTCGCGGTACTGGTCGAGGGTGGCCTGCTCGGGCGTCGAGGGCGCGTAGATGGGGCGCGACCTGTACGCGAGCGAGAGCGACAGGAAGACGAGCCCTCCCATCACCAGGAAGCCCCCGACGAACAGCGCCGCGCGGGTCCCCCACTCGGTCCACAGGACGTCCTCGAAGCCCAGCTGGGTGAACCAGAGGACCTCGGTCCAGAACTGCGCGAGCAGGAACAGGAGGAGGACGAGAGCGGCCACGACGGCAACGGCAATGCCGAGCGGGCTGCGTCGTCGGTGAGAGCCGGCCTCGCGCCCTGCGGGGCGTTTCGGCGCTGCGGCGAATGACACGGTGGGCTTACCTCTTTGCGTTCGGTCGAGCGTCAGGTCGTCGGGCGTCGGTGCCAGTCCCGGCCGGGCCCGGTGACCACCGGATTCAAAGGCGGTCCACAGTCTCGACAGGGTCAGGCCACAGGCCGTCCATCTCGTCAACGGCCCACAGCGGTTCCAGGTTCCCACACGTCCCCGGACGGGACCTGCCGACTGCCCCGACGCCGTCGGGCCTGACATGCTGGGGACATGGCAGACACCACCTCCCCCGCACCCGACCAGCCCGCACCGAGCACGTCCGGTGCCGCCGACGACGCCCCCGCACCGATCGTCCCCCTCGCCCAGCTCGCCCTCGCCGACGCCGTGCGCGACGTCGAGGCGCACGTCGCGGCCGACGGCTGGGACGCTCCCCCGCGCGTCTTCGCGCTGGTCCGCACGGCCGACGCGATGGCCGCCGACCCGAGCCTGGCCGACCGCCTCCCGCCCGAGGTCGTGACCGCGGCGCGCGGCATCCCCGACCACCTGGTCTCGGTCGAGCAGGAGGGTCTGCCCGACGTCGACACGCTCGAGGACCTGCTCGCCGGGATCTCCTGGCCGGACACGGTCGACGGCGCCGCGATCGTCGCCGAGCGCGTCATCCTCCCGCCCTCGGCCGAGGAGGGGCTGCCGAGCGACCCCGCGGCCGCGCTCGCCTACCTGTCCTCGCACCCGGACCGTCAGGACGTGCGCCTCGCGGTCGGGGTCCTGCGCGACGGCACGCCCTGGTGCGCGGTGCGCACGCGTACCGACGACGGTGGCGACGTCGCGTTCGGCCCGGACCTGGTCCCCGGCCTGATCGAGGGGTTGCGCGCGACGTTCGAGTAACCCGTCACCCCGGGGCGCCTGCCACCCCGGGCGGCACCGGCGCGCGCAGGCGCACAGTGCCGACGTGCATGACGGGTGAGGGGCCGGACGACCACGTAGTCCGGCCCCTCGCGTCGTGCCCGCTCCCCGGCACCGCCGGGACGTTCAGGGCGTGCAGGTCGGCAGGCTCTCGCCCTTGCCCTCGCCGATCGCGACCATCGCGTCGCGGGCCTCGTCGAGCGTCGAGACCTTGACGACGTGCAGGCCCTCGGGCACGTTCCCGACGACCTCGGCACAGTTCGCCTCGGGCGCGAGGAACCACGAGGCACCGTCCCGCAGGGCACCGTAGAGCTTCTGCTGGATGCCGCCGATGGGCCCCACGTCCCCCTCGACGCTCATGGTCCCGGTCCCGGCGATGACCTCGCCGTTCGCCTCGTCCTCGGGCGTGAGCCGGTCGATGATGCCGAGCGCGAACATGGTGCCCGCGCTGGGGCCGCCGATGTCCTCGATCTGGATCTTCACGTCGATCGGCAGATCGAACGCCGGGTCGATGAAGACCCCGAGGATCGCCTTGCCGTCGGCCTCCTGCGTCGTGATCGTCAGGTCCTCGGTCTCGCCGCCGCGCTCGACCCCCAGGACGACGTCGTCGCCCGGCGTGACGGTCGCGAGCTCGTCGATGAGGTCCTGGTACGTCACGACGTCCTTGCCGTTGACGGTCGTGATGACGTCGCCGGCCTCGACGACGCCCTCCGCGCCCGTGCCCTGGGCGGCGCCCTGGATCGTGAGCGTCGCGGGCACCTCGTAACCCAGCTCGGTCAGCGCGGCGACGGTCGCGGTCTCCTGCGAGGAGACCATCTCCTGCTGGCTCTCCTGCTCGGACTGCTCCTGGGTCACGTCGCGCGGGAACGTCTCCTCGACGGGCCGCACCGAGTGCGACTGCTCGGCCCACCCGTCGATGACCTGCACGAAGTTCGCGGGGTAGCCCGGACCGCCCGCGACCGACACGGTCGTGAGCAGGAGCTCGCCGGTCGAGTCGTAGGTCTCGGCGCCCTCGATCTGGATGAGGTCCTGGTCGTGCTGCGCGCCGAGCGTGTCCTGGGTGGGGCCCGGCGAGCGCACGACGTAGGGCGCGGGCATGACGGCGAGGCCCGCGACCAGGAGGGTCGTGGCCAGCACGGAGATGCCGAGCGTGAGCGAGCGGCGCGTCACGGGCGGCGGCGTGTAGTCCTCGTCGTCCGGCGCCGGGCCGAACGGGTCGGCGCCGACCGCGGGGTCGTGCGGTTCTCGGGGGGCGAACGGTTCTGTCACGTCGCTATCATCCCCGAGAATCCTGGACGTTCGCTGGCGGTCCGCCGGGAGGAACCTGCTCCGGCCCGATGGCGCCGCTCCCGCAGGCGATCGGGTCACCCGTCGCGCGCCGTCCGGGGCCCCACGGACCCGGGACCTCGCGCACGGGCGCGTCACCGCCGTCGGGCCTGGCGCCAGATCGCCGCCGTGCCCAGGAGCGCGACCGCGGCCCCCGCCGCGCCGAGCGCCGCCGCGTCCCGGCCCCCCACCCGGCGCCCGACCAGCGCGATCCGCCCGCGTACCTCCGTCATGAGGACGTCGACGCCCTGCGCGCTCGACCACACGGGCTCCCAGCCGGCCGCGTGCAGGCCGCGCGCGGTGACCGTCCACGGGTGCACCACGTACGCGAGGTCGCTCGCCGGGGAGGGCAGGACCCCCACGCGGTGCAACCGTTCGGCGGCGCCGAACGCGGTCGCCGCGGGCAGCGTCACGGTCGCGAGCCCGGTCCGCTCGGCGAGCTCGGCGGGCAGCACGACGTCCGGCTCGCCGTCCACGAGGGGCCCGACCGTGAACGCCCCCGACAGGCCCCGGGCGGCGGCGACGCGGACGGCCGACGCGAGGTCGTCGGTGTGCAGCAGCTGCCAGGGCCGGTCGCTGCCCTTGACCGTGAGGAGCCGCGGGGCCTCGAAGTGCCGGGTCAGGATCGTGTCGACGCCCGGCCCGACGACCATCGCGGGGCGCAGGACCGCGAGCCGGACCTGCGACCGTCCCGTCGGCGCGTCGCCGGGAGACGTGGGAGGGGCACCGGCCGACGCGTCGCCGAGCTCCTCGACGAGCGCCTCCTCGAACGCGACCAGGTCGGCGACGAACCCCGCCGCGTCGGGCGAGACCGGGTCGCCGTCCTCGATGTCCGGACGGTCGGCGCTCGCCCCGTGCACCGTCGCGGACGTCACGGCCACCACCTGCTCGACGCCGTGCTGCACCGCGGCCCGCGCGACGCGCCGCGCCTGCTCGACGAGGTGCGCCTGCCGTGGCACGCCCTTGACCACCTTGACGCCGAACTCGCCGGCGGGAGCCACCACCACGAGAACCCGGGCACCGTCGAGCCACGGGGCCGACAGGTCGTTCGCCTCGGCCGGCGCGTTCTCGGGCCCGCGCCCGCCCAGCGCCTCGCGCAGGACCGCGGCGACACGCCCCTCGCCCACGACGACGATCACCTCGTCGGCGCTGCGCCGTGAGCGAACCAGGCCCTCCGACATGCCTCGGCCCCCTCGTCCGTCCGTGAATGTGGTTACGGTGATTCCTGACGCTATCCCGAGGAGACCCCGATGAGCAGCCAACCGCCCGACGAGTTCGCCTCCGGCGCGGGCGACCAGCCCGACGCGCAGTGGGAAGAGCTCCTGCGTTCCATGTTCGGCGCGGACGCCGACGAGGCCCTGCGCGAGCTGCGGGCCCGCGGCCTCGACCCTGCCGCGCTGGCTGCCGGCAGCGGCCTGAGCAACGATCCTGCCACCATGAAGCACGTCCTCGCGCAGGTGCAGCGCCTCCTCGCGACCTCGGGCGACGGCCCGGTGAACACCGACGTGGCCCACGACATCGCTCGGCAGGTCGCCGTCGCCGAGGGCGACCCGTCCCTCACGCCCACGGAGGTCCGCGCGGCGACCGAGGCCCTGTCGGTGGCCGAGCTGTGGCTCGACGCCGTGACGGACCTCCCGCCCGCAGGCGGCAAGCGCTATGCCTGGAGCCGTTCGGAGTGGGTCGAGAAGACGCTCCCGGCCTGGAACGCGCTCGCGGCGCCCGTCGCCGCGTCGGTCGCGGACGCCCTGTCGACCGTGCTGCGCGACCAGCTCCCGGGCGGGGGCGACGGGCCCGACGCCGGGTTCGCCATCCCCGGGCTCCCCGCGGGAGCCCTCGGGATGGACTTCGACCCCGCGCAGATGATGCGACGCCTCGGGTCCGCCGTCTTCGGCATGCAGATCGGCCAGGCCACGGGAACCATGTCGCGCGAGGTCTTCGGGAGCACGGACATCGGTCTGCCTCTGCTCGACGAGCCCGCGACGGCCCTCCTGCCCACGAACGTCGCTGCCTTCGCCGAGGGCCTCGACGCTCCCGTCGAGGAGGTCCGGTACTTCCTCGCGCTGCGCGAGGCGGCGCACGCCCGCCTCTTCACGCACGTGAGCTGGCTCCGCGCCCACCTGCTCGGGCTGGTCGAGGCCTACGCCCGGGGCATCACGATCGACCTCGAGGCGCTCGAGTCCCAGCTCTCCGACATCGACGTGACCGACACCGGGGCGCTCCAGCAGGCCCTGTCGGGCGGCGTGTTCGGGCTGCAGAACACGGACGAGCAGAAGGCGACGCTGCTGCGCCTCGAGACCGCCCTCGCCCTGGTCGAGGGCTGGGTCGACGAGGTCAGCGCCCAGGCCGCGCTCCCCCACCTGCCCCACGCCGTGCCGCTGCGCGAGATGCTGCGCCGTCGGCGGGCCGCGGGTGGGCCGGCCGAGCAGATCTTCTCGACGCTCGTGGGGCTGGAGCTGCGTCCCCGCCGCTCGCGCGACGCGGCGACGCTCTGGGCCCTGATCGCGGCACAGGGCGGACCCGATGCGCGCGACCACGTGTGGGACCACCCGGACCTGCTGCCCAGCCCGCTCGACCTCGACGACCCGGCCGGCTACCAGACCCGCCGGGCCGAGGTCACGGAGGAGCAGAGCGAGCTGGACAAGGCCCTCGCCGACATCTTCAGCGAGGCGGCCGACGCCGGGGACGCTCCCGACGCAGAGCCGTCGGACGGCGACACCGACCGCGACGCCGAGGGCGGACCGACCGAGGGCACCGAGCCCGGCGCTCCGGCCCGCGACTAGCGGGCGGGTTCCCTCTCCGGGCCCTGCACGACCCGCCTGGCCGGCACGGCGTGCCGGTCGGGCGTGGGTTCGGCAGCGGGTTCCTGGGACGGGGCCGTCGAGGCGCCCGGCTCCGCGGGGACCGTCGGGTGCGCCTCGATCTCGACGTGCGGCGGGGCGTCCTGGACGTCGTCGGGAGAGTCGGGGGTCTCCGCCGACCCGCCGTCGCGGCTGAACGACACCCCCTCGAGGAAGCCCTTGGCCCGCTCCGTGCGGGGGTACGCCTCGAGCAGCGCCCAGAACCCGGGGCCGTGCCCGGCGTGCAGCAGGTGCGCGAGCTCGTGCAGCAGCACGTAGTCGAGCACCCACTCGGGCATGCCCTGCACGCGGGTCGAGATACGGATGCTGCCGTCGATCAGGGTGCACGACCCCCAGCGGCGTCCTTGGTTGCTCGACCAGCGCACGCTGGTGGGACGCGCCCTGCCGTCGAGGTACTTGGCCGACAGCTCGGTCGCCCGGGCGACGAGCTGGTCGTCGGACGGCCGACGACGGCGCTCCTTGTCGGCGAGCCGGTCCAGCATCCGTTGGACCCACTCGCGCTCCTGGGCGCGCGTGAAGCGCGCGGGGATCGACACGATCGTGCGTTCCCCGTCGCGGTAGGCGCTGACCGTGCTCTTGCGTCGACGGCTCCGGCGCACCTCGACGTATGTCTCGGCGCTCTGCGCGGCGCCCCGCTCGGCTTCGTAGGCCACGGCACAGACGGTAGTGGGTCGACGTGACATATGCCATAGACCACGCCGAGATTTGCCCCACATGCGTGCGAGAAATCGTCGAGAACTGGTCAAGTCCTGGCGACGGATCACGGTGCTGTGGAGAACCGTCGCGACGGACCACCGCGCTCCAGACTGGTCGGACAGCGACCAGCCGAGGAGAGCCCATGGACGACCCGCCCACCTTTCCCGTCCGCCTGCGTCCCGGCACTGTCGTGCTCCGCCGCGGACCGGGCGAGCTGCAGTACGGCACGGACACGAGGTGGAGCGTGATCCTGAGCGGGCTCGGCGAGCACGAGGCGACGTGGCTCCTCGACCACCACCGTTCCGCCCGCCCGCTCCTGCACGCCCCGCCGCCCCGGTACGGCATCTCGCCCGGGCGCCAGCAGGCCATCGTGCGGCACCTGCACGAGGCGCTCCTCGTCGTCGGGCCGCCCGGGCGGGACTCCCACGCCATCACCGCCACCGCGCGAGGCGGGGCCGACGCCCCGACGCTCGCGCTCCTGCGCCCCGACGGCGACGGGCGGGCGACGCTCACGCTCCGCGCACGGGCGAGCGTCGGGATCGAGGGGCTGGGACGGTTGGGGGCGGGGGTGGCGGTCGTGCTCGCCACGGCGGGCGTGGGCACGCTCCTGCTCGACGACGCCGCACCGGTCCAGGCGACGGACGTCGGGCTCGGCGGCTATCGCGCCCGCGACGTGGGGCGGCCGCGCGGCGAGTCCGCGGTACGTCTGCTGGCGGACCTCGCTCCCGAGGTGCGGTGCCGGACGGTCGAGAGCTCGCGCTGGGTGTCCCCCCACCCTGCTCGGCCCGACGTGGTGGTCGTCGTCGAGCACCGTGCACTACGACCCGAGCGGTACGGGCGGCTCACGGGGGACGGCACCCCGCACCTACCGGTCGTGGTGCGAGAGGCTGACATGGTGGTCGGACCGTTCGTCCGACCAGGGCGGACGCCGTGCGTCCGGTGCGTCGAGGGGCATCGCGCCGACCTCGACCCGCAGTGGCCGCAGCTCGCGGACCAGCTCCGGGAACCTCAGCGGGAGCCGCTCGACGTCGAGGAGACCACGCTGGCAGCGGTCGGCGCGGCGATCACCGCGAGCCAGGTGCTCGCGCACCTGGACGGGCTGACACCCCGCGCAGCCACGGCCTGCATCGAGATCGCTGTTCCCGATGCCGTACCGAGGCTGCGCGAGGTGGTGAGCCACCCGCGGTGCGGGTGCTCGGACCTGACGGTCGCGGCAGCCACGTCAGGCCGCCGATGACGCGGAGACCGAGGCCTCCGGCTCGCCGGCCGCCGCACGGGCGGCCTGCTCCTCCGCCTGGCGGGCGAGGACCTCGGCCTTGCTCGGCCGACCACGCCCACGCTTGCGGGCGACGACGGCTCCGTCGACGAAGACCTCGCCGCCCCAGACGCCCCAGGGCTCCTGACGCTCGATCGCGCCCGCCAGGCAGCCGGCCACGAGCGGGCAGCCCTGGCACAGGGCCTTGGCCTGCTCGACCTGCGTCGACTGCTCGGCGAACCAGAGCTCGGGGTCGTTCGTGCGGCAGGGAAGGATCCCGGCGAGCAGCCGGTCGAACTCCGCGGCGTCCGATGAACCGAGAGGGGTGGTGAGGGGTTGGTGGGGAGTCCAGGGCCCGGATCCGCCCTGGGCAGTGATGTTGTCGAGCAGCGCGGTGAGCCGCACGATGTCCTCCAGTGATGTCCTGATTGCGTGTGAACTTCTTTGTCACAGGACCCGCAGTTGGTGCTCGCGTCCGGGGTGATGGACGGCTGACCGGGAAGACGATCGCATTCGGAGAAACACGAAGGCCGCGGGTCCAGGTGGACTCCGCGGCCTGAGAAGGGTGTGCGCCGGTGCTAGACCGGGGACGTCCTCAGTGCGGAGTCGGGAACGGGGCGGATGACGAGGGATCCGCCGCGCCGTGCGCGGTTGATCGGATCGGCCGACACATGTGTCGGGCTCGCCGTCAGGATCTGCTTCACCAAGCCCACCTCCCATCTCCGTCGAACGCCCGCCTCTCGGCGCGCGTCTCTCCTACAAGGACTCCTGAACCATATGCCGCCCTCGGAAGGGGGCACAACTTATTTAACGAACTTCTTTCGACGAGTTTCCTCGCGACCCGACGAGGCCCCCGCGAGCACCCGGATCAGCCCGCGGAACGCGCCACGATGTCCAGCAACGTCTCGCCGTACTTCTCGATCTTGGCCGGGCCGATCCCGTTGATCCTCGCCAGGTCCGGCACCGAGGCCGGGCGGGTCTCGGCGATCGCCGCGAGCGTCGTGTCCACCAGGATCGTGAACGCCGGCTTGTCCGTCTCCTGCGCGACCGACAGACGCCACTCGCGCAGCTGCTCGAACAGCGCCTGGTCGTACTCGCCCGTCAGACGGACCTTGTTCTGGTTGGCGCGGCTGCGACGGGGGGCACGCGACTGCTCGTCGTCCGGCCACAGACCGTCGAGGAAGCGCGTGCGGCGCCGGGTCGCACGTCCCCCCGGGTTGCGCGACCGCCCGAACGACACCTGCAGGTGCTCGCGCGCACGCGTGATGCCCACGTACAGCAGGCGCCGCTCCTCCGCGACCGCCTCGTCCGTCTCCGCGAGCGAGATGGGCATGAGCCCCTCGCTCATGCCGGCGAGGAACACCGCGTCCCACTCCAGCCCCTTCGCGGCGTGCAGCGACGCGAGCGTCACGCCCTCCACCGTGGGCGCGTGCTGCGCCGACGCACGCTCGTCGAGCTCGGCGACGAACGAGACCACCGTGGGCGGCGCGTCCTGCGGAGCGACCCGCGCGACGTCGTCGGCCAGGGCGACCAGAGCCTGCATGGACTCCCAGCGCTCGCGCGCCGCCCCCCGCGCCGAGGGGGGCTCGTTCGCCCAGCCCGCCGTGATCAGGACGTCGCGGACCGTCTCCGGCATGGGGACCTCCGGGTCCGCCGAGCGTGCCGCCCCCCGCAGCAGCACGATCGCGTCGCGCACCTCCTTGCGCTGGAAGAACCTTTCACCGCCTCGCACGAGATAGGCGATGCCCGCGTCCGCGAGCGCCTGCTCGAACGCCTCCGACTGCGCGTTGGTGCGGTACAGGATCGCGATCTCGCTCGCCCGCGTCCCCGCCGCCAGGAGCCGACCGATCTGCGCGGCGATGCCCTTGGCCTCGGACTCGTCGTCGTCGTACGCGACGTACGCGACGGGCGGGCCCGACGGCCGTTGCGCGACGAGCTCGAGCGCCTGGTGGGCTCCTCCGCGACGACCCGCTCGGGCCAGGAGCTGGTTCGCGAGCGTCACGACCTGGGGCGTGGAGCGGTAGTCCCGCACGAGCCGGACGACCTGCGCCCCGGGGAACTTCGTGGGGAACGTGAGCAGGTGGTGGGGGGTGGCACCCGTGAACGAGTAGATGGTCTGCGACGGGTCACCGACCACGCACAGCTCCTTGCGGCCGCCCAGCCACTGGTCGAGCACGAACTGCTGGAGCGGGGACACGTCCTGGTACTCGTCGACCACGAAGTGGCGGTACTGACGGCGCACCTCGTCGGCCATGGCCCCCTGCGAGGAGAGCATGTCACCGAGCATCAGCAGGACGTCCTCGAAGTCGATGACCGACCGCTCGGTCTTGACCTCCTCGTACGACGTGATGAGCCGCGCGACGGTCTGGTGGTCGTAGCCCGCGGGCGCCGGCCGGTCGATCGCGGCGCACGCCCTCACGTAGTCGTCGGCCGTGACGAGCGAGACCTTGGCCCACTCGACCTCGGAGGACAGGTCGCGGACCGCGATCCGGTCCACGCCGAGTCCCAGGCGGCGCGCCGCCTCACCCACCACGGGCGCCTTGTACTCGAGGATGCGCGGCGGGGCACCGCCCACGACCTTGGGCCAGAAGTAGCTGAGCTGGCGCAGCGCGGCGGCGTGGAACGTCCGGGCCTGCACGCCCGTCGCACCGAGCTCGCGCAGACGCGTTCGCATCTCGCCCGCGGCGCGGGCCGTGAACGTCACGGCGAGCACGCTCGTGGGCGTGTACACGCCCGTGCGCACGCCGTAGGCGATGCGGTGCGTGATGGCTCGCGTCTTGCCGGTGCCGGCACCGGCGAGCACGCAGACGGGCCCGTGCAGCGCGAGGGCGACATCACGCTGGTCGGGGTCGAGGGCTTCGAGGATCTGGTCCGCTGACTCGTTCGGCATCACGTCGATTCTCTCAGCCGCCGCCGACACCGGACGCCACCCTCCACGGGGCCGGGCGCTGCTCCGTGCCGCGGGGGCGTGCACGGGTGCCTGCCGGGAACAACCCACCTCACGCGGGCGTTGGCCACGACGACAGCACCCTGGCCTCGCGGCCCGGCGGGCTGTCGGCCCGTGCACACGCCCCGGGTCCCGCGAACGAAGGAGCACCGATGGCCACGGCCCCGACCACCCCCGACGCCGGATCGATCGTCATGTACTCGACGAGCTGGTGCGGCTACTGCCGTCGCCTGAAGACCCAGCTCGACTCCGCGGGCATCGGGTACACCGAGGTCAACATCGAGGAGCACCCGGAGAGCGCGGCCTACGTCGAGCAGGTCAACGGTGGCAACCAGACCGTGCCGACCGTCGTCTTCCCGGACGGGACCGCGGCGACCAACCCGTCGCTCGCGCAGGTCAAGGAGCGCCTCGCGGCCTGACCCGTCGCCGTGACGGGCGTGCGCGCACCGCGCGGCACGTCGGTGCAGAAGGCCCGGGACCGGAGTCGGGGGCCTTCTGCCGCGGTGTGGCGCTCGTCCTGCACCCGGCACCCAGGTCCCGGGTCCCGCCGGACGGCTACCTCGAGGTCCCCGCCTCGAGGATCGACACGATCGAGAAGAGCGTGAAGCAGACCGCTCCGAGCCCCACCAGGACGTGCGCCCCGACGAAGAAGCCGGGCTCGGTCATGGTCGCCTCGAAGAGGAACGCTGCGAAGAACAGGCACGCGAGCGCCGTCGCCACCGGGATGATCGGGATCCGGTTGGCGAGCGCGAAGACCTGGCGCCACACGAGCGCGAGCAGCAGCACCTTGGACAGGATGCTGAAGCAGATGAGGCCCAGACCGATCAGCACGGTCCCCGGGGCCAGGCGCGCCGAGTCGTCCGAGCCGAAGAGCACCACGAGCCCGAGGACCACGTTGACGGTACCCATCGCGACGACCCACCACGACCAGCGGTAGCGCTCGGCGTCGCCGAACTCGTTGCGGACCTGGCGCACGATGCTCGCGGCGAGGGCGACGAGGGCGACGAGCGCGGAACAGATCAGCGACAGGCCGACCATGACGTTGCCCGCGACGAGGGCCGCGTCGCCGCCCCGCGCGTAGAGCGTCGCGGCGACGACGAGACCGGCCACCGCGAACAGGGCCGGGATCGCGATCAGCAGGGTTCCCGTCCCGCGCGGGTAGGCACCGGGCGGGGCACCGCCCCCGACCGGGAGGGCGGTGCTCTTCTGGATGAGCACGAACTTGGTGGACGCCGTCGCCACGGTGCTCACGCACCCCGTGATGAAGCCGATGCCGAGCACGACGTGCCCGGCGACGACGAACTGCGGGTCGTCGCCTCGTCCGACGATCGTGATGCCCCAGACCATGGTCGCGAGGGCCACCGTGTACCCGAGCACCGGTAGCGCGACGGCCCAGAGCCGACCGTACCGGTGGACGAGCTGGCGGATGATCGTCGCCGCGGTCGTGAAGAGCGCGATGCAGATCGCAGTCAGTGCCACGTTGACGTGGCCCGCGACGAAGTGGTTCGCGTCGTCGCCGCCCGACAGGACGTAGAGCCCGAACGCGAGGCACACCGCACCCATCACCAACGGGATCGCACGGAAGAGCACGCTGATCGACGGGTTCATGCTCACTCCTCGGATGGACGAGCCGGTCGTCCCACCGTAGGCAGCGCACGGAGGATCGGCCCGTCGGGCACTCCCCGCGTCCCCGTGGTAGGTCACTCCCCCGCGAGCGGCCCCCCGAACCACTCCTCGATGAGCGCCCGCGCGATCGACGACCTGCTCGGCAGCTTCACGTCGCCGCGCTCCGTGGCGTCCGTGAGCTCCGCCCGGGTGAACCAGCGCGCGTCGGTGACCTCCTCGCCGTCGGGCGTGAGGTCCGTCGTGAGCGCGGTCGCCGTGAAACCCAGCATGAGCGAGGCCGGGAAGGGCCACGGCTGGCTCGCGCGGTAGACGACCTCTCCCACCGTGACTCCGACCTCCTCCGCGACCTCGCGTCGCACGGCCTGCTCGAGCCCCTCGCCGGGCTCGACGTAGCCCGCAAGCGTCGAGAACCGGCCCTCGGGCCAGTGCGCGGCGTGGCCCAGCAGGAGCCGGTCGTCGCCCGGCCCAGACCCCGGGTCCACGACCGCCATGATGACCGCCGGGTCCGTGCGCGGGTAGTGCTCGACGTCCTGCGCGACGCACCGCCGCACCCAGCCCGCCGCGACGGGCACGGTCGGCTCGCCGCAGCGCGGGCAGCGCTCGTTGGCCGCGTGCCAGGCCGCGAGGGCCACGGCCTCGGTCGCGAGCCCCGTGTCGCGCGGCCCCAACCGGGAGGCCAGCTCGCGCAGGCCCGCCCAGCGGTGCGTGCGCACCAGCACCGACAGCGGCCCCTTGGGGTCCACGCCCTCGATGTCGAGGTCCAGGTCGTCGGCGTCGTCGGGCAGGAGAAGCGCCAGGAAGGACGTGCCCGACGGCGGGTCCTCGCCCAGGAAGACCCAGCGCGGCGTGTTGCTGTGGTCGCCCGAGGCCGCGTGGGGCTCGGGGACGGCAGCGACCTCCTGCGGCGTGGCGAGCGCGAGCCCGTCCGGCCCGACCGCGAGGCGACCGCGGTGCAGCAGGACCACGCGCGTCGACGGGTCGGCGCGGAGCGTCGCGAACAGGCCCTCCTCGGTGCGGCGGTGCGCCGCACGGTCGAGCATCGAGTGCGCGAGCGGCAGGTGCGCGGCGAACGCGCTCGGGGTGGCGGGCCCCTCGGTCGGCGTCGAGGCGGGGTCGGGGGCTGGTGCGGCGGGGTCCGTCGCGGCGGGCGAGGTCTGGTCGGTCACCAGTCGACCGTAGGTCACGCGAGGCGCTCGGGGCACGCGGCAGGTCCGCGTGGTGGACACGCCCCGGTCCGGGTGACGGCGCCCGCCCCGTACCGACTACCGTGGACGTGTGCCACGCTCACCGCTCAACCTCGCCGCGCTCGCCACCGCGGCCGTCCCCGGCCTCGACGTCCGGTCCGTGCGACCGTCCGAGGCGACGGGGGACGACGACGTCGCGATCGTCACCGACGGCGACGGTCAGGAATGGGTCGTCCGCGCGCCCCGGACCCTGGCGGCCGGCGCGGCCCTCGAAGCAGAGACCGCTCTGCTGGACTCGCTGCGCCACTACGTGACCACGGGCGTCCTGTCCTTCACGGTGCCCGACGTCCTGGGCTACGCCCTGCTCCCCGAGGGCGGGCGCGCGGTCGTGCACCACCGGTACGGCGGGGTGCCGCTCGACCTCGACACGCTGCGTCCCGGCCCCGGGCTCGCCGCAGACCTGGGACGCGTGCTCGCCGCGGTGCACGAGCTGCCGCACTCCGTCGTCGAGAACGCCGGCCTGCCCGTCTACACCGCCTCCGAGTACCGCGACCGACGCCTCGCCGAGGTCGACGAGGCCGCCAAGACCGGGAAGGTGCCCGCCCGCCTGCTGCGCCGGTGGGAGGCCGCGCTCGAGGACGTGTCGCTGTGGAAGTACCAGCCCGTCGTCGTGCACGGCGACCTGGGCACCGAGCAGGTGCTCGTCGCCCGCGGGCGCGTCGTGGCCATGACCGACTGGGCCGAGGCCCGCGTCGCCGACCCGGCCGACGACCTCGCCTGGCTCCTCGTCGCGGCACCGCCCGAGGCGATCGACTCGATCATGGAGGCGTATCAGCTCCGCCGCACCGAGCTCACCGACCCGCACCTGACGGACCGCGCGCTGCTCGCGGGCGAGCTGGCGCTCGCCAGGTGGCTGCTGCACGGCGTGCGGCACGGGTTCCAGGACGTGATCGACGACGCCGTCGACATGCTGATCGACCTCGACGAGGTGACGAGCGGGGAGAGCGCGGGGTAGGACGACCGCCGGGCCCGCCGCAGGTGCGGGTGCCCACCGCGTCAGGAACCAGCCACCAGCGCTTCCAGCTCCGCGGCGTCGAGCAGTCGCTCGGGGCGCACGGTCTCGTCCGAGCCCAGGTAGTAGAACGCCGCGTTGACCTTCTCGACCGGCAGCCCGGACCAGCGCGACCACGCGAGCCGGTAGACCGCGAGCTGGACCTCGCGCGTGCGCCGGGCCTCGGCGTCACGCGGGGCCTTGCCCGTCTTCCAGTCCACGACCACCACGGCGTCCTGCGCGCCGTGCGCGTGCTCGGGGCTCTCGGGGAAGACCGCGTCGATGCGCGAGCGGAACATGATCCCGCCGACCGGGGTCTCGACGTCGACCTCCACGGCGAGCGGAGTACGTCCCGCCCACTCCGAGGCGAGGAACGTCTGCTGGAGCGCGTCGAGGTCCAGGTCCGGCGAGATGTCCTCGTCGTCGGCACCGGGCAGGTCGTCGACGTCGAGCAGCGACGACGACGTGAAGTACTGCTCGGCCCACAGGTGGAACTGCGTGCCGCGTCGCGCGTGCACCGTGGGCTGCGCAGGTACGGGGCGCCGCAGGTGCAGCGCGTACTCGCCCCGGTCCGCAGCCAGACGCACGAGCCCGGACGCCGAGATGTGCGCCGGGAACGAGATCTCGCTGCTGCGGGCGTCACGGCGGTCGCGCTCCTCGAGCAGGATGCGTGCGAGCTCGCGCAGGTCCGTGCCCGACGCGTCGAGCAGCGGCACCCGACCCTCCGCGACCGCACCCGTGTCGCGGCCGGGACCGGCAGCGGCCGGGTGCGGCGCGCGGGCGCCGATCCGTTCACGGACCCGGTCCGCCGCGGCCCGCACGACCGCACGAGCGCGCGGCTCGGGGGGCGGTGCAGAAGCCCCCACGCCGGTCGGTGCGGTGGACCCCTCGGTCGCGGCCCCCGCCTCCCCGGGACCGGTGCCGGACCCGTCGGCCCCCGGCGCCCCCGGCTCCCCGCGCGGCCACTCGGCCTCGTGGACCAGCTCGTCGCGCGGGTTGGTCTCGTCCTTCTCGGGCATGCCGGCCCAGTCGGCGTCGCTGATGATCCCGGCCTCGGCCAGCTCGACGAGGAACGGCGAGGGCGTGCGCGGCCTGGTCGCGTCGCGCCACCACGACCCCGCGAGCAGCAGCTCGGCACGGGCGCGCGTGAACGCGACGTAGGCGAGGCGGCGCTCCTCGTCGACCTGGTGCTCACCGCTCGCCGCGAGGAACTCCTTGCGGCGACCGTCCAGGTCCTTGGCGTCCTCCGCGACCTCGTAGCGGAAGACGGGCAGGTCCTCGGCGTCGCCGCGCAGCGGGTAGGGCAGGTTGCCCAGCCCGGTGAACCAGCCGCTGTCGGTCGGCCCCTTGTCGCCCACGGCCGTGCTGGGGAAGATCCCGTCGACCATGCCGGGCACCGCGACGACGTCCCACTCGAGCCCCTTCGAGGCGTGCACCGTGATGATCTGCACCGCGTCGGGGTCGGGTTCGCGCACGGGCAGGTCGAGGCCGCGCTCCTGCGACCCCGCCGTGCCGAGCCACGCGAGGAACGCGCCGAGCGTCGGCAGGTCCGCGGACTGCGAGAACGTCGCGGCGACGTCACGGAACGCGTCGAGGTGCGCGCGACCGCGGTCGCCGACCTCCTCGCCGTACCCGCCGGCGGCGAGGGTCGCGGCGGTGGTCACCTCGATGTCGAGCCCGAGCGCCCGCTCGGCCTGCGTGACGAGCTCCGGCAACGACAGGTACGTCTGCCCGCGCAGGTCCCGCAGGACGGTCGACAGCGCGGCGAGCCGCGCGTGCCCGGCCTCTGTGAGCACGCGCCCGTCGCGTGCGGGGCGCCCCGGGGCCGGCAGGTCGTCGAGCGCGTCGACGATCGACCGGTGGTCGACGACGTCGCCCTCGACCACGGTGAGCGTCCCGTCCGCGGCCACGCCAGGCAGCTCCGCCTCCCCCGGCCCCGCCGCACCCGACGGACCGGCCGACGCTCCGCCGTCGGGCAGGCTGCCGGACGAGACGTCGGCCGACGGGCGGCGCGCCGCGTCCCGGCGCGCCAGGTCCGCCGCCCAGCTGCTCAGCGCGTGCAGGTCAGCCGCCCCCAGGTTCAGCCGCGGCCCCGTGAGGATGCGCATGAGCGAGTCGCCGCGCGACGGATCGTGCGCGACCTCCAGGAGCGCGACGAGGTCCACGACCTCCGGGGTCGAGAGCAGGCCGCCCAGGCCCACGACCTCGACCGGCAGCCCCTTGGCCCGCAGCGCGACCTCCATCGGGAGGAACTGCGAGCGCGCACGGCACAGCACGGCCGCGGTCACGCGCTCCTGACGGCGCGTGCGCGGGCGCCACCGCTCGGCGACGAAGTCCGCGACCGCGGCGGCCTCCTCCTCGAGCGTCGCCGCGTAGACGCCGGTCACGACGCCCCGCCCCGCCCCGGGACGCTCGTCGAGCTGTGGAACGGGCACGCGCGTGGCCCCCTCGCGCAGCGGCGCGGCCGTGACGTTGGCCGCGGCCAGGACGGCCCGGTCGTTGCGCCACGACGTGCTGAGGTACTGCACGTCCGCGGGCGCCCCGGTGCTGCCGGGCCCCGTCGAGCGGAACCGCTCGGGGAACCGCGCCAGGCCCGACGCGCTCGCGCCGCGCCAGCCGTAGATCGACTGGTTCGGGTCGCCCACGGCCGTGACCGGGTGCCCGCCGAACAGTGCGCACAGCAGCTCGACCTGGGCGTACGACGTGTCCTGGTACTCGTCGAGCAGCACGACCCCGTACCGCGCCCGCTCCCCCGCACCGACCGCCGGGACGGTCCGCGCGAGGCGTGCCGCGATCGCGACCTGGTCCCCGAAGTCGAGCGAGTCCGAGGTCCGCTTGCGCTCCTGGTACGACTCGACGACGTCGAGCAGCCGGTGGCGCTCGCCGAGCGACCCGAGGAGCCGCTTGACCTCCGCGTAGTGCTCGGTGCGCTTGCCACCCAGCGGCGTCGCCAGGATGGTGTCGACGATGCCCGTGATGCCCGCGCGCGCCTCGTCGGGGCTCAGCAGGTGCTCGCTCAGCGCCCCGGACAGCGAGAGCACGGCACCGACGACCGTGGAGAACGCGGCGTCGGTCTGGAGGTCACCGGCCCAGCTCTCGACGACCTCCGCCGCGAGCTGCCACTGGCTGGCCTCCGAGAGCAGCCGGGCGCCCGGCTCGATCCCGATGCGCAGCGCGTGGTCCCCCACGAGCGAGGCCGCGTACGAGTTGTAGGTCGAGATCGCGGGCCGGTCCAGCATCGACAGCGCCGCCCCGTCATCGCCCAGCGCGCGGTCGAGCTGCAGGAGGCGCGACTGCACGCGCTCGGCGAGCTCGCCCGCGGCCTTGCGGGTGAACGTCAGCCCCAGCACGGCCTCCTTGGCGACCCACCCGTTCGCGATGAGCCACACGACGCGTGCGGCCATGGTCTCGGTCTTGCCCGACCCGGCCCCCGCCACGACCAGCAGGGGCGCGAGGGGCGCCTCGATCACCGCGACCTGCTCGTCCGTGGGCCGCGGCCGACCCAGCATCTCCGCGATCCGCACGGCCGAGAAGCGAGGCTCGGGCAGCTCGCGCGGCCCCTCCCCGCCGGTTCCGGCCGGGAGCGCGACCGCCCCGAGGTCGAGGTCGTCGAACAGCGACTCGGCGCTCACGCGATCACCTGGCGGCCTTCCGTCATCAGGGGGCAGGACCGGCGCACGGGGCACACCGAGCACAGCTTGTTCTCCCGGGCCGTGAACACCGAGTCGGCCATGGTGTCCGCGACGTCCTCGACGAGCTCGCGTGCCCAGCTCGACCCGTCGGGCTCGGGCTCCAGCGCCGGCTGGGTCCGCAGCCCGGCGTCCTTGCCGTCGCCCACGAACACGAGCTGAGCGCCCGCGCTGCGCGTGCCCTCGGGCAGGTCGAGGACGTCGCCCTCTACGGCGAGCTGGTACGTGCCGAGCTGGGGGTTCGTCACGGCCTCCGCGACCGACGGCTTGGTCTTGCCGGTCTTGAGGTCCGCGACGCGCACGGCACCGTCCCCGGCGTCCTCCACCCGGTCGATGACCCCGCGCAGCACGGCGCGGCCGATCTCGAGCTCGAACGGCGCCTCGACGAGCAGCGGCTCGCCCGCGGCCTGGAGGTACCCCGCGAGCCGGCCGACCATGTCCTCGGCCTTGTGGCGGGTCTGCGTCGCGGGCCAGCCCGGCGTGAGCGCGAGCTCCGGCCAGCGGCGGTCCAGCTCGGCCGCGAGCTCCGAGTGCGTCCCCCGCGGCGCCTCCTGCGCGATCGAGTGGACCAGGGTGCCGAGCGACTGCGCGGTCGCGTCGGGGGCCGTGCCACCGGCGCTCTCCACGGCCCAGCGCAGCGCGCACCTGCTCACCGACTCGACCTTGGACGGCGAGATCATGACCGTGTCCTCGGGCCCCCACAGGGGCTCGGTGCTCGAGACGGGGTTGACGCCGTACCAGGACTCGGGGCGCGCCTCACCGACGCCCGCGAGCGCCAGGTCGGCGAGCAGCTCGGCGAGGGCCTCGGGACGCGAGGCGCCGACCGGGTCCCCCGCGCCTCGCGGGGCACCGTCCCCGCGCACGATCTCCTCGACGAGCAGGCTGCGCACCGAGGCCACGAGCCCGCGCAGGTCGAGCGGCTGCCCGAACTCGACGCGGCGCGGGTCGCGCTCCTCGTCGGGGCCCGCGGGCCCGTCCCCGTCGTCGGTGCCGGGCGCGCCGCCGGTCCCGTCGGCGTCGTCCGGCCCCGCCGGCGGGCACACGAGGTCGACGAACGGCGAGGGGACCTCGTCGACGTCGCTCACGGCCGTCACGAGCAGGCGGCGCGTCGCGCGCGAGGTCGCGACCGCGAACGACCGGAGCTCGTCCGTGAGCACGGTACGACGGGCGTCCGGTCCCAGGCCGTGCGCGTCCTGCGAGCGCCCCGCGAGGAGCTCGACGAGCGCCTCTGAGCCGAGGAGCGAGTCACGCAGCCGCAGGTCCGGCCACACACCGTCCTGGACCCCGGCCACGACCACGACGTCCCACTCCCGCCCGGCCGCGCCTGCGGGGGTGAGCGCCGCGACCGAGTCCGTGCCCGCGGCCCGGGCCGCGAGCGAGTCCGCGGGCAGGTCCTGGGACTCGAGGTACTCCACGAACGCCGACGGCGGCGCTCCCGGCATGCGGTCGACGAACGTCTCCGCGGCACGGAAGAGGGCGAGGACCGCGTCGAGGTCCCGGTCCGCCCGCGCCCCGACGGCTCCCCCGCCCAGTGCGGCGTCGCGCCACCGGTCCGAGAGCCCGGTCGCGGACCAGATCGCCCAGAGCACGGTCTGCGCGGTCGCGTCGGGGGCCAGCACCGCCTCGCGGCCGGCGGCGACGACCCGGGCGACGGACACGGCGCCACGACGCACGCTCGCGGGCAGCGTCGCGGCGCGCGACTCGTCGAGCAGGACCTCGACCAGCAGCGCGTCGGAGGTCCTCCCGCCGCCCGAGCCGAGCTCCTCCGCCCGCAGCGCCCGCCGGAGGCGGCGCAACGACACCACGTCGAGCCCGCCCACGGGCGAGGTCACGAGCGCCGCTGCGGTCACGGGGTCGAGCTCGTCGAACCCGGCGCCCGTCGTGGCCGGCTCACGCTCGATCAGGGTCTCGGCGGGGTCGCCGACGTCGCGGGTCACGGCGTCGTCGATCCCGGCGGTGCCGCGCACGCCGTCGAGCCCGCGGGAGTACCCGGCGGGCGGCAGGCCCACCGCGACCCGCATGATCGCGAGCAGCGGCGTGACCGCGGGCTCCTCGCGCAGCGGGACGTCCGAGCCGAGGATGCCGACGGGCACCGAGGCCGCGATGAGCGCGCGCCGCAGGGTCGCGAGCTGTGCCCCGGCACGGCAGACCACGGCCATGCGGCCCCAGGGCGTGCCGTGCAGCAGGTGCTCGGCGCGCAGCTCGCGGGCCACGTACGCGGCCTCCTCCGCACCGCTGCCGAGCAGTGCGACCGACGCCCCGCGCGGCACGCCGTCCTCCGGCGCGGGAACGGGCGAGGCCCCGGCCCCACGGTGGACCGCACCCGCCACGGTCCCGATCTGGGTCGTCACGGTCCGGGTGACGTCGCGCAGCTCCCCCTCCTGTCGCCACGCCGTGCCCAGGACCTCGACGCGCGCGTCGAACTCGCCCGCCGCGGCACGCCGTCGCACGGGCGCCGCCGCCCGCCCGACCAGGGCCGGGCTCGCACCACGGAACGTCTGGACCGCGGTGTCCGGGTCCGCGAGCAGCACGAGGCGAGCGCCGTCGTCGTGCACCACGCGCAGGAAGCGCGCGGTCGCGATGGTGGCCTCTTGGTAGTCGTCCACGACGACGAGGTCCCACGTGGGCCGGGGCGCGCCGGTGACCTCGTCCTCCCAGGCGAGCAGCGCCTCGGCGGCCTCGTCGACCACGACCGCGGGGTCGTAGCGCGAGCCCAGGTCCGGGGTGCCGACGCGCAGCGCCGTCACGTCGAGGTACTCCTGGTAGACCTGCGCGGCCGTCCTCCACTCGGGGCGGTCGTGCTGCGCGCCCAGGTCGTCGAGGTCAGCGGGCGTCAGGCCACGCTCGGCCGCACGCATCAGCAGGTCGCGCAGCTCCTGGCGCAGGCCGCGCAGGGCAAGGACCTCCTCCGGCAGCCCGTCCGGCAGGCGCAGCGGGACGCCCTCCCCGTCCAGGTGCCCCGCGAGGAGCTCGGCCAGGAGGAGGTCCTGCTCGGGTCCGGAGATCAGGGTGGGCGGCGGCTCGCCGACCGCCGCGGCCCGCGCCCGCAGCACCGCGAACGCCGCGGCGGCAGCCGTACGCACCATGGGGGCGCTGACCGTCCGGTCCGCTCGTGCCGACAGCCTGTCGCGCACCTCGGCCGCGGAGCGCCGCGACGCCGCGATCACCAGGACCCGCGCCGGGTCCGCCCCCTCGCTCAGCGCCTGGGCGGCCACCTCGATCGCCACGGTCGTCTTGCCCGTGCCCGGAGCCCCGACGACGAGCGTGGCGGGCGCCGTGCGAGCCGCGTCGAGCGCGGCACGCTGGGTCGCGTCGAGCCGGACCGGCGCCGCGGAGGCGGTGTCCGGCAGGACGAGACGGAGGTCGGGGTGGTGCAGCACCCGAAGATCTCATCACGAGGCACCCACACTCCGACGGGACCCCGCCGGGCGCCACGCCGGGCGCCGGGGCCGGGCGCCCGGGCCGCGCAGCGAGGGCTACAGCGTCGGCCACCCGTTGGGCAGGCATCCCTCGGTCGACATGGACTGCTGGACCATGACGGGCGCGAGCGCACCGGGCGCCGGGCAGCCCACGTGCCCGTGCCCCAGCACGTGCCCCACCTCGTGGTTCACCAGGTAGTGGCGGTACAGCTCCAGGTCGCCGCCGAAGTCCGACGCGCCCTCGACCCAGCGCCTGAAGTTGAGGACCGCCACGCCCGTCACGCCGCACGAGTACACGCCCCCGGTGTCGAGCGGCGCGCACAGCCGGTCGGTCGTCGCGGGACTTGCCAGGACCACGCGGACGTCCGTGTCCCCGCCCGTCCGCGCGAACGTCACGCCGTCGACCGGGCCCCACCCGCGCGGGTCGTTCAGGGTCGCGAGCACGGCGTCCGCGAACGTCTCACCGTCCACGGGCAGTCCCTGCTCGACCTCGACGCGCACCGTCCGGACCGTCCCCGCCCCCGGCGCGGGCACCTCGGCCGGCACGACCGCCAGGACTCCCCCGAGGTCCGTCACCACCTCGCGCCCGACCAGACCAGACCCGTCCTCGACGACCCGCTCGAGCGTGAGCGGCAGCACCCCTGAGCCGTCGACGCCGAGCTGCGGGTCGCGGACCGACCGGCTCGCGACGTCCTCGGACCGAGCCTCCGTCGCCCCGTCCGCGCCCGTGGCACCGTCCACGGACGGCTCCGTCGCGGCGTCGAGCGGGGCGTCCGCGGGCCCGACGCCGTCGCCTCCACCGGCCTCCGTCGCACCCGAGGGTGCGGGCGGCGTAGGACCCGTCGGGGCTCCCGCCCCGAGGACACCCGCCACGAGCCCGCCCAGGACACCGACCACGACGAGCGCGGCGCCCGCCCCGCGACGCGCCCTGCGCCGCCGCCGCAGCGCACGGCCGGGACGCGCCCCGTCGCGCGGACCTCGGGAGGTGTGCGCCGCCGTCGGGCCGGGAAAGGGCGTCTGACCTGGCCCTTCCCCCTCCCCCGGGGACGCCTGCGGGTGCGCCTGCGAACCGTCGACGGGCGCTCCCTGGGAATTCACGTGTCCATGATCGCACCCTCGGTCACCTCGCCTCCCCGGGACCCGTACTATCGCGGCATGTCGGGGGTAGCAGAGAAGCCGAGAACCACCAGTACCGGGCGCGCACGGATGCCTCGCGGCGAACGGCGCGCGCAGCTCCTCACGATCGCCGAACGCCTGTTCTCCGACCACGGCTACCACCACATCACCATGGACGACATCGCCGAGGGGGCGGGCGTCAGCAAGCCTGTCCTCTACCGGCACTTCCCGTCCAAGCTCGACCTGTACCTGGCCCTCGTCGACGAGCAGGGCGCGGCCCTCGTCCGCACGGTCCGCACCGTCCTCGCCCCGTTCCGCGCCCCGGCACCGGGGACGTCGTCCGCGGACGAGGACGCGCTCGCGCTGGACGGGCTCGCCGTGATCGAGGGCATCGTGCGGGCCTACGTCGAGTACGCGCGCAGCGCCGGCCCTTCCGCCGGCCTGCTGTTCGAGTCGGACGTCATGCGCGACCCGGGGGTCCGGGCTCGCGTGCTCGAGCCCGACGAGGTCAACGCCCGTGAGTTCGCGGTCGTGCTCGGCCGGCTGACGACGCTCACCGAGCACGAGGCGATCGTCGTCGCACGCACGTGCACCGCGATCGCCCGCAACGCCGCGGGAGAAGCCGCCCGGGCCGACAGCGACGTCACGAGCGACGAGCTCACCCGACTCGTCCCGGCCCTCGCGTGGCGCGGCGTCCACGGGATGATCCGCCGCGAGGCCTGACTCTCCCGCTCCTGCACCCCCTCGCACCCCCGCCACCAGCGAGGGAGCGCCCGGGGCGTCCGGGAATCTCGTTAGTATCGGAGGAGTTGTCGACAAGTGGCCGGCGGGATCACCCCGCGGGCGACGCTCGCGAAGGAGAATCACGTGGAAGTCACCATCGGTGTGCAGAACCTGGCCCGCGAGCTCGTGGTCGAGACGGACGAGACCAAGGACGCCGTCGCGGCAGCGGTCTCGGCCGCGCTGGCCGGTGGACCGGCCCTCGAGCTGCTCGACTCGCGCGGGCGCCGCGTCATCGTCCCGACGGCGTCGATCGGCTACGTCGAGATCGGCACCGAGGAGCAGCGTCGGGTGGGCTTCGGCTCTCTCTGACGTCCCGCGGACGACGCGCGCAGGACACGGGCGGGGCCCCGGCTGACTCAGCCGGGGCCCCGCCCTCGTCGTCCGCCCGGCGATGAGTTCTGCCGCGCACCACGGTCAGACCAGGTGTCGGACGAGCGAGAGGAAGCACCCCATGCTGACGCAGGTAGCCCAGGGCGTACTGGTTCATCAGAGCGAGCTGCTCCAGAACAACACCGTCGTCGTACAGGGCCGGGGCGGCGTCCTGGTCGTCGACCCGGGGCTGACGCGCTCCGAGATGACCTGCCTGGCCGACGACCTGCGCGAGCTGGGCCTGCCGGTCGTGGCCGGGTTCTCGACACATCCCGACTGGGACCACGTGCTCTGGCACCCGGGGCTCGGCGACGCCCCCCGCTACGGGACGGCCCGCTGCGCGGCCGTCCTGCGCGACGTGCGTTCGCAGCCGGACTGGAGGGAGCGCGCCGCCGAGGGCCTGCCACCGGAGATCGCAGACGAGACACCGCTGGACGGGTACGGCCTCGTCACCGGCCTGCCCGTCGGAACCGTGCAGATCCCGTGGGACGGCCCGGACGTCCGCATCGTCGAGCATCCGGCCCACGCTCCGGGTCATGCGGCCCTGCTGATCGAGGCGCGCGGCGTCCTCGTCGCCGGCGACATGCTCTCCGACCTCTTCGTCCCCATGCTCGACGACTTCGGAGCGACCGACGATCCGATCGAGGAGTACCTCGTGGGCCTCAGGGCGCTCGAGGGCGTGGCGGACGACGTCACCGTCCTCGTTCCCGGCCACGGGTCCGTCTGCGGAGCCGATCAGGTACGTGCGCGGATCGACCTGGACCGGGCGTACGTCCGTGCCCTGCGCGACGGGACCGCTCCCGACGACCCGCGGATCGGCCCGTCGGCCAGGCCCGGCTGGGAATGGGTGAGCGACATCCACGAGGGGCAGGCGCAGAGCGTCGCACGACGCAGAGAGCACGAGCTGCCCGGCTAGAGGCTCCGGTGCCGCGACGCCCGACGATGCCCCGGCGTCCCGGTGAAGGTCGTCGTCCTGCTCGCACCGCGAGAGATCCCGGTGCCGACCGGTGCTCCTCGCATAGGGTCCGGGGATGGGACGATCCACACTCGTGCGCCTGGCACACTCCGAGCACCCGATCGCGTCTCCGCTGAGCGATGCCCGCGTCGAGAGCCTGCTCGACCGGACCACCGGGGGCCGACGCAGCGTTCTCGACCTCGGGTGCGGCGACGGCACGTGGCTGCTGCGGGCGCTGGGCCGGGAACCCGGCCTCACCGCGGTGGGGGTGGACACCTCCGACGTCGGGTTCGAGGAGACGCGGGCCAAGGCGGCTGCCGTGGGCGTGGCGGACCGGCTGACGCTGGTCCAGGGCGACGTCCGGGAGTACGTGAGCCAGGCGCCGTTCGACGCGGTGCTCAGCGTGGGCGCGGCGTACGCGTTCGGGGGCCTGGGCCCCACGCTCGAGGCCGCCCGCAGCCACCTCGCCGCCGACGGACTGCTCCTGCTCGGCGACTGCTTCTGGCCCGCCCCTCCGACAGCGGCGGTCCTCGACGGCCTCGGGGGCCTCTCGGCGGACGAGTACCTCGACCTGCCCGGCACGGTCGACCTCGCGACGCGGCACGGGTGGGTGACCGTGCACGGGCACGTCAGCACGCAGGAGGAGTGGGACGACTACGAGTGGGCGTGGACGGGGGCACCCGCCCGCTGGGCGGTCGAGAACCCGGACCACCCCGAGGCGCACGCGGTGCTCTCCGAGGTCGAGAAGCACCGCGACGGCTGGCTCAAGGGATACCGCGGCGGACTCGGGTTCGTCACGCTGGTCCTGCACCCGGGCCGGGCCACCGTCACGAGTCCCTGAAGATCCGTCTCCCGGCCACCGTCATCGATGCCGGGCCGGGCACGCCGTCACGTGGAAGGCGTGCCCTGAGCGGGTTCACGGACGAATGGGCGCGTCGTCCCGAGGGGAGCCCCCGGTCCGAGCCGACCGCTCAGGCCGCGAGGCCCAGCCGCGCCATGCGGCGCGTGTGCTCGGCCGTGAGCTGCGAGAACACCCAGGCCTGCCGGTCCGCTGCGCTGCCCGTCGCGTCGGCCGCACCGGGTGTCCCCGCGTCGGTGCGGTGGCTCGCGCCGTCCGCGAGGAGGCGGCTGAGCCCGTCACGCTCCGCGAGCAGCGTCTGCACCAGACCGAGGGCCTCTCCCACGAGGCGTCGCCCCCACAGCGCGAGACGCGAGGCGAGCACGGGGTCGGCCGCCGCGGCGTCGGCGATGACGGTGGCCGAGCGCTCGGAGTCCACACCGTCGGACAGGATCTCCAGGACCAGGTCGCGCGAGTCGTCGTCGAGCCCGTCGGCCGCGAGCCGGCAGAAGTCGTCGGCGACACCGTGCCCGACGTAGCCCTTGAGCACCCCCTCCCACCAGGTGCTCGCCGGGGTACGGCTCTCGAAGTCGTCGAAGATGCCGTCGAACGCGCCCATCTCGGCCTCGGGGTCACCGCCCAGGTCGGCGATGCGCTCGAGCACGCGCTCGTGGCGGGCGAGCATCTTGCCGGCGTGCCGCGAGAGCTGGTGGCGCTGCGCGAGGGTCGGGGCGTTCGCCGCGTCGGCCGCGAGGCGCCCGAACGTCGACAGCTCGGTATAGGCGATGAGCCCCAGGAGACCGATCACGTCGCGGTGGGTCGCGAGCCTCTCCGTACCGTCGGTCAGGTCCTGGTGCTGGGGCTCGCTCATCCGGCCAGGATAGTCGAGCCCCCCGAGCGCGCGGCGTGCTCCACAGCGACCTCCACAGCGACGCGGATCGCGGCGCGACCGTCCCCCCACCGCGCGTCGTCCCGCCCTGAGGGCGCCGTCCGATAGTATGGATGGGTACATCGGTTGCCCGGTCGTCCGAATCCCCCGGCCCCCGGTGGGCGCTCCCAGAGCCCCACCCCGTGCCGAAAGACTTGCGAACGACACTGCACGACGCCGACCTCGGTCGGTGCGCGCGGGCGGAACCGGGGTTCGCGCCTCACGGCCGACGACCCCCGACGACGTCTTCGCGGCGAATACCCACGATCGGCTGCCGGCCACTAGGCGCGAGAGACCGTACCTGCCTGGGACTTCCCGGAGCATCGTGGACCCGCCGAACCGTCGGGTCGATCACGCACGTGCGGCGCCTCGCGCCAGACATCAGAACCACGAGGCACCAGTGACCACCACCGAAACACCGATCGAGCCGACCGAGCTCGACCTCAGCCCTGCCGAGACCTCTGCCGACCTCCCTGCCGACGACGCCCAGGGCACCCTCTCGTCGACCATCCAGGCCAAGGACGTCTCCTTCGCGGACTTCGGCGTCCGCCCGGAGATCGTCGAGGCGCTGGCCGACGCCGGCATCACCCATCCCTTCCCCATCCAGGCCATGACCCTGCCGGTCGCGATGTCGGGCCACGACATCATCGGCCAGGCCAAGACCGGCACCGGCAAGACGCTCGGCTTCGGCGTGCCGCTGCTGCACCGCGTCGTCGCCCCGGGCGAGGAGGGCTTCGACCAGCTTCCCGCCCCCGGCAAGCCGCAGGCTCTCGTGATCGTCCCGACCCGCGAGCTCGCGGTGCAGGTCGCGGGCGACCTCGAGGCCGCGTCGGCCAAGCGCAGCGTCCGCATCATCCAGCTCTACGGCGGGCGCGCGTACGAGCCGCAGATCGCGACGCTCAACGCGGGCGTCGAGGTCGTCGTCGGGACCCCCGGCCGCATGATCGACCTCATGAACCAGGGGCACCTCAACCTCACGCGCGCTCGCTGCGTCGTGCTCGACGAGGCCGACGAGATGCTCGACCTGGGCTTCCTGCCCGACGTCGAGAAGCTCCTCTCGCGCACGCCCGCGGCTCGCCACACCATGCTGTTCTCGGCGACCATGCCGGGCGCGGTCGTCTCGATGGCCCGCCGCTACATGACGCAGCCGACGCACATCCGGGCCAACGACCCGGACGACGGCGGCCAGACCGTCAAGAACATCAAGCAGGTCGTCTACCGTGCGCACGCCCTCGACAAGGTCGAGGTCCTCGCGCGCATCCTCCAGTCGGAGGGCCGCGGCCTGACCATCGTGTTCGCGCGCACCAAGCGCACGGCCGCCAAGGTCGCCGACGAGCTCGCCGACCGCGGCTTCGCGTCAGGCGCGATCCACGGCGACCTGGGCCAGGGTGCCCGCGAGCAGGCGCTGCGCGCGTTCCGCTCGGGCAAGATCGACGTGCTGGTCGCGACCGACGTCGCGGCCCGCGGCATCGACGTCGACGACGTCACGCACGTCGTGAACTACCAGTGCCCCGAGGACGAGAAGACCTACCTGCACCGCACGGGCCGCACGGGCCGCGCGGGCAACAAGGGCACGGCCGTCACGTTCGTCGACTGGGACGACGTGCCTCGCTGGTCGCTCATCAACAAGGCGCTGGACCTGGACATCCCGGAGCCCGTCGAGACGTACTCGACGTCGCCGCACCTGTACACGGATCTCAACATCCCCGAGGGCACCAAGGGCCGCCTGCCCAAGTCCGCGCAGACCCGTGCGGGCCTGGACGCCGAGAAGCTCGAGGACCTGGGCGAGACCGGCAAGCGCGGCGGCTCGCCGTCGTCGGCACGCGGCGGACGCGACGCGGGGCGCTCGGGCTCGCGCGACGCAGGCCGCTCGGGCGGCCGCGACAGCGGGCGCTCCGGCTCGCGCGACGCAGCCCGCTCGGGCGGCCGCGAGGGCGCACAGCGTTCGGGCGCGACGGCCTCCACCGCCGAGGCGCAGCCCGGCCGCACCGAGGCTCCCGCCGCGGGCGGCCCGGTCGAGGGCGCTCCGTCGCGTCCGCGCCGCCAGCGCAACCGTCGCCGCACGCACGGTGGCGCGTCGGGCACCGGGGCGTCGGGGGCACCGGCTCCCACCGAGTGATCCCCTGAGCACCACCTGACGGGGGGGCGG
>NZ_JACSPN010000013.1:0-7055 GCF_015142735.1 Oerskovia douganii | reverse complement strand
TCGCTCCACGGAGCGGCGGCCCGCCGTCGTCGTCCCAGAACCTGCCAGCACCCGGGCCCCGCAGCGGCGTACCCGGTGCGGCGGGGCTAGCGTGGGTCCATGGAAGCCCGCGTCAGTCTGATCACCCTGGGGGTGCGCGACGTCTCCCGGGCACGCGCCTTCTACGTCGAGGGCCTGGGCTGGGAGCCGGTCGAAGAGGTCCCGGGCGAGGTCGTCTTCCTGCAGGTGGGCCACGGTCTGCTGCTGTCGCTGTGGCGCCGCGCCGACCTCCTCGAGGAGGCCGGCCCCGGCATCCACGAGGGGCACCACGGGACCGAGCGCATGGCACCCGTCGCACTCGCGCACAACGTCGGCTCCCCCGCCGAGGTGGACGACGTCCTGGCGAGCGCGACCGCCGCGGGCGGCTCCGTCGTCGTGCGGGCGCAGGTCCGGGTCTGGGGCGGCTACTCGGGGTACTTCGCGGACCCGGACGGGTTCCGCTGGGAGGTCGCGCACAACCCCGGCCTCGTGGTGTCCGACGACGGACGGGTCGCGTTCGTCGCGCCGGGACCCGACCCCGGGGCCTGGTAGAGCCCGGCGTCAGGAGTACTCGGTCACGAAGCCTTCCGTCCAGTGGACCTCGTCGAGGCCGTAGGGGATGACGTCGACGGTCCCGCCGGGCGGGACCACGACCGAGCCCACCGCACGGAGCGCGTCCGACTCCGAGGCGAACGCGCCCCGGAAGACCGCGACGTCCGTCTCACCGTCCTGGTGCAGGGTCACGACGAGCCACACCTCCGCGCCGGCCCTCACTCGACCATCACGATCCCGTGCTCGAGGACCGCGCCCACCGGGAGGGCGTGGACGGTGAAGTCCGTCGGCGTGTCCCGGAACCCGGGCTGCTCGCGGAGCCGCTCGACGGCCCGCTCGGCCGAGGCGGCGGACGCGAACACCCCGATCATCTTGTCGTCCACGTGCCCGCTCGTCTGGCGGTGCCTGTGGCGGACGAGGAAGACGTGGTCCGAGCCGCTCGTCGAGGGCGGCGCGGGCGCATCCTGGTGGTGGGTCACGGGGTCCAGTCCACGTCGGCGGCCTCGTTCCAGCCGATTCCCGCCTCGGTCCAGCGCGAGGACACCTGCACGAGGCGGTCGCGGAAGTCCGGGTAGTCCCGGTCGGCCTGCTCGGACCACGCCACCTCGGCCGTCGCGGGCAGGCGCGGGAACAGCATGAAGTCGGCGTACGTGTCGACGGGCACGAACACCTCGGGCCCGGACGGCAGGCTCACGAGGCTGTCCGGGTACGAGCGGTCGGACCACAGCAGCACCTCCACGCCCGCCATCGCGGACTCGTCGGCGAGGACGCTCTCGCCGTCCGGCGACGTGAGCTCGGTCGCGGGGTCCCAGTCGTACGCCTCCTCGAGCGTGATCCGCGTGGCCCACTCGAGGCCGTAAGGGGTGTCGCCGTCGTACTTCATGTCGAGGTAGGTGCGGTCCGCGGGCGACATGATGAGCCGCGCACCCATGTCGAGGGCGTCCTGCACGTCGACCAGGTCCGCGTTCTTCGCCTCCCCGCCGATCACCCCGCGCAGCCGCTCCCCCACGCCCCAGTACTGGATGAGCGTCCCGGGCGGCAGGTCGTCGGCGGCACCCCACTGGTGCCAGCCGATGACGGTCTTGCCGTGGCCGGTCGCGATCTCGTTCGCCGCCTCGGCGTAGTTCTGGTACCAGCCCGGAGGGCTGGGCGCCTCGTCCCCACCCAGGTGCAGGTACGGGCCGGGGTTCTGCCCCGCGACCGACGCGAGGACCGTCTGGAGGAACGCGCGGACGTTGCCCATGTTCTCGTCGCTCGCGCAGACGATCGGGTTGTTGACCTCGGGGCCCCAGTACAGCGGGGTCGGGACGCCGTCGCAGGTGAGCGAGCCGAGCGACGCCTGCGCCGCGAGGGTGTGACCCGGCCCGTCGATCTCGGGGACGACCGTCATGAACTTCTCGCCCGCGTACGCGACGATCTCCGCGTACTCCTCCGCGGTGTAGTACCAGCGCTCGCCGCCACCGGTCCCCGGCTCCCACCCCTCCTGCGTCGTGGAGCCCGTCTCGGTGAGCCCGGGCAGGGCGTCGACGGCGATGCGCCAGCCCTGGTCGTCGGTCAGGTGCAGGTGGAGAGCGTTGAGCTTGTACGTCGACGCGTGGTCGATGAAACGCTTGACGGACTCGACCGGGTAGAAGCGGCGGGCCACGTCGAGCATCGCGCCGCGGTAGGCGAAGCGTGGCTCGTCGGTGATCGTGACGGCCGGTGCGGTCCAGCCGCCTGCGGGAGCGTCCTGGACCGACCGGGCCTCGATCTCCGGCGGGAAGAGCTGGCGCAGCGTCTGGACGCCGCGGAACAGCCCGGGCGGCGCGGCGGCGGTCAGGACGACCTGCTCGTCGTCGACCGTCAGCTGGTAGGCGTCGACCGCCGGGTCGTCGAGCGGGCTGTTCCGGTCCCAGACCGCCTCGGCGCCGGTCGTGAGCTCGAGGCGGATCTCGCCGGTCGCGCCCTCGACGGCCGGGCCGAGCGGCAGCTCGAGGCCTGTCGCGGTGCCCAGGTACTCGGCGAGCTCCTCTCCCACCTGGTGGACCTCCGGGGCCATGATCTCGGGGGTGACCAGGGCGATCGTCGAGTCCGCGTCGAGCACGAACCCCTCGCCCTCGTCGACGCTCACGTCCGTGGGCACGGGGACGAGACCCAGGCCCGTGGACGGGACGGTGCTCACCTCGTCCGTGCAGGCCGTGAGCAGCGCGGCGGTGAGGACCGCGGCGACGACCCCCGCCGTGAGGGCGGGTCGGCGACGACCTGGCGATTTCATCAGCACTCCTTCGTTACTCATGACCGAAGAGAGCCATGCCCTCTTCTCGCCGTCCACCCTAGGGGCGCTCAAGGGCCGGGAGGCTCGCAACCGCCGTCTCGATGAGGTAACGAACACCGGTGCGCGATCTCCCGGCCGGCCGCGACCGCCCTCGACGCACTCATGAGCGCGCCCCACCCTCACCGCTGAGGAGGCTGCGGTACCCGATGAGCTCGATCCCCAGCAGCCGCCCCTCCTCGTCGATGTCCAGGACGATCTCGCCGTTCAGCCGTTCGTCGTCCACGACGATCTGCCGCGTCGCGGCTCCCTCGCCGATGGGCTGCAGCGTGATGTACGCGGCGTCGACCTCCGGGTCGATCTCGATCACGTGCTCTCCTTCACGTCCGGCGCCGAGGCCGCTCGTCGGGCACGAACGCCCGCGAGACCGGACGGTCTCGCGGGCGCTCTCGCGTGATGGGGCTAGCCCGCCATCTGCACGAATGCCGTGACGGCGTCCGCGACGAGCTGCACGGCGATGGCCGCGAGCAGCAGACCCGCGATCCGGGTCACGAGGATCGTGCCCGAGTCGCCCAGGACGCGGTGGATGACGTTCGCGAAGCGCATCGCCAGGAACAGCGTGATGTGGACCGCGACGACGCCTGCCGCGATCGCGACCCAGTCGGCCGCGGACCCGTCGGCGCGCTGGACGAAGACCATGGTCGCGACGATCGCACCGGGTCCCGCGAGGAGCGGCGTGCCGAGCGGGACCAGGGCGACGTTGACGCCCTTGTTGCCCGACGGCGTCGGCTCCTCCATCTTCCCGGTCAGCAGCTCCATCGCGACCAGCAGGAGCAGGAGCCCGCCGGACGCCTTGAGCGCCGGGAGCGAGATGCCCATGTAGTTGAGGATCTGCTGGCCGAACACCGCGAACGACACGATCACGCCGAACGCGACGAGGATCGCCGTCCGGGCGGCCTGGTTGCGCTGCTTGGCGCCCATGGCGCTGGTCAGGCCCAGGAAGATCGGTACCGTCCCGGGAGGGTCCATGATCACGAACAGCGTGATGAACACCTCGGTGAAGAGGCGCAGGTCCATGATGTCGTTCACGACACCACCGCCCGCGCCGTCATCGGATCACGTCCAACGTGCCTAGCTCCTCGATCGTCTCCAGCACTCGTGGTGCTGTCGTGTTCTCGCCGAGCCGGTTCGGTTTGCCGGCCCCGTGGTAGTCGCTCGAGCCGGTGACGAACAGGCCCAGGGTGTGGGCGATGTCCTCGAGCCGGGCTCGCTGCTGCGCGCTGTGGTCGCGGTGGTGCACCTCGAGCCCCAGCAGTCCTGCGTCGGCCATCTCCTCGATGACCGCGTCCGACACCACGCGTCCTCGTCCGTCGGCGCCCGGGTGGGCGAAGACGGGCACGCCGCCCGCCGCGCGCACCGCGCGCACGGCGTCCAGGACGTCGGGTGCGTAGTGCGGCACGTAGTAACCGGTGCCGGGGTGCAGGATGGTGGCGAATGCCGCCGAACGGTCGCTGACGTGGCCGGAGGCCACCAGGGCGTCCGCGATGTGCGGCCGTCCGATCGTGGTCCCCTCCTGCGTCTGCGACAGGACATCTTCCCACGTGAGCGGGTAGTCCTCGCCGATGCGCTCGACCATGCGCCGGGCGCGCGAGATCCGGTCCTCGCGCGTGCGCTCGATCTCGACGAGAAGGTCTGGGTGCGTCGGGTCGTGCAGATAGCTCAGCAGGTGCACCGAGACGTGCCCCGAGCGGGCCGAGACCTCCATGCCGCGCACGAGCGCCACGCCGTGGTGCTGGGCCGCGCGGGCCGCCTCGGCCCAGCCCGCGGTCGTGTCGTGGTCGGTGAGGGCCAGGACGTCGAGCCCGGCGGCGGCTGCGTCCGCCACGACCTGCGCCGGGGCGTCGGTCCCGTCGGACGCCGTGGAGTGGGTGTGGAGGTCGATGCGCACCCCCTCAGGATAGTGAGCGCCCGCGTCACCACCCGTCAGGCCAGGCCCGACGACGTCGCTCACCGAGGTGTGCGAGTCCCGCAGGACGCGACGGGCCCACTGCCTCGGCGCCGGTCAGCACCTACCTCTAGCCGACCCGGACGAGGTCGGCGACCTCCGGGTGGCTCTGGAAGCCGGCCGACGAGTACGTGGCGACCGCGCCGACGTTCGAGCTCTCGGCGCACACGGTCGCGCTCGAGGCCCCCATCTCCTGGAGCGCCGAGGCCGCGGCCAAGGCGATCGCCCTGCCGTATCCGTGGCCTCGGTGGTCACGGTGCACTCCCAGAGGCTCGAGCACACCGGGCCGCCCTTCTCCCGCCGACCACACGGTGGCTGTGGCCACAGCGGAGCCCTGAGCGTCGTAGGCGAGCAGACAACGGGCGGCGGCGTACGCCGGGCCGGTCGTCATCGTGTGCCAGCGCTCGTCCGTGAAGCGAGACGACTCGAAGGAGGCCCGATGAACCAGGGCCTGGGCGTGTGCCAGTTCAGGGCCGACCTCCTCGATCCGCACGTCGGGGCGGGGCACCGGTTCAACGAGATCCCGGATCATCGGCGTCCACAGCTCATCGGCCTGCCACCCTGCTCCCAGCAACCGTGACCGGAAGACGCCCCCGAGACGGGCCTCGACCGCCACGGGACCTCCAGGAAGGACTCCACGCGACGGGTCAGCGACGTCGTCCGCCATCCGGGAGGCAAGTTCTTGGTCGTTCTCAGCGTCCGGCGCGATCGCCAAGCGCAGGAGCGTGCCACCGTCCAGGTAGCCCAAGGCAACGGGCCGGCCGTTCACGGCCCAGGTGCGAACCCTTCCGGCCAGTTCTGACGCACCGATCTGCCAGGCCCACCCGAGATCACCCGGGTGCAGCTGGAGGGACTTGTTCTCCTGCTGCCAACTGGCGAGCACCTCGATCATCTCGTGCAGCGCGGAGGGGTTCGGAGTGCTCAGCGTGATGACCATGCCGACATGACACATCCAGCAGGCGGCGTGCACACGTCGACACACCGGACGAACGGAGCACGAACAGAGGCTCGCCGTCTTCTCGATCCTCCGGACGCAGCCCACAGGCCCCGCGAGGTCGACGCCACGGCGCCACGAGGCCGGCTGCTGCTTGCCGCGTGCAGACGTCCACACCCGCAGGGAGTGAGGTCTCGTACCGCGGCGCCGGGCCCCGTCTCCGGAGGAGATCCGATGCGCCCCAAGGCCCCCACAGGACGTTCACGGGAGGCCCGCCGGGCTTTCGCAGGGCTCCCAGGTGGCGCTGGCAGCATCCGAAGCGATGCGAAACAGCCAGCCTGCACCCCGGGCCACCGCCCTCCCGTCCGCCCCGTCGATCGACCTCCTCCCGAGCCTCGCGCAGGCGTCCGTGGCGGGGTCGCCTGCCGCAGTCGTGTTCGTGCACGGCGTGCGCACGTCGAACGCGATCTGGGGTCGTCAGCTCGCTCACGTGCGCGAGGCCGGCCACCTCGCGGTCGCGGTGGACCTTCCCGGGCACGGTGAGCGCAGCGACGAGCGGTTCACGCTCGCGCGCGCCTTCGAGATCCTGGACGACGCCGTCGCCTCCTTCCCGGAGGACGTCCCGGTCGTCGTGGTGGGCATGTCCCTCGGCGGATACACGTCGCTCGCGTACGCGGCGACCCGTCCGGAGCGGTTGGCCGGCGTCGTGGCGTGCGCGTGCAGCGCCGACCCGCGCGGCAAGCCCGTCGCGCTGTTCCGCGAGGCCGCCGCCCTCGTGGACGCTGCGGGCACCGCGACCCGTCGCACCCTGGGCCGGTTGCAGGGCGTGCTGCGCGCCGGGAGGTCCGTCCCCGGCGGCGCCCGGGCCTCGGCCCAGCTCACGGGGGCCGGGTCGTTCGCCGATCCGCAGCTCCTCGGTCGGCCCGCGTGGCAGGTCGTGACCGACATGCTCCACGAGCTCGCGGGCCGCTCGTCGCGCGCGGACCTGCGCGCCGCGAAGGTGCCGGTGTGGCTCATCAACGGTCAGCGGGACCACCTGCGCCTCGACGAGAAGCGATACCTCGACACGGCTCCCGACACGGCTCTCGTGGTCGTGCCGCGCGCGGGGCACGACGTGAACCTGGACGCTCCCGACGCGTTCAACGCGGCGCTCTCCCGGGCGCTCGGCGACCTCACGAGCCGCTGGTCACCCACGCGGCGCGCCGAGCCGGCCGCGGCCTAGTTGTACCCGGCCAGGAGGTTGGTTACAGCCTGCTGATCGGGGGTTGGCCGTCGAGGGCTTGGTGGCGACGGTG
>NZ_JACSPN010000012.1:119829-120623 GCF_015142735.1 Oerskovia douganii | reverse complement strand
GGGCCACCTCCCGTTCCGGAGGTGGCCCTTCGCGCGTACCGGGAGAGCACCCGCGGGGCACGCAGACTCATCTGACGCCCCGGCGCCAGCGTGGTCGCCGCGACGTCTGCGTCTCGCCGGCCTGCGGCTCTCGCCTCGTCCCCGGCCGCTCCTCGATTCTCGCGTTCTGGACGGTCACGTCCGGGCCGGGCCCCTCCGCAGGCCGGTGCACAGGTGCACCACCTAGGCTCTGCTCATGAGCACAGAGCGCGAAGTGATGACGTGGGACCTGTTCGGCACCGCGTCCCGAGAGCTGGCCGAGAAGGTGGTGGCCGGCGGCTTCCTGCCCGACGTCGTGGTCGCGATCGCCCGCGGCGGCCTGCTGCCCGGTGGGGCCGTGGCGTACGCGCTGGGCACCAAGGGCGTGGGGACGCTCAACGTCGAGTTCTACACGGACATCGGCCAGACGCTCGCGGACCCGCGGGTCCTGCCTCCGCTCATGGACACGTCCGAGCTGCCGGGGTCCAAGGTCCTCGTGGTCGACGACGTCGCCGACTCGGGCCGCACCCTCGCCCTGGTCATGGGCATGCTCGCCGAGCACGGCACGGAGGCTCGCTCTGCGGTGCTGTACACCAAGCCGCGCACGATCATCCAGCCGGACTTCTCCTGGAAGGAGACCGACCTGTGGATCACGTTCCCTTGGTCGGCGGAGCCGCCGGTCGAGGGTGCGCTGTCGAGGCCGAACGACTGACCGCTCCCCCGCGGCCCCGCCGCACGACGGACGACCGACGCCCCGCCTCTCCTGCGTGGAGAGG
>NZ_JACSPN010000012.1:0-119819 GCF_015142735.1 Oerskovia douganii | reverse complement strand
GCCCCCCCCCCCCCCCGCCCCCCCCGGGGGGGGGGGGGGGGGGGGGGTCGTCAGGTCGTCGGCGAGCCGCCCGTCAGGGGCTGCCGGTCAGAAGTCCCAGTCGTCGTCCTCGGTGTTCACGGCCTTGCCGATCACGTAGGACGAGCCCGAGCCGGAGAAGAAGTCGTGGTTCTCGTCGGCGTTCGGGGACAGCGCGGACAGGATCGCCGGGTTGACGTCGGTCTCGTCCTTGGGGAACAGCGCCTCGTAGCCCAGGTTCATGAGGGCCTTGTTGGCGTTGTAGCGCAGGAACTTCTTGACGTCCTCGGTGAGGCCGACGCCGTCGTAGAGGTCCGCGGTGTACTGGACCTCGTTCTCGTAGAGCTCGAAGAGGAGCTCGTACGTGTAGGCCTTCATCTCGTCGCGCTCGGCGGGGCTGAGCTTCTCGAGCCCCTTCTGGAACTTGTAGCCGATGTAGTACCCGTGCACTGCCTCGTCGCGGATGATGAGGCGGATCAGGTCAGCGGTGTTCGTGAGCTTGGCGCGGCTCGACCAGTACATGGGCAGGTAGAAGCCCGAGTAGAACAGGAAGGACTCGAGCAGCGTGCTCGCGACCTTGCGCTTGAGCGGCGAGTCGCCCTTGTAGTACTCCATGACGATCTCGGCCTTGCGCTGGAGATTGGGGTTCTCCTCCGACCAGCGGAACGCCTCGTCGATCTCGCGCGTCGAGCACAGCGTCGAGAAGATCGACGAGTAGCTCTTGGCGTGCACGGACTCCATGAAGGCGATGTTGGTGTACACGGCCTCCTCGTGCGGGGTGATCGCGTCGGGGATGAGCGACACGGCACCCACGGTGCCCTGGATGGTGTCGAGGAGGGTGAGGCCGGTGAAGACACGCATGGTCAGCGTCTTCTCCTCCTCGGTGAGCGTCGCCCAGCTCTGGATGTCGTTCGAGACCGGCACCTTCTCGGGGAGCCAGAAGTTCCCGACGAGACGGTCCCAGACCTCGGCGTCCTTGTCGTCGTCGAGACGGTTCCAGTTGATCGCGGAGACGCGATCGATGAGCTTGAGCTTCCCAGTGGGTGACATGTCGTTCTTCTTCTTTCTCAGCACGGTGCCAGCGACGAGACGAGAGGTCCTGCGGGCGGCGGGAACGGGAGGGCGCCGGTCGTGGGCGGGCCTTGCGGAGCCGCGAGGCACGAGCGGCCCGGACGACCGGCGCCCCTCCCGTGGACGTCGCCGTCAGGCGACGAGAGCAATCACAGCATGCAGGAGACGCAACCCTCCACCTCGGTACCCTCGAGCGCGAGCTGACGCAGGCGGATGTAGTACAGGGTCTTGATGCCCTTGCGCCACGCGTAGATCTGCGCGCGGTTGATGTCGCGCGTGGTCGCGGTGTCCTTGAAGAACAGCGTGAGGCTGAGCCCCTGGTCCACGTGCTGCGTCGCCGCGGCGTACGTGTCGATGATCTTCTCGTAGCCGATCTCGTACGCGTCCTGGTAGTACTCCAGGTTGTCGTTCGTCAGGTAGGGCGCCGGGTAGTAGACGCGCCCGATCTTGCCCTCCTTGCGGATCTCGATCTTCGAGGCGACCGGGTGGATCGACGACGTCGAGTTGTTGATGTAGGAGATCGAACCGGTGGGCGGGACGGCCTGGAGGTTCTGGTTGTAGATGCCGTGCTCCTTGACGGACGCGGCGAGCGCCTTCCAGTCCTCCTGCGTGGGGATGTGCACGCCGGCGGTCTCGAACAGCTCCTTGACGCGGGCCGTCGCGGGCTCCCAGACCTGCTCCGTGTACTTCTCGAAGTACTCGCCCGAGGCGTACGTGGAGTCCTCGAACCCGCCGAACGCCCGGCCCCGCTCGATCGCCAGGCGGTTGCTCGCGGCGATCGCGTGGTAGGCCACGGTGTAGAAGTAGATGTTCGTGAAGTCGATGCCCTCTTCGGAGCCGTAGAAGACACGCTCACGGGCGAGGTAGCCGTGCAGGTTCATCTGGCCGAGGCCGATCGCGTGGCCCGACTCGTTGGCGCGCTTGATCGACGGGACGGACTCGATGCTCGTCTGGTCGGACACGGCCGTCAGGGCGCGGATCGCGGTGTCGATCGTCTTGGCGAAGTCCGGCGAGTCCATCGTCTTGGCGATGTTCAGCGACCCGAGGTTGCAGGAGATGTCGCGGCCGACGTGGTCGTACGACAGGTCCTCGTTGTACGTCGAGGGCGTCGAGACCTGGAGGATCTCGGAGCACAGGTTCGAGTGGGTGATGCGGCCCTTGATCGGGTTCGCCTTGTTCACCGTGTCCTCGAACATGATGTACGGGTAGCCGGACTCGAACTGGAGCTCGGCGAGGGTCTGGAAGAACTCGCGCGCCTTGATCTTGGTCTTGCGGATGCGGGAGTCGTCGACCATCTCGTCGTACTTCTCGGTGACCGAGATGTCGGCGAAGGGCTTGCCGTAGACGCGCTCGACGTCGTAGGGCGAGAAGAGGTACATGTCCTCGTTCTTCTTCGCCAGGTCGAACGTGATGTCGGGGATGACGACGCCGAGGGACAGCGTCTTGATGCGGATCTTCTCGTCGGCGTTCTCACGCTTGGTGTCGAGGAAGCGCATGATGTCGGGGTGGTGCGCGTGCAGGTAGACGGCACCGGCGCCCTGGCGGGCTCCCAGCTGGTTGGCGTAGGAGAAGGAGTCCTCGAGAAGCTTCATCACGGGGATGACGCCCGAGGACTGGTTCTCGATGTGCTTGATGGGCGCGCCGTGCTCGCGGATGTTGCTCAGGAGCAGGGCGACGCCGCCGCCGCGCTTGGAGAGCTGCAGCGCCGAGTTGATGCCGCGCGCGATGGACTCCATGTTGTCCTCGATGCGCAGCAGGAAGCAGGACACGGGCTCGCCGCGCTGCGCCTTGCCGATGTTGAGGAACGTCGGGGTCGCGGGCTGGAAGCGTCCGGCGACGATCTCCTCGACGATGTCGAGGGCCGTCTGCTCGTTGCCGTCGGCGAGGCCGAGCGCGACCATCGAGACGCGGTCCTCGAAGCGCTCGAGGTACCGCTTGCCGTCGAACGTCTTGAGCGTGTACGAGGTGTAGTACTTGAACGCGCCGAGGAACGTGTCGAAGCGGAACTTCTTGGAGTACGCGAACTCGAAGAGCGACTTGACGAACTCGCGGTCGTACTTCGCGAGGACGGCGGGGTCGTAGTACTTGTTCTCGACCAGGTACTCGAGCTTCTCCTCCAGGCTGTGGAAGAAGACCGTGTTCTGGTTCACGTGCTGCAGGAAGTACTGGCGCGCTGCCTGGCGGTCCTTGTCGAACTGGATCTCGCCGTCGGGGCCGTACAGGTTGAGCATCGCGTTGAGCGCGTGGTAGTCGAGCTCGACCCCCGCGGCCACCGTGCTCACGCTGGAATCCGTGACTGTCGTTGCCAAAATCGTCCCAATCCGTCGCGGACGCGCTCGACGTCCTCGGCTGTTCCAAGAAGCTCGAAGGCGTACAGGTAGGGCACCTGGCACTTCGAGGAGATGATGTCGCCGGCGATGCAGTAGGCAGCGCCGAAGTTGGTGTTGCCCGCGGCGATGACGCCACGGATCAACGACCTGTTGTGTGAGTCGTTCAAGAACTTGATGACCTGGCGGGGCACTGCCCCGCCCTCGGTGCCGCCGCCGTACGTCGGGATCATCAGGACGTACGGCTCGTCGACCCGCAGGAACTCGTCCTTGGGCCGCAGCGGGATGCGGTGGACCGTGGAGCCCCGGTCCTCGAGGCCCAGCCGCTGGACGAACCGGTGCGTGGTGTCCGAGACGCTGGAGAAGTAGACGAGCGATCCCATGTCACACCTCGCAGCGGGGACCGGAGGGAGGGACTGCTCAGGCGACGGGTGCGACCTTCGCCGCGAGCGCGTTGATCTGGTCGGGGCGGAAGCCGGACCAGTGGTCGTCGCCGGCGATGACGACGGGTGCCTGCAGGTAACCGAGGCCGCGGACCAGCTCGAGCGCCTCGGCGTCCTGGCTGATGTCCACGACCGAGTACTCGATGCCCTTCTTGTCGAGGGCGCGGTAGGTCGCGTCGCACTGAACGCAAGCCGGCTTGCTGTAGACCGTGATGCTCATCTGGTCAGTCTCCTCGTGTAGGGGATCGAGCTTCCTGGGGGTCTCGGGTCGACTCCCTGGAGGGGTCCCTGACCTCGAAGAACACTGGTGGAACTACGATCGTGTGATGTGCCGAGGAGATGTTTGCTCCCTGGTGCTGACCACTATACCTAGTGGGCGGCGCCGCCGCTCGGCACTAGATGTCGTGGTCGGGTGAAACTCCTCGCCTCGTCCTCGGGCCTCTCCGCGGTGTGCTAGGACCACGGATCCATCCTCCCAGGAGCCACTGACAGGCCTTCTCCGCCACCGTCGTCCACCGCCTGTGCGCGCCTCGAACGGCGTCCCCTCGCGGCCCCCGCGACTTCTCCACAGGCTGTGGAGCACGGTCGTCCACACGCTGTGCAGGACAGGTGGTGCCGCGCGGACGGGTGGTGAGAGCCGCCGTCGGGCCGTGCTCACCACCGGGCGAACCGGACAACCCGGGCGGAGAAGTTGCTGGCGTGTCGTGTGCCCCCGGCGTGTCGCGCGGGGACCGGCCCGGGTGCGACGAACGTCACCGGTGGCGAGCACGACGGTCGGGCCTCCCCCGCGGGGACGACCCGACCGTCGTGGCGCGCCGCAGGGGCGCGCGGCGTCAGACCTCGTCGACCCCGGGCAGGACCGACGTCGTCGCGAGCCGGCGGTACCAGTGGGCCGAGTCCTTCCAGGTCCGTGCCAGGGTCTCGTAGTCGACCCGGATGATCCCGAACCGTCGGTCGTAGCCGTAGCCCCACTCGAAGTTGTCGAGCAGGGACCACGCGAAGTACCCGCGGACGTCGGCCCCGGCGTCGATCGCGGCCCCGACGGCGTCGATGTGGTCGTGGAGGTAGGCGACGCGCCGGTCGTCGTGCACCCGGGCGTGCCCCTGTGCGTCGACCGTCACCTCGTCGTCGAACGCCGCGCCGTTCTCGGTGACCATGAGCGGCTGGTCGGGGTAGGCCTGGTGCACGGAGAGCAGCAGCTCGGTCATGCCCGCGGGCTCGATGTTCCAGCCCATCGCGGTGTACGGCCCGGGCTGCTGGACGAACTCGACGTCGTCGACCCCGATCCACGGGCTGTGGCTCGACGCGCCGTGACCGTCGCTCTCCGAGCGCTCGCCGTCGCCGGAGAAGTGCCGCACGCGCACGGTCGAGTAGTAGTTGACGCCGAGGATCGACAGCGGCTGGCGCACGAGCTCCAGGTCGCCGTCCTGGACGAACGACCAGTCGGTCACGTGCGCGGTGTCGGCGAGCAGGTCCGCGGGGTAGGCGCCGTCGAGCAGCGGGCCGAGGAACGCGCGGTTGGCGAGCGCGTCGATCTTCCGCACGGCGTCGAGGTCCGCCGCGGACGAGGGGTCGTCGGGGCGGATGACGTGCAGGTTGAGGGTCACCGAGGTCTTGGCCTCCTCGCCCAGCTCGTCGCGGATCGCGCGGCACGCGAGCCCGTGGGCGAGGTTGAGGTGGTGCACGGCCGTGAGCGCCGCGACGGGCTCGGTGCGCCCGGGGGCGTGGACCCCCGAGCCGTAGCCGAGGTAGGCCGAGCACCAGGGCTCGTTGAGCGTGGTCCACACGTCGATGCGGTCGCCGAGCTCGCGGGCCATGCGGCGCGCGTAGGCGGCGAACGCGTACGCGGTCTCGCGGTTCGCCCAGCCGCCGCGGTCCTCGAGCTCCTGCGGGAGGTCCCAGTGATAGAGGGTCACGACGGGCTTGACGCCGGCCTCGAGGAGCGCGTCGACCAGGCGCGAGTAGAAGGCGATGCCCTCGGGGTTGAAGTCGCCCGAGCCACCGGGCTGGACGCGGGACCAGGAGATCGAGAACCGGTAGGCACCGAGCCCGAGGTCCTTGATGTGCTGCACGTCCTCGGCCCACCGGTGGTAGTGGTCGTCGGCGACGTCCCCGGTGTCGCCGTTCAGGGTGCGGCCGGGGGTGTGGGAGTAGGTGTCCCAGATGGAGGGTCCGCGGCCGTCCTCGGCGGCGGCGCCCTCGATCTGGTAGGCCGCGGTGGCCGAGCCCCAGAGGAAGTCGGTCGGGAAGGTCCGACGTGCGGGCGGCTGTGCCGGGGACGGCGCGGGCTGGGGGTCCTGCTGGGTGGCGACGGTGCTCACGGGAGTTCCTTCGGTCGTGCGGCCAAGGGGCGTGGAACGTGGGAGCGCTCTCACGTATCGATTCGATCAGCGTACCCACGCCACCGGACGACGTCGAGGGCGAGGTGCGGGGCGCCGTCGGGCAGGGACCTCTCCCCCGCCCGACGGCGTCGCTCACCTCGCTCCGCCGACCTCACCGCGGCAGCACGGGCACCGCGTCAGACGGACAGCGTGACGCTGGTCCGGCCCTCGGCACGGACCACGCGGTCACCGAGCTGGACGGCCCACGGCGCGCGGGCGTCGTCGGACGTGACCGTGACGAGCGAGCCGTCACGGACCGTGCGGAACGTCGTCGGCTCCCCCGTCTCGGACGGGACCGTGGTCGTCGAGTCGTGACCGTCGGGCAGCTCGAACAGGCGCAGCGTGACGCCGTCGGCCCACTCGTAGTCCGGCCGGTCCGTGCGCGCACCGACCGGCAGGACCGTGCCCGGGCGGACCAGGAGCGGCAACGAGTCGAACCCGTGCTTCTCCGACACCCACCGCGGCCCCGAGACCGTCCGCCCGTCCAGGAGGTTCGTCCACCGCCCCTCCGGGACGTAGTACTCGACGTCGCCCTCGGCCGTGAAGACCGGGGCCACGAGCAGCGAACCGCCCAGCATGTACTGGGTGTCGACCCCGTACCCGCCGCGGTCGTGCGGGAACTCGAGCACCATGGGACGCATCATCGAGATCCCGTCCCGGTGCGCCTCCTCCGCGACCCCCGCCAGGTAGGGCATGAGCGAGAGCTTGAGCCGCGTGAACCTCCGGGTGACGTCGACCGCCTCCTCGTCGAACGCCCACGGCACGCGCACCGAGTCCGAGCCGTGCAGCCGGCTGTGCGAGGACAGGAGCCCGAACGCCAGCCACCGCTTGAAGACGCCGGGGTCCGGGACGCCCTCGAAGCCACCGATGTCATGGCTCCAGTACCCGAACCCGGACATCGCGAGCGAGAGCCCACCGCGCAACGACTCGGCCATCGACGCGTACGTCGAGTCGCAGTCACCGCCCCAGTGCACCGGGAGCTGCTGCCCGCCCGCGGTCGCCGACCGCGCGAACAGGACCGCGTCCCCCTCGCCACGCTCACGCTCGAGGAGCCGGAAGACCGCCTCGTTGTAGAGCTGCGCGTAGTAGTTGTGCATCTTCGCGGGGTCCGACCCGTCCGACCACACCACGTCGTCGACCGGGACGCGCTCCCCGAAGTCGGTCTTGAAGCAGTCGACCCCCTGGTCCAGCAACCCCTTGAGCTTGCCCAGGTACCACTCGGTCGCCTCGGGGTTGGTGAAGTCGACCAGGCCCATGCCCGCCTGCCACTTGTCCCACTGCCACACGCCGCCGTCCGTCGTGCGCAGCAGGTACCCCGCCTCGCGCGCCTCCTCGAACAGCGGCGAGCGCTGCGCGACGTACGGGTTGATCCACACGCAGATCTTGAGCCCCTTGTCCTTGAGGCGCGTCAGCATGCCCTCCGGGTCCGGGAACGTGCGCGGGTCCCACTCGAAGTCGACCCACTGGTACTCCCGCATCCAGAAGCAGTCGAAGTGGAAGACCGACAGCGGCAGGTCGCGCTCGGCCATGCCGTCGATGAACCCGCTCACGGTCTGCTCGTCGTAGCTCGTGGTGAAGGACGTCGTGAGCCACAGCCCGAACGACCAGCCCGGGACGCGCGCCGGACGCCCCGTCAGCGCCGTGTACCGCGACAGCACCTCCTTGGGCGTGGGCCCCGCGACCAGGTAGTACTGGAGCGACTGGCCCTCGACCGAGAACTGCGCACGCGTGTTCGTCTCCGACGCGACCTCGAACGACACCAGCTCGGGGTGGTCGACGAACACGCCGTAGCCCCGGCTGCTCACGTAGAACGGCACGTTCTTGTACGCCTGCTCGCTCGACGTGCCGCCGTCGGCGTTCCAGATGTCCACCGACTGCCCGTTCTTGACGAACGGACCGAACCGCTCCCCCAGCCCGTACAGCTGCTCCCCCGGCGCGAGGCTCAGCTGCTCGTGCACGTAGTGGGCGCCCCCGTGCGCAGCGTCGGCCTGCACCGAGCCGACCGCCTTGTGCAGGCTCGACGTGACGACCCGCCCGTCCTGCTCGACGTCGACGCGCCACCCGCCGTCGCGGTGCACCCGCACCGCGAGCGGACCCGACCGCAGCACCCCCGCGGACCCGTCGACCGAGATGTCGGGGCGGAACCCCTCCTCGTGGTGGAGCTCGAAGTGCGGGCCGCGCTCGATCCCGCCGCGGTGGTGCTCGATCCGCACGCCGATCACGCCCGGTGCGGGCGAGGAGTACGTGACCGTCAACAGCGGCCGGTTGAGCGTGTCGCCGCGCCGCCGGATCACGGCGGTCGGTGCGTACACCGTCATGGTGCCCGCCGCGTGGTCCGCGCGGACGTCGTCGACCTGGGCGGGGTGGAGCGGCGAGAAGCCGTCACGGACCTGCCAGTAGCCGTCGGTGAACTTCATGGGTGCTCGGTTCCTTCGGGGTAGGTGCGGTCACTTCACGGCGCCGGCCGTGACGCCTCGCGTCAGGGTGCGCTGGAAGATGAGGAAGAAGATGACGGCCGGGACGAGCGAGACCAGCGCGCCGGCGTTGGTCGTCGTGGCGTCCATCATCCGGTCGCCCTGGAGCGAGGCCAGCGCGATCGGGATCGTCTGGGTGTCGTTGGTCGTCAGCATGACCAGCGGGATGAAGAACTCGTTCCACGTCCAGATGAAGAAGAAGATCATCAGGACCGAGAGCGTCGGGCGCACGACCGGGAAGACGATCTTCCACAGGATCTGCCAGCGCGACGCGCCGTCGAGGGCCGCAGCCTCCAGGAGCGCGGGCGGGAACGTCCCCAGCACCGACGACAGCAGGTACGTGCCGAACGCCGACTGGATGACCGTGAAGATGATGATCACGGACCACTGCGAGTTGGACAGGCCCACCTGCTGCGCCATGGTGAAGAGCGGGTAGACCAGCGCCTCCTGGGGCAGCATGTTCGCGAGCAGGAAGAGCATGATGATCCACAGCCGGCCCTTGACCCTCCCGACGCCGATCGCGTAGGCGTTCAGCAGCGAGAGCAGCGTGCCGCCCACCGCGACCGCGGCCGAGATCCAGATCGAGTTGAGCAGCTTCTGCGGGAAGTCGACCCGCTCCCAGAACGCGACGACGCCGTCGAGGTACAGGTGCGTGGGCCAGCTCAGGGGCCCGTCCTGCGAGTACTCCGCGGGAGACTTGAACGCGTTGAGGAGCATGATGACGAACGGCGCGAGCATCAGGAGCGCGAAGAGCCCCGCTGCCGCGAGCACGAACCAGCGGGCGACGCCGCGGCGGTGGCGCTCGTCGGGACGTGTGGCGCGCAGGACCTGGCCTGCGGTGGACTCGTCGACGGACGTGGTCAGCGTGTCGGTGGCCATCAGCGGCCTCCTTCCTCACGGCGCTCGGCCCGGGCCTGCAGGGCAAGGATGACGAGGGCGACCACGACGATCACCAGCGTCAGGACGGTCGCCACGGCGGCGCCGTACCCGACCTTCGACTTGTCGAAGAAGTTGAGGTACGAGTAGTAGCTGGGCACGAGGGTCGAGCTCTCGGGGCCGCCGCGGGTCAGCACGTAGATCGGGCCGAACACCTTGAGCGCCGCGACCGTGCAGGTCAGCACCACGACGAACGTCTCGGGACGGATCTGCGGCATCGTGATCGCGCCGAACCGGCGCCACCACCCGGCGCCGTCGAGCTCGGCCGCCTCGTACAGCTCGGGGTCGACCCGCTGGAGCGCCGACATGAAGATCACGACCGGGTAGCCGATCTGGACCCAGACCAGGACGGCCATGACCGTCGGCAGCGCGGTCGAGGTCGACCCGAGCCAGTTGGGCGGGTTCTCGAACCCGACCGAGCGCAGGACGACGTTGAGCGCGCCCGTCTGGGAGTTGAGGATCCAGTTCCACAGCACGCCCGCCACCGCGACGGGCAGGATCTGCGGAAGGTAGTACGTGGCCCGCAGGAACGCCGCGACGCCCCCGCCGAACCGGCGCCCCAGGTAGTCGAACAGGACGGCGGCCAGCACGAGGCCGATCAGGGTCGGGACCACGACCATCGCGAGGATCATCGCGATCGAGTTCCGGAACGAGGTCCAGAACTGCTCGTCGGCCATCAGGGCGGCGTAGTTCTCGAGCCCGACGAACTTCATCGGGGCCAGGCCGCCCTTCCACTTGAAGAGGCTGTAGTACACGTTCATGCCGAACGGGATCAGGATGACCACCGTGAAGGCGAGCGCCCCCGGGATCAGGTAGGGCAGGTACGCCACCCAGCGGGGCCGGGCGCGCCGTGAGCGCGTGGCTCGTGCTCGCTCGACCGCGGGGGCCGGAGTCTGGACAGTGCTCATGGTCTTTCCTCGTCGTCGGAGTCCTCGGTCCCGGTGGGCGGGCGGTGACCCGCCCACCGGGATCCTTCAGCTGCGGGTCAGCCCTCGAGCAGGTCCGCCTTGCCCTCCTCGTACGGGCCCGACAGCCCGTCGAGCACCTCGGCGGGGGTCTTGGACTGGTTGACGAGCGACTGGAGCTGGCTCACGATCACGTCGTAGTAGCCCGCGACGGGCCAGTCGGGGTAGAACGCCAGGCCGTCGGCGGCCAGGATGTCGTCGAAGTTCTGGGTCAGCGTCTTGGTGCGCTCGTCCGTGATCGCCGAGACGTCACCGGCGACGGGGAGCCCGCCCGCCTCGCCCAGGATGTTCTGGACCTCGGGGCGCAGCGTGATGTCGATGAACTCCTCGGCGAGCGACTTCGAGTCGGCGTTCGTGGGGACGACCCACAGGTTGCCCGACGAGCCCACCTGGAGCGTGTTGCCCGGGAAGTTGAACTGGCCCCAGTCCGCGTTCATCTCCTCGACGAGGCGGCCGAACCACCACGAGCCGGAGACCATCATGGGGTAGGTGCCGTTGATGAAGGAGACGCCCATGTCCTCGGCCGTGAGCGCGGCCGAGTCGGAGGCGATGTACCCCTTGTCGATCCAGTCGGCGAGGGTCTCCGTGGCCTTGGTCATCTCGGGGCCCTGGAAGTCGACCTCACCGTCGAAGAGCTGGTACGCGTCGACGAACTCCTGGTCGGCGTTCGCGAGGACCAGCTCGTACCAGAGCTGCCCCAGCGGGTACTCGGCCCCGGCCTCGGCGAGCGGGGTGACGCCCGCGGCCTGGAACGTCGCCATGGCGGTCTCGAGCTCCGCGAGCGTCGTCGGGACCTCGACGCCGTGCTGGGCGAACATGTCCTTGTTGTAGTAGACGCCGACGAACTCGCCGTAGTTCGGCACCCCGTACCACTCGCCCGACCCCATGAGGCCGTTCTCGTCGTAGGTCGCGGTCGTCTGGAGGGAGGCGCTGAGGGTCGTGTCCCAGCCGCGCTCGGTCGCCGCGTCGGTCAGCGGGGTCAGGAGGCCCTGGGACGCGAGCTGGCCCGCGGTCGCGTTGCCCTTGTTGTACTCCATGACGTCGGGCACGTCGTCGCCCGTGAGCACGATCTTGGCGTTCTTCTGGATCTGCTCGAAGGTCTGCTTCTCGACGACGACCTCCACGTCGGGGTTCTCGTCCTCGAAGATCTCGATGGCCTTGGCCCACGCCTGGCCCATGGCGGACTCGTCGTTCTCGTAGTGCCAGATCGTCAGGGTCTGGTCGTCGGAGTCCCCTCCGCCGCTCCCTCCTCCCGCGCACCCGGCCAGGGCGAGTGGGAGCGCTACCAGAGCAGCGACAAGAGGCTTCCGTGTACGCAACATGACTCTCTCCTCATCATTGAGCGTCGGCGTCTGCGCCGAACGTCGGGTACTGCACCGGCGAGGCCGGCGGTCGTGACACCGGACAGGTCCGGCGTTCGCGCCCCGGCGCGTCGTGGACGCGCCGGGACCGGGGTCGGGCGTCCGGGGCTACGGGCCCCGGACCGGGCCGACGCTCGCGCCGGCCTCGAGGTCGCACGGGACCAGGGCGGGCGCGTGCGCCCGTCCCGCATCGTCGATCCGTGCGACCAGGGACTGCACACCGAGCCGCCCGAGCGCGGCCCCCGGTGCGTGCATGGTGGTCAGGGGCGGCGTGCTCATCGCGCCCACGCCGGGGGAGGTCACGATGCCGAGCACCGAGACGTCGGTCGGGACCGCGAGCCCGCGGGCCTGCAGGTCCGACATGACCCCGAACGTCGCGATCTCGTTCATCGTGACGAACGCGGTGAGCGACGGGTCCTGCCCGAGCAGCTCGCCGACCGCGGCCCGGCCGGCCGCGGCCGTCTCGTCGCACAGGAGGCTGGGGCCCGTGAGGCCACGCCGGCCCATGGCCTCCGCGAACCCCTCGCCGGCCCGCAGCGTCGGGCCGTAGCCCGAGGCGGCGCTCTCGGCCGAGTGGTTGAGGAACGCGATGCGGCGGTGCCCCAGCGCGTACAGGTGCTCCACGGCGGCCTCGGTCGTCGCGGCGAAGTCGATGTCCACGTAGGGCCGCCCGTCGAGCTCTCGCGTGCGGCCGATCATCGTGTACGGCACCCCGGCCGCGTGGAGCACCTCGACGCGCGGGTCGTCGAGCCGGACCTCCATGAGGAGGACCCCGTCGGCCATGCCCTGCTGGCTCAGGTCACGGATCTCCTCGGCCTCGTTCGTGGCGAAGGGCCACAGCACCAGGTGGTAGCCCGCCTCCCGCGCCGCCGCAGCGGCACTGGTCACGAACTCCGAGACGGTCCCGCCGATCCCGGTCTCGGTCGCGGGGAAGATCAGGGCGAGGACGTGGCTGCGGCGCGAGGCGAGCCCGCGGGCCATGGCGTTGCGGTGGTAGCCGAGGTCCGTTATGGCGGCCTCGATGCGGGCACGCGTCTCGTCGGAGATCTTGCGCGTCCCGTTGAGCGCGTAGGACACCGTGCTGAGCGACACGTTCGCTCGTGCGGCCACGTCCTGCATGGTCACCATCTCGCCACCTCCTCGTGGTCGGCCCCACCGGGGATCCGTTGTCGAAGCGCTTCGTCGAAGCGCTTCGAATGAATACGAGTATTGACTGAACTATTGCGATCCGTCAACCCCCGACGCGGGACGCAGCACGGCCCGGCCCCGGGCTCTCGCTCGGGACCGGGCCGCCGGTCAGGTATCTCTGCAGGTCAACCGAGGTCAGTCGGTGACACGCTCTCCCCCGCGCCACACACCGAGCGGGCGCAGGTCCGCGTCGGTCACGACGAGGTCGGCACGACGACCGGCCTCGAGCGCGCCGATGTCCGCGCGCCCCAGGACCCCTGCCGGGGTCAGCGTGGCAGCCGTGACCGCATCGACCAACGGGACGCCGAACCCGACCGTCGCACGGACCACGTCGAGCAGGTGGAAGGTGCCGCCCGCGATCGACCCCTCGGGCGTGCCGTCGTCGAGGCGCGCGACCCCGTCCGCGACCGTCACGGCCATGGGGCCGAGCTGGTACGTGCCGTCGGCCATCCCCGCGGCCGCCATGGCGTCCGTGACGAGGACGATCGCGTCCGGCCCGACGAGCTCGAACACGCTGCGCACCGTCCCGGCCGCGAGGTGCGTCCCGTCCGCGACGAGCTCGACCACGAGCTCCCCGCGCGCCGCGGCCGCGAGGCACGACGCGACGGGACCGGGCGCACGGTGGTGCAGGGGGCGCATGCCGTTGAACAGGTGCGTCGCGGTCAGGCGCGGTGCCGGCCCCACGGGCTCCCCCGTCGCCTCGAGCGCCGCCCGGCGTGCCGCGAGCGCCGCGACGCCCTCGGCGATCGCCGCGTCGGTCTGCTCCGACGACGCGTCGGTGTGCCCGACCGACGGGACCGCGCCGACCTCGACCAGCGTCTCGACCACCCCACCGGGCCCGGTGTTGCCCGGGACCTCCGGGGCGAAGGTCATGGTGCGGACGTGCCCGCGGCCCGCCTCGGCGATCGCACGCACCAGGTCCGGGTCCCCCGCGAGCATGTCGTGCGGGTTCTGCGCACCGCACCGCGCCTCGGACAGGAAGGGGCCCTCGAGGTGGATGCCCGCGATCTCGCCCGCGTCGCCGAGCTCGGCCAGCGTCGCGACCCGGCGCAGCAGGGTCTCGCGCTCGGCGGTCACGAGCGAGGCGACCAGGCTCGTGGTCCCGTGCCGACGGTGCTCGCGCACCGCGACGAGCGCCTGCTCGGCGTCCTGCGCGTCGGGGAAGCTCGCGCCGCCGCCGCCGTGGTTGTGCAGCTCGACGAGACCGGGGAGGACGACCTGGCCTGCGGCAGGCTCCGCAGCGGCCTCGACCTCCGCGGCGTACCCGGCGGCCGCCGCGTCGCGCCGGTCCCCCACCCACGTGATGACCGGCCCGTCCAGGACCACGACACCGTCCTCGACGACCTCCCGGGGCGTCACGACCCGGCCACGCAGGGCGGTCCGCCCGGCGCCGGGCGTCTCACCGGACGGGGGGCTGGACGATGCGGCGGGCTGGGCCTCGGACGGTAACGGTGCGGTGTTCGACGTCATGGGCCACATTCTTGCGCACTTCGTTCGGACGGTGCACGAAGGCTCACGACCACCGCTGCGCCGCGGTCGAGGAGTGAGACCGCGCGCACCCCCGGCTCCGCAGCACGCGCCAGGACGAGCTCGCGCTCACAGGTCGCGCAGCAGGCGGCGCGCGGCCCGGGCGAGGTGGGCGACGTACAGCCGCTGGAACGTCGGGACCAGGGGCCGCAGGGCCGACACCCACCATGCGGCCGGGTTGCTGAAGGCGTCCACGACGAACCACACGTCCCCGGACGCGTCACGTTCGAGCACGAACGACTCCTCGCCCACGAACGCGTGTCCCGGCAGCGTCCCGTACCCGAACCCGATCCGCTGCTCCTCACGCTCGACCCACACGATCTCGCACGGTTCGCTCAGGCGCAGCCACCCCAGGCCGAGCAGCGTCGTCACGAGCCCGCCCGGCGCGGCGACGGGCGCCGACGTCTCGATCCGCACGCGGGCGGCGCGGTGCACCTGCCAGGTCAGGAGCTGCTCGCCCAGACGTCCGAGCTCGTCGACCGAGTACGGTCGCTCGGAGAGCCGGTGCCGCAGGCGGAGGTGGCCGTAGCCCTCCGGCAGCTCGGCGGCCAGGGTGGCCCCCACCTCGGGGTACGTCGTGCGGCTGAGGGTCGTCATGCCTGTCTCCGTCCTGGGCTCCTGCTGGGTGTATGTGCCGGGCGTGGTCTTTCTTGCAGCAGCGTGCCGGTGCGCGGCGACCGACCCGGCGGACCGGGGCGCCGCTGCGCCTCGCGCGCGACCCGCCCCAGCCCGAGCAGCGTGCACAGCGCGAACCCGAGCGCGTTCGCGAGGCCGTGCGTCGCCGCCATGAGCCCGATGCCCGGGTGCGGCGCCCCCGTGAGCTCACCGACCGCCCACCACACCGCGAGCAGCATCGAGGCGCCGAGGGCGACCGAGCCCACGGCGAGGAGGACCCGCGCTCCCCGCCGTGCCGGGATCCCCAGGACGGCCCAGGCGGTGCACCAGAGCGCGCCCGTCAGCACGAGCGCCCCCAGGAGCTCGACCAGGTCGCTCACGAAGTAGCCCACCAGGACCGTCCCCGTCCCCAGCGGCACCCCGAGCGCACCGAGACGGGCGGCAGCCGGTCGACCGGCTCCCCGTGCCGGGGTGTCGCGGTCGACCACGACCGTCAGCCCCGCGACGAGCGCCGCGGCGAAGCCCGCGAAGAGCATGTGCGGGACCGTCAGCGTCAGGTACGTCCCCGAGAACCCGAGCAGTCCCCAGCCGCCGCGGTCGGCGAGCATGGCCGCGGCACCGACCCCCGGCATCACCAGAGCGACCCCGACGGCGAGCCGCACCTCGGGTGGGAGCGGCGGCGTCGGGCCGGGCAGGACCAGGCGGACCGCGGCGCCGAGCAGGACCACCGCGCCCACCAGGAACGGGACGGTCGCCCCCTGGGCGAGGGGACCCGACGGGAGCCACGCGCCGGCCGCCGCGACGGCACCGGCGGCAGGCCACCACGGACCTCCCGCCCCCGGGACGGTCCGCGGCCCCAGCAGCGACAGCCCCAGCGGGAGGACGACGACGAGCCCGACGGCCACCACGACGTCGACGAGGAGCGCGGTCGCCGGGCTCACGTCAGGCCTTGAGCGAGGCGGTCAGACGCAGGACGTCGTCGACGACGCCGCGCGCCACCGGCAGGCGCGAGAGACGGACGAGCGTGCCCACGATCGGGCTCGCCCCCGCCACGAGGCGCCGCGTGCGCACCGTGCCTGCCGACGAGTCCTGGACCCAGAAGAGCGTCACCCCGAGCTGGGCCAGCCACAGCAGCTCGGGCAACCGGGCCCGCAGGGCCGACGGGACGGCGGGCGAGGCCCCCGCGACCACGTCCTCGAAGATCCCGAGCGACAGCTCTCGAGCCTCGCGCGAGGCCTCGCTGAACGGGTTGGCCGCGGCGCCCGGACGGATCGCGACCGAGACGAACTCGGCACCGAACGAGTGGTACGGCGAGAAGACGTCGACCGACGCGTCGAGCACCCCGCGCAGCCGCTCCGTGAGCGTCCCGCCGCGCGCCAGGACCTCGTCCGCCGCCGCCCGGTGAGCGCGCAGGACGTCGAGGTACAGCTCCTGCACCAGGTGGTCCTTGGACGGGAAGTAGTAGTACGCGTTGCCCGTGCTCACCCCGGCGCGCTGCGCGATCGCCCGCATGGTCGTGGCCTCGTAGCCCTGCTCACGCAGCATGGCCAGCGCCGTGTCGAGGACCGTGGCCCGGGTGTGCGCCGACTTGGCGGTGCGCGTCGTGGGCACGGTCGGCGCGACCCGCTCGGGCCTCGTTTTGAACATGTTCAAAAACCTAGCACGAGAAGAGCCCGCCCGGCCGCCACGGCCGGACGGGCCGTCCCACGCCCCCTGCTGCTCCTAGAACAGCCGGGAGTCCACGTCGTCGACGCCGCGCATCGCGTCGTAGTCCAGGACCAGGCACCCGATCCCCCGGTCCGTCGCCAGGACGCGGGCCTGCGGCTTGATCTCCTGCGCCGCGAACACACCCCGCACCGGCGCCAGGAGCGGGTCCCGGTTCAGCAGCTCCAGGTAGCGCGTGAGCTGCTCCACGCCGTCGATGTCGCCGCGACGCTTGATCTCGACCGCCACCGTCGCGCCGTCCTTGTCACGCGCCAGGATGTCGACCGGACCGATCGCCGTCGGGTACTCACGACGGATCAGCGTGTGCCCCGTCCCCAGCAGCTGGATCTGCGCCGCGAGCATCTCCTGCAGATGAGCCTCGACCCCGTCCTTGATCAGGCCGGGATCGACACCCAGGTCGTGGGCCGAGTCGTGCAGGACCTCGTACAGCTCGATCTCGAGCCGGTCGTCGCTCTTGGCGTGCTGGACCGCCCAGAGCTGGGTCACCCCGCGCTCCCGCGCAGCCTCGTCGGGCTCCGAGACCGCCATCGAGCACGGCGGGCTCATCCAGTTGAGCGGCTTGTACGAGCCGCCGTCCGAGTGCAGCAGCACGCTGCCGTCAGCCTTGACGAGCAGCACGCGCGTCGCGAGCGGGAGGTGGGCCGAGAGCCGGCCCGTGTAGTGAGCCGAGCACCGGGCAACCACGAGACGCACGAAGAACTCCTCAGAAGGGACGATGGGGCGGTGGGACCGGAGTGTCACCGCGGCGGCTAACCGCCGCTGGGGCGAGCACCGGACAGCGCCGGCAGGGACCCCACGAGCGACCGTAGCACCCGGCCACGGCACGCCGGCCGGCTCAGACCACCACGCCGCGGCGGCCCGGCGGGGCGGCCTCGAGCCACGACGCCAGGCCGGCGTACGCGCCGCTCGACATCGACAGCTCGAAGCGGACGCCCTCGTACGAGCACTCCACGAGGAACAGGTCGCGGTCCGCGTCGAGCGGACGCCGGGACACGATCTCGAGGTCGGTCCGGCGCCACGTACGGGCCGGGCGCAGCGACAGGGACCAGCAACGCCACCAGTCGATCCGGCCGACCCCGTACTGCGCGATGCCCAGCGACCAGGACTGACCGGCCCCGACGGGGCGGGCACTGCACTCGAAGGCCCCCACCCGGTGGGCGATGGCCCGAAGACGCAACGCTCCCAGCCCGGCCACGAGCGCCACTGCGAGAAGCAGTGCGATCGCGATCCAGGCGGGGAGCGGCACGTGAGATACCCGGGTCCGTCAGTGGCCGGAGACGCCGGCGCCGTCGAGCACCTCGGCGTCGTCCACCACGAGCATGACCTGGTTGGAGTCCACCGACAGGAACCCGCCGGTGACCCGCACGGCGACCTTCTCGCCGTTCGTGCCGGTGATCCGCACGGTGCCCTCACCGAGGACGGACAGGACGGGCGAGTGGTTCACGAGGATACCGATCTCACCGTCGGCGGCCGGCGCGCTCACCGCGCGCGCGTCCCCGGACCAGATCTTGCGGTCCGCCGCCACGAGGTCGACGTTCAGCTGTGCCACTTCAACTCCTTCATGTCGGTGCGCGGGTCTGACGAAGCGCGCCGCGTGCCCAGCCTGTCGGCCGGGCCCGCGGCGCGCTCACGGCGTGTCAGACGCCGTACTCCTTCTGGATACGGGCCCAGTTGCGCTCGAGGTCCTCGAGGCCACCGATGTTGAAGAACGCCTGCTCGGCGACGTGGTCGAACTCGCCGTCCGCGATCTTCTTGAAGGCCTCGATGGTCTCCGTCAGCGGGACCGTCGACCCGACGACACCCGTGAACTTCTCGGCCATGTAGGTGTTCTGCGAGAGGAACTGCTGGATGCGGCGCGCACGCGCCACGACCGTCTTGTCCTCCTCCGACAGCTCGTCCACACCGAGGATCGCGATGATGTCCTGCAGCTCCTTGTTGCGCTGCAGGATCGACTTCACGCGCGTCGCGACGTCGTAGTGCTCCTGGCCCACGTAGCGCGGGTCGAGGATGCGCGAGGACGACGTCAGCGGGTCGATCGCCGGGTACAGACCCTTCGAGGCGATCTCACGCGAGAGCTCGGTGGTCGCGTCCAGGTGGGCGAACGTCGTCGCCGGCGCCGGGTCGGTGTAGTCGTCGGCAGGGACGTAGATCGCCTGGAGCGACGTGATCGAGTGACCACGCGTCGAGGTGATGCGCTCCTGGAGCAGACCCATCTCGTCGGCCAGGTTCGGCTGGTAGCCCACCGCGGAGGGCATGCGCCCGAGCAGCGTGGAGACCTCGGAACCGGCCTGCGTGAAGCGGAAGATGTTGTCGATGAAGAGCAGCACGTCCTGCTTCTGCACGTCACGGAAGTACTCCGCCATGGTGAGCGCGGAGAGCGCGACGCGAAGACGCGTGCCCGGCGGCTCGTCCATCTGGCCGAAGACGAGGGCCGTCTTGTCGAAGACGCCCGCCTCCTCCATCTCGACGATCAGGTCGTTGCCCTCACGGGTGCGCTCGCCGACACCGGCGAACACCGAGACACCACCGTGGTTCTGGGCCACACGCTGGATCATCTCCTGGATGAGGACCGTCTTGCCGACGCCCGCACCCCCGAAGAGGCCGATCTTCCCACCGAGCACGTACGGCGTCAGGAGGTCGATCGACTTGATGCCGGTCTCGAACATGGTGGTCTTCGACTCGAGCTGGTCGAAGGCCGGGGGCTTGCGGTGGATGGGCCAGCGCTCGGTGATCTCGAGCTTCTCGCCCTCCTGGAGGTTGAGGACGTCACCGGTCACGTTGAACACGTGCCCCTTGGTGACGTCGCCCACGGGGACGCTGATCGGCGAGCCGGTGTCGGTGACGACGGCGCCGCGGACCAGGCCGTCGGTCGGCTTGAGGGCGATCGCACGGATGAGCGAGTCGCCCAGGTGCTGCGCGACCTCGAGGGTCAGGCGGAAGGACTTCTCCCCCTCGCCCTGGCTGGACAGGTCGATGTCGACGGTCAGCGCGTTGTAGATCTCGGGGATCGCGTCCGACGGGAACTCGATGTCGACGACGGGGCCGATCACGCGGGCGACACGGCCCACGCCGGGTCCGCTCTGGTGCTCGACCTGGGCTTCCACGGTGGTGGCGGTCATTACTGGCCTCGCTTCGCAGGGCCGGAGACAGCTCCGGCAGGTTCGGTGCAGGTGGTGGAGATCGTCGGTGTCGTCATGCGGCGCCTCACGACGCCGCGAGGGCGTCGGCACCGGAGACGATCTCGCTGATCTCCTGGGTGATGTCGGCCTGTCGTGCCTGGTTCGCAAGTCGCGTGTACATGCGGATCAGGTCCTCGGCGTTGTCCGTCGCGGTGTGCATCGCGCGCTGGCGGGCAGCCAGCTCCGACGCGGCCGCCTGCAGCAGGCAGCTGTAGATGCGGCTGCGCACGTAGCGCGGCAGCAGTGCGTCCAGGACGGCCTCGGGCGACGGCTCGAAGTCGTACAGGGGCAGGACGTCGTTCTGACCGACCGGCGCGACCCCTTCGACGACCTCGAGGGGAAGCATCCGGACGACGCGGGGACGCTGCGTCACCATGTTCACGAACTGCGTGGACACGATGTGCAGCTCGCCGACGCCACCCTCGTCCGCGGGGGCGAGGAAGGCGCCGAGCAGCGTGTCGGCGATCTCGCCCGCCGTGTCCGCCGAGGGCGAGTCCGAGCCGCCGGTCCACGAACCGGCGAGCTCGCGGTGACGGAAGGTGTAGTAGGTCACCGCGCGACGCCCTGCGGCGTAGAGCGCGACCTCCTTGCCCTCGTGCGTGAGGCGCTCGACCAGACGCTCGGTCTCACGGATGATCGACGCCGAGTAGGCGCCGGCCATGCCGCGGTCCGACGCGACGACGAGCACCGCGACCCGGTTGGTGTCGGTGCGCTCGGACGTCAGCGGGTGCTGGGTCGTCGAGTGCGTCGCCACGGCCGACACTGCGGTGGTGATCGCCTCGGCGTAGGGGCCCGCCTCGGACGACCGGGCGCGAGCCCGGCCGATCCGGGACGCAGCGATGAGCTCCTGCGCGCGGAACATCTTCTTGAGGGACTGCGTCGACTTGATCCGCTGCTTGTAGACGCGCTGGGATCCGGCCATGTCAGGCCTTCTTCTGCCGGACGATCTGCTCCTGCTCGACGACGACGCCCTCTTCCTCGTCGGACTCGCCACCGACGAGGGGGGTGCCGTCGCCCGTGAGGAAGCCGTTGCGGAAGTCGTCGACGCCCTGAGCCAGTGCAGCCTCGGTCTCGTCCGAGAGCTTGCCGGTCGAGGCGATCGTGCTGAGCACCTCGGTGTTGCGGCGCAGGTGGTCGAGCAGCTCGGTCTCGAAGCGACGCACGTCCTCGAGGGGCACGTCGTCGAGCTTGCCCTTGGTGCCGGCCCAGATCGAGGCGACCTGGTCCTCGACCGGGTACGGCGAGTACTGACCCTGCTTGAGGAGCTCCATGAGGCGAGCGCCACGGGTCAGCTGACCGCGCGAGGCGGCGTCGAGGTCCGAGGCGAACATCGCGAAGGCCTCGAGCGAGCGGAACTGGGCCAGCTCGAGCTTGAGCGTTCCCGACACCTGCTTCATGGCCTTGACCTGCGCGGCACCACCGACTCGGGAGACGGAGATTCCGACGTCCACGGCGGGACGCTGGTCGGCGTTGAAGAGGTCCGACTGGAGGAAGATCTGTCCGTCGGTGATCGAGATGACGTTGGTCGGGATGTACGCCGACACGTCGTTCGCCTTGGTCTCGATGACCGGCAGGCCGGTCATCGAGCCCGCGCCCAGCTCGTCCGAGAGCTTCGCACAACGCTCGAGCAGACGGGAGTGCAGGTAGAAGACGTCACCGGGGTACGCCTCGCGGCCCGGCGGGCGGCGGAGGAGCAGCGACACGGCACGGTAGGCCTCGGCCTGCTTCGACAGGTCGTCGAACACGATGAGGACGTGCTTGCCGCCGTACATCCAGTGCTGGCCGATGGCCGAGCCGGTGTAGGGCGCGAGGTACTTGAACCCGGCCGGGTCGGAAGCCGGAGCCGCGACGATCGTCGTGTACTCCAGCGCGCCGGCCTCTTCCAGCGCGCCGCGGACGGCGGCGATGGTCGAGCCCTTCTGGCCGATCGCGACGTAGATGCAGCGGACCTGCTTGGTCGGGTCGCCGGTCTCCCAGTTCGCCTTCTGGTTGATGATCGTGTCGATCGCGATCGCCGTCTTGCCCGTCTGGCGGTCGCCGATGATCAGCTGACGCTGACCACGACCGACGGGGATCATCGAGTCGATCGCCTTGAGGCCGGTCTGCAGCGGCTCGTGGACCGACTTGCGGTCCATGACGCCGGGGGCCTGCAGCTCGAGGGCACGACGGCCCTCGGTCTCGATCTCCCCGAGGCCGTCGATCGGCTGACCCAGCGGGTCGACGACGCGACCCAGGTAGCCGTCGCCGACCGCGACGGAGAGGACCTCTCCGGTCCGACGGACCTCCTGGCCCTCCTCGATGCCGGTGAACTCACCCAGGACGACGACACCGATCTGGCGAACGTCCAAGTTCAGGGCAAGGCCGAGGGTGCCGTCCTCGAAGCGCAGCAGCTCGTTGGCCATTGCGCCCGGAAGGCCTTCCACCTGGGCGATGCCGTCAGCGGCGAGGGTGACGCGACCGACTTCCTCGGTCACCGCGCCCCCGGGCTCGTAGGACTTCACGAAGCTGTCCAGCGCGGCCCTGATCTCGTCGGGCCGGATCGTCAGCTCAGCCATTGCTCTTCTCCTGTCGTGGCCACCCCGCGATGTGCGGGAGCGGTCGAACGTTCTTGTCAGTTCGCCGGCTCGGGAGCCGGCGGGGTGTCGACGACACCGGGGGCCGCGAGGACCTCAGTGTTCGGGCGAACAGGTCAGCTGACCAGTCGTCTGCGTGCGTCGGCCAGGCGCGAGAGGACCGTCGAGTCGACGACGTCCGCCCCGACCTGGACGCGCAGGCCGCCGAGGACCTCGGGGTCCACGGTGACGTTCAGCTGGACTGCCCGGCCGTACGCGCGCTCGAGGAGCGCGGACAGACGGTCCTGCTGTGCCTGGCTGAGCACCGTGCCCGACGTCACCGAGGCGACGAGGCGACGGCGGCGACGTGCGGCGACGTCCCCGAGCCACACCAGGGTGGCCACGAAGCGGCGACCGCGAGGTGCGACGGTCGCCCGCTCCGCGAGGAACTGGGTGACCGGGTCGACCTTGCCCGCGAGCAGAGTGTCGACGAACGCCTTGCGACGAGCGGGGTCGGTCGAGGTCTCCGTCAGCACGCGGCGGGCCTCGCGCTCGCCGACGAGCGACCGCGTGATGCGGAACAGCTCGTCCTCGACGCGCTCGAGCGCCCCGCGGGCCTCGGCCGAGGCCAGGACCGCGTCGACGCCGAGGTGCTCGACGGCGTCGGCGATGTCGCCGTCGTGCGCCCAGCGGTCCCGGGCGAGCCCGGAGACCAGGTCGACGACGCGACCGTCGAAGCCCTCGCGCAGCACGTCGGCCGCCAGGGCGGCCTTGTCCTCGCCCGACCGCGACGGGTCGGCGAGGGCGCGGCGCAACGGCACGGAGCCGTCGAGCGCCGCGGCCACGGTGAGGAGCTCCTCGCCCAGGGTGAAGGCGCCCTCACCGGCAGCACGCAGCACCGGCTCGAAGCGCTCCTGAGCCTGCGCGAGGGAGGCTCCGCTCGTCCCGCGCATCAGCCCTCCTTGCCGTTGGCCGCCGCGCTGGCGGCCCCGGCTCCCGCTGCCTCGAGCTCGTCGAGGAACCGGTCCACGACCCGCGACTGACGGGCGGAGTCCTCGAGGGACTCGCCGACGATCTTCGAGGCGAGCTGGGTCGCGAGCGTCCCGACGTCGTTGCGCAGCGAGATCGCGGCCTGCTGACGCTCGGCCTCGATCTGGCGGTGGGCGGTGTCGACGATGCGAGCGGCCTCCTCACCGGCCTTGACCTTGTGGTCGGCGACGATGGCCGACCCCTCGGCACGCGCGTCCTCACGGATCTTCGCGGCCTCGGTGCGGGCCTCCTGCAGCTGCTGGTGGTACTCCGCCAGCGCCGCGGCGGCCTCGGCCTGAGCCGACTCCGCCTTGGCCAGACCGCCCTCGATCTTGGCCGTGCGCTCGTCGAGCACCGCCTGGAACTTGGGCAGGACCATCTTGTAGAAGACGACCGCGATGATGATCAGGACGATCGCCGACCAGAACAGGTCGTAGAACGGCGGGAGGAACAGCTTGATGGGGTCGACCTCGCCAGACTCTGCGGCGAGGACCGCCTGGGGGCCGATGGTCGACATCAGAAGATGAAGCCAGCGACGAAGCCGAGCAGCGCGAGGATCTCGACGAACGCCAGACCGATGAACATGGTGCCGCGGAGCTGGCCGGCGACCTCGGGCTGGCGGGCCATGCCCTCGACCGTCTTGCCGATCAGGATGCCGAGGCCGATGCCCGGGCCGATCGCGGCGATGCCGTAGCCGATGGTGTTGATGCTGCCTTCGACAGCGGCGAGGGTGGTGACGTCCACGGTGTTTCCTTCCGTTGGGCGCCCGGTCGTGCGAACGGGCGTCAGGTGCGATGCGTCAGGTGGGGCTCAGGGGCGGTTCCGGGACCGAGGGCCCGGGACCAGGTGCGTGGTGCGGGTCAGTGCTCTTCCTCGATCGACATGTTGATGTAGACCGTGGCGAGGAGCGCGAAGATGTACGCCTGCAGGCCCGCGACGAACACCTCGAAGAGCGTGATCGCGATGCCGCCCGCGAGGGTCAGCGCGCTGATCGCCTTGAGGGCCGGCGCTGCCTCGAGGAGCAGGAAGTTCGTGGCGGCGAAGCACAGGACCAGCATGATGTGGCCCGCGACCATGTTCGCCGTGAGTCGGATGACGAGCGAGGCCGGGCGGATGATCAGGAGCTGGAGCAGCTCGATCGGCGCCAGGATGAAGTAGATCGGGAACGGCACGCCCGGGGGGAACAGGTTCGCCCGGATGTAGCCCCAGAGGCCGTGCTGCCTGATGCCCGCGGCCCAGTAGGCCACGAAGACCCACAGCGCCAGGAGGATCGCCACGCCGGCGACCGAGGTGCCCGCGAGGTTGAGACCCGGCACGACGCCCGTGAGGTTGAACGCGAGGATCGTCACGAAGATCGTCGTGATCATCGGCACGTAGCGGCGAGCCCGCTCGGTCCCCATGATCTCCTCGACGATGTTCACCCGAGCGAAGTCGAGGACCATCTCGACACCGTTCTGGAACCTGCCGGGGACGAGCTTGGCACGCCGGGCCGCGAGCACGAAGATCGTCAGGATCACGATCGTGGCGATCACGCGGATGAGCTGCAGCCGGTTGAACTCGAACGGGGTGTCGCCGAAGAAGATCGCGTCGGGGAAGAACTCACCGATCGTCGGCGCGTGGAAGCCCTCGCCTTCTGCTGCGGCAACGAAGGAAGAGGGGGTCGCGAGCGTGAACAGGGTGGACTCCCGGTGGTCGTCGATTGCCAGGGCCGGGTGCTCTCAGGCACGCCGTCGGACCAGGCCTTCATGGATTCGCCGATAGCCTAACGCATGTTCACGCCTTCACATGTCACGGTCCGGGCATCCTGGCGGTCGCGGGGATATGATGCCCCGGCCCACGGCCCGGCTCGCGCCGCTCGTGGGCGCGCACGAGCCGGGCCGAGCCCGGAAGACCCGTCAGGACTTCGGTGTGACGTACGGAATACGGCCACGGTCGACCGCACGGTAGTCGAGCAGCGCGGAGCCGATCACGCCCAGGAGCAGCACGGCCGCGAAGACGATCCGGTCGTAGAACTCGTAGTTCCGCAGCACGGCCAGGACGATCCCGAGCAGCACGATCTTCACGAGCCAGCTCCCCAGGACGACCGCTGCGGTCGTGGTCGGGGTCGAGCGCGCGGTGCGGGCCATCGCGACGATCGTCGTGCCGGAGAAGACCAGCGCGATCGCGACGCCCATGAGCGCGCCCCAGACGCCCGCCGTGCCGGCGAGGAGCGCACCGAGCCCGACACCGAGCACCAGGAGGCCGCCGAGCAGGAGCAGGGTGTCGCGCAGGGCGCGGCGGAACACCGCGCTCACGGCCTCGGCCACGACGTCGGCCGGGTCGGGGGCGGACACGCCCTCGGCCGGGAGGGCCACGGGGGCCCCGGACGTCGACGGCGCGCGGGCCGCGTCCGCGGCCGTCGGCTCAGCCGCCGCCGCGGGCGTCGTCGGCTCGTCGGGGGTCTGCGGTGCAGGAGTCGTCATCGGGAGGTTCCTTCGGGGTGAGCGCGGTGGGGGTCGGTGGGGCCCGTCGGGGGGCCCGGCGTCGGTGCGGGGACGACCGGTGACGCGCCGCTGGCCCCGGCGGCCCGCCGGGGCACCGCCGTCGGGATGCCCTCGGGCGCGGTCACGGCGTCGTCGTCGAGGAACCTGCCCCGGGTCCGTAGCGGTCCGAGCGTGAGGATCGCGGCCACGACCACCGCGACGCCGAGCCCGATCGCGACGTTCTCCGCGGGCCAGCGCACGAGCGCGACCGCGCCGAACGCGAAGACCGCGGTCCACAGGTACATGATGATGACGGCGCGGCGGTGCGAGTGACCGAGCGCCAGCAGCCGGTGGTGCAGGTGGAGCCGGTCGGGGTGGAAGGGCGACTTGCCCGTGCCCACCCGGCGGGCCACCGCGAGGACCATGTCGAGCAGGGGCAGGAGGATGACGGCGAGCGGCAGCAGGATCGGGATGAGCTCGCGCTGCTTGCTCGGGTCCGAGGCGGTGCCCATGTCGATGCTCCCCGTCACCACGATCACCGCGGACGCGAGCACGAGGCCCAGGACCATGGATCCCGAGTCCCCCATGAAGATCCGGGCCGGGTGGAAGTTGTGCGGGAGGAACCCCAGACAGATCCCGACGAGGGCCGCCATGACCAGGGTCGCGAGGTTGGAGTAGTCCGTGGGGCTCGCCGCGACCGTGAGGCTGTACGTGTACACGAAGTAGGCCGAGCCTCCGATCGCGATGAGCCCGGCGGCCAGCCCGTCGAGGCCGTCGACGAAGTTCACGGCGTTCATCGCGACCACCACGACGAGCACCGTCACGATGAGCGAGAGCCGCGACGAGCCGATCACCAGCCCGTTGATGGGGAACGTCGTGAGCTGCACGCCCTGCCACGCGATGAACAGGGCCGCGAGGACCTGCCCGGCCAGCTTGGTCATCCAGTCGAGGTCCCAGATGTCGTCGGCCACGCCCAGCAGGCAGACGATCAGCGCTCCCCCGACGATCGCCCAGGCCCGGTGGTCGATCTCGAAGACCCCTTCGAGGAACGGCATCTGCGAGGCGAACGCCACGGCCACGACGAGGCCCGCGGTCATCGCGAGCCCGCCCAGCCGGGCCGTGGGGATGGTGTGCACGTCACGGTCCCGGACGGCCGTGATGGCTCCCGTCCTCGCGGCGATCCAGTAGGCCAGCGGTGTCAGCAGGTAGGTGACGGCCGCTGCGATCAGCAGGACGAGCAGATAGACCCTCACCCGCCGTTCGCCCCCGGGGTGCTCGTCGTCTCGTCGCGGTCAGCGCGGCGTTCTCCGGCGGCCTCGTCGACAACCGTCCCGTCGAGGCCGTCCACGCCCTCGCCGGGCGCCTCGGACGAGCCGTCGGCCCCCGGGGCGACCTCGTCGCCGGGCGCGGGGACCTCGGCGGGCTCCTCCCCGATGCCCAGGACAGGGGCGATCTCGCGCAGACGCTCGAGCGAGACCGCACCCTCGCGCACGACCCGCAGGTGCGGACCGGTCGCGTCGACGATGGTCGAGGCCACTCCCCCGGGCGCCGTGCCGCCGTCGAGGTAGACCGCGACCGAGTCCCTGAGCTGCTCCTGGGCGTCTTCGACGTCGAGCGCGGCCGGACGTCCGGTGGAGTTGGCGCTCGAGACCGCGAGGGGTCCCGTACGGCGCAGCAGGGCGAGCGCGGCCGGGTGGTCGGGCATGCGCAGCGCGACGGTCCCGTGCGTCTCGCCGAGGTCCCACATGAGCGAGGGCTGCGCGGGCAGGATGACGGTGAAGCCACCGGGCCAGAACGCCTCGACGAGGGCGCGCGCGTCGTCGGGCACGTCGGTCGCGAGGCCGTCGAGGGTCCGCAGGTCCGGGACCAGGACGGGCGGAGGCATCTGCCGCCCGCGCCCCTTCGCGGCGAGGAGGGCCGCGACGGCGTCGGCGTCGAACGCGTCGGCCCCGATCCCGTAGACGGTGTCGGTCGGCAGGACCACGAGGCCGCCGCGCGAGACGGCGTTCACCGCCTCGTCGATCGACGGTCCCCAGGTGTTCGGGTCGGTGACGGGGTGCACAGAGCTCACGCTTCTCAGTCTTCCATGTCCGAAGGGTCCGCTGGTGCGGCGGTCGTGCCCGTCGTCGCCCGCGAGCGGCGGGCCACGACCATGCGGGGTCTGCCCGTGAGGTCGTGGGCGGTCCTGATGTCCTCGAAACCACCGACCGCGGCGACCATCTCTCGCACGGCAGCCGCCTGGACCTCGGCGTGCTCCATGACGTAGAGACCGCCGTCGGTCAGCAGCCGCGCGGCCGCACGGGTCACGCCGCGCGGCACCTCGAGGCCGTCCTCGCCGAGCCCGTAGAGCGCGACCTGCGGGTCGTGCAGGGCGACCTCGGGGTCGTGCGGGACCGCGTCGGGCGGCACGTAGGGCGGGTTGGAGACGACGACGTCGCACGACCCGTCGAGCGCGGTGAGCGCGGTCCGGGCGTCCCCCCGGACGAGCTGCACGACGGCGCCGCTCGCCTCGCGGACGCGGGCCACGTTGCGCTCGGCCCAGGCGTGGGCGGCGCGGTCGAGCTCGACGGCGTGCACGAGCGCCCCGGGGACCTCGGTCGCGACGGCCAGGGCGATCGCGCCCGACCCCGTGCACAGGTCCACGACGACGGGGGCCCGCGAGCTGCGGGCGGCGACCGCGAGAGCCTCGTCGACCGCTACCTGCGCGACCTGCTCGGTCTCGGGGCGCGGGACGAACACGCCGGGGCCCACGACGAGGTCGAGGTGGCGGAACGGAGCGGTGCCCGTGAGGTGCTGGAGCGGGACGCGCGCGGCGCGGGCGTCGAGCAGGCGCGCGAGGTCGCCGAGCACGTCGGCCGAGGTGCGGGGCGCCGGGTCCCCGTCCACGGGGTCGGGCAGCAGGGTCCCCACGGGTCGACCCAGGACCGCAGCCGACACGACCCGCTCGCGCGGGACGCCCGCGGCGTGCGCGAGCAGCAGCTCGGCGTCCACGCGGGGCGTGTCGATCCCGGCTCGCCCCAGCCTGGCCGCAGCCTCGCGCACGAGGCGCGAGACGTCGTCGGGCAGGTCGACGGACGAGGAGCCGGGGGTCCGGGGCGGGACCTCCGCGGAGGTCACGACGCCGCGGCGGCGAGGCGCGCCGCCTCGTCGGCGTCGATGGCCGACCGGATCACGGGCTCCAGGTCGCCGTCGAGGACCTGGTCCAGGTTGTACGCCTTGTAGCCCGTGCGGTGGTCCGCGATCCGGTTCTCCGGGTAGTTGTAGGTCCGGATGCGCTCGGAACGGTCGACCGTGCGCACCTGGGAGCGGCGCAGGTCGTTCGCGGCGGCCGCCTCCTCCTCCTGGCGCGCGGCCAGGAGCCGCGCGCGCAGCACGCGCATGGCCTGCTCGCGGTTCTGGAGCTGGGACTTCTCGTTCTGCATCGAGACCGTGATCCCCGTGGGCAGGTGCGTGATGCGCACCGCGGAGTCCGTCGTGTTGACCGACTGCCCGCCGGGGCCCGACGACCGGTACACGTCGATGCGGAGCTCGTTCTGGTCGATCTCGATCTCGCCCGCGTCCTCGACCTCGGGGAACACGAGCACGCCCGCGGCCGAGGTGTGGATGCGGCCCTGCGACTCGGTCACGGGCACGCGCTGGACGCGGTGGACACCGCCCTCGTACTTGAGGTTGGCCCACACGCCGTCCGCGGGGTCCGTGGAGCCCGCTCGCGCCTTGACCGCGACCTGGACGTCCTTGTAGCCGCCGAGGTCCGACTCCGTGGCCTCGATGACCTCGGTCTTCCAGCCCCGGCGCTCGGCGTAGCGCAGGTACATGCGCAGCAGGTCCCCCGCGAACAGCGCGGACTCCTCGCCGCCCTCGCCCGCCTTGATCTCGAGGATCACGTCGCGTCCGTCGTCGGGGTCGCGCGGCACGAGGACCCTGCGCAGCTTCTCGGTCGCGGCCGCAGCCGTCGCCTGGAGCGCGGGCAGCTCGGCGGCGAAGGACGCATCCTCGGCAGCGAGCTCGGCCGCGGCCTCGACGTCGTCGGTCGCGTCGCGCCACGCGCGGTAGGCCGCGACGACCTGGCCCAGCTCGGCGTACCGGCGCCCGAGCGTGCGCGCCCGGCCGGCGTCCGCGTGGACCGCGGGGTCGGCGAGCAGCGTCTCGATCTCGGCGTGCTCGGCGAGCAGGTGTTCGACGGCGGCAAAGGACTCGGTCACGAGGGTGTCCTGACGAGAGGGTGGGTGGTGGGGCTGTCCGGCCGAGCGCGGCTCGGTCCGGTGCGTCCGGTCCGTCCGGCACGTCCGGCACCGTCGGTCGGGGCCGTGGCGCCGGACGTCGGCACCGGACAAGACGACAGCGCCGGTGGAACGAGCGCTCCGCCTGCCCCTGGAGAGGTTGACGGACGCCCGGACCACCGGCGCTGGAGAGTCGCTACTTGTCGGCGGCCTTCTTGCCGTAACGAGCCTCGAAGCGGGCCACGCGGCCACCGGTGTCGAGGATCTTCTGCTTGCCCGTGTAGAACGGGTGGCAGGCCGAGCAGACGTCGGACGAGATGCGCCCGGACTTCTCGGTGCTGCGCGTGACGAACGTGGAACCGCAGGTGCAGGTCACCTCGGTCACGACGTACTCGGGGTGGATATCAGCCTTCACAGGACTCTCCTCAATGGGGTGCCCCCGGGTCGCCTGCGGACAGCAGCCGTGAACCGGGGACGGGGAAACCAACAGGACATTGTGCCAGACGGGTCCGGCACAAGGGAAACTCGTGGGCCGCCCGCCCGCGAGGACGGGGGCGGACGGCCCACGGTGGATCAGACGGCGCGACCGACCTCTTCGTCGTTGCTGATGCCGCCAGGTGTGGTCTTCTGCACCTGGAGCAGGAACTCGACGTTGGACTTGGTCTCCTTGAGCTTGCCGAGCAGCAGCTCGATCGCCTGCTGCTGGTCGAGCGCTCCCATCACGCGACGCAGCTTGTAGACGATGCGGAGCTCGTCCTGCGGCATGAGGATCTCCTCGCGCCGCGTACCGGACGCGTTGACGTCCACGGCCGGGAAGATGCGCTTGTCCGCGAGCGAGCGGGAGAGCCGGAGCTCCATGTTCCCGGTGCCCTTGAACTCCTCGAAGATGACCTCGTCCATCTTGGAGCCGGTCTCGACGAGCGCCGAGGCGAGGATCGTGAGCGACCCGCCGTTCTCGATGTTGCGAGCGGCACCGAAGAAGCGCTTGGGCGGGTACAGCGCCGAGGCGTCGACACCACCCGACAGGATGCGCCCGGAGGCCGGGGCAGCCAGGTTGTAGGCGCGCGACAGACGCGTGAGCGAGTCGAGCAGCACGACGACGTCCTGGCCCAGCTCCACGAGGCGCTTGGCGCGCTCGATCGCGAGCTCGGCGACGATCGTGTGGTCGGACGCGGGGCGGTCGAACGTCGAGGCGATGACCTCGCCCTTGACCGTCCGCTCCATGTCCGTGACCTCTTCAGGTCGCTCGTCCACGAGCACGACCATGAGGTGGACCTCAGGGTTGTTCGTCGTGATCGCGTTCGCGATCTGCTGCATGATGATCGTCTTGCCCGCCTTGGGCGGGGCGACGATCAGACCACGCTGGCCCTTGCCGATCGGGGCGACGATGTCGATCACGCGCGGCGTGAGACGACCCACCTCGCCCGTCTCGAGGCGCAGGCGCTCCTGCGGGTAGAGCGGCGTGAGCTTGTTGAACTCGGCGCGGTTGCGCGCGGCCTCCGGCGACATGCCGTTGACCGAGTCGAGCCGGACCAGCGCGTTGAACTTCTGGTTGCGCGGACCGGTCTGCTGGAACGACTCGCCGTCGCGGGGCTGACGCACCGCACCGACGATCGCGTCTCCGCGGCGCAGCCCCGACTTCTTGACCTGGCCGAGCGAGACGTAGACGTCGTTCGGCCCGGGCAGGTAGCCGCTCGTGCGCACGAACGCGTACTGGTCGAGCACGTCGAGGATGCCCGCCACGGGCAGCAGCACGTCGTCCTCGGTCACCTCGATGTCGTCGAGGCCCGCGACGTCGATGTTCCCGCCCCGGCTGCGTCCGCGCTTGCGGTCCCGGTCGCGGTTGCGGTCACGACCCCGACGGCGGCGGCCGCCGCGCTCGTCGTACTCGTCGTTCTGGCGGTTGCCCTGGCCCTGCTGGTCGCGCTGGCCGCCCTGCGACTGCTCGCCCTGGCGGGCGCCCTGGCCCTGCTGGTCGCGCTGGCCCTGCTGGTCGCGCTGGCGCTGGCCGCCCTGGCGGTCGGCCTGTCGCTCCTGCTGGCCGCTCTGGCGGTCCTGCGGGCCCTGCTGGCCCTGCTGGCCCTGACGCTCACCGCGGTGGGTGCTCGCGCCCTCGGGTGCGGGCTCGCGACCGGCCTCGACGTCGCCGCCGCGCGGGGCACCGGCGCCCCGACCGGAACGACGCGAGCCGCGCTCGGGAGCCGCGCCGGTCACCAGGCCGACCGCCGCCGCGGCACGCGCGGCACGCTCGTCCGGGGTCTCTCCCCCGGCGGCGCGGTGCTCGCCGTCCGTCCGGGCGGCACGCCCGCCCTGCTCGAGGAGCGGGGCGACGATGTCGGCGGCCTGGTCGGCGCGGGCGGAACGCTCGCCCCGCTCCCGACGCGGGCGCTCGACGCTCTCGGTCGCTGCACGCGCGGGCACCTCGACGGCCGGCTGCACGACGACCTTCTCGGTCCGGGTGTCCCTCTCCGGCGCGCGGCGCGCGGAGTCGGACCCGCCGGCGGGGCGCTCGGAAGCGCTCTTCTCGCCGGAGGTGGTACGGATGACGTCGACAAGATCGCTCTTGCGCATCTTGGACGTGCCCTTCACACCGAGCTGCGAGGCGAGTGCCTGCAGCTCGGGGAGGCGCAGCGTCGAGAGTGCGCCTGCACGGGCGGTGTCGGTGGTGTCTGTCACGAAGGACCCTTCCCCTCGTTTGCGCCCACTTGTCTCGGTTCGAGGGGTGGGCCGCGGGTGATCGACGCTCGGCACGTGACGGCCGGAACGCAGTGGAACCACGCGTCAGTGGTACGACGACGTCAGCTGACGTGGGCTGGATTGCCTTCTCGCGGGGTCTGAGTCGCAGTCAGTGGTTGCTCTGCCGATGCCCGGGGACTCGGCGGGTACTCGTCGAGGGAATCACCGAGGCATCATCATGAACCTGCGAAGGCTCAATGGATTCTACCATCCGTGGACCTCGTGCGGACCAGTCCTCCCACGGGTCGGCGTCGCGCCCCGAGAAGCGGTCAGCGCACCTCTCGGCGGGGCGCGCCCGTCGCGTGCGTCGTGCCCAGGACGCGCTCCGAACGCACACCGCCCAGGTCGATCCCGGGACGGTAGGCACGCCACCGGTCGGAGCCGTGCAGCAGGTCGCGCAGCACCCGGTCCGCCCGCTCCCGGTCCGCGACGCTCCCGAGGAGCAGGACGGTCGGCCCCGCACCCGAGATGGTCGCGGCCAGCCCGTCGGCGCGCAGCGCCCGCACGAGCTCCCAGGACGCCGACATGACGCCCGCCCGGTACTCCTGGTGGAGCCTGTCCTCGGTCGCCTCGAACAGGTGCTGGGGAGAACGCGTGAGGGCCTCGACGAGCAACGCGGCCCGGCCGGCGTTGAGCGCGGCGTCGGCGTGGGGCACCGTCTCCGGCAGGACGCCACGGGCCCGGCTCGTCGCGAGCCGGATCGTCGGGACCAGGACCGTGGCCTCGATGTCGGGGTGGACGTCGAGACGCACCGCGTGCGCGCCCTCCTGCCCCTCGACCGTGCTGGTCCACGCGATCGTCGCTCCCCCGTAGATTGCGGGGGCCGCGTTGTCGGGATGCCCCTCGAACTCGGTCGCGAGCCGCAGGACGGTCGCGTCGTCGAGCGCGGCGGGGTCGGCGACGAGCGCGCGCGCCGCGACGATCCCCGCGACGACGGCCGCCGCGGAGGATCCGAGGCCGCGCCCGTGCGGGATCGCGTTGGTGCAGGTCAGGTGCAGGCCCGTCTGCGGGGCGCCGACCAGGTCGAGCGCCGCGCGCAGCGCGCGCACGACCAGGTGCCGCTCGTCGCCCGGGACCTCCCCGGCGCCCTCGCCCTGGACGTCGACGACCACGTCGCCGTTGCCGAGCGCCTGGACCTCGAGCACGTCGTAGCGGGCGAGCGCGAGCCCCAGGGCGTCGAAGCCCGGCCCCAGGTTCGCGCTCGTCGCGGGCACACGCACGCGCACATGGTCGGCTCCGAGCTGCATCTCGCGGACCTCTCTTCAGGGACGGGCGGGCGGGCCCGGGACGGGTGCCGCCCCCGCGCCGCTGGGGCGCCGGGGCCGGACGGGACGGGCGTCGGGTCTGGCGGCGGCCGGGTCAGCCGAGCTCGAGCGCGTCGGCGATCGAGACGACGTCGGCGCTCACCCGGACCGGGGCAACGTCGGCGCCGTCGAGCGTCTTGAGCGCCCACTGCGGGTCCTTGAGGCCGTGCCCCGTGACCGTCACGACGATGCGCGCACCGGCGGGCACGAGGCCGCGCTCGGCGCGCGAGAGGATGCCCGCGACGCCGGCCGCGGAGCCCGGCTCGACGAACACGCCGGCCTCGGCCGACAGGATGCGGTGCGCCGCGAGGATCTGCTCGTCGGTCACGGCCTCGATGACGCCGCCCGACTCGTCGCGCGCGGCCTCTGCCTGGGCCCACGACGCGGGGTTGCCGATGCGGATCGCGGTCGCGATGGTCTCGGGGTGCGTGATGGGGTGGCCCGCGACGATCGGTGCCGCGCCGGCAGCCTGGAAGCCCCACATGACCGGGGTCCGCGTGGAGACCGCGGGCAGGTGCGCGCCGGGGGCGTCGGGGTCGCCCAGGCCCGCGTACTCGCGGAAGCCCTTCCAGTACGCCGTGATGTTGCCTGCGTTGCCCACGGGCAGCGCGTGGATGTCGGGGGCGTCGCCCAGGGCGTCGACGATCTCGAACGCGCCGGTCTTCTGGCCCTCGATGCGGTCCGGGTTCACCGAGTTGACGAGCTCGACCGGGTAGGCCTCGGCGAGCTTGCGTGCCGCAACCAGGCAGTCGTCGAAGTTGCCGTCGACCTGGAGCAGCCTGGCGCCGTGCGCGATGGCCTGGCTCAGCTTGCCCATCGCGATCTTGCCGTCCGGGACGAGGACGGCGCAGACCATGCCGGCCTTGGTCGCGTACGCGGCGGCCGACGCCGACGTGTTGCCCGTCGAGGCGCACACCACGACCTTCGCCCCCCGGCCCGCGGCCGAGGAGATCGCGGCGGTCATGCCGCGGTCCTTGAACGACGCGGTCGGGTTCATGCCCTCGACCTTGAGGAAGACCTGGGCCCCGGTCCGGGCCGAGAGCGCGGGCGCCTCGACGAGGGGCGTGCCGCCCTCGCCGAGCGTCACGATGCGCTCGGTGACGTGGGCGGGCATGCGGTCGGCGTACTCGGCGATGATGCCTCGCCACTGGTGGGCCATCAGGCTCCCTCGACTCTCAGGACGGACGTGATCTCTCGGACGGGTTCGAGCACCGCGATCGCGTCGACCGTCGCGGCGAGCGCGGCCTCCGCTGCGGCGTGGGTCGTGATGACGAGGTGCGCGACGCCGGTCGGCCCGTCGCCCTGGGTGCCGTCGGACGGTTCGGACGGCTGGCGGACGGCCTCGATCGAGACGCCCTTCGAGGCGAGCACCTGCGCCACCTGGGCCAGGACGCCGGGGCGGTCGTCGACCGCGAGGCGGACCTGGTAGCGCGTCACCGCTGTGCTGGCGGGCAGGATCGGCAGCGCGGCGTAGATCGACTCCTCGGGGCCCTTGCCCCCCAGCACCCGGTGACGCGCGGCCGACACGACGTCGCCCAGGACCGCCGAGGCCGTGGGCGAGCCTCCCGCGCCGCGACCGTAGAACATGAGCTCGCCCGCGGCGTCGGCCTCGACGAAGACCGCGTTGAAGGCCCCCCGGACCCCGGCGAGGGGATGCGTGAGCGGGACGAGGGCCGGGTGCACGCGCACCGAGACCCCGTGCGCACCGTCGTCCCCCGTCACGGCCTCCGCGATGGCGAGCAGCTTGATGACGTGACCGGTCTGCGCGGCCCACGCGACGTCGTCGGCCGTGATGGCCGTGATGCCCTCGCGCGCGACGTCCTCGAGCGAGACGCGCGTGTGGAACGCGAGGCTCGCGAGGATCGCGGCCTTGGCCGCTGCGTCGAAGCCCTCGACGTCGGCGGTCGGGTCTGCCTCGGCGTAGCCCAGGTCCTGGGCCTGCTTCACGGCGTCGTCGAACGACATGCCCGTGCTCGCCATCTGGTCCAGGACGTAGTTCGTGGTCCCGTTGACGATGCCCAGGATGCGTCGCACGTGGTCGCCCGCGAGCGACTCGCGGACCGGGCGGACGATCGGGATGGCACCCGCGACGGCGGCCTCGAAGTAGATGTCGACGCCCGCGGTGTCCGCGGCCTTGTAGAGGGTGGGGCCGTCCTCGGCCAGGAGCGCCTTGTTCGCGGTCACGACGGCGGCACCCGCCTCGATCGCCCGCAGGAGCAGCGAGCGGGCCGGCTCGATCCCGCCCATGACCTCGATGACGATGTCGGCGCGCGTGACGAGCCCCTCGGCGTCCTCGGTGAGCAGCGAGCGGTCGACCGACTCCGCGAGGGGGCGCGGGGCCGACGCGTCGCGCACCGCGATCCCCACGAGCTCGAGCGGCGCCCCGACGCGCGAGGCGAGGTCGGCGCTCTGCTGCGTCAGCAGCCGGGCCACCTCGGACCCGACGACGCCGCACCCGAGCAGCGCGACGCGCAGCGGACCTTGCTCCTGCTGGCTGGCTCCCACGAAGCTCCTCCTCCATCACCCGGCCCGCACGGTCAGCGGTGCCGTCGTTCTCGGGTCCCTGCCGGACGCGGTCGCGTCGGAGGGACTGCCTGACCCTGGCGGACCGCGGCACCCCGTGCCGCACGTCCCGACCCGTCGGTCCGAGCCTGTCGATCCTCGCCCGGTTGCCCGGATCCTGGGCGCTCGTCTCAGGATACGAGTGCGTGAGCACCGTTCCACGGTGCGCGCGCCGAGGCCCCGCGCCGTCAGCCCAGGTCGAGCGCGAGCAGGTCGTCCTCCGTCTCGCGCCGGACCAGGACCCTGGTCTCACCCTCCGCCACGGCCACGACCGGGGGCCGGGGCACGTGGTTGTAGTTCGAGGCCATCGAACGGCCGTAGGCACCCGTCGCGGGGACGGCCAGCAGGTCGCCGGCCCGCACGTCGCCCGGGAGCAGCACCTCGTGGACCACGATGTCGCCGCTCTCGCAGTGCTTGCCGACCACCCGAGCGAGCACGGGCGCCGCGTCCGAGAGACGGTTCGCGAGCTCGGCGTGGTAGTCCGCGCCGTACAGGGCCGGGCGGATGTTGTCGCTCATGCCGCCGTCGATCGAGACGTACGTGCGGACGAAGGTCTCGGCCTCCGGCCCGGCACCGCCCCCCGCGACGCGCACGGGCTTGACCGTGCCGACCGTGTAGAGCGTCAGCCCCGCGGGACCGACGATCGCCCGACCAGGCTCGATCGAGAAGCGTGGCAACGGCGTCCCCAGCTCCGCCGACGTGGCCGCGACCGAGGCAGCGATGTCCTTCGCGATGCGGTCGGGGTCGAGCGAGACCTCGCCCGGCAGGTAGGCGATGCCGTACCCGCCGCCCAGGTCCACCTCGGGGACGAGGAAGCCCGTGCGCGCTGCGAGCGCTGCCCGCAGCTCGAGGACCTTGCGCGCCGCGACCTCGAAGCCCGACGGGTCGAGGATCTGCGACCCGATGTGCGAGTGGATGCCCAGCAGCTCGAGCTCGGGGTGCGCGAGCACCGCGAGGAGCGCGGTCATGGCCGGGCTGTCCTCGTCCTGCGCACCAGGGGCCGTCGCGAGCGAGAGCCCGAACTTCTGGTCCTCGTGCGCAGTCGAGATGTACTCGTGCCCGCCCGCGTGCACGCCCGTGGTCACGCGGAGCATGACCGGGGCCGGAGCCCCGCCGCGCGCCCTGGCCGCGGCCGCCACGCGCTCGACCTCGACGAGCGAGTCCACGATGATCCGGCCCACGCCCGCGTCGAGCGCACGCGCGATCTCCGCGTCCGACTTGTTGTTGCCGTGCAGTCCGACGTGCTCGCCGGGCACCCCCGCACGCAGCGCGACCGCGAGCTCTCCGCCCGTCGCGGTGTCGATCCGCAGCCCCTCGGCGTGGAGCCAGCGTGCCACCGCGACCGACAGGAACGCCTTGCCCGCGTAGTAGACGTCGACGCCCGCACCGACCTCGGCGAACGCGGTCTCGAAAGCCCGCCGGTAGGACCGTGCCCGCTCGCGCAGGTCGGCCTCGTCGAGGACGTACGCCGGCGTGCCCTGGGCAGCCGCGAGCTCACGCACGTCGACCCCCCCGACGCTCAGCGCGCCGTCCGGCCCGCGGCGCACGCCGCTCGACCACGGCTCGCCCGGCACGAACGTGCCGGTCGGCGAGAAGGTGGGCGACGTCGTCGGGCCGGCGGCGGCCGCCGCGCTCACATGCGCTCCGGCGCAGACACCCCGAGCAGACCCAGGCCGTTGGCGAGCACCTGACGCGTCGCGTCGTTGAGCCACAGGCGCGTGCGGTGCACGTCCGTGACCTCCTCGTCGCCCAGCGGCGTCACGCGGCACTCGTGGTACCAGGAGTGGTAGTCGCCCGCGAGCGCCTCGAGGTAGCGCGCGACACGGTGCGGCTCGCGCAGCTCGGCCGCCTGGGCGACCACGCGCGGGAACTCGGTGAGCGCGCCCAGCAGGACCGACTCGGTCTCGTGCGTCAGGAGCGACGGGTCGAACGCCTCGCTCCCGTCCTCACGGAAGCGCGAGACCCCGTGCGCCTGCGCGTTGCGCGCGACGTTCGCCGTGCGGGCGTGCGCGTACTGCACGTAGAAGACCGGGTTCTCGTTGGTCGCCCTGGACAGCAGGTCGAGGTCCAGGTCGATGCTCGAGTCGGTCGAGGAGCGGGCGAGCGAGTAGCGCGCGGCGTCCACGCCCACGGCGTCGACCAGGTCCTCGAGCGTCACGACGGTCCCGGCACGCTTGGACATGCGGACCGGCTGGCCGTCCTTGACCAGGTTGACCATCTGGCCGATGAGGATCTGGAGGTTCTTGCCCGGCTGGTCGCCGAACGCCGCGCACACCGCCATCATGCGGCTCACGTACCCGTGGTGGTCCGCACCGAGCATGATGATGACGTCGTCGAAGCCGCGATCGCGCTTGTCGAGGTAGTACGCGATGTCGCCCGCGATGTACGCCGCCTCGCCGTCCGACTTGATGATGACGCGGTCCTTGTCGTCGCCGAAGTCGGTCGTGCGCAGCCACGTCGCGCCGTCGGCCTCGAACACGTGACCGCCCTCGCGCAGACGCTGGACCGCGCGCTCGACCGCGCCCGACTCGTGCAGCGAGTCCTCGTGGAAGTACACGTCGAAGTCGACGCCGAAGTCGTGCAGCGCGGCCCGGATCTCGTCGAACATCCGCTCGACGCCGCGCGCCCGGAAGACCTCCTGGGCCTCGTCGTCGGGCAGCGTGCGCGGGTCCGGGTCTCCCGCCGCGACCGCGTCGGCGATGACGGCCTCCGCGATCTCCGAGATGTACTGGCCGCCATAGCCGTCCTCGGGAGCCTCCTGGCCCTTGGCACGCGCGAGCAGCGAGCGCGCGAAGCGGTCGATCTGCGCGCCGTGGTCGTTGAAGTAGTACTCGCGCGTGACCTCGGCGCCGGACGCCTGCAGCACGCGGGCCAGCGAGTCCCCCACCGCGGCCCAGCGCACGCCACCGATGTGGATGGGGCCCGTGGGGTTCGCCGAGACGAACTCGAGGTTGATGCGCGTGCCGGCCTCGGAGTCGTTGTTCCCGTAGGTCGCGCCCTGCGCGAGGATCGTGCGGGCGAGCTCGCCCGCGGCGGCCGCGTCGAGCGTGATGTTCAGGAAGCCCGGTCCCGCGATGTCCACGGACTTGATGCCCGGGTGCGCGGCGAGACGCTGCGCGAGGTCCTCGGCCAGGACGCGCGGGGCGACGCCGGCCTTCTTCGCGAGCTGCAGGGCGACGTTCGTGGCCCAGTCGCCGTGCTCGCGCTGGCGGGGTCGCTCGACGTGGACCGACGTGGGCACCGCGTCGGCAGGCAGGGCGAGGGTGCCGTCGGCGACGGCGGAGGCCAGGGCAGCGCTGAGCGCTTGGGAGAGCTCGTTCGGGGTCACCCGACGATTCTAGCGAGGGACGCTAGGGCTTTGTGTCGACGTCCGCAGCCGTGGTCGAGGGGCGCCCCCGGCGGGCGCGCCGAGCCCACGTGTCCTCGATCATCACCGGACGGCAGCCCGCGACGGCCGCGACGAGGATCACGACGAGCGTGCCGAACAGGAAGACGAACGTGCTGTCCCACGAACCGCTGCGCCCGTAGAGGATGCCCGCGGTCAGGGGCCCGGCCCCTGCGAGGAGGTACCCGACGCCCTGCACGAACCCGGACAGCGCGACGGCCCCGGCCGACGTGCGGCTGCGCAGGTTGATGAGCGCGAGCCCGAGCGGGAACGTCGAGGCCCCCAGCCCGGCGAGCACGACCCACACCCACGTCGCGGGGCCGGCCTGGCCGCCCATGAGCCCGCCGTAGCCGACCGCGAGCATCGCGACGAAGAGCACCACGAGCGGGTACGGGTTGCGCATCCGGGCCGCGAGCAGCGGCGTGACGATCGACATGGGCATGCCGACGAACGCGTACAGCGCGAGCGCGCTCGCCGCGACGGGCTCCGACATCCCCGCGTCGATCAGGACGTGCGGCAGCCACGCGAACATGACGTAGGTGTTGAGCGAGTTGAGACCGAACATGACCGCGATGCCCCACGCGAGCGGGCTGCGCCAGGCGCGACCCTCGTGGCGGTGGCGGCCGTCCAGGCCCGCGGTGTGCTCGGGTGAGTGCTCGAGCACCGACGCGAGCTCGGCCCGGGCGCGCGCCGATCGGGCGATCACCACGGTCCACGGCACGGCCGCGAGCAGCCCCACGAGCGCCCACCCGCCCAGGGCAGGACGCCAGCCGAGCGAGGACGCGATGCCGACCACGAGGAGCGGCGGGATCGCCGTGCTCAGCGACAGCGTCACGGTGTACGCCGCTGTCACCGCACCGATCCGGTCCGGGAAGTACCGCTTGACCAGGGGTGGTAGCAGCACGTTGCCCATGCCCATGCCCGCCAGCGCCACCGCGGTCCACACCAGGAAGGACGGGGCCGTGCTCGACAGCGACCGCAGGATCTCCCCGACCGAGCTCACGACCAGCGCGGCCACGAGCGTGGGCTCGAGGCCGAACCTCCGCGAGAGGACGGGGACGAGGGAGCCGAAGACCGCGAACGCGATCACGGGGACCGTGCCCAGCAGCCCGGCCACCTGGTCGCTCAGGTCGATGTCGGTCCGGACCACGTCCAGGATCGGGGAGACCGAGGCGACCGCGATCCGCAGGTTGAAGGCCGCGAGGACGATCCCGGCAAGGACGACGAACCTCCCCTTCCACGGCCGGAGGGTGCTGTCGGGGGTCGAGCTCGAGTCCTGGCGATCCACTCCAGGAGGGTACGCACCGGTCGCCCCGGGCACCGGTCCCGGAGCGCTCCCCGGACTGGTGAGTCCGGTCACCCCGCCCCCACCGGGCCCGGGTGTCGCGTGCGGATCGCGGCAGGTGGGAACAGGTGGGAGCACGAACCCTCCGGAGACTGGTAGTCTCGTGCACCGTGCCGGATGCTCGTCAGAGCGAACGCATGCTGCCCTCGTAGCTCAGTGGATAGAGCGTCTGCCTCCGGAGCAGAAGGTCGTAGGTTCGAGTCCTATCGAGGGCACCGCAGACCAAGCCCCTGGACCCTTCGGTCCAGGGGCTTCGTCGTGCCCGGGACGGCGTCGTCGGGGCCCCGGGGCCGGGGGGCTGGTCGGGGTGCTCCCCGCACCCGTGTAGCGTCCGCAGTACTGGGCCACCGTGGTCTCGTTGACGGGACAAGCGTGACAACAGCATCGAACGACACCATCCTGGGCCTCCTCGGAGCGTCGCGGAAGCCCGACGAGCGCAGGCTCCCCCTGCACCCGGACCACCTCGAACGCATCGCACCGGAGCTCCGGGCGCGCATCGTCGTCGAGCGCGGGTACGGCGAGCGCTTCGGGGTGAGCGACGAGCAGATCGCCCCCTGGGTGCGCGCCCTCGGCTCCCGGGCCGAGGTCGTCGAGGCCGCCGACGTGGTCCTGCTGCCCAAGCCCCAGGTCGAGGACCTGCTCGACCTTCGCCCCGGGCAGACCCTGTGGGGCTGGCCGCACTGCGTCCAGGACGAGGCCCTGACCCAGGTCGCGATCGACCGGCGGCTCACGCTCGTCGCGTTCGAGGCCATGCACCACTGGGCCTCCGACGGCGGGTTCGGCCTGCACGTCTTCCACAAGAACAACGAGATGGCCGGCTACTCCTCGGTCCTGCACGCGCTCGAGCTGTGCGGGTCGACGGGCGACTACGGCCGGCGCCTGACGGCCGTCGTGATCGGGTTCGGCGCCACGGCCCGTGGCGCGGTCACCGCGCTCAACGCGCACGGGATCCACGACGTCCGCGTGCTGACCAACCGCCGCGTCGCCGCGGTCGCCGCCCCCATCCACTCGGCGCAGATCGTCCAGTTCGACCACGACGACGCGCCCTACCTCAGCGAGGTCATCACCGACGAGGGGAGGCTCCCGCTGGCGCCGTTCCTCGCCGAGAGCGACGTCGTCGTCAACTGCACGCTCCAGGACCCCAACGCGCCGCTGCTGTACCTGCGGACCTCGGACCTGGGCGCGTTCCGACCGGGCAGCCTGATCGTCGACGTCTCGTGCGACGAGGGCATGGCGTTCGACTGGGCGCGCTCGACGACGTTCGCCGAGCCCCTCGTCACGGTCGGTGAGAACGTCAGCTACTACGCGGTCGACCACAGCCCGTCCTACCTGTGGAACTCGGCGACGTGGGAGATCAGCTCGGCCGTCCTGCCGTTCCTCCCGGTGGTCATGGCGGGCCCGGCCGGGTGGGAGGAGAACGAGACGGTCCGCCGTGCGATCGAGATCCGCGACGGCGTGGTCGTCAACCCCGCGGTGCTCGAGTTCCAGCACCGCGAGGCCGCGTACCCGCACGCCCAGATCCGGCCGTGACGTGCGCGGACGCGTACCGTATGTCCCATGACGGACGGCGGTAACGGAGACTTCGAGTTCGAGCGGCGCTTCCTGGTGAAGGACGTCCCGGTGGACCTGCTCGACGCGCCCGCGCTCATCGTGCAGAGCTACTTCCTGGCCGAGGACGGCTATGCGCTGCGCCTGCGCGCCCAGGCGAGCGCGACGGCCGCCGAGCTCAGCGGCAGGACGTCTCCCCTGAGCGTCCTGGACCGGTACGCGTTCGACTTCTGCGCCCTGACCGTCAAGGGGCCGCAGGTCGGTGGCACCCGGTACGAGGCCGAGCGCGAGATCGACGTGAACGTCGGGGTCGAGATGATCCGGCGGGGCGGCGGACGCGTCGTGAAGAACCGCTACTCGGCGTGGCTCGGGGCGGACGGCTGGGTCATCGACGTTTTCGGGGGCGCGAACCACCCGCTCGTGATCGCGGAGTGCGAGCGGTCGGGTCCGGTCGTGGACCTCCAGATCCCGTCGTTCTGCGTCACCGAGATCACCGACGACCGTCGCTTCTCCAACGACTCTCTCTCGCACACCCCGTACTCGGCCTGGGCCGGGTCCTTCGCCGCGGAGCTCGCGGTCTCCGGGCCGCGGTTCCGCCAGGACTTCGGGCACAACGCGCACCTGCCCGGGGAGTAGCCCGGGCAGGGGCGCGACCGCTCAGGTCCCGTCCCCCACGAGGTGCGGGCCGTCCACGACGACCCGGTCTCCCCCGGCAGGGGCGACCCCCAGGCTGCGCGCGTAGTAGACCCACGGGAACCACGTCCCGATCCGCTCCCACCCGTCGGCCTCGAGACCGAACCTGCTCGCCCCCAGGACGTACACGCGCGTGTGCTCCCACTGCGTCGTGGTCCGCACGAGCCGGTGGAAGCCCGCCCCGAACCCGGTCGAGCGCCAGCCCTTGCGCCCGTAGGCCTCGAGCGCGGCCATCTCGGTCACGGCCGTGACGGGCGAGAGGATCCGGGTGTCGCCGACCTCCGCCCCTGCGGCGAGGTCCTGGACGGTGCCGGGCGCTCCGGGCCCGACCGGCCGGCCGAAACGCTGCTGCGCGGCCTGCCTCGAGATCCCGAGGGTCTTCCCGATCGCCTCCCAGCTGTGCCCTGCCGAACGCGCGGACGACACGGCCGTCGCGAGCAGCGACTCGGCCGCGGCGCTCGCACGCGCCGTGAGCGCGACGAGCTCGAGGTGCGCTCCGGGGTCCGTCGTGATGCGGTCGCCGATGCCGGGGTCTGCGGCGGTCACGGCCTCGGCGAGCAGGTCGTCGAGCGAGCGCCGGGCGTCGCCCGGCTCGATGCTCCCCCAGGCGGGCACGTCGCTCATCGTCCGCCCCTCTCGTCGATGCCCGACGCCGGAGCGTCCGTCGCGTCTCGCCACCAGGTCCTCATGCGTCAACTCTGGCTTGACACTACGCGCCTGTCAAGAACTGATTGACACGCGGGGTGCGGCGCGCACCCCGCGGGGAGCACGCCGTCGGGCTCCACCGCGCCGTCCCGGCCGGTGCGACGGAGAATGCAGGTCATGGACGAGGCCGTCGTACTCCTGGTCATCACCGGTGCCCTGGCCGTCACGGCCGTCGCCCGGCACTGGGACCTGCCCGCCCCCCTCCTGCTCGTCGTGGTGGGACTGGGCGTCTCGCTGATCCCGGTGGTCCCGCACATCGAGCTTCCCCCCGAGGTGCTGCTCGGCATCATCCTGCCGCCGCTGCTCTTCTCGGCGGCCACCGGGAGCTCCTACCAGGACTTCCGCACGTCGCTCAACGCGATCGTGCGCCTGGGCGTCGGGCTCGTGGTCGTCACGGCGCTCGCCGTGGCCTGGGTCGCGACGATGCTGCTCCCCGACCTCCCGTTCGCCGCGGCGCTCGTCCTGGGCGCCGTGGTCGCCCCGCCCGACGCCGTCTCGGCCGCCGCGGTCGGCCGGCGGCTCGGCCTGCCCCGCCGCGTCATGACGCTCCTGGGCGGCGAGAGCCTCATCAACGACGCGACCTCGCTCACGCTCTACAAGGTCGCGCTCGCAGGGGTCGCGACGGGCGCCTGGGTCTGGACCGAGGGCATCGGGGTCTTCGCGCTCGCGGTCGTGGTCGGCGTGGGGATCGGGCTCGTCATGGGCATCGGGATGCACGCCGCCAGGCTCCGGCTCGCCGACCCGCTCCTGACGAGCGTCGCGGGGATCATCCTCCCGTTCGCGGCCTACTGGATCGCCGAGGAGCTCAGCGGCTCGGGCGTCCTCGCGGTCGTCGCCGCAGGCCTCTACCTGGGGCACACCGCACCGACCGCGGGCTTCGAGACCCGACTCGTCGAGGAGCCGCTGTGGGACAGCCTCGACCTGCTGCTCGAGGCCATCACGTTCGCGCTCATCGGCCTCCAGCTCAAGTTCGTGGTCGAGACGGTCGTGACGTCCGACGAAGGGCTCCGCACGGCCGTCTGGGTCTCCCTCGCCGCCCTCGCGGTCACCATGGCGATCCGACCCGTGTACGTCTTCGCCACGTCCTGGCTCGACCGCGTGCACCTGCCCGGGTCGCGACGCTCGCGCGCCGACGCGCTCGGCTGGCGCGAGTCCCTCGTGGTCTCGGCAGCCGGGATGCGCGGTGTCGTGACGCTCGCCGCCGCGGCCGCCATCCCCGTGACGCTCGGCGGCGCCGAGTTCCCCGGCCGGGCCACGATCCAGCTCGCGGCCTTCACGGTCGCGATCGGGACGCTCCTGCTGCAGGGCGTGACCCTCCCCTGGGTCATCCGGCGGCTCGGCGTCGGCGGTGAGGACGAGGCAGCGAGCGACGCCGTCGAGGAGGCGCGGGTCAGACGGCTCATGGCCGAGGCGCAGGCCCACGAGATCGCCCGCGCGACCAGGGAGTGGGCCCCTGTGATCGGCGAGGAGAAGGCCGAGGCGACACGAGAGGCCATGTCCGCGGCCCTCGTCGCCCGGGCGAGCGCCGCGGCACGCCTCATCTCCCCCGAGTCCGAGATCGAGGACCCGCCCGAGCCGCCCCACGCCCGGGCGCGGCCCACGGGAGGGCGCGCCTTCCCCGTGGCACGCCACGGCGACCAGCCCGAGGACCTGCGACGGCTCAACGCGCTGCGCGCCGACATGAACAGGGCCCAGCGTCAGGTCCTCGTGGACGAGCGCGACGCCGGCCGCCTGAACGAGACCGTGATGCGCCGCGTCCTGCGCGAGCTGGACATCGAGGCCGAGGCGCTGGCCGAGTCCTGGGTCAACCGGATCTGACGAGACCCGTCAGAGCAGGCCGCCGTGCTCGATGACACCCTCGGTGAACTCGAAGTGCCACGGCTCGTACGCGCCGCCGCCGCCGCGCTTGGCCCACGCCGGGTTGGCCCAGCCGTACAGCACGCCGTTCTGGTTGATCCACGTGTAGACCTCGCGGTTCCCCGTCTCCATCGAGCACAGGTCGATCGCGAGGCCCCAACCGTGGAAGGACGTCCCGGGCTTGGCCGCGAACGCGCCGCGCGACCCCTTGAGAGAGACCTGCGACGCCAGCGTCCGATAGCTCGAGACCAGGCACATGTCGCGCCCGAAGGTCGCGCGGAAGGCCTCGTTCATGGCCGAGAGCGCCACCGCGGCGTCCGGGCGCAGGGACTCGCCCGCCTGCCACAGGTCGCACAGCTCGTGGGCCGAGAGGTTGCCGTTGGTGCTCGTCGTCACGACCGCCGGGTCGCAGTTCGGCAGGGGCGCGCGCTCGACCGAACGGCTCGCCGCCTGCACCCGCCCGTCGATCTTGGGGGCCGAGGCCACGTACTCCGACGTGGGCTCGGAGGCGGTCGGGTTGTTCACGAGGTCCAGGGCGCTCGGCCCGATCGGCCGCCCGTCCGGACCGTACGGTGCGGCGGGACCGTCCTGCGCGCCGGCCGACAGGGGCATCGCGATGGTCGCGACCGCGAGGGTCCCGAGGACCGCCATGCGCGGCGCCCAGCGCTGGTGGGAGGGGATCTCCGTCCGACGGCGTCCCCTGTGCCCGGTCTCCGCCTCGCGTCGCGCGCGACGGGAGTCAGAGGACGAGGGCGTCGTCTCCACCGGACCTCCACTACCGAGAACCGCGGGGCACCACAGGTGACCGGAGCGGCACAGACGAACAGGAACACGCTGCACCGCGCAGAACGGACGAGCCTCCCATGCGGGAGGAACCGTGCGAGACGAAGCATCGGACACGATATCGGCGGGCGCCAGGGAAGCCAAGTCCCCTGCTCAACGGCCCGACGGCCCGTTCACCCACGCCCACCCCACGCCAGGGACCGGGCGTGGGGTGGGCGTGGGTCGGGGCGTCTCGGGCGGCAGCGGCCCAGGCCCAGGCCCAGGCCCAGGCAGGACGGTGCGGGCGGCACGCGACGCTCGACGGCGTCAGTGCACCCGCCGCTGCATCGCGTCCCGCACCTCGCCGACGAGCTCCTCCAGGATGTCCTCGAGGAAGACGACGCCCAGGGCCCCGGGCTCGCGGTCCGGAGCGACGCCGTCGGGCCCCGACGACGCGGGCCCACCAGGCGGCACGGCACCCGCTGCCGACGAGACCGCGCGATCCGCCGGGCCCTCGTCCACCCGCGCCAGGTGCGCGCCCGAGCGCTGCATGGCCCGCAGGGCGTCCTCGATCTCGTCGCCCGGCTCGGCCGTCGCGAGCGCGCGCACGCGCCACGACGGCACCGGTCGGAAGCGGTCCTCGCCGCTCGCGTACAGCACGTCCTTGAGGTGCAGGTACCCGACCAGCTCGCCGTGCGCGTCGGCGACCGGGAAGCGGCTGAAGCCCGTCTTCGCGACCAGGCGCTCGATCTCGTCCGGGGTGCAGCCCTCGACCACCGTCACCAACCGGTCGACCGGCACCATGACCTCGGCCGCCGTGCGCTCCGAGAACTCGATGGCCCCCGAGAGCAGACCCTGCTCGTCCTGCAGGATGCCCTCGGCCTGCGAGTGCTCCACGATCGACTGCACCTGCTCGGCCGTGAAGACCGAGGCGACCTCGTCCTTGGGCTCGACGCCGGTCCAGCGCACCACGTGGTTCGCGAGCCAGTTCAGCGACACGATGATCGGCTTGAGGACACGCCCCAGGACCACGAGCGGAGGACCGAACCACATCACGGCCTTCTCCGGCCCCGCGACCGCGAGGTTCTTGGGGACCATCTCCCCGAGGACCACGTGCAGGTAGACGACGATCGCCAGCGCGACCACGAACGCGATCGGGTGCGTGAGGGACGGGCTGACGCCCAGCGCGTGCAGCGGCACCTCGATGAGGTGCGCCACCGCCGGCTCGGCGACGACGCCCAGGCCCACCGAGCAGACCGTGACGCCGAGCTGGGCGCACGCGAGCATGAGCGAGACGTGCTCCATGGCCCACAGGACCGTCTGCGCCCGACGGATGCCCTGCGCCGCGAGCGGCTCGATCGCGCTGCGCCGGGCCGAGATGATCGCGAACTCGGCCCCCACGAAGAACGCGTTGGCGGCCAGCAGGAACAGCCCCAGGAGAAGTGCGGCGGTCGAGCTCATCGCGCACCTCCCGGCGTCTGCGTGCCGTCCGGGCCCGGGGCCCCACCCGGTGGGCGTTCGTGCACGAGCCGGCGCGGCACGCCCGGGGCGTGCGTCCCGCCCGCGCCGGGCACGGACCCGTCACCCTCGCCCTGCGGCGCGAGCACGCGGACCCGCAGCCGCTCGACCCGGCGCCCCTCCATGGCCTCGACGCGCAGCACGACGTCCCCTGCCCGGACCTCGTCACCGACCCGGGGCACCCGCCCGAGGTCGGCCATGACCAGACCGCCGAGCGTCTCGTACGCGCCGTCCTCGGGCACCACCAGCCCCGTCGACTCCCTCAGCTCGTCCGGACGGACGACCCCGGGCACGATCCACGAACCGTCCGTGCCCCGCGCCACCCCCGCACGGCGCGGGTCGTGCTCGTCCGCGACGTCCCCGACCAGCTCCTCGACGACGTCCTCCAGGGTCACGACCCCGGACGTGCCGCCGTACTCGTCCACGACCACGGCCATCTGCAGGCCGAACCCGCGCAGCTCGACGAGCAGCGGGCCCAGCGCGACCGTCTCCGGGACGCGCGGGGCGTCGACCATGAGCGCCGCCGCGGGGACCTCGGCGCGCCGCTCGTGCGGCACCCCCACGGCCCGCCGCAGGTGGACGAGGCCGAGCACGTCGTCCCGGTCCTCGCCGATCACGGGGAAGCGCGAGTGCCCCGAGGTCCGGGCGAGCGCCACGACGTCCTCGGCCGTGTCGTCGCGGCGCAGGACCACCATGCGCATCCGGTCCGTCATGACGTCGACCGCACTGAGCTCGTCGAGCTCGATCGAGTTGGTCAGGAGCGTCGCCACCGACGTGTCGAGAGTGCCCTCCTGCGCCGACCGCTTGACCAGCGCCGCGAGCTCGGACGCCGAGCGGGCACCCGACAGCTCCTCGCGGGGCTCGACACCCATGCGACGCAGGATCGCGTTCGCCGAGCCGTTGAGGGCCGAGATGACGGGGCGGAACAGCTTGGTGAACTGCCGCTGGACGGGGACGACCTGCCGCGCCGTGCCGTACGGCGCGGACAGTGCGAAGTTCTTGGGGATGAGCTCGCCGAACAGCATCGAGAAGAGGTTCACGACCACGAGCGCGAGGACCACCGCGACGACCGTCGCCGCACCGGCACCCAGAGCCGTGCCGCCCAGGGCGTCGCCCAGCAGGTTCTGCAGGGCCGGCTGGGCCGTGTAGCCGAGCAGGATCGTCGTGATGGTGATGCCGACCTGCGCCGACGACAGCTCGGTCGACAGGTGCTTGAGGCCCGCCCGGACGCTGCGGTCGCGTCGGCTGCTGCGCCTCCGGTCGCCCCCGGCCCCGGCCTGGCGAGCGCCACCCGGCGGTGCGCCGTCCGCCTCGTCGTCGGGGACGTCGTCGTCCCCCGGCCTGGACAGCACGGCGGGATCGAGAGTGACGAGGGAGAACTCGCTCGCCACGAAGACTGCTGTACCTGCGGTCAGGAGCACCCCCAGCGCGACCATCAACCAGTCGCCTACCACGGGGTGCTCCACGGATATCGGGATGTGCTCTTCATCGTGGCAACGATGTTATCGGGCGAGAGCCCGGCAGCCATCCGGACCGCCGGCGCACGGCTCCTCCGCGATCCCCGGGCGCCGCGACATCCGGCGACGACTCCCGCCGTCGTGCGACCATCGTCGCCCCGTCTGTGCCACGCTGGTGCCATGACAGCCAGCGCATTCCCCACCGGCACCGGCGCGACGAGCGCCGGTGGACCCGCCGGCACCCCGGCTCAGGCCGCGAACATCCTCGTCGTCGAGGACGAGCCTGCCATCGCCACGGCCATCGCCCAGCGCCTGAGCGCCGAGGGCTGGCGCGTCGAGGTCGCCCGCGACGGGCTCTCGGGCGTCGAGGCCGCGACCCGCCTGCGACCCGACGTGATCGTGCTCGACGTCATGCTGCCCGGCATCGACGGGCTCGAGGTCACGCGCCGCATCCAGGCCGAGCAGCCCGTGCCGATCCTCATGCTGACCGCCCGCGACGACGAGACCGACATGCTCATCGGGCTGGGCGTCGGCGCGGACGACTACATGACCAAGCCCTTCTCCATGCGCGAGCTGGTCGCCCGGGTCAAGGCCCTGCTCCGCCGCGTGGACCGCGCGGCCCAGGCCGCGACGTCGACCCCCACGGACCCGCCCATGGTCGTGGGCGACGTCGTGATCGACCGAGCCCAGCGGCGCGTGCACCGCGCGGGCGAGGAGGTCCACCTGACCCCCACCGAGTTCGAGCTGCTCGTCATGCTGGCCAGCTCTCCCAAGACCGTCCTCACGCGCGAGCGCCTGCTCGCCGAGGTGTGGGACTGGGCCGACGCGAGCGGGACCCGCACCGTCGACTCCCACATCAAGGCTCTGCGGCGCAAGCTCGGGCCGGACCTGATCCGCACCGTCCACGGCGTCGGGTACGCGTTCGAGCCCCCCGTCGCGTGACCTCCGGCCACCGGACCATCCGCCCCCACCTCCCGGACGTCCGGCCCCTCGACTCGTTCCGGTCGCTCAAGATCAAGCTCGGCGTCCTGGTCTTCGCGACCGTCACGCTCGCGGTCCTCATCACCTGGCTCGGTCAGCAGAACAAGCTCGGCCCGACCCGCACGTTCCCCCTGGCGATCGTGCTCTCGCTCCTGCTCACCCAGATCCTCGCGCGCGGCATGACGTCCCCCCTGCGCGAGATGACGGCAGCGGCGCAGTCCATGGCCGACGGCGACTACACCCGGCGCGTCCGCGCGACGAGCCGGGACGAGGTGGGCCAGCTCGCGGTCGCCTTCAACATCATGGCCGAGGACCTCGCGTCGTCCGACCAGATGCGGCGAGAGCTCATCGCGAACGTGTCGCACGAGCTGCGGACCCCCATCGCGGCGCTCCAGGCCCAGCTCGAGAACGTCGTCGACGGCGTGAGCGAGGCGAACCCCGCGACCATGGAGATGGCGCTCGCGCAGACCGAGCGGCTCACGCGCCTCGTGACCTACCTGCTGGACCTGTCCCGGATAGAGGCCGGCGCCGCAGCCCTCAACATCACCGACGTCCCGCTCGGGGACTTCCTGGAGGAGAACGCCGACGCGGTCTCGATGGTCGAGGCCGGCAAGCACCTCCAGTACGTGATCGACGTGACGCCCGAGGACCTGACGCTGCCCGCGGACCCCGAGCGGCTGCGCCAGATCATCACCAACCTCCTGCAGAACGCGATCCGCCACTCCCCCCAGCACGGCGAGATCCGGCTCGAGGCCTACCCCGTGGACGACGACGTGGTGATCGAGGTCATCGACCAGGGGCCGGGCATCGCGAAGAAGGACCGCGAGCGGATCTTCGAGCGCTTCGCCCGGGGCAACGCCCCGTCCCAGGGGCACTCCTCGACCGGCGGGACGGGGATCGGCCTGGCGATCGTCCGGTGGGCGGTCGACCTGCACGGCGGTCGGATCGAGGTCGCGGACTCGCAGCAGGGGGCGACCATGCGCCTGACGTTCCCGGCTCACCCCAGGCCGCAGGCGCCCGGGCTGCCGGACGACCTGCCAGAGATCGTCGGGCACACCGGCGGGTCCGGGCCGGACCCGCAGGAGGGCCGGTCCCCCACCCTCGGGACGTGAGACGTTCGTCACACTCTGCACGGGGCATACCCGGCGATGGGCTAAACGACCTGACCTTTGGTCAGCGAACAGGTCGCTGTTGCCCCCCCGTTTGCCTCGCGCAGACGTCCCGTGAGGATGGTGCCGACACCCCGCGCACTTCCTGTGCCCAGGGCACCGCTCCGAGGACCGGAGGGCCTACGCTTGACGGGTCCGGCTCCGGACTAGGTACCCGATATCCAATGACGATCAGTGGTGAAAGTGGGCGATCCTCGCGTGTCCCCGAAGGCTGAGTCAGAGTCGATCAGCGCAGCAAGTTCTGTGTTCGGCGCCAACGAATGGCTCGTCGACGAGCTCTACGAGCAATACCTCAAGGACAAGAACGCGGTAGACCCCGCGTGGTGGGAGTTCTTCGCGGACTACCGTCCCGGTGACAAGACCGCCGGTGCGAACGGGAGCCAGGCCCCCGCCGCCGGCGCCACGACGCCCGCGGTCGCGACGCCGTCGCCCGCCGTCCAGATCCCCGCCGCCGGCCCGGCAGCGCCGCCGGCCCGCACGGCCGCCGGCGTCCCCGCGACCGACGGCTCCGCCGCCGGCGAGTCGGCGCAGCGCCCCAAGTCCCCCGTGGTCCCCGCGGACCCGTCCGTCAACGCAGCCATCGCAGCCGTCAAGGCCAACCGGCCCGTCGCGACCGCGCAGCCCGCCACGGCCCCCTACGCGGCGGTCGCCGCCTCGAGGTCCAAGACCGACGCTCCCGACACCGCGGACGACGTCCAGAAGCTGCGCGGCCCCGCCGCGCGCGTCGTCGTGAACATGGAGGCGAGCCTCGAGGTCCCCACGGCGACCTCCGTGCGCGCCGTGCCCGCCAAGCTCATGGTCGACAACCGCATCGTGATCAACAACCACCTCGCCCGCGGGCGCGGCGGCAAGATCTCGTTCACGCACCTCATCGGGTACGCGCTCGTCGAGGCCCTCGGCGAGATGCCGGCCATGAACGCGAGCTACACGCAGCTCGACGGCAAGCCCGCCGTGAACAACCCGGCGCACGTCAACTTCGGCCTCGCGATCGACCTCGCCAAGCCCGACGGCACCCGCCAGCTCCTCGTGCCGAGCGTCAAGAAGGCCGACCAGATGGACTTCGCCCAGTTCTGGGCGGCCTACGAGGACCTGGTCCGCCGGGCCCGTGGCAACAAGCTCACGGTCGACGACTTCGCGGGCACCACGATCTCGCTCACCAACCCGGGCGGCATCGGCACCGTGCACTCGGTCCCGCGCCTCATGCAGGGTCAGGGCACGATCATCGGCGTCGGCGCCATGGACTACCCCGCGGAGTTCGCGGGCGCCTCGGTCGAGCAGCTCGCCCGCCTCGGCGTCTCGAAGGTCCTGACGATCACGTCGACCTACGACCACCGCATCATCCAGGGCGCCCAGTCGGGCGAGTTCCTGCGCATCCTCGGCACCAAGCTGATCGGCGAGGACGGCTTCTACGACCGCGTCTTCGCCGCGCTGCGCATCCCCTACGAGCCGGTCCGCTGGACCCGCGACAACACGACGGACGCCGAGATCGAGGCGGCCAAGCCCGCCAAGATCGCCGAGCTCATCCACTCGTTCCGCTCGCGCGGCCACCTCATGGCCGACACGGACCCGCTGGCCTACCGTCAGCGCAAGCACCCCGACCTCGACGTCCAGACCCACGACCTCACGCTCTGGGACCTCGACCGCACCTTCCCGACCGGTGGCTTCGGCGGCAAGACCAAGTCGACGCTGCGCGACATCCTCGGGCTGCTGCGCGACTCGTACTGCCGCTCGATCGGCATCGAGTACATGCACCTGGCCGACCGCGCCCAGCGTCGCTGGCTCCAGGAGCGTCTCGAGTCCGGGTACGCCCGCACGCCGCGCGAGGACCAGCTGCGCATCCTGCGCCGCCTGAACTCCGCCGAGGCGTTCGAGACGTTCCTGCAGACCAAGTTCGTGGGCCAGAAGCGCTTCTCGCTCGAGGGCGGCGAGTCCGTCATCCCGCTGCTCGACGCCGTCCTGTCCAAGGCGGCCGACGGTGGCCTCGACGAGGTCTGCATCGGCATGGCGCACCGCGGCCGCCTCAACGTCCTGGCCAACATCGCCGGCAAGAGCTACGCGCAGATCTTCGCGGAGTTCGAGGGCAACCAGGACCCCAAGAGCGTCCAGGGCTCCGGCGACGTCAAGTACCACCTCGGCACCGAGGGCACGTTCTCGGCCGAGTCCGGTGCGCAGACGCGCGTCTACCTCGCGGCCAACCCGTCCCACCTCGAGGCGGTCGACCCCGTCCTCGAGGGCATCGTGCGCGCCAAGCAGGACCGCATCGACCTGGGCGGCGACGGTTTCTCGGTGCTGCCGATCCTCATCCACGGCGACGCGGCGTTCGCGGGCCAGGGCGTGGTGCCCGAGGTCCTGAACCTCGCGCAGCTCCGCGGGTACCGCACCGGTGGCACGATCCACGTCATCATCAACAACCAGGTCGGCTTCACCACGGGCCCGTCCTCGTCGCGCTCGACGCTGTACTCGACCGACGTCGCCAAGGGCTACCAGGTCCCGATCTTCCACGTGAACGGCGACGACCCCGAGGCGTGCGTGCGCGTCGCGGAGCTCGCCTTCGCGTTCCGCGAGCAGTTCGACCGCGACGTGATCATCGACATGATCTGCTACCGCCGCCGCGGGCACAACGAGGGCGACGACCCCTCGATGACGCAGCCGCTCATGTACAACCTGATCGAGGCCAAGCGCTCGGTGCGCAAGCTGTACACCGAGAACCTCGTCGCGCGCGGCGACATCACGCTCGAGGAGGCCGAGCACGTCCTGCAGGACTACCAGGCCCAGCTCGAGCGCGTGTTCACCGAGACCAAGGAAGGCGGCTTCACGCCGTCGCCCGCCTCGGAGCCCGTCGCGGGCCTCGAGCGACCCGAGTCGCAGCGTGAGGACGCCGGCACGATGGTCGGGTGGAAGACCGCGGTCGACCAGTCGATCATCGAGCGCGTGGGCCAGGTGCACGTCTCCCCGCCCGAGGGCTTCACGGTCCACCCCAAGCTCGCGCAGCTCCTCGAGAAGCGCCACCAGATGTCGACCAACGGCGGCATCGACTGGGGCTACGGCGAGCTGATCGCGTTCGGCTCGCTGCTCGTCGAGGGCACCCCGGTGCGCCTCGCCGGCCAGGACTCGCGTCGTGGCACGTTCGTGCAGCGCCACGCGGTCCTGCACGACCGCGAGACGGGTGCCGAGTGGACGCCGCTGCTGTACCTGTCGGCGGACCAGGCCAAGTTCTGGGTCTACGACTCCTCGCTCAGCGAGTACGCGGCGCTCGGGTTCGAGTACGGCTACTCGGTCGAGCGCCCGGACGCCCTGGTGCTGTGGGAGGCGCAGTTCGGCGACTTCGTCAACGGCGCCCAGACGGTCATCGACGAGTTCATCTCGTCGGCCGAGCAGAAGTGGGGCCAGAACTCCTCGGTCGTCATGCTGCTGCCGCACGGCTACGAGGGCCAGGGACCGGACCACTCGTCGGCCCGCATCGAGAGGTTCCTCCAGCTCTGCGCGGAGAACAACCTCACGGTGGCGCAGCCCTCGACGCCCGCGTCGTACTTCCACCTGCTGCGTCAGCAGGCGTACGCCCGCCCGCGTCGCCCGCTCGTGGTCTTCACGCCCAAGCAGCTGCTGCGCCTCAAGGCGGCCGCGTCGGCCGTCGAGGACTTCACGACCGGCACGTTCCAGCCCGTCATCGGGGACACGACGACGAACCCGGCGAACGTCGACCGCGTCCTGCTCTGCACGGGTCGCGTCTACTACGACCTGATCGCCGAGCGCGCCAAGCGCGGCGACGACAAGACCGCGATCGTCCGGCTCGAGCAGCTCTACCCGCTCGACGTGGACGGCATCCGTGCGGAGCTCGCCAGGTACGAGGGCGCTGACGTGGTCTGGGTCCAGGACGAGCCGGAGAACCAGGGGGCGTGGTCGTTCATCCACGTCAACCTGCCCGAGGACCTGCCTCGCGTCCGGGTCGTCTCGCGTCCGGCGTCGGCCTCGACGGCTGCCGGCACCGCCAAGAAGCACCAGGCCCAGCAGGCCGTCCTGATCGAGCAGGCGTTCGCCCGCTGAGCAGCACGGTCGCGCTGACCGACTGACGACGAAGGCCGCCTCCCCGCGCAGGGGAGGCGGCCTTCGTCGTCGGTCGCCCGGACCGGGCCCAGCCGGGCCGGGCCCAGCCGGGCCGGGCCCAGCCGGGCCGGGCCCAGCCCGGCCTCGGGCCTACCAGCGGCCGTGGACCTGCTCGCGCAGGTAGCGGTCGTAGATCTCGCGGACGCCCGACGCGAAGAGGGGCCCGAGCACCTCCGCGGACCCGGCCTCGGCGTTGGCCCGCGCCTGCTCGACGTTGCGGGCGCCGGGGATCACGGTCGAGACCCCGGGCTGCTGCCAGATCCACGCGATCGCGGCCTGCGCGGGCGTGACGTCCGGGCCGAGCACGTCGTGGACGAGCGCGGTGAACTCCCCCGCTGCGGTGAGCCCGGTCGAGAAGTCGACTCCGGAGAACGTCTCGCCGACGTCGAACGCGGACCCGTCGCGGTTGAAGGACCGGTGGTCGTTCTCGGCGAACGTCGTCTCGCGCGTGTACTTCCCGGACAGCAGGCCCGAGGCCAGGGGGACGCGGGCGATGATCCCCACGCCGGCCTCGGAGGCCGCGGGCAGCACCTCGTCGAGCGGCTTGAGGCGGAACGCGTTGAGGATGATCTGCACCGTCGCGACGCCCGGCCGTGCGATGGCCGCGAGCGCCTCGTCGACGGTCTCGACGCTCACGCCGTAGGCGGCGATCGCGCCCTCGGACACGAGGGTGTCGAGCGCGTCGTACACCTGGTCGTCCTTGACGACCGCGGACGGCGGGCAGTGGAGCTGGACGAGGTCGAGCCGGTCGGTGCGCAGGTTGCGGCGCGACCGGTCGGTCCACTCGCGGAAGTTCGCGAGCGTGTAGCTCTCGGGCTCCTGGGGGGCTCGGCGTCCCATCTTGGTCGCGACCGTGATCCCGGAGCCGGGGTTGTCGGCGAGGTAGGAGCCGATGATCTCCTCGCTGCGGCCGTCGCCGTAGACGTCGGCGGTGTCGAAGAACGTGACTCCGGCCTCGGCCGAGGCGTCGAGGACGGCGCGGGCGTCGGCCTCGCTGACCTCGCCCCAGTCCGCCCCGAGCTGCCACGTGCCGAGCCCGACGACCGAGACCAGCCTGCCGGTGCGTCCGAGCACTCGTCGTTCCATGTGTTTCTCCTCGTCCTGCGGGTGGTGCTCCCGTCCCCGGTGGCCGGGGGCGGTGCGTCGCTGCGTCGCGGGCCCGGGCGGGCGGCACGACCGGGTTCTACTGTCCCTGCTCGTGCGTCGTTCCGCACGCAGTAACGTGTGTGATCGTGAACATCACACCACCTTCCGGTATCCAGGTCCGCATCGAGCACGGTGAGCACCGTGCCACCGTCACCGAGGTCGGCGCGTCCGTCCGCGAGTACTCGGTCGGGGGGCGCGACGTCTTCACGCCCTTCGACGAGTCGGAGCTGTCCCCGGCCTCGCACGGAGCGGTGCTGCTCCCCTGGCCCAACCGTCTGCGCGACGGCCGCTACACGTTCGACGGTACCGAGTACCAGCTCCCGATCACCGAGGTCCCCCGGAACACCGCCCTGCACGGTCTCGCGTGCTGGGAGCGCTGGACCGTCGTCGAGCAGTCGGCGTCGGCCGTGACGCTCGAGCTGCACCTGGTCCCCGTCCCGGGCTACCCGTTCGACCTCGTGGCCCGCGTGTCGTACGCGCTGAGCGACGCGGGTCTGCGCGTGGTGACCCGCACGACCAACGTGGGCGGCGTCGACGCCCCCTACGGGGTCGGCTTCCACCCGTGGCTCTCCCCCGGTGGCGCGTCGCTCGACGAGTGCACCCTGCGGCTGGACGCCGGCACGCGCGTCACGACCGACGAGCGCCTGCTGCCCACGGGCACCGAGCCCGCTGCGGGCGACCACGACCTGCGCGAGCCCCGGCTGCTCGCGGGGATCGACCTCGACGACGCGTACGTGGACGTCCTGCGCGACGAGGACGGCCTGTCGTGGATGCGCCTGAGCGCCCCCGACGGTCGCACGGCCGCCGTGTGGATGGACTCGTCGATGGACACGTGGCAGGTCTGCACGGGCGACCACGTCACGCCCGCGTACCGGCGCACCGGCGTCGCGGCCGAGCCCATGACCTGCATCGCGGACGCGTTCCGGACGGGCGAGCGCCTCGTGCGCCTCGCGCCGGGGGCCTCGCACGAGGTCACGTGGGGCGCGAACCTCCTCTGACGCGGCGTGGCGCTCGCCACATCCTGTCCGTCCCGGCGTTCTTCCCCCTCCCCCCGGGGAGAGGGCGCGAGAGCCCGGGACGGGGCCCTGGGGCACGGCTGCGCACGGCGGGCACCGACGGGTGCTCCCGGGTCGGCGCGCGATCCGGATCCTGTCTGTCACGACGGACATCCCGCACGGGAGGCCCGTCGTGACAGACAATGGTGCGCGAGCGAACGAGGAGCACATCACCGTGGGAGAACCTGAAGTACGGATCTGCGTGGTCGGCGACGAGCTGAGCGCGGGTGTCGGCGACGCCAAGAGCCTCGGCTGGGCGGGCCGCGTGGTGGCACGCACCCGTTTTCCGGGGACGGCGATGGTCTTCCCCCTCGCGATCCCGGGCGAGACGACGACCGCGATGAGCCAGCGTTGGGAGGCCGAGACCGCCCGGCGCTTCGACCACGACCCCGAGGCCGACAACCGCCTCGTCCTCGCCCTGGGCCGCCACGACCTGGACGCCGGTCTCTCCGTGGCCCGGTCACGACTCAACCTGGCGAACGTCCTGGACGTGGCCGAGCACCGTCGGCTGCCCACGTTCGTCGTCGGTCCGCCCCCGGGCCGACCCGAGGACAACGACCGGCTGGGCGAGCTGTCGGCTGCCTTCGCGGACGTCGCCAACCGCCGCCGGGTCCCCTATGTGGACACGTTCACGCCCCTGGTGACGCACGAGCAGTGGCTCGCCGACCTCGCGACGAGCAGCGGCGGCTACCCCGGCCAGGCGGGCTACGGCCTCATGGCGTGGCTCGTGCTGCACACGGGGTGGCACGCGTGGCTCGGCCTGCCCGACGACGTCACGTAGGTCCGGCGTCCGGCCCGCCACGGGTGCGGCGCCGGCCGCCGGGACCGGGCGCCGACGCCTGCCGCCCCGGCGGGTCGCCTGCCTGACGACGACCGCCCCGGCCCCCCCCCCCGGGGGGGGGGCCACGGGCCGTTGCAGGTCGGACGTCCCGGCCGGGTCAGCCCCGAGAGACCGTCAGGTTCCCCGAGACCGTGCTGACGGACACGTAGGCGCCGCTCGTGCCCTCGGAGTGGTCCACCGACGTGGTGCGGGACTGCGAGCTGGGGACGGGGGCGCCGTCGAGCACGACCTTGCCCGTGACCGCGCGGGCCTTGAGGTTGACGCCCGCGCCCTCGCTCAGGCGCAACGTGACGTCCCCGGAGACGGTCTTGGCCGTCACGAGCGGCGTCGTCTCGCGCGCCTCGACGACCACGTCCCCCGTGACGGTGCTGATCGTGACCCGCCCGAGCCCGCCCTCGGCCTCGACGCGGCCGGAGGCCGTGCCGACCTTGACGTCCCCGTCGTGCGAGGTCACGGCGACGCGGCCCGCGACGGTCTTGACGGAGAGCGGACCCACGGTGTCGGTCACGGTGACCGCGCCGTCGGCCGTGGTCACGGACACGGGGGCACGGGTCCCGCTGACGGTCGCCGCGGCACGCGCGGTCGCGATCTTGACGGGCAGGTGGGCCGGGAGCACGACGCGCACGGTCGCGGTGTCCTTGTCCTTCAGGCCGCGGACGCGGTCCACGACGCCCTCGACACCGTCGAAGTCGTAGGCGATCTTGAGCTCGCCGGCGTGCGTCGTGACCCGCAGCGGCCGAGGGCTCACCTCGGTCACGTCGACGGTCGCGCCGGACTCGCGGCCCGGGTCGCTCACGACCTCGATCGCGCCGTTCGTGAGGCCCACGACGAGCGACGCCACGTCGGCGACCTCGATCTGCTGCGGTGCTGCGATGACCCAGGACTCGGTGCCCATGTCGTTCTCCTTCTCGCTGTGCGTGTCGTGCCGGTCGTCGTGCTGGATGTGGTCGTGCTGGTCGTGCGGTCCTGCGGTGTGCGGCGGGGACGTCACGGCAGCGTCCCCCGGACCGCCCGTCGTGCCGAGTCGAGCACGGTGCGCAGCGTCTCGAGCGTCAGCTCGCTGACCGCGCTGCTCGCGTCGGCCCGGCGGAGGTCGGCGCGCACGTCGTCGCGGAAGCGCTGCACCATGGCCTCCGCCTCGACACGGCGGGCGTAGGACTCGCCGCGGCGAGGGTCGGGGGTGGCCGCGGGCCGGGGTCGGACGCGGGCCTCCTGGGCTGCGGCCGCGAGCTCGGCGCGCAGCCCCTGCATGGAGCCCTCGATGTCGGCGCGCAGCGCCTGGGCGCGCGTGCGCACGGTCTGGGCGATCCCGTCCTCGAGGGCTGCGACGTCGGCGCGGCGCGCCGCGACCTCGGCGCGGCCCGCGGGCGTGAGCTCGTAGGTGGACTTGCGTCCGCTGTCGCTGCGCCGCACGAGCCCCTCGCCCTCGAGGCGGGCGAGGCGCGGGTAGATGGTGCCCGCGCTGGGTCGGTAGGTGCCGCCGAAGCGGTCGCTCAGCTCGGTCATGAGCTCGTACCCGTGCTTGGGTCCGGACTCGAGCAGGGCGAGGAGGTAGAGGCGGAGCTCACCGTGGGCGAAGACGGAGGCCATCAGCGGTCCGCCGGTCCGTCCGCGGGGCCCTCGCCCGTCCAGGTCGTGCGGCTGTCCGCGGAACCCCACGGGGCGGCCGGGTCGGCGCCGGTCGGGGCGTCGTAGGACCAGGCGTCCTGCGGCGTCACGGGGTGGGTGCCCCGGTGCGGCGCGGAGCCGCCCCAGGCGTCGGCGGGCTCGCCGCGCAGGACCGTGACGTTCCCGGACACGGAGTTGACCTGGAGCTTCTTGCCGGTCGTCCCGGCCGGGCCGGCCTGACGGTAGGCCCCGCCGGGCGTCCCGCGGTGCTCGACGCCGTCGACCACGAGGCGCCCGCTGACGCAGCGCAGGGTGTAGTCGAGCTCGTCGGGCTCGGGGACGCGGACCAGGACGTCGGCGGAGATGGCGTTGACGTTCATCGCGTCGGGCGTGGAGCTCGAGTCGAGCGTGACGTTGCCGGAGACGGTGTTGAGCTTGACGTCGCTCAGCGCACCGGACGCGGTGAGGTCGCCCGAGATCGAGTCCATGACGAGGGTACCCACGTGGTCGCGCACCGTGACCTCGCCCGTGACGGTGTCCACGCGCACCGCGCCGGCCGTCTGCGTCGTCATCACGGAGCCCCCGACCGTGGCGACCGAGACCTTGGCCTGGGTGCCGGCGACGAGCCCGTCGCCCTGCACGGTCGCGAGCTTGACCCGGACGTGGGCGGGCACGCCGACGTAGACGTCGGCCCGGTCCTTGCCCCGGTAGTTGCGGAACGAGTCGAGGAAGCCCTGCCACCCACCGGTGGGCGAGTACCCGACGGTGAGCCTGTCGCCGTCGAGGCGGACCTCGAGCGGGCGCCCCTCGAGCGAGTGGACCTCGACGCGGACGCCGGGCTCGTCGTGGACGACGACGTCGATGCGCCCGTTGAGCAGGTTCGCGTCGAGGCGGCCCACGGGCCCGACGTCGATGGTCTGCGGGCCGGTCACGGTCCAGTTCTCGGTCGCCATGTCGCTCCTCGCGCTCCGGCGGTGTCCCGCCCTGTTCCATGAACGCGATGTATCGCGTTTCTGTTCACACGATATATCGCGTCTTGGACCAGGACAAGCCCCAGATGTGGGAACATGGAGCAGACAGAATCCGGCGTGAGGAGCAATCATGAGCAAGCGCGGACGCAAGCGTCGCAGCCGCAAGGGCAGCGCAGCGAACCACGGCAAGCGCCCCAACGCCTGATCACGAGCCCGCCAGGGCCGCGATCACGCGCCCAGCGGGCGAGTGCGACGAAAGGGCCCGTCCTCACCTCGGTGAGGACGGGCCCTTTCGTGGTTCCGGCGACTGCTCCGACCCGGACGGGGGCGTCGGTCCAGCGTGCGGGCACGTGACCGCCCGACGGCGTCACGCACCCGGGCGCGAGGGCCTCAGACGCCCTCGACGACCGTCGTCGTACGCAGTACGGTGAACTGCGCCTGGATGCGCAGCCGGAGCTCGGCAGGAGCCTGCTCGTGGCACGAACGGCGCACGAGCTGCTTGACCAGCTCCTCGGCGCTCAGCTCGGCCAGGCACGGCGAGCAGTGGGCGACGTGCGCACGCATGCGCACCTCGTCGTCGGAGGTCATCTCCGAGTCGAGGTACTCGTACAGGTGCTTGAGCGCGTGCTCGCACTCGGTCTCGCCCTCGGTCGAGTGAGGGATCGGCACGATGACGTCGTCCTGCGCCTCCGTGCCCACGTTCTGCTGACTCACGACTCACCTCCGGGGGTCTTGGCCCCCACCAGTCCTCGGTCCTTCGCGTAATCGCTCAGGAGGTCACGCAGCTGGTGCCGACCACGGTGGAGCCGCGACATCACGGTCCCGATCGGCGTGCCCATGATCTCCGCGATCTCCTTGTACGGGAAGCCCTCGACGTCCGCGTAGTACACGGCCATCCGACGGTCCTCCGGCAGCTCCTGGAGAGCCTTCTTCACGTCGGAGTCCGGAAGCCGGTCCAACGCCTCGGCCTCGGCCGAGCGCAACCCCTGCGACGTGTGCGACGCCGCGCGGTGGATCTGCCAGTCCTCGACGTCCTCTGCCGCGGACTGCAGCGGCTCACGCTGCTTCTTGCGGTAGTTGTTGATGAACGTGTTGGTGAGGATCCGGTAGAGCCACGCCTTGAGGTTGGTGTCCGGGCGGTACTGGTGGAACGCGGCGAACGCCTTGGTGAAGGTCTCCTGGACCAGGTCCTCGGCGTCGGTGGGGTTGCGCGTCAGGCGCAGCGCCGCCGAGTAGAGCTGGTCGAGGTACACCAGCGCGTCCCGCTCGAAGCGCGCGGAGCGGGCCGCGTCGTCCTCCGTGGAGGGGGCCCGGTTCGTGTCCTCGGCGTCGTCGGCGCCCGAGAGGTCGCCTGCGCTGCTGCTGCTGATCTGGTCCGTCATCGACAACGAGCCTAGTCCTCCTGCCGGTCGGGCGTCCGCCGAGAGCGCAGACGGAGCGATCGCACCGAAGGGCACCGTCTCCAGGCTCGGTGCGACGGGGACGCTCACGTCCGCTTCTGCTTCCAGTACACATGTCACGATCAGCACAACCGCCGGGCGCGGTCCGACATTCCCGCAGCGGCCCGTCCCCGGACGCACGGCGCGCTCCGGGCGAGATCCTGCGGGTCGGTGCGCGCGTCGGGCGAGCCCGGCGCGGCGCGTGGAGGCGCGGGCGTCAGGTGAGCCTCGGCTCGGTGAGGCCAGGCAACCATGGGGTGTGCTCGGGCGCGTTCCTCGCTAGCGTGAGGCGCATGACGACCACGACTCCCGACTCCCGGTTCCGCACGCTCCTGCGCGAGCAGGTCGGCCACGAGCTCGACGCCCACCAGCAGTACATCGCGATCGCCGTGTGGTTCGACTCCCACGACCTGCCCCAGCTCGCCGCGCACTTCTACCGCCAGTCGGTCGAGGAGCGCAACCACGCCATGATGATCGTCCAGTACCACCTGGACCGGGACCTCGAGATCTCGATCCCCGGCACCGGTGCCGTCCGCAACGACTTCGACTCCGTCCTCGAGCCCCTCCAGCTCGCGCTCGACCAGGAGAAGCAGGTCACCGACCAGATCGAGGCCATCTTCCGCGCGGCCCGCGAGGAGGGCGACGCCCTGGGCGAGCAGTTCCTGCTGTGGTTCCTCAAGGAGCAGGTCGAGGAGGTCGCCTCGGCCACGACGCTGCTGACGGTCGCCCGGCGCGCCGGGGAGAACCTGTTCGACCTCGAGAACTACGTGGCACGGGAGACCATCGGGGACGGCGGCGAGTCCGCGGACGCCCCCGAGGCCGCCGGCGGCGCGCTCTGACCTGAGGCCCCCCGGCGGGGGCGGGGCCGGGCGGGTCCCGGCTGCGCCCCCGCCGCGCCTCTGCCCGCGCACGCCCGACGGCGCCGCTCGCCCCGTGCGCTCGACCGGCGGACGGTCCTGATCATCCGACACCGGCGCGCGTCACCCGTGCGGTGCACGCCCGGTGGCATGCTGAGCAGCGATGGGACAGGCTGGACGCACCCGGGGCCGCACCAGCGCCCTGGTGTCCGCCGCTCTCACCGGCAACCGCTCGACGAAGGAGACCCACCGATGCTGCTGCGTCACGTCGCGAGGCCCATGCTGGCCTCCTGGTTCATCTACGACGGCGTGCAGGCCGCCCTCAAGCCCGCGGAGCACGTCCGCGCGGCCCGTCGGGGCGTGAGCCTCGTCGGTCAGCAGTTCGGGGTCGAGGAGCCGCTCAGCGAGAAGCAGGTCGCGACCCTCGTCCGGGCCCACGGTGCCGCGACGGCCGTGGCCGGTCTGTTCCTCGCGGTCGGCAAGGCCCCCCGCACCGCGGCGCTCACGCTCGCGGCCCTGAGCGTGCCCCTCGCGATCGTCAACCAGCCCTTCACCCCGAGCGACGTCCCGCGCGACGAGCGCACCCGCAAGTTCGTGGGGAACCTGGGCGCGATCGGTGCAGCCCTCATCGCCGGGGCCGACTACGAGGGACGGCCGGGCGTCCGCTGGCGTGTCGACCGCGCCCGGAAGGACCTCGACCTGGCCAAGAACGCCAAGCACCAGGTCGACGCGGCCAAGCACCGCGTCGGGTCCGTGGCCCACAAGGCCACGGACTCGGTCGCGGAGACCTCGCGCCGCGCGACCCGCAAGGCCCGGCGCGCCGCTTCCTCGGCCGCGAGCGCTGCGGCCGACACGGTCAAGGGTGCCGTCCCCCGCTGACCCCGCACGAGCCCGGCGCTCCGTGCCGCCCGCCCACGGGGGTGCGCGGCGCCGTCGGGCCGTGGACGGGGCCGGCCGAGGACCGGACCGGAGCCCCCTCCCCCGGCCCCGTGCCATAGCCTGGGGCATGTGACCAGCGACCTCTCCGCCGCCCGCTCCCACGAGACCGCCCCCGACCACGCCGCGTGGCCCGCCCCCACCCGGACCGGCGCACCGCTCGACGCGACCGTCGCCGTCCCGGGCTCCAAGTCGCTCACCAACCGTCTCCTCGTGCTCGCGGCCCTGGCGGACGGCCCGGGCGTCCTGCGCGGTGCGCTGCGCAGCCGCGACACCGACCTCATGGCCGCGGCGCTGCGCGACCTGGGCGTGGGCGTCACCGAGGGTGACGTCCCGAGCGAGCTGCACGTGACGCCCGGGCCGCTGCGCGGCCCCGCCGACATCGACTGCGGCCTCGCCGGGACGGTCATGCGCTTCGTGCCCGCGGTCGCAGCCCTCGCGGACGGCACCGTGCGGTTCGACGGCGACGAGGGCGCGCGCGTGCGTCCCATGGGTCCCGTGCTCGACGCCCTGCGCTCCCTGGGCGTGCCCGTCGAGGGCCAGGACACGCTGCCGTTCACCATCACGGGCCACGGCGCGGTGCGCGGCGGGCAGGTCGACGTCGACGCGTCGGGGTCGAGCCAGTTCGTCTCGGGTCTGCTGCTCGCGGCCGCACGCTTCGACGAGGGCGTCACGCTGCGCCACACGGGCCCCACGCTGCCGAGCGTGCCCCACATCGACATGACGGTCGAGGTGCTGCGCGAGGTGGGCGTCCAGGTCGACGACTCGGTGCCCCTGACGTGGACCGTCTCCCCCGGCCCCGTCGCTGCGCGCGACGTCTACGTCGAGCCCGACCTCTCGAACGCCGGGCCGTTCCTCGCAGCGGCTCTCGTGGTCGGCGGCACGGTGCGCGTCCCGGGCTGGCCCGCCGTCACGACCCAGCCGGGCGCCATGATGGCTGAGCTCCTCATCGCGATGGGCGGGACGGCCGAGCTCGTCGACGGCGTCATGACGGTCACCGGGACGGGCGAGATCCGCGGCATCGACGTCGACCTCCACGAGGCGGGCGAGCTCACCCCGACCATCGCTGCCCTCGCCGCGCTCGCCGACTCCCCCAGCCGTCTGCGCGGCGTCGCGCACCTGCGCGGGCACGAGACCGACCGCCTGGCCGCGCTCGCCACCGAGATCACGCGCCTCGGCGGGCAGGCCGAGGAGACCGAGGACGGCCTCGTCATCACCCCGCGCCCCCTGCACGGCGCGACGTTCCGCACGTACCACGACCACCGCATGGCGACCTCGGGCGCGCTCATCGGGCTGCGGGTGCCCGGCGTGCTCGTGGAGGACGTCGAGACCACGGCCAAGACCCTGCCCGGCTTCACGGCCATGTGGGACCGCATGCTGAGCGCCACGGGATCGGCGAGCTGATGGCCGGACGCGTCCGCGACGAGTCCGACTTCCGCGACCGGCCGAGCAAGAAGAACTCGCGCCCGCGGACCAAGCAGCGTCCCGAGCACGAGGACGCCGAGACCGGGCTCGTCACGGGCGTCGACCGCGGGCGCTACACGCTCCTGCTCGACGAGGACCAGCCGACCGAGCGCACCATCCTCGCGATGAAGGCGCGCGAGCTGACCCGCAACCGCGTGGTGTGCGGCGACCGGGTGGACATCGTGGGCGACACGTCGGGAGAGGACGGGACGCTCGCGCGCATCGTCCGCATCCAGGAGCGGACCTCGGTCCTGCGCCGCACGGCCGACGACACCGACCCGTACGAGCGCATCATCGTCGCGAACGCCGACCAGCTCGTGATCGTCACGGCCCTGGCCCAGCCCGAGCCCCGCACGCGCATGATCGACCGCTGCGTCGTGGCCGCGTACGACGCGGGCATGGACGTCCTGCTGTGCCTCACCAAGGCGGACCTCGCCGACGCGACGCACCTGCGAGAGCTCTACGAGCCCATCGGGGTCAAGGTCGTGGTGACGCGCCGGGTCCACGACGTCACCGGGGCCGCGGCCGGGCAGGCCGGGCACGGCGACGAGCCCGGTCACAACTCCTCCGACACCTCCGAGGACTCGTGGCGCATCGAACCGCTCGACGCCGTGCGCGCCGAGCTCGAGGGCCGCACGTCGGTCCTCGTGGGGCACTCGGGCGTCGGGAAGTCGACGCTCGTCAACGCCCTGGTCCCCGACGCGTACCGGGCCACGGGCGTCGTCAACGACGTGACGGGCCGCGGCCGGCACACGTCGACGTCGGCGGTCGCGCTGCGCCTGCCCGACGCCGACGGCAACCCCGCCGGGTGGGTCATCGACACGCCGGGCGTCCGCTCGTTCGGGCTCGCGCACGTCGACGTCGAGAACCTCCTCAAGGCGTTCGACGACCTCGACGTGGTCGCCGAGGACTGCCCGCGGGGCTGCACGCACCTCGACGGCGCACCCGACTGCGCGCTCGACGACTGGCTGGAATCGTCCCCGGAGGAGGAGAAGGCGGCGCGCACGGCGCGTGTCGAGTCGTTCCGGCGCCTGCTGGCGGCACGCACCGGTACGGTGTGAGCCATGCCGACCTACGACGACGACCTGCGCCTGGCTCACGTGATCGCCGACCAGGTCGACTCGCACACCATGTCCCGTTTCAAGGCCCTCGACCTGACCGTGGAGTCCAAGCCGGACAACACCCCGGTCAGCGACGCCGACCGCACCGCCGAGGAGATCATCCGCAGCCACCTCTCGCGGGCCCGCGGGCGTGACGCGATCGTCGGCGAGGAGTTCGGCGAGTCGGGCCACGGCGCGCGGCGCTGGATCATCGACCCCATCGACGGCACCAAGAACTTCGTGCGGGGGGTCCCCGTGTGGGCCACCCTCATCGCGCTGGCCGACGGCGACGAGGTCGTCGTCGGGCTCGTGTCGGCCCCCGCGCTGGGCCGCCGCTGGTGGGCCGCCAAGGGGACGGGCGCATGGAGCGGACGCTCGCTCGCGGCCGCGAACCGGCTGCACGTCTCGAAGGTCGCCAAGGTCGAGGACGCGTCGCTGTCGTACTCGTCGCTGTCGGGGTGGGAGGAGCGCGGGCAGCTCGACGCGTTCCTCGACCTGACCCGTGAGACCTGGCGCACGCGGGCCTACGGCGACTTCTGGTCCTACATGCTCGTGGCCGAGGGCGCAGTGGACGCTGCCGCGGAGCCCGAGCTCGAGCTCTACGACATGGCGGCCCTGGTCCCCATCGTCACCGAGGCCGGCGGGACGTTCACGTCCCTCGACGGCTCGCCGGGACCGTGGGGCGGCAACGCGGTGGCCACGAACGGCCTGCTGCACGACGAGATCCTGGGCCGCCTGAGCTGACCCCACCCGCCGGGGCGAGGCTCGGCGGCCGAGAACGGGCCTGAGGTCGTCATCCGGCGGACGGCGACCTCAGGCCCGTTCTCGGGCGCCCGCTACCTCGTGACGGTCACTTCGCTCGGGGGACGCTCTTGAGTTCCGACCAGTCGTACCAGAGCAGGTCGCGCTCGCTCACGCGGTCGAGCGCGGCGTCGAGGTCCTCGTCGCGGTCCTCGTCGGCGGCCGCGAAGACCTCGGCGATGTCCGTCGCGGCCTCGGGCTCGTCGACGTGGACGCACACGATGCGCACCTCGGGGATGGGCGCCGTGACGTCGACCGCGCTGGGCGCGAGGTCGTCGGGCGACTCGCCGTCGCCGGGCTGGGTCAGGGCGACCATCTCGTCGGGCACCTCGACCGTGACGACGAGGCGCTGACGGGGGGCACCCGCCCGGCCTGCGAGCAGCGCGAGCGAGTCGTCGGCGGCCTCGAGCGCTGCGGCGAACTCCAGCCCCTCCTCGTCCTCGTCGGGCAGCTCGCGGGAGAGGGCGGACGTGACGGCGTGGGCCGCTCGCGGAGCGAGGGACCAGACGGCCTCGTCGCCGGTCACGGTGACGGCGTCGAGCTCGTCGACGGTGGCGGGAACGTAGATGCGCATGGGATCAGTGTGCCGGTTCCGGGACGCGTTCGCGTGGTCCGCCCGGCGCGACCGTGCCCGCGGGGTCCCCGACCGCCGCCCGGACCCGGTCGGCGAGGTCGACGAGGGCACGCCGGACCGGGCTCTCCGGCGCGTGCTCGGCGAGCGTCCTGCCGGCGAGGAGGGCCCCGTCGAGGGTTGCCCGGTCCTCCGGGAGGACGTGGACGTCGGTGACCCCGCCGTACCGTCCCAGCGCGTCGCGGACCGCGGCCTCGGGACGCGGCCCGGCTGCGGACGACCGGACGCGGTTGGCGACCACGAGACGCGACGCGCCGGTCGTCGCACCCGCATCGGCGAGGTCTCCCAGACCACGGACGAGACGCTGGATACCCACCGGGTCCGCCCCGCCCACGACCAGCACGACGTCGGCCGCGGCGAGTGCGCTGAGCGTCGCCCCGTTGCGCTGGGGAGCACGCGTGTCGTACGACAGCAGCTCGTCCTGCTCGAGCCCGAACCCGCAGTCGATCACGGTCCAGTCCGCGAGCGCACGGCCGACCTCCCAGACGGCGTCGAGGGACGTCGCCGGGAGCTCGGGCCACCGGGCAGCCCGGGAGATGCCGGTCAGCACACGAAGCCGTGGCGCGACGACCGGGGCGAGACGCGCCAGGCCGGCGAGGTCGAGAGCGCCCTGGCCGGCGCTCCGGGTGGCCGCGGCGAGGCCGGGCGACTCGTCGAGCAGACCGAGGTGCTGCGCCACCGAGCCCGCGTACGTGTCGGCGTCCACCAGGAGGACCTCGTCGGTGCTCGCGCTGCTCCTGCCCGACGGCGAGGACCGTCCGTGTCGACGACGGCGCGCGCCGCGACGTCCGCGACCGTCGCCTACCCCTGCCAGCTCGGCCGCGAGGTTCACGGCGAGGGTCGTCCGTCCGGGGGCGCCCGTCGGCCCCCAGACCGCGAGCACCTTCCCCGACCGCGGTGCGCTCCCCTGCTGGTCGGCGTCGCTCGCCCTGCCGGTGCCGTCCCCCGGCGGAGGCTCGTCGGCCCCCGCGCCCCGTCCACGACCGTGCGCCTCGTCGCGCACGGTCGCGACCAGGACCGTGGTCGGGGTGTCCTCGTCGAGGACGACGTCCACGCCGATCGCGCGGAGCCTGTCGCCGAGCCAGGCCTGCCCCTCGGCGAGCGCGACGACCCGCACCCCGCACCCGTGCAGGTGCGCGACCGACTCCCGGTCGATCCCGGGCAGGTCGCCGGAGATGACCGCGGCCGTCCCGGCGCCCGCACCCGCCGCTGCCAGGAGCTCCGTGAGATCGGCGCAGCGGCGTGCCACCGCGACCCCTGAACCCGGCATGGTCAGGGCCGTGACGACGGCCGTCTCACCGCTGCCCCGCACCGCGCACAGGACGGACGCGAGGGGAGTCGTCGAGTCGGCCGTCATGCGGCTCCCCCGGCGACGGGCACGACCGCGATCTCGCCGTCGGCGGCCAGGGCGGCGAGGACGCCCGGGAGCACGTCCGTGGGCACGAGGACGTGGAGCGTGGTCCCCCCGCCCGAGACCAACGGACCGTCGGCGGCGGAGACCTGGGCGACCACGACCTGCGTCGCGAGCTCGCGCGGGTCGGCCGACGCGCCGCCCTTCGCGTCCTTGCCCGTCCGCACCACCGTTCCTCCGTCGCTCGTCGGCACGAACCAGACGTCGACGAGCGCACCGTCCGTGACCCGGTCCGACAACCCTCCGGCCACCTGGATCGCCACGGCGCGGGTGTCGAGCTCGGCGGCGGTGCCGACCGCGCTGCGGGCCACCAGCTCACCGTCCCCCACCACGCGGAGCGCGACCAGGCCGTCGGGCAGGGGCCGGCTCGCGAGGAAGTACTTCCCGCCGCCGGAGCCGAGCCGCACCTCGACCGTCCTGAGGCTGCTCGCGTCGACCGTCTCCCCCGGGGTCAGCGGGCCGGACGCGGCGTAGACGGCGACCGTCCGGCCGGCCGACGACACCGCCCAGGACCCCAGCGCGACCGAGGCCGCGACGAGCACGAGCCCGAGGATCAGGCGCGGGTCGCGCCACCCCGGTCGTCGCAGGCGCGCCACAGTCGGGGTCGGTAGCCGGTCGGTCGTGCTCGTCATGAGTGTCCGTTTCGTCGTGGGAGGAGGGCGGGCGGGCGCGAGGTTCGCCGGTGCGCCGACGGGCGGTTCCGGAGGCCATCATGCCGACCCGGAGCACCACGCGTGGGCCGTGGGCCCGGCGCCTGTGGACAAGCAGGTCGGTGTGCGGCTCCGTGAAAGACTGGGGCCATGGCACAGCGCTTCCTGACCCTCGCGGACGTCACCGAGGAGCTCAACATCTCCGCGGCGCAGGCATACGCACTCGTACGCAGCGGCGACCTGCCGGCGATACAGGTGGGCGGCAGAGGCCAGTGGCGGGTCGAGGCGCGAGAGCTCGAGGAGTACATCCAGCGCATGTACGAGCAGACGCGGACCCGCATCGACGCAGGAGACTTCGAGTCCTGAGCAGGACGCACGGTCCGCACGCGGGCGCGTCCGGCCCCGGGCGCGCGTGACCTCGCGACGTTCCCTGATTCCCCCCGCACCCGTTCGCCCCCTCCGCGCCCTCGGCCTAGGTCTCGCTCACGCACACCAGGGCGGAGAAGGGGACCACCTGGCTCGCACGCGCCCCTCCCGCGACGAGCTCGACGTCCACGTGGTCCTTGCCGACGCGGCCGACACGCCCGACGGCCTGCCCCGCGAGGGTGTGCACCTGGACGACGACCCGGTCTCGCATGAGAGCCCTCAGGAGGGTGGGCAGCCCTCGTCCTGCCCGGGTCCCGGCGGGCGCCGGGACCGCGTGCTGCGAGAGCCCGTCGAGCGTGGTGATCGCCTGGAGCGGCACCGCGTGCTGACGCACCCCCTCCCCCACGAGGAGCCAGTCGACGCCGACGTCCCGGACGCTCCCCGTCAGGCGTGAGCCGTCGACGAGCCCGAGGCCGACCTGCCGCCCGAGGCTCGCTCGCAGCCGGTCCGTGAGGTGGACGGTGGCCTGCTCGGCGCGCGTGAGGTCTGCGAGCGCGTGGGCGTCCGCCGGGAGGTCCGCGGCATCGAGCTGCGCCACGAGGTCGGCGAACAGCAGGTCCCAGCGCACGCCCACACGGTAGCGGCTCGCCCGGGGGTTTCGTCCAGAGGTGTCCGCACCGCGAGCCACCTCTGGACAACACCAGAAGGATCTAGTTTGATGTAGAACCATCAAACTGCATCAAACGCGATGATCGTTCCGAGGACGGAGCAGACGTCGTCGACCATCTTCAGGGGGAAGCATGGCGCAGCACCCACGGTCCGCCCCGTCCCGACCACCCCGGGACCGACGGCGCCTGCCCCGGCTGGCCGCGCTCCTGGGGATGGCAGCAGCCACCGGCGGCATCGCCGCCGTCCTCACGCTGCGCACCCTGGACCTCCTCGCCGATCTCCCGAGCCCACGGTTCGAGACCTACCTGGAGGTGCCGCTCGTCGGGGCAGGGGCGCTCCTCGCGACCTGGGTGGCGGTCACCTCGATGCTCGCCGCGTCGTGCGTGCTCGCCCGCGCCGCAGGACGCCGGTGGTCGGCCGGCGAGCAGCTCGTCCTGCGGCACGCCCCGTCGGTCGTACGACGCCTGGCCAGCGCAGGCGTCGCGGTCTCGATCGGGACCGGGCTGGCTCTCGGAGGGGGGAGTGCGCACGCGGCAGAGGTCGAGCCGCCCGCCGACTCCGCACGCGTGGGCCCGGCCGTCGTCGACCTCGGCTGGCAGACCACCGCGCAGGGCCCGTCCGACCGGACCAGCGTCGAACCTCCCGGCCCCGGCCCGTCGGACGTCGCCCCCGGCCTGGCAGCCCCCGAGAGCCCCGCGGCCCCGCCTGCGGTCCAGGACACCGGGCATCCCTCCCCGCCGCAGGTGCCGACGCCGACGCCGGCGCCGGCGCCGGTACCGGCGCCGCAGGGAGCGACGCCGAGCACAGACGAGGCGCGCGTCGGCCACTCCGGGCAGCGCACCGCGCAGACCGAGCAGGCCGACCGCGCCGCGTCGACCGAGCCCGAGGCGGGCGCGCAGGCCGACCGCGCCGGGAACCCGGCCCCGCCGGCCGTCGAGACTCCCGCGACGAGCCAGCCCCGTGCGGGGGCGAGCCCGGAGTCGGTGCACGTCCCGCTGGACGGGCTCCTGGGAGCAGAGCAGCGCACGCTGCCTCCTCAGCCCGCGGCGCCTCGGCCCGGCCCGGGACCCGCGCCCACCCTCGGGGCGTCCGTGGCCACGGAGAGCGCAGCGTCGACCGTCTCGGTCGTGGTCCTGCGCGGGGACTCCCTCTGGTCGCTCGCCGCGCGGTCCCTCGGGCAGGGGGCGACCGACGCGCAGATCGCCGTCGAGTGGCAGCGCTGGTTCGCGGCGAACGCGGAGGTCATCGGGCAGGACCCGGACCTCATCAGGCCGGGTCAGGTCCTGGTCGCTCCTCGCACCGTCTGACCACCTCAGCACCGGCCTGCGGCACCTTCCGCCGCACCAAGAACGCCGTACACCGTCCGACCGGTCGTCCCGCGACGCACCGGCCCTCGCCGAACCCAGGAGACGTCATGTCGACCACCACCGTCCGCCACCACGCCCGACCGATCCGTTCCGGCGCCGCTCCACTCCTCGCGACCCCGGCCACGCTCCCGCCTGCCGTGCCGCGTGCTCCGCGTGTCCTGACGTTCGGTCGCGCACCGCAGTTCCCCGTCACGGAGGACCTCGCCGACGACGGCCGGCCGGTGTCGGCAGCCGAGGACCTGCCGCTGCCGGACCCGACGTCGATCTGCTGCTCGGTCGTCCGGGCGGCGGTCGAGGTCCTGCGGGGAGAACGGCCGGTGGGGCAGCTCCAGCGGTGGCTGGCCCCGGACGTTTTCGACGCTCTGGGGCGACGCGCGCTGCTCATGCAGGGGACGACGGCGCCGACCGGCGCCGCGCGTCCCGTCGCGGTCCGCCGGGCCCGCCTCGTGCGCCTCGGGGACACCACGGCTGAGGCCACGGTCGTCCTGGAGGACATGGACAGAGTGCGAGCGGCGGCCCTCCGACTCGAGGCCCGACGCGGCGTGTGGCGCGTCGTGGTCCTCGAGATCGGCTGACCGCCGCTCGCGGGTGCCCCCCGGGGATGGTTACTGCTCTTCGTTCAGCCCGTGGCAGAGCTTGTACTTCTTGCCCGAGCCGCAGGGGCACTTGGCGTTGCGGGGCGTGCCGGGGAACGTGCGCCCGTCGCCCTCGACCGCGGTCGCCTCGCCGTGCAGGGCGCGGCGGGCGCGGCGCGAACCGTCACCCGAGACCACGGCCTGGCCCGAGCCGTCGTCGCTCGGCGCCGTGTACTGCAGCGGCACCTGCTCGCCGGGGCCGTCGAGGCCCTTGGCGATGAGCGTCGGCTCGGCCCTCGGGGCAGGAGCGACCGGTGCGTCCACGAGCTCGTCCTCGACGGGCTCGTCCTGGACGGCGTCGGTCTGCGCCTGCGCGGCGGCCTGGACCTCGGCAGCGGCCTTGGCGTCCGCCGCGGCCTTGGCCGCAGCACCCGCGGCGGCAGCGGCCCCCGCAGCACCCGCCGTGCCGCCGAACGCCTGACCGGCCACCGACTGCGCGGCAGCGGCTGCGGACACCGGGTTGACCGGCGACTCCCCGGGCTCGGCGACCTTGACCTCGAGGTTGAACAGGAAGCCGACCGACTCCTCCTTGATGGCCTCGGTCATGGCCTGGAAGAGCTGGAAGCCCTCGCGCTGGTACTCGACCAGGGGGTCGCGCTGCGCCATGGCGCGCAGTCCGATGCCCTCCTTGAGGTAGTCCATCTCGTAGAGGTGCTCACGCCACTTGCGGTCCAGCACCGAGAGCACCACGCGGCGCTCGAGCTGGCGCATGTTCGAGCTGCCCAGGGACGTCTCGCGCTCCTGGTAGGCCACGCGGGCGTCGGACAGGATCTCCTCGAGGATCAGCTCACGCGTCAGTCGCGTCGCTCCCCCGGCCTGCTCGAGGACCTCGTCCACCTCGATCGAGACCGGGTAGACCGCGCGCAGCGCCGTCCACAGTCCCTCGAGGTCCCAGTGCTCCGGGTTGCCCTCGGACGTGGCGCCGTCGACGTACGCCGTGATGACGTCCGTGATGAAGTGCTGGACCTGCTCCTGCATGTCCTCGCCCTGCAGCACGCGGCGACGCTCGTCGTAGATGACGGTGCGCTGACGCGAGAGGACGTCGTCGTACTTGAGGACGTTCTTGCGGATCTCGAAGTTGCGGGCCTCGACCTGGCCCTGCGCGCTCGCGATGCCGCGCGTGACGATCTTGGACTCGAGCGGCACGTCGTCGGGGAAGCCCGCGCGGTTCATCATGCTCTCGGCGAGCGTCGAGTTGAACAGGCGCATCAGGTCGTCCTGCATCGACAGGTAGAACCGGGACTCGCCCGGGTCGCCCTGACGACCGGACCGGCCACGGAGCTGGTTGTCGATGCGTCGCGACTCGTGCCGCTCGGTGCCCAGCACGTACAGCCCGCCGAGCTCGGTGACCTCGTCGTGCTCGGCCGCGACGGCGGCCTTGGCACGCTCGACGGCCTCGGGCCACGCGGCCTCGTACTCGTCGGGGTTCTCCGTGGCGTCCAGGCCGCGCGCGGCGAGGTCGGCGACGGCCATGAACTCGGCGTTGCCACCGAGCATGATGTCGGTGCCACGGCCGGCCATGTTGGTCGCGACCGTCACGGCGCCCTTGCGGCCCGCCTGGGCGACGATCGCGGCCTCGCGCTCGTGCTGCTTGGCGTTGAGGACCTCGTGCGGGACGCCCTGCTTCTTGAGCTTGGCGGACAGGAGCTCGGACTTCTCGACGCTCGTGGTGCCGACCAGGACCGGCTGCCCCTCGGCGTGGCGCTCGACGATGTCCGCGACGACGGCGTCGAACTTGCCCTCCTCGTTCTTGTAGACGAGGTCGGGCTGGTCCACGCGCTGCATCTTGCGGTTCGTGGGGATGGGGACGACGCCCAGCTTGTACGTGCCCTGGAACTCGGCGGCCTCGGTGTCGGCCGTACCGGTCATCCCGGAGATCTTGTCGTACAGACGGAAGTAGTTCTGGAGCGTGATCGTGGCGAGCGTCTGGTTCTCGGCCTTGATCTGCACGCCCTCCTTGGCCTCGATGGCCTGGTGCATGCCCTCGTTGTAGCGACGGCCCGCGAGGATACGGCCCGTGTGCTCGTCGACGATCATGACCTCGCCGTTGAGCACGACGTAGTCCTTGTCGCGCTTGAAGAGCTCCTTGGCCTTGATCGCGTTGTTGAGGAACCCGATGAGCGGCGTGTTGAGCGACTCGTACAGGTTGTCGATGCCGAGGTAGTCCTCGACCTTCGCGATACCGGGCTCGAGCACGCCGATGGTGCGCTTCTTCTCGTCGACCTCGTAGTCGGTGTCCTTCGAGAGGCGACGGACCACCTTGGCGAACTCGCCGTACCAGCGGTTGGCGTCCCCCGAGGCGGGGCCGGAGATGATGAGCGGCGTCCGCGCCTCGTCGATGAGGATCGAGTCGACCTCGTCGACGATCGCGAAGTTGTGACCGCGCTGGACCAGGTCGTCGGTGCTCCACGCCATGTTGTCGCGGAGGTAGTCGAACCCGAACTCGTTGTTGGTCCCGTAGGTGATGTCCGCGGCGTACTGCTCGCGGCGCACCGCGGGGGTCTGCCCCGAGATGATGCAGCCCGTCGTGAGGCCGAGGGCGCGGAAGACGCGGCCCATCAGGTCGCTCTGGTACTTCGCGAGGTAGTCGTTGACGGTGACGACGTGGACGCCCTTGCCGGTCAGCGCGTTGAGGTACGCCGGGAAGGTGCCGACGAGAGTCTTGCCCTCACCGGTCTTCATCTCGGCGATGTTGCCCATGTGCAGGGCCGCGCCACCCATGAGCTGCACGTCGTAGGCGCGCTGCCCCAGGGTGCGACGGGCCGCCTCGCGGACTGCGGCGAAGGCTTCCGGGAGGAGCTCGTCGAGCGTGGCGCCGTTGGCGAGCCGTTCCTTGAAACGGTCGGTCTCCTCGCGCAGCTCCTCGTCGGTGAGGTCCTCGAAGCTGGGCTCCAGCTTGTTGACCTGGTCAGCCAGGCCGGACAACTTCTTCAGGATCCGGCCCTCGCCGAAACGCAGGACCTTCTCGAGGATCGCAGGCACGCAGTACTCCCGTATCGATCGCGCCCCCGGGCCGGACGGTCCGGGGCGAATGCGCAGCGACCACCGTTCGGCAGTCGGCTGGATCACACCACAGACCATCGTAGGCGAGTCCAGCAGGTGGAAGGGCTTCTGTCCGGTAGCGGTGGTTTCGCTCTGCGGCGAAACCCGACCGGCGGGGCGACTACCCGACCGCCGGGACGTCCACGCGTCCGACCTCGGCCGCGAGCGCCGGCGCGAGGTCCCCCGCGGGCCCGACGACGACGTCCGCCATCCCGAGCCACGTCGCCATGAGGCGGAGCTCGGCCGCGAGCGCCGCCGCGGTGTCGGCGTCGGCGTGCTCCTCGCGGTGCGCCGACAGGACGCGCAGCAGCCCGGCGCGACGGTCCGCCTTGAGGTCCACCTTCGCGGTGATGCGGTCCCCCTGGAGGAACGGCAGGACGTAGTACCCGTGGACGCGCTGGGCGGCGGGCACGTAGATCTCGATGCGGTAGTGCGTCCCGAAGAGCCGTTCGAGGCGCGTGCGCTCGAACACGAGGGGGTCGAACGGGCTGAGCAGCGCGCGTCCCCGGGCATGACGCGGTAGCGCGGCGTCCCGGTGCAGGTAGGTGGTCTCGCCCCACCCGCGGACCTCGACCGGGCGCAGCACCCCGTCCTCGACCAGCTCGGCCAGCGCGCGGCGCGGGGCGGGCCCCTTGAGGCGGAAGTAGTCCTGGAAGCAGCGCAGGGTCCCGATCCCGTGCGCCCGCGCCCCGATCTCGAGCAGCCGGCGGACGGCGTCCGCGTCGCTCACGGCCGGGGCGGCGAGGACCGCGGGCGGCAGGACGCGCTCGGTCAGGTCGTAGCAGCGCTCGAACGCGGCGTTGCGTCGCGCGGCCGTGATCTCGCCCGTGAAGAAGAGGAGCTCGAGGGCGCGCTTGGCGAGGGACCAGTTCCAGCCCCACTCGGTGGTGCTGCGCGACTCCCCCATGCCCTGGTCCCCGAGGATCGCGTGGACCTCGCTGGCCGTGACGGGGCCACGCTCGGCCACGATCTCCCGCACGCGGGTCACCACGGCCGAGTGCGAGGCCTCGACCCCGCTGATCGCACCCCACGCTTCCGTGCGGTACGCGCGCTGGCGCCACTCGAGGAGCCGGTACGTCTCGGGTGGGACGTAGGACGCGACGTGCGCCCAGTACTCGACCAGGCGGCGGGGAGAGCGGCCTGCGGCGCGGTCGAGCAGCGACACGTCGTACGGGCCGAGCCGTGAGTACAGCGGGACGAGGTGCGCCCGCGCCAGGACGTTGACCGAGTCGATCTGGAGCAGCCCCAGCCGGTCCACGGTGCGCTGCACGTGCCGCAGCGTGACCTGCCGGGGCGAGGCGCCGGCGTCGGGCCGTGGGGTGTGCAGGCCCTGCGCGGCGAGGGCGACACGACGGGCCTGGGCGAGCGACATCGACTCGGTCTTCACGGGACCCATCCTGCACCGTGCCTCCGACACGCGCGGCGATGGGGCAAAATGGGATGAAATACCCGATCCCTCGAGCCTCTGGAGCCTCCTGTGCCCGCCGTGTCCAAGATTCGCGATGAAGCCGAAGCCGTCCGATGGATCGAGGAAGGGCGCACGTACGCGTGGATCGTCGAGGAGTACCTCAGGAAGTACGACGTGGAGACCACCCTGTCCATGTGGTCGAACTTCCGTCGGCGACGGGGGCTCTCCCGTCGCATCGTCCGTGACGACCAGCTCATCCCCTGGTCCGTCGACGTGGCGCACCGCTGGGCCTACCCCCTCATGATGCTCCGCTTCGAGGCCCGGCGCCGCGCCGGGGCCCCGCTCGGCCCGGAGGACGCCCGGCGCCTCGACTCCTGGCGCCGGGACCTGACCTCGCGCGACGCGGTCGTGCTCTACGACGCGCAGACGCCGGACGGCTTCCACCTCGTGCCGCGGGAGGCAGGCGACGACGACATCATCCGTCGCCCCACGGCGGGCCTCTCCAAGCGGCGCCGGGCGGACTGTGAGGCCCCCGGCGCAGGCTCCGGACGCGCCGACGGGGTGGCGCCGCCTGGTCGGCGACGCCACCCCGTCGGGTCAGTTGTCTGCGGCGATCAGCTCGCCTCGGCGGCGGCCTTCATGCCGCCCGCGCACGACGTGTCGAGCGCGATGACACCGTAGCTCCAGCCGCGGCGCCGGTAGGCGACCGAGGGGCGCGCCGTCTCCACGTCGACGAAGAGGTAGAAGTCGTGGCCCACCATCTCCATCTCGTAGAGGGCGTCGTCGATCGTCATGGGCTCTGCGGAGTGGAGCTTCTGACGGATCACGACGGGCGAGTCGCCGAGCTGGGTCTCGACCGCGTCGCCCGGTGCGGCCGGGTGCTCCGGCGCAGGCTCGGTGTGCTTGTCCTCCGGGATGAACGGCCGGACGTCGACGGGCGGCTGCGGGTTGTTGTTGCGGTGGTTCTTGCGACGGTCGCTGACGCGCCGCAACCTCTCCTGAAGCTTGTTCATGGCCAGGTCGAGTGCCCCGAACCGGTCGTCGGCTGCCGCTTCGGCGCGGACGACGGGTCCCTTGGCGCGGACGGTCAGCTCGACCCTCTCACGCACCTCGGACAGTCGTGGGTTGTTCTCGTGGGTGACCTCGACGTCGATCCGCTGGGCGGTCGGTGCGAGCTGCTCGAACTTCGCGAGCTTTTCTTCCACGTGTCGGCGGAAGCGGTCAGCCACTTCCGTGTGCCTGCCGACGACAACGATCTCCATGTGAGCCTCCGCAAAGGGTCTCGGACGCTCCCGGTTCTCCAGAGCGTCCCGTGTGGTCCTGGGTCTGGTTCCCCCGAGGGGGATCCGGAGTACCTATCACCTCCTTGCCCGAGGACCTAGCCTCGGGTCGATCGCTCTGCGGCCGCACGGGTCCCCTACCAACCGTTCCCCGTGACGACTGGTCCCCAGGTTAACCCTGCGGGGAGGTAAAGGCAGCATCTATGACAGATGAACTTGGCGCGCCGCGGCGTGTCGTCGCGGAGGGGGTGTCGCGGCGAGCACGAACGCCCCCAGGACCCGCGCGCCGGCCTCCTCCAGGACCCGTCGGCACGACGCCAGGGTCGCCCCGGTCGTCAGGACGTCGTCGACCAGGAGGCACGGGACGCCGGGCCCGGGGCGGCGTGTCCGGCCCCGGCCCGGGGCCCCGGACCGGACGCTGCGGGCGAGGCGGACGGCCCCGAGACGGGCTCCCCGACGCCTCGACCCGAGCCCTACCTGGTCCCGTCCGCGCTGCGCCAGGACGGGTGCGGGGACGGCGTCGACCCCGCCGTCGACGAGGCCGCGTGCGACCGCCCGCGCGAGGCCGCGGACCGGCTCGCGCCCCCGGGCGCGCCGCGCCGCGGACGACGACGGCGCGGGCACCACGAGCACCCGCGCGCGCCCACCCGTCGCGCCACGCACCGGCCCGACGGCGGCACGCACCCAGGGCGCGAGGTCGCGGCCCGCGCGGTACGCGGCTCCCTCGAGGTCGGTCGCGAGATCGAGGCGCCCCTTGTCCTTCCACGCCACGACCAGACCACGCAGCGGCCCGGCGTACGGGGCCGACGCCCACACGGGCAGCGACGGGCTCCCGTCCATCCGGTCGAGCCGCGGCGCGTCGGCCTCGGAACGGGTCGGAGCCCCCGTCAGGGTGCGGGCGCACGCGGAGCACAGCGACACGTCGGCCATTCCGCAGCCGGGACACTCGACCGGCACGAGCAGGCGGGCCAGCGCGCGCGACCACGCGACGGCGGGCGCGCGGGTCGCGGGCCGGAGCCGGGCGTGCGGGAGAGGGAGTGGTTGCGGGCGGGCGGGCGGGCGGGTCGGCACGCACCGATGGTCCCGGACGGCCCGTACCCCGCGGTCCGCGTCACGCGCGGGGTGTGGACGCCGGGCACGGGCAGAGGCCTGTGCACGGGCCCCACCGAGCGCCCGCCGGGGCGGTGGGTCAGCCCGGGTACGTCGGCAGCGCGACGCCCTCGATCCGCTTCTCCCACACGGCCCCCGACCGGCTCCTGCCGAACAGCGTGCCGTCCTGGGTGAGGACCTGGACGGAGCGCTCGCCGTCGCCCGCGCTGATGGCGACCGCGTCCGCCACGGGGGGCAGCCGCGAGGTGTCGCCGCCCACCGCGACGAGGTGCACCGCGACGGCGGTGTCCGTGCGGTCCGTCCCCAGGACCGCGAGCGTCGTCTCGTCGGCCCACACGACCTGCGAGGCCGAGGTGATCGGGGCGCCGACGCGGAACGGCTCCGACAGCCCGGTCGGGACGTCCTTGTCGTCGCGCAGGATCCCCGCGACGTCGACCTTGGTGCTGACCCCGTCCGAGCTGACCACCGCGATCCGGGCACCGTCGTGGGCTACCCGGATCGACTGGATCGAGCGCCCCGCCAGCCAGGGGGCCGACACCACGACCGGGGCGCCCGGCTCCGCCAGGTCCGCGCGGACGACCTCGAGCGACCCGAGCTGGCGGCCGGGCCCGGACCACACCCCGCCGAACCGGTCGATGCTCGGAGCGAGGAGGTCCTCCCCCGTGAGCAGGAGCGCCTCGGGCAGGTTCCTCGTCGCGAGCCGCACGATGCTGCTCGTGCCGTCACGGACCACGAGGGGACGGGCATCGTTGCCCTGCGCCAGGGCCGTGGCCGCGATCCCGTCGAGCGGGACCGCCGGGGAGAGCGGGACGACGTCGTCGACACCTCCGTCGAGCACCATGACCTCGCCCTGCGCCGCGACGATCTCGTTCCCCTCCACGCCGGCCTTGGTGAGCACCACGCCGCTGGTCGGCGTGCTCAGCAGGTCCTCACCGCGGTAGAGGTTGACCGTCAGGGGGAGCGCGTCGAAGAGCGTCGCCTCGAGCTGCGCCTTGAGCAGCGCGCGGTCCTCGGGGGTCGCGAGCGAGATCGCGTCCGTGAGCCGGACGTCGACCACCCCGCCCTCGCTCAGCACGGCCTCGGGGCTCAGCACGGTCCCCTCGGGGACGACGGAGGCCGTCGCGCCCCGCAGCCACTCCACGGGACCGACCAGCGTCTCCTTGACGGCGCTCGTCTGCCAGGTCCGGTTGGAGAACCACCGGTCGTCCGGGACGAGGACCTCACGGTCGGCCGACGGGAAGTAGAGGCGGGTCGGCCGGAACGCCGCCTGGAAGCCGCTCTCGGTGAGCAGCAGCCCGTCCTCGACCGTCTCGATCCTCCACTGCCCGTCGCCCTGGCGCACCAGGCCGAACGACACGGGGACGGTGCCCTCCCCGTCGGGGGCGTCCTCGGCGTAGACGCCCCGCTTGTCCAGCGCCCCGACCACCGTCGCGCTGCCCGTGACCGTGACCCGGCCCGTCTTCACGGCCTCCTCGTCCATCATCAGGTCGAGGTCCCCGTCGTAGACCAGCACCTGCGACTCCCAGTCCCACGCCGTCGCCTTGCCCGTGAGGAACTCCTGCGCGACGTCGAAGCTGCCGGCCGGGCCCGCCGCCTGCGCCGTCAGGAACCCCTGCACGATGCTCAGCGGGTCGTCGCCCGCCACGGGTCCCCGCGCTCGCAGCCCCGGGGCGTTGTAGCCCTGGACCACGGTGTCGCCCTGGAACACGGGACCCGACGTCGGGATCGCCGCACAGCCGGACAGCGCGAGGGCCGCCGCGACGGTGCCCGCCCCGAGGGCGCCCGACCGCCTCCTGCGCCGTGGTTCGGTCATCGTGGCTGCTCCTCGTGGGCGGACCGGTCGACCACGCGGTCGTCCGTCCGGTCGGCGGGCTGGTCGGCGGGCTGGTCGGCGGACCGGTCCGGACGTTCGGCGACCGCGCCCTGACGGGCGAACGTGAGGTGACCGTCGTGCAGGACGGGCAGCGCGGAAGGGCTCGTGGTCCCCTCGGTCGGGTCCTCGACGCGTTCGATCTGCCCCGTCGGCGGACGGGACCCGCGGCCGCGGGTCGGTTCCTCGGGCACCAGCGGCAGCGGGGAGGACTCGAGCCGGATACCGGCTCGCAGCGGGAGCGTGAGCCGGAACGCCGCCCCCAGGCCCGGGCGCCCCCAGACCTCGAGCCAGCCGCCGTGCAGGTGCGCGTCCTCGAGCGAGATCGCGAGGCCGAGCCCTGTCCCCCCGGTCGTGCGGGCGCGCGCCGGGTCCGCCCGCCAGAAGCGGTCGAACACGTGCAGCGCCTCCTCCTGCGTCATCCCGACGCCGTGGTCACGGACCACGACGGCGACCGCGTAGCGGTCCTGGGCGACCGTGATCTCGACCGGCCTCTCCTCGGCGTGCTCGATCGCGTTGACCACCAGGTTGCGGACGATCCGCTCGACGCGCCGCGGGTCCACGTCGGCGGTCACGGCCTCCTCCGGCAGGTGCACCGACAGCCACACGCCCTTGCGCTCGGCGAGCGGCGCCGCGAGCTCGACGGCCGCGTTGACCACGTCCCGGACGTCCCGGCGGTCGGCGTCGAGCTGCGCCGCCCCCGCGTCGAACCGGCTGATCTCCAGCAGGTCGGCCAGGAGGTCCTCGAACCGGTCGAGCTGCGTCTGGAGCAGCTCGGCCGACCGCCTCGAGGCAGGGTCGAAGTCGTCGCGCGAGGCGTGCAGGACCTCACCCGCCATCCGGATCGTCGTGAGCGGCGTGCGCAGCTCGTGCGACACGTCCGACACGAAGCGACGCTGCAGGAGCGACAGCTCCTCCATCCGGCCGATCTGGAGCTGGAGGCTCTCCGCCATCTCGTTGAACGAGCGCGCGAGCGTCGCGAGCTCGTCGTGCCCCTTCACGGGGAGGCGCTCGCTCAGGTGGCCGTCCGCGAGCCGTTCGGCGACCCGGGCCGCGTTGCGGACAGGCTGCACCGCCTGACGGGTCACGACCCAGGTGATGAGCCCCAGGATGCCCACGAGGAAGGCCGCACCCACGACCAGGGTCCGCTGGAGGAACGACAGCGTCTCCTGCTCGGGCGCGAGCGAGTACAGGAAGTAGAGCTCGTAGGCGCCGACGGTCGGCACCTGGACCTTCGACCCCACGAGGACGCCAGGGTCGACGGGCGAGCTCGGGTCCGAGGGGTCGCGCGGGATCGCGACCGACTGGAGCTCGCGACCGTCGCTGGCCATGACCGCGGCCCGGAGCTCGTCCGAGACGAGGCTCGCGAGCTGGTTGTCGGTGCTCACGTCGTTGAGCCGCGAGAGAGCACCCTCGGGGCGCATGAGGAAGATCTTGCGGTCGGGGCTGCCGCTCGTGCGCAGCGCGTTGTGGACGTCCAGCAGCAACGTCTGGATCTCGGACTCCTTGGTCTTGGACAAGGAGGCCGTGAACAGGCTCTGCGCCTGCTGGATCGAGCTGGCGCTCTCCGCGTTGATCTGCTCGAGCCGCTGCTCGAACAGGCCGTCGCGCATCTCGCTCGACAGGTACGCGCCCAGGGCGGCGACCGTGATGACCCCGACCACGAGCGCGGTCCCGACGACCCGCAGCTGCATCGACGACCTGGCCTGCCAGGTGAGGCGGCCGACCGCGGCGCGCACACGCCGTCGGGCGCGACGGAAGGACCGCCCCACCCGCACACGCAGCGACGGAGCGCTCACCCGCGCGCCGAGCCCGCCTTGTACCCGACGCCGCGCACGGTCAGGACGATCTCCGGGTTCTCCGGGTCGTGCTCGACCTTGGACCGCAGCCGCTGCACGTGGACGTTCACGAGCCGCGTGTCCGCCGCGTGCCGGTAGCCCCAGACCTTCTCGAGGAGGACCTCGCGCGTGAACACCTGCCAGGGCTTGCGGGCGAGCGCCACCAGGAGGTCGAACTCGAGGGGCGTCAGCGCGATCGGGCGGCCGTCGCGCGTGACCCGGTGCCCCGTCACGTCGATCTCGACGTCGCCGATCGCGAGGTGCTCGGGCGCGGGCTCGTCCGAGCGGCGCAGCCGGGCGCGGATGCGCGCCACGAGCTCCTTGGGCTTGAACGGCTTGGAGATGTAGTCGTCCGCCCCCGACTCGAGGCCCAGGACGACGTCGACCGTGTCGCTCTTGGCCGTGAGCATGATGATGGGAACCCCCGACTCCGCACGGATCAGGCGGCACACCTCCGTACCGTCCTTGCCGGGGAGCATCAGGTCCAGCAGGACGAGGTCCGGCTGGGAGCTGCGGAACGCCCCCAGCGCCAGGTCCCCGTCCGCGCAGAAGACCGGGTCGAACCCTTCGGACCGCAGCACGATGCCGATCATCTCGGCGAGAGCGGTGTCGTCGTCGACCACAAGCACACGTACCTTCATGGCCCCATTTTGCCATTGACGGAGGGGTCGTCGGGCCGACCCTCCGTACGGCGTCCAGGGTTCACCCGGACCGCACGTCCGCCACGGGCGACAGCCCCCCGTACTAGGGTGGTCCGCTACCGGGCCGGACGCCGTCGAAGGCGCCGCGCACGGCCTCACCAGCACGAGCCCAGACGAGCCCGACGGGCCCGACAGAACCGAGCGGGGACAGCAGAGCAGATGACGACGCCCGACGACGCCGGCACGCCAGCACCGGACGACACCCCGCGCTACGGCCAGCGCGCACCGCAGCCCCCGGCGGGCTCGACGCCCCCTGCTGGTCCGACGCCGCCCGCGGGCGGCGCGCCCGGCGGGTACGGGCAGCCCACGCCGAACGCCTGGGGGCAGCCGCAGTACGGCCAGTACGGCGCGCCCCAGTACGGCACCTCGCAGTACGGCGGCGGCGCCCAGCAGTCCGGGTACGGTCCCCCGTCGTTCGCGGGCAAGCCCTACGCGCCGCCCGCGAACAAGCCCGGGATCATCCCGCTGCGCCCGCTGACCCTCGGGGAGATCTTCGACGGCGCGTTCGGGGCGATCCGCGCCAACCCCAAGGTCATGCTCGGCATGAGCGCGACCGTGATCGCCGTCGCGACGGTCGTCGGGCTGGCACTGGGCGTGCTGGTCAGCGGCATCTTCTCGCCCCAGATCGCACAGCTCGAGGCCGAGCTCGGTGCGGAGGCCGTCGGCCTCACCGACATGTTCCCGCTGTTCGGGGCGACGCTCGTGTCCTCGCTCGTCCTGGGCCTGGCCATGCCCGTCGTCAACGGCATCCTCATCACGTCGGTGGGACAGTCCGTGATCGGTCGCAAGGCGAGCGCCCGGGAGGTCTGGGACCAGGCGCGGTCCAAGGTCTGGGCCCTGCTCGGCTTCTCGATCCTGTGGTCGCTCGCGGTCGGGGCGGTCTGGTTCGTGTACCTGCTCCTGACGGTCCTCGCCTTCACGGCCTCCGTCGGGCTGGGGGTCGCGGTCGCGCTCCTGGGCCTGCTGGGCGTCGGGGTCTTCTTCGCGTGGTTCGTGGTCCGCACGCTCCTGGTCCCGCCCGCCATGGTCCTCGAGGGGCAGGGGTTCGCGAGCGGGGTCAAGCGCGGCTGGACGGTCTCCCGCGGTTCGTTCTGGCGTCTGCTGGGGATCTACCTGCTGGCGTACCTCGCGGTCTGGGCCATCACGTCGATCGTGGCGCAGCCGTTCGGGCTCGTCGGGGGCATGGTCTCGGTCATGAGCATGTTCGCGATGTACGCGATCATCGCCGTGGGCTCGGTCTTCACGGGCGTCATCAGCGCGGTCTTCCTCGCCGGGGTCGTCTCGCTGCTCTACATCGACGTACGCATGCGCCGCGAGGGTCTCGACGTCGAGCTCACCGCCGCGGCGAACGAGCGCGACGAGCACGGCACGGCGTGACCGGGACGCTCGGTGCGGCGCTCGTCGCCTGGCCCGCTGCCGGCACGGTGAGCCTCGGCGCGTCCCCGGGAGCCAGGTGGGGCGTCCTGGCGGACGTCCCGGTCGAGCCCGACGCCGACACCGCGCGCCTCTGGCTCAAGGAGGAGCTGCTCGACCCCGTCTACCTCGACGACCCCTCGCTCCTCGCACGGTTCCTCGACTGGCTGTCCGGGCTGTTCGACGACGTCCGCGTCCTGGACGTCAACCCCGTCGTGGCCTCGGCCGTGATCGTCGGGCTCGTCCTGGTGGTCGCGGCGATCGCCTACGTGGTCGCCGGTCCCGTCCGCGTCTCGCGCCGGGCCCGCGCGTCCGTCGCCGTGTTCGAGGACGACGAGCGCTCGGCCGCGGACCTGCGCGCCGCAGCGGACTCCGCCGCGGCGGCCGGGGACTGGGGCACCGCCGTGGTCGAGCGCTACCGCGCGGTCGTCCGCTCGCTCGAGGAGCGCGTGCTCCTGGACCCGCGGCCGGGGCGCACGGCCCACGAGGCCGCCGCCGCCGCCGCCCTGCGTCTGCCTGCTCTGACCGACCGGCTCGGCGCGGGGGCCCGCCTGTTCGACGACGTCCGGTACGGCAAGGTCTCGGTGGGCCCCGCCGCCGACCAGGCCCTGCGCGAGCTCGACGCCGCGGTCCTCGCGACGCGGCCGACGCCTCTGGTCCCCCCGGACGGCCCCACGGGCTCCGGGGGCCCCGGCCAGGCCGGCCCCGGAACCGCGGTCCCCGGCACGCCGGTCGCCGTGACGACCCCGCTCCCCACCGACCAGGAGCCGACCGCGACCGGAGGCGCCCGATGACCGCCCGCCTCGACGCCCCGCCCCCGCCCGTCTCCGCGTCCGCCTCGTCGGGCGCACCCGTCACGACCTCCTACGTCCCGGTCCGCGTGATGGGCGACGGCACCACGGCAGGCTCCCGCGCCGCGCGACGCTGGCGCAGCGCCCGCTGGCCCCTGGCCGTCCTCCTCCTGGTCGCGATCGTCGCCGGGCTCGCGGCCCTGTCCCGTCCGGCCGTCTCGAGCACCCCGCTCGCCCCGGACAACGCCGGCCCGGGCGGCGCCCGCGCCCTGGCCCAGGTGCTGGGCGACCAGGGCGTGACGGTCGAGTACGTGACCGCGACCGCGGACGCGGTCTCCCGGGCCCGGGCCGGGACGACGCTCCTGGTGACGTCCGACCTCAACCTCCTGCCCGAGCAGGTCGACGCCCTCCTGGCGACCGACGCCGACCTGGTGCTCCTCGAGCCGGGGTACGACCTGCTCGAGGGCGCGACCGACCTGTCCGCGACCCTGGGCGACGACTGGTCGTCACCCGACGCCCTGCGGACCCCTGAGTGCACCGACCCCGACGCCGTCGCGGCCGAGAGCATCCGCAGCTCGGGGTTCGGGTTCACGACGACCGGACCCGGCTCGCTCGTCTGCTTCCCGGGCGACGACAGCCCGCCGGACACCGGCGCCTACCTCGTCCACGAGGGCGACCGCCGTGTCGTCGCCCTCGACGACGCGGGCCTCCTCAGCAACGCCCGGATCGACGAGGACGGCAACGCGGCCCTGGCGCTGCGTGCCCTCGGCCGCCACGAGACCCTCACGTGGTTCGTGCCCGACCTCCTCGACACGACGTCCACCGGCGACCCCGCGGTCGGGGCGGCCGTCCTGCCGCCGTGGGTCGCGGTCGTGCTCGTGCAGCTCCTCGTGGTCGCGCTGCTCGCCGCGCTCTGGCGCGGGCGCCGGCTCGGCCCCCTCGTGACCGAGGACCTCCCGGTCGTCGTCCGCGCGGCGGAGACCACCCGCGGCCGTGGGCGGCTCTACCGTCGCTCGCGCTCGCGCGGCCACGCGGCGGCCGGGCTGCGCGCCCACAGCGCCGACCGGATCGCCTCGCGCCTGGGTCTGCCCCGCTCCGCGGCGGCCCCGGCCCTGATCGACGCGATCGTCCGTGCCACGCACCGCCCGGCCGAGCAGGTCGCGCACCTCCTGTACGGCCCACCACCCGCCGACGACGCAGCGCTGCTCGAGCTCGCGCGTCACCTTGACCAGTTGGAGAGCGAGGTCTTCCACCCGTGACGCACCACCCCGAGGGGTCGAACCCCTATCAGCCCGCCGAGCGCTACGCGCCGCCGCAGCCCGCGCAGCCCCAGGCCCCCGCTCAGGCCCCCGGCCCGCAGCCTGCCTACGGTGCCCCCGTCCCTCCGCCCACGGTCCCCACGCCGCAGCCGGTCCCCGACGCACCCGCGCAGGCCGCGCCGTCGGGCCCGTCGCACGAGCTGCGCTCGGCCCTCGCGGCCGTGCGCACCGAGGTCGGCAAGGCCGTCGTCGGGCAGGACGCCGCCGTGACGAGCCTGCTCATCGCGATGCTCTGCAAGGGCCACGTGCTCCTCGAGGGCGTGCCGGGCGTCGCCAAGACGCTGCTCGTGCGCACCCTCGCGGCCTCGCTCGACCTCGACACCAAGCGCGTCCAGTTCACGCCCGACCTCATGCCCGGCGACGTCACGGGCTCGCTCGTGTACGACGCCCGCACGGCCGAGTTCTCCTTCCGCGAAGGCCCCGTGTTCACGAACCTGCTGCTGGCCGACGAGATCAACCGCACGCCTCCCAAGACGCAGGCGTCGCTGCTCGAGGCCATGGAGGAACGCCAGGTCTCGGTCGACGGGACGCCGCGCATGCTGCCGGACCCGTTCCTCGTCATCGCGACGCAGAACCCCGTCGAGTACGAGGGCACGTACCCGCTGCCCGAGGCCCAGCTCGACCGCTTCCTGCTCAAGCTCGTCCTGCCGCTACCCGAGCGCGACCAGGAGATCGAGGTCCTCGCACGGCACGCCGCGGGCTTCAACCCGCGCGACCTCGCCGCCGCGGGCGTGCGCCCCGTCGCGGGCCGCGAGGTCCTCGACCGTGCTCGCGCCGAGGTCGCCCAGGTGCAGGTCTCGCGCGAGGTCCTCGGCTACGCCGTGGACCTGTGCCGGGCCACGCGCCACTCCCCCTCGCTCTCGCTCGGCGTCTCGCCGCGCGGCGCGACGGCGCTCCTGGCCACCTCGCGTGCGTGGGCCTGGCTGTCCGGCCGCGGGTACGTCACGCCCGACGACGTCAAGGCCCTGGCCCACCCGACGCTGCGCCACCGCGTCCAGCTCCGCCCCGAGGCCGAGCTCGAGGGCGTCACGGCCGAGAGCGTGCTCGACACGGTGCTGGCCTCCGTGCCGGTCCCCCGCTGAGCGCCGACGGCCTGAAGGGATGACATGGCTCTGACGTGGCGCGCGGTCGCGCTGGCGGCCCTGGGCGTGGTCGCGGTCCTCGTGGTGCCCTCGTACGGCACCGTGCTGCTCTGGGCGCTCGTCGTGGTCGCGCTGTGCGTGCTCGACGTGATGCTCGCGGCCTCCCCGCGCCAGGTCGCGGTCGAGCGGCGCGTCCCCGGCTCGGTGCGCCTCACGGGTCGCGCCACCTCGCAGCTCGTCGTGACCAACCTGACCGGCCGACGCCTGCGGGCCGTGGTGCGCGACGCGTGGGCCCCGTCCGCGGGCGCGCAGGCCAACCGGCACGCCGTCGACCTCCCTCCCGGGGAGTCGGCCCGCCTGACGACCGTGCTCGTGCCCACGCGCCGGGGCGACCGGCTCGCGGACAGGGTCACGATCCGCTCGGCGGGCCCCCTCGGGCTGGCGGCACGCCAGGTCTCGCTCGTCGTCCCGGGGCGGCTGCGCGTGCTCCCCGAGTTCGCGTCGCGCCGCCACCTGCCCAGCAGGCTCGCGCGGCTGCGCGAGATGGACGGGCGCTCCGCCGTCCAGGTCCGCGGCGAGGGGACCGAGTTCGACTCGCTGCGCGAGTACGTGATCGGCGACGACGTGCGCTCGATCGACTGGCGGGCGTCGGCCCGGCGCGCCGACATGGTCGTGCGCACCTGGCGGCCCGAGCGTGACCGTCGCGTCCTGCTCGTCCTGGACACGTCGCGCACCTCGGCCGCCCGCGTGGGCGACGAGCCGCGGCTCGACGCGAGCATCGAGGCCGCGCTGCTGCTCTCCGCCCTCGCAGGGCGAGCCGGGGACCGTGTCGAGCTGTTCGCCTACGACCGCAGCGTGCGGGCCAGGGTCGCGGGCGCCGCAGGTCCCCGGCTCATGCCGGCCCTCGCCGACGCGCTCGCGCCCATCGAGCCCGCGCTGCTCGAGACCGACTGGCCCGGGCTGGTCGGCTCGGTCCACCAGCGGCTGTCGCAGCGTGCGCTCGTGGTGCTGCTCACGACGCTCGACCCGGCGGCCGTGGAGACGGGCCTGCTGCCCGTCGTCGGGCAGCTCACCGCCAAGCACCAGGTGGTCGTCGCCTCGGTCGCGGACCCCGAGGTCGCGGCGCTGCGGGAAGCACGGGACGGCGTCGCCGAGGTCTACGACGCCGCGGCCGCCGCCCGCGTCGAGCTCGAGCGCACCGCGGTGCGGACCGTGCTCTCCCAGAAGGGGGTCGAGGTGGTCGAGGGCCTGCCCGAGGAGCTCGCGCCACGGCTCGCGGACACGTACCTCGCGCTCAAGGCCGCAGGGCGGCTCTAGCCGCTCCGTCCGGACGAGACCGCCCCGGGGCGCGCTCGTCCGGACAGGGCGCGCCCTGGTCCTCACCGCTCCGTCACAGGGCCCGTCGAGATGCTCCCACCCCACCGCCTAGGCTGGTGGGTGGAAACCCCCATCTCCCGAGGAGCCCCACCGTGACCCGACCGGCCACCCCGCGCGACCGCGAAGCCCGCAACAGGCGCGTCGCGATCATCGTGATCTTCGCGCTCTCCGCGACGTTCGTCATCCCGGCGCTCGGCTTCCTGGTCTTCTGAGGCGCCCGCGCCGACCGACGGGCACCGACCGGTCGCACCGGCAGGAACCCGACCGGCCTGGCCCCCACCGGGTCCCGACCCGTCGGGGGGCGCGCTGTCGGCACCGCGCGGCAGGATGACCCCATGACCGCTGCCGGCCGCCACGGGCCCTCGCTCAGCCTCGCCGAGCTCAACCGGGCCCTGCTGGCGCGCCAGCACCTGCTCGCACCGGCCTCCGCGCCGGAGCCCCGTACCGGCAGCGCCGGAGCCCGGACCCCGGCCGTCGCCGAGGTCGACCACCTGGTCGGGCTCCAGTCGCAGGTCCCCACGACGCCCTACCCGGGACTGTGGTCACGGCTCGACGGGTTCCGTACCGAGGACCTCGCGGACCGGTTCCTGGACCGCTCCGTGACCCGCATCGCCCTCCTGCGGGGCACTGTCCACCTCGTCACGGCCGAGGACGCCCTGGAGCTCCCCGGCGTGCTCCGCCCGCTGCTCGAGTCCGGGGTGCGCGTGGGCAGCGCGCACGCGAAGGCCCTGGTGGGCACGGACCTCGACGACGTCGCCGCGGCTGCCGAGGACCTGCTGGGCGACGGCCCGCTCACCTCGGGCGAGCTGGGCCGGCTCCTCGGTGAGCGCTGGCCCGACGTCGACCCCCAGCACCTGGCGTACACCGCACGCTGCTTCCTCCCCCTCGTCCAGGTCACGCCGCGCGGGCTGTGGGGCGCGACCGGCCCCGGCACCACGACGACCTGGACCACGGCCGACGCCTGGTTCGGGCGTCCGAGCCGCGGGCTCCGCGACCCCGACGAACGGTCCGAGGCGCTCGCCCGGCTCGTCCGCCGCTACCTCGCGGCGTTCGGCCCGGCCACGGTCATGGACGCCCAGAGGTGGTCGGGACTGACGGGCCTGCGCGACGTCGTCGGGCGGCTGCGGCCCGAGCTCGTGACGTTCACCGGCCCTGACGGCAAGGAGCACCTGGACCTGCCGGACGCCCCGCGGCCCGGCGCGGACGCCGTCGCCCCCCTCGTGCTCGTCGCCGAGTTCGACAACCTCGTGCTGGGCCACGCGAACCGCACGCGCGTCGTGGACGACGTGCGGCGCAGGGCGATCACGACCGTCAACGGCCAGGTGCCCGGGACGGTCCTGGTGGACGGCTACGTGGCCGCGACGTGGAAGGTGCGGCGGTCCGGCCTGCGACCGGCGACGACGCCCGACGCCGTCGCGCGCCTCGACGTGACCCCGCTCGGCCACGCCTTCACCCGCGCGCAGCGGGCCGCGCTCGACGAGCGCGGCGGCGAGCTGCTGCGGTTCGTCGCGCCCGACGCGTCGGCGCACGAGGTGGTCGTGGCGCCCGGCTGACGGCGGGCCGTGCTCAGCCCGCGACCGGCGCGACGTCCCCCGCGAGGTCGGCCGAGAGGTCGCCCGTCTCCCCCGCCTCGACTGCGCGTCGACCGAGCAGGAGCGTGTAGGTCCAGAAGGCGGCGAGCGCGACGGCCCCGATCACGATCTTGAGCCACCAGGCCATGCCCGACCCGGTGACGAACCCCTCGATCAGTCCCGAGACGCCCAGCACGACCACGAGCCCGATCACGACGGTGAACAGCGCGCGCCCCTCCTCCGCGAGGGCCCGCAGGCGCGGTCGCGGGCCGGGGTCGACCATGGTCCAGAACAGCCGCAGCCCCGCAGCCCCCGCGACGAAGATCGCGGTGAGCTCGAGCAGCCCGTGCGGGGCGATGAGCGTGAGGAACGTGTCGAGCTCGCCGTACGAGGCCATCATGCCGCCCGTCGACCCGATCGCCACGGCGTTCGTGAACAGCAGGTAGGCCGTGAAGACCCCGGTGATCCCGAACGCGATGCACAGGGCCGCGATCCAGGCGTTGTTCGTCCAGACCATCGCCGCGAAGTCGGCGCCGGGGTCGTAGTAGCTCGCGAAGGCCTCGTTGACGTAGGCCTCGCGCTCGCTGGGCGTGCCCATCGAGGCGAGCGCGTCCGGGGTGGTCGCGACCCACCAGCCGGAGACGACGGCGACCAGGAGGAACAGGACCATGACGGTCACGGTCCACCACCGGATCCGGTACAGGGCCGCGGGCACCGAGACGACCGCGAGGCGCGTCACGTCACGCCACGCGGGCTCGTGGGCGCCCGCGATGCGTCCCCGCGCGCGCCCGAGCAGGTCGGAGAGCCGCGTGATGAGGACCGGGTCGGGAGCGGACGAGCGGATGGTCGACAGGTGGGTCGCGACCGACTGGTAGAGGCGGACCAGCTCGTCGGCCTCCGCGCCGTCGAGCGTGCGCTTCCTGGTCAGCTCGGCGAGCCGCGACCACTCGTCGCTGTGCACGGCGTTGAAGGCATCGAGGTCCACGCGGCTACCCTGCCACACCTTGCCCTACAGTGGGCCGGACCCCCTCGTGGCGCCCCGGGCACCGGCCCGCTGTGGGGCAAGGTGTGGCCACGACGACCCCTCGACCCTGTCGACGACCATGGAGGAGCACGCGTGCGAGACGGCATCCTGACCGGCGAGGGCGTGGTCCTCGACGCACGACCCGCGTCGTTCGTGACGCGGGCCCTGGGGGCCGTGATCGACCTGGTGGCGATCGGTGCGGTCCTGCTGAGCCTCGTGTTCGCGGTCGCGGGGGCCGCGCTCAACGCCGTCAGCATCGACTTCGCCCCGGCCGTGTGGATCGTCCTCACGGTCCTGGTCATGGTCGGCATCCCGACGACCGTCGAGACCCTGTCCCGGGGCCGCTCGCTCGGCAAGCTGGCCATGGGCATCCGGGTCGTGCGCGACGACGGCGGCCCGGTCCGCTTCCGGCACGCGTTCATCCGTGCGCTCGTGGGGGTGGGTGAGCTGTGGATGACGTTCGGCTCGGTGGCCGTCGTGGCGTCGTTGTCGAACGACAAGGGCAAGCGGGTCGGCGACATGCTGGCCGGGACGTACGCGATCCGGGTGCGCGGCGGCAGGCCCACGTACGCGGCGATCGCGATGCCGCCCTACCTGGCCGGGTGGGCCGCGCACGCCGACATGCGCCGGCTCCCCGACGGGCTGGCCCTCGCGGTCCGCCAGTTCCTCGGTCGCGCCGCGGGGCTCAACCCGGCCTCGCGCGTGCGGGTGGGCCAGGACCTCGCGGGCCGGATCGAGCGGTTCGTGGCCCCGGGCCCGCCGCCCGGGACTCCTGCCGAGGACTTCCTGTGCGCGGTCCTGGCCGAGCGGCGCAGCCGCGACTGGGTCAGCGCCCAGCGGGGACGCGAGCTGGCTCGCGAGCAGGGCGAGATGCTGCACCGCCTGCCGTACTCGGTGCCCGACCCTCGGCACTGACGGGCACCGTCACCCGTCCCGTCGCCGGGGTCTCGAGGCGTCCGAAGACGCGCACGAGCCCTGCGAGCACGAGGCCCGCGGCCCCGAACCACAGCGGACGAGCGGCCCACCAGTCGGCGCTCCACGAGGCGGGCAGCGGTGTCCCGAGCCCGAGGAGGACGACGCCGAGCACCACGAACATCGCGGTCAGGTGCCACAGGTACAGCGTCATGGACCGGGCCGCGACCCAGGTCACGAGCGCGGCCCCGCGCCCGCCCGCCCAGCGCACGACGGCGTCGCGCACCGCGAGCGCGACGCTCACCTGGAGCACCGCGTGGACCACGGCGAGCGCCGTGGGCGGGCCGAGGTTGGAGATCGCGTCGCCGGGCATCCCGATGAGGCTCGGGGGGTAGGGACCGAGCACGACCAGGGCCACCATGGCGGCGAGCGCGGCGCCGGCCACGAGGGCGAGCGTGCGGCGCGCGGGCAGCGCGTCGCGCCGGACCAGGTCGACGTAGGCGATGCCCAGGACGTACGGCACGGCCCAGCCGAGCAGCACGTTGGCCACGGCGACCTGCTCGAGGCCCGCGGCGAAGCGCAGCACGTCCACGACCAGGGGCGCGGCGACGACGGCCGCGACCGCACGCCACCCCCATGCCCGGTAGGCGCGCAGCAGGGCCGGGGTGATCGCGAGCAGCAGCAGGTAGACCCCGAGGAACCACAGGAGCTGTGGCGCGATCCGCGCGACCTGCCGCACCGCGCCCTCGGGCACGCCCAGCAGGGGCAGTGCGACGACGGCCACGGCCCAGGCGCCGACGAACGCCGCGACGGGCTTCCAGATGCGTGGCATGCGGCGCCGCACCACGTCCCACCCGGCCGCGACGAGGCCGGGTGCGTCGGAGCCCGCCCGGTCGCCCTGGTGGCGGGCTCCGGGGAGGCGGGCGGCGCCGTCGGGCCGGCGCCAGAGCTGGTACGCGGCCGAGGCCCCGGCCGCGAAGAACAGCAAGGGCAGGACCTGCAGGACCCAGGTGAGCGTCCACGCGCCGCCGTAGGCCAGGGCGTTGCCGATGCCCAGGCGTTCGCCGTCCCACGTGACCTCGGGCATGAGCCAGTGCACGCTCAGGACCGCGAGGGTCGCGAGGGCGCGGACGGCGTCGACGAACACGTCGCGCCGGGCCGTGGTCGGTGCGGGGTCCCGACGGCGCAGCGCCGGCTCGTGCGGTCTCCTCGCCCGGGCGGCGGGGCCGGTCGGGCGGGCGCGCGAGACGCGCGTCGGGACGCTCGGCCGCGAGGGTCGGACGGGGGTCTGAGGGACGTCGACGACGGCCACGGGTGCTCCTCGGGAACGGGGGAAAGGTTCCCCACCAGTCTCGAAAATCCCGGTACGTCCCGGAATGGGACCCTCCCCCGAGGGCCGGGCGGCGCGCCGGTCATCGCCCCGGGGGATGTCCCCCCGGTGCCCGGCGGCGCCGCGGGCGGCTCAGTCCCGCAGGTACCTCAGGACCGCGAGCACCCGGCGGTGGTCCCCCGCGTCCTGCGGCAGGCCGAGCTTGCCGAAGATCGCCGTGACGTTCTTCTCGACCGCCCCGTAGGACAGGAACAGGTTCTCGGCGATCGCGGTGTTCGAGCGCCCCTGCGCCATGAGCCCGAGGACCTCGCGCTCGCGCGGCGTGAGGCGGGCCAGGCCGTCGTCCGAGCGCGAGGCGCCCATGAGCTGGCTCACGACCTCGGGGTCGAGCACGGTCTGACCTGCGGCGATGCGGGTCAGGGCGTCGAGGAACTCGCTCACGTCCGCGACGCGGTCCTTGAGGAGGTACCCGACCCCCTCCGCGCCGCCCGTGAGGAGCTCGCTCACGAACCGGGTCTCGACGTACTGCGAGAACAGCAGCACACCCAGCCCTGGCGACGCGGCGCGCAGGGAGAGCGCCGCGCGCAGCCCTTCGTCGGTGAACGTCGGAGGCATGCGGATGTCGATGATGACGACGTCGGGCAGCTCGCCGAGGGCAGCGAGCCGCGCGACCTCCGCGACGAGGGCGTCGCCGTCGCCCACGGCCGCGACGACCTCGTGGCCACGACGGGTGAGGAGGGCGACGAGGCCGTCGCGCAGGATGACGGAGTCCTCGGCGATCACGAGCCGCACGGTGGTACCTCTTCTGTGTCGAGGGGTCGGCCCGAGCGCCTCGGTCGAGGCACCCGGGCCGGCGACGGACGGGGGCGGTCAGACCCTGCTCGGCAGGACGACCGTGACCACCGTAGGCCCACCGATCGGGCTCACGAGGTCCAACGTGCCGTCGACCGAGCGAACCCGTTCCTCGAGCCCCGCGAGCCCGGACCGGTGCCCGCGCGCGTCGGGGGTCGAGACGCGTGCACCGCCCTGGCCGTCGTCGCGCACCCGCAGGCGCAGCCGCGACCCCTGCTCCTCGACGAGCACGTAGACGCCCGTGGCGCGGGCGTGCTTCGCGGCGTTCGTCACGAGCTCGGCGACGCAGAAGTACGCGATGGTCTCGACGGCGGGCGACGGGTCGATGCGCGGGTCGACGTCGACCGTCACGGGCAGCGGCGACCTGGCTGCGAGCGTCTCCAGGGCGACCGCGAGGCCGTTGTCGAGCGCGGGCGGGTGGATGCCCCGGGCCAGCTCACGGAGCTCGACGAGCGCCTCCTTGGTCGAGGCGTGCGCGTTGTCGACCAGCTCGAGCGCCTCGTTCGCGTCGCCCCCGGACGCGAGCTGCTCCTTGGCCTCGCCGAGCTGCATCGCGACCGCCACGAGCCGGGCCTGGGTGCCGTCGTGCAGGTCGCGCTCGATGCGGCGCAGCTTGGCGTCGGCGTCCTCGACGGTCTTGCCGCGGGACTTCTCGAGGTCCGCCACGCGCAGGCTCGCGCGCGTGGGACCGAGCAGGTTGATCGTCAGGAGGCGGAAGAGCTGGGCGAAGCCGCGCACGAGCTGCGGCCACAGCCACCACAGCGCGATCCCCACCGCAGCGAGCGCCGACTGCCGCAGGGGCGTGTCGACGTACCAGTCGGGCGCCATCTGGGCACCGCGGTGCCACTCGCCGTCGGCGCCGAGCTGCTCGGGCAGGTACTGCGACCAGAGCCAGTGCGTCGCGGCCCCGAGCGACACGAAGAAGAACGTGACCGTGACCACGAACGCGGTGAGTGCGAGCGGGAACGTCACGAACATGAACGTCATGGCGCGCCACCCGGGGCCGTCCGAGAGGTTCGACCAGAGCGAGCGCCAGAAGCCCCTGCGGAGCTCGTGCGGTGCGGGGGCGAGCACGTCGACCGAGAGCATCGAGCGTGCCATCGAGCGGTACATCCCGCCCCAGCCGCGCGCCCCGAGGACCAGGCCCCCCGAGACCAGGAGCCCGACGACCGTGACCAGGATGCCCGCGGTGAAGCTCACGGTGAAGACCACGTACGTGAACGCGAACGGGGTGATGAACAGCGACAGCCACAGGTAGCCGAACTCTCGCCAGGTCTGGCCGGCGAACGGGGCCTGGAGGAAGCCCACGGGCTCGCGCAGGTCGACGTAGCGGGGGTCGAGGTCGGCGGCGACGCGTCCGAGACGGGGCGACGAGCCGCTGGTCGGCGAGGCGGGCAGCGGCTCGGTAGCACCGGTGGGCGGAGTCGGGTACCCCGGCGAGGGCTCGCGTGCGGGGGCGGCATCGCCGGACGGCGGCTGGGGGGATGTCACAGCAGACATGGTGGCAGGACTCCTGGATGTGGTTCGAGCGGTCCCACCAGTCTTCCCGGTCGGGGCGCACGTGCCCAGGGTGCGCGCCGCCGTCGTGCAGGGGGGTTGTCCCCCATGTCCCGGGCCGCGCTACGGCGCGGCGGGCGTCCGGGACTCCTCCGGGGCGGGCCCCTCCTGCCCGACGGCGCCGCCCGGCTCGTCCGGTCCGCTCACCGCCGCCGCACCGCGGGCGGGCGCGGACACCACCTGGATCGCGACCACGAGGACGGCCGCGACCAGGGCGATCACGAGGATCGTGCTGCCGCTCGGGTAGCGCGAGAACACCAGCACCGTCAGCGAACCGGCCAGGACCAGTCCGATCAGCGGCCAGCGCAGCCTCGCCACCCAGACCTCGTACGGGTGCGGGGCCCGGCCGCCGTCCCCCGCGTGCCCTCGGCTCGCGGCGCGCACGAGCCGGTTGAAGCCGCCGCGCACGGCCACGGCCGACCGGCTCGGACCCGTGAGGTACGCGGCGAGCGCGACTACCAGCCCGAACGCGAACACCGCGCGCAGCGACGTGCGCAGCGGGACGAGGACCGCGTCGATGAGCGCCGTCGCGGCCGCGGGCGACAGGGTGTCCGAGGGCACCGCGCCCAGGTACAGCGAGCGGCCGACCGTGACCCCGATCGCGAGGAGCGCCATCGCGACGACGTACGCGACGCCGGCGAGCACCACGGCACGACGGCGACGGCCACGGGGCGCCGCCCACACCGCCCCGGCCGCGACGAGCAGCGAGAGCCACGGCAGCACGTTCGCCGCCTTGTTCAGGAACGCCACCGCACGCTGGGCGGTGACGACGTCGTCCGAGGTGAACAGCACGAACTGCGGGTTGATCGACGGCAGGTTCTCCACGAACGTGAAGCCGCGCGCCGAGAGCCGCTGCGTGACCTCGTCGATCATGGGGCCGAGCGAGAGCGTGACCTGCCCGTTCGCGTCGGCCGTGACCGACGTGTCCCCCTCCCCCGTGAGCACCGAGACGAGGTTCTTGTGGGCCTGACGGTTCGCGACGATCCACAGCTCCTCGAACCGCGGGGACGTGACCAGGCGGTCCACGGTCGAGCGCACGAACGACTCGCCCTGGCTCGCGAGCAGCGGCGCCAGCCCCATGACCTGCGGCGGGAGACGCTCGGCGTTCTGGGTGAGCGTCGTGAGCGCCTGCGTCGTGAGGGTCTCGAGGTCGATCCGGTCCAGGATCGCCGCGCTGACCTTGGAGCTGACCTCGGCCTGGATCGCAGGGTCCGCGCCGAGCGGCGTCACGGTCGCCACGTAGTGGTCGGTGTCCATGATCTCCGCGCGCACGTACCGCGCCAGGACCGAGCCGAGCATCAGGACACCCGCCAGGACCAGCAGCACCGCGACGGACGTCCACCGCAGCCACCCGCCCCGACGCCGACCGACCGGACCGGAGGGCTCGACCGGCGGCGCGGCGCGATCGGCGCGCAGACGCCGGACCTCGGCACGCAGGGCCTCGAGCTCTGCTCGCTCGGAGTCGCTGATCGTGGGCTCGCTCGGGACCGTCGCCATCGTCTTCTCCTGTCGGCGCTGCTGGGACCATCGTCGCGCAGGACCCCTGAAAGCGCTCAGGGTGACAGGGTGAACCGCCGGCGGCGACGCTCCGGGGCCCGGGCGACGCATCGACCCCACCCGGGGCGACCACCACGAAGGGCCGGGCTCCTCCTGGAACCCGGCCCTGCGCCGTCGGGCCCCCTCAGGGGCGCGCGGGTCCGCTCAGTAGCGGTAGTGCTCCGGCTTGTACGGCCCCTCGACCGGGATGCCGAGGTAGTCGGCCTGGCTCTTCGAGAGCTCGGTCAGGCGCACGCCCAGCGCGTCGAGGTGCAGGCGCGCGACCTTCTCGTCGAGGACCTTGGGCAGGCGGTACACCTCTCGCTCGTACGTCCGCTCGCCCTCCGGGCGCTTGCTGTCCTCGAACAGCTCGATCTGGCCGATGACCTGGTTCGAGAACGAGTTGCTCATGACGAACGACGGGTGCCCCGTCGCGTTGCCCAGGTTGAGCAGGCGCCCCTCGGACAGGACGATGATCGAGCGCGGCTCCTCGCCGTCGGCTGCGGGGAAGGTCCACTCGTGGACCTGCGGCTTGATCTCGGTGCGCGTGATGCCCGGGATCTGCGCGAGCCCCGCCATGTCGATCTCGTTGTCGAAGTGACCGATGTTCCCGACGATCGCCTTGTTCTTCATCGCGGCCATGTGCTCGGCCGTGACCACGTCCTTGTTGCCCGTGGTCGTGATGAAGAAGTCGGCCTCGCCCAGGACGTCCTCGATGCGCGCGACCTGGTAGCCGTCCATCGCGGCCTGCAGCGCGCAGATCGGGTCGACCTCCGAGACGATGACGCGCGCGCCCTGGCCGCGGAACGCCTCGGCAGCGCCCTTGCCCACGTCGCCGTAGCCCGCGACGAACGCGACCTTGCCGCCCATGAGGACGTCGGTCGCACGGTTGACGCCGTCGGGCAGCGAGTGCCGGATGCCGTACTTGTTGTCGAACTTCGACTTGGTGACGGAGTCGTTGACGTTGATCGCCGGGAACAGCAGCTCGCCCGACTCGGCGAGCTGGTACAGGCGGTGCACGCCCGTGGTGGTCTCCTCGGTCACGCCGAGGAGCTGCTCGGCGATGCCCGTCCAGCGCAGCGGGTCGGCCGCGAGCGCGCGGCGCAGGACGGCGCGCACGACGTTCATCTCGTGCGTGTGGTCCGGCTCGCCCGGCAGGGTGTCCGGGGGGACCGTGCCGAGGCGCTCGTACTGCAGGCCCAGGTGGACGAGCATGGTCGCGTCACCGCCGTCGTCGAGGATGAGGTTCGCGCCCTCGTCGCCCGGCCACAGCAGGATCTGCTCGGTGCAGTCCCAGTACTCCTCGAGGCTCTCGCCCTTCCAGGCGAAGACCGGGACGCCCTGCGGGTCCTCGGGCGTGCCGTGCGGACCGACGGCGATCGCCGCGGCGGCCTCGTCCTGCGTCGAGAAGATGTTGCAGCTCGCCCAGCGCACCTGCGCACCGAGCGCGACGAGGGTCTCGATGAGGACGGCCGTCTGGACGGTCATGTGGAGCGAGCCCGCGATGCGTGCGCCGGCCAGCGGCTGAGACGCACCGAACTCGGCCCGCAGCGCCATGAGCCCGGGCATCTCGTGCTCCGCGAGGCGGATCTGGTGGCGACCCGCCTCGGCGAGGGACAGGTCGCGGACCTTGTAGCGGCCGGGGACCTCGTCGAACGAGGCCTGGGCGGCGGGCGTGGCAGAAGACATGGTGCTCCGAACGACGGTTCCGACGGTGTCGCTCCAGACTACCGGGGGCACCTCGCACGTCGCCGGGGGTGCTCACCGCGCCGTCGGGGGGTGCTCACCGCGCCGCCGGGCAGGTGGCGCGGTGAGCGGCGCCGGTCAGCGCGGATGCCCCGTGCGCCGGACTCGAGAGCGGCGACCTCGGCCATCCCGACGACGCGGTCCACCCGCTCGCGGTAGCAGATCTGCTTGACCAAATCAAGGTCACGAAGCGATAACGATCCCAGAATTGGTCAAAGCCGCGCGGTTGCAACGATAAGTCAGCAAAGGATCTCCCTCGAATCCGCCATGCACGCCTGCTGCTCGGTAGCAATTCGACCTCGGATCGGGCAGGGTGCTGGAGACAGATCGACTCGACGAGGTGCGGCCCCACGCCGCTCCTCGACGGGTCAGAGCCCGCTGCGACGTGCGGTGGCCACCCACCCGGGCGGCCCCCGGCAGCAGGCCTCGATCCGGTGGACCGTGACGCGCCTGACGGCGCTGAGCGCACCGGGAGGTCGCAGCCAGGTCACCCTGGCGCCCTCCGCGGAGCGTTCCGGACCCGCCACGACACCTGGAAGGTGGCGAGACCCGCCAGCATGACCGCAAGCAGCACCAGCACGAGCACGAGCACCGAGCCACCCACGTCGACCGCACCCGTCCTCATCCCGGTCGACACCGAGCCCTTCCCCGGCGCCCACGGCGCCGACCCCCTGCCTGACGACCGGCCCGTGGCCGTGAGGGTCCAGGGCGTCTACAAGGTCTTCGGCCGCCGCCCCCAGGAAGCGGTCCGGCGCCTCAAGGACGGTGCGAGCCGCGCCGACGTCAAGCCCCTGGGGACGGCCGCCGTCATCGACGCGAGCTTCGACGTCAAGCAGGGCGAGATCTTCGTCGTCATGGGCCTGTCCGGCTCGGGCAAGTCGACCCTGATCCGCATGCTCAACGGGCTGTGGAAGCCCACGGCGGGCCACGTCCTGCTGGGCGACGCGGACCTCGCGACCGTGAGCGCCAAGGAGCTGCGCGCACTGCGCCGCAGCCGCGTCAGCATGGTCTTCCAGCACTTCGCGCTGCTCCCCCACCGCACGGTGCTCGACAACGCCGCGTACCCCCTCGAGATCCAGGGCATGGGCAAGGCCGAGCGGCGCGAGAAGGCCCAGCAGGCCCTCGACCTCGTGGGCCTGGGCGGCTGGCAGGACTCCCTGCCCTCGCAGCTCTCCGGCGGCATGCGCCAGCGCGTGGGCCTCGCCCGCGCGCTCGCCGCCGACACCGACATCCTGCTCATGGACGAGGCGTTCTCCGCGCTCGACCCGCTCATCCGGCGCGAGATGCAGGAACAGCTCCTGGACCTGCAGCAGACCCTGGGCAAGACCATCATCTTCATCACGCACGACCTCAACGAGGCCATGCACCTGGGCGAGCGGATCGCGGTCATGCGCGACGGCCGCACGGTCCAGATCGGCACGGCCGAGGAGATCCTGTCCGACCCCGCGAACGACTACGTCGCGCAGTTCGTCGCCGACGTCGACCGCACCCGGGTCCTGACGGCCGCCTCCCTCATGGTCCGGCCCACGGCCGTCGTCCCCCTCGGCGGCGGCCCCCGCGTCGCGAGCCGCACCATGCGCGAGGCGCAGGTGTCGGCGGCCTTCGTCGTCGACCGTCAGCGGGTCCTGCGCGGCGTCGTCCGTGACGACGACGCGGTCGCGCTCCTCAAGTCGAGCGGCGACCACGCCACGAGCATCGAGTCGATCGTGCACGACGGCGTCGCGCCCGTGAGCGTCGACACCCCCCTCTCGGAGCTCTTCGCACCGGCGGCCGAGTCACCGCTGCCCATCGCCGTGACGGACGACAAGAACCGCCTGGTGGGCGTCATCCCGCGCGTGACCCTGCTCGAGGCCATGGTGCCGCCCACGCTCGACGAGCCCGACGTGCCCGACGCCGACGGGACGGACGAACCGTCCCCGACGACCGGAGGCGACACCATCGCAGGAGACGTCCCCACCACGGAAGGAGCGGACGCGTGAGCGCCACCGACACGTTCATCCCCCGCCTGCCGCTCGGTGACTGGGTCGACGTGTTCGTCACCTGGCTCATCGCGACGTTCAAGCCCTTCTTCGCGGTCGTCAAGGACGTCCTGCTGACCTGCTACGACGCCCTCGCGTCGGTCCTCCAGGGGCCGCCGTTCGTCGTCGTCGCGCTCGTCCTGGCCGCCCTCGCGTTCTTCGCCAAGGGATGGCGGCTCGCCGTCACGACCCTCGTCGGGTTCGTCGTCATCGCGAGCGTCGACCAGTGGGACAACGCGATGGCGACGCTCGCCCTCGTGCTCGTGGCCAGCGTGATCGCGCTCGCGATCGGCATCCCGCTGGGCATCTGGGCCGCCCGGAACGACAAGGTCTCACGCGTCGTGCGCCCGGTGCTCGACTTCATGCAGACCATGCCGGGGTTCGTCTACCTCATCCCCATGGTCATGATCTTCCTCACGGGCGCCGTCCCCGGCATCGTCGCGACCGTCGTGTTCGCGCTCGCCCCCGGCGTCCGCTTCACCGAGCTGGGCATCCGGCAGGTGGACTCCGAGGTCGTCGAGGCCGGCCACGCGTTCGGTTCCACCCCCGGGCGCATCCTGCGCCAGATCCAGCTCCCCCTCGCCATGCCGACCATCATGGCCGGCGTCAACCAGGTCATCATGCTCTCGCTCTCGATGGTCGTGCTCGCCGGCCTGGTCGGCGCGGGCGGCCTCGGAGGCGACGTCGTCGCGGCGCTCCAGCGCATCAACATCTCGCTCGGCTTCGAGGCGGGCCTGTCCGTGGTGATCCTCGCGGTCTTCCTCGACCGTGTCACCGCAGCGCTCAGCACCCGCTCGCCCGTCGCCAAGGCGCTCGCCGCCACGGCCGTCTGAGCCTCCGCCCGCCCGGTCCCGCCCGGGCGGCCCCGCACTCCCTGCACCACCACCACCCAGACGGGTCTCGCCGCGCCAGCGGCCTGCCCGCGAAGGAAGGACACCATGTCTCCCGCACGTCACCACCAGGCCCGTCGTCGCACCGCGGTCGTCGCCTCCACGCTGGCCCTGGGCCTCGGGCTCTCGGCCTGCGCCTCGGGCACCGACGCCGGCGGCTCGGGCGAGGCCGACAAGGACATCACCATCGCGATCCACTCGGGCTGGGACGAGGGCATCGCCGTCTCCCACCTGTTCAAGGCGATCCTCGAGGACGAGGGCTACGACGTCAGCACCGAGACCGCCGACCCCGGGATCGTCTACACGGGCATGGCCGGGGGCGACTTCGACCTGAACTTCGACATGTGGCTCCCGCTCACGCACGCCGACTACAAGAAGCAGTACGGCGACGACCTCGAGGACCTCGGTTACTGGTACGACGACGCCAAGCTGACCATCGCGGTCAACGAGGACGCCCCGGTCGACAGCCTCGAGGAGCTCGCCGCGAACGCCGACCAGTTCGACAACCGTCTCGTCGGCATCGAGTCCGGCGCGGGCCTGACCCGCATCACCCAGGACGAGGCCATCCCGGGCTACGGACTCGACGAGATGGACTTCGTCATCTCCTCGACGCCCGCCATGCTTGCCGAGCTCAAGAGCAAGACCGACGCGGGCGAGAACGTCGCCGTGACGCTGTGGCGTCCCCACTGGGCCTACGACGCGTTCCCCGTCAAGGACCTCGAGGACCCGAAGGGCGCCATGGGCGAGGCCGAGAAGATCCACACGGTCGCACGCACCGGCTTCACCGAGGACCACCCCGACGTCGCGTCCTGGATCTCCGCGCTGACCCTGACCGACGAGCAGCTCTTCTCGCTCGAGAACATCATGTTCAACGAGAACGGCGGCTCCGACAACGACGCCTCGGTGCGTGAGTGGCTCGAGGCGAACCCGACGTTCGTCGACGACCTCAAGGCCGCCGCGAAGGCCTGACCTCCGCTCCCCGCCTCGCGACAGGCCGGCACCCCACGGGGGTGCCGGCCTGTCGTGCGTCCAGGCCCGACGGCGGCGGGGACCTCCCGTGCGCGGGCCGGGCTCCGCCGTCGGGCCCGCGGAAGAACTTCACCCGCTCGAGGCGGGCCGATCCCGTCCACGGGCGCCCACGGGCGGTGGGCGACGGCTAGTCTCGGGTCGCCGACCCACGGTGGGACGGCCACACGAAGTGGAGCCCGCATGTCTCGTCCCTCGTCCTCCCGCCGGTTCCCCGGGCTGCTGACAGCGGCCGTCACGGCACTGTCGATCCTCGTGGCCCCCGCGGCCGTCGCGGCACCTGCCGGCCCCGAACCTGTCGGCAGCGCACAGGTCTCGTCCGCTGCGGACCCGGTCCCCCCGCCGGCCCCCGTCGTGGTGCCGCCCACCGACCGACCGGTGATCGGCGGGATCCCGGTCCCGGGCGAGACGGTCACCGTCTACACCCTGCCGTGGTTGCCGGAGGACGTGACGCTCACCTACCAGTGGTTCGCCGAGCACGAGGGCACCACCGTTCCGGTCGCCGGCGCCACCGGCCCCGACCTGCTCGTGACCGACGACCTGATGGGCGCGACGCTCCTCGCCGAGGTCACGGGCTCCGCGACCGGCGCCGACCCGGTCACCGTGAGGACCGCCCCGACGCCCCCGGTCAGCGCGAGGGTCCTGGGCGACTTCGTCCCGACGATCGTCGGGAAGCCAGCGTTCGGCTCGACCCTGTCGGTCACCACCCCCACCTGGCCCGTTCCCGTCGACCTGAGGTACGAGTGGTTCCGCGACGGTGTGTCGACGGCCTACGGCGAACCGACGTACCGCCCGCTCCTGACCGACGTCGGCGCCCGCATCTCGGTCAGGGTCACGGCGTCCCGTCCCGGGTACGAGGCCGTGACCGCTGCCAGCACCCCCACGACACCCGTGACCCTCGCCGCGTTCACGACCTCACCCGATCCCACGCTCGCCGGGACAGTCCGGGTCGGCTCGCGCGTGGACGCCATGACCGGTCGCTGGACCGAGGGCGCGAGCTTCACCTACCAGTGGCTCGTCGACGGCAAGCCCGTCCCCGGGGCCACCGCCTCCACCTACACTCCCGTCGCTGCGGACCACGGCAAGAAGCTCGCCGTCACGCTGAGGGCATCCAGGTACGGGTACGAGACCGTGGCCCGGACGAGCGCCGCGCAGGTCGTCGCCGCGGGCGTGTTCTCGGCGTCGCCGGTCCCGGTCGTCGCGGGAGCGGTCCGGGTCGGGAGCAAGCTCACCGCCCAGCCCGGGACCTGGACCCCCGGAGCCACCTTCACCTACCAGTGGAAGGCCAACAACCTCGCGATCAAGGGCGCGACCACCGCGACCTACACCCCCACCGCGACCGACCTCGGCAAGCGCCTGACCCTCACCGTCACCGCCACCCGCCCCGGCTACACCACCAAGACCCTCACCAGCACCGCCACCACCGCCGTCACCGCCGGCATCTTCACCACCGCCCCCGCACCCAAGATCACCGGCACCGCACGCGTCGGCTCCACCCTCACCGCCTCACGCGGCACCTGGTCCCCCACCGCGACCTACACCTACCAGTGGAAGCGCAACGGCATCGCCATCAAGGGCGCCACCCGCTCCACCTACACCCTCACCACCGCCGACCACGCCAAGCGCATCACGTTCACCGTCACCGCCAAGCGCACCGGCTACACCACCACCACCCGCACCAGCACCGCCACCGCCACCGTCGTCAAGCCCTTCACCACGACCAAGGCCCCCACCATCACCGGCACCGCACGCGTCGGCTCCACCCTCCGAGCCACCGCACCCACCTGGACCCCCGCCGCCACCACCACGACCTACCAGTGGAAGGCCAACGGCACCCCCATCACCGGAGCCACCCGCAACACCCTCACCCTCACCACCGCCCACCACGGCAAGACCATCACCGTCACCACCACCGGCAAGCGCACCGCCTACATCACCGCCACCCGCACCAGCACCCCCACCGCGGCAGTGACCCGTGCGTTCGCGTCCACGTCCGCTCCGGTGGTCTCCGGCAACGCCTGGTTGGGCACCACGCTCTCGGCGTGGACCCCGGCATGGTCGCCCAGCGCGTCGCTGACCTACACCTGGAAGCGGGACGGCGTCACGATCCCCGGCGCGCGCAGCACGTCCTACCGCCTGACCGCGAGCGACGTGGGCAAGCGGATCACCGTGACCGTCACGGGATCGCGCTCCACCTACGCGACGGCGAGCCGCGTGAGCGCTCCGACCGCGAAGGTCAGCAGCTGCCGTGTCAAGGGGAACCACTCCAGCTCGGGCGAGTGGATCTACCACGTACCGGGAGGCCAGTTCTACGCCGTGACCATCCCTGAGGCGTGCTTCGACACCGAGGCGCAGGCCGTCGCGGCGGGCTACCGCAAGTCGAAGCGGTAGCGCTTGCTCGCCCGTCCTGGGCTCGAAGAGGGGTCGGCTCCGTCGGGAGTCGGCCCCTCTTTCGTCCGGCGGGCCTGCCGCCCTGTGCGGGCCGGGTGTCGACCACCGGATAATTCACCCGCCCCTGCTCGCCCAGAAGGGACATTTCGGTATCCGCAGGCACTCCAGTACCACTAGTCTCTGGTCGCCGACCCACGGTGGGGCGGCTACTCGAAGTGGAGCCCGCATGTCACGAACCTCCTCCGCGCGCCACCGCGCGCGGATCCTCACGGCGACGGTCACGGCCCTGTCGCTGTTCGTCGGTCCCGTCGCCCTTGCCGGCGCCGCGAAGGCAGAGCCGACCGCCGAGCCCGCGGCGGTCGAGACTGCCGTCGAGGCCCCTCCCGCTCCTGAGCCGCCTGCCGCAGGAGGACCGGGCGAGGCCGCTCCCACCGAGCCGGCGGTCGACGAGACCCCGACCGTCGTCGCACCGGAGCAGGCTCCCGCTGTCACGGGGACACCGCAGGTCGGTGCCACCGTCACGGTCACGAGCGACGGCTGGACCCCGGCCGCCACGGCGCTCACGTACCAGTGGTTCGCGGACGAGATCGCGATCGAGGGTGCGACCGAGGCCACCCTCTCGATCCCCGCGACCCTCGCCGGCGTGGTGCTCCGCGCCGACGTGACCGGCACGCTCGACGGCGCAGCTCCCGTGACGGTCTCGAGCGCCCCGACGGCACCCGTCTCCGACGGGACGCTCGTCACCACCGTCCCGGTCATCAGCGGCTCTGCGGCCGTCGGGTCGACCCTCACGGTCACGATCCCCTCCTGGTCGCCCGCGGCAGCGCTCTCGATCCAGTGGCTGCGTGACGGCCAGCCGATCCTCGGTGCCACCGGCCCGTCGATCGTCCTGGGCGCCTCCGACGCCGGAGCCTCCTTCAGCGTGAGCGTCACCGGGTCCCTCCCCGGCTACGCGACGCAGTCCGTCGTGAGCGCCTCGACCGCCAAGGTGGCCCTGGCCGTGTTCTCGGCGTCGCCGGTCCCGGTGGTCTCCGGGACGGCACGCGTGGGCAGCACCCTCACCGCCCAGCCCGGGACCTGGGCCCCCGGAGCGGCCCTGAGCTACCAGTGGAAGGCCAACAACCTCGCGATCAAGGGCGCGACCACCGCGACCTACACCCCCACCGCGACCGACCTCGGCAAGCGCCTGACCCTCACCGTCACCGCCACCCGCCCCGGCTACACCACCAAGACCCTCACCAGCACCGCCACCACCGCCGTCACCGCCGGCATCTTCACCACCGCCCCCGCACCCAAGATCACCGGCACCGCACGCGTCGGCTCCACCCTCACCGCCTCACGCGGCACCTGGTCCCCCACCGCGACCTACACCTACCAGTGGAAGCGCAACGGCATCGCCATCAAGGGCGCCACCCGCTCCACCTACACCCTCACCACCGCCGACCACGCCAAGCGCATCACGTTCACCGTCACCGCCAAGCGCACCGGCTACACCACCACCACCCGCACCAGCACCGCCACCGCCACCGTCGTCAAGCCCTTCACCACGACCAAGGCCCCCACCATCACCGGCACCGCACGCGTCGGCTCCACCCTCCGAGCCACCGCACCCACCTGGACCCCCGCCGCCACCACCACGACCTACCAGTGGAAGGCCAACGGCACCCCCATCACCGGAGCCACCCGCAACACCCTCACCCTCACCACCGCCCACCACGGCAAGACCATCACCGTCACCACCACCGGCAAGCGCACCGCCTACATCACCGCCACCCGCACCAGCACCCCCACCGCCAAGGTCGCCTGGCCGGTCGGCATCGCGACCCCGAGGATCACGGGCCAGCCGCAGGCGTCATGGGTCAGCACCGGTCAGAACGCGAAGTTCACCGTCACCGCTACCGGGGGTGGCCTGAGCTACCAGTGGCAGGTCAGCGACGACGGGACGACCTGGACGAACATGGTCGGCAGGACGACGTCCACCCTGTCCTTCACGGCGAAGACCGTCCACGGGAGCAAGCAGTACCGTGTCAAGGTCTCGAACGTCGCCGGGACGAGGTACTCGACGCCGGTGTTCCTCTTCGTCGACTCGACGCGGACCGACCCCTACCGTCCCGGGCACCTGTTCCCGCTGACGTCGTGGATCGGCGTGTTCGGGAGCACGAGCAACACCCCCTACGCAGGCAGCTCCCACCTCCTGACGGCTCCTGCCGCCGTCTGCTACTCGGGCGAGGGCACCGCCTATCCGTGGCTGGACCTCGACGTGGAGTTCGTCGGGTCGAACGGCGTCGTCTACGACGACGGCGACGCCTACGTCCCGGGGAGCATCTGGGAAACGCCGGCGATCGGATACGACGAGTGCGCAGAGTTCACGGCAGTCGCCGTCGTGCCGAGCGCCTACATCTCAGGTGGCACGTGGCGGGTTCGGGACACCTCGTCCTGGGAGTACGTCTCGATCCAGTACGTGGCAAGGTCTTGACCTGCCCGCCCACCTCGCTGCGGTGAGCCTGCCCTGCCCGACGTGCACCCACGTCGGGCCGGGACTCCGCTCGCCGCACCGGTGACGCTGCCGACATGACGACGGGCCCGACTCCTGCAGGAGTCGGGCCCGTCGTCATGTCCGCGCCTCAGACCCAGCGCATGTCCTTCTCGATCTTCGCGATCGCCTTCACGACGCGTTCGCTGTTGCTGCCGCCGCGGTGGGGAAGGGCCTGCTCCATCCGGGCCAGGTACTCGTCCTGGGGCCTGCCGCCGTCGCCGACGATCGTCTCCACGGAGGAGAGGACCGACTCGGCGTCCGTGTGCACCGGTCCGAACCCGTCGCGGGCGTAGTCGAAGTACCCCACCCGCATGGTGTGCCCACCTCCGAAGACCCGGTCCCTGTCGAACTGGTAGTAGACGCTCGGTCGCCTGATGACCGCGGCGTCGAAAGCGACCGACGTGTAGTCCGTCACGAGGACCTTCGCCCGCGCGATCATCTCCTGGACGTCGACGCTCTCGTAGCTGCCGACCGTGACCCAGTCGGGCAGGCCCCAGGCCCCGAGATAGGGCGAGAGGTTGGGGTGAGGCATGAGGACGACCTTGGTCCTGGTACGGACCGCGAGCTCACGGAGCGTGTCCGACGTCAGCAGGGCGCGCCACGCGGTCGCGAAGTCCGACGACCCGAAGGAGGCGTCGGCCGCGCGCGCCCCCGTCACGTCGCGTTCTCCGACCAGGTAGTGACGCCACGTCGGCATGACGAGGATGGTGTCGCGACGACCGTCCCACTCCTTCCCGAGCTTCACCAGCCGGTCGTGTCGCGGGAGTCCGGCCCGCACGACCTCGCGTGCCGTCAGGTCGTAGGAGCTGCCGTCGCCCACGAACGACTCGTGCTCGCCCGTCGTCGTGGTGACCAGGAGACGGATCGGCTTCCCCCGCAGCCACCTCGAGATGTCGTCCTTGGTCACGCCGTGCTGGAGGAACACGAAGCGCCAGCGGAGCGGCCCGAGGTCCTTCATCTCCGGAGGGCGGTACACGAACGCGTCGGCGTGCGACGAGACCATGAACGTGGCGTTGAGCGCGAGGAGCTTCCATGCGAAGGACCCGTACGGCACGACGCGCTTGTAGCCCTCGCGACGAAGACGCTTCCAGTCCGCCGTCCCCCTCCGGATCACGAACCACCCGTTGATCTCACGGTGTTTCGCCCGCAGGTGCTTGAACAGGTGCTCGGCGCTGTCGGACGCATTGCTGTCACGGTCCATGAGGACCCAGGCGTCGGCGAAGAACCGACGGACCAGCCTCGACTCCGCGATCCGCTGGGTCCGGGCGGCTCCGCGAGCCGTTCGTGCCTTCTCACCGAAGGTGCGTTCCCACCATCCGGTCGAACGCTTGGGGTTCTTGACGCCCGCCTTGGGCTTGCGGAACCTCGGGATGTTCCCGAAGAGCTTGTCGACGTCCCCGGCCCGGATCACGGTCGGCACGAGGTGCTGACCCTGCCGGACGAGCGGCATGGCCACCCCGTCGAGCCGAATCTCGATCGTCCCCCGCATGGGCAACCATATGATGCGCTCCCACATCATCGGTCGCTCGGCGTGCTCGATCCTGCGGTACTTCGCCTTGGTCGTCGTCGCGACCCGGCCTGAGACGAGGATCTCCTCGGTGGGCCGTCGACCCACGAAGTGATAGGTCAGCCGGACCCAGCGTTCCGTCGTGTCGACGGTCTGGAGGGTCACCCTCGGCGTGACCCAGTCCTCGGCCACCAGCCCGCGCTCGAGCACGAGCCGCCGGATCAGGGGCATCGGCGTGATCGCGTACGAGCGGATGGCGTCCGTGCCGATGTACCTGCGGATCTCGAACATGAGATCGATGTACTCGTCTGCCACCCCGACGGTGGCTGCGCTGCGCCCGAACATCCCCTCGTCGGCCGAGAGCAACCATTGGAGCTCGTAGACGAGCAGCGTCTGGAGCCAGCGCGGGACCTCTCCCGTCGCCTCGACGGCGCGCTTCGCTGCGTCCAGGTAGCCGAACCGGAGAACGTTCGTGAAGCGCTCGGGGTGCGTGAGCGCGGTGTCGATCTGGGACGAGCCGGCGGCTCGCTTGCGGTACCTGTAGCGGGCGTCGGCCACGAACCCGACGGCCGACGACCGCGCTCCGAGCAGGTAGCGCACGATGAAGTGCCCGTCCTCGAAGTTCGGGCGGATCCGCTCGTCGAAACGGAGGTCGAGGCCTTCCATCACCTCGCGCCGGAAGAACCCGGTGGCTGCCGACAGGTGGAAGTAGTCGGGGAACCGGGAGATGTCCACCACCTGGTTGCCGCGCTCGAACCGGAACCGGAGCGGGTGCGAGTCGGTGAGCTGCCCGGTCGCCTCGTGGAGGAAGACCAGCTTGGTCACCGCCATGGACACCTCACCGTTCGCCTCGAGGAAGGCGCGGACCGAGCGGAAGTAGCCGCTCTCCAGGATGTCGTCCGGGTCGGCGAAGGTCACCCACGGGGTCTCGACCAGGGCCAGACCCGCGTTGCGCGCCGCCGCCGCTCCCCCGTTCTCCTGATGGATCACCTGGACGAGTCCTGGCGACCGCTCCGCCCACGCATCGAGGAGTGCGCCGCTCGAGTCGGGCGACCCGTCGTCGACGGCGACGACGCGGACGCCCGCGAGGTCCTCCCCCTGCTGCTCCAGGGAGTGGATGAAGTCGGCCAGGTAGTCCTCGGCTCCGTACACCGCCGTGACCACGGTCAGCCACGGGAGGGATCTGTCAGGGTCGATCTGGTGCGACTCCCCAGCGGGGTCCGTCTCGACCGCGCTCCCCACTGCTTGCATCACTTCGGTCTTCCCCATGTTCGAGTACTCGCGTCTCGCATCGGACGTCGAGGACATCCTAGAGGCTGCCGAAGGCCCTTCCGGCGGCCTCTCGCCCCCCGGTCCCGGGGACGGCAGGAACACGTGGGGTCGGTCGGTTGGGCGGCGACGGGGGGACCGCGACAGGGGCATCGCTCGTCGGCGTATCCAGCTCGTGGACGGCGTGCAGAACGCGCTCGCACGCCCCGTCGTCCGGGGCGGGGAACGCCGCTGCGGCCCGCTCCTGGTAGAGCGGGGAGAGCTCGAACCCGTCCTGGGCGATGTCGCGCAGAGCGGCGAGAAGTGCCTCCTCGGTCTCGACCACCGGGCCGAACCCGTCCTCCGGATAGCCGAAGTACCCCTGGCGGACCGTGTGGGTCCCCCCGAACGCCTCGGCCTGGTCGAACTGGTAGTACGCCATGGGCCTGCGGATCAGCGCGGTGTCGAAGACGATGGACGAGAAGTCCGTGACGACCACGCGCGCGCTGACGAGCACCTCCTGGATGTCGTTGCCGGCGTAGGTGAGCACCTCGACGTGGTCAGGCACGTCGAGGCTGGCGAGGTAGGGCTGGATGTTGGGGTGCGGCATGAAGGCGATCCGTAGCCCGTGGTCGGACGCAAAGGCGCGCAGCTCCTCGGAGCGCAGCAGCCCCCACCAGGCGCGGGCGTAGTGCGTCTGCTCGAAGTCCTCCCGGAGCGCGCGCCGTCCGGTCGCGTCCGCCTGGCCCACCAGGAGGTACTCCCGCCACGACGGGACCAGGAGCAGACGGTCCTGGCGGACGGACCCCGACCGGTCGAGCGAGACGAGCCGGTCGTGCCGAGGCAGACCCGTCAGGACCACCTCGCGGGGCGTGTACCTGTACAACCCTCCGTCCCCCGCGATCGACGCGAACTCCGCGGGCGTCGAGGTGACGAAGAGATCGAAGGTGCGCCGGTTGAGCCAGCGCGACAGGTCGGTCGCGATGACCCCGTGCTGGAGAAAGACGAACTTCCACGACCGCCGTCCGAAGGGCCGGAGCGCCTCGGGGTTCGAGACGTACGGGCCGGCCTGCGAGGACAGGACGTGCGTCGCGTTGAGGCACACGAGCTTCCACCGGAGGGAGCCGTAGGCGAGGACCTGCGCGCCGTGGTCCGCGCGAAGACGCTTCCAGTCCGCGGTCCCCCGCTCGACGGCGAAGAACGCCCGATGGTCCGGCCTGGTCCGGCGCAGGTGGGCGAACAGGTGCTCGGCATTGTCGTTGGCGCTCTCGACCCGGTCCAGCAGGACCCAGGCCCCGGCAAAGCGCCGGCGCACGGCACCTGTCCCGGCCAGCATCAGCACGAGCTTCTCGCGCCACCACGACGGGCTCGCGAGCTTGCGTGCCTGCTGCCCGGGCGTCAGGCTCGGCGCTTCCTTCCTCGGGGCGAAGGCCGCCGCGACGGCTGCGGCCGTCCACCGACGCCGCGGTTCGCGCGGTCGCGTCCGCGCCACCCGGACGGTGGCTCCGTCGAGCTCCAGCCGCACGTCCTGCCCGTGCTGCACCCACAGGATGCGCTCACTGACGAGGGTGCGGCCCGCGTAGGCGTGGGACCGCGTCTTGGCCCATCGAGGGCGCGAGGGCGCCCCGTCCACGAGAACCTCCTCGGCCGGGAGGTCGCCCGTGAACAGGTACGCGAGGCGCACGAGTCTCCGCGGTCGGTCACGTGCCTCGAGCAGGGCGGTCTCCTCGTGCCAGGTCCTTCCCCGGAGCCCGTGCTCGATCGCCGCCCGTCGCACGGGCGGGACCTGGGCCTCGTCGAGGACGTCGGTGCTCAGCCGGGCGCAGACCTGGGACAGCAACGCGTGGAACTCGGTCGAGAGATGGTGCATCTCAGCGTTCATCTGCCCGCTCAGCGCCTCGTCGGCCCGGAAGTACCACTGCAGGTCCGACAGCACCATGTGCTGCGCCCACGGCGGGGCGTCGTCCCCCAGGACGACGAGGTGCCCGTCCCGGAGCGACTCGACGAACCGTCGCGGGTCGGCGAACGACGACCGTCCGCCCGTCAGCTCGTCGTCCCGCTCCCCGAACACGTAGGCGGCCCCTGGCACCCACGCGACGGTGGGAGCCGACGCTGCCCGCAGCGCCCCGGCCAGCAGCCGCGCGTCGGCGAATCCCGCGGCGAGGCGCGCGTCCAGGCGCGGCCCGGCGGAGCCCAGGAGGTCGGCACGGACCGCCGAGTCGCGCAGGAGGGTCGGGGCGAGCTCGGGCTGCCGGCGCAGGTCCACGAGGTGCAGAGCCTCCGAGCCGGCGTCTTCGGCCGACACCCCGCGGAGCACCGCTGCCTCCGGAAAGGCCGTCGCTCCTTCCAGGTATCGCTTCCATGCCCCGGGAAGAGGCAGGTCTCGGACGTCGGGGACGTGGACCCAGGTCTGCGCGGCCGGCCATCCCGTCGGCAGCGGGGCCGTGAGCACGGCGTTCCGCCCCTCGATCAGGTCGTCAGGCCCGTCGACGAGCTCGACGGTCGGGGCGTGCGCCGCGGCCCAGCGCGTGGCCAGAGCCCGGACCTCCGCGTCCGAGCTCACGAGGAGGACCCGTGCCCGATCCCCCAGCCCCTCGAGGTCCGGCTCGATACCGGCCAGGAACGTCGCCACGGTCGCGGGGTCGGCCCCCAGGACCACTCCGACGAGCAGGTGGGCGGGGTCGGCAGCTCTTCGCGATTCCATGTCTTCCTTCGTTGCGGTCGTGCGCTGCGCGGTAGTCTACGGCCGCGGCGACCGGCCTCCGGACAGGCCCTAGACTGCCACCCATGCCGATCACCCTCACCTCCCTGGAACCCTACGAGGACGAGGCAGGAAACCGTGTCGAGTCCTCGGGTTCCGGCCAGCACGGAACAGTCAAGATCGTCATCCGGGGCAAGAACAACCGTGTGGTCGTGGCTCCCGGTGCGATGGTCAGCAGGCTGCAGCTCACCTTCGATGCCAACAACGGCACGTTCTACCTGGGGGCCAACCCCCGGCAGAGCTGGACCGACTACAACGTCCGGATCGCGGAGGACTCCACGGTGCGGATCGGCGACGGGGTCACGACGACGACGACCGTGCTGATCTCCGCGGTCGAGGGGACCACGGTGGCGGTGGGGAACGACGTGATGTTCGCGAGCGGCAACCAGCTGCGCGGCGACGACGGGCACCCCATCTTCGACATCCGCACGGGGCTCCGCGTCAACCCTGCCCGGGACATCACGGTCGGCGACCACGTCTGGATGGGGCGCGAGGCCGTGGCGCTGGGCGGTGCCGACATCGGCCGCGGGTCGGTGATCGGCTTCCGTTCGCTGGTCAAGGGACGCATCCCCAACAACGTCATCGCGGCCGGGACCCCCGCCCGCGTCCTGCGACGCGACATCGCCTGGGAACGGCCCCACCTCGGGTTCGTCAAGCCGTACTACAAGCCCGACGCGTCGACCGTCACCAAGTCTGCCTACTGGGACCTCACGGAGGACGAGGGGGACGCCGCGCCGCGGATCATCAAGAGGTCCCTCGCCGGGCGGGTGCGCGCGCGGGCGACGAGGATGCTCGGCGGCACCGGACGCTGAGCGGGCCCCTCGTCGATCATCCCGCGATGCGTTGCTCCATGGCGGCCGTGACCTCGGGCTCGAGCGTCGCGGCAAAGGTCGCCGACAGGTGCCCGTGGTCGAAGAAGGTGACGACCCCTCCGAGCACCGGCGCGCAGTAGCCGTCGGGGCAGACGAGGTCGTTGACGTCGAGGACGCTGACGAGGCCGGAGGCGTCGGCGGCACCTGCCTCGGCCAGCGGGTCACGTTCGATCCCGTCGGCGAGGTCCATGCCGCACGCGCTCGTGTCGCCCTCGGCCGTCTCGAGGCACGTCGGGACGTCCACCTTGGCCACCGGGGTGTCGCGGACCACCAGGACAGGGGTGCCTGAAGCCGTGATCCGGCCCAGCACCGTCGCGTACGAGGCGCGAGCGACGTCGCCCTTCTGGTCGGCGGGCACCCCGACCAGCTCGGCGTACGTCCGGTCGGACATCACGACGAGGTCGAACGTGCCGTCGGACACCTCGTCGACCGCCCACCGGTTCGTCTCGAGGCACCCGTCGGTCGCCCGCTGGTCGTCGAAGACGACCGGTACGTCGACCGTGTAGCAGCTTGACTGCAGGTAGGTCGTGAGCTGCCACCCGTTCTCCTCGACGGCAGGGAGCATCGCCGGGACCCAGTGTCCAGCGTGCGAGTTGCCGACGACCGCCACGCGTGCGGACGGCGCCGAGCTCCCGTAGGTGCAGGTCCTGTGCAGCTCGAAGGGCGGGCTGTTCCAGCACCCGTCGGCGTAGACGATCGGCTTGTCGGTCTTGGCGAACGTGGGCGAGGTGACCAGCTCCTCCCCCTCGAGCTCGCACGTCCTGTCTCGTGCGGCACCTGCGCCCAGGCACTGCTGGGCGCGCTCCGCCGCGGCCTGCGCCGCCGCGGCCGCCGACCGTGCGTCGGCCACGGTCTTGACGTGGAGCGCTACCGCGGCGCCTCCGACCACCAGGGCCGACACCACGAGCAGCGCGAAGGTCCTGCGCAGGCGCCCCTTGATCCAGGGGTCGTCGCGCAGCGGGTCCTCGACCCACCGCTTCGACAGCTCTGCCAGCAGCAGAGCCACCAGCACGAGGACCACCTTCTCCGACCAGGTCGACGGGTGTCCCAGCACGAACGGCGCGACGACGATCAGCGGCCAGTGCCACAGGTAGAGCGAGTAGGAGACCCCACCGAGCCACTGCACCCAGCGGTGGGCGAGGCCGCGCCCCGGGCCGTACCGGAGGTCGTCGGGAGCCGCGGCGATGACCATCGCGGTACCGAGCGTCGGGAGGGCGGCGGCAGCACCGGGGAAGGGCGTCGAGGCGGAGAAGGACCAGACGGCCACGGCGATCATCCCCAGCCCCGACCACGCCAGGACCACCCGAGCCGTGGGGTGGAGCCGTAGCGGCCGCCAGGCGACGAACGCGGCGAGCACCGCTCCGATGCCGAGCTCCCAGAAGCGCGTCGTGGAGACGAAGTACGCGGCGGGCGGGTTCGTGCCCGTCAGGTGGACCGACCAGGCGAACGACGCCAGCACCACGGTCCCGACGACCGCCAGCGGGAACCACCGGAGGCTGGACCGGCGCCTGGCGACGAACCAGGCGCCGGCCCCCAGCAGGATCGGCCACAGGATGTAGAACTGCTCCTCCACGGACAGGGACCAGTAGTGCTGCACCGGTGAGGCCATCTCCCTCCGCGGCGAGATAGTCCGTCGACGACCACGCGAGCACCCAGTTCTCCAGGTAGAACGTGGAGGCGAGGACCTCGCGCGCGACCGTCGTGTGCACGGTCGCGGGAAGCCAGACGACCGTGGCGACGAGAGACGCGAGCAGGACGACGCTCGCTGCCGGGATCAGCCGACGCACCCGGCGCGCCCAGAACCCCAGGAGGTCCTTGACGGACCGCACAGGGCGACACAGCAGGTGCGAGGTGATGAGGAAGCCCGAGATCACGAAGAAGACGTCGACGCCGACGAACCCACCGGTCAACCGGTGAGGCCAGAGGTGGTAGAGCAGGACGGCCGCGACGGCGATCGCCCGCAAGCCCTGGATGTCCGCGCGTTGGGTGCCGGCGGTCGAGACCGTCTGCGACGGCGGCTCGTCGACTCGCCGCAGGCTCGTCACGTCGGTGCTCATGGGACATCACTCTCTGGTCTGCCCGTCGGGCACGGGACATGAGGACGCGACGGCGATGCGACGCGTCCGGACAGGTGGAAGGGGCGGACGGAGCTCGTGAGCCCGTCAGGACGGTGGTTCCCGCGCCTAGATGTACTGACCAGGACCGTTGTTGACGTGAAGAGAGACCTCCGTGTCGAGTGGGAGCTGTCTAGGAACCCGGCTCTGA
>NZ_JACSPN010000011.1:82261-121671 GCF_015142735.1 Oerskovia douganii | reverse complement strand
ACGACGTGCGCAAGGACCCGACGCCGTTCGAGAAGCTCGACTTCGAGATGGACTACCCGCAGTACGCGTCGGGCGGGGTACTTCTAGAGGATGCGCACGAACCCCCACGAACTCACCCATCAGGTGCTGGCCGCTCGCGGCGTCGGCGGCCACCGCCAGTACCGCATCCCCGCCCTCGCCGTCTCGACGCGCGGCACCGTCCTCGCGGCCTACGACGGGCGCCCCAACCTCGACGACCTGCCGAACACGATCGACCTGCTGGTCCGGCGCAGCCTCGACCACGGCCGCACCTGGGAGCCCCAGCAGGACGTGCGCGTCGGCACAGGGCTCCAGGGCTTCGGCGACCCCAGCCTGCTCGTCGACCGCATCACGGGGCGCATCTTCTGCTTCCACGCGGCGGGGACCCACGCGGGGTTCTTCGAGGCCGTCGAGGGGCTCGAGCCCGAGGACGACGTCCAGCACGTCGACCTGTCCTTCTCCGACGACGACGGCCTGACCTGGACCCACCGTCGGGTGACGGCCTCGCTCAAGCCGCAGGGCGTCACGGGGCTGTTCGCCGCGGCCGGCACCGGGATCCAGCTCGAGACCGGCCCGTACGCGGGCCGCCTGCTCCAGCAGATGGTCCTGCTCCTCGGCGGGGAGATCCGCGCCGCGTCCGCGTACTCCGACGACCACGGCGAGACCTGGACGCTGGGCGAGCCCACGGGCCCCGGGGCCAACGAGAACAAGGTCGTCGAGCTGCACGACGGGCGCGTGCTCCTGAGCTCGCGCGCGCAGGGCTGCCGGGTCCAGGCCGTCTCGACCGACGGCGGCCGCACCTACGGGCCGCTGACACCGGCGCCGGACCTGCCCGACCCGAGCGACAACGGGAGCATCCTGCGGCTCGGGGCCGTGACCGACGCGACCGCGCCCCTGCTGGTGACCAACAACCGCGACGCCGACCTGCGCCGCAACACCGTCCTCAGCGTGTCGTACGACGAGGGCGCGACCTGGCGGCCTGCGCTGACGCTCTGCGCGGGCTCGAGCGCGTACTCGACCGCAGCGGTCCTCGCCGACGGCTCGCTCGGGGTGCTCTACGAGCGCGACGGGTACCGCGAGATCGTCTTCGCACGGGTCGGGGCCGAGGCGCTCTCGCCCGCGGAGCTCACGCAGGCCGTCGAGGCGTTCGCCGACGACGACGGCGGCGCCTTCACCATGGTGCTGCGCTCGATCACGCCGGGTCGACCCGCGCAGTGGGTCAGCGTGGGCGCGTCGCACGTCGTCCCGGCCGAAGGCGGGGACTGGGGCGTGCACACCTGGAAGGAGATCGGGCAGGGCTACGACGGCGACCAGGTCCTCGGCACGCGCGAGGCCCAGGACGTCAACTACGGCCCCGCCGCACCAGGGCTGCGCGCGGGCGACATCCTCGCGTTCACCGGTCGGTTCCGGCACCGTGGCCCGGGGCCCGTCACCGCCGCGCTGGGCGGGAACCTCGACGGCGACGTCCCCGGGGACTTCCCCGCCGTACGCCTCGCCCCCGGCGAAGCCACCCTCTTCTTCACCCCGACCTACACCGTGACCGCGGCCGACGTGGCGCGCGGCGAGGCACGCGTCGAGTGCGTGGTCCAGGCGGGGGACGTCCGCTTCGAGCGGGCGTTCCGCGCGGACACCGTGACCGGGGAGGTCGTGCCGGTCGCCTAGGCCCGCCGGCCCGGCCCGACGGCGTGCGGAACCCTCGACCGGGAGGTCTCGCACGCCGTCGGGCCGGGCCGCAGGCCCCCTGGGCCACCGCAGCGCGCGGGACCCTTTCCGCCGGTCCCCCTGTGCCGACGACGGCGGCGCGACTAGCGTGGTGGGTGGCGCCGCGCGACGGATGGCGTCGCCCGCCGTCGAGGAGGTGCGTCATGAAGGACGTGCGCTGCACGGTGGGCTGGCACCGGTGGCAGAAGCGGTACGTCGAGGACTCGCAGTACGTCGTGTGCACCCGGTGCGGCCGCGAGCGCAACACCGTGCCCGCGGGGCCGCTGGGCGGTCTGGGGGGTTGACGCGCGGCCGCCCGGGCGGCCGCTACGCCGAGTCGCTGCGCCGGACGATCTCCGCGATCCAGGCGGGCGCGAAGGGCGACGTGCAACCCGGGGGCGTCGGGTAGTCCTTGAGGACCTCGAGCCGCTCACCGATGCTCACCGCCCGGGCACGGAGCCCCGGGTGGTGGATGCCGATGGCGGCGAGGCACTCGTTCATGGCCCACTGCAGGCGCTCGGGGGCGTCCTTCATGTCGGCCTCGACCCGGTCGAGGAGGCCGGGCAGGTCGAGCCCGTCGGGGGACTTCGCGACACGGTCGGTCGTCAGCGCCCACCCGGCGCTCGCGACGACCGGGTCGGGGTCGGCAAACCACGCGGTGCGCAGCTCCTCGACGTGCGGGCTCCTCGTGACGACGTAGCTCACGAGCCACCCGTGGACCTTGGGCACGCGAGCGTCGCGCAGCATGGCGTCGAGCTCGGCGACCGACCAGGCCTTGGGCCGGCAGACCAGGACCGCGACGAGGCGGGCCGCGGTGTCCCCCGTCTCCCAGAGGCCGCGCGCGAGGTCGTGCTGGGTCTTGAGGCTCTTGGCGACCGCACGCAGCCTCGTGAGGTTGACGCCGTGGTCGTCCCCGTGGCGTTCGTTGACCGCGCGGATCCTGGGGTCCTCCAGAGCCTCGAGCTCGGCCAGCACGTCGTCGACGGTCGCCTGGGCTGCGGTGGTCGTCGCCATGCCGGTCTCCTCGATCGTTCGGTGCTCGCACCAGCGTACGTCGGGCCTGGCGACGTGAGCGTCCCGGGGGGCACGGCACGGTGGTGCCGGGGGGCGCGGGCGCGGCACAGGTGCGCGGGGGCCCCGCACGGCCTCGGCGCGCGCGCCGAGCGCGGGAAGAAATTCGTGCGGGAATCCGGGAACGCACGGGCGCGCTTCCGCGTTGACCTGACGGAATCTACCCGCGATCTGAGAGAGACATGGACGCAGACAGTACGAACCCCCTTGTGCCGGCCACCGATGCTGCGACGAGGGGGTGCAGGTTCTGATGTGGGTGCTGACACTGCTGCTCGGCGTCGTCGTGATCGTGGCGATCACCGCCGTGACCGGCTACTTCGTCGCCCAGGAGTTCGCGTACATGGCCGTCGACCGGTCACGGTTGAGCGCGCGCGCGAGCACCGGGGACGCGGGGGCGCAGCGCGCCCTGGCCGTCACCAAGCGCACGTCCTTCATGCTCTCGGGCGCCCAGCTGGGCATCACCGTGACGGGCCTTCTCGTCGGCTACGTCGCCGAGCCGCTCGTCGGCGAGTCCCTGGGTGAGGCCATGGGGGGCGTCGGGGTCCCGACCGGCGTGGGCATCGCGGTGGGCACCGTCCTGGCGCTGGTGTTCTCGACGTTCATCCAGATGATCTTCGGGGAGCTGTTCCCCAAGAACCTCGCGATCGCCCGGCCCGAGCCCGTCGCCCTGTGGCTCGCCCGGTCGACGACCATCTACCTCGCCGTGTTCGGCTGGCTCATCAAGATCTTCGACCAGGCCTCGAACCTTCTCCTCAAGGCGCTGCGGATCGAGCCCGTCCACGACGTCGAGCACTCGGCGACGGCGCGCGACCTCGAGCACATCGTGGCCGACTCCCGCCAGAGCGGCGACCTGCCCGCCGAGCTCTCGGTGCTCCTGGACCGCATCCTCGACTTCCCCGAGCGCGACGTCGAGCACGCCATGATCCCGCGGGCCCACGTCGACGTCGTGCACGCCGACGACACCCTCGCGCAGGTGCGGGCGCGCATGGCCGCCGGACACTCGCGCTACCCGGTGCTCACCGACGACGACCAGGTCGTGGGCGTCGTCCACCTCGTGGACGTCCTGGCCTCGGCCCACGACGACACCGTCCGCGCCCAGGACTTCATGCGCCCCGTGGTCGTGATCCCGACCGCGATGAGCCTGCCCGACGCGCTGAGCGAGCTCACCGAGACCCGCAACCAGCTCGCGTGCGTGATCGACGAGTACGGCGGGTTCGCGGGCGTCCTGACGGCCGAGGACCTGGCCGAGGAGCTCGTCGGGGAGATCACCGACGAGCACGACCCCGCGACGCCCACGATCGCCCCGCGCGACGACGACGGGGTCTGGGTCATGCCCGGGGACACCCACATCGACGAGGTCGAGCGCGCGATCGGCCGCGACCTGCCGCGCGGCGACTACGAGACGATCGCCGGCCTGGTCATCGACCAGCACGGTTCGCTGCTCGAGCCCGGCGAGGGCGTCGTGGTCGAGCTCCCGCTCGACCCCGCCGACCTGGCCCTCGCCGCCGAGCCGGAGCCCGCCTGGATGCGCGTGGACGTGATCGAGGTCGAGCGCCACGTGCCGTCCCTCGTCCGTGTGACGTTCCCGACGGACGACCGGCCGCTGCCTGTACCCGACACCGCGCCCGACGCGGCACCCGAGACCGAGGAGGGCGACCGATGAGCAACCCCTGGGTCGTCGTGACCATCACCGTCGTCATCATCGCGCTCAGCGCGTTCTTCGTCGCCGTCGAGTTCGCGCTGCTCGCCGCCAAGCGGCACCGTCTCGAGGACGCCGCCCCGAACAGCCGTTCGGCCCGCGCGGCGCTGCGCAGCTCGACCGAGCTGACGGTCCTGCTCGCCGGGTCGCAGCTCGGCATCACGGCCTGCACCCTGGCGCTCGGTGCCATCACCAAGCCCGCCGTCCACCACTGGCTCACGCCCGCGTTCGAGGCGTGGGGCGCACCCCTGTGGGTCGCGGACGCCGCCGGGTTCGTCCTCGCGCTGATCATCGTGACGTTCCTGCACCTGGTCGTCGGCGAGATGGCACCCAAGTCGTGGGCCATCGCCCACCCCGAGACGTCGGCCACCCTGCTGGCGATCCCGATGCGCGGCTTCATGTGGCTGACCCGTCCTCTGCTGACCGGGCTCAACAACATGGCCAACTGGTGCCTGACCAAGGTGGGCGTCGAGCCCACCGGTCAGGTGGCCTCCGGGCAGAGCGCCGACGACCTGCGCCACCTCGTCGAGCACTCGGCCAACGTGGGCGCCCTCGACCCGTCGTACTTCGCGCAGCTGTCCGGCGCGCTGGACCTGCAGACCCTCACCGTGGGCGACCTGCTCACGGGCCGGGGTCGGCCCACCAAGGTCCCACTCGACGCCACGGTCGACGACGTCCAGGAGGCCACGCGCTCGTCGGGGCACCTGCGCATCCTGCTCGGCGACGAGGAGACCGTCGCGGGGGTCGTGCACGTGCGCGACACCCTCGACGTGGACGGCGACCGCCCTGCGGCCGACCTCATGCGTCCCCCGTTCACCCTCGAACGGTCCGTCCCCGTCTACGCGGCCCTCGCCCAGATGCGCGAGACCCGCAACCACCTCGCCGTCGTGACCGACGGCGCCTCGGTCGCCGGCGTCATCGCCCTCTCGGACGTCATGGCACGGCTCTTCCCGCGGGAGGCCGTCCCGGCCTGACCTGCGGCGTGCCCGCTCGCGAGTCGCGGGCGGGGGCCGGACTGACCACGACGCCCCCCCCGCCCGACGGCCGGGGTGCGGCGTCGTCGTCCCCGGGGCGGCGTCGTCGGGCCGGGGGCCACCTGACCCGGCCGCCCGGCAGGCTGACCGTCCCAGGTCACGGGGCCCTCGACGTAGTCGGCGGCGCCGGAGGTGTGCGACAGGAGCTGGCCGTAGACGGTCGCGAGCAGCGTCTTGCCCACGCTCGCCGAGTGGTACGGGCTGTCGACCCGGGCGGGGACGTCGCTGCCCGCACGCTCGGTGCCGACCGCGTACTGCACGAGCCGGTCGTCCGGGGCCGAGTACACGGTCAGGAGCGCGCTGGACAGCGTCGGTTCCTCGTCGACGGCGTCACGCAGCCGCCGCTCGATGGCCTGGTCGACCTGTTCCCGCGGCAGCGGGCGGTTCGCGGAGGCCAGGGCGCCGACCCCCGCCACGGCCCAGCGCCGCGACGCCGCCCGTGACCCCCCAGAAGATCTTCGTGCGCCGTCTCATGTCCGTCTCCCCGTGTGCTCGACGAGCGTTCCCGGTGGAGCGCTCGGTGACACGGCGAACGTGCGCAGGAGACGGGGTGGCGGAGAACGGTCCGGGGCCGACAGGTCTCGACGGGCGGCTGACCGGTCGCCAGGGGGCGGCGAACGACCAGGTGCGGGCGACAAGGCCGACGTCGCACCGGTCGCGGGTCAGGTCCCCGCCACGTCGTCGGTCTTGAGGCCGTCGACGAACTCCTGGAAGTCGGCCAGCTCGTCGGGGCAGTAGATCTCGATGATGAGCAGCTGACCCTGGACGACGCGGCTGTCGGCGATGACCGGGCGGGACCCGGGGCCGCCGGCCCCGTTCGCGAGCTGGGCGAGCAGGGTGGCCCGGCTGAGAGCCTCGTTCGGGTCGGTGCAGGTGGCGCCCCCGTCGTCACCGAGGACGCGCACCACCTGGTCCTTGTCGGGGGTGCGAGCACCGAGCTCCTCGAGCGCGGCGATCAGCTCGTCCACCTTCTCCGAGGCCCGCGCCGTCTCCCGGGCGGTGCCGAACGCGAGGACCGCCCACAGCACCATCGCCGCGAGGACCACGCACGCGCCGAGGTAGATCCACCGTCGTTCGCGTCGCGGCTGGTTCTCCACCGGCGTGCTCACGAGGCCACCTCCGGTGACTCGGCCTGCTTCCAGGACGGCTTGCGGAACCGGTAGAACAGGAACGGTACGAGCAGGCCCAGCCCCAGGGCTCCGCCGCCGACGACCAGGAAGTAGACCAGCGGGCTGCCCGAGGAGAACTGCGACGGCGGGACGAACCCGACCAGCAGGGCGGCCAGGGAGGCCGCGAAGCCGACGCCGCACAGGCTGACGAGCATCGGGGCCCGGAAGCCCCGCGGGTGGTCGGGCTGCCGCCGCCGCAGGTTGATCGCGGCCACGAACATCAGCAGGTACATGATCAGGTACACCTGCGTCGTGATGACCGAGAAGATCCAGTACGCGCTCGACACGTCGGGGATCAGCGCGTACGCGAGCCCGATCACGGTGGTCACGATCCCCTGCACCACCAGGATGTTCTGCTGGACACCGTTCTTGTTGAGCCGCTGCAGGAACGGCGGGAGGTACCCCTCCTGCCGCGAGATGAGCAGCAGACCCTTGGACGGGCCGGCGAGCCAGGTGAGCATGCCGCCGAGCGAGGCCGTGACCAGCATGATCCCCACGACCGGGGTCAGCCACTGCCACCCGAAGTTCGCGAACACGGCGTCGAAGGCCTGCATCACGCCGGCCGTGAGCGAGAGCTCCTCGGCGGGCACGATCCAGCTGATCGCCAGGGCGGGGAGGATGAAGATCGCCAGCACCATGCCCATCGCGAGGAACATCGACCTCGGGAACTGCTTCGCGGGGTCCTTCAGCGACGACACGTGGACCGCGTTCATCTCCATGCCGGAGTAGGACAGGAAGTTGTTGACGATGAGGACGAGGCTCGAGAGCCCGGCCCAGGCGGGCAGCAGGTTGTCCGCGGTCATGGGCGCGGCCGACTCGTTCCCCTGCCCCAGGAAGACGACACCGAGCGTCACGAGGACGACGCCGGGGACCAGGGTCCCGATGATGAGCCCACCGCTCGCCAGTCCGGCCACGCCCTTGGTGCCGCGTGACGAGACCCAGACTCCGGACCAGTAGACGACGATGATCACGGCCGCCGTCCACACCCCGCTGCTGGCGAGGGCGGGGTTGATGACGTAGGCGAGGGTGCTCGCGACGAACCCGAGCAGGCTCGGGTAGTAGAAGATCGTCATGGCGAACTGGCACCACACCGCGAGGAAGCCCATCGGCTTGGAGATGCCCTCGGAGACCCACTTGTAGATGCCGCCTGTCCAGCCCGACGCCAGCTCGGCCGAGACCAGCGACGTGGGCAGCAGGAAGACGACCGCCGGCAGCAGGTAGAGGAACACGCACGCCAGGCCGTAGACCGCCATGGTCGGTGCCGCACGGAGGCTGGCGACCGAGCTCGTGGTCATCATCGCCAGCGCGACCCAGGAGATCCACTGGGTGTTCGTCGCCCGGGTGCGAGCAGCCGGGACCGCCGCCGCGCCGTCGACCGGGATGTCGGCGGCGCTCATCGTGCTTCCGGAGCGGGCTCGTGCACGGTCATGGGTGCCTCCGTCGGCATGGTCGGTCCGGCTCTCCTCCGAGTGTGCGGCGGGCGGCGACCGTCGCACGTCATCCAGATCGAGTGAACTGCGGGCCGGTCATCACCCGGCGGCCGCCGTCGTTCATCCCCGGTCGGCGCCCGTCCGACCGGCCGGCACCCCGGCCGTCGCCGACGTGGGCAGGGTGTAGGAGACCGCGGCAGCGGCCGCGGCGGCGTCGTCGAGCGTCCCCTTCATCGCACGGTGGCGGCCGATGACGAACGCCATCAGGACCCCGAGGAAGCTGAAGACCGCCATCATCCACGCGGCCGCGGCGAGCCCCGCGGCGAGGGCCGCGTCGGGGGCGGCGCCCTCGGCCGCACGGTTCGCGATGACGTTGCCGTAGATCGTGGCCGCGAGCGCGGTCGCCACGGCCGCCCCGACGTACCGGGCCATGTTCGAGATCCCCGAGGCGCCGCCGACCTGGTTCTCGGGCACCGCGGCCGTCGCCGCGGCCGACGCAGGGCTGTTCGACAGGCCCATGCCGACCGCGATCGCGACGAGCGGCAGCAGGAACGCCGGGTAGAGCCACGTCGCGTGGACGAAGCCGACGACGACGAAGCCGGCCGTGGTCAGGGCGAAGCCGATGCCGATCGTCTGACGGCCGCCGATCCTCGCCGCGAGCCGCGGCACGAGCGGGGCGATCACCACGAGCCCGACCGTGGCCGGAAGCGTCGCGAGGCCCGCCTGGAGCGGCGTGAAGCCCAACGTGGCGGGGTCCTGGAAGTACAGGCTCAGGAGGTACATCAGGCCGTTGATCGTGCCCGCACCGATGAGGATGGCGATGGTCGAGCCGACCAGGACGCGGTTGCGCAGCAGCGCGAGGTCCACGAGGGGCACGGCCACGCGCTTCTCGACGGCGACGAACGCCACCGCGGACCCGATCGTGATCGCGAAGCAGACGAGGGTGGGGACCGCGAACCACCCCCAGTCGCCGCTCTTGGTCACGCCCAGGATGAGGGGCGTCAAGGTCAGCGCGATGAGCACCGTGCCCGCGTAGTCGATCGTCCTGGGCCGGTCCGGGTCGCTCGACTCGGCGACCGTCAGGGCCGTCAGGACCATGCACAGGACCGCGACGACCGCGTCGATCCAGAACAGCCCCTGCCACCCCGTGACGCCGACCAGGACTCCCCCGACCAGCGGGCCCGCCGCGGCGCCGACCGCCGCCGCCGCGCCCCACAAGGACACCGCACGCATCTGCGCCTGGCCCGAGTTCGCCACCGACAGCAGGCTCAGCCCGCACGCCAGGATCGTCGCCCCCGCAGCCCCCTGGATCACACGGCCCGCGATCACCATGCCCCCGGAACCGGCGAGCGCGATCATCACGCACGAGACGACGAACAGCAGCAGCCCGAGCTGGAAGACGCGCCGGCGACCGAACACGTCGCCGAGCGAGCCCGACGTGACGATGACCGCCGCCCCGACCAGGGAGTACCCAGTGACCGCCCACTGGAGCGTCGTCACGGAGGTCCCGGTGTCCTGCGAGATCGCCGGGAGCAGGATGCTCACCGCCGAGGTGTTCGCGTTCACCACCAGCGTCGAGACGCACGTCGCCGCGAGGACTCCGCCCGCCCTGGCGCCGACCTGCCCACCACCCTGTGCACGCTCGCTCATCGCACTGCCCTCCTGTCGACGGCCCGGGCTCCTGCGCCCCGACCTCACGGTAGGGCAGACGACGACAGTCGACCTGTTGGACGGTGAACCGCTCGCTCGGGCGCGCGGGGCGCCCGGAGGTCCGCGCACCGCGGGTCCGCGGGGGACGTGGCTCGTCCGGCTCACGGACACTCGTGGGCGGGTAGGCCGGAGCCAGGCGCCGCGCGCGTCGGGTGGAGCACGCGTAGCGTCGTGGGAAACAGGTCGTCGTCCGGAGACGAGAGGGGTGCTCATGGCACGCAAGAAGTCGTGGAACGAGTTCAGCGGTCGCAAGAAGGCGCTGATGGTGGTGGTCTCGCTCGTGCAGATCTCGCTCACGGTCGCGGGCTACCGCGACCTGGCCAAGAGGTCCGCGGACGAGGTCGAGGGCCCCAAGATCGCGTGGGGCGTGGCGATGCTCGCGAACTGGGTGGGCCCGATCGCCTACTTCGCGAAGGGCCGCAAGGGGCTGGGCCTCAACACCTGAGCCGAGCCGCGCACCCGGAGCACATCACACCACGCAGAAGGCCCCTGATCAGCGTTTCCGCTGATCAGGGGCCTTCTCCTTCGGTGGGCGATACTGGGTTCGAACCAGTGACCTCTTCGGTGTGAACGAAGCGCGCTACCACTGCGCCAATCGCCCGCTGCGACTGAACCTCTCGGTCCGGCCGTGCGTCCTGGAAGATATTAGCCGTATTTCGACCCAGATCGCGAACTGGCCTCCAGAGCGGCCTCCCGACCGACCACGACGGGACTCCCCCAGCGTAGCGCTGCGGGCTCGGCATCGGCTCGATCCCGGGCCTCGCCGCCCATGTCGCCGGTCGTCCGCCGGGATCGACCGGCCAGCCGTCGACCGGTCGACCGAGCCCAGCCACCGCGCGTCAGGGGTCCATGCGCTCGCGTCGTCGACGGTCGAAGAGCTCGCGGGCTGCGAGCGACAGCGCCCCGGCGGCGACCGGCACCCCGTCGAGCGAGACGACGGGCTGGATGTTGCGCACGCTCCCCGCGAGGGCGAGGCCGACGCCCGGGGCGGCTCCGCCGTCGGGCACGGGATTCACGACCTGGTCGAGGATCCCGAACGGGAGACGCGCCTCCCGGACGGGCAGCCCGTCCTCCGCGGCCCACTCGAGGAGCAGCTCGCGCGTGATGCCCGCCAGGCACCCTGACGAGAGCGGGGGCGTCAGGAGCTCGCCGCCGACCTCGACGAGGACGTTCGCGCCCGTGCCCTCGCACAGCTCGCCGACGGTGTTGGCGAGGATCGCCTCGTCGCCGCCCCGCGCGACGGCGTCGGCGAGGGCGACGACGTTCTCGGCGTAGGAGGTCGTCTTGAGCCCGGCCACGGCCGAGCGCTCGTTGCGCACCCAGGGCGAGCGGACCGCGCGGGACGTCGGGCCGGGCGACGCGGGGCCCGCGGCGATGACGACGGTCTCCGCACCGTCCTCGCGCCCCGAGCCCAGCGGCCCGAAGCCTCCCGTGACCGTGACGCGCAGACGTCCCGCGCTCGCCCCCGCTGCGGCGAGGACCTGCGCGACGCCGTCGCGGATGCGCTCCTCGTCGGGCTCCGGCAGCCCCATACCGGCCGCGGACCGGCCGAGGCGCCGCAGGTGGCGGGTCAGCGCGAACGCCTGGCCGCCGTACACGGCGCACGTCTCGAAGATCCCGTCCCCCACGGTGACGCCGTGGTCGAGCGCGCTCAGGGCGCGCTCCCGCGGCTCGACGAAGGACCCATCCACCCACACGACGATCGACATGACCTCAGTCTGCCGCAGCCGCGCTCGTCGGCGCAGGACCTCCCGAGGCGAGCGCGACGAGCCGCGCAGCCTTGAGCTCGGTCTCCTCCCACTCCTCGACCGGGTCGCTGCCCCACGTGATGCCGGCGCCGGTCCCGAACCGCAGCTCGTCGTCGGCCCACCAGAACGTCCGGATCCCGACGGCGAGCTCGGCCTCGCCCGCGTCACCGTCGACCCAGCCCACGGCTCCGCAGTACGGGCCGCGGGGGCCGCGCTCGAGGTCGCGGATGATCCGCAGCGCCGACGACTTGGGCGCGCCCGACACGGACGCGGGCGGGAACGTCGCGCCGAGCACCTGCCCCCACAGCCCGCCGGGCGCGCCGTCCTCGACCGAGACGCTGCCCTGCACGCGCGAGACGAGGTGCACCAGGCCGGGGTGCGCCTCGACGGCCAGGAGGTCCGTGACCTCGACCGAACCGGGCTCGCTCACGCGCTGCAGGTCGTTGCGCACGAGGTCGGTGATCATGACGTTCTCGGTGCGGTCCTTCTCGCGCAGGCCGTCGACCGTGGGCGCGGTGCCCTTGATGGGCCCCGAGGACAGCACGCCGTCCTGGAGCCGCAGGAACAGCTCGGGAGAGGCCGTCACGACCCACACGGGGTCGACGCCGCTCGCCGCGGGGACGTGGATCGCGCCCGCGTACGGTGCGGGGTTCCCGGCGGCGAGGACGCGGGCGAGGGCCCGGGCGTCAGGTTCCTCGCGTCCTGCGGGCAGGGGCGCGCTCAGGACGCGGCAGATGTTGGCCTGGTAGACGTCGCCCTCGTGCACGGCGTCGCGGACGGCCGCCACGGCGGCCTGGTACTCGTCGCGGGACAGCGAGCTGCGCCAGGAATCGGGGTCCGGTCCGCGCCAGGCCCCTTCCCCGCCCGACGGCGCCGCTCCCGTCGGGCGGTCGTCACGGCTCCTCGTGGGGTGGGCGAACCGCCAGGCGCGGGCTCGCCCGCCGTGCGCGGGGTCCTCGAAGTCGGCGACGACGAACCAGAGCCCCTCGGCGAGCCGCGCGGAGTCGACCGTGAGGTCGATGCACTCGACGACGCCCGTGCCGTGGCGGCCCGCGAAGGACGCGAAACCGGCCGCTGCACGGACCGGTGCGTCACGGACGGGCTCGACGGGAAGGCCGGAGGGGCGGGCGACCGGAGCGGTCTCGTGGTCCCCGTGCAGGTCAGAGCGCCGGGATCTGCGGGCCGCAGCCCCCTCGACAGCGGGCTCGGAGCGTGACCCGCGCCTCATTCGACACCCCTGCCCCGAGTCGACGGATCGTCAGGAAGCCGCGGAACGTCGCGCATCCTGGGGGTTCTGCATCGCTGAGCTGGCACGTGACAACGCTACCGATCCTCGATGCGCGGCTCGTCCGGTTGGACGCCCGGCGCTTCGGTCCACTAAAGTCTGTGACGCGCCGAAAAACGCCGGAGAGATCCGGAGGACATCGGTCGCGCGGACGTGGCTCAGTGGTAGAGCATCACCTTGCCAAGGTGAGGGTCGCGGGTTCGAATCCCGTCGTCCGCTCGGATCAAGTCTTCGGACTGGTCGGGTTCGAGTCCCTGGTGGAGTGGCCGAGAGGCGAGGCAGCGGCCTGCAAAGCCGTGCACGTGGGTTCGAATCCCATCTCCACCTCTCAGCACAGCAGTACCCTTGCGCTGTTCTCCCGCAGAACAGCCCTGGGCGATTGGCGCAGCGGTAGCGCGCTTCCCTGACACGGAAGAGGTCACTGGTTCGATCCCAGTATCGCCCACCACACCAAAGGCCGTCCCCACCGGGACGGCCTTTTCTCATTCCCCGGTCCGCCGGCACGCAGCGGCACGGCGCACTCCCCCCACCGCCGGACCCGAGCTCCACCCCAGGCCGAGGCCACCCCGCGAGCGGCAGGTTCGCCGATCCCCGGCGCGGGACAGCTCGATCACGCCCGCACCCTCGTCCCGACCTCCGTCAGCGACGGCTCCGGCCGGACGCTGCGACGCGAGACGGGTGGTCGCGTCCGAGACATGCGCGTGCGCCCGTCCCGGGAGGCCCTTCTCGGACGCGACCACCCGTCTCACCGTGCGCCGGCACGCCTTCCCACCCCTCCCACCTGGGGCTATTTGGACTCTTGCCCCATCTGTCGGCTAGAGTCTGTGACGCGCCGAAAAACGCCGGAGAGATCCGGAGGACATCGGTCGCGCGGACGTGGCTCAGTGGTAGAGCATCACCTTGCCAAGGTGAGGGTCGCGGGTTCGAATCCCGTCGTCCGCTCGGATCAAGTCTTCGGACTGGTCGGGTTCGAGTCCCTGGTGGAGTGGCCGAGAGGCGAGGCAGCGGCCTGCAAAGCCGTGCACGTGGGTTCGAATCCCATCTCCACCTCTCAGCACAGCAGTACCCTTGCGCTGTTCTCCCGCAGAACAGCCCTGGGCGATTGGCGCAGCGGTAGCGCGCTTCCCTGACACGGAAGAGGTCACTGGTTCGATCCCAGTATCGCCCACCACACCAAAGGCCGTCCCCACCGGGACGGCCTTTTCTCGTACCCCCTCCTCCCCGCGCGCTCCTCGACGACCCGTGGGACGGTGTGACGCGGAGCACCCCTGCCGACGACGCCAGGGACGGCTCCGGCACCACGTGCCGAGCGCGGGCCACCCACCGGGAAGGGCACGCTCGGCGATCCACGGCCGCCCGTGGGGGCACACCTGAGGGAGGGACCTTCCTCAGATCCGGTCGGCAGGGCGCCGCCCGGAGCAGTCGAGCAACCGAGGAGCACCATCGTGACAGCTGACCAGAACGTGCCCGTCCCGCCTGGCTGGGTCGGAGGGTTCTCGACGTCGGACCCGGCCTTCGCCTACCCGGACCCGGACCTGTCGTCGTTGCCGCTGCTGGAGAACATGGCGAACATCGACCTCCTGGACCGCCAGCAGGCCGTGCTCTGGCCGGAGTTCAGCTGGGAGACGGTGCCGGGGACGCCGTCGTCCCGCGCGTACTCGATGTTCGCGCCGGACATCTCTCGCGTCGGGTACACGGACCGGGGCCGGGTGTACTCGGTCATCTGCCCGCAGCAGGGGACGTGCTCTCCGTCGTTGGGGACGCTGAACATCGAGGTGTCCGTGACGGGGCAGCGGGGGTGGGTCGACGAGCCGAGCCGGGAGGTCGCGGCCGACATCACCGTCGAGGGCAAGGTGTGGTTCAGCCCGAGCGCGACGCAGAACCCGCTCGTCAAGGCGGTCTGGGACGCGTTCGCGCAGTCCGGCCGCCCGTTCCCGCACGACAAGGTGCATGCGATCAGGGTCCCCATCCATCGGCAGGGCGAGGAGACGGACGTCCTGCCGGGGCGCTCGGGGCAGACCACCTCGTTCCCGATCCCGGCCTTCGCCCAGCACGGCGACGAGGCGTGGGCCGTCGCGAACCTCGAGGCGCAGATCTCCCCGATCCGCGCGACGGGCGACTGGCTCGTCGACGAGTTCAACGGGCTCGTCATGGACGCGTTCAACCTGTCGTCGGGGAACCTGCTTGCCCCGGGGAACGTGCTGACGTGGAACGTGTGGTTCACCGAGCCGGCCCTCGTGGACCGCGAAGAGTGGCGCGAGCACGCCGAGAAGTGGCGGCGGTCGATCGACGCCTGCCACGGCAGCCCCGACGGCGACGGAAGCCCTCCGCGCTACTTCGACGGGACCCCGTTCGTCCCGGACCCCTTCGCGGTCGAGACGGAGCGCGAGACGATCGAGGCGTTCGTCGCGACGCGCCTGGCGTAACGCACCGGCGCACGCCGTCTGCCGGGTCCGTGCGGCGAGGGCCCGGCAGACGGCCCGACGGCGCCGCTCGCCGTCCCTTGAAGGTGCGGCGGGTGCCCCGTAGCGTCGGGAGCATGTGCAGAAACATCACCGCCCTGCGCGGGCTCGAGCCCCCGGCGACCGACGAGGAGATCCAGGCGGCCGCCCTCCAGTTCGTCCGCAAGGTCGCGGGCATCCAGTCGGTCAGCGCCTCGACGCGCGGCCCGGTCGACGCGGCCGTCGCCGAGGTCGCCGCGACCGTCACGCGGCTCCTCGCGGACCTTCCGGAGCGCCGGCAGCCGCCGAGCACGGTCCCTCCCCTGCGCCGGGCCGAGGTCCGGGCCCGGATCGCCGCTCGCGAGGCCGCGGAAGCGGAGCACGAACGGGCGCACGCGCTCGGGCTGGTCCACGAGAACTGATTCCGTGGGCGCCTCGGGCAGCGTCTAGGCTCGTCGGGTGGACTCCCGCGTCAACCAGCCCGTCACCGCAGAACCCGTCAGCGCCTCGATGCGCCGTGCCAAGGCCGAGGCGCGCACGTCGCACGTGACCATCGGGCAGGTCACCCGCACGGCGGAGGGCTGGGTCACGATCGACTGCTCGTGCGGCATGCAGCTCACGAACGGGCCGGACTGGTCGCTCGACGAGCACATCCGGCTCCACCGGGCCGAGGCCCGTTACGTCGCGCTGTCCAAGGTCGCTCCCGCCGGTATGCCCCGGCTCGTCGCCGTGGACCGCGACCGCTTGCCGACCGTGGACTGACGGGTCCCCCCGGCGCACCACGGGTCGGCCCGGCGTCCGGCCGCGCGCGCCGGCCGTCAGAGCTCGTCGGGGTCGTCCCAGGACCGCCCGCTCGACGTGCCGGAGGCCGGCTGACGTTCGACCTCCGAGAGCGAGTGGGGCGCCTTGGACGCGTCTCCGCCCTCTCGGACGTCGGCGTCCGCCTCGTCCTCGAGCCTGATGCGGGCGCGCGGAGAGATGCGCGCCGACGAGACGTCGCTCTCGTTCAGGTCGACCGCCTCGGACGTACGGTGCTCGCTCGTGCTGCTCATACCACCGGTCTAGCAGGTTCGACGCGGCGTCGCACGACTCCGCGCCGCCGAAGCCCCTCCTCCACCTCGTCGGGGCAGGGGTGCCGCCCTGATCCGTGACGGTGGTGGTGACCTCGCGGGCGCTTGGCACACTATTTAGCGGTTTCCTCGCTTCTCGGTCCTGACGGCGAAGGGCGGCGCGCACCCCTGGCCCCCGTGGCGACCTCGCTCGTCGGCCTCTCCACGATCGACGGAGCCGGTGACTCCGACGCGAGGATCCGCGCCCTGGCGACCCTGACCGTGCTGGTCGGCGTGATCCTGGTCGCCGCCAGGCTCCTGCGCCTCGGCTCGCTCGTCGAGAACATCAGCCACGCGACGCTCACGGGCATCAAGGCGAGCGTCGGTCTGACCGTCGCCGTGGGACAGGTCCCCAAGCTGCTCGGCGCGCAAGAGACGCTCCACGGGCACGGCTTCGTGCCCGAGCTCCGTGCGGCGGCTCGGGCGCTCTCGGACGTCGACGGCACGACCGTGGTCCTCTCGCTCGTCTCGCTGGCCGTCCTCGTGGGCCTCAACCGGGCGTGGCCCCGCCTGCCCGCGCCCCTGATCGTGGTGGCCGGCGGGATCCTCGCCTCCGCGTTCGGCGGCATCACCGAACGCGGTGTGTCCCTTGTCTCGCCCATCCCGGCGGGCCTGCCCTCGGTCGTGCTGCCCCGCCTGGGCGACGTGCCGCACCTGCTGCCCGCCGCGGCGGCCATCGCGATCATGGCGTTCCTCGAGTCCATCGCGGTCGCACGCGAGGTCCGCAACCGCAAGGACCCCCGCATCGACCCCGACCAGGAGCTCCTCGCGGTCGGTGCGGCGAGTCTCGTGGGGGGCTTCACGGCGGTCATCCCCGGTGCCGGCGGCTTCAGCCAGTCCGCCGTCGCCCAGCGCGCCGGGGCCCGCAGCCAGGTCGTCAGCGTCGTCACCGCAGCGCTCGCGGTCCTGGTGGCGATGTTCCTCGCCCCGGTCCTGGACCACATGCCCGAGGCGACCCTCGGTGCCGTGGTGCTCGTGGCCACGCTCGGTCTCGTGGACGTCCGCGAGTTCCGTGCCCTGACGCGGTTCGACATCTCCGAGCTGTGGATCGCCGTCGCGACCACGCTCGTCGGGCTCCTCTCCGGGCTGCTCGCGGGGGTCGCCGCAGGCGTGCTCATGACCCTGTTCATCGTGCTGCGCGACCTCGACCGCCCGCAGGTCGAGGAGCTGCAGCACGGACCCGACGGATGGGACGTCGCGCTCGACGTGCCGACGGGCGACCCGGTGCCGGCGGCGTCGTCCGTCGCGGGAGCAGCGGGCAGCCCCGAGCACCCCGACCGACCGCTCGTCCTGCGCCTGCGCTCGATGCTCTACACGGCCAACGTCCGCCCCACGCTCGAACGGGCCCTGCGGCTCACCCAGGCCGCACGGGCCCGGACGCTCGTGCTCGAGATGAGCGCCATGGACTGGGTGTCCTCGACCGTCGTGGACGAGCTCGAGGGGTTCGACGACGAGCTCGCGGCGAACGGCTGCCGTCTGATGCTCACCGAGATCCCCCCGACGCTCGTCGAGCGCCTGCGCAGCTCGGACTGGTTCCGAGAGGTCGAGCAGCAGGGGCGGGTCGTCCCGACGCTCGAGGACGCCGTCGGCCCGCGCCCCGGGGCCGGCACCACCGACGCTCCCCCGCCGACGCGCCCGTCGGACGAGCCGCCGTCGGGCCGGGACGTCCCGCCCGCTCCAGCAGGGCCCCGCGCCGGAGAGTGAGACCCGGCACGTTCTCACGGCGCGCGCCGTGGGCGACAACGCGCCGACGGGATGACACAGTCGTCCCATGCAGACCTGGCCAGGCCGACCGTATCCGTTGGGCGCGACCTTCGACGGGACGGGCACCAACTTCGCCCTCTTCTCCGAGGTCGCCGAGAAGGTCGAGCTCTGCCTCCTCGGTGACGAGACCGACGCCGAAGGCCGACCCCGGGAGACGCGCGTCGTCCTCGAGGACGTCGACGCGCACGTGTGGCACGTCTACCTGCCGGGCGTCGGCCCGGGCACGCGCTACGGCTACCGCGTCCACGGGCCCTACGACCCCGCGGCCGGGCACCGCTGCAACCCGTCGAAGCTCCTCGTGGACCCGTACGCCAAGGCCCTCGACGGGCAGGTGGACGGCGACGAGTCCCTGTTCTCCTACCGATTCGGCGACGTGCCCGACGGCGCCGCCCCACAGCCTGCGGACGCGGCGGGCGCTGCGGACGGCACGGGCCCGGGAACGGCTGCCGTGGACACCGGCCCCGCCCCCACCAACACCGAGGACTCCGCGGGGCACACCATGACCTCGGTCGTGGTCAACCCGTTCTTCGACTGGGGCCACGACCGCCCGCCCCAGCACGACTACCACGACTCCGTCATCTACGAGGCGCACGTGCGCGGCATGACGATGCGGCACCCTGACGTGCCCGAGGAGCTGCGCGGAACCTACGCGGGCATGGCGCACCCCGCCGTGATCGAGCACCTCACCGCGCTCGGCGTCACCGCGGTCGAGCTCATGCCCGTGCACCAGTTCGTCAACGACCCGAGCCTGGTCGCCAAGGGCCTGTCGAACTACTGGGGCTACAACACCATCGGCTTCTTCGCGCCCCACAACGGCTACACCGCCTACGGCACGCGCGGCCAGCAGGTCATGGAGTTCAAGGCCATGGTCAAGGCCCTGCACGAGGCCGACATCGAGGTGATCCTCGACGTGGTCTACAACCACACGGCGGAGGGCAACCACCTGGGGCCCACCCTGTCCTTCCGCGGGATCGACAACGCGGCCTACTACCGGCTGGTCGACGGCGACGAGGCCCACTACTTCGACACGACCGGCACGGGCAACTCGCTGCTCATGCGCTCGCCCCACGTGCTGCAGCTCATCATGGACTCGCTGCGCTACTGGGTCACCGAGATGCACGTCGACGGGTTCCGCTTCGACCTCGCCGCGACCCTCGCGCGCCAGTTCCACGAGGTCGACCGGCTCTCGGCCTTCTTCGACATCGTCCAGCAGGACCCGGTCGTGTCCCAGGTCAAGCTCATCGCCGAGCCCTGGGACCTGGGCGACGGCGGCTACCAGGTGGGCGGGTTCCCGCCGCTGTGGACCGAGTGGAACGGCCGGTACCGTGACACCGTGCGCGACTTCTGGCGCGGTGAGCCCGCGATGCTGCCCGAGTTCGCGAGCCGCCTGACCGGCTCGTCCGACCTGTACGAGCACTCGGGCCGCAAGCCCATCGCGTCGATCAACTTCGTCACGGCCCACGACGGCTTCACCCTCACGGACCTGGTGTCCTACGACCACAAGCACAACGACGCCAACGGCGAGGGCGGGGCCGACGGAGAGAACCACAACCGGTCGTGGAACTGCGGCGTCGAGGGCCCGACGGACGACCCCGCGGTCCGGACCCTGCGTGCCCGTCAACGGCGCAACTTCCTCGCGACCCTGCTCCTGTCCCAGGGCGTCCCCATGCTGTCCCACGGGGACGAGATCGGGCGGACCCAGCACGGCAACAACAACGGCTACTGCCAGGACAACGAGATCACCTGGATGGACTGGGGCGGCCAGGACGGGCTCGACGAGGAGCGCAGCGACCTCCTGGCCTTCGCCCGCCGCATGGTCGAGATCCGCCGGGCGCACCCCCTGCTGCACCGCCGCCGCTTCTTCCAGGGCCCGGCCGGGACCCCCGAGGGCTCGATCCCGGACATCGACTGGTTCGACACCTCCGGCACGCGCATGGACACGACCGACTGGGACCAGCACCATGCACGGTCCGTCATGGTCTTCCTGGGGGGCGACGACCTGCCCGAGCGCGACCGGCGCGGCGAGCCCATCGTCGACGACTCGTTCCTGCTCCTGCTCAACGCGTCGGAGGGGACGCTCGACTTCACGCTGCCGGATGCCGCGTACGGCGAACGGTGGCGCACGCTCGTGAGCACCGAGTCCCCGGGCGACCCCGCACCGACCGTGCACGCCGCGCGCGATCAGGTCCTGGTCGCACCGTTCGCCACGCTCCTCCTCGTCAGGGAGGCGATCGAGGTGCACGGCGCATGACCGCGCGCTACCGCAACGTCACCAAGCCGCCCGACCCTCCGCCCACGCTGACCGTGCCGGGCCCCCGCCCCGTCGTGTGGGCGCCGCAGGCGCGCACGCTCGAGGTCGTCCTGCCGCGCGTGGCGGGCGTGACCCCCGACGACCCGGACCCCGCGGGCGACAGGACCGAACGGCGCCCCCTGCGCCTGGTCGGGATGGACCTGCCCGGTTGGTGGAGCGCCGACGACGACCTGGCGCCCGGCACCGACTACGCCTACTCCGTCGACGGCGGGCGCCCCCTGCCGGACCCGCGCAGCCCGCGCCAGCCGTACGGCCTGCTGGGCTGGAGCCGTTCGTTCGACCCGACGTTCGAGTGGACCGACGACGCATGGGCCGGCCCCTCGGCGCAGGGCGCCGTGCTCGAGGTCGACGTCGCGACGTTCACCCGCGAGGGCACGTTGGACGCCGCGACCCACCGGTTCGAGGAGCTCGCCGAGCTCGGGGTCGCGGTCGTCGAGCTGCACACGATCGGTTCCGTCGCAGGGGTCGTGTGCCCGCACCTGTACACGGTGTGCGAGGAGTTCGGCGGCCCACGTGCTCTCCAGCGCTTCGTCGACGCGGCGCACGCCCACGGGCTCGGGGTGTCGCTGGGCGTGGCCTACCACCGCGCAGCCCCCGGAGCCGCGTTCCTCCAGGCGTTCGGGCCGTACCTCGCACCGCAGCGCTCGCCCCTGCGCCCGACCCTGAGCGCCTACCCACCGGCTCCCCCGGTCGCGGACGACGTGCCCTCGCCTCCCCCCGCCGAGCTGCCGAGCGGTCGCCGGATCAACCTCGACCGGGCCGGCAGCCGGGAGGTCCACGGCTGGATCGCCTCGAGCGCCCGCCGGTGGTTCGACGACTTCCACGTCGACGTCCTGCGCATCGCCCGGGTCCAGGACCTCGCCGACGCCTCCCCCGTGCACGTGCTGGTCGAGGTCGCACGCGCTGCGGACGCCGCGACGCTCTCCCACGGGCGCCCCGTCCGCCTCGTGGGCGAGTGCGACACGACCGACCCGCGCCTCCTCGTCCCCACCGAGCAGGGCGGTCGCGGACTGAGCCAGGTGTGGGTCCGCGAGGTCGAGGACGCCCTGCACGACCTGCTGGCGCCCTCCCGGGCGACCGACCCCACGTGGTTCGGCTCCCTGAGCAGGCTCCTGACCGTCCCGGACGCCGGGCGCATCGTCGTCGGTCTCTCGCCCCGGGCCACCGCCGGCGGGTCGACGGGCACCGCGACGGGCCGGGGCACCGGCACCGGCACGGGCGCGGGCGCGGGCGCGGACGCAGACGCGGACGACGACACCCGAGCCCTCGCCGCCGCCCTGGTCCTCGCCTCGGCCTTCGTCCCGCGCCTGACCCTGCCGGTGCCGGAGCGCCTGCACACCTGGTGGCGCACGCTGCTGGCGCTGCGCCGCTCGGTCCCGCCGGAGACGCCGCGGATCGTGCACCGGGGCCCGAGCGGGGTCGTCCTGGTGCAGCGCGGCAGGCTCGTGACGGCCGTCAACATCGGGTCGGAGCCCCGGACCACGCTGCTGCCCGCCTCGCGCCGGGCATGGCACGTGAGCGCGCAGTGGCCACCCCTCGGTGAGGGGCCGGGCACCGACGACGGTCCGGGCGCCGACCGTACCGCGGGCCCGGCGCAGGCGGGCGCCGCGCCGAGCGGCTCGTCGGTGCGGGTGGGCGCCCGGTCGGCCGTCGTCCTCACCTCACGCTGACCCGCCGCAGGCCGCGAGGCCGACGCCCTCTCCCGGGCCCGCGGGGCAGCAGCGCGCCCACCTCGGGGCGTCGCGCCGCGACGGCCGCGCCCCGACGGCCGACCGGCCCTGGCTCAGACCGCCGGGCCACCCGTGAGGGCGCGACCGTCCTCGGCGAGCGAGCCCAGGCGGGACAGCGCCCGGAAGTACTTCTTGCGGTAGCCGCCGCGCAGCATGTCCTCGGTGAACAGCGCGGCGGTCGCGCCGGCCGCGCCGTCGAGCGCGGGGCTGTCGGCGAGGAGGACGGGCACGTCGCGGTCGTACAGGCGGTCCACGAGCACGACGAGGCGCAGCGCGGCGGACTGCTCGGTCACGGGGTGCACGCCCGTGAGCGCGACGAGCGTGACGTCGTCGAGCATCGCGCCGTACTTGCTGGGGTGCACGTGCCGGAGGTGGTCGAGCACGTCGTCGAGCGGGTCGAGCGTGGCCCCGGGGCGCTCCGCGGCCACGCGAGCGACGACGTCGGCGGGCAGCGGCCGGGTCTCGGTCACGACCGCACGGTGGCGGTAGTCCTCGCCGTCGACCCGCATGACCTCGAAGCGCGCGGCCATGGCCTGGATCTCCCGGAGGAAGTCCTCGGCCGCGAAGCGCCCCTCGCCGAGCGAGCCGGGCAGCGTGTTGGACGTCGCGGCGAGCGCGACGTCACGGTCGGCGAGCTCGCGCAGGAGGCGCGACGTGAGGACCGTGTCGCCCGGGTCGTCGAGCTCGAACTCGTCGATGCAGACCAGGCGCTTGGTCGCGAGGGCGTCGACCGTGGCCTGGAAGCCCAGGGCCCCCACGAGGTTGGTGTACTCGACGAAGGTCCCGTAGGCGGCGTCGGGGCCGACGACGTGGGCCAGCGAGGTCAGCAGGTGCGTCTTGCCGACGCCGAACCCGCCGTCCATGTAGATCGCGGGGGCCGCCTTGCGCCTGGCGAACAGCCCTCGGCGCGCCTTGCCCGGCGCGAGCTGCGCGGCGACCTCCTCGAGCCGGGCCACGACGCGCGCCTGGCTCGGGAAGGCGGGGTTGGCGCGGTAGGTCGCGAAGCGGGCGTCGGAGAAGTGGCGCGGCGGCACCAGGTCCGCGAGCAGGCGCGTGGGCGGAACCACGGGGCGGATGTCGGCGAGCGCGCGCACCTGCGGCGCGGCACCGGTCGCCGGTCGGCTCCCGGCCCCTGGCGCGGCGGCAGGGCGGGAGGACGGGTCGGACGGGGTCCCGGCGAGATCGGGAGGCGCAGCAGTCACGAGGATCCAGCCTACGCGGCACTAGCCTGGAGCCATGAGCGCTGTGTCTGACGTCACCCCGCCGCTGCCCGCACTCGACGTCCTGCTGGCCCCGCCGGGGTCGGGGCCGGGCGCCGGGACCCGGCTCGAACCGACGCCCGACGAGGAGCCCCTGGCCGCCCTCTACGCCGTCCCGAGCGGCCCGCACGTCCGCGCGAACATGGTCGCGAGCGTCGACGGCGGCGCCTGGGGCCCCGACCACCGCTCGGGGTCGATCAACGACGCGGCCGACTGGCGTGTCTTCCGCGTGCTGCGCGCCCTGGCCGACGTCGTGCTCGTCGGGGCGGGCACGGCGCGCGCCGAGGGCTACACCTCGCTCGACGTCCCGCGCGGGCTCGAGCACCTGCGGGCCGGCCGCGGCCCCCTCGAGCTCGCGGTGGTCACGCGCAGCGGACACCTGCCCCCCTCGCTCGCCGGGGGTGACCGGCCACCGTTCGTGATCACGGACGAGCACGGGGCGATCGTCGCGCGAGCCTGCGTGCCCGCGGACCGCGTGCTCGTCGTCGGGCCCGCCGACGCCGCTCCCCCGGGTGCGCCGCCCGCCCCCCGGGACCTCCCCTCGCCCACGCCCGGGCCCGACCTGCGCGCCGGCCTCGCGGCCCTGGCCGACCGGGGCCTGGGACGCGTCCTGTGCGAGGGTGGGCCGCACCTGCTCGCGGACCTCCTCGCGCTCGACCTGCTCGACGAGCTGTGCGTGACCACGACGCCCGTGATCGTGGGACCGGGACCGGGCCGGATCGTCGGCGGGTTGCCGCCGCTCGGCGGCATCCTGCCCGGCTCGGCCCGCGCCACGCGCGCGACGGGGACGCCCGAGGGGCCGGCCGCGAGCGCCCCTCCGGTGCACCCGCGCCTGGCCCACCTGCTGCACGCCGACGGCACGCTGGTCGCCCGGTGGGCGCTGCGGTGACGACGGTCGCTAGTCTGGACCCGTGACCGACACCATCCTCGTCCTGACCGAAGATACCCTCGCCGCCGTGGACGTGGAGCACATCCTGTCCCTCCACCCCGACGAGACCCTCGCCTACCGGGTCCTCGTGCCCGCCGACACCGAGCGCAACGTCGTCTCCGCGATCATCGACCACCTCAGCGTGGGAGAGCTCAAGGAGGCCTGGGACGACATGCTCGGCAAGGAGCCCTCGCGCTCGCAGGCGACCGCCACGGCGCAGGAGCGCGTCGACGCGAGCGTCGCCGAGCTCCGCGCCGCGGGGCGCGAGGCCGAGGGCGCCGTGACCGAGGACGACCCGCTGCCCGCGCTGCGCAACGCGGTCGCCGCGGGCGACGTCCGCGAGATCGCGATCGTCACGTACCCGCACGCGATCGAGGACACGTTCCACCAGGACTGGGCCTCCCGGGCGCGCGAGGAGCTGCACGTGCCCGTGCTGCACCTGTACTCGGGCACGAGCGAGCTGGGCTGACCCGACGGCGGGACCGAAGCCTGCCCGCACAGCACGAGCGAGGGCCGTCACCGGGAGGTGACGGCCCTCGCTCGTGGGCACCCGGACGGCGCCGAGCCGTGGCTCGCGCCGTCCGGGCGGGCGGTGCTAGTACCCCGTGCCGGTCGGCGCCGGGTAGTGCTTCTTGTACTTGCGGTAGAAGTTCTGGGTCATCGCCTCGACGACCAGCCGCCTCTTGAGGCCCGCGTCTCCCGGGTACTTGAGCGGGTTGACCGCGTCACCCCGGTCCTTGACCATCTGCAGCCGCCGACGGAGCGAGGGGTCCAGGACGTACTTGAGCAGGAGCCGGAACGGCACCACCGAGTACAGGACCTCGCGGGTGGCCTTCACGGGCTCGATCGAGTTCCCCAGCACCCGGTCCTCGACCAGGACCCGGGCGATGTTCGCCCCGGCGGCCGTCACGTAGTAGTTGTTCCGGCCGATGCGTGGGTTCATCTCGAAGTACACGTGGCGCCCCGTGCGGGGGTCCAGCTTGTAGTCGAAGTTCGCGAAGCCCGTGTACCCGACGTTGTCGAGGAACCGGCTCGCGGCCTGCATGGCGTCCTCGTACGGCTCGGTGAGGATCGCCGCCGGGATGCCCAGGGTGCCCGGGGTGTGCTCCTCGAGCAGGACCCGACCCGTCGCGAGCAGGGTGATGGTGCCCCGGGAGTCGCGGTAGGCGGTCAGCGAACGCATCTGCGTCTCGTCGCCGGGGATGAACTCCTGGACGAGGAACGTCCCGGGGTACCCCGCGGTCACCAGGTGGCCGAGGAGCTCGTCGAGCTCGGCCCGCGAGTCCACGTGGTGGATCTTGCGCTTCCCGGGGAACGACACGTAGTGGTAGTCCGCGCTCGACGACGGCTTGGCGACGACCGGGAACTCGAGGTCGACGCGCAGCGACGGGATCGCGGCGAGGCCGCCGTCCGCGACGAGCTTGGGCACGCTGACCGCGACCGTGCGTGGCGTCGGGATGCCGAGCCGGTCGCAGACCTCCGCGAAGCCCTCCTTGCTCGAGACCTGCTCGAGCACGTCGAGCGTGCAGTACGACATGACGTACTTGTCCTCGAGCCGTGCCGCGTTCTCGACGATCGACCGGACGAACCAGTCGGCGTTCGTGAGGAGCACCAGGGTCTTGCCCGGGTGCTCGGCCGCGACGCGCTCGAGCGCCGCGACGAGGACCTCGGGGTCGTCGATGCCGGGGGTCACGACGTTCGTCACGAACGACGAGTCCGCCATGGCGCGCGTGGCGACGCTCGAGATCACGACGGCGTCGGTCCCGTACTGCTCGTGGAACGCGCGGACCATCGCGTAGACCCCGATGTCACCGCCCACGCCGACCGGCAGGAGATCAGGCAGAGCCGTCCCCGTCACGCTTCGGTCTCGCTGCGGTCGCGGGTCCACTCGGTGTGGAACACGCCCGGCTTGTCGACGCGCTGGTAGGTGTGCGCCCCGAAGAAGTCGCGCTGCGCCTGGATGAGCGACGCGGGCAGACGCTCGGCCCGGACGCCGTCGTAGTACGCGAGCGACGACGAGAACGCTGGGGTCGGGACCCCGTTGAGCGCAGCCTGCGACACGATCCGGCGCCACGACGCGACGCCCTCGCCGACGACCTTCGTGAAGTACGGGTCGGCGAGGAGCAGCGGGAGGTTCTCGTCGCGCTCGTACGCCTCGGTGATGCGGTTGAGGAAGCGCGCACGGATGATGCAGCCGCCGCGCCAGATGCGGGCCATGGCCCCGCGGTCGATGTCCCAGCCGAACTCCTCGGACGCCGCGGCGATCTGGTCGAAGCCCTGCGAGTACGCGACGACCTTCGAGGAGTAGAGCGCGCGGCGCACGTCCTCGATGAACGCGTCGCGGTCCGTGATCTCCCACGAGCCGGCCTCGGCGGGCAGCACGCCCACGGCCGCGGCGCGCTGCGGCACCGAGCCGGACAGGGCGCGGGCGAACGTGGCCTCGGCGATGCCCGTGATCGGGACGCCCAGGTCGAGGGCGTTCTGCACGGTCCAGCGGCCCGTGCCCTTCTGCTCGGCGCGGTCGAGCACGATGTCGACGAACGCCTTGCCGGTCTCGGCGTCGACGTGCTGGAGCACGTCGGCCGTGATCTCGATGAGGAACGACTCGAGGTCGCCCTTGTTCCACTCGGCGAAGATCTCGCCGATCTCCTGGGCCGAGGCGCCCAGGCCCTGCTTGAGGAGGTCGTACGCCTCGGCGATGAGCTGCATGTCGGCGTACTCGATGCCGTTGTGGACCATCTTGACGAAGTGGCCCGCGCCGTCGGGACCGACGTACGTGCAGCAGGGCACGCCGTCGACCTTGGCCGAGATGTCCTCGAGGATGGGGCCGAGGGTCTCGTACGACTCCGGGGCGCCGCCGGGCATGATGCTGGGGCCGTTGAGCGCGCCCTCCTCGCCGCCGGAGACTCCCGTGCCCACGAAGTGGATGCCCTTCTCCTTGAGCTCGGCCTCGCGGCGACGCGTGTCGGGGAAGTGGGCGTTGCCTGCGTCGATGATGATGTCGCCCTGCTCGAGCAGGGGGACGAGCTCGGCGATCACGGCGTCGGTCGGGCCGCCGGCCTTGACCATGACGACGACCTTGCGGGGGCGCTCGATCGAGGCGACGAAGTCCGCCATCGACTCGGAGGGGATGAAGTCTCCGTCGCTGCCGTGGTCCGCGATGAGCGACTCGGTCTTGGCGTAGGAGCGGTTGTGCACCGCGGTCGTGTAGCCGTGACGGGCGAAGTTGCGGGCGAGGTTGCGGCCCATGACCGCGAGTCCGGTGACGCCGATCTGTGCGCGGGCTGACATCTGCTGTGCTCCTCGGGGTAGGTGCTGGTACCGGCGAGCAGGAGTCCCGGGCGCCGGCGAGACGTGCCGGCGACCTGCGCCGGCGGACACTCCTCACAGCCTAGTCCGGCGATCACGATTCGATCTCCTCCGCGCGCCTACCCTCCAGGATGCGGACGTCTGCTCGTACTGTGCGACCTGTGATCAAGTCCGGAGAACCGCAGCCCCCGCCGGACTTCCTGCGCGCCCTCGAGTCGATCGGCACCCGGCGGGTGCGTCCCGAGGTCTCGCTCCGCGAGGTCACGGCCCCCAGCCGCATCGCCCCGTACGCGCTCGCCCTCACGGGCGAGGTCGCCGAGGGGACGGCGTCGGGCGAGGCGCACGCGAACGGGCGGTTCATCGTCCTGCACGACCCCGCGGGCCAGGAGTCGTGGCACGGGACCTTCCGCGTCGTGACGCTCGTGCGCGCCACGCTGGACCCCGAGCTGGCCACCGACCCGTTGCTGGGCGAGGTCGCCTGGTCCTGGCTCCAGGAGGCCCTCGAGCACGCGGGCGTCGACGCCCTGGCGGAGGGCGGCACCGTGACGCGCGTCATGTCGGAGAGCTTCGGTGCTCTCGCCGGGCAGGCGAACGGTGTCGATCTCGAGATCCGGGCGTCCTGGACCCCCACCTCGACCGACCTCGGTCCCCACCTCGACGCCTGGTCGACGCTGCTGTGCACGGCCGCCGGTCTGCCCCCTCTCCCGGACGGCGTGACACCGTTGCGCTCGCGACGCAATACCGTGGGTCCATGAGCTCGGCCCACACACCCTCGTTCTCGCACGCGACCGGTGGTCGCGACCGCGATCCCGCGACGTCCACCCCGACGTCCGCGCCACCCGACCCGTCGGCTGCGGACTCCCCCGCGGACGCCACGGCAGCCCCCGCCGTGACCCCGCTCACCGAGCCCTCCGACGGCGTCGGTCCCGTGGTCGACACCCCGGAGGCCTTCGCGGAGGTCGTCGCCGCGTTCGGCGCGGCCTCCGGCCCCGTGGCCGCCGACGCCGAGCGCGCCTCGGGCTACCGCTACGGCCAGCGCACCTATCTGGTGCAGGTCCGACGCGAGGGCGCCGGGACCGCCCTGATCGACCCCATCGCGGTCCCCGACCTCTCGCCGCTGCGCGAGGCCGTGGGCGACGCCGAGTGGATCCTGCACGCGGCGTCCCAGGACCTGCCCGGTTTCGCCGAGCAGAACCTCTACCCCGCCCGCATCTTCGACACCGAGCTCGCGGCCCGGCTGCTCGGGATGGAGAGGGTCGGTCTGGCCGCGGTCATCGCGGAGGTGCTGGGGCTCGGGCTCGCCAAGGAGCACTCGGCGGCCGACTGGTCCACGCGCCCGCTCCCCCAGGACTGGCTGCGCTACGCCGCGCTCGACGTCGAGGTCCTGATCCCGCTGCGCAAGATCCTCGGCGAGCGGCTCGAGGAGCAGGGCAAGGCCGAGTGGGCCGCCCAGGAGTTCGAGGCCGTGCGCACCGCTCCCCCGCCGCCGCCGCGCGAGGAGCCCTGGCGCCGCACGTCGGGCGTGCACTCGCTGCGCAACCCGCGCAGCCTCGCGGTGGTGCGCAGCCTGTGGGAGGCGCGCGACGAGAACGCCCGTCGTCGGGACATCGCCCCGGGGCGCGTCCTGCCCGACCGGGCGATCGTCGCCGCCGCCCAGGCGATGCCTCGCTCGGTGCCGGAGCTCGTGAGGCTGCCCGCGTTCTCGGGCCGCAACACCGCGCGCCGGGCCGCAGCCTGGCAGCACGCGATCGACCAGGCCCTTGCCCTTCCGCAGGACGCCCTGCCGAGCGTGCGGGGGCCCCGCAGCGACGCCCCGCCTCCCCCGCGGGCGTGGGCCGACCGCGACCCCGAGGCCGCGCGACGCCTCGACGCGGCCCGCGTCGTGGTCCAGCGGCTGTCCGACGAGGTCGGCGTGCCGCTCGAGAACCTCCTGCAGCCCGACGCGCTGCGTCGCGTGTGCTGGACGCCGCCCACGCCTTCGGACACCGAGCACGTCGCGCAGTTCCTGCGCGGACGGGGGGCTCGTGAGTGGCAGGTCGGGCTCGTGGCCGCCCCCCTGGCCGCAGCCCTGGCGGACCCCGGCTCGGTCCCCCGGCCCACGGCGTCGGGCGGTACCGAAGCCGGCGACGCGGCAGGCTCGTCCCCCGGCGTCGCCGACTGACCCTGGGTGCCGGGCGACGGTCGGGCGGCAGGCCGCGCGCCGTCCGGGCGACGGGGTCTGGCGAAGGCCCCGGCGTCGTCCGGGCCTTGCCCTCGCCGGTAAGGTCAGGGGCATGTTGTCCGAGTCCTCCTCCCTGACCGTCACGACGATCACCGACCGCGCCGCCTGGGACGAGCAGGTGCTCGCGATGGGTGGGCACCCGCTCCAGCTGTGGGGGTGGGGCGAGGTCAAGGGGGCCGGGGCCTGGACGCCCCGTCGCCTGCAGGTCGTGGGGCCGGACGGCACGGTCCTGGGTCTCGCCCAGGTCCTGGTGCGCTCGCTGCCCGCGCAGTTCAAGGCGTTGAGCTACGTGCCCCGCGGACCGGTCGTGATGCCCGACGGCGTCGGCTACCCCGCGACCCGATCGGCCGTGACGGAGGCCGTCGTGCAGTGGTGCCGTGAGAACGTGGGCGGCGTGGGCATCACGCTCGAGCCCGACTGGGACGCCGGGACCTCGCTCGAGCTCGACGGCGCGGCGCCCGCGGTCAACCCCGTGCTGTACCCGACGACGCTGATCCTGGACCTGCGCAAGACCCCCGACGAGCTCATGGCCGACATGGCCAAGAAGACCCGCCAGTACATCCGCAAGTCGGAGCGCGAGGACCTCGAGTTCCGCGCGGTCACCACGCGTGCCGAGCTCTCGGCCTGCCTGCGCCTGTACCGCCAGACGGCCGAGCGGGCCGGGTTCGGCCTGCACGAGAACTCGTACTACGAGCGGGTCTTCGACGAGCTCGGCGAGCACTCCCCCGTCTTCGCGGCCTTCGCGCGCTCGGCCGAGGGCGGCCCGCACGACCGGCCCGTGTCGTTCGTGTGGTTCGCGGCCTCGGCCCGGACGTCGTTCGAGCTGTACGGCGGCATGGACGAGGAGGGGCAGCGGCTGCGCGCGAACTACGGCCTCAAGTGGTACGCGATCAACGCGATGCGCGAGCGCGGGGTGCTGCGCTACGACGTGAACGGGCTCCTCAACGACGGGATCTCGACCTTCAAGCGTGGCTTCGCGAGCCACGAGAACGAGCTGGTCGGCAGCATCGACGTGCCGTTCTCGATGTGGTACACGGCGTGGAACAAGGGCTTGCCGACCGCGAAGAAGGTCGTGCGGAAGCTGCGCGGCGGCAGCTGAGACGACGTGGCGACCGCGTCGCCACGTCGCCCTGCGCGAGACTGCGTATCGCCGTCCACGCGCCCAGCGCGACCCCGACGGACCCGTCGAACCCCTGCGGTTCGGCGGGTCCGCTCGTCGTTGTCGATACTCGGTCTCACACTTTCGTGCATTTTCCTGGTACCGCGGGTAGCCTGTACCCCACCCCGTGAGCGGTGACGCTCAGGACACCGCCGTCCAGATCAGGAGATGCCATGACTGTGGCCAGCAAGGGTTCGGGCTCGCGCCGGACCGTCCGCGACGTCGTCTTCGTCGAGGGGGTGCGCACACCGTTCGGCAAGGCCCGCCCCGACGGCATCTACGCGAACACCCGTGCCGACGACCTGGCCGTGAAGGCCGTGCGCGAGCTGCTGCGCCGCCGCCCCGAGCTTCCCGCCGAGCGCATCGACGAGGTCGCGCTGGCCGCGACGACCCAGACGGGCGACCAGGGCCTGACCCTCGGCCGCAGCGTGGCCGTGCTGGCGGGCCTGCCGAAGTCCGTCCCCGGGTTCGCGATCGACCGGATGTGCGCGGGGGCCATGACCGCGGTCACCACGACCGCGTCGGCCATCGCGATCGGCGCCCAGGACGTGACCCTCGCGGGTGGCCTCGAGCACATGGGCCACCACCCCATGGGCGAGGGCGCGGACCCCAACCCGCGATTCGTCGCGGAGAGGCTCGTCGACTCGACGGCCCTGGTCATGGGTGCGACCGCCGAGAACCTGCACGACCGCTTCCCGCACCTGACCAAGGAGCGTGCGGACGCGTACGGCGTCGCGAGCCAGGCCAAGTACGCCAAGGCGCTCGCCAACGGCGACGTGACCCCTGACCTGGTCCCGGTCGCGCTGCGCGACCCGCAGCAGGGCTGGGGCCTGGCCACGGCCGACGAGCTGCCCCGCCCGGGCACCACGCTCGAGGACATCGCGCACCTCAAGACCCCGTTCCGCCCGGGCGGCAAGGTCACCGCGGGCAACGCGTCCCCGCTGACCGACGGCGCCGCGGTCTCGCTCCTCGCGGCGGGCGACGTCGTGGCCGAGCTCGGCCTGCCGGCCCGCATGCGTCTCGTGTCGTTCGCCTACGTGGGCGTCGACCCCGAGGTCATGGGCATCGGTCCCATCCCCTCGACCGAGAAGGCCCTGGCCCAGGCCGGCCTGAGCATCGAGGACATCGGCCTGTTCGAGATCAACGAGGCCTTCGCGGTCCAGGTCCTGGCGTTCCTCGACCACTTCGGCATGCCCGACGACGACGCTCGCGTCAACCAGTACGGCGGCGCGATCGCGGTGGGCCACCCCCTCGCGGCGTCGGGCGTGCGCCTCATGACCCAGCTCGCGCGCCAGTTCGAGCAGCACCCCGAGGTCCGCTACGGCCTGACCACGATGTGCGTGGGCCTGGGCATGGGCGGCACCGTGATCTGGGAGAACCCGCACCACGCCGACTACTCCGGCCACACGACCGACGCCGACGAGACGACCGGGGAGAACTGACCCATGACCACCCAGACCACCACCCCCCGCGCCGAGCGCGTGACCCACTCCCTCGTCCGCGACGTCGAGCTGCCGGGCGGGGCGGGCACGCTCGCGCTCCTGACCCTCGACAACGGCCTGGACCACACCAAGCCCACGACGCTCGGCCCCGAGGGGATCGCCGAGCTCACGGCCGCGCTGACCGCGCTCCAGGCCCGTGCGGCGCGCGGCGAGATCGCGGCCGTCGCGATCACGGGCAAGCCGTACTTCCTCGCCGCGGGCGCCGACCTCACGCAGGTCGCGGGCGTCCGCACGCGCGACGAGGCCCTCGAGCTGGGCCGGGGCGGCCACGCGGCCTACCGCCTGCTCGGCGAGATGGGCGTCCCGACGTTCGCGTACGTCAACGGCCTGGCCCTGGGCGGCGGCCTCGAGGTCGCGCTCAACTGCGACTACCGCACGGTCGCGGCCGACGCCCCGGCGCTCGCGCTCCCCGAGGTCGGCCTGGGCCTGGTCCCGGGCTGGGGCGGCGCCTACCTCGTGCCGCGCCTCGTGGGCATCGAGAAGGCCATGGACGTGATCCTCACGCGCCCCAGCGCCAACAAGCCGTTCAAGGCCAAGGAGGCCTTCGAGATCGGCCTGGCGGACGCGCTGTTCGAGGCCCCCGACTTCCTCGAGTCCTCGATCCGCTGGACCGCCGACGTCGTGCGCGGCACGACGGTCGTCGAGCGCCGCGAGCTCGACCCGGCCCCGGTGTGGGACGCGGTCGTGGCGGGTGCGCGCAAGCAGCTCGACGCGGTCGTGCACGGGTCCCGGCCCGCGCCCTACCGGGCGCTCGACCTCCTGGCCGCGGCCCGCACCGCGACCAAGGACGAGGCCTTCGCGGCCGAGGACGAGGCCCTGGCGGACCTCATCATGTCCGACGAGATGCGTGCGAGCGTCTACGCGTTCCAGCTCGTCTCGCACGGCAAGCGTCCCGCGGGCGCACCGGACCCGAAGCTCGCCCGCCCGGTCACCTCGGTCGGGATCGTGGGCGCGGGCCTCATGGCGGCCCAGCTCGCGCTGCTGTTCGCGCAGCGCCTGGGCGTGCCCGTGACGATGCGCGACCTCGACGCCGAGCGCGTGGAGCACGGGCTCGCCTACGTCCGCACGACGGTCGAGAAGCTCGTCACGACGGGCCGCATGAGCAAGGACACGGGCGCCAAGGTCCTGTCCTCGGTCCACGGCACCACGGACATCACCGAGTTCTCGCGCTGCGACTTCGTGATCGAGGCCGTGACCGAGGTCCTGGGCCTCAAGAAGAAGGTCTTCGCGGAGCTCGAGGGCATCATCGGGCCCGACACGATCCTCGCGACCAACACCTCGGCCCTGTCCGTCACGGAGATGGCCGCGGACCTGGCGCACCCCGAGCGGGTCGTGGGGCTGCACTTCTTCAACCCCGTCGCGCAGATGCCGCTCGTCGAGGTCGTCCGGGCCGAGAAGACCTCGGACGAGGCTCTCGCCACGGCGTTCGCGGTCTCCAAGGCGCTGCGCAAGACCGCTGTGGGTGTCGCCGACCGTCCGGGCTTCGTGGTCAACCGCCTGCTCGTGCTGCTCCTGGGCAAGATCGTGGAGGCCGTCGAGAACGGCACCTCGGTCGAGGCCGCCGACCGTGCGCTGCGGCCGCTGGGCCTGCCCATGGGACCGTTCGCGCTGTTCGACCTCGTGGGACCCGCGGTGGGCCTGCACGTCCTGACCTCGCTGCGCGAGGACCTGGGCGACCGCTTCCCGTCCTCCCCCGGGCTCGAGAAGCTCGTGGCCGAGGGCACCAAGGTCGTCCTGCCGGCCCCGGCGCGCGGCATCCCCGCGAGCGTCGACCCGGCGATCCAGGCGTACTTCGGCACGGGCGAGGCCGGCGGTCCGGGCGCGCTCGACGAGGCGGGGGTCCTGGACGAGGTGCTCACCGCTCTCACGACGGAGATCGGCCACATGCTCGACGAGGGCGTCGTCCAGGGCCCCGAGCAGATCGACCTCTGCATGATCCTGGGCGCGGGCTGGCCGTTCCACGACGGCGGCATCACGCCGTACCTGGACAGGACGGGCTACTCGGAGAAGGTCCTGGGCCGCCGCCTCCTGCCCGACGGCGTCGCGAACGTCCCGGCGCACTAGCCCTCCGCGGTGCCGAACCCGGGGTTGGTCAGGTAACTCGCGTCAGTTGCCCGACCAACCCCGGGTTCGGCATGTCCGGGAACTCGGGATAGCGTCGCGGTGCCTCTCGATCCGTGGCACTGCGACCGCCGATCGTCACCGAGAGTCCGTGCTCGCCCGCCCACGTCCCCAGGAGCTCCGCCCGATGACCGCGCCCGACGCTCCCCGCCCCACGCCCGAGCAGGCCCGCGAGGTCGTCACGCGGGCCGACGAGGTCGCCGCGCTGCTCTCGGGACTCGCCGGGGCGCCGGCCCGGTTCCGCGAGCACGTGCGCACCGCGTTCGGGTCGAGCCAGCAGGACAAGGTCCTGGGCGAGCTCTCGGCGATCGGGGTCGAACGCCTGCGCGAGGTCAGCGGCGAGCGGCTGCGCGTGGGCCGCCTGGTCGACGGCGGCGTCACGACGGTGGGCGACGTGCTCCGCGCGGGACCCGCCGGGCTCGAACGACTGCCCGGGATCGGGCCGCAGACCGCGACGCACTGCCTCGCTGCCGCAGCACAGATCGCCCAGGCCGTCCAGGAGACCCTGCGGTTCCGGATCGACGACGCCCCGGGCGACCCGTTCACGACAGGCCTCGTCCAGGCCCTCGCGGGGCTCGAGGCCGCGCGCACGGCCGCCACGGTCCACCGGCAGGTGGTCGTCACGTTCCTCGAGGGACACTCGGAGCACCGGGTGGCGGCCCAGGAGGCGACCCGCGCGGTCCGGTCCTTCTTCTCGCTGCCCGCGCGACGCCGTCGGGCAGCGGCCGCCGTGCGCGACCTTGCGCGGCTCACCCGGGACGCCGAGCAGTCCGGGGCGGTCGCGGCCGCCGGCCGCGTCGGGGCCCTCGACACCGCGCCCGTCGACGCCTTCGAGGCGTGGACGGACTTCCGGGCACGCTCGGCGACGTACTACGCGCTGCTCGACGACGTCGTCGACATCGGGCGCGACCTCGAGGCCACCGAGGGCCACCTGCCGCCCGAGCTCCTGGCCCGTGTGAACGAGCAGCCGCTCGACCAGTCCCTCCTGACCGCCTCCCTGCGCGGATACCAGGTGTTCGGGGCGCGCTACGCCCTCGCCCAGCGACGCACGATCCTCGGCGACGAGATGGGCCTCGGCAAGACCGTGCAGGCCATCGCCGCGATGGCGCACCTCGCCGCGGGCGGCGCGACGCACTTCCTCGTGGTGTGCCCCGCGAGCGTCATGACGAGCTGGGTGCGCGAGGTCGGGCGGCACAGCACGCTGCGCTCGCTCGACGTCCACGGCCCCGAGCGCGCCGAGGAGGCCGCGCAGTGGGCGCGCGAGGGCGGTGTGGCCGTGACGACGTTCGAGCAGGTCGGGCTCCTGCCGCTCGACCTGCCCGCGCCCGCGATGCTCGTGGTCGACGAGGCGCACTACGTCAAGAACCCCGAGGCCAGGAGGTCGCAGGCCGTGGCCGCCTGGGCGGGACGCACCGAGCACGTGCTGTTCCTGACCGGCACCGTCATGGAGAACCGCGTCGAGGAGTTCCGACGCCTCGTGGCCTACCTCCAACCCGACGTCGCCGAGCAGGTCAGCGCCGCGCACGGCGCCGCGGGCGCCGAGAGGTTCCGCCTCGCCGTGGCACCCGTGTACCTCCGGCGCAACCAGGAGGACGTGCTCGAGGAGCTGCCCGAGCTCGTCCAGGTCGAGGAGTGGGAGACGTTCGGTCCGGCCGACGGCGCCGCCTACCGTGCCGCCGTGCGCGAGGGCAGCTTCATGGCCATGCGCAGGGCCGCGTACACCGTCGAGCACCCCGAGGACTCGGCCAAGGTGCGCCGCCTCGTCGAGCTCGTCGAGGAGGCCACGGGGAACGGCCGCAAGGTCGTCGTGTTCACGTACTTCCGCGACGTCGTCGACCTCGTGGTTCGCGCGCTGGGCGACCTCGCCGCCGGGCCGCTCACCGGATCGGTGAGCGCCGCGAACCGTCAGACGATCCTCGACGACTTCACGGCCTCGCCCGTGCCCCGGGCGCTCGTGAGCCAGATCGACGTGGGCGGGGTCGGGGTCAACCTCCAGGCTGCTTCGGTCGTGATCCTGTGCGAGCCGCAGGTCAAGCCCACGACCGAGGCGCAGGCCGTCGCCCGCGCCCACCGCATGGGCCAGGTCCGCACCGTGCAGGTCCACCGGCTCCTGGTCGCCGACACGGTCGACGAGCGCATGGTCGAGATCCTCGGGACCAAGGCCCGGCTGTTCGACGCCTACGCGCGGCGCAGCGTCCTGGCCGACGCGCTGCCCGGTGCGGTCGACGTGTCGGAGGCCCGGCTCGCCCGGACGATCGTCGCGGCCGAGCAGGCGCGCTGGCTGGGCGGGGCCCCGGGCGTGGCGGGTGGGGCCGGGACGCAGGACGCCGTCGTGCAGGACGCGCCGGCCGACGACGCACCGTGGGGCGCGGAGAGCGCCCTGCCCTAGGGCTCTGCGCCCGCGTCCGGCGAGGCCGGCTCCGCGGCCGGCGCGAGCGTCGCGGCCAGCACCCGCCAGCCCTCGTCCGCGCGCACCCACAGGCGCGTGTAGATCAACCGCGCGGAGACCGCGGCGCCGCCCTGGACCGCCTCCACGGTGGCGACCAGCCTGGTCACCCCGCTCACGACGTCCTCGCGGACGTCGAGCGACTCCTCCTCCAGGCGGGTGATCCGCAGCGCACCCGAGCGGTATCCCTCCAGGTCGTCGTCCTTGGAGAACACCGACCCGTCGGGGCCGACGCCCACGCACCGAGGATGCAGCAGCGTGTCCAGCGCGTCGACGTCGCCCGCACGCTGGGCGGCCTGGAGCGCGTGCTCAGCAGCGAGAAGGCTCATCGCCCGAGTGTATGCACCAGGGCGCGACACGGGGCGGGCGCGCCCTAGTCGTCCCACCCCATCTTCAGCACCTCGAACGCCGTGGCGTGCTGGGTGCCCATGCGCGCGCCGCCCCCACGGGACATGGTCGCGAGGAACTCGGCCGGGTCGAAGTGCTCCCACCCGAGGCCCGCGATGTACGCGGCGTGCGCCTCGAGCGAGGCCACGCCCGCGTCGAACGTGGCGGTCACGTCGACGCCGTGCTCGGCGTCGGGAGACCCGGCGACCCAGACCTGCCGGACGCCGCCCCAGGGCTCCAGGCCGGCCTCGACCTGGTCGTGGAAGACCCACCGGTTCCCGGCGTCACGGACGGCGTCGACGACGGCGCGGCCCGTGGCGATGTGATCGGCCTGGTTGAGCATCCCGCCAGGGAACGTCTCGCGGTAGTTGCCCGTGATGACGACCTCCGGGCGGTGGCGCCGGATCGCCGCGGCGATCGCGGCCCGCAACGGCAGGCCGTACTCGAGGACGCCGTCGGGCAGACCCAGGAACTCGACCTCGTCGACCCCGACGATCGCGGCCGACGCGACCTGCTCGGCCTCGCGCACCGTGCGCGCCTCGACCGGGGCCATGCCGTCGATCCCGGCCTCGCCGCTCGTGACCATGGCGTACACGACGGTCTTGCCCTGCCCGGTCCAGCGCGCGACCGCGGCCGCGGCACCGAACTCCATGTCGTCGGGATGGGCGACGACCGCGAGCGCCCGGCTCCAGTCCTCGGCCAGCGGGGTCAGGGGGGTCTGGGGAGTCTGGGGAGCGTCCATCTCCCCACGGTAGGCCAGACCGTCCTCGGAGGACCGCCGAGCCGGTGGCTCGTACGACGGACGGGACCCGTCGCCCGACCGGCGTCAGGTCGACCGGAGGGAGGGCGCGATAACGTGGCGGGCATGACGCCGAACCGTTCCGGAGCGCATCGCACCACCGCACCTCTCCACGACGGCAGCACGATCGACGTCGACGTCACCGGGACAGGACCCACGGTCCTGCTCCCCGTGAACCCGGTCCCGGCCACGGGCGCCCCGGCCGACGAGCTGCGGAGGTGGGGTGTCGACCCCGCGCTCGGCCGGACGCTGGTCGACGCCCTCTCCCCCGCGTTCCGCGTGGTCGCGGCCGACTACGAGGGGCACCGCATGGCCCACCCCGCCCCGGCCACCCTGACCCCGGACAACGTCGCGGCCGACCTGCTCGCGATCGCCGACGCCGCCGGGGCCGAGACCTTCGCGTACTACGGCTACTCGTGGCTCGCGCTGAGCGGTCTCCAGCTCGCGCTGCGCACGCCGCGACTGAGCGCCCTCGTGATGGGCGGCTTCCCGCCGCTCGACGGCCCGTACGCGGGCATGCTCGCGGTCACGCGCGCGACGCATGCCAAGGCCGCCGCGTCCGCTGAAGCGGCCCCTGCCACCGGCCCGACGGCGCAGCGCGAGTCGAGCGACGTCGTCGAGCAGGAGGCGCGGGAGACGGACGCCGCCCCCGAGGGCATCGGCGAGGCGAGCGTCGAGGACTTCGACTGGGAGAGCTTCGACATGACGCTCGGCGAGGAGCAGACACGCCAGTTCGTGACGCTCTACGAAGCCCTCGACTCGTTCGACGACCGACGCGTCCTGGACCGCGTGACGTGCCCGCGCCTCGCGTTCGCGGGGACCGCCGACGAGATCGACTACAGCGGGTCGTGGGGCGGGGTGCACGTGAGCATCGGCGGTGCGCTCACCGCGCACGCGGACGAGCTGCGTGCCGCGGGCTGGGACGTACGGTTGCTCGACGGCCTGGACCACACCCGGGCCATGCAGCCCGACGCGGTGCTGCCGGTGCTGGGGCCGTGGCTCACCGCGAACCTGATCCGGAGATGAGCCGTGGGGGGGGGGGGGGGGGGGGGGGGGGGG
>NZ_JACSPN010000011.1:69261-82251 GCF_015142735.1 Oerskovia douganii | reverse complement strand
GCCCCTGGATCGAGCGATCCAGGGGCCACGGCTCACGGCGTCAGGCAGCAGGTCAGTAGACCGTCAGGCCCTTCGCCCGGAACTGGTCGCGCACGCGGTCGACCAGCTCGACGTCAGGAGCCGGGGTGTCGGTGAGCTCGTACTCGCGCCCGAGCGTCTCCCACTTGTCACGGCCCATCTGGTGGAAGGGCAGGACCTCGACACGGGTGACCGTGCCGGGCCGGATCTCGTTGAGCGAGGCCGCGTACTCCGCGACGACGTCGACGTGCTCGGCCTGGTCGGTCAGGCCCGGGACCAGCACGTAGCGGATCCAGACCTCGACCGGGTGCTCGGCCGTGACCCCGCCGGGCAGCCCCGACTCGGCGAGCCGTCGCCCGAACTTCAGGGTGGGCTCGAGGGCCCGCCCCGTGACCTTCTCGTAGGTCTCGGGGTCGCCCGACTTGACGTCGAGGAGCACCAGGTCGGTGTTCGCGAGCATCTCGTCGCTCAGGTTCGCCCCGAGGAAGCCCGAGGTGTCGAGCGTGGTGTGCACGCCCATCTCCTTGGCGCCCGCCAGGATGCGCGCGGCGAACGCGGGCTGCATGAGCACCTCGCCGCCGGAGAGGGTCAGCCCGCCCTTGGTGGCGCGGAAGACCGGCAGGTACCGCTTGACGCGGGCGAGCAGCTCGTCGGCCGTGACCGGCTCGCCGTCCTTCATCTGCAGCGTGTCGGGGTTGTGGCAGTACAGGCAGCGCAACGGGCACCCGTTGAGGAAGACCGTCAGGCGCGTGCCCGGTCCGTCCACCGCGGTGACGAGCTCCCACGAGTGGACGGAACCCAGCTCGCCCGAGCGCATCATCGCGAGCTTGTCGTGCCGGTCGAGGTCCTCGGCCGTCGTGAGGCCGGAGACCCCGGCCCCCGTGCGGCGGCGGGGGGCCTCCGGTGCGTCCAGGTCGCTGTCGTGACCCAGGCCGTCACCGGAGGTCCGCCACGGGAGCGGAGCCGAGGCGACCCCGTCGACGCCGTAGCGGGCGGCGGCACGCGCGGACGCCTGGCTTGCTGCGGTCGTCGAGGGGGTCGTCATGATGGTTCCGCCGTTTCCGCGCTCAGAGAGCGCCGTGGAAGGTCCGCGAGAGGACGTCGAGCTGCTGCTCGCGGGTCAGCCGCACGAAGTTCACGGCGTACCCGGAGACACGGATCGTGAGCTGAGGGTAGTTCTCGGGGTGCTCCATGGCGTCCTCGAGCGTCTCCTTCACCAGCACGTTGACGTTCATGTGGTAGCCGTCGCCACCGACCGACGCGTCGAGCAGGCCCGCAAGGTTCGCGATCTGCTCCTCCCGGGTGCGGCCCAGGCCGCTCGGGACGACCGTGTTGGTCAGCGAGATGCCGTCCTGCGCCTCGTTGTACGGCAGCTTCGCGACCGACAGGGCCGAGGCGAGCATGCCGTGCGTGTCGCGACCGTTCATCGGGTTGGCACCCGGGGAGAACGGCTCACCTGCACGGCGACCGTCGGGCGTGTTGCCCGTGGCCTTGCCGTAGACGACGTTCGACGTGATGGTCAGGACCGACTGCGTCGGCAGCGCGTCGCGGTACATCTTGTGCGAGCGGATCTTCGCCATGAACGACTCGACGAGCTCGACCGCGATCGAGTCGACACGGTCGTCGTCGTTGCCGAAGGCGGGGTACTCGCCCTCGGTCACGTAGTCCACGACGATGCCGCGCTCGTCGAACACCGGCATGACCGTCGCGTACTTGATGGCCGACAGGGAGTCCGCCGCGACCGCGAGGCCTGCGATGCCGCAGGCCATGGTCCGCAGGACCTCCTTGTCGTGGAGGGCCATCTCGAGGCGCTCGTACGCGTACTTGTCGTGCGACCAGTGGATGCAGTTGAGCGCCTCGACGTAGGTCTCGGCGAGCCAGTCCATGGTCTTGTCGAAGCGGGCACGGACGTCGTCGTAGTCGAGGGGCTGGCCCTCGGGCACGGGGGCCACGACCGGCGAGACCTGCTTGCCCGTGACCTCGTCCTTGCCGCCGTTGATGGCGTAGAGGAGCGTCTTGGCCAGGTTCACGCGGGCGCCGAAGAACTGCATCTGCTTGCCGACCGCCATGGGCGAGACGCAGCAGGCGATCGCGGCGTCGTCACCCCAGGCCGGGCGGATCTGCTCGTCCGACTCGTACTGGACGGCCGAGGTGTCGATCGAGACCTTGGCGCAGAAGTCCTTGAACCCCTGCGGCAGGCGCGGGCTCCAGAAGACCGTCATGTTGGGCTCGGGGGCCGGGCCCAGGTTGTACAGCGTCTGCAGGAACCGGAACGAGTTCTTCGTGACGAGCGGACGACCGTCGTCGCCCATGCCGCCGATGGTCTCGGTGACCCACGTCGGGTCGCCCGAGAACAGGGAGTCGTACTCCGGGGTGCGCAGGAAGCGCACGATCCGCAGCTTGATGACGAAGTCGTCGATGATCTCCTGCGCCTGCTCCTCGGTGATGACACCGTTCGCCAGGTCACGCTCGAGGTACACGTCGAGGAAGGTCGAGGTGCGGCCCAGCGACATCGCGGCGCCGTTCTGCTCCTTGACCGCGGCGAGGTAGCCGAAGTAGAGCCACTGCACGGCCTCGCGGGCGTTGGTGGCGGGACGCGAGATGTCGTAGCCGTAGGAGGCCGCCATCTGCTTGAGCTCGCCGAGCGCGCGGATCTGCTCGGCGTGCTCCTCGCGCTCGCGCACGATCTTCTCGCTGAACGGCTGGGTGTCGAGGTCCAGCTTGTCGAGCTTCTTGGCCGCGATCAGCTGGTCGACGCCGTAGAGCGCGACGCGACGGTAGTCGCCGATGATGCGGCCGCGGCCGTAGGCGTCGGGCAGGCCCGTGATGATGTGCGAGCTGCGCGCGGCGCGGACGTTGGGCGGGTAGACGTCGAAGACGCCCTGGTTGTGGGTCTTGCGGTACTCGCTGAAGACCTTCTTGAGCTCCTGGTCGACCGGGTAGCCGTAGGTCTCGAGGGCCCCCTCGACCATGCGCCATCCGCCGTTGGGCATGATCGCGCGCTTGAGCGGGGCGTCGGTCTGGAGGCCGACGATGACCTCGGCGTCCTTGTCGATGTACCCGGGCGCGTGGGCCGTGATGCCGGCGGGCGTGTGCGGGTCGACGTCGTAGATGCCCTTCTCGCGCTCGACGGGGAACATCTCGGAGAGCTTGGCCCAGATCCCGGTGGTCCGCTCGGTGGGACCGGCAAGGAAGGAGTCGTCACCCTCGTAGGGCGTGTAGTTGCGCTGGATGAAGTCGCGCACGTCGACCGTGTCCTGCCAAGGACCTGCGGTGAAGCCGGCCCAAGCGGGGACGGTCGCGTCGTCCTGGCCGCCAGTGGTGCTGCGAGCCTCGGAAATGCTGGTCATATCACTCTCCTCGACGTCCACGCCGCGCAGCCTGCGCGGCGGGGGTAAAGACCTTGGTCGACGCGGGATCTTCCGTGCCGCCCTGCCGTTCTCCTTCGCCCTTTCAGGCTACGACCCGCAGAGGGTGTCGGTGTGGCAAAGACGCTGTCACCTGGCTCACAGGCCCGGACGTCGAACCGGAGCTCACGACCGGCAGAACCGCGGGATTCCAACCCTTCTAGGGTCTACAACATGCATCTATCCGTCGGCATTCCACCTTGTGACGGTCTTCACATGACCTTTCCTTGGGAGTCCAAGGACCCGACGCCCGGGACCAAGGTCCCTTGCGGGACGACACCGGACATGCCTGGTCGAACCGTCCGACACCGCCCCCACCGTACGGGCCGGGTCGCGCCCGGGCACCTTCGGGGCCCACGACACCCGCACCCCGCCGACGAGCGTGTCGAGGTGCTGCTCGTCGAGGCCCGGTACCGGTGCACCGGACGAGGACGAGCAGCACCTCCCGGCGAGCTGTCCGACACGCCTCGCGACTCCCTATGCGCAACCCCGGGCGGTCTGCCTCGCGCCCCCGCTGCGCACAAGGCGTGCGAACCTCGCCGGGCGATGTGAGACTGCGTCGATGCGAACCATGGGAGTCGAGGAGGAGTTCCTCCTCATCGGGCCCGACGGCGTCCCCACCGCCGTCGCGGCCGAGGTCATCGAGACAGCGAGCACGACCGAGCCCGTCGAGGGAGGGTTGGGGGCGTCGGGCGGCTCACGAGAAGGTCTGCCGGGCGGCGAGCTCGAGCTCGAGCTCATGGAGGAACAGCTCGAGACCGGCACGCACCCGTGCGCGGACCTGTCCGACCTCGCGCGCGAGATCCGGGACGGACGCGCCCGCGCCAACAAGGCGGCGGAGCAGCGCGACGCGCGCATCGTCGCGCTCGGCACGTCGCCCGTGCCCGTGTCCCCCACGACGGTCGGCAAGCTCCGCTACCTGCAGGCACGCGCCGAGTTCGGGCTCACGGCCCGTGAACAGCTCACGGGCGGCTGCCACGTGCACGTCGCGGTCTCCTCGGACACCGAGGGCGTCGCGGTCCTCGACCGCATCGGACCCTGGCTGGCCCCGCTGCTCGCCCTGAGCGCCAACTCGCCCTACTGGCAGGGCGAGGACAGCGGGTACGCGAGCTTCCGGTCCCAGGTGTGGTCGCGGTGGCCGACGGCGGGCCCCGCCCCCTCGTTCGGCACGGCCGAGTCGTACCGCGCCACGGTCGACGCCCTGGTCGCCACGGGCACGATCCTCGACACCGCGATGATCTACTTCGACGCCCGGCTGTCCGCGTCCTACCCGACGGTCGAGATCCGGGTCGCCGACGTGTGCCTCGACGCCGACACCGCGACCCTGCTCGCAGCCCTCGCGCGCGGGCTCGTCGAGACCGCCGCACGCGAGGCCGCGGCGGGCACGGCAGCCCCCATGCTGCACCCCGAGCTCCTGCGCACCGCGTCCTGGCGGGCCGGCCGCTCGGGCATCTCGGGCGACCTCGTCTCCCCGCTCACCTGGAAGCCCGCGACCGCGCACGACGTCGTGGGCCAGCTCGTCGCGCACGTGCGCGAGGCGCTCGTCGACACGGGCGACCTCGACGCCGTGACCGAGCTGCTCGGGCGGCTCTGGTCCGACGGCGGCGGCGCGGCCCGTCAGCGGGCGTGGTTCGCCCGCTCGGGCGACCTGCGCGCGGTGACCGAGCGCGCGGCCGAGGCCACGCTGGCCTGAGCACGGGCCCCGGACCGGGCCGGCCGGCCGGTGAGTCCCACCCGCGGCACGTCGACCACGCTGCGCGCGCGGCGCCGTCGGGCGGGCTGCGTCCCGGCCCAGGACGCCGTCAGGGGCACGGACGGGTGTCCGTGCCCCTGAGGTGGCGTGTCGTGCCCCGAAGGCCGTTCAGACGGCAGCAGGACCGCTCACGGAGGGCTCAGAGCAGCGCGAGCGCCGTCAGGGCGTCGCGCGTGACGTCCTGCGCCGTGAGGCGGTGCACGGCCTTGACCTGGTCGATCGACATGTGGTCGAGGAAGACGGTCGGCAGGCCCAACGGCACGACCGGGACCGTGACGCCGGCCTCGACCGCGCGCTGCCCCAGGAGCGAGCCGATGCCGCCGTCGGCGAGACCGTCCTCGATCGTGACCACGAGGTCGTGCTCACCCGCGAGCTTGACGAGCGCCGAGGGCAGGGGCAGGACCCACGTCGGCGACGCGACCGTGACGTCCACGCCGTGGGCCGCGAGCGCCTCGCCCGCGGCCATCGCGGTGCCCGTCATGGACCCCACGCCCACGAGGAGGACCTTGCGGGTCGTGGTGGCCGGTCCCGCGGTGCCCGTCGCAGCAGGGGCCTTGGCCGTCCTGCTCGGCACGGCGTCGTGCCGCGCGACGACGTCGACGCCGTCGAGCGTCTCGATCGCCGGGATCGGTGCGACGATCGCGCCCTTGGGGTAGCGCACGACCGAGGGCGCGTCGTCGATGTCGACCGCGTGCCGCAGGGCCTCGCGCAGCGTGGCCTCGTCGCGCGGGGCCGCCAGGTGCAGGCCCGGGACGATGCGCAGCATGGCCATGTCCCACATGCCGTTGTGGCTCGCGCCGTCCTCGCCCGTGATCCCCGCACGGTCGAGCACGAACGTCACGCCCGCCTTGTGCAGCGCCACGTCCATGAGGACCTGGTCGAACGCGCGGTTGAGGAACGTCGCGTAGACCGCGACGACCGGGTGCAGGCCCGCGAAGGCCATGCCCGCGGCCGACGTCGCGGCGTGCTGCTCGGCGATGCCCACGTCGAACGTGCGCTCGGGGAACGCCTCGGCGAAGGGCGCGAGGCCCACGGGGTGCAGCATGGCCGCGGTGATCGCGACGACGTCGGTACGGCGCCGGCCGATCTTCACGATCTCGTCGGCGAACACCGAGGTCCAGCCGAAGCGCGAGGGTGCGACGGGCAGCCCGGTCTCCGGGTGGATCTGGCCCACCGCGTGGAAGCGGTCCGCGACGTCCTGCTCGGCCGGGGTGTACCCGCGACCCTTCTCGGTGATGACGTGCACGATCACGGGCGCCCCGTACGAGCGGGCCCGCACGAACGCGTGCTCGAGCGCCTCGATGTCGTGGCCGTCGACGGGGCCGACGTACTTGATGCCCAGGTCCTCGAACATGCCCTGGGGTGCGACGACGTCCTTGAGGCCCTTCTTGAGCCCGTGCAGCCACTCGTACGCGAACCGGCCGGGGGCGCCCGAGCGCGAGAGCGTGCGCTTGCCCCAGTCGAGGAAGTTCTCGTAGCCGCGCGTGGTGCGCAGCGTCGACAGGTGGTGCGCCATGCCGCCGATGGTCGGCGAGTAGGAGCGGCCGTTGTCGTTGACGACGATCACCAGGCGCCGGTCCTGGCTCTCGGCGATGTTGTTGAGCGCCTCCCAGGCCATGCCGCCCGTGAGAGCGCCGTCGCCGATGACCGAGACGACGTGCCGGTCCCGCAGGCCGCGCACGACGTTGGCCTTGGCGATCCCGTCGCCCCAGCTCAGCGCGGTCGACGCGTGCGAGTTCTCGACGATGTCGTGCGGGGACTCGGCGCGGCTCGGGTACCCGGACATGCCGTCGCGCTTGCGCAGCGCGGAGAAGTCCTGGCGGCCCGTGAGCAGCTTGTGCACGTACGACTGGTGGCCCGTGTCGAACACGAACGAGTCCTTGGGCGAGTCGAAGACCCGGTGCATGGCGAGCGTCAGCTCGACCACGCCGAGGTTCGGTCCGAGGTGCCCGCCCGTGCGGGACACGGCGGAGACGAGGAACGCGCGGATCTCCGCGGCGAGGGTCTCCACCTGCTGGGGGGTCAGCCGCCGGAGGTCCTCCGGTGACGTGATGCTGCTCAACAGGGTCATAACCGCTCCGTTCCGCCTGCCATTCGACTAGCCCGACAACTCTAGGCGCTCCGGGCGGGTGCTCGCGCCCGGAAAGGCCTGATCACGACCTCTGCACGGGCCCCGCACCCGATCCTCCCTCCCCCTCTGGCATCCCTCCGTAGACTGAGGCCGTGCGCTTCCTGCCGGGCCAGCGGCCCACCACCGACCTGACCTACGGCGACGTGTTCCTCGTCCCGTCCCGCTCCGAGATCACGTCGCGCTTCGACGTGGACCTGTCGTCCGACGACGGCACGGGCACCACGATCCCGCTCGTCGTGGCGAACATGACGGCCGTCGCGGGCCGTCGCATGGCCGAGACCGTCGCGCGGCGCGGCGGGATCGTCGTGATCCCGCAGGACGTCCCGACCGACGTGGTCACGAACGTGATCGCCGACGTCAAGGGCAAGGACCCGGTCATCGAGACCCCCGTCGTGGTCTCCCCCACGGACACCGTGCACACCGCGCTGACCCTGATCGGCAAGCGGTCCCACGGCGCCGCGGTGGTCCTCGACGGCGACCGGCCCGTGGGCGTCGTGACCGAGGCGGACTGCCTGGGCGTCGACCGCTTCACGCAGGTCCAGCAGGTCATGTCGGCCCAGCCGCAGACCGTCGACGCGGCGATCGTGTCGGGGCCGGGCGGTCTGCAGGCCGCGTTCGACGAGCTGCACCGCTCGCGGCGCAAGGTCGCCCCGGTCGTGCGCGACGGGCGCCTCGTGGGCGTCCTGACGCGACGCGGCGCGCTGCGCTCGAGCGTCTACTCCCCCGCCCTGGACGCCCAGGGCCGCCTGCGTGTCGCAGCGGCCGTGGGCATCAACGGGGACGTCAAGGCCAAGGCCGCCGAGCTCCTCGCCGCGGGCGTGGACGTCCTCGTGGTCGACACGGCCCACGGTCACCAGGTCAAGATGCTCCAGGCCCTGGAGGCCGTGCGGTCCCTGGACCCGCAGGTCCCGGTCGTCGCGGGCAACGTCGTCACGGCCGAGGGCGTGCGCGACCTCGTCGCCGCGGGCGCGGACATCGTCAAGGTCGGCGTCGGGCCGGGCGCCATGTGCACCACGCGCATGATGACGGCCGTGGGCCGTCCGCAGTTCTCTGCCGTCCTCGAGTGCGCGGCCGCGGCCCGCGAGCTGGGCAAGCACGTCTGGGCCGACGGCGGCGTGCGCCACCCGCGCGACGTCGCCCTGGCCCTCGCCGCGGGCGCGTCCCAGGTCATGATCGGGTCCTGGTTCGCGGGGACGCACGAGTCCCCGGGCGACCTGCACGACGACGGCACGGGACGCCTCTACAAGGAGTCGTTCGGTATGGCCTCGGCCCGCGCGGTCGCGGCTCGCACCGCGGGCGGCTCGCCGTTCGAGCAGGCCCGCAAGGGCCTGTACGAGGAGGGCATCTCGTCCTCGCGCATGTACCTCGACCCGGCCCGCCCGGGCGTCGAGGACCTGATCGACGAGATCACCGCCGGGCTGCGCAGCTCGTGCACGTACGCGGGCGCTGCCTCGCTCACCGAGTTCGCCGAGCGGGCCGTGGTGGGCATCCAGTCCGCGGCCGGCTACGAGGAGGGGCGCCCGCTGCCCGCCGGCTGGTGACCGTCTCCCCGTCCGCGAGCTCGGCCCACGCCGACCTCGCGGCCCTCGCCCAGGACCCGGCCCCGTGGCCGCACCCGTGGCGCTACGCGATCGGCACGCTCGACGAGTCGCGCGTGCGGCAGGCCGCGGTCCTGGTCCTGTTCGGGGTGCTCGACGACGTCCTGGCGTCCCGGATCGTGTCCGGTCAGGACGCGCCGGACGACGCGCCGGCCTCGCCCGTGCCCGCCGACCTCGACGTGCTCCTGCTCGCCCGTGCCTCGACGCTGAGTCACCACCCGGGCCAGGTCTCGTTCCCCGGTGGACGGCTCGACGACACGGACACGGACCTTGTCGACGCGGCCCTGCGCGAGGCCGTCGAGGAGACGGGGCTGGACCGCGACGGGGTCGAGGTCCTGGGCGCCCTGTCCCCGCTCCCCCTGCCCGTGAGCAATCATCTCGTGACCCCCGTGATCGCGTGGTGGGCGCGGCCGACACCGGTCGCGGTCGTCGACTCGGCCGAGTCGGCGCACGTCTTCCGGGTGCCCGTCGCGGACCTGACGGACCCCGCGAACCGGCGGACCGCCGTCGTGCGCCGGGGCCGGAACGTCCACAAGAGCCCCGCCTTCCTGGTGTCCGCGGACGGGCGCGAGCACCTCGTGTGGGGGTTCACGGGCGCGATCCTCGACGCGCTCCTGGACCGGCTCGGCTGGGCAGAGCCGTGGGACGCGGCGCGCACGGTCGAGGTGCCGGTCTAGTGGCGCTGCGGCCCGTCGCGGAGGTCGACGTGACCGTCGAGCTCGTGCGCGCCCTGCTCACCGCCCAGCACCCCGACCTGGCCGCCCTGCCCCTGGACCTCGTCGCGAACGGCTGGGACAACGTCGTGCTGCGCCTGGGTGACGACCTGGCCGTGCGGGTTCCGCGCCGTGAGGCCGCGGCCGGGCTCGTGGCGCACGAGCAGGAGTGGCTGCCAGGCCTCGCGCCGCGCCTCCCCCTGCCCGTCCCGGCACCCGTGCGCGTGGGGACCCCGTGCGCCGATCCCTTCTTCCCCTGGGCCTGGAGCGTGGTCCCGTGGTTCGACGGTCTGAGCGCCCTCTCCGTCGATCGAGCGCTGCGCCGCGCGTTCGCCCCCGACCTCGCCGCGTTCCTCGCGGCCCTGCACGTCTCCGCCCCTCCCGAGGCGCCCGTCAACCCGTACCGGGGCGTCCCCCTGGCCGTGCGTGACGAGTCGGTCCGGGAGCGCCTCACGTCGGTCCAGGTGCCCGACGGCGGCTCTCTCCTCGACCTGTGGTCCCACCTCGTCGAGGTCCCCGCCTGGGACGGGCCCGCGGTGTGGCTGCACGGCGACCTGCACCCGGCGAACCTGGTGCTCGCGCCGGGCGGCCACCGGTTGGGCGCCGTGGTCGACTTCGGGGACATGACGAGCGGCGACCCGGCCACCGATCTCGCGACCGCCTGGATCACGTTCGACGCCGTGGGTCGCCGCGTGTTCCGCGACGCCATGACAGCCCGCTGCGGGACCGACGACGCGACGTGGGAGCGGGCCCGCGCCTGGGCGCTCGTCCTCGGCACAGCCTTCGCGGCCCACTCGGACGACGACCCCGCGTTCGCCGAGCTGGGCGCGCACACGCTCGCGCAGGTGCTCGGCGACGACTGACCGCGCCGTCGGCGGCTCATGTGCCGCCGGCGGCGAGACGCCTACTCCTCGGGCACTCCGAGCGACAGGGAACGAGCACCGCGGACGCAGGCCCGCCAGGTGACGCTCCACGCGATCACTCCGGTCACGAAGGATGCCACGACGCACGCGAGGACGATCCCGTACGGCAGGCTCATCGTCTCTCCCGGGACCGGAGGGATCGAGAGGACCAGGGCCAGGACACCACCCCCGAACACCGCGACGGCGACCGGTGCAACGATCCGACCCGCGAGCACTCTCTTGACGAACGCGTCGCTCGGAGCCAACATCTGGATCGCGAGCAGCGATCGCACCGCCCGCAACAGCTCGTTCGAGTAGTTCGACCAGAGGGCGACCAACGTCAGGACCAGACCGATCGAGCCGAACCACGTGAGCCATCGCATCTGGTACAGGGACGACGCCGTCCCGACGACGAAGCCCTCCCCGGGAAGCTCGGCCTGCCACATCGGAACGCTCAGCGCCCCGAGCTGGTCGCGCAGTGCCTCCATCTCGATCGGGGTGCCATCTCGACGGGTGACAAGCACCGTGGCCCCCGGGCCGTCCTCGATCTCGTCCACGCGGTGACCGACCTCCGTCCCCGCGACGTAGGCGAGCCATGAAGGCGGTCGGCCGCCCGGGACGAAGGTCTCGACGTCCTCGCCACGCGGCGCCACGACCGACATCCCCTCCCCGTCCGGCTGGATCGCGGCCACGACGTAGTCACGCCGCAGGGCGTCGAGGGTGAGCTCCCTCGACTCGGCCCCGGCTTGTCGAAAGGTCTGGATCGTCGCCACCGAGCCGCCGAGGTGTCGCTGCACCGCCAGTGCCTGAGCTGCGTCCTGCCCCAAAGTGGTGAGCAACCCGCTCGTCACCGTCACGATCACGACGATGATCGCCGCGGTGGCCCCGAATCGCGCGGCGGGCCGCGGCCGTGCCAGCAGCTGTGCCGCCCCGGTGAGACCTGCCGCGTCTCCTGCACCCCACGCCACCGCGCGGCGGCGGCGGGCGTACAGCTCGATCCACACGACGGCGTCCGCAGGCAGTGCCGCCAGCGTGAGAGTCGTCCCCACGAGAGCGATGATCGGCACGAGGTCCACCCGCCCTTCACCCACCGCGATGTTCTGGCCGATCACCGTGATCGCTGCGAGCACGAGCGACAGACCACCCCGGGCGACGCGGGCGACGGCCAGGGTCCGCGCCAACCACGACGGCCCTGACGACGACCGGCGACGGTCTCTGCGCCGCTCGGCCTTCAGGCCGACACGCGACGAGCAGGCCCAGGCACTCAGGACGAGGGCGGCGACGAACGCCACGACGACGAGCACACCTCCGGACCTGACGTCCTGCGCATCCACGGCGAGAGACGCCCCTGGCAGGGCCACGTCGACGACCAGGAACAGCACGGTGCCGAGGAGCGCGACGAGCGCACCGAGCCCCCACGGGGACCTCGACTCGCCCCACAGCAACGCTCGCACCTGCCGCGGCCGCATGCCCAGCATCGTGACGATCCGGACCCTGCGCGCCCGTTGGACGGCCCCGATGCGGATCCCGGTGAACAGGAGCCACGTCGCAGGAACGACCAGGAGCGCGATCTGGACGCCGAGGAAGGTCGCCAACGGTCGTCGGTCGGCGATCGCCCGGGGCTGTTCGAACCGGTCGCTGCCGAAGCCGGTGATCAGCTCGGCGGACTCGGGCGCGAGACGACCTTCGGCGCCGACGTAGACCAGCCCCTCGCCATGTTCCACGAGTCCTTCTCGGTCGACGAGACCGATCAGCGTGCCGTGCCGTGTCCGGTCCCCGACCGACACACCGAGTGCCTCCGCGACAGCCGGGGAAAGGAAGACCTCGCCCGCTCTCGGCCATCGGGCGAGCCCCGGAGGGAGTGGCGGATCCTCGACGAGAGGCGCGAGATAGACGACGTCGACCTGCCTGCCGTCCACCAGGTCGAAACCGTGCCGCCACAGCGCTCGGGGCTCCTCGTCGGGAAAGAGCGCGGCGATCCGCCCCGCGCGCTCCTCGGCCCTCGAGTCCCACCCGGCGTACGTCGCCGTCGTGATCGCCAACGAGACCACGCTGAGCACGAAGGCTGCGACTCCCGCAGCCAGGATCGCGCCGCGCAGCGGCTCGAAGCGTGAAGCCCGCCGGAGAGAGGCCCCGACGACGCGCAGTGCGGTCACGCCTGAACCTCGTCGGTGGCGAGCACGCGCTCCAGGTGGACGACTCGGTCCGCGCGCGCACTGATGAACGGATCGTGCGTCACGACGAGAAGTCCACACTCCCGACGGGCAGGCGTGTCGAACAGGACGTCCGCGACGCGGTCCCGGATCGCTGGATCCAACGAGCCGGTGGGTTCATCCGCGAGGACGAGCGTCGGTTCGTTGACGAGCGCACGGGCCAGGGCGGTGCGCTGACGCTCCCCACCGGAGAGGTGGTCGGTGGCCTCGCGGTCGGTGGGCACACCGAAGGCTTCCAGCAGCTCGGTCGCCCCC
>NZ_JACSPN010000011.1:67284-69251 GCF_015142735.1 Oerskovia douganii | reverse complement strand
GCGCGACAGCATGTTCGCGCGGGCGACCGACGATGAGGGCAGGGAGTGCGACGTTCTCGACCGGGGTCAGCTCTCCCAGCAGCTCGCCGTGCTGAAAGACCACTCCCAGATGCTCCGCACGTAGCCGTGCCAACCTCGACCGGCTGAGCCTGGTGACGTCGTGGCCCGCGACGAGAGCGCGGCCGGACAGCGGCCGGACCGTGCCGAGGACGCAGTTCAGCAGGGTCGTCTTTCCCGTACCCGAGGGGCCGACGATCGCCACCGACTCACCGCGCTCGACCCGTACGTCGAACGCGTCGAGGACGAGGCGCCCCCCCAGGGCCACCGAGAGCCCTTGGACGTCGAGCGCGATCACCACGATTCCCTACCCTCCGTCCTCACTCCCTACCATCCGGTCTTCTTCTCGGCCGAGCAGGTCATCGGCTTGACACCGCCGTTGGACCGACAGGCGCTGATGTGAGTCACCTTCTCTCCACCGTTCGTCACGCTCTGTACCATGCTCGTCATGTCTCCGGACTTGTTGACGACCGAACCCTTCGATCCGTAGCTGCTCCGCCACGGGGCACTGACGAACTTCCCGTCCTTGACGGTGTCGTGCGCGTAGACGCTGTGCCACTGGGCTCCAAGGGACGACCCGACATGTTCCGCCCTGGCGCCAGCGGTCGAGATCGAGACGGCGTGCGCTGAACTCACACCCATCCCTACGACGAGGACGACGCCAACGGCGACTGCGACTGCGACAAGATTCTTCCTGCTCGGCACGCGATTCCTTCTTTCGTGATTCAAGAGGCTCATCCGGCTCGACCCGTCGGGGGCGCCTTCGCCCCGACGGGAAACAACGATCAGTACCCGGTGTCTTTCCAGGACGAGCAGGTCATCGGCTTGAGTCCTGTGTTCGAACGGCACGCCTTGATCCGGGAGACCTTCTCGGCATGGCGGGTCACCGACACCCAGGTGGTCGCCGTGAAGTCACCGCCCTTGTTCGTCACTGAACCGCTCGATCCCAGGTTGCTCTCCCAGGGACCACTCACGAAATGGCCATCGCCGGCGGTGTCGGTGACCTTGAGCTCATGGCGCCACTCCTTCGGCCCGCTCCAGTACTGCCGACGATCCTCCACCTTCGCTCCTGCTGTGGTCACCGAGGCAGCGCTCGCAGCGCTCACTCCCATGGAGATCACCAGGAACGCACCAATTGCCACTGAGGCCAGCTTCTTCGCGTGCCGCATCTCTCGTCTCCCTGTCGGTCAGTCTCACCGTTGGCCGAGCAACTCTGCTCCGCCGTGCGAAACTAGCATTTAGACTAATACTAGGCAAACCGGCCCAAACGGACTTGTTGGTCGGTTCTCGCGTCTGAGAGATCGGCGCCGGGCGCCCCTGCTCACGAAACCCAGGCGTCAGCCATCATGGTGTATGACCTCGACCACCAAGACCCGCCCGCACGACGGCGACGTGGACGCCTTCCTCGCGACCGTCACCCACAAGGTCCGGCGCCGCGACGCGGACACGCTCCTGGCCCTCATGCAGCGCGTCACGGGCGAACCGCCCGTGATGTGGGGGCCGTCGATCATCGGGTTCGGCCAGTACCACTACGAATACGCGAGCGGGCGCCAGGGCGACGCGGGGGCGGCCGGGTTCTCGCCGCGCAAGGCCGCGTCCACGGTGTACCTGCCCGACGGCACGGCCGCACACCAGGAGCTGCTGGACCGCCTCGGCCCGCACACGACGAGCCTCGTGTGCGTGTACCTCAAGGACCTGTCGAAGAACGACCTCGACGTCCTGGAGGAGATCGTGCGCCGCTCCTACGCGGCCGTGACCGCGGGCACGTTCACCCAGCGGGCGCGCGAGTCCTCGACCTGACCGGAGAACGACGACGGGGCGCCCCACCCGAAGGTGGGACGCCCCGTCGTGACGTGGTCCGCTCGGGGCGGGCGGCGTCGTCGGGCACCTGGAGGACCAGGGCCCGACGA
>NZ_JACSPN010000011.1:59263-67274 GCF_015142735.1 Oerskovia douganii | reverse complement strand
CCCCCCCCCCCCCCCCCCCCCCCCCCCCCCCCCCCCCCGCCGCTCACCCTGAGCGGCAGACACTCGTCAGTCGTTGACGAGCGAGCGCAGCACGTACTGCAGGATGCCGCCGTTGCGGTAGTAGTCGGCCTCACCCGGGGTGTCGATGCGGACGACCGCGTCGAACTCGACCGAGGTGCCGTCCGCCTTGGTCGCGGTGACCTTGACCGTCGAGGGCGTCGTGCCCTCGTTGAGCGCCGTGACGCCCGAGATGTCGAACGTCTCGGTGCCGTCCAGGCCCAGCGAGCCCGCGGACTCCCCGGCCGGGAACTGCAGCGGCAGGACGCCCATGCCGATCAGGTTCGAGCGGTGGATGCGCTCGAAGCTCTCGGTGATGACGGCCTTGACGCCCAGGAGCGCGGTGCCCTTGGCGGCCCAGTCGCGCGACGAACCGGAGCCGTACTCCTTGCCACCCAGGATGACGAGCGGCGTGCCGGCCGCGGCGTAGTCCTGCGCGGCGTCGTAGATCGTGTCCTGCGCGTTCTTCACGAAGTTGAACGTGAAGCCGCCCTCGACGTTGTCGAGGAGCTGGTTGCGCAGGCGGATGTTCGCGAACGTGCCGCGGATCATGACCTCGTGGTTCCCACGGCGCGAGCCGTAGGAGTTGAAGTCGCGACGCTCGACGCCGTGCTCGGCGAGGTACACACCGGCCGGCGAGTCCGCCTTGATGGACCCGGCAGGGCTGATGTGGTCGGTCGTGACCGAGTCGCCCAGCTTGGCCAGCACGCGGGCACCCGAGATGTCGGTGACCGGCGACGGCTGCGCCGACATGCCCTCGAAGTACGGGGGCTTGCGGACGTAGGTGGACTGCTCGTCCCACTCGAACGTGTTGCCCTCGGGGGTCGACAGGGCGCGCCAGCGCTCGTCACCCGTGAAGACGTCCGCGTAGTCCTTGGTGAACATCGCGCGGTCGATCGAGGAGTCGATCGTCGCCTGGACCTCTTCCGGCGTGGGCCAGATGTCGCGCAGGAAGATCGGCGAACCGTCCTCGTTGCGTCCCAGCGGGTCGTGCTCGAAGTCGAACTCCATGGTGCCCGCGAGGGCGTACGCGATGACCAGGGGCGGGGAGGCCAGGTAGTTCATCTTGACGTCGGGGTTGATGCGCCCCTCGAAGTTGCGGTTGCCCGAGAGCACCGAGACGACCGACAGGTCGTGCTCGTTGACGGCCTCGGAGACCTTCTCGTCGAGCGGGCCCGAGTTACCGATGCACGTGGCGCAGCCGTAGCCCACGAGGTGGAAGCCGAGCTTCTCGAGGTAGGGCCACAGGCCCGCCTTCTCGTAGTAGTTCGTGACGACCTGCGAGCCCGGTGCCATGGAGGTCTTGACCCACGGCTTGGCCTCCAGGCCCTTCTCGACGGCCTTCTTCGCGAGCAGGGCCGCGGCGAGCATCACGGACGGGTTCGACGTGTTGGTGCACGACGTGATCGAGGCGATCGCGACCGCGCCGTGGAACAGGTCGAACTGCTTGCCGTTGGTGTCCGTGACGGGGACGGTCCGGCGCCCGTTGGCGTGGATCGCGGGCGAGTCGGAGGCCGGGAAGGACTCCTTCTCGGCCTCGTCCACGACGTCGACGACCTCGGGGGCGTAGGTCGGCAGGTCGCGGGCGAAGGCCGACTTGGCGTTCGAGAGCTCGATGCGGTCCTGGGGACGCTTGGGGCCGGCGATCGAGGGGACGACCGTCGAGAGGTCGAGCTCGAGGTACTCGGAGAAGACCGGCTCGACGTAGCTCGGGTCGGTCGGGTCGAGCCAGAGGCCCTGCTCCTTGGCGTAGGCCTCGACGAGCGCGAGCTGCTCCTCGGAACGACCCGTCAGGCGCAGGTAGTCGACCGTGACCGAGTCGATCGGGAAGATCGCGGCGGTCGAGCCGAACTCGGGGCTCATGTTGCCGATCGTGGCGCGGTTGGCCAGCGGCACGGCCGCGACACCGGCGCCGTAGAACTCGACGAACTTGCCGACGACGCCGTGCTGGCGCAGCATCTGCGTGATCGTGAGGACCACGTCGGTCGCCGTGACGCCCGAGGGGATCTGGCCGCTGAGCTTGAAGCCGACGACGCGCGGGATGAGCATCGAGACGGGCTGGCCGAGCATCGCCGCCTCGGCCTCGATGCCGCCCACGCCCCAGCCGAGCACGCCCAGGCCGTTGACCATGGTCGTGTGCGAGTCGGTGCCGACGCACGTGTCGGGGTAGGCCCTCAAGACGTCCCCGTCGGCAGTGCTCACGGTACGCGTCATGACCGTGCGGGCCAGGTACTCGATGTTGACCTGGTGGACGATGCCCGTGCCCGGGGGGACGACCTTGAAGTCGTCGAACGCCGTCTGGCCCCAGCGCAGGAACTGGTAGCGCTCGTGGTTGCGCTGGTACTCGAACTCGACGTTGCGCTCGAACGCGTCGCGGCGACCTGCGACGTCGATCTGCACCGAGTGGTCGATGACCATCTCGGCGGGAGCCAGCGGGTTGATGCGCGACGGGTCGCCCCCGAGGTCCGCGACGGCCTCACGCATGGTCGCGAGGTCGACGACGCAGGGCACGCCCGTGAAGTCCTGCATGATGACGCGACCCGGCGTGAACTGGATCTCGGTGTCGGGCTGGGCGTCCGGGTCCCAGGCGGCGATCGCGCGCACGTGGTCCGCGGTGATGTTGGCGCCGTCCTCGGTGCGCAGGAGGTTCTCCGCGAGGATCTTCAAGCTGTACGGGAGGCGCTCGGCGCCTTCTACCGCGGAGAGACGGAAGATCTCGTACGAGTTCTCACCGACCTCCAGTGTTCCCTTCGACCCGAACGTGTCGACGCTGCTCACGGTTGCTCCTTCTACCTGGCGAGGGTGGTGACGACCACCGCGGCCGGGGCACCGCGCGGGCTCTACGGCCCGCGCCGCGCGCCCGGCACGGCAGGTCGTCGAATGACGATCAAGATGGTTCTGGGGGGCTTTGCCCAGCCTACGCCGGGCCCGGCGACGCACCGAAATGTCGCCGACACACAGCATAGCGCATTTATCTTGACGTCAAGATATCGGCCCGGGCGTGGACACCCCCGCGAGCCGCGGCGTGAGCACGCGGTACACGCCCTCGATCGCGGCCCACCCCACGACCACGGCGACACCGATCACCACGGCCTCGGACGCCGTCGGGACCTCGAGCGCGAAGAAGTCGCGGACCCACGGGACCGCGACGGCGAGCAATGCGCAGGCCGCGAGCGCCGCGACCAGCGCGACCTTCCACCCGTTGACCGGGCGGGCCTGGATGCCCACGATCCACAGCGAGACCCCGATGAGCACGAGCGTCGACGCCGAGCGCGCGTCACCCGTCCCCACGAGCGGGCGCAGGTACCCGTACACGGCCAGGATCACCGCCCCGATCACCACGCCCGCGGGGACCGCGAAGCTCAGCACCCGGCGCAGGAAGCCCGCGAGGTACCGGCGGTCGTTGGGCGGCAGCGCGAGGAAGAACGCGGGGATGCCGATCGTGAGCGACCCCGCGAGGGTCATGTGCCGGGGCAGGAAGGGGTACGGCCACACGAGCAGCACGACCGACACCGCGAGGATCGCGGCGTACGTCGTCTTGGCGAGGAACAGGCTCGCGACGCGCTCCATGTTCGCCATGACCCGGCGCCCCTGGCCCAGGACACCGGGCAGCGTCGCGAACCGGCCGTCGACCAGCACGACGCGCGCCACGGCCTTGGTCGCGGGCGCGCCGTTGCCCATCGCGATCCCGAGGTCGGCGTCCTTGAGCGCCAGGGCGTCGTTGACTCCGTCACCCGTCATGCCGACCACGTGGCCGCGCGACTGGAGCGCGTGCACGATCGCCCGCTTCTGCTCGGGCGTCACGCGCCCGTACACGTCGTGCGCGTCGACGACCTCGGCGAGCTCGTCCGGGTCGGCGGGCAGGGACCGGGCGTCGAAGCCCTCGACGCGGACCCCGTCGCCGTGCAGCCCGACCATGGTCGCGATGGCCGCGACCGTGTCGGGGTTGTCGCCCGAGACGACCTTGGCCCGCGTCCCCTGGCGGCGGAAGTACTCGAGGGTCTGCGCGGCGTCGGGGCGGATGCGCTCCCCCAGCACGGCGAGCAGCGCGGGCACCAGGTCGTCCGGGAGCGGCGCCTGCGCCGTCGGGAGCCCTGCCGGGGCGTGGGCGAGCAGGACCACGCGCGCACCGCTCCCCGCCGCCTCGCGGACGCGGGCGAGCGCCGCGGTCGCGGGGGCGTCCGAGCGTCCCGCGAGCAGGATCTCGGGGGCGCCCAGCACGAACGCGCCCGCGCCCGTGCGCAGCGCGCTCCACTTGCGGGCCGAGGAGAACGGGACGGTCCCGCGCACGGTCGCCGCGGTCGTGCCCGTGAGCCCGTCCGCGAGCGCCCTGGACGTCGCGTTGCCGTCCGGGTCCGCCGCCAGGGCCGCGAGCGCCTCGCGCGCGCCCTCGACGGGCGCGAGGTCGCGCAGCCCGGTCAGGGCGACGTGCCCGTCGGTGAGGGTGCCCGTCTTGTCGAGGCACAGGACGTCGACGCGTGCGAGGACCTCGACCGCGGGCAGCTCCTGGACGAGGACCTGCTGGCGTGCGAGCAGCGTGGCGGCGATCGCGAAGTTGAGCGAGGTCAGCAGGACGAGACCCTCGGGGATCATCCCGACGACGCCCGCGACGGCCGCGACGACGCCGTCGCGCCACGTCCCGTCCGCGATCGACTCGCGCACGCCGCCCGTGTAGTGGAGCTGGCTCCAGAACAGCAGCAGCGAGATCGGCACGATCCCGAACGAGACGACCTTGAGGATCTTGTTCACGCCCTCGCGCAGCTCCGAGCGCACGACCGAGAACCTCTTGGCCTCGGACGTGATGCGCTGCGCGTACCCCTCCTCGCCGACCCGGACCACGCGGGCGACCGCCGAGCCCGCGACGACCGCGGACCCGGACAGCACCTCGTCGCCCACCGCCTTGCGCACGGGCCGGGACTCCCCCGTGAGCATGGACTCGTCGACCTCGAGGCCCGTGACGTCGAGCACGCGGGCGTCGGCCGGGACCTGGTCCCCGGTCGCGACGTGCAGCACGTCGTCGAGGACGACGTCGTCGACCGCGACGTCCTGCTCGGTCCCGTCGCGCACCACGCGCGCCGACGGGGCCGTGAGGATCGACAGCCGGTCGAGCGTCCGCTTCGCCCGGTACTCGGTCACGATCCCGATCCCGGCGTTGACGACCACGACGAACCCGAAGACCGCGTCGGGCCACCGCCCCGTGAGCAGCACGAGGACCACGGCGACCGCGAGGATCAGGTTGAAGAGCGTGAAGACGTTCGAGCGCAGGATCGCGGCGAGCGAGCGCGAGGTCGAGCGGGCGACGCGGTTGGTCTGCCCGGCGCGGACGCGCGCGGCGACCTCGGCGGCGCTCAGGCCCGGGTCCGCGCCGGCCCCGGTCCCCTGCCCTGCGCCCGACGGCGGAGCGCCCGCCGGACCGTCGGGTCCGGTCGCGGGGGCGTCGTCGTCGGCGAGACTGCTCACCCGTCGATTGTGCCCGTCGGGGGGTGCGGATGCCCTGGCGAGGCGGGACGGACGGGCCGCCTCACAACCAGCGGTGGCGCTTGAAGATCAGGTAGAGCGAGAAGCCCATCGCGACCATCGCGAGGACCGCGAGCGGGTACCCGTAGGCCCAGCCCAGCTCCGGCATGCGGGCGAAGTTCATCCCGTAGACGGTCCCCACGAGCGTGGGTGCGAACAGGATCGCCGCCCAGGAGGAGATCTTCTTGACCTCCTCACCCTGCGCGAGGCTCGTCTCCGACAGGCGGCGCATCTCCTCGTTCTGGTGCTGCGCGACGAGCGTGGCCTGGACCATGAGCGCGTTCTGCAGCAGCACCCGGAACGAGTCCGCCTGCTCCGCGAGGCGCAGCGAGTGGTCCAGCACGTCACGCAGGTTGCGCTGGAGCTCGATGTCGACGTCGTACTTCTCGAAGCCCCTCTCGAGCGCCTGGAGGATGCCGACGACCGGGTGCGTCGCCCGCTGGAACGAGATGACCTCCCGGGACAGCTCGTAGATGCGTCGCGAGACGGCCGGGTCGCCGCTGAAGAGCTGGTCCTCGATCTCGTCGATGTCGTTCTGCAGCCCGGCGACGACGGGTGCGTACTCGTCGACGACCTGGTCGAGCACGGCGTACAGGATCGCCTCCGGGCCGAGGCGCAGGAGCTCTGGCGCGGCCTCCAGCCGCTGGCGCACGGCCCCCACGTGCGGGGCCTCGGCGTGCCGGACGGTCACGACGAAGTCCGGCCCGACGAAGACGTGCAGCTCGCCGAACTCGACGCGCTCCTCGTCGTCGAGGTACCGGGCCGGGCGCAGGACCACGAAGAGGATGTCGTCGTAGCGCTCGATCTTGGGCCGCTGATGGGCTGCGATCGCGTCGTCGACCGCGAGATGGTGGAGGGAGAACTCGTCCGCGACCGCCCGGATCTCGGCCTCGCTCGGCCGGTAGAGGCCGATCCACGCGAGCCCGTGACGCTCGCGCAGGGTCTCGAACGTCTCGTCGAGGCTCGTCGGGTTGGCCGTGCGACGTCCGTCGACGTAGACCGCGTTGTCGACGATGCCCATGAGTCCTCCACCGGTCGGTCGCGTCCGGAGCGGACCGCGGGGACCATCATGGCAGGCCTGCTGGTGGCCGGTCGCCGGCCGGGCGGGCGCTACTCCTCGTCGAACGCGGTGCTCGACGGCTCGCCGCTCAGCGGGGTGACCCGCTCGGGGACGTCCTTGCGCGGGCGGTAGACGACCTGGGCGTGGAAGACGAAGCGCAGCAGGAACGCCACGACCAGGGTCAGGGCCTGCGCGAGGACCGGGGGCATGCCCGTCAGGACCACGAGCCAGTGCAGGAACGGCAGCCGCACCGCGGCCTCGATGCCGTTGAACGTGAAGGACTGCGCGGCACGCTTCCACACGCTGCGCCCCTCCGAGCGCAGGTCGTGGAACACGAAGTGCTCGAGCAGGAGGAAGTTCGTCACGATGGTCACCGCCGCCGAGACGACCGCGGCGGGCATGTAGTGCACCCCGAACTGCTCCAGGCCCCACATGATCGCGAGGTTGAGGACCGCGCCGAAGGCTCCCACGAGGGCGAACGTCGACATCCGTCCGAAGCGCAGCGCCGTGAGCTGCTGCAGGTACCGCAGGCCGTTCGCGAAGGTCGCCTTGGACTCCCCCGCGAACCGCTCCCCGAACACGAACGGCTCCTCGACGACCTCGACCTTGTTGCGGGCCAGGATCTCGAGCAGGATCTTGAAGCCGCGGGGACGCAGCGCGGCGAGGTCGATCGATGCCGTGCGCACGGCGAAGAACCCCGTCATCGGATCGGTCACGTTCCGCAGCCGGACCGGGAACATGGAGCGGGCCAGGAGCGAGGACGCCGTCGACACCAGGTGCCGCCACCGCCCGTCGAGCCCGCCCGCGTCACCGCCGCCGACGTACCGCGAGGCGACCACGACGTCCGCGCCGGTCGACAGGGCGGTCTCCAGGAGGACGGGCACCATCTCGGGAGGGTGCTGCAGGTCACCGTCCATGACGACGACCCACTCCCCGCGCGCGTCGCGCAGGCCCTCGACCACCGCCCCGCTCAGCCCGCCGACGGGCTCGTCGCGGTGCAGCAGGCGCACCGGGATCTGGGCGGACGCGGCCACGCGGCGGATCACGTCGGGCGTGTCGTCCCGCGAGTCGTCGACGAACAGCACCTCGGTGTCGATCCCGTCGACCGCCTCCCCGAGACGGCGCACGAGCTCGGCGACGTTGGGACCCTCGTCGAACGTCGGCACCACCACCGTGACCTGCATGCGCCCTCTTCCGCTCCTCGGGCCGGTGCGTTCCGGCGCGTCCACCCATCGTCCCCCGAGAAGCCGAGGGACGACAGGCGAGCGCGGGTCGCACTCGGTCCCGGCCGCTCGCGGCCTCGCCCGGCCGCCCGTCGCGCGCGTCCCGCGAGCGTGACGTGACGGCTGGGCCGCCCGCTCCTGCGCGTGCGGACGA
>NZ_JACSPN010000011.1:50744-59253 GCF_015142735.1 Oerskovia douganii | reverse complement strand
CCCCCGCGCGCCCCCCCCCCCCACGACGCTACAGGTCAGGGCCGCCGGAAGGACCGGCGGCTCACCGCGTGAGGACCGCGATCGCCTCGACGTGGTGGGTGTGGGGGAACAGGTCGTACCCGGTGACCGACTCGACGCCGTAGCCGTGCTCGGCGAAGTAGGCGATGTCGCGGGCGAGGGCTGCGGGGTCGCACGCGACATAGACGACGCGCGGTGCCTGCAGGGCAGCGACCGCGTCGACGACCTTGCGGCCCGCCCCGGTGCGCGGAGGGTCGAGCACGACGACGTCGGCCGTCGGGGCGGCGTGGTCCTTGGCGGCGAGCACCTTCTCGACGGGGCCGTGGTGCAGCTCGACCTGCGGCTTCTCGAACGCGTTGCGGCGGGCGTCCTTGACGGCGCGCTCGTCCCCCTCGATCGCGACGACCCGCCCGGTCTCACCGACGGCGTCGGCCAGCGGGAGCGTGAAGAGCCCGGCGCCCGAGTACAGGTCGACGACGGTCGCCTCCTCGATCGGCCCCGCGGCCCGCAGCACGGCCTCGGCGAGCAGCGCGGGGGCCTCGCGGTGGACCTGCCAGAACCCGTCGGCGGCGACCCGGTACGAGTGCTCGGTGCCCGCGACGGTCACGGTCTCGGTGACCGCACGGCGGGCGTGCGGGCGGCGGTCGATGTGACCCGAGTGCCAGACGACGCCGTCGACGAGCAGGATGGGGTCAGCCCCGCCTGCCGGTGCGACGAGCTCGAGGCGCGTCCCAGGGCGCCAGCGGCGCGTGAAGACCTCCTCGGCCTCTGCGAGGGCCGCGACCTCGGGGGACGCGAGCGGCATCTCGTCGAGCGCCACGACGTCGTGCGAGCGGAAGACGCGCATGCCGGCGCGGCCCTTCTCGTCGGCGACGAGGTCGATGCGCGTGCGGTAACCGAGGCCGCCGCGCTCGTCGTCGCCCGGCGCAGCCTCAACCTCTACCTGAAGGTCAAGGCCGGCGAGCCGCTTGAGCTGCTCCTGCAGGACCGCGGCCTTCCAGCGGCGCTGCGCGGGCAGCGAGACGTGCGACAGCTCGCCGCCGCCCGCTCCGCTCGGGCCGGCGGCCGGCCAGGCGGCGGGCACACGGTCCGCGGAGGGCTCCAGGATCTCGACGGCGTCGGCACGCCAGAACTTCGCGGTCTCGCCGTCCTCGGTGATCCGGGCCAGCACCCGCTCGCCCGGCAGCGTGTGCCGGACGAAGACGACGCGCCCGTCGTGTCGCGCGACGCAGTGGCCGCCGTGCGCGACAGGTCCGACCTCGAGCTCGACCAGAGGTTGAGACTCAGGGGCGGTGGACGTGGGGTTCAGGGTTTCAGACACCCCCCTAGTATCCCGGACGCGAACCGCCTACGGCTCCGGACCGACCCGTGCGGGACGTGGGACCGCACACGTCGTCGTGCGCGCCCCGGCCGGCAGGGCCTCAGTAGCGGCGGTTGATCCGCTGCTGGGCCGCGAAGTTCTCCGTCTCCAGACCCGTCTGCCCCTTGGTCGACGAGAGCTGCCACGGCACCGACGCCACGACGACGCCCGGCGTGAACAGCAGCCGTCCCTTGAGCCGCAGCGCGCTCTGGTTGTGCAGCAGGTGCTCCCACCAGTGCCCGACGACGTACTCGGGGATGTAGACCACCACGAGGTCGCGCGGGCTCTCCCGACGGATCGAGCGCACGTACGACAGGATCGGCCGCGTGATCTCCCGGTACGGGGAGTCGAGGACCCGCAGCGGGACCGGGAGGTCGAGGGCCTCCCACTCGGCCGTGAACTCGGCGACCTCGTCCGGGTCCACACCCACCGTCACGGCCTCCAGCACGGACGGGCGCGAGGCCCGCGCGTAGGCGAGGGCCCGCATCGTGGGCTTGTGCAGCTTGGAGACCAGGACGAGCGCGTGGACCCTGCTCGGCAGCGCGCGCGCCGCCGCCGGGTCCTCGCCCAGCGTGAGCTCCTCGCTCACCGAGTCGTAGTGCTTGCGGATCGCGCGCATGAGCACGAACACCACGGCCATCGCGAGGATCGCGATCCACGCACCGTGCGTGAACTTGGTCAGCAGCACGATGATCAGGACCGTGCCCGTCATGGCGAAGCCGATCGTGTTGACGACGCGGGACCGCTTCATCTTGGTGCGGAAGCGCGGGTCGGGGACCGTGCGCAGCTCCCTGGTCCAGTGCTTGATCATGCCCAGCTGCGAGAGCGTGAAGGACACGAAGACACCCACGATGTAGAGCTGGATCAACCGGGTCACCTGCGCGTCGAAGGCCCAGATGAGGGCGATCGCCGTGACAGCCAGCGTCACGATGCCGTTCGAGAACGCGAGCCGGTCGCCCCGGGTGTGGAGCTGACGCGGCAGGTAGCCGTCCTTGGCGAGGATCGACCCCAGCACCGGGAACCCGTTGAAGGCCGTGTTGGCCGCGAGCACCAGGATGAGGCCCGTCACGGCCGCCACGAAGTAGAAGGCGATCGGGAAGCCCTCGAAGACGACCTGGGTGATCTGCCCGAGCACGGGGTCCTGGACGAACCCCTCCGGCACCGGCTGACCGTCGATCGTGAGCTGCTCGGGCGGGTTCTCGGCGAAGTGCACGCCGGTCTTCTGCGCGAGGAAGAGGATCGTCATGATCATGAACGCCGAGATGCCGCCCAGCAGGGCCAGCGTCGTGGCCGCGTTGCGGGACTTGGGCTTCTTGAACGCCGGCACCCCGTTGCTGATCGCCTCGACGCCCGTGAGCGCGGCACAGCCGGACGCGAACGCCCGGGCCACCAGGAACGCGCCCGCGATCCCGGTCAGCCCCTGGTCGAAGTGGCTCTCCGCGACGAGCTCGTAGGTCGAGCTCTCGGCCATGGGCAGGGTCCCCGTGGCGTACCGGACGAACCCGACCACGGCCGTCATCCCGACCGCGAGCATGAACAGGTAGACCGGGATCGCGAAGAACGACCCCGACTCCTTGACCCCGCGCAGGTTGATCAGCGTGAGCAGGACGACGAGCCCGATCGCGAACGAGGCCTCGTGGCCCCGCAGGAACGGCAGGGCGGCCGCCGCGTACTGCGCCCCCGAGGAGATCGACACCGCCACCGTGAGCACGTAGTCGACCATGAGGGCCGAGGCGACGCCGACGCCCGCCGTCGGGCCGAGGTTGACCGTCGCGACCTCGTAGTCCCCACCGCCCGACGGGTAGGCGTGCACGTTCTGCCGGTAGGAGGCGACCACGGTCAGCAGCACGACGACGACCGCGAGCCCCACCCAGGGGGAGATCGTGGTCGCGGCGAGCCCCGCGATCGAGAGGGTCAGGAGGATCTCGTCGGGCGCGTAGGCGACCGAGGAGAGCGCGTCCGAGGCGAACACCGGGAGCGCGATGCGCTTCGGCAGCAGGGTGTGCCCCAAGTCGTCGCTGCGGACGGGGCGTCCGAGCAGCAGGCGCTTGGCGGCATCAGCGATATCCGACACGTTGGCCCATGCTAGGCCCTCCAGGTGCTCGCGGCCCCTCCGCGTGCCCGACGGATCTCGGCGCGCCCCTCGAGGCGCCGTCGTCCGGGCGCCGTCGGGCAGCGCGGTCCGCCCCCGGAGCACCCGCGCCCGCGCCGCGCCCGGACCGGGTACCTGCGTCGGACCCGCGCGCGGTAGCGTTTCGCTCGTGCACTTCGTGATCATGGGATGTGGCCGGGTCGGCGCCACCCTCGCCCAGTCTCTCGAGAACCGCGGCCACTCCGTCGCCGTGGTCGACCAGAACCCCGACGCCTTCCGACGGCTGTCCGCAGAGTTCTCCGGCAAGAAGGTGACCGGCCTGGGCTTCGACCGGGACACCCTGGTCCAGGCGGGGATCGAGGACGCGTACGCGTTCGCCGCGGTCTCCGACGGGGACAACTCGAACATCCTCGCGGCCCGCGTCGTCCGCGAGACCTACGGGGTCGACAACGTCGTGGCCCGCATCTACGACCCGCACCGTGCCGAGATCTACCAGCGCCTCGGCATCCCGACCGTGGCGACCGTCCGCTGGACGTCGGACCAGGTCCTGCGTCGCCTGCTCCCGCTCGGCGCGACCGACGAGTACCGCGACCCCTCGGGACAGGTCCGGCTCGCGCAGACCGACTTCCACCCCGGGTGGGTCGGTCGTTCGGTGGCCACCATCGAGGCCGCGACCTCCGTGCGCGTCGCGTTCCTGGGGCGGTTCGGCGAGGGCGTCCTCGCGACCCCCACGACCGTCCTGCAGGAGAACGACGTGCTGCACGTCCTCATGCGTGCGGCAGACGCCCCCACGGTCGAGCGCCTCCTGACGCACGCCCCGAAGCTCGAGGAGAACTGATGCACGTCGTCATCGTCGGAGCCGGGTCGGTGGGGCGCTCGATCGCGCGCGAGCTGCTCAGCCACGACCACGAGGTCATGATCATCGACAAGCAGCCTGCCGCGATGCGCGTCGCGCAGGTCGCCGACGCCGACTGGCTCCTCGCGGACGCGTGCGAGCTCCCGACCCTGGCGGAGGCCAAGGTCGACGAGTGCGACGTCATCGTCGCGGCCACGGGCGACGACAAGGTCAACCTCGTCGTCTCGCTCCTGGCCAAGACCGAGTTCGGCGTGCCCCGCACCGTCGCCCGCGTGAACAACCCCAAGAACGAGTGGATGTTCGACGAGTCGTGGGGCGTCGACGTCGCCGTCTCGACGCCGCGCATCATGACGTCCATGGTCGAGGAGGCCGTCGCCGTCGGGGACCTCGTGCGGATCTTCACGTTCCACCAGTCGGGGGCGGACATCCTCGAGCTGACGCTGCCCCCCGACTCGCCGCTCATCGGCACGCGCGTCGGTCAGGTGCCGTGGCCCCAGGACACCGTCCTCGCCGCGATCGTGCGCGGGACGCAGCCCATCGCGCCGAGCATCGACGACACGCTCGAGGTGGGCGACGAGCTGCTCATCGTGACCGGGCGCGACGTCGACGAGGCAGAGCTCCTGCGGGTCCTGGTCGACGCGTCGCCCGACGGGGGGAACGGGATCGTCGACGAGACGACGGGTCTTCCCGTCTGAGGGGCTCGGCCCGCCCCAGGGTCAGGCGGCCCCCGGCCCGGCAGGGGCCGCCGTGTGCGGGCGGCGGACCAGCAGCCAGGTCGCCCAGAGGGTCAGGGCCCACAACGGGATGCCCATGACGAGGCGGGCCGTGCCCAGCCAGGCGATCGCGTCCTCGCCGGCCACGAACAGCGGCACCTGGACGGCCAGGCGCAGGGCGAACATGCCGACCCACAACCACGTCGCGAGCGCGTACCGGCGCATGAGCGCCGCGTCCCCGCGCCAGCGGTCGGCCCAGGCGCGGAACGCACCGGGAGCGGGGTCGGCCTGCTCGCCGCCCCGCGCAGCCTCGTCCGAGGCCTCAGGACCGTACGGAGCCTCGTCGGCCGCGACCGCGGCCTTGACCTTGTCGCCGTCCGTCCAGCCGCTGCGCAGCCCCTCGACGACCAGCCCGACCACGGGCCACCGCACGAGCACGGAGACGGTCATCGCGACCAGGTAGGCAGCGTTCGTGAGGAGACCGGCCGCGTAGTAGTTCTGCGCCTCGCCCGACCGCCACGCCCACAGCACGCCGATCGCGACGCCCAGGAACCCGCCGAACGCCTGCGTGATCGGGGTGCGCTGCACCAGTCGCGCCGCGACGGCGACGAGCGCCACCGCGACCGAGGCGATCAGCGCGGGGCGCAGCGTGTTGCCCGTCGCGATGAACACGACCACGAACACGAGACCCGGCGCCATGGACTCCACGAGCCCCCGGACCCCGCCGATGGTCTCCGCGAGCGAGAAGGACTCCCCCGCCAGGGCACGGACGCCCCGGGCCGACCCCTCGTCCGGGGGGACGACGTCGTCGACGACGTCCGCGACCTCCTCGACCTCTCGGGAGAGCGGGTCCGGCGACGGGTGGGCCTCGTGCGTCATGTCGTCTCTCTCGCCTGCGGGGTCGGGGTGGGTCACGGGCTCACTCGCCTGCGCGCGGGCGCAGCTCGTAGCGGGGGTTGAACATGGTGCGCCGGCCGGCGATCTCGCAGACCAGTCCTTCGACGCGGACCCGACGCCCGGGCTCGACCCCCGCGATCTGGCGACGCCCGAGCCAGACCAGGTCGAGCGAACCCGACCCGTCGTAGAGCTCGGCCTCGACCGTGGGGACGCCCTCTCGCGGGCGCAGGATGACCGACCGCATGACGCCCGAGACGGTCGCACGCTTGCGGTTCGCGAGGTCCGAGACCGCGGAGCAGCCCACCTGGCTGGCCGAGTCGAGCCGCTCCTCGTCCGCCGTGAGCTCTTCCTGGGAGGCCAGCACCGAGTGCAGGGCCTGGCGCAGCGTCACGGCGGTCAACGCCTCTCGGTGATCTCCGGCCCGCGGGTCAGCGGGTCGAAGGTGGGGAGCGACGGGGCGGCCCCCTCCGGGGCGGCGACCGCAGGACGCGGTGCCTGTCCCGGCAGGTGCATCGCGAGCAGGTCACGAGGCGGGCGGGCGTTCTGGTCCCGGACCACGACGATGTTCGCGAAGACGGACTCGAGGAGCCTGGCGGCCTCCGGGTCCACCGCCGCCTTGCCCGTCAGGACGCCCCGCAGGAACCAGCGCGGGCCGTCGACCCCGACGAACCGGGCGGCACGGAAGCCCTTCTGACCGTCGGGTCCCGTGGCCGGGAGCTTCGCGAGCAGCTCGCGACCGAACGTGCCGGGGATGTCGTCGACCGTCCCGCCCTGCTGGCGCACGGACTCGGCGATCTCCTCACGGATCTCGTCCCAGATGCCCATGGTGCGCGGCGCGGCGAACGCCTGGATCTGCAGCGCGGAGCCGTTGACCGCGACCGCGGCCCCCGTGATCTTCTGCGTCTTCTTGTCCACCTCCATGCGCAGCTCCATGCCCGGGACTCCCGGCAGCCAGATGGCACCGAGGTCCGCACGAGCACCGAGCTCGCTCACCTGCGAGGAGTCGAACGGGCCGCGGGCACCCGTGGGAGGAGCGACCGGAGCCGGAGCGGCCGGGGACCCGTCCGCGGCAGCGGAGGTCTCCTCGGTCCCGGAGCCCTCGGCGACGACCGCCTCGTCGCTCGACTTCTGCGACGCACTACGCCGGAACAAACCCACGGACGCTCTCCTTCAGCTCTTCACCGCGTCGACCATCGACCACGGCTCGTTCGGACGGTCGGACCGCCCTGCTCCTACCACCCTAGACCGCTGCGCGGGCCTCGTGGCCGTCGTCGGCCACGGGCGAACACTGCGGACGCACCGGTCTCAGGGCGCCGCGACCCACCCGCCGCTCGACCCGAACCCGCCCTCTCCGCGGTGCGAGCCGGGCAGCCGCTCGGCCTGGAGGAAGCGGGCGTGCTCGACCTTCTGGATCACGAGCTGCGCGACGCGGTCCCCGCGGTGCAGCACCACCGGGACCGACGGGTCCGTGTTGTGGAGGATCACCTTGATCTCGCCGCGGTAGCCCGCGTCGACGGTCCCGGGCGCGTTGACGATCGTCAGGCCGTGCCGGGCGGCGAGGCCCGAGCGCGGGTGCACGAAGGCCGCGTAGCCGTCGGGCAGCGCGATCGCGAGCCCCGTCGGGACGGTCGCGCGCCCCTGCGGGGCGATCTCCACGTCGACGGTCGTCACGAGGTCGGCACCGGCGTCACCCGGGTGGGCGTAGGCCGGCACCGGGGTCACGTCGTCGAGGAGCTGGACCAGCACCTGCACGTCGCCCGGACGGGCGGGCACGGGTTCGAGGGCGGTCGGGGCCGCCGGTTCGTCGATGGGCACCCGCAGAGCCTAGTGCTCGCCAGGCGGACCTGCGAACAACGGCACCGCGGCACGCCGCCGGGCCGGCGCGCAGGTCGCACGACTTCGGCGCGGACCCTCGCCCGACGCCCCGTGGCCACGTCGCCCCGCGAACCGCCGGGACGGCGACGACCACCCTCGCAGGACCTGGGATGATGGGCTCATGCCTCAGCCTGCGCCTGCCTACAGCGAACGCCTGCTCCCCGGACCGGGCGGCTGGTCCGCCGCCGCCGCCTTCGCCGTCGTCCTCGGTGTGGCGTTGTGGCCGGTCGACGACGTGCTGTCGATCAGCACGGGGCTCGTCGCCCTGGTCGTCCTCGTCGTGCTCGCCTGGTGGACCTCCCCCGTCGTCTCGGTCGGGACCGGCCCCGACGGGCAGCCCGTGCTGCGCGCCGGACGGGCCTCGATCCCGACGTCGCTCCTCGGGGACGTCACGGTGCTCGACCGCGCGGCCATGACGCGCGAGCTCGGCCCCTCTCTCGACGCACGCGCCTACGTGTGCCTGCGGGCCTGGGCGCGGACCGGGGTGCGCGTCGAGCTCGACGACCCGGCCGACCCCACCCCGTACTGGCTCGTGTCCTCGCGCCACGCGTCCGACCTCGCCGCGGCGCTGGTCGCCGCGGGCGCGGCGAGCGCGTCGGCGGGCGGCGCCGGGACCGCAGGCAGCAGCCCCGACACCGGGCGCCCGGACCTCCCCTGACCGCTCCCGGACGCGCGGACGGCCGCCGCCCCGTGGGGGT
>NZ_JACSPN010000011.1:20791-50734 GCF_015142735.1 Oerskovia douganii | reverse complement strand
CCCCGGGCCGCGCGGCGGCCCCCCACCGGGGGGGGGGGGCGGCCGTCCGTCGTTGGGGCTCAGGCCGTCAGGCCGCGCACTCCGAGCAGATCTGCTGCCCGTTCTTCTCGTACGCGAGCTGGCTGCGGTGGTGCACGAGGAAGCAGCTCGAGCAGGTGAACTCGTCAGCCTGTCGAGGCAGCACGCGGACCGAGAGCTCTTCGCCGGAGAGGTCCGCGCCCGGGAGCTCGAACCCTTCCGCTGCTTCGGTCTCGTCTTCGTCCACAACGCCCGAGCTCTTGTCGGAGCGACGGGCCTGCAGCTCTTGGATCGAGTCCTCGCTGAGATCCTCTTCGCTCTTGCGGGGGGCGTCGTAGTCAGTTGCCATCTGTGGGGTCACACTCCGGAACGTCGTGGGTCGAACATGGGGGTCGTTCGGTCCGGCGAAGGCCGTCGAACAGGCACTCCGTAGGACGCGCAATCTGGACGTCCTGACTGGTGTACGCGGTGTAATGCTCTGCTACCGAGAATTGTTCCCGGTGGCGAACGGATTCTGCACCATTTACCGCGCGGGCGCACCCTCAGCCTCGGGTGTTCCTCGTCACCCTCCCGACGATCCCGACGATCCGCTCATCGGCCCACGTCGGAATCCGCTCCTGCGGCCTCCAGCAGCGCGACCAGCGAAGACACCGACTGCGGGGCCCCGGCGACCGTCATCTCCGCCCCGGCGGCGCGCCCGCGCAGGCCGGTCACTGCGGCCCCGGCCTCCTGGGCCACGAGCGCCCCGGCAGCCAGGTCCCAGGGGTTCAGGCCGCGCTCGTAGTACAGGTCCAGGCTGCCGGACGCGACCAGGCACAGGTCGATCGCGGCCGAGCCGAGGCGACGGATGTCGCGCACCTCCGGGAGCACCTCCACGAGCACCTGCGCCTGGCGCCGACGGCGGTCCGCGTCGTACCCGAAGCCCGTCCCGACGAGCGACGTCGCGAGCGGGCCCGCGGGGTTGACCGCCACGGGCTCGCCGTCGAGCGTCGCCCCTTCCCCGCGTCCGGCGGTCCAGGTCCGGTCGTCGACGACCGAGTGCACCGCGCCGGCGAGCGCGGTCCACCGCTCCGGGTCGGGCGGTCCCGCGACCACGGCCACCGAGATCGCGTAGGACGCCACGGAGTACAGGTAGTTGACGGTGCCGTCGATCGGGTCGATGACCCACGTCAGGCCGGACGTCCCGGCGGACGCCCCCTCCTCCTCGCCCAGGATCGCGTCGTCGGGACGCTCCCGGGCGATGATCCGGCGCAGCAGGGCCTCGGACTCGGCGTCCATGGCCGTCACGACGTCGACCGCGCTCGACTTGGTCGCCGCCACCTCGACGCGCTCGGGCCGGCCGTCGCGCACGAGCGCCCCGGCCTCCCGGGCCATGCGCTCGGCGAGAGCGCGCAGCCCCGCGATCGTGACGTCGTCGGGCAGGCGCAGGTCGTCGCTGAAGGTGCTCACGCCTCACATCCTGCCCGATCCCGCTCCTCCTCGACGCCCCGACCACGGCCCCGGGACCGTCCACCCCAGGCGCAGCGAGATCAGCCGGAAGCCGAAGATCAGCGCGATCGTCGCGAGCTGGCTCCACAGCGTGAGCCACCCCTGGGTCCACAGCACCGCAGTGATCGACGCGCCCACGAGGGCCGGGACCGCGTACAGCTGCCGGTCCTGCAGGATGAGCGGGGACTCGCTCGTGAGCAGGTCGCGCAGGATCCCTCCCCCGATCCCGGTCAGGGTCCCGACGATGATCGCCGCCATCATGCCCACGCCGTACTCGAGGCCCTTGGTCGTGCCGACGATCACGAAGAGCGCGAGGGCCCCGGCGTCGAGCACCACGATGCCCCGCCGCATCCGTTCGAGGCGCGGGTGGAAGAAGTAGATGACGCCGCCCGCCGCCAGCGCCGCGACCACCAGGCGCCAGCTCGAGATCCCCACGGGAGGCGTCGCACCGATCATCACGTCGCGCAGGATCCCGCCGCCCAGGCCCGTCGCCCAGGCGAGCACGAGGACCCCGAAGATGTCGAAGGACTTGCGGATCGCGGACAGCCCGCCGGACAGAGCGGCGCAGAACACGGCGCCCAGCTCGAGGGCGTCGTACATGGGGAACTCGATCACGGGGAGAATCATCCCAGCAGACCCCGGAACGCGGCACACCGAGCCGCCTGCGCCGCGTGGGCTCACCGGGATGGCACTCTCGGGAGTGCAGGCCCACCGGCGACGAGCCGGTCTGCACGGCGTTGGAGGATTCATGAACGAGCTCGAGCTGGTGAGGTTGCACGAGGACGGGGAGACCCTCGTCCTCGCCGGGGCGGACGGTGCGCGGTTCACCCTGCCCATCGACGACGCGCTGCGCGCCGCGGTGCGCAGCGACCGCACCCAGCTCGAACAGCTGCGCGCCCAGGCCCCCGGTGTCCTCCCGGTGCGCGAGATCCAGTCCCAGCTCCGGGCGGGGCACAGTGCGCGGGAGGTCGCCGAGAAGGCGGGGATCCCGATCGAGCAGGTGCGCCGCTTCGAGGGGCCCGTGCTCGCCGAGCAGGAGTTCGTCGTCGAGCAGGTGCGCAAGAACCGGCTGGGCCACGACGAGGACTCGCCCACGCTGGGCGAGATGGTCACCGAACGCCTGACCGCCCGCGGCGTCGAGCCCGAGGACGTCGAGTGGTCCGCCGCCCGCCCTCACGGCGGGGCATGGACCGTCACGGCGCTCTTCCTCATCGGTGACCGCGCACGCAGCGCCCGGTGGTCGTACGACCCGCAGGCGCGCTCGCTGCACGCGCTCGAGGACGAGGCCCGCTGGTTGTCGGGCACGGCTCCGGAGGACGAGCCCGCCCGAGGCGTGCGCGGGGCCATCTTCGACCACGCGGCACGCGGCGGCGGGCAGGCCACGTCGGCGGCGTCGGCGGAACGGTCCGGGGCGCGCGAGGCCGGGCCTGAGGGACGAGGCCGGGAGGACGACGGCGCCCGGGGCGTCGAGCCCCTCCCCCTGCACGACGAGACGACCTCGATCCTCGACGACCTCAGCCTGCGCCGCGGGGTGCGTCAGCACCGCGACGACGAGCCCTCCCTCTTCGAGGGCTTCGGCCCTCCCCAGACGTTCGACCTGGGCCAGGGCGCGTCGCGTCGCGACACCCCCCGCGCGGAGGAGGAGCCCGAGGGCGCCAAGGTCTTCACCCTGGGCCAGGGACCCCGCCAGGGCTCGCACCGCGGGCCCGACGACGGCGCTCACCCCTCGCGGTCGGGGCACCGGGAGCCGTCAGCAGGCAGGGACGACCCCCGTGACCCCTCCGAGGAGCCTCCCGACCAGGAGGCCCGGGAGAACCACCCCGCCGGGTCGGGCCGCACCGCGGACAGCCCCTCCGGGCACGCGGACCGGGAGCCCGGCTCCGACACCGAGCACGGAGACGCCCAGGCGCCGGTCGGCACCGTGCGCGCCGGCCGCGACGCGCCCGGCGACCGAGGAGAGCAGTCCCGTCACGGGGCCGAGCCCCGCCGCAGCGGGCGCAAGCCTCGGGCGAGCGTGCCCAGCTGGGACGAGATCGTGTTCGGCGCCAAGCCCGAGCACTGACCCGCCCGCCCCGCCTCAGGCGGCGCCGGGGTCGGACGGGAGGTCGAGGGTCAGGGCGTCGGCCGGCATCGAGCGGAGCCTCGCCGAGACAGACGTCATGCGCCGCATGTGGTGTCGCCGGCACAGGACCTCGTACGCGATCTCGCTCGCACTGTCGGTGTCGCCCACCACGACCTGCTCGCCCTCGACGACCATCCAGCCGTCGACCGTGCGCGCGTTGTGCGTCGCGCGCGCCCCGCACCAGCACAACGCCTGCACCTGGAGCACCTCGACGCGGTCCGCGAGCTCGATCAGCCGCGCGGACCCCGGGAAGAGGTGGCTGCGGAAGTCCGCGGTGATGCCGAACGCGAAGACGTCGATCTCGACCTCGTCGACGAGCCGCGCGAGCTGCTCGACCTGAGCGGTCGAGTAGAACTGGGCCTCGTCGCAGATCAGGTAGTCGACCGTCTCGCCGTGCCGCCGCGCGTCCACGACGAACGTCCAGAAGTCGGTCTCGTCGCGGACCTCGTGCGCGGCGACCTCGAGCCCGAGGCGCGACGAGAGGCGGTCGGTGCCGGCCCGGTCGTTGCGCGAGAACTTGAGCCCCGACCGACCGCGCGCCGCGTGGTTGTGGTCGAGCTGCAGGGCGAGGGTGGACTTGCCGCAGTCCATCGTGCCGGAGAAGAAGACCAGCTCTGCCACGGTCGTGGGCCTTTCGTGTTCGGGGTTCGGTCCGCTGCGGGGGGCTCGGGCGCTCGGGTGGCGCTCGGGGGGCGGCCGGGGCGGGTCGTGCTCGGGCGGGCGTGCTCAGGTGGTCGTGCTCAGGTGGTCGTCACGAGCAGCGGGACCTGCATCTCCGTGCGGGTCAGCGACCCGTGCACGCCCACGAGCTGCAGGGACGCCGCGGTCTGCGTGCGCGAGTCCACGACCGTGGCCCGTCCGCGCATCGCGACGACGACGTCGCCGATCATGGGCAGCACGTGCTCCGCGACGGGGCCGAACCAGCCGGCCGCGACGGCGTCCTCGCGCAGCGCCACGAGCGCCTCCTCCCCCAGGACGGCCGCCCAGCGCGCTGCGACGGCAGGTGCTTGGTCCCCGCGCGCGTACACGTGCACCGCGCGGGGCTCGCCGCCCACGAGCTCCACGCCGCGGGCCAGCTCCGGGGTCGTCGCGACGTCCCAGCGCTTCGAGCGGTCGACGTCCACCATGCCGTGGTCGGCCGTGACGAGCAGCAGGGTGCCGTGCGGCAGCGAACGGGCCAGACGACCGAGCTCGCGGTCGAGGTCCGAGAGCGCGTCGCCCCACTGCCGCGACCGCCAGCCGTGGTGGTGGCCGGCCTTGTCGACGTCTCCCCAGTAGAGGTACACGAGGCCGGGGGCGGTGAGCTCGAAGGCGACGGTGTCGACCCGGTCCGCGATGGACTCGGCCGCGAGGTAGCGGGCGCCGCGCAGTGCGGCCACGGTCATGCCCGAGCCCGCGAACCGGGCGGGCCCCACCGACGAGACCTCGACCCCCGCGGTGGCCAGGCGCTCGAGCACGGGGGGTTCCTGCTGGAGCTCGCGCGGCGCCGTCGCGCCCTCCCACGAGACCATGTTCGCGAGGCGCCCCGAGGTCGCGTCGCGCTGGGTGTAGCCCAGCATGCCCGTGCGGCCGGGAGAGGTGCCCGTCCCGAACGTGCCGATCGCCGCGGCGGTCGTGCTGGGAAAGCTCGACGTGAGGACGCGCGAGGAGCCGAGCAGCGAGCGCAGGAACGGCGCGTGGCCGGCACGCTCGCTGAGGTTCGCGTGGCCCAGGCCGTCGACGAGCACCACGCACACGCGGTCGGCGACGGGCAGACCGAGGTCCGTGCGGGCCTGGGTCGAGGCGGTCCCGGTCGCGGTCACGAGGTCCACGCCCAGGGCCCCCGCCGCACCGGGGAGCACCGAGCTCAGCGCGAGGCCGTCGTACCGAGGAGCGAGCAGACCGTCCGGGAGGACCTCCGGCACGACCGTCACCTGGTCGCCCGGCCCGTGCCGTGGGTCGTCGCGGTCGACAGGGCCCGGGCGAAGGCGAGCGCGTTGCGCACCGCGTCCCGGCCCTCGGCCTCGGCGCTCACGCGCACCACGATGTCGTCGGGCGTGATCTGGCCCGTGAGGCCGTGGTCGGCCTCGCAGCCGGGGTCCGGGCACTGCGCGGGCTCGAGGTCCACCCGGGAGACGGCCCCCCAGCCGATGGCCAGGGTCACCTCGATGGGCGGCGTGCCGCTGCGGTGCTTCTCCGGGTCCAGGACCACGTGGGACAGCGAGACCGAGCGGAGCTCGGAGATCGGCACGGACTCGGTCGTCGCGGCGGCCGAGGCGGACGGGTTCTCGCTGTCGGCGGGATGGTCGTCGACGTGCGCGGTGATGAGCCGGGTCGGTGTCAGGACCAGGACGGTCAGATGGCGGCGGACCTCGACGTCGAACGTGGTCTCGACGTAGACCAGGTGGGACACGAGGTCCTCGTCCGCGATCGCGACGTCGAGGACGTCCTGCACGAGCTCGGGGTAGTAGCCGGCGCGGCGCAGCTGGGAGGTCAGGTCGGTCCGGGAGGGAGATTCAGCAGATGGCACCCGGGCATTCTCCCACCGCGCGGTGCGGCGGTGCCAGCCCGCTCCGCGCGCTCAGCCCGGGAGAGCGCGCCGCAGGGCGTCGGCTCGCTGCGCCCCGGCCACCTGGACGCGCGCGCTGAGCACCGCCGCTCCGTGCTCGGCGACCACGACGGGGTAGAGCTCGACGCTGCGCAGCTCGGGCAGCTCGTCGGCCATGAGGGACATGCGCGCGAGCAGGTCCTCGAGCGCCGCGGTGTCCGCGACGGGCGCCCCCATGTACCCGAAGAGACGGGGCGCGGCGCGGACGGACCGGACCATCGCGGCGATGTCCGTGTCCGTGAGCGGCGGCACGCCGTAGCTCACGTCGCCCAGCAGGTCGACCGCGTCGCCCGCGAGGCCGAACGACACCACGGGGCCGAACAGCTGGTCCTCGGTCGAGCGCACGACGCACGCGACCCCTGCGTCGGCCATGCGCTGGACCTCGAAGGGTGCGGGTCCGGCGACCTGCCCGTCGGGGTCGTCCCCTGGCTGGGCCGGGGCCGCGCGGCCGCGGGTCGGCAGGACGGCGGCGAGGGCCGCACGCATCTGGTCGACGTCGTCGCGCAGCTCGTCCTCGTCACCGATGTCGAGGCGCACCCCGCCGAGGTCCGCGCGGTGACGGAGGGACTCGGCCGTGCTCTTGAGCGCGACGGGCCAGCCGATCTCGTGCGCCGCGGCCACGGCCTCGTCGGCCGTGCGCACGCGGCGCGAGGGCCACAGCTCGATGCCGTACGCCGCGAGGAGCTCCGACGCGGTCTGCGCGTCGAGGTCGACCACGGTGTCCCCGGCGAGGGCTCCCTCGACGATCGCGCGGGCCCGGTCCGAGTCGACGCCGGCGGGCCGGTCGACCGTGCCGTGGTCGGCCTCGCGCCACCGTGCGTAGCCCACCACCGCGCCGACGGCCGCGACCGCGTCCTCGGGGGTCGAGTAGGCGGGCACGTGGACGCGCGGGCCGTCGGGGTCCGCGGGGTCGGGCGCGCTGAGCTCGTCCGCGAGCCCGTGCAGCCCCAGGACGCTCGCGACCGTGGTGCGCCCGCTCGCCGCCGCCGCACGGGCCACGGCCCGGGCGACCGTGCCGACGCGGGGGCGCACCGTGGGGACGTGCACCGCGACCACGACGTCGCACGCGTCCGGTGCGTAGAGCGCCGCGACCGCGGTGTCGACCTGCTCGTCGTCGGCGTCCTCCGGCAGGAAGGTCGACCGGTCGGAGACCACGAGCCCCGCGGAGACCACGGCTTCCGCGACGAGCGCGGTCAGCGCGGCCGACGACGCGAGGATCCCGATGCGGCGCCCGGACGGCAGCGGCTGGTTCGCGAGGAGCTGGGCGATGTCGACGAGGTGGTGCGTGTTGTCGGCGTGGATCACGCCGGACTGGCGCAGCATCTCGTCGAGCGTGCGCCGCGGGGCGCGGGTCGAACGGACCGCGTGCCCGGGCGGCACGACCTGCCCCGATCGTCCGGCGGTCACGACCACGACGGGCTTGACGGAGGCCAGCCGACGGGCGATCCGGGAGAACTTGCGCGGGTTGCCGATCGACTCGAGGTACAGGCACACGACCGAGGTCTCCGGGTCGTCCTGCCAGAACTGCATGAGGTCGTTGCCCGACACGTCCGCGCGGTGCCCGGCGGACACGAACGACGAGATGCCGATGCCGCGGCGCAGCGCCGTCGCGAGCAGCGTCACGGCCGTGGGCGCGGACTGGCAGAAGATCCCGATGCTGCCCGCAGGAGGCACGACCTCCGCGAGGCTCGCGTTGAGCCGGTGCCCCGGGTGCGTCGTCAGGAGGCCGTACGTCGCGGGGCCCACGACGCGCATGCCCGCGGTGTGCGCGGTGCGCAGGAGGTCGCGCTGGAGCGCCAGACCGTCCGGCCCGGTCTCGGCGAAGCCCGCGGAGAGCACGACGACGGCGCGCACCCCCAGGCGTTCGAGCTCGGCCGTGGCGGCGATCGCCTCGCGCGGCGGCAGGGCGAGGAGCGCGAGGTCCACGGGTCCGGGGACGTCCGCGATGCCGGCCCGGTGACGGACGGCGGGGAGCGGCTCGTCGTCGAGCTCGGCGACCGGCTCCTCGACCGGGGCCGTGGCCGTACCCACCACCTCGAACGTCGCGTCGCCGGGGTCGGCCAGCGCGTTGGCGAGCACGCGCTCGGCCAGGAGCCGGTCCGCGGTGCCGGGCGCCGCCGTCGGGCCGGGGCCCACGAGCAGGACCCGGCGTGCCGTGAGCAGGCCGTGCATGGACCGTGCCTCCGCACGGTGCTCCCGGTCCGCCATGACCTCCCGCGAGCGGTCCGTCGGGTCGAGGTCGACGCTCACTGCCACGATGCCGTCGTCGACGTGCTGGCTCACCACGTAGCCGGCCTCCTGGAAGACCGCGAGCATCTTGCCGTTCTGCGGCAGGACCTCGGCCGTGAACCGGCGCACGCCCCGCTCGCGGGCCGCGGCGGCCAGGTGCTCGAGGAGAACCGACCCGAGCCCGCGCCCCTGCTCGGCGTCGGCGATGTTGAACGCGACCTCGGCCTCGTGCGGCGTGACCTTGTCGAAGCGCGCGACGCCGATGATGTCCTCGCGCAGGTCCTCCCCCACGCGCTTGACCGCGACGAGCGCCACCCGCTCGGAGTGGTCGACGACCGTGAAGCGCCGCAGGTCGCGGTCGGAGAGCCGCTCGATGTTCGCGAAGAAGCGCAGGTACGTCGAGCGCTCGCTCTGCCCCATGTGGAAGCGTTGGAGCGCGTCCGCGTCGGAGGGCCGGATGGGACGGACGTGGGTCGTGGTGCCGTCCCGCAGCACGACGTCGGCCTCCCACTCGACCGGGTACTCGGCCGACCGCGGTGTCGGGCCTGGTCCGGCCGGGACGTCGTGTCCGTTCACCCGGCCTAGGCTACTGGTCGGCGAGCACGCTGGTCGGCGGCACGCCCGGCACGCGGGAGAATGTGAGGCCGGATGTCGGTGCCCCGCGCTACCGTTCGCCGACGAGCGCGCGTGCCCGGCCGTCAGACCGGCCGGCAGCGCGCCGGCCGCCCCGCCCGACCCATCGACCCGCAGGAGCCCGACGACCCATGGCGCGCAGACCGTCCGCCTCGAAAGCCCCGCTCGACCCGAGCGAGGTCCACGAGAAGATCATCGACATCGACGTCACGACGGAGATGGAGGGGTCCTTCCTCGAGTACGCGTACTCGGTCATCTACGCCCGCGCCCTGCCGGACGCGCGCGACGGGCTCAAGCCCGTGCAGCGCCGCATCCTGTTCCAGATGTCCGACATGGGCCTGCGCCCGGACCGCGGCCACGTGAAGTCGGCGCGCGTCGTCGGCGAGGTCATGGGCAAGCTGCACCCGCACGGCGACACCGCGATCTACGACGCCCTGGTCCGCCTGGCCCAGCCGTTCTCGCTGCGTCTGCCCCTCGTCGACGGGCACGGCAACTTCGGGTCGCTCGACGACGGTCCTGCCGCCCCGCGGTACACCGAGGCCCGGCTCGCGAGCGCCGCGATGGCCATGACGGTCGGGCTCGACGAGGACGTCGTCGACTTCATCCCCAACTACGACAACAAGCTGACCCAGCCCGAGGTCCTGCCCTCGGCGATCCCCAACCTGCTCGTCAACGGCGCCGCGGGCATCGCGGTCGGCATGGCGACCAACATGGCCCCGCACAACCTGGTCGAGGTCGTCGCCGCTGCCCAGCACCTCATCAAGCACCCGAACGCGGACCTCGACGCGCTCATGCGCTACATCCCCGGGCCGGACCTGCCGGGCGGCGGCAAGATCGTCGGCCTCGACGGCATCCGCGACGCCTACCGCACGGGCCGCGGCTCGTTCCGCACCCGGGCCACGGCCCGCATCGAGAACATCACGGCCAAGCGCAAGGGCATCGTCTTCACCGAGCTCCCCTACCTGGTGGGCCCCGAGAAGGTCATCGAGAAGATCGCCGAGGGCGTGAAGTCCAAGAAGCTCGTGGGCATCACCAACGCGACCGACCTCACCGACCGCGCCCACGGGCTGCGCCTCGTCGTGGAGATCAAGACGGGCTTCAACCCCGAGGCCGTGCTCGAGCAGCTCTACAAGGTCACGCCCCTCGAGGACTCGTTCGGCATCAACAACGTCGCGCTCGTCGACGGCCAGCCCCGCACGCTGGGTCTGCGCGAGCTGCTCACGGTCTGGGTCGACCACCGCATCGACGTCGTGCGCCGCCGTTCGTCGTACCGCCTCACCAAGCGCAAGGAACGCCTGCACCTGGTCGAGGGCCTGCTGCTCGCGATCGTCGACATCGACGAGGTCATCCAGGTCATCCGCTCGAGCGACGACACGGACACGGCCCGCACCCGCCTGCGCGAGGTCTTCGACCTCTCCGAGCCCCAGGCCGAGTACATCCTCGAGCTGCGCCTGCGCCGCCTGACCAAGTTCTCGCGCCTGGAGCTCGAGAAGGAGCAGGAGGCGCTGCGCCTCGAGATCGCTCAGCTCGAGGAGATCCTGGGCGACGACGCCAAGCTCCGCGCGGTCGTCTCGGCGGAGATGAAGGAGGTCGCGAAGGTCTTCGGCACCCCGCGCCGCACCATCCTCCTCGAGTCCGCGGGCGCCTCCCCCACGTCCGCGCAGGGCGTGCTGGGCACCGTCTCGGCCGTGCCGCTCGAGGTCGAGGACACCCCGTGCTGGGCGCTGCTGTCCGCGACCGGGCTGCTGGCCCGCACGGGCGACGCGACCGAGCCCGGGACCGGCGGGCGCCGCCACTCGCACGACGCCCTGAGCGGCGCGGTGCTCGCGAGCGTGCGCAGCGACGTCGGGCTCGTGACGAGCGCAGGACGGATCGTGCGGCTCTCGGTGCTCGACCTGCCCGCGCTCCCGCCGACCGACGGCGCCCCCAGCCTGTCCGGTGGGGTGCCCCTGAGCGAGATCGTGAGCCTCGAGGCGGGCGAGAAGCCCCTGACGATCGTGTCGCTCGACCCCGACGCGCCGACCCTCGCCCTCGGGACCGCGGGCGGGGTCGTCAAGCGGGTCATCGCGGGCGACATGCCGACCAACCGGGACGCCTGGGAGGTCATCTCCCTCAAGGAGGGCGACCGCGTCGTCGGGGCCGCCCCCGTGACGGACCAGGACGAGCTCGTGTTCGTGAGCTCCGACGCGAGCCTGCTGCACTTCGACGCGTCCGCGGTCCGTCCGCAGGGGCGCAGCGCGGCCGGGATGGCCGGCATCAAGCTCGCCGCGGGGCAGCAGGTCACGTTCTTCGGCGTGATCGACGCCGCGAGCCGCGACCTCATGACCGTCGTGACGGTCGCAGGCTCCGCCGACGCCCTGCCCGGGACGCAGGCCGGGTCCGGCAAGGTCACGCCCTACGAGCTCTACCCCGGCAAGGGCCGGGCCACGGGCGGCGTCCGCGCCCACCGCTTCCTCAAGGGCGAGGACACCCTGATCCTCGCCTGGGTGGGTCGCGGGCCGGGCCGGGCCGTGGGGTCCGCGGGTCAGCCCGTCGACCTCCCCGCCGTGGACCAGCGCCGCGACGGCTCGGGCGCACCGCTCGAGGCGCCGATCACCGCGATCGGCATCGGCTGACCGGTCCCGCGGCGGAGCAGCCCGCCGACGCACCGACGGCCGTGGGGTCGACCGGATCCGTCCGGTCGGCCCCACGGCCGTCGGTGCTGGTGCCGGGGCCGCTCGCCGGCGTCAGACCGCGGGCGCGGTCGGAGCACCGCCCCCGGCGGGCCCCCCGGAGAGGTCCGCACCGGCACGGTCGCGCACGTCCCGGCGCAGGATCCCGACCGCGAGCAGCGCCTGCCCCGCGAGGTACGTGAGCATGACCCAGAACCCCGACGACAGCGGCCCGGGCACCTCGAAGCCGGGGACGAACGCGCCGAGGGCGATGAGCGCGTCGGACACGAGGAAGATCGCCCCGCCGAGCCCCGCCACCCGGTCGACCCCGGTCGACAGGACCCCCATGGACGCGAGACAGACGCCGTAGAGCACGACGGGGAGCAGCAGCGCGCCTGCGTGCGGGGCGCACAGCGCCACGAGCACCACGAGAGCGAGCGCGTACGGCACGAGCAGGAGCGGGCGGCGCAGCACGCTCCGGGCCCGCAGGGGCCAGAACGCGGTGACGTAGGCGAGCTGCGCGAGCAGGAAGAACCCGACCATGGTCAGGAACGAGGCGTCCCCGCTCGACAGGTCGGGCGCGGAGTCGCCGAGCCACGAGAAGGTCAGTGCGACGAGCGTCCAGCGCACGAGCCGCGAGCGTCGTGCGGTGCTCGTCGTCGGCCCGGCGGTCGGCGCGGCGGCCGGCCCGGCGGTCGCCGCCCACACCGCGAGCGCGAGCAGCGGCACGACGAACCACTGGGTCACGGTCGCGACCTGCTCGGCCCCGGCCAGGTGGGCCGTCAGGTGCACGGCCGACAGCAGGAGGAACGCCCCGGCCGCGAGCGCCGCGAGGGGGCGGCGGAACAGCGACGTCAACGGGACAGGGGTGCGCGAGACGCGCGAGATCGAGGCGACCACGGTGCTCCCTTTCGAAGCAGGGGGCGTCCCGGACCCCGGGCGCCCCAGCAGCGCGGCACCGTTGCCGCGCCGACCTGGGAACACGGTAGGGCCTCAGAGCTCGATCGAGTACATCCGTGAGCCGTCCTTCTTCTCGTAGCCGAGGCTCGCGTAGAGCCCGTGGGCCCCGGACGGGTTCTCGGTGTCGACGTCGAGCTCGGCGTACTCGACCCCGCCCGCCTTGTACGCGGCCATGCCCGCGCTCAGCAGCGCGACCGCGATCTTGCGCCCGCGGTAGTCCCTGCGCACCCCGAGGGTCTCGGTGTACCCGCTCGAGTACCCAGCGACGGGCCAGTCCTGCTCGTAGCGCCCGGACAGGAGGTACCCGGCCACGACGGGGCCGTCGGGCCCGGTGCTCGCGCGGGGAGCGACGCCGTCGGGCCCGGTGCTCGTGGCGGGGGTGTCGTCGACGACGAGCACGCTCCACTCGGGTGCGAACATGCTGCGGCCGTGCACCCAGGACTCGGGGGTCGCGGGCTCGCTGCCCCAGTGGTCGCGGAACGCGTCGTTGTGCGCGAGGCGCGTGGCCTCGTCGAGCTCGGGCGTCCACGGCACGACGCGCAGCCCCTCGCCCAGCGTGACCTCCGGGACGGGTAGCGAGAGGTCGCGTCGGAGGGTCGAGTAGAAGCGGGTCGCGGTGAAGCCCGCGGCCTCGAACAGGCGGCGCTCGGGCGCGTCGTCGTCCTGGACGTAGCCCGCGATCCGCGCGGGCAGCTCCTTGCCCGAGGCCGCGAGGAGCTGGCGGGCACGGGCGGTGGACCAGGCGAGGACCTGACGCCCGACGGCGCGTCCCCGCCACTGCGGGTGGACGGCGCCCTGGACGAACGCCCGCACGACCGTCGTGTCGCCGGGGCGGGTGTCGACCGACGCGTAGGCGCGCGGCTCACCGTCCGCGTCGAGCCCGACGAGGGTGTCGCGGGGCAGGTCGCGCCAGTCGCCCTCGAAGATCTCCTCGGTCTCCTCGAGCGACGTGCGGAACGGGTGCTGGTCGTGCTCCTCGACGGCCGAGACCAGGCGGAAGAGCGCGGGCGCGTCCGCGACCGCCAGGGGACGCCAGGTCAGGCCGTCGACCTGCGGGACGGGCACCTCGGCGGGTGGGGCGGCGCGCTCGGCGATCGGGGCGAGCGGCTGGCGGGTGGTGGGAGCGGAGGTCATGCGCACCACGCTAGGTCGCCGCGCCGGACGCGGCACCCTGTTTTCGCGGACGGCCCGACGGCGCCGCGACCCCCGGCGTTACAGTGCCGCTCATGTCCCACGACGCCGCCGACGCCCGATCCGCCGCCTTCTCCGAGGCCCTGCGCACCCGCGTCGTCGTGGCCGACGGCGCCATGGGGACCATGATCCAGGAGCAGGACCCGAGCCTCGAGGACTACCAGCAGCTCGAGGGCTGCAACGAGATCCTCAACGTCTCCCGCCCCGACATCATCGCGGCCGTGCACGACGCGTACCTCGCGGTCGGCGTGGACTGCGTCGAGACCAACACGTTCGGCGCCAACTGGTCCAACCTGTCGGACTACGACGTCGAGGACCGCATCCGCGAGCTCGCCGCGGCCGGTGCGCGGATCGCGCGCGAGCGCGCCGACGCGTGGTCGACGCCCGAGCAGCCGCGCTGGGTCCTGGGCTCGATGGGCCCGGGGACCAAGCTGCCGAGCCTGGGGCACACGACCTACGCGAACCTGCGCGACACGTTCGCCGAGCAGGCCGCGGGCCTGCTCGACGGCGGCGTCGACGCGATCCTCGTCGAGACGAGCCAGGACCTGCTCCAGGCCAAGGCGGCGGTCAACGGCTCGCGCGCGGCGATGCGCGACGTCGGGCGTTCGGTGCCGGTCATCGTGCAGGTCACGGTCGAGACCACGGGCACCATGCTCATGGGGTCGGAGATCGGCGCGGCGCTGACCACGCTCCAGTCGCTCGGGGTCGACGCGATCGGGCTGAACTGTGCGACGGGTCCTGCCGAGATGAGCGAGCACCTGCGCCACCTGGCCAAGCACGCCGAGATCCCGGTGACGTGCATGCCCAACGCCGGACTGCCCGTGCTGGGAGCGAACGGGGCCTCGTACCCGCTCACGCCGAGCGAGCTCGCGGCGGCCCACACCCAGTTCGTCACGGAGTTCGGCCTGGGGCTCGTGGGCGGGTGCTGCGGCACGACGCCCGAGCACCTGCGTCAGGTCGTCGAGGCCGTGCGCGCCCGTCCGGTCGCCCCGCGCAGCCCCGCGCGCGAGAACGGCGTCGCGAGCCTGTACTCGCACGTCGACTTCCACCAGGACTCGGCGTTCCTCGCGATCGGCGAGCGCACCAACGCGAACGGCTCCAAGGCGTTCCGCGACGCGATGCTCGCCGAGAACTGGGAGGAGTGCGTCCAGATCGCGCGCGCCCAGACGCGCGACGGCGCCCACCTGCTGGACGTGTGCATCGACTACGTGGGGCGCGACGGCGTCGCGGACGCCCGCGAGGTCGTCTCGCGCCTGGCGAGCGCGTCCACGCTCCCCCTCGTGATCGACTCGACCGAGCCGGCCGTGATCCAGGCGGGTCTCGAGCTGGTGGGCGGGCGCGCCGTCGTGAACTCGGTGAACTTCGAGGACGGCGACGGGCCCACGTCACGGTTCGCACGCATCATGCCGCTCGTCAAGGAGCACGGCGCCGCGGTCATCGCGCTCACGATCGACGAGGAGGGGCAGGCCCGCACGGCGTCGAAGAAGGTCGAGATCGCGTCGCGGCTCATCGACACGCTCGTGGACGAGTGGGGCGTGCGGCTCGACGACATCGTCGTCGACACCCTCACGTTCCCCATCGCGACGGGTCAGGAGGAGACGCGGCGCGACGCGATCGAGACGATCGAGGCGATCCGCGCCCTCGTCGCGCGATACCCCGGCGTGCACACCACGCTAGGCGTCTCCAACGTGTCGTTCGGCCTCAACCCCGCCGCCCGCACCGTGCTCAACTCGGTGTTCCTGGACGAGGCCACGCAGGCCGGGCTGGACTCCGCGATCGTGCACGCCGCGAAGATCCTGCCCCTCGCCTCGATCCCCGACGAGCAGCGACAGGCAGCGCTCGACCTCGTGTGGGACAAGCGCGCGTACGACGCCGAGGGCAACCTCACGCACGACCCCCTGGCCCACCTGCTCGACCTCTTCTCCGGCGTCGACTCCGCGGCCCTCAAGGACGCGCGTGCGGCCGAGATGGCCGCGCTGCCCGTGGGCCCACGCCTCGAACGGCGCATCGTCGACGGTGAGCGCAAGGGCCTCGAGGCCGACGTCGACGAGGCGCTCGCCTCCGGGCTGGGCGCCCTGCAGATCGTCAACGAGCACCTCCTGGAGGGCATGAAGGTCGTCGGCGAGCTGTTCGGCAAGGGCGAGATGCAGCTCCCGTTCGTGCTGCAGTCCGCCGAGGTCATGAAGACCGCGGTCGCGCTCCTCGAGCCGCACATGGAACGTGTCGAGGGCCAGGACTCCTCGAAGGGCACCATCGTCCTGGCGACCGTGCGCGGCGACGTGCACGACATCGGCAAGAACCTCGTCGACATCATCCTCACCAACAACGGCTACACGGTCGTCAACATCGGCATCAAGCAGTCGATCGGCGCCATGATCGACGCCGCCGAGGAGCACGACGCCGACGTGATCGGCATGTCGGGGCTCCTCGTGAAGTCGACCGTCGTCATGCGCGAGAACCTCGAGGAGCTCGCCACGCGCGGGCTCGCATCCCGCTGGCCCGTCCTCCTGGGCGGCGCGGCCCTGACCCGCACGTACGTCGAGGACGACCTCGCGGGCATCTTCCCGGGCGAGGTCCGCTACGCACGCGACGCGTTCGAAGGTCTGCGGCTCATGGAACCGCTCGTCCGCGTGGCGCGGGGAGAGGCGCGCGACGCCGTCGGGCTGCCTCCCCTCAAGAAGCGCCGGCACGCGACCGTGACCGTGACGCAGACCCCCGTCGAGGACCTGCCCGCCCGGTCCGACGTCGCCGCGGACGCCCCCGTGCCCACCCCGCCCTTCTGGGGCACGCGCATCGTCAAGGGCATCCAGCTCGCCGACTACGCCGCGTTCCTCGACGAGCGGGCCACGTTCATGGGCCAGTGGGGGCTCAAGCCCGGTCGCGGCGACGACGGAGCCTCCTACGAAGAGCTCGTCGAGACCGAGGGGCGCCCGCGCCTCAACGCGTGGCTCGAGCAGATCCGCACCGACGGGATCGTCGACCCGTCCGTGATCTACGGCTACTTCCCGGTGTGGTCGGAGGGCGACGACGTGGTCGTGGCGCACCACGGACCGGGGCTCGCGGGCATCGGGGCGCCCGACGGCGGCTCGGGCGGCCAGGCGGGCACCGAGCGGTTGCGCTTCACGTTCCCCCGGCAACGCCGCGACCGGCACCTGTGCCTCGCCGACTTCGTCAAGCCCCGCTCCTGGGTCGAGGAGACCGGGCGCTACGACGTCCTGCCCGTCCAGCTCGTGACCGTGGGCGACACTGTCGACGTCCACACCGCCAAGCTCTTCGCCGCGAACAGGTACCGCGAGTACATGGAGCTGCACGGCCTGTCCGTGCAGCTCACCGAGGCGCTCGCCGAGATGTGGCACACGCGCGTGCGCTCCGAGCTGGGAATCGGCGACGAGGACCCCTCGGACGTCCAAGGGATGTTCGACCTCGACTACCGCGGAGCGAGGTTCTCGCTGGGGTACCCCGCGTGCCCCGACATGGAGGACCGCCGCAAGGTCGTCGAGCTGCTCAAGCCCGAGCGGGTCGGTGTGGTGCTGTCCGACGAGCTGCAGCTGCACCCCGAGCAGTCGACGGACGCGTTCGTGCTGCATCATCCGGAGGCCAAGTACTTCAGCGCGTGACCCGCTCCCGTTGACATTCAACTTCGCATAGACGAGATTGTCTGTCATGGCGATCCTCGATGTCCACGACACCGCGCGACAGCTCGGGGTATCGGTACGTCAGGTGCAGCACCTCGTCGCCGAAGGCGACCTGACCGGCCTCGCGCGCGGCGCGATCGACTCCGGGTCGGTGGACCGGTTCCTCGCAGTGCGGGGGCGCGCGCGCTCTCGCCCGTGGGCCGCTCCGACCGCCTGGGGCGCGATCGCGATCCTGTCCGGCGTCGACGCGTCATGGATGGGCTCGACCCAACGGTCCAGGCTGAGAGCGCGGCTCCGAGCGACGACCGCGGAAGGCCTCGTCGCCCTGACCCGGGGTCGCGCTCGAACCGCGCGGTTCACCGGCCATCCGTCAGCCGCCGGACGGGTGCGGACGCAGATCGTCGACACGCGCGACACCGCGACACGACTCGGACTCGCGCAGTCCGACGACGTCGACGGGTACGTGGCAGCCGAGGAGATCGACGACCTAGCACGGCGGTTCGCGCTCGTGCCCGACGACATGGGCCGCTACATCCTGCGGGCAACCGACTTTCCCCTCGAGATCGTGCGGCGCCTGGCGAGCACCGACGTGATCCTCGCCGCGCTCGGCCTCGGGGAGTCGCTCGACGCTCGCGAGCGCCGAGCCGGACTCGACGCGCTCGCGCGTGCGCTGGAGAAAATTCGTGGCTGACCGGCCGACGATCGCCGTCCCCACACCGTCCGGTGGTTGGGGCACGCCGTGGCCGAACGTCGCGGAGATCGAGGCAGCGCTTCCCCACACGACGTGGACACTGGTCGGCGGCCTCATGGCTCAGCTCCACAGCATCGCGCACGGGCTCGACGTGGTCCGACCGACCAACGACGTCGACATCGTGCTGCACGTGGAGACCACCCGGGGAGTCGCCACGGCGGCCGCTAACGCGCTGGAGAGCCTGGGATACGCGATGCTCACTCCTCTCGATCCACGCGAACGCACCGCCCACCGGTTCGTTCGAGGGTCCGAGACGGTCGACGTGCTCGTGGGCAGCATCGATGTCGTGGACGTCCTCGTCGCCGACCACGCTGCACCGCGGCTGCTCGGAACGCTACGGGGACGCGAGATGGTCACGATCGAGGGTGGGACACAGGCTCTGCGCCGCACCGTGAACGCTCACCTGTCCATCACACCCTCGCGCGCCACGACGATCAGCGTTCCCGGCGTCTTCGGCGCGCTCGTCCTCAAGGCTGCCGCGTACCAGACGGACTCGCGCGATCCGGCGCGACACCTCCAGGACGCCGCCGCCCTCCTCTGCTGCCTGGACGACCCCTTCACCGAGCGTGCGCTCTTCACGGGCTCTGACCGACGGCGCGTCCAGACCCTGGTCAACGCTCTTCCGCACCATGCCCGGTCCTGGGCCGCGATCCCCGCCGAGGCACGACGCGACGGCCAGGCGGCCTTGCGCATCCTCGCAGCCGGCTAGCAAGCTGACAGGGACACCCGTGTCCGGGCGATGAGTTCTCCCCCGCCGTCCGGTCTACCCCCTGACCACGCCACTGACCCACCGGAGCGCATCATGGGATCGATCGAGATCGAGCTGTTCACGACCCTGGACCTCGTCGGGCAGGCGCCCGGTGGTCCCGACGAGGACCCGGAGAACGGCTTCCCGTTCGGGGGCTGGCAGGCTCCTCTGCTGGACGACGTCGCCGGGGCGCAGGTCGCGGCCGCGTACGAGGGCACCGACGCCCTGCTGCTCGGACGCCGCACCTACGACATCTTCGCCGCCTACTGGCCTCGGCAGGACGACGAGTTCGGCACGCTCTTCAACCGCATCCCCAAGTACGTCGCGTCGCGCGGGACACCCGACCTGTCCTGGGCGGGGTCCACGCTGCTCGGCCGCGACCTCGCGGCGGCCGTCCGCGAGGTGCGTGACCGGCACGAGCACGTCAAGGTCGTCGGCAGCCTGGACCTGGTCCAGTCGTTGCTGCGCGACAAGCTGTTCGACCGCCTCGACCTGTGGGTCCACCCGATCGTGCTCGGTGTCGGGAAGTCGGTGTTCGACGGCGGTGCCGTGCCCACCAACCTCACGCTCCTCGAGCCGCCCGCGGCCAGCCCTGCGGGCACCGTGATGCTGCGCTACGGCCTTGCGGACGGCACGCCCGCGACGGGCGACATGACCGCGACCGACGGGGGCACGGCCGGATGAGACGGGACGGCTCATGGTGATCCAGCGCCTGGACAACGTCGGCATCGTCGTCGCCGACCTCGACGCGGCGATCGCGTTCTTCGTCGAGCTCGGCATGGAGCTCGAGGGCAGGACCCCCATCGAGGGCGCCTGGGCGCAGAGCGTCGTCGGCCTCGACGAGATGCGGTCGGAGATCGCGATGCTGCGTGTCCCCGACGGCCCCGGTCGGCTCGAGCTGGCCAGCTACCGGTCACCGGCCCCCGTCGACGTCGGGCTGGGTACCGCACCGTCGAACACCCTGGGGCTGCACCGGGTGATGTTCGCTGTCGACGACATCGACGACACGGTGGAGCGGCTCCGCGGCCACGGGGCCGAGCTCGTGGGCGAGATCGCCCGGTTCGAGGACGCCTACCGGCTCTGCTACCTCCGCGGACCGGAGGGGATCATCGTCGCCCTGGCCGAGGAGCTCGGATGACGAGGGGCGCGCCTCGTCGCCCGCGTGCCTGAGCGCCGCCCTCGCGGCCGGACCTCGCCTGTCGTGACCATCGTCACCTTCGTACACTGCGAGGCATGACATCACGTATCAGCGAGCTGGTCCTCGACTGCGCCGACCCCGAGCTGCTCGCGCGGTTCTGGAGCGGTGTCCTCGGTTACGTCGAGCTCGGGCGGGAGGACGGGGCGATCGAGATCGGCCCGGCCGACGTCGGGTTCGGCGGCCTCCAGCCGACCATCGTCCTGAGCCCCAGCGACGACCCGAAGACCGGCAAGCTCCCCCTGCACATCGACCTCAACGCCACCGACCGTGACCAGGACGCCGAGCTCGACCGTCTGCTCGCGCTGGGCGCACGTCACGCGGACGTCGGGCAGACGGGAGAGGAGCCGTGGCACGTGCTGGCCGACCCCGAGGGCAACGAGTTCTGCCTCCTGCGCAGGCGCCTCGACCCCTGACGGGTCACGCCGCCTGAGGCGCCGTCACCAACCCGTGCGACCGTTCGAGCCGCTCCACGAGCAGCGTTCCGGCGGCCACGAGCGGCAGCAGGACGAGGTTCCCGACCAGCATGGTGCGCAGGAACGGCAGCCCGGCGACGTAGCTCGCCACGAGCCCGTCCCAGCCGGCCGGGTACCAGACCCCGCGCCCCTGGAACCAGACGCCGAAGTTGGTCCAGAGGAAGAACCACAGCGACCCGCCCACGCCCAGCCCGGCGGCGGCACCGAGCCGTCCCCACCCCGACGTGTTCCGGGTCAGCAGCGCCCCGAGCCCGATCACGAGCCAGGCGCTCCACGTGAACAGCGCGATCGACGTGTTGCCGAGCACGAGGTCCGACACCACGACGACGACCAGCGGAGCCAGGAACGCCAGGCGATGCCGCACCAGCACCGCGGCGGCGAACGCGGCCGAGGTGACGAGCTCGAGGTTGGGCGGTGCGCCGATCTCCTCGCGCACGAGGCGGAACACCACGGCGAGCGCCACCACAGCGACGGCGAGCGCTGGGCGCCACCAACGGGTCAGAAGGTCTCGAGCTTCCACGTGATCTCGTCTCCCGTCTCGGTCACGAGGGAGCCGGCACCGACCTGGGCCATCTCACCGTTCACGTACAGGGCCCAGAACTCCTTGGCGGACTCCTGCGCCTCCCGGCCCTCGATGCCGGTGACGAACGCGTTCTCGCCCTCGCCCTGGACGATGGCGGTCGGGTCGGCGGCGACGAGGAGCTCGAGCGCGGTCTTCCCGGCCACGCCCTCGTAGGAGAGCTCGGGAGCGTCGTCGGACGCGACCGAGGACGAGGCAGAGGTGTCGTCCGCCGGAGCCTCGTCGGCCGTACCGCAACCGGCCAGGAGGCCGACGGCGAGCAGGAGGGAGGCCAGGGCGGTCAGAGAGCGTGCCGAGGTGCCGGCACGAAGAGTCTGGGGGTTCACACCGCGCAGTCTACGAACGGTCGCCCCACGGGGGGACGACCGCCCAGCAGACGGGACGTCAGGCGTCGATGCGCGCCCTGTCCAGCCCCGCGGCCCCCGCGATGATGAAGTCCTTGCGCGGCGCGACGTCCGATCCCATGAGGAGCTCGAACACCCGCTCGGCCGACTCGGCGTGCTCGGCGGTGACGCGTCGCAGCGTGCGGTGACGCGGGTCCATGGTGGTCTCCGCGAGCTGGTCGGCGTCCATCTCCCCCAGGCCCTTGTAGCGCTGGATGTCCTCCTTGTAGCGCTTGCCCGACTTGTCGAGCTTCTTGAGGACGTCGCGCAGCTCGGCCTCGGAGTACGTGTAGATGTACTCGTTCTTGCGCGAGCCCGCGCCGATGACCTCGACGCGGTGCAGCGGCGGCACGGCCGCGTAGACCCGGCCCGCGTCCACGAGGGGGCGCATGTACCGGAAGAAGAGCGTGAGCAGGAGCGTGCGGATGTGCGCCCCGTCGACGTCGGCGTCCGTCATGAGCACGACCTTGCCGTAGCGCGCGGCCTCGAGGTCGAACGACCGGCCCGAGCCCGCCCCGATGACCTGGATGATCGCGGCGCACTCCGCGTTGCGGAGCATGTCGGTGACCGAGGCCTTCTGGACGTTGAGGATCTTCCCGCGGATGGGCAGGAGCGCCTGGAAGTCGGAGCTGCGCGCGAGCTTGGCGGTACCGAGCGCGGAGTCGCCCTCCACGATGAAGAGCTCGCTGCGCGCGACGTCGTCGCTGCGGCAGTCCGCGAGCTTGGACGGCAGCGAGGACGTCTCCAGGGCGTTCTTGCGCCGCGAGATCTCCTTCTGCTTGCGCGCGGTGATACGTGCGCGCATCTCGGCGACGACCTTGTCCAGCAGGAGCGAGGCCTGCGTCTTCTCGTCGCGCTTGGTCGACGTCAGCATGGCACCGAGCTGCTGCTCGATGACGCGTGCCACGATGGCCCGCACGGGGGCCGTGCCGAGGACCTCCTTGGTCTGGCCCTCGAACTGCGGCTCGGCCAGGCGCACGGTCAGCACCGCGGTCAGGCCGGCGAGCACGTCGTCCTTCTCGATGCGCTCGGACGCGTCCTTGGTGGACACCTTGAGGCGGCGCGCGTTGGACTCGACGCCCTTGCGCAGGATCTTGAGCAGCCCGGCCTCGAAGCCCGCGAGGTGCGAGCCGCCCTTGGGCGTCGAGATGATGTTGACGAAGGTCCGCAGCTCGGTGTCGTAGCCCGTGCCCCAGCGCAGCGCCACGTCGACCTCGCAGTCGCGCGTGACCTCCTGCGAGGTCAGGTGCCCGCGGTCGTCGAGGACTGGCACGGTCTCCTTGAAGGTGCCCGAGCCGGTCAGGTGCCAGGTCGCGGTGACCGCGGGGTCGGGGGCGAGGAAGTCGACGAAGTCGACCGTGCCGCCCGAGTGCTGGAAGCTCTCCTCGACCGGGCCGTCGGCTCCGGGCGTCCCGGCCAGGCCGCGCTCGTCGCGCAGCGTGATCTTGAGACCGGGCACCAGGAACGTCGTCTGGCGAGCGCGCGTCACGAGCTCGTCGTAGGAGAACACCGCGGACTTGGGGAAGACCTGCCGGTCCGCCCAGTAGCGCACGCGCGTACCCGTCTTGCCGCGCGGAGCCTTGCCGACCACAGCCAGCTCGGAGCGCTCGACGAACGGGGTGAACGCCGCGTCCGGGTCCGGACCCGTCCTGGGGTCAGCGAAGACGCCGGGCTCGCCGCGGTGGAACGTCATGCGGTACGTCTTGGAACCGCGGTCCACCTCGACGTCGAGGCGCGAGGACAGGGCGTTGACGACCGATGCCCCCACGCCGTGCAGGCCGCCCGACGCCGTGTAGGAACCGCCGCCGAACTTCCCGCCCGCGTGCAGCTTGGTGAAGACGACCTCCACACCGCTGAGGCCCGTCTTGGGCTCGATGTCCACGGGGATGCCGCGACCGTTGTCCTTGACGGTCACCGAGGTGTCGGCGTGCAGCACGACCTCGATCGCGTCGCAGTTGCCGGCGAGGGCCTCGTCGACCGAGTTGTCGATGATCTCCCACAGGCAGTGCATGAGTCCGCGCGAGTCGGTGGACCCGATGTACATGCCGGGTCGCTTGCGGACGGCCTCCAGCCCTTCGAGGACGGAGAGGTGCCGCGCGGTGTAGCTGGACTCAGAGGTGGTCGTCACGAAGGGAAAGCCTAGACGCTGCCGCCCACACTCCCCGCCCGCCGGGCCGGTGCGGCCCCGACCTCCACACGACCCCGACGTATTCCCCGGACCGCGCGGCTACGCGGGTAGCGAACCCGGGCCTTTTCGGTACGAGGAACCCGCGGCGAGATGATTACATGGTCACGTGACTGCTACGACGACTCAACCGCTGACCGTGGCCGACCGTTGCGACCGCTGCGGCGCCCAGGCGTACGTGCGCGTGACCATGCCGAGTGGGGAGCTGCTCTTCTGCGCCCACCACGCCCGCGCGCACGCCGCTGCCTTCGCAGACATCGCGACGCACGTCCAGGACGAGACCGACCGCCTGCTCGCCGAGCACGGCGCCCGCTGACGCGACCCGGCGCGCGCTCGCAGCGCGCCGCACTCCTGAACCCCGGACGGTGACCTCACCGGCCGGGGTTCTTTCGTCCCCGGCGACGACCCGAGGGTGAGGCGTCAGCGGGGCACGCGCTCCGCCGTCGGGCCTGCGTCTGCCCGACGGCGCGGGCCGTCGCCCCAGGGCCTCCCCGCCCGACGGCACCACGCCCCTCCCGGCCTCGACGCACCGGCGGAGGACGAACCCGGGCGACGACGCGAGAAGGCCCGCCCCCCGGACGGGGTGCGGGCCTTCTCGGCACCGCGGGTGGCGGCTGCCGGGACGATCAGTCCAGGTAGTCGCGCAGGACCTGCGAGCGGCTCGGGTGACGCAGCTTCGACATGGTCTTGGACTCGATCTGACGGATGCGCTCACGCGTCACGCCGTAGACCTTGCCGATCTCGTCGAGCGTCTTGGGCTGGCCGTCGCTCAGGCCGAAGCGCATCGAGACCACGCCGGCCTCGCGCTCGGAGAGCGTGTCGAGCACCTGGTGCAGCTGCTCCTGGAGCAGCGTGAAGCTCACGGCGTCCGCGGGGACCACGGCCTCCGAGTCCTCGATGAGGTCACCGAACTCGCTGTCACCGTCCTCGCCGAGCGGCGTGTGCAGCGAGATGGGCTCGCGGCCGTACTTCTGGACCTCGACGACCTTCTCGGGGGTCATGTCGAGCTCCTTGGCGAGCTCCTCCGGGGTGGGCTCGCGGCCCAGGTCCTGGAGCATCTGGCGCTGCACGCGGGCCAGCTTGTTGATGACCTCGACCATGTGCACCGGGATGCGGATGGTGCGCGCCTGGTCGGCCATGGCACGCGTGATCGCCTGACGGATCCACCAGGTCGCGTAGGTCGAGAACTTGTAGCCCTTGGTGTAGTCGAACTTCTCGACCGCACGGATCAGACCGAGGTTTCCCTCCTGGATCAGGTCCAGGAACAGCATGCCGCGGCCCGTGTAGCGCTTGGCGAGCGAGACGACCAGACGCAGGTTGGCCTCGAGCAGGTGGTTCTTGGCCCGGCGCCCGTCCGAGGAGATCCACTCGAGCTCACGACGCAGCTTGGGCTCGAACGTGTCACCAGAGCCCAGGCGCTCCTCGGCGAACAGGCCGGCCTCGATGCGCTTGGCGAGCTCGACCTCCTGCTCGGCGTTCAGCAGCGCGACCTTGCCGATCTGCTTGAGGTAGTCCTTGACCGGGTCCGCCGTGGCGCCCGCGGTCACGACCTGCTGCGCCGGGGCGTCGTCGTCGTCCGCGTCGGAGTACACGAAGCCGCGCGACTCGTCGGGCTCCTCGCCCGACTTGGCCGCGGGAGCGGCGGTCTCGGTGTCCTCGTCGGCCTCGACCAGGTCCTCGACCACGACCTCCTCGGAGTCCTCGTCGTCCTTGGCGCCCCGCTTGCGTCGCGTGGTCGCCGCAGCCTTGGGCGCGGCCGTCTTGGCCGTCGCGGCACGCTTGCGCGTCGCGGGGGCCTTCGCGGCGGGTGCCGGGGTGTCCCCGCTCGCCGCGTCCGCCGCGTCGGCCTCGGCCGCAGCCGTGGCCGCCGCCGTGCGCGTCGTGGTGACGGCGCCGGCCCGGGGGGTCGTCGCCTTCTTGGTCGCGGGCTTGACCGCCCGCGACGTCGTGGTGGAGCGCGAGGAGGTGGCGGCGGCGACCTTGGTCGCGACGGGGATCTCGACCTCGACACCGGCACCGGCCAGTGCACGGAGCACGGCCTTCAGTCGCTTGGGGTCGCCGATCGTCGCGCTCTCGCAGGCGTTGCGGAAGCTCTCGGCGTCGACCCGACCGTTCTCACTCCCCTTGCGCAGGAGGTCCTGCAGGGCGGGGTGTTCGAACTCGTGCGGGAGAGCGGGGTTCTGTGAAGAGGGCGCCACAAACCGACCTTTCGGCAATCACTGGAGGGGCGTGCCCGGGAGATCGGAGGACTCTCGGATCATGTGCGGACACCTATATTGTACCGGCCGAACCGTCGACGGGCGCCGGTGAAGACTGTCACGACGCGGGTGAGTTGCCGCCGACAGGCCTGCACACGTCCATCCCGCTGGATGTCGTCCCCTGGTCAACGCCTCGGCAGCACCGAAGATTCCCCCGGGTGATGGGTCTCGTCACACCCGACGACGACCCCACGGGCGGCCCGGCGAGCCCCTCTGGCCGCACAGGTCAGCGCCGGTCCCTTTCAGGCCCGGTCGGGCTTGACCGCGAGGACGGGGCAGGGCGAGTCGAGCAGGATCCGCTGCGCGTTCGATCCGAGGATCAGCTTACCGACGGGGCTGCGGCGCCGCAGGCCGATCACGATCAGCTCGGCGTGGTGGGCCTCGGCCGTCGCGACCAGGTCCTCGGCGAGCTCACCCGTGCCCGGGACGACCCGGTGGCCCAGGCCCGCGGCGTCGAGCGGGGCCGTGATCCGGGCGATCTCCTCGACGCGCTCCCCCTCCTGCTCGGGCAGGGACCGGCCGTCCTTGTCGCTCACGACCACCAGGAGCTCGACCCGCCGTGCGATCGCCTCGTCGACGGCGGTCGAGAGCGCCTCGCGCCCCTCGGGGGTGGACAGGTAGCCGACTACGACCGTCATGGGAATCCTCCGTCATGCCTGTCGGCACGCTTGCTGGCGCGTGGAGCGAGGGCGCTCGGGCCGCGAGCCGGGACCACCCCGGCAGGTGCGACGGTACCGGAACACCCCGCGATCCTCACCTCGCCCCACGCCCCGGCGACCGCGCCCACCCAGGGGCGAGCCCGGCCTCCAGCGCGCTCTCGACGAGCAGGGCCAGCCGGTAGCCCCGGTCCGCCGCCAGCGCGGCGGCGAGGCGGTCCGTCGCGACGACGCCGTCGCCGTCCCACCACGCGAGGAGCGCGAGCAGCGTCAGTGCCGGGGCCTGCGCGCCCCGTCGCCCGGCCCCCGCCACGGCTTCGAGGACGTCGCGCGCGCACCGAGCCCGGCCGGGTTCGGGCGGCAGGCCGACCTCGGGGTCGACGATGCCCGCGAGCACCGAGGCGGTCCCCGTCTCGACCCGCTCCCCCGCGACGGCGGCGGCCGTGAGCGAGGCGAGCTCCTCGTTCCCGGCGACGAACGACAGGAGCACGGCGTCGCGCACGGGGACGCTCTCGAGCGCCGCCTCGAGACGTCCCAGGAGCACGGCGGGAAGGACCGCGGCGACTCCGCGCGTTCCGTCGACGCCCGCCTCCGCCGCACGACGGTGCCGCTCGACGAGGCCCGTGGCCTCCCGCCACGCGACGAGCCCCTCGGCGCGCCAGGCGGCGAGCGCCTCGAGGTCCTGGGTGGCGAGGGCGGCCTCGCGCCGGGCGCGCGAGCGGGCCGCTGCCCGGGAGGCCCGACGCCGGTCCACGGCGTCGAGCACCGGGATCGAGGTGGCGTGCGCCCGGCTGGTCGCCACGGTGGCGCCCGCGAGGACCATGTGCGCCCCCACCTCCGTCGACTCGAGGTCCTCGAGGGAGCGGCCGCCGGCGGGGCAGCACGCCGCGTCGGGGCAGTCGGCGGCGTGGTAGCCGGTCGCGGTGACGACCCAGACCTCGGGTGTCCCCAGCACGCCCTCGGCGGCGTCGGTCCAGTGCTCGACGGCGGCGCGCTCGCGGGCGGCCGGCGCTCCCCCGGCGCGCAGGTCGGCGTCTGCGTAGACCACGAGGACCGCGCGGGCGGCGCCGTCCGAGCAGAGGTGCGCCACGAGGGTCCTGGCCACCTGCGGCCCGTGCTCGAGGTCCGCCAGGTCGTCGAGGTCGACGCGTGCGACGAGGCCGACCCTCCCACGCGGCGCACGCAGGCTGACCAGGACCGCGCTGTCCTGCGGTCGGTAGCCGAGACGGAAGGGGACGTAGGCGAGCAGCTCGCGGGGCCCGCGGGCCCGGATCGTCGTTGTCATGCCGGGCATCTCATCGCGTCCGGGGCGCGTGCGGGGCGGATCCCGGGTCCTGTGGACGGCCGGGTGGACTGTGGTCGAACCCCGGGCGTTGCAATGACTACGGTGTGGGGGTGCGTCGCCCACCCCTCTCGCCCGTCAGCCCGACCGTTCGGCTGCGCTCGGTACCGGTCGTCCTCGCCTCCGTGTGCGTCCTGACGGGCCTGCTCGCGGGCTGCACCGCGACGTCCCCCACGCCGGACGGTGACCGGTCCGGTGCCCCTGCCGCGGGCGCCGTCGACGTCGACGTCCCCGAGGAAGGCTCCCTCGCGCCCGAGGCGTCCATGCCTCCGTTCGACGACACCTCCGTCGCAGGCTCGCTCGTCGACGGCTTCCCCGCCGACGTCGTCCCCGTGCCCCCGGACGCCCAGGTCCTCGCGAGCTCCGCGACCGACACCGAGGGGTCCGCCCTGCGGCAGGTCACGCTCAACCTCTCCTGCACGACGACGGTCCAGGAGGTCCTCGACTTCTACGCGGGCGCGATGGCGACCGCGGGCTTCACGGCACTGGCAGGGTCCGCCCCGGGAGGGCTCAGCGGCCAGGTCGCGTTCAACCGGGTGGGCGCGGACGGCGCGATCGAGACCCTGTTCGTCGGCGTGCTCGACACGACGGACGCCCGCCTCGTGACGGTCAGCGGCCAGGTCGTCCCGCCCGCGTGACCTAGGCTGCCCTCATGCCTGCTGACGCCCCCGCGCCCGCTCCGTCCCTGCCGGTCGACCGTGAGAACCTCCGGCCCGACGTCGACACCGCCCTCCGCGGGTTCCTCGACGCCCAACGAACCCAGCTCGCCGCCATCAGCGCCGACGCCGCTCCGCTCGCCGAGGCGACCGCCGCCCTGCTGACGGGAGGCAAGCGTCTGCGGGCCGCGTTCTGCTACTGGTCCTGGCGGGCCCACGGTGGCCAGGTCGACGACGGTCGACGCACCGCTGCCGTCCGCACGGGAGCCGCGCTCGAGCTGTTCCAGGCGGCCGCGCTGTTCCACGACGACGTGATGGACAACTCGGACACCCGACGCGGGCGCCCGGCGGCGCACCGCGCGTTCGCCGAGCACCACCGCGACGCCGGGTGGTCGGGCAGCGACGTCCAGTACGGCTCGTCGAGCGCGATCCTCCTCGGCGACCTGTGCCTCATCGCGAGCCAGGCCGAGATCCGGGACGCGCTCGTGGGCGTCCCCGACGACGTCGCGCTGCGCACCCGCACGCTGTTCGACGACATGCAGACCGAGGTGACCGTGGGCCAGTACCTCGACGTGCTGGCCCAGGCCGTGCCGTGGGGCGTCGACCTCGACGCCGACGAGACCAGGGCACGGGCCGTGATCCGCTCGAAGTCCGCCAGGTACAGCGTCGAGCACCCGCTCGCGCTGGGCGCCGCGCTCGCCGGGGCGTCCGAGGACGCGCTCGCCGCGGTCCCCACCTACGGGCTGCCCCTCGGCGAGGCCTTCCAGCTGCGCGACGACGTCCTCGGGGTGTTCGGCGACCCGTCGGTCACGGGCAAGCCCGCGGGCGACGACCTGCGCGAGGGCAAGCGGACAGTCCTGGTCTCGCGTGCGCTGCGGACCGCGACGCCGGCCCAGCGCGCGCTCCTCCTGGAGTCCCTCGGGGACCCCGACCTCGACCTGGGGACGGTCGACGCACTGCGGGGGGTGCTCGTCGAGACCGGCGCGGTGGCCGCGGTCGAACAGCTCATCGCCGACCTCACCGACGAGGCCTTCACGGCGCTCGACGCGGCCGACCTGGCGTCCCCCGGCGCCGAGACGGTCGCCGACCTGGCGCGCGCGGCCGTCCAGCGCACGGCCTGACCCGCGCGCCGTCGTCGGGCTCGTCACCGAGCCCCGGCACGCGACGAGGGGCCCGGCTGCACGTGCAGCCGGGCCCCT
>NZ_JACSPN010000011.1:0-20781 GCF_015142735.1 Oerskovia douganii | reverse complement strand
CCCCCCCCCCCCGCGGGGGGCCACGGCCGGGTTCCCCGGCCGTCCAGCCTGTCGCTCACCCCGGACGCGGGGCTCCCCTGGGAGCCGCGGCGGGGCGGCGGGCCGTCAGAGCAGGGCCTGCGCCACGCGCCGCACCTCGGCCTTGCGACCTGCGAGCAGGGCCTCCATGGGCGTGGTCCGCAGCGCCTCGTCGGGAGAGAAGAGCCACTCGAGGATCTCCGCGTCGGAGAACCCGAAGTCGGTGAGCAGGGCGATCGTGCCCTGCAGGGACATGAGCACCACGAACCGGCCCTCGTCCGGGTTCTCCGGTGCCGGGGACACGTTCGCCGGGTTGGCGCGGTGCGCCGGGACCACGAACGCCGCGGGGATCTGGAACGAGGCCCGCTCCCCCCGCCGGACACCGACCACGCGCCGGTCCTGCACGATGCTGCGGGCCTGGGTCACGGTCGTGCCGAGCACCTCGGCTAGTTGGGGAAGGGTCAGCCACTCGTTCACGAGCTGCTCGAGATCAGTTCCGTCGGTCACGGGACAAGCCTACGTGTCGCCGGACCGCCCGCCCACCGAGGTTCCCTCACGATCCGTCCCCACGACCCGCACGCCCCGCGGTCACCGCCTCACCCGTTCCGGGCTCCCCGACGCCTAGACTTCCACCGTGGCAACCGTGACGTCCGATCCGTTCGTGGGCCGCCTGGTCGACGGGCGGTACCACGTCGTGTCCAGGATCGCCCGTGGCGGCATGGCCACGGTGTACCTGGCCGTGGACCGCCGCCTCGACCGGGAGGTCGCGCTCAAGGTCATGCACCCCCACCTGGCGGAGGGCAGCGACGGCAGCGAGTTCGTCGCGAGGTTCCGGCGCGAGGCGCGCGCGGCAGCCCGCCTGGCCCACCCCGGCGTGGTCGCGGTGTTCGACCAGGGCGTCGACGGCGAGACCAGCTACCTGACCATGGAGTACGTGCCGGGCACGAACCTCCGCCAGGTGCTGCAGGCCGAGGGGCCGCTGACCGTGGGGCGCTCGCTCGACCTGCTCGAGCAGATCCTCGACGCGCTCGCCGCCGCCCACCGCAAGGGCCTCGTCCACCGGGACGTCAAGCCGGAGAACGTGCTCCTCGACGAGTCGGGGCGCGTCAAGGTCGCCGACTTCGGCCTGGCCCGCGCGGTCAGCGAGGGGGCGTCGACCGCGACGAGCACCATCCTGGGCACCGTCGCCTACCTGGGCCCCGAGCTCATCACGTCGGGCCAGTGCGACGCGCGCACGGACGTGTACGCCGTGGGCGTCCTCGCCTACGAGATGCTCACGGGCCGCCACCCCTTCACGGGCGAGACGCCGCTGCAGGTGGCCTTCCAGCACGTCAACTCCGACATCCCGGCGCCGTCCGACGTCGAGCCCTGGATCCCCGCCGAGGTGGACGTCCTCGTGTGCGCTCTCGCGGCACGCTCTCCCGAGGACCGTCCCGTGGACGCGTCGGCGGCCCTCTCCCTGGTCCGTCAGACCCGGCAGTCGCTCGGACCTGCGGATCTCGACCGCCGTTCGTCGGCGGCGCCGGGCGCCGTGCCCGCGAGCAGCGGTCCGTCCGCGGGGTCCCCGGACACCGCGGTGCTGGGCGTCGCGACCGGTGCGCTGGCCAGCGCGCTCGCGGGCCCCGGCACCTCGGTGACGACCGTGCCGGACCCGACCCCCACGACGACCCTGCCCGGACTGCCGACCTCCCCGATCCCGGCGCCGACCACCTACCCGGTCGCCGACTCCCAGCACACCCAGGTCCTCGACCGCGGGGCGCTGGCCGGCCACGCCCTCGAACCCTCCGACGACGGGCCGGTTGACGAGGCGTCGCCCGGCGCGCGGCGGCGGCGCCGCTGGTGGTGGGGCCTGGCGATCACCCTCCTGGTCGTGGGCGCCGTGACCGGCGCGTCGTGGTGGTTCCTCAGCGGTCCGGGCGCCTACACGGCCGTCCCCGGCGGCCTCGTGGGCGTCCCGCAGGCAGGGGCCGAGCAGACCCTCGACGCGGTCAAGCTGCACAGCTCCGTCACCACGGCCTACGACGACACCTTCGCGGCGGGCAGCGTGATCTCGACCGACCCCGGCGCGGGCGAGCGTGTCCGCAAGGACGGCACGGTCCACCTGCTGGTCTCGCTGGGCGTGAAGATGGTCGAGATCCCGTCCGGTCTCGTGGGCAAGCCTGTCGACGAGGCGACCGAGGCCCTCGAGGACGCAGGCTTCACCGTGGGCGACCCGAAGGAGGCCTACAGCGACACGGCCCCCGCGGGGACCGTGGTCGCCGTCTCCGAGCCCGAGGGCACGGCGGTGCCCCACTCGACCGTTCCCGTGCTGACGGTGTCCCAGGGGCCGGCCCCGGTCACGATCCCGCAGGTCGTCGGCCTCGAGAAGGAGGCCGCCCTGACCGCGCTCTCCGACCTGGGGCTCAAGCCCAGCTCGACCGACGACTACTCCGAGACGGTCGCCGCGGGACTGGTCGTCAGCCAGACGCCCGAGAACGGCACCGAGGGCCACCGCGGGGACAAGGTCGCCCTCGTGATCTCGCTCGGCCCCCCGCTCGTCGAGATCCCCGACACCTACGGGCGCAACGTCACCGAGGCCGAGAAGATGCTCAGGGACGCGGGGTTCGAGGTCGAGGTGCGCCACCCGCAGGGCATCAGCCCGCTCAACATCGTCTACGCGCAGGACCCCGCCGGGGGCGACGGCAAGACGGCCCCCAAGGGATCGACGATCGTGATCAACGTCTTCTGACCTGCCCACGGCAGCAGAGCGCGCGTCCCCCCGACGCCGCGCGGGTGCCCCCGCCCCGCTGCCGTGACGACGCACGTCCCCGGCACGACGCAGCCCGACGGCGGCGCACCCGCAGGTGCGCCGCCGTCGGGCTGCGTGGGGTCGTCCCGGGCCGCACGGCCCGACGACACGTCAACGGGCCTGGAGCATCTCCGCGACCTGGAAGGCCATCTCAAGCGACTGCTGGTGGTTCAGGCGCGGGTCCACGAGCGTCTCGTAGCGCAGCGCCAGGCCGGCGTCGTCGATCTCCTCGCTGCCGCCCAGCACCTCGGTCACGTCGTCGCCCGTGAGCTCGACGTGCAGGCCACCAGGCACCGTGCCGAGCGCGCGATGGACCTCGAAGAAGCCACGGACCTCGTCCAGGACGTCCTCGAGGCGACGGGTCTTGTAGCCGCTGTCCGACGTGATGGTGTTGCCGTGCATGGGGTCGGTGACCCACGTGACGGGGGCGCCGGACTCGCGCACGGCCTCCACGAGCGCGGGCAGCGCGTCGCGGATCCTGCCCGCACCCATGCGCGTGATGAACGTCAGGCGACCGGGCACGGCGTCCGGGTTGAGCTTGTCGATCAGGCGCAGCGCGTCGTCGGGGGCCGTGGTGGGGCCGAGCTTGACCCCGATCGGGTTCGCCACGCGCGACAGGAAGTCGACGTGCGCGCCGTCGAGCTGGCGCGTGCGCTCACCGATCCACAGGAAGTGCCCCGAGGTGTCGTACGCGTCGCCCGAGCGCGAGTCGATGCGCGTGAGCGAGCGCTCGTAGTCGAGGATCAGGGCCTCGTGGCTCACGAAGAACTCCACGGTGCGCAACGCGTCGAAGTCGACCCCGCACGCCTTCATGAAGCGGATCGCCCGGTCGATCTCCGCGGCCGTGCTCTCGTAGCGCGCGTACGCGGGGTTGCGCATGAAGCCGCGGTTCCACTCGTGCACCTGACGCAGGTCGGCGAACCCGCCGCCCGTGAACGCCCGCACCACGTTGAGCGTGGCCGACGAGATCCGGTAGGCCTGCATGAGGCGCTCGGGGTCCGGGACGCGGTCCTCGGGGGTGAACGCGTGCCCGTTGACCATGTCACCGCGGTACGCGGGCAGCGTCACACCGTCGCGCGTCTCGTCGTTCGAGCTGCGCGGCTTGGCGTACTGCCCCGCGAGCCGACCCATCTTGACGACGGGCATGCTCGCGCCGTGCGTGAGGATCACGGCCATCTGCAGGATGGTGCGCACCTTGTTGCGGATGCGCAGGGCGTTCGCGTCCGCGAACGTCTCGGCGCAGTCGCCGCCCTGCAGGAGGAAGGCCTCGCCCCGGCCCGCGGCGGCGAGCCGCGAGCGCAGGGTGTCGGCCTCGGTGGGGACCACGAGCGGCGCGGAGGCCGCGAGCCGCGCGGACACGTCCGCGAGGGCCGCGGCGTCGGGCCACGTGGGTTGCTGCTGCGCGACGAGGGAGCGGAACGCGTCCAGTCCCTGGTGGATCTCCGCGCCGGTCGTGGTCGCCATCAGCGGATCAGTGCTCCGCAGGCGCAGCCGGCACGAGCGGCTGGCCGATCTCGCTCAGCAGGTCGCCGAACCACGGCTGCGAGACGTCGAACGCCTTGCCGCCCGCGATGCGCGGGAACTCGATCGCCCGCAGGCGGTCGCCGTTCTCCTCGTCGTGGCCGATCACGCCCGACTCGCCCTTGAACGCGCAGTCCACGGCGAGGTCCGTCATGGACTTGATGAGGCGCAGGTCCTCGGCGTTCGCGGCCGCGGCGCGCGAGTAGTAGCCCGACTTCTGGACCATGGTCTTCTCGGCGCCCAGCTTTTCCGCGAACTGCTTGGCGAACCAGGCCCCCGGGTTGATGGTGTCGAGCTTGACGTGACCGAACGGGTCGCGCTCGACCGTCTCGCCCGACGCCTCGAGCTGCGCGACGATCTCGTTCATGCCGGCACCCTCCGACAGGAAGATGTTGACGTTGCCGACCTCGTCCATGACGGTGCGCAGGCGCGCGGCCTCGGCCTCGATGTCGAGCGCGAGCTCGGGGACGAACACCGCGTGGATGTCCCACCGCTCCTTGGTCAGGCCGATGCCCGGGACCCACTCCTGCGTGTCGAGCCACTTGCGGTACTCGGCGGCCGACGCGGCCGTCAGCCACCCGCAGTGACGCCCCATGACCTCGTGCACGATCAGCATGCGCGGGCCCGAGCGGTGCTCACCGATGATGTTGCGCGCGAACCCGGCGGCCTCCTCGGCCGCGGTCCATGCACCGAGGGACTGACGGATCGGGATCACGTCGTTGTCGATCGTCTTGGGCAGGCCCACCACGGTGAGCTCGTAGTCGTTCTCGTGGAGGTAGGCCGCGAGGTCGGCTGCCGTCGTGTTCGTGTCGTCCCCACCGATGGTGTGCAGGACGTCGACGCCGTCGGCCTTGAGCTGCTCCGCGGCGACCTGCAGCGGGTCCTGGCCCTCCTGGACGAGGCCGCGCTTGACGCAGTCCTTCGCGTTGGTGAGCTTGACGCGCGAGTTGCCGATGGGCGAGCCGCCGAAGCGGTGCAGGATGCCCGCCTTCTTGCGGGTCTCCTCGTCGACGACGATCTTGGTGCCGGTCAGCAGGCCGTGGTAGCCGTGCTGGTAGGCGATGATCTCGACCTCGGGGGCGAGCTCGGTGTAGCGCTCGATCAGGCCACCGACGGCGGAGGACAGGCACGGGGCGAAGCCGCCGGCCGTCAGGAGTGCGACGCGACGGACCTGCCGACGATCAGACATAGCAAAGGAGCCTCTCGTTGAAGGATGCCGCCGCGCCTGCGTCGCTGGACGCTGGGGATCACCCGGGGCAGCGGGACGGCCTGCTCCCTCAGTCTACTGACGGCGCGGGCTCCTCCTGCGGCGGTTCCGGAACCTGGACGTCCGGGACCGGCCTGCCGCCGGGCGCCGCCGGAGAGGCCGCAGGTGTGGTAGCGGCGGGACCGGCCGCGAGACGCGCCTTGGCCGTCGCGGCGTAGATGTCGACGTACTCCTGGCCCGACAGGCTCATGATCGCGTACATGATCTCGTCCGCGACCGAGCGCAGGATGAAGCGGTCGTTCTCCATGCCCTTGTAGCGGCTGAAGTCGAGCGGCTCGCCGATGACGATGCCGATCCGCATGGGCTTGGGGATGACCTTGCCGATCGGCTGGGCGATGTTGGTACCGATCATCGCGACGGGGATCACGGGCGCGCCGGACTCGAGCGCGAGCCGCGCGACACCGGTCTTGCCGCGGTAGAGCCTCCCGTCGGGGCTGCGGGTCCCCTCGGGGTAGATCCCGAACAGCTCACCGTCCCCGAGCACGCGCAGACCGGTCGTGAGGGCCGCCTCGCTGGCCTTGCCACCCGCACGGTCCACCGGGATGGTGCCCACGCCGCGCATGAACCCGGCCGTCAGGCGCCCTTTGATCCCTTTGCCCGTGAAGTAGTCGGACTTGCCGAGGAACTGCACCTTGCGGTTCAGCACGAGAGGCAGGATGAACGAGTCGATGACCGCGAGGTGGTTGCTCGCGAGGATCGCGCCCCCCTCGTCGGGGACGTTCTCGACGCCGCGCGTCCACGGACGGTACAGCAGCCGGAGCAGGGGGCCGACCATCACCTGCTTCATGAACCAGTAGAACAACGTTCCTCCTTGGTGGCCCTCGCGAACACGAGGCGCTCTTCCGACTCTAGAGTGAACCCCATGGCCGCACCGAATGCAGGACCGCTGGGTGAGAACGACGGGAAGGACGACGCGATCGAGCCGACCGGCGACGGATCGACCGGCGCGCCGGGCACGCCGCCCGACGACCTCCCCGACGTCGACGCCCGCTGGGCGGACATCGTCGCGGACCTCGCCGACGTGTCCGCCGCGGCCGAGGCCGCAGCAGCGGACCCCGCGCACGGGACAGGGCCGGACGCGGACCGCGGGTCGGCCACCGGCCCCCGCGACCTCCACGAGACCTTCCCGGTCGCGCCCTGGGTGCAGGGCCCCGGTCCGCGGGACTGGCCCGCGACCCCCGAGGTCGAGGAGCTCGAGGACGCCGAGAGCCACTTCACTCCCCCGGACCCGGACATCGGCATGGGCCGCGACCCCCTCATGACCATGGCCTGGGGTCTGGTCGTGGGCGTCCCGATCCTCCTGCTGGTCGGCATGGTCGTCCTCCGGCCGTTCCCGACGATCGTCGCCCAGGTGGCGGGCGGCCTGTTCCTCGTGGGCCTCGCGGTTCTCCTGTGGCGCATGCCGCACCGTCGCGAGGACGACCACTCGGGACCCGGCGCGGTGGTCTGAGGCCGGGCTGCGCCGTCGGGCCCCTGGGTGTGGCCGGGCGTCACGCCCGACCCGTCACGTACCCCGGGGAGATCTCGCCCAGAAACCCGCTCGCCCCGGGCACGCGACGCGGCCCCGGCCTCACGAGGAGACCAGGGGCCGTGCCGGCGGCTGCCGACGACTACCGACGGGCGAGGTCCGCGGCACCCACGATGCCGGCCTCGTTGCCCTGCTGGGCGACCTCGAACTGCGCCTCGGGGCGGTGCCCACGGGCCGAGAGCTGGTCGATGAACCCCTTGCGGACGGGCTGGAGCAACAGCTCGCCGGCCGCGCACACGCCGCCACCGATGACGATGATCTCGGGGTCGAGCAGGGCCGCGACCGAGGCCGCCCCCTCGCCGATCCAGCGACCCAGGTTCGCGAGCAGCTCGATCGCCAGGGGGTCCCCCGCCTGGGCGGCCTGCGTGATCTGCGGGCCGTTGAGCTTCGAGGCGTCGCCGCCCGCGAGCTCGAGCAGCGCGGCGCCGCGTGCGGGCTGGGTGATCAGCGACGCCTGGGCGTCTCGCACGAGGGCGGTGCCGGAGGCGTACTGCTCCCAGCAGCCCTCGAGGCCGCAGCCGCAGTAGTGGCCGCCGGGGACGACGCGCATGTGCCCGACCTCCGCGGCGACGCCCCAGCGCCCGCGCACCAGCTTGCCGTCGACGACGACCGCGCCGCCCAGCCCCGTGCCGACCGTGAGCATGAGCATGTCGGAGGCGTCGCGGCCCGCGCCGAACTGGAACTCGGCCCAGCCCGCGGCGTTGGCGTCGTTCTCGACGACGATCTTCACGTCGTCGGCGCCGATCAGGGCCCGGACCTTGTCGGCCAGCGGGTACTCGCGCCACGCGATGTTGGGGGCGAACAGGACCGAGGTCCTGTCGGGGCTCACGAAGCCGGCAGCGGCCAGGCCCATGGCCTCGACCTGGAACTCCTTGGAGAGCTCGGCGTAGACGTCGGCGACCGCGGCGTCGATGCTGGCGACGTCGTCGGGCTCGGTGTCGCGACGCGTCTGCGCAAGGATGGTGCCGTTCTCGTCGACCACACCCGCGGCGATCTTCGTTCCGCCGATGTCGACTCCGATGGCATGCATGTCAGGTCCTCACTCACGTAGCGGTCTGGAACTCCCGAAGAGAACACGCGCCGGGGTAACGGTTGTGCACCGCCTCGGCATCGGTTCTGCGTACGTCCGTCGGCTCCGAAGTCCGGTCGCTCCCGGTCTTCGCCCAGGTACGGCCTGAAATCTTGCGCAACAGCGCACAGCACCACGAAGAGTACCGACTCGGAGGCGGTCAACGACACTTGCACCCTGTGGGTACTGTTCTTCCACCGTCGACTTCTGCCACTGGAGCCAGCATGGACGAGTTCAGCGCACCGCGCATCATCGATGTCGATCCCCTCGACAACCTCAACGACCTCTTCGCGACCCGCGTCGCCGCCGGCCCCGACCTTCCCATGGTCGAGGTCAAGAGCGGACCGGGCGCCCCCTGGAAGGCCCTGTCCGCCCGCGAGGTCGACGCCGACGTCGTCGCAGTCGCCAAGGGCCTCGTCGCCCTCGGCGTCGAACCCGGCGAGCACGTCGGCATCATGTCCCGCACCCGCTACGAGTGGACTCTGCTCGACTGGGCGACCTGGGCCGCCGGGGCCGTGCCCGTCCCCCTGTACGAGACCTCGAGCGCCGAGCAGGTCCACTGGATCCTGTCCGACGCCGGGGTCAAGCTGCTCGTGGTCGAGTCCGCCGCGCACGCCGCCACGGTCGAGGAGGTCCGTGGGCAGGCCCCCGAGCTGCGCGACGTGTTCGTCATCGACGACGGCGGGATCGCAGCGCTCAAGGAGGCCGGCAAGGACGTCGGCGACGACGAGATCGCGCGCCGCCGCGGGCTCGCGAACCTCGAGGACGTCGCGACCATCATCTACACGTCCGGCACCACGGGGCGCCCCAAGGGCGCCGAGCTCACGCACGAGAACTTCTACTCGCTGACCGTCAACGCGGTCGAGGCGCTGCCCGAGGTCTTCGCCGAGCCCAACGGCCGGACGCTGCTCTTCATGCCCCTCGCACACGTGTTCGCGCGCTTCATCGGCGTCCTCGTGGTCGCCGGGGGCACGGTCCTGGGCCACACCCCGGACACCAAGACGCTCCTCGAGGACCTGGGCGAGTTCAAGCCCACCTACATCCTCTCGGTGCCCCGCGTCTTCGAGAAGGTCTACAACTCCTCGGAGCAGAAGGCCGCGGCGGGTGGCAAGGTCAAGATCTTCCACTGGGCCGCCGCGACCGCGATCGCCTGGTCGCGCGCGCTCGACGAGCCCAAGGGTCCCGGTCTCGGCCTGAAGATCCAGCACAAGGTCGCCGACGCGCTCGTCTACAAGAAGCTGCGTGCCGCGCTCGGCGGGCAGACCAAGTGGGCCGTGTCCGGCGGCGCCCCTCTGGGCGAGCGCCTGGGCCACTTCTACCGCGGGATCGGCGTGCGCATCCTCGAGGGCTACGGCCTGACCGAGACCACGGCCCCCACGTCGGTCAACCGCCCCAGCGCGACCAAGATCGGCACCGTCGGCCCCCAGCTCCCCGGCTGCGCCGCGAGGATCGCCGAGGACGGCGAGATCCTGCTCAAGGGTCACCACGTCTTCCGCGGCTACCACAACAACCCGCAGGCCACCGCAGACGCGTTCGTCGACGGCTGGTTCCGCACGGGCGACCTGGGCTCGCTCGACGCGGACGGGTTCCTGCGCATCACGGGGCGCAAGAAGGAGATCATCGTGACCGCGGGCGGCAAGAACGTCGCGCCCGCCGTGCTCGAGGACCGCATCCGCGCGCACGCCCTCGTGAGCCAGTGCGTCGTCGTCGGCGACGGGCAGCCGTTCATCGGGGCGCTCATGACGCTCGACCCCGAGGGCCTGCCGGGATGGCTCGCGATGCACGGCAAGGACCCCATGAGCGTGGCCGCCGCAGTGCTCGACGTCGACGTCCTCGCTGCCCTCGACGCCGCCGTGGACCGCGCCAACAAGGCCGTGTCGCGGGCCGAGTCGATCCGGAAGTTCACCCTCCTGACCACGGACTTCACGGTCGAGAACGGATACCTGACGCCGTCTCTCAAGGTCAAGCGCAACGTCGTGCTGACGGACTTCTCGGTCGAGGTCGACGCGATCTACGCGGGCGTGCCCGCGCAGTGACCCGAGGGTCCTGACCCATCGGGTCGATCAGGCGGCCGGCTCCCTGCGGGGGCCGGCCGTCCGCGTTCCCGGGCGGTCCCCCGGACGCGGCCGACGACCGCGCGGGACGGCCCGCACGGAGCCAGGGCCGGGCGAGCGCGTCAGAGCCGGGCGAGCCGCGCGACGAGCGCGGGCGAGCCGATCGCCACGGCGCCCATGGCCTGGACGTCGTCCGCGACCTCCCGGTCGCTCGTCACGACCGCGACGGGGCGCCCCTCCGGCTCCGCGGCGACCAGTCGCCGGATCAGGTGGTCGGCGATCTCCCCGGACGAGAACAGCACCCGGACGCCGCGCGTGCTCGCGGGAGGCATGTGGCCCAGCTCCTGCCCGTCGAAGCAGCACGTGACCTCGGCCCCAGTGCGCGACGCGACCCGCACGAGCCCGTCCACGAGCCGGCGCCGCTGCTGCGCGAGGGTCAGCGTCCCGAACCCCGACTTGCTGACGTTGTACCCGTCGACGATCAGGTGCATCTGCGGGACGGCGAGCACGTCGTCGAGCAGCGCCGGGTCGTCTCCCGCGCGACCGCGCGACCCGGGGCGTGTGGTGCCGCCCGCCCCCTTGGTCCCGGCGTGGCCGCCGTCGCCGCGGTCGACGGGCGCCACGGTGTCCCCCGGGCGCAGGGTCGTCGGGGGGATCCCGAGCTCGCGGCGGAGCCCGACCGCAGCGTCGACGACCGTCTCCAGCAGCAGGCGCGCCCGCGCGTTGGCGAGCTCGGCACCGGTGTGCGTGAGCGTGCGGGCCTCGTCGCGCGCCGCGTGGGCCCGTTCGAGCGCGACCGCGGCCTCCCGGCGCTCGGCCGTCGCCTGTGCCGCGAGGGCCCGAGCGGCAGCCGTCTGCTCGTCGGCCTCCGCACGGGCGGTGCGCGCCTCGGAGCGGGCCCGGTCGGCGTCGGACCGCAGCTTGCGCTCGGTCCGCCGCAGGCTCGCGATCTCGGCACGGGCCTCGTCGAGGGCGGCCCGGTCGGCGGCGGCAGCCCGCCTGGCCGCGTCGAGCTCCGCGAGGGCCCTGTCGCGCTCGGAGACCGCACGCTCGGCCTCCTGCGCCCGGTGCTGCCTCGCCTCGCGCTCCTGGACGTCCTGGTGCGCCCGGACGAGGTGGTCCTGCCAGCCGTCCGGGCGCAGCAGGAAGGCGCCCACGGCCAGGTCCACCGACCGCCCTGCGGTGTCGAGGTCTCGCGCGGTCGCGGGTTCCGGTGGGGCGGCCTGCCCGACGGCGTCGGTCCGGTCGGGCGCTGACGTGCGGCCCCGGTCGGGCGCGGTCTTCAGCCCGACGGCGTCGGGCCGGTCGGGCGCGGACGCGTCGGTGACGGCCTCGGGCGGGGGCGCGCCGCCGTCGGGCACGAGCTCGCGAGCCTCCCGCGGGTGGGCCGCGCTCCACGCGGCCGCGACCGCGTGCCGGAAGGACGGGCTCGACTCGAGGGCCTGCCACAGCGGGACGGCCCCCGACGCGGCACGCCGGCGCGGCGCGAACGTCCGGACCCTGCGCAGGGCGACCGGGACCGTCGAGGGGTCCCACGCGCCGAGGACCCGCGCAGCCAGCTCCAGGAGCTGGGCACGGACCTCGGGAGGGACGGGTGGATCCGGGACGACGCCGTCGGGCGGCGGGTCGGCAGCCAGTGGTGCCGTGTCCTTCTCGTCCCGACTCGTCCCGACCATGGGTCAACACTACGGGCCCGGCGGGCGGCCGACACCGAGGCGCCACCGCGACCTGCCCGCTCCCCGTCGACGGCACCGCGCCCGTCGCGCATGGCGCGTGGTGCGTGGCGCGTGGCCCGGCGCCCGTCGTCGGGCTCGGGGTCGGCGACGGGCACGACGCCCCGGTGGCCGTCGGTGCGTGTGGGTGCCCCCGCGTACCTTCGGCGCATGCCGTCCACGACCACCGCAGCCCCGGCTGCACGCCCGCTCCTCTCGGTCCGCTCGTTCACCCCGACGGCGGCCCCGGGGAGCGTGCCCGTCCAGCTCGGGCTCGACGAGCTCGGCACCCCCCTGCAGGACGTCACGTTCGTGGTCGTGGACCTCGAGACCACGGGGGGCTCGCCGGCCTCGGCCGGCATCACGGAGATCGGCGCGGTCAAGGTCCGCGGCGGCGAGGTGCTCGGAGAGCTCCAGACGCTCGTCAACCCCGGCACCCCCGTCCCGGCGTTCATCGCCCGCCTGACCGGGATCACGACCGCGATGGTCGCGACCGCGCCACCCATCGAGGCCGTGCTGCCCAGCTTCCTGGAGTTCTCTCGGGGCGCCGTGCTGGTCGCGCACAACGCCCCCTTCGACATCGGGTTCCTCAAGGCCGCCGCCCGGGACGCGGGCTACGAGTGGCCCGGCAACCAGGTCGTCGACACCGTCCCCCTGGCCCGGCGGGTCGTGACGCGGGACGAGGCGCCCAACCACAAGCTCTCGACCCTCGCAGCGCTCTTCCACGCCGCCGTGACGCCCGAGCACCGGGCCCTGGCAGACGCCCGCGCCACGGTCGACGTGCTCCACGCCCTGCTCGAGCGCCTGGCACCCTTCGGGATCACGCACCTCGAGGACCTCGCGACCGCCACGGACCCCGTGCCACCGGACGTGCGGCGCAAGCGCACGCTCGCCGACGGCCTGCCCGACGCCCCCGGCGTCTACCTGTTCCGCGGCCCCGGCGAGGAGGTCCTGTACGTCGGGACCTCGACCTCGATCAGGCGCAGGGTCCGCAGCTACTTCACGGCCGCGGAGAAGCGTGGCCGCATGACCGAGATGGTGCGCATCGCGCACGCCGTGACGCCCGTGGTGTGCGCGACCGTGCTCGAGGCCCAGGTCCGCGAGCTGCGGCTCATCGCCGAGCACTCCCCGCGCTACAACCGGCGCTCCAAGTTCCCCGAACGCATGAGCTGGGTGCGCCTGACGCGCGAGCACCACCCCCGCCTCTCGATCGTCCGTGACGTCACGCCCGACGCCACGCACATCGGCCCCTACTCCTCGCGGCGCCAGGCGCAGCAGGCGGTCGACGCCCTGCACGACGCGCTCCCGCTGCGCCAGTGCACGCCCCGCCTGCCCCTCCTGCCCGCCGCGGGTGCCGGCTCGTGCGCCCTCGCCGGGATGGGGCGCTGCGGTGCACCGTGCACCACGGTGCAGGATCCGCACGGCTACCCCGCCGTCGTGGGGCGCGCGCGGGCCACCCTGCTCGCGGACCCGAGCGACGTCGTCGAACCCCTGACCGCGCGCATCGCCGCCCTCGCCGCGGACGAGCGCTACGAGCAGGCCGCCGAGGTCACCGCGCGCCTCGAGGCGTTCCTGCTCGGGGCCGGACGGGCGCAGCGCCTCGCACCGCTCGCGGCGTGCGCCGAGCTCGTCGCGGCCAAGCCGCTCGACCGCGGGGGGTGGGAGATCGTCGTGGTGCGGCACGCACGCCTCGCGGCCACCGGCGTCTCCGCACCCGGGGCCGACCCGTGGCCCACGATCGACGCCCTGGTCGCGACGGCCGAGGAGGTCGCCCCTCCCGTGGCCCCGGCGCCCGCGTGCCACCCGCACGAGGCCGAGCTCGTGCTCGGATGGCTGGAGCAGCCCGGCGTACGGCTCGTCGACGTGAGCCACCCGCTCGCGTGGCCCGTCCGCTCGGCCCGCGCCTACACGGACCGCGACCGCACGGCGCAGCGCGTCGCCCAGCACGTCGGGGCTAGATTGGACCCCGGCTCGTCGGACGACGAGCATCGCGCCTCGGACCCCACGGAGACACCATGCTGACCGCGATCGTGCTGATCGACACCGAACCGCACCTCATCCCCGAGGTGGCCTCCCAGGTCGCCGCACTGCGCGGCGTCAGCGAGGTGTACTCGGTCACCGGGAAGGCAGACCTCGTGGCCATGGTGCGGGTCAAGGAGCACGACGACCTCGCCGACGTCATCGCCGACCGGGTCAGCAAGATCGACGGCGTCCTGCGCACCGAGACCTTCATCGCGTTCCGCGCGTACTCCGACGTCGACCTCGAGCAGGCGTTCGCCCTGGGGCTCGACGACTGACCCGACGACGGCCGGGGCGGGACGCCGCGTGCAGCGTCCCCCCCCCCCCCCCCCCCCCCTCCGCCGTGCCGTTCCTCAGCGCGTCGAGGCCGCGACCCACCGGTCCAGGACCGCCGACGCCTCGCCCGAGTCGATGCTCGCCGCGGCGTGCTCCATCCCGGCCCGCAGGCGCTCGACCAGGCTCCCCTCGGCCGTCCCCGACAGGCTCGCGTCCGCGACGAGCGCGGCCGCGGCGTTCAGCAGGACCGTCTCCCGGACCGGCCCGGCGTCCCCCGCCAGCAGGCGGCGCGCGACCTCCGCGTTGAACGTCGCGTCGGCCCCCCGCAGGTCCTCGACGGTGATCCGCTGCAGGCCGAGGTCCTTCGCCGCGTCGAGCGTGCTGACCTCGACCGAGCCGTCGCGGACCTCCCAGACGGTCGAGGCGCCGGTCGCCGCGAGCTCGTCGAGACCGTCGTCCCCGCGGAACACGACCGCCGACGTGCCCCGCGACGCGAGGACCCCCGCCACGAGCGGCGCCATGCGCTCGTCGGCGACCCCGATCGCCGCCGCGCGGGGCTGCGCCGGGTTCGTCAGCGGGCCCAGGAAGTTGAAGGCCGTCGGGACGGCCAGCTCCTTGCGCGCGACGGCCGAGTGCCGGAACGAGGGGTGGAAGACCTGCGCGAAGCAGAACGTGATGCCCACCTCGTCGACGAGGCGGGCCACGCGCTCCGGGGCCTGGTCCAGCCGGATGCCCAGGGCCTCGAGCACGTCGGCCGACCCCGACGACGACGACGCCGCGCGGTTGCCGTGCTTGACGACACGGACCCCGGTCCCGGCGATCACGACCGCGGCCATGGTCGAGACGTTGACCGTGTGCGCACGGTCGCCGCCCGTCCCGACGATGTCCACCGCAGGGCCCTGCACCGTGAACCGGATCGCGTGGGCCAGCATCGCGTCCGCCAGACCGCGCAGCTCCCCCACGGTCTCGCCCTTGGACCGCAGCGCGACGAGGAAGGCGGCGAGCCGGACGGGGCTGACCTCGCCGGACAGGACCATGTCCATGGCCCAGGCGGTCTGGTCAGGGCTCAGCTCGTGCCCCGCGATCAGCTCGGTCAGGAGTCCCGGCCACGAGTGGGTCGCCTGCTCAGCCACCAGGGACGCGCCGTGGGGCGCGAGGACGGACGGAGCGGTTGCCGGTGTGCCCGGAGTCGTGGTCACGGGATCTGCCCTTCATGAGGTCATTCGATCAGCGAGACGATCGCTCGCTGCAGCTCGATCGCGTCGAACGGCCGGGGGACGGCCTCGTCGGCGAGCGACCACGATGCTAGCCAACCGTCCTGCGGCCTGCCGGTGAGGACCAGAACGGGCGGGCAGCGGAAGATCTCGTTCTTGAGCTGGCGGCACAGCCCCATGCCGCCGGCCTTGTCCGCCTCCCCGTCGAGCACGAGCAGGTCCCACCCGCCCGCGTCGGCCGCGGCCACCACGGCGGTGGCCGTCGCGACCTCCTTCCACACGATGTCGGGTGCGCCCGCCCGGACGCGACGCCCGACGGCGAGACGCACCTGCTCCCGCACGGTCGCGTCGTCGCTGTAGAGCAGGATGCGCGGCGCGCGCACGGCCTCGACCTGGTCGGCGGACAGGACGTCCTGGTGTGCCGGGGGGATGGTCGTCAAGCCGCTCGTGGTCGACGTCATCGTCGCCTCCTTCTGATCGGGTCTGGCCGGATCCCGACCGGTGCCCGGCCGGGTCTGCTGGGTGCTCTCCCCCGGGTCTCCCGGTGGAGCGAGCCACCGCGGACCACCGAACCGGCGGCACAGCACACCTGGGCATCTTGGCACGTCGTCGCCGGGAGCCGTACCCACGCGCGCCGCGACGGACGGTCGTGTTCCAGGCGCTGGTCAGGGGTCCCGAAAATGCGCGATTTCATGGCACTTCCACGTGATCCGTCATGAAGTGCAGGCCTTGGTGGGAAGATCTGGAGACTTTGTGAGATTTGCCGCGCGCCACCCCCCGATCCGATGGTCCAAATCACTCCGGCGTCGGCCATAATGGCTGATGTGTCGACCGCAACGGCTGCCCCCCACGCCCACCAGCACGTGAGCGTCAACCGACCGAACCCTGTCTCGGTCGGGACGATCGTGTGGCTGGCCAGCGAGCTCATGTTCTTCGCTGGACTGTTCGCTATGTACTTCACCGCACGCTCGGTGATACCCGCAGAGGAGTGGGCTTCTCAGACCGAGAAGCTCAACATCCCGTTCGCCGTGGTCAACACGTCGATCCTGGTCCTGTCCTCCGTGACGTGCCAGCTGGGTGTCCTCGCGGCGGAGCGTTTCCAGCCCGTCCGCACCGGATCGATCTTCCAGGTCAACCGGTGGGGCATGAACGAGTGGATCACGCTCACGTACCTCATGGGTGCGTTCTTCATCGGCGGTCAGGTCTTCGAGTACGCCGAGCTCGTGCACGAGGGACTCACCATCTCGTCGCACCCGTACGGCTCGGTCTTCTTCCTGGCCACAGGCTTCCACGGACTCCACGTCGTCGGTGGTCTGATCGCCTTCCTGTTCCTTCTCGGTCGGTCCTTCGCCGCCAAGAACTTCGGGCACCACGAAGCCACCACCGGCATCGTGACGTCCTACTACTGGCACTTCGTCGACGTCGTGTGGATCGCACTGTTCTTCGTGATCTACATCCTGCGCTGACGCGGTGACGCCCGCGGCACCGATGCCCGGACAACCACACCTGCCCCCTGCACCCCCCACTTGCGAGACGAGGATCATTTCGTGAAGGCACTCGCCGCCCGCAGACACCACCGCTTCGCACCGGTCGTGCTGCTGCTGCTGGCGCTGCTGGTCACCGGCGGCGTCTACGCCGCCTTTGCCCCGAGTCCTGCCAGCGCTGACAGCGCCAGCACCGAGGACATCGAGACAGGCCAGAAGCTTTTCCAGGCGAACTGCGCCACCTGCCACGGCCCCAGCGCCGAAGGATCGGACACCGTCCCGTCCCTCGTCGGCGTCGGAGCGGCCGCTGTCGACTTCCAGGTGTCGACCGGTCGTATGCCCATGCAGATGGAAGGCCCCCAGGCCATCCAGAAGCCGCGCCAGTTCGACGAGGAGCAGACCGCACAGCTCGCCGCGTACGTCGCCTCCCTGGGTGCAGGCCCGGCCATCCCCACCGACGAGCAGGTCGACGCAGCGCTCGGCGACCCGTCCAACGGTGCCGCCGTCTTCCGCACCAACTGCGCCATGTGCCACAACGCCGTGGGAGCGGGCGGCGCCCTCTCCGAGGGCAAGTTCGCACCCCCGCTGTGGGACACCTCCGAGCGCAACATCTACCAGGCCATGCAGACCGGCCCGCAGTCCATGCCGGTCTTCAACGACATGAACGTCACGCCGGACGAGAAGCGCGACGTGATCGCCTACCTCATCGAGCAGCGTGAGGGTTCGGCCGGTGGACTTGACCTTGGTTCTCTCGGCCCCGTGAGCGAGGGCCTGTGGGTGTGGATCGTGGGCATGGGCCTGCTGATCGGCGCCGCTGTGTGGATCGGAGCGAAGTCGTCGTGAGCGACAACCAGAACTCGACGGACCTGACGAAGCAGGACGGGCACGAGCTCGACCGCTTCCAGGACCCGGGCATCCCGGCCCACAAGAGCCGGATGGCGGACCGCGACCCCAAGGCGGCCAAGCGTGCCGAGATGCAGGTCGTGATCCTCTTCACGATCTCGATCATCGGCACGATCGGCATGCTGGTGGCGTTCTTCGCGCTGCCCGAGGACACCTCGATCGCGGGCATCCGCACCGCCAACCTCATCATCGGGCTCGGCCTGGCGTTCTCGCTCCTGGGCATCGGCCTCGCGGCCGTCCACTGGGCCAAGACGCTCATGTCGGACCACGAGCACGTCGACGAGCGTCACGGTCAGCGCAGCTCCGACGCCGTGCGCGCCGAGGCCGTCCAGGCCCTCACCGAGGGTGCGCAGGACTCGGGGATCGCGCGCCGCGGGGTCCTCAAGGGCGCGGTCGTCACGGCCCTCGCGCTCTTCCCGCTCGCGATCGCTGTTCCCCTCGTGGCCGAGGTGGGTGGAGACTGGAACGTCAACAAGTTCCGTCACACGCTCTGGAAGCCCAAGATGCGCCTCGCGCTCGACCCCTCGGGCCGCCCGATCAAGGCCGAGGACGTCACGATCGGTAGTGCGTTCCACGTCATCCCCGACGTGTCCGAGGAGGTGCGCACCTCCCACGAGTGGATCTCGGAGAAGGCCAAGGCGATCGTCCTGATGGTCCGCCTCGACCCGCGTGACCTCAAGGAGGCGGAGGACCGCAAGGACTGGTCCTACGACGGCATCGTCGCGTACTCCAAGGTCTGCACCCACGTGGGCTGCCCTGTCGCGCTCTACGAGCAGCAGACGCACCACCTGCTGTGCCCGTGCCACCAGTCGACCTTCGACGTCGCGGACGGCGCCAAGGTCGTCTTCGGCCCCGCCAAGCGGCCGCTCCCGCAGCTGCCGATCACCGTTGACGACGAGGGCTACCTGATCGCGCAGAGCGACTTCCTGGAGCCCGTCGGACCGAGCTACTGGGAGCGCCTCAAGTGAGCACCAGCACCGCGGGACCCGCTGAAGCGACCGCAGACTATCTGGACCAGCGGACCGGCATCGCCGGAGCCGTCAAGGAGTTCGCCCGCAAGGTCTTCCCTGACCACTGGTCGTTCCTCCTGGGCGAGATCGCCCTCTACTCGTTCGTCGTCCTCATCCTCTCGGGCTTCTTCCTGACGATGTTCTTCGTGCCGAGCATGGGCCTGATCGAGTACCACGGCGAGCCCGCCACGATGAACGGGCAGCTCATGTCCGAGGCCTTCGCGTCGACGCTGCACACCTCGTTCGAGGTGCGCGGCGGTCTGCTGATGCGCCAGATCCACCACTGGTCGGCGCTGCTGTTCATGGCCGCGATCGTGACGCACATGATGCGCGTGTTCTTCACGGGCGCGTTCCGCAAGCCGCGCGAGCTCAACTGGATGGTCGGGTTCCTCCTGATGATCCTGGGTCTCGCCGCAGGCTTCACGGGCTACTCGCTCCCCGACGACGTGCTCTCCGGCAACGGTCTGCGCATCACCGACGGCGTGGTCAAGTCGATCCCGATCATCGGGTCGTACATGTCGTACTTCATCTTCGGCGGGGAGTTCCCGGGCGAGGACATCATCCCGAGGCTCTTCACGCTGCACATCCTCGTGGTGCCCGGCCTGATCCTGGCGCTCGTCGCCCTCCACCTGTTCTTCGTCGTGCTGCACAAGCACACGCAGTACCCCGGTGGTGGCCGCACGAACGCCAACGTCGTCGGCTTCCCGCTCTTCCCGGTGTACGTCGCCAAGGCTGGTGGCTTCTTCTTCGTGGTGTTCGGCGTCATCGCCGCGATGGGCGCCACGATGGCCATCAACAACGTCTGGAACTACGGACCGTACGACCCCTCCCCCGTCTCGGCCGGCGCTCAGCCCGACTGGTACATGCTGTTCCTCGAGGGTTCGCTCCGACTCATGCCGGGTCAGACGGAGTACGTGATCGCGGGCTACACGCTCTCGCTCAACATCCTGATCCCGGCGGTCGTGATCCCGGGTCTTCTGTTCACGTTCCTCGCGGTCTACCCGTTCCTCGAGGCGGCCGTGACCAAGGACAAGCGCGAGCACCACGTGCTCGACCGCCCGCGCAACGTCCCGGTCCGCACGGGCCTCGGCGTCGCGTTCCTGACGGCGTTCATCATCCTCGCGCTGGCCGGTTCGAACGACCTCATCGCGACGCACTTCCACCTGTCGATCAACGCGATCACGTGGGTGTTCAGGGTCCTGCTCTTCGTCGGCCCGGTGATCGCGTTCTGGATCACCAAGCGCATCTGCCTCGGGCTCCAGCGCAAGGACCGCGAGCTCGTCCTGCACGGTCACGAGACCGGACGCATCGTGCGCTTCGCCCACGGCGAGTACATCGAGGTCCACCGTCCGCTGGACGACCAGGAGCGCTGGCTCCGTGTGAACTACACGGCGCACGCTCCCCTGGAGATCGAGCCGGCGACCGACTCTCGTGGCGTCCGCCGCAAGGGCTACAAGAAGGACCGCCGCCTGCAGCGCCTCTCCCGCTTCTTCTACGAGGACCGGGTCGAGCCCGTGACCCCCTCGGAGGTCGCGGCGTCGCACTCGCACGGCGAGCACGACGCGCTCGGCGCCGCAGACGACACGCACGCCGTGGAGTCCGGTTCCGCAGTCGGCGGGGGCAGCCACATCGTCAGCCCTGACGACACCGGCAGCACCACGCACTGACCCGCTCCCCTCGGAGCACGACGACCCGTGAGACGGTCCGGCACCAGCCGGAACATCTCACGGGTCGTCGGCGTTCCAGGGGTGTCGTGTTCGCTCGGTTTCGCACCGGCCGAACCTTTCGCCACAGTTGTCGCACCGTCCCGCGGGGCGACGCACGATCCAGGAGGCAATCCGCCATGGCTGTCTACACCCTTCCCGAGCTGTCGTACGACTACGGCGCACTCGAGCCCCACATCTCCGGCCGCATCATG
>NZ_JACSPN010000010.1:119183-128126 GCF_015142735.1 Oerskovia douganii | reverse complement strand
GTGGAGGCGATCTACTACGAGGACGACGTGCCGTCGGAGTGGAGCGACTACTACCGGGCGAACGTGGAGTTCTTCGACGACCTGGGGTCGCCGGGTGGTGCGGCGAAGATGGGCATGATCGACAAGGACGACCCCATGATCGCGGCCCTGGCACCGCAGGCCTGAACGACGGCCCCGGTCGCGCCCCGGGCCCGGGCCGGGCTCAGCGCAGGGCGCGCCCGAGGTCCCGGGCCAGGGCTGCGCCGTCGGGCCCGCCTGCCGTGGGGACGCCGTGCGCGGGGCGCCGGGGGCGGCGCGGACCGGGCAGCGTCCCGAGGAACGTCCCGCCGCCCCTGCCCGACGTCGGTGCCGGGGGCTCGTGCGCCAGGATCTTCTCCGTGGGCGTGAGCTGACGGATGCCGATCGCCGCCACGTGCGTCGGGTGCCGCGTCGCGGCGGCCGCGTAGATCTCCGGGTCGTGCTGGCCGTCGTCGCCGAGCAGCAGCCAGCCGACGTCGGGCAGCTCGCGCACCAGACGATCGATCGCGTTGCCCTTGTGCTCCTGGCCGCTGCGGAACCAGCCCGTGGCCGTAGGTCCCCAGTCGGTCAGGAGGAGCGCACCGGGAGGGAAGCCGTTGCGGTCGAGGAAGCGTTCGAGGTTGCCCGCCGTGTTCCACGCGCCGTTCGACAAGTACACGAACGGGGCTTCCGGATGTACAGAGGCGATGCCGTGGTACAGGTCCGCCATGCCGGGTACGGGCCGCCGCTCGCTCGCGTGGAGGCCGAACGTGTTCCACACCGCACGCAGCAGGCTGGGGACCATGGTGACCATCACGGTGTCGTCGATGTCGCTCACGACCCCCAGCCGACGGCCGTGCCCCACCACGAAGACGCGCGCCGTCGCGGTCGCGCCGCTCGCCGTCGCGAGCTCGACGTCGTGCCACCCCGGCGCGAGCGAGACGTCGAGCATCCCGTCGACGTACCCGTCGCGGTCCGCGACCAGGTCCGTCACGAGGCGCTCCGCGCCCCCCTGGTCGTCGGTGCGCGTCACCGACGCGCGCACCACCTCGGCAGGCGCGGACACCGTCAGGTAGTTGCGCCACCCGCGGCGGTTCCAGACCAGGTCCGCCCGTCGCCGCGGGCGGCTCAGCAGCACGCGCGCCAGCACCCGCACCGACTCCTCGGTGCCGTACCCGACGTACGCCTCGATGCGCGGCGTCCAGCCCCGCGCCCGCAAGAACTTCACCGCGGCCGCCCGGAGGCGGTCCTCGAGCCGTGCCGAGAGGTGCAGGCGCTCGACCGGAGGGGTGGGGGACGGGAGGTGCGTCTGGTGCATGGGATCCGCTCGTCGAAGGTGCTGGTCTCCCACCTTGGCACAAGGACGCCCGCTTCATCGGGCGAGGTGCGACGTGGCGCCCGATGGTGCCCGGCCGCAGGCTCGGCACGTGCCACGACGCCGGGTCGCGTACGCGGCCACGGCGATCCCGAGCGCGACGCTCCACAGGGGCCAGAGCACACCAGGACCGAACGCGGCCCAGCCGGACAGGACCTCTGCCGGGGACATCTCCAGGAGGCCCTTGATCATCGAGAGGCCCGCCGGGAGGATCGCGACCGCGACCACCGAGCCGGGGACGACGGCGAGCGCGACAGGGACCAGCCGCCCGGCCAGGCCCGGGATCCAGCGGGGGAAGACCTCTCCCCACCGCTGCACCAGGCCGAGAGTCAGCACCGCCCCGACCAGCGCGAACAGTGCGAGCCCCGCCGCGGGGGCGACCAGCCGGCCGGCGTCCTGCTCGTACATCTCGGGGTCGAGCCCGAGCGGGTACCCCAGCACCCAGACCAGCCGCGTGACCGCGTACAGGCACGGGACGATCGCCGCGACGATCGCGGCGGGGCGTCCCCAGGCCACGATGCCCGACGGCGACGCGGAGGTCTCCCCGGCGGGTGCCGGTGCGTGGCCGTCGGTCGGCTCGTCCAGGCGACCGCAGGCCTCGCACGCCCCGCTGCTGCGCCGGACGAAGAGGACGGTCGTGGCCGCGAGGAGGACCAGGGCCACGAGCACGCCGAGCTGGAGCAGGAACGCCGGCGCGACGTACTGGTCGAAGGCCCCCGCGAGCTCCGGGTCGAACGGCGCCCGGACCAGGACCACCGGGAGATATCCCAGGCGGGCGAGCAGGCTGGTGTCGGCGAACACGACACCGAGCGCCGTGACGAGCACGGTGACCGTGACGGCCGCAGTGCGCACCCGGCGCGACGTCGGGCGGTCGGCACGTGACGACATCCAGGCGGCGTGCGCCGCCCCGACCAGTCCCAGGGTGGCGAGCAACGCGGTCAGGCTGCCGCTCGGGACGGAGTCGACGATCGTGCCGGCTGCGTCGGGCGTCGACGCCCCGACAGGCAGGTGACGTCCGACGAGGACGGCGGTGAGCGCTGTGGTGGCTCCAGCGAGCCACCACCCGACCGTGAGACCCGGGACCCACCGCGGCCACCGCGGGGCGTCCCCGGGAGGGCGCGTCCCCCCGTCCGGCCGTGGGCCGGCGGGACCGTGCGGACGGTGCCCGGCTCGTGCTGACGTCGTGGTCGTGAGGTCGGTGTCGTCCATGGTGTCTCCCGAGGTGACGGCCGCCGGCGGTCCCGGCGAGCTGTCCCTCCAGGTTCCCGGCGCGCGGCCGGGGCAGGATCACCCGACCCGGTGAGCGAGGTCCCCCGCACGGGTGAACGGACCCGGGTTCAGCGACATGACCAGCGGGCTCAGGTGCCCGGCAACACGAAACCCGACTCGTACGCAGCGACGACGGCCTGCGTGCGGTCACGGACGCCGAGCTTGGCGAGCAGGTTGCCCACGTGGGTGCGCACCGTCTCGACCCCGAGGAACAGCTCGCGGGCGATCTCCTGGTTGGACCTCCCGGTGGCCATGAGGCGCAGCACCTCGCCCTCGCGCTCCGTGAGCCGTGACGACCGCAGGGCATCACCTCGTGCCGGGCGGGCGGTCGCCAGCCGTCGCACCGCGTCGGGGAACAGCAACGACTCCCCGTGGGCCACGACCCGCACGGCCTGGGCCAGGTCCTCGGGGCGGGCCCGCTTGAGGAGGAAGCCGTGCGCCCCCGCACGCAGCGCGTCGAGCACGTGGTCGTCGTTCTCGAACGTCGTCATGACGAGGACCCGGGGAGCGGAGGCGCGGGCGACGATCGCGCGCGTCGCAGCGATCCCGTCGACGCGCGGCATGCGGACGTCGAGCAGCACGACGTCGGGACGGGTCGCCTCGACCGCGCCAGGCACCTCGGCACCGTCCGCGGCCTCCCCGACGACCTCGAGGTCTGGCTCGGCGTCGAGGATCACCCGCAGGCCCACCCGGACCAGAGGCTCGTCGTCGACGACGAGGACACGCAGGACCCCGCCGGGACCCGTCCGTGCGCCACCGCTCCCTGGCCGCTCGGGCACGTCAGGGCTCGTCCGTCTCACGAGGCCACCTCGTCCGACGCGGCGCCGCGAGCTCCGAGCGGCAACGACGCCCGCACGACCCACGCCCCGCCGTCGGGCCCCGCGAACAGCGTGCCCCCGAGCGCGGTCACCCGCTCCTGCATCCCCGGCAGCCCCCGGCCCCGCCGCACCGACGCCCCGCCCGGCGGGGACGACCACGGGTGCCTGACCTCGATCCTGAGGTCGTCCGCGCGGACCACCCGGACGTGGATCGGTGCTCCCGGCGCATGCCGCAACGCGTTGGTGAGCGACTCCTGGGCGATCCGGTAGATCTCGCGCGTCACCGTCAGCGGTGCCCGGCCCACCTCGCCCACGAGGCGCAGCGTGACGTCTGCGCCCGCCGCGCGCGCGTGGCGGACGAGCATCGCGACGTCGTCGTCGTGGCCGGTCGGCGCGTCGCTCCCCGGGTCGCTCCCCGGGTCGCTCCCCGGGTCGCGCAGGCGGCGCAGCAGGTCGTCGAGCTCCGTCAGGGCGCGGCGCCCCGTCTCCTCGATGGCCTCGAGCGCACGCCGTGCGGCCTGCGGGTCGGTCTCCAGGGTTCGGTTCGCCGCCGCGGCCTGGAGCACGGTGATGGTCAGGGCGTGACCGACGCCGTCGTGCACGTCGCGCGCGAGGCGGTTGCGTGCGGTCAGGCGCGCGGCCTGCGTCTCGAGCTCGGCGATCCGCTCGCTCTGGTCGGGCCCCAGCAGCACCGGCGCCGCCGACCGCAGCACCGCGCGCGCCCCGACGACGACGTACGGCAAGGAGACGAGCACGAGCAGCGCGGCCGCGATGCGAGCCGCCTCGCCGGCCAGCACACCGGTCATCCACCCGGGCTCGACGAACGGCGCACCGAACACCGAGAGCACGAGGTCCAGCACGAGGGGTACCACGACCAGCAGCACCGCGACCGCGACGAGGCCGAGCAGCAGGTGGAGCGTGAACCAGGCCGCAGCACGCCACCGGGCGGGAGCGCTCGGCGGGCCCGACGGGACGGGCACGTCGACGTCGAGCAGGGTGCGCACCGCGAGGACCTCGACCGTCCGGACCGGTGCGAGGAAGGGGGGCACGGCCGCAAGGACCGTCGCGACGATCGCGAGCACGACGGTCGTGGGAGTTGCGGTCCGCGGCTCGGCGAACATCTGCACGAACCCTGCGCCGAGCAGCCCGTACGCTCCGGCGACCACGCCGCCCACGACCAGGAAGACCCCGGCCCGCACCGTCGCCCCCGACGTCAGGGGCGCGACCAGAGCGCGCAACCGGACGCGTGGTCTCGGTGCGGCACGTGCTGCCTCGCGGGACGAGCCGGACATCTCGTCATCATGTCAGGCGCGGCCCCGGGCCGCCCGGGGCGCGGTGCGCGGGACGAGGCGTTCCTCAGCACCCCGTCGCGCGGAGCGCCTCAGCACCCCGTCGCGCGGAGCGCCTCAGCACTCGATGACGTTGACCGCGAGGCCACCCGTCGAGGTCTCCTTGTACTTGGTCGACATGTCGAGCCCCGTCTGGCGCATGGTCTCGATGACCGTGTCCAGGGAGACGACGTGCGCGCCGTCCCCCTGGAGAGCCAGCTTGGCGGCCGAGACCGCGGTGCAGGCCGCGATCGCGTTGCGCTCGATGCACGGGACCTGGACCAGTCCGCCGACCGGGTCGCACGTGAGCCCCAGGTTGTGCTCCATCGCGATCTCCGCGGCGTTCTCCACCTGCGCCGGGGTGCCGCCGAGCACCGCGCAGATGGCCCCCGCCGCCATGGAGCAGGCCGAGCCGACCTCGCCCTGGCACCCGGCCTCGGCCCCCGAGATCGACGCGTTGCGCTTGTAGAGCGCCCCGATCGCTCCTGCCGTGAGCAGGAACGTGCGCATGGCCAGGCGTGCGGCGTCCTCGTCGGCCGCGAGGTCGGGGTGTATCCGCAGGAAGTGCCGGCCGACCGCGGGGATGATGCCCGCGGCCCCGTTCGTGGGGGCCGTGACGACGCGACGGGCGTCGGCGTTCTCCTCGTTGACGGCCATGGCATAGGCCTGGAGCCACTCGATCGAGTGGTCGTTGTGTGCGGCCGCCCCGCTCGCGGCTTCAGCGGCCTCGAGCTTCTCGCGCTGCGCCCGGGCCCGACGGCGGACCTTGAGCCTCCCCGGAAGCATCCCGCGGCGGTCCAGGCCCGCGTCGACGCACTCGCTCATGGTGCGCCAGATCCGGTCGAGGCCCTCGCCGACCTCTGCGGCGGGCCGCAACGACACCTCGTTCTCCCACGCGGTCTCCGCGATGCTGCGCCCCTCCAGGGTGCACGACGCGAGGAGCTCGGCCGCGTTGGCGAACGGGTGCGGGACGTCCGCAGGCTCGGTGGCCGGGTCGATCGGGGCGCCCGCGAGCTCGGCTGCGTGCTGGGCCTCCTCGTTCGCCGCGGCGGCGTCGAGCTCCTCCTGCGTGAGCACGAACCCGCCGCCGACCGAGTAGTACACCTGCTCGGCCACGGCCGCGCCGCCCGCGTCGAGGGCCGTGAACCGCATCCCGTTGGGGTGCCCGGGCAGGCGTGTGAGCGGCGCGAGGCGGACGTCGGCGCTCGACATGGTCACCGTGCGGCGGCCCAGGAGCCGGACCTCGTGCCCGTCGCCGAGGCGCTCCCAGCACCCCGGCACCTCGTCGGGGTCGCACGTCTCCGGGTCGAGCCCGCGCAGACCGGCGACCACGGCGTCGGGTGTCCCGTGCCCGATGCCGGTCGCGCCGAGCGACCCGCACAGCACCACCTTCACCCCGGTCACCTGGTCGAGGAGCCCCTGCTCGTCGAGCGAGCGCGCGAACGTCGTGCCCGCACGCATGGGGCCGACCGTGTGCGAGCTCGACGGCCCGATGCCGACGGAGAAGAGGTCGAGGACGCTGACGTACGAGGACATTGCCCCATGGTCGCATCTCAGAGGGTGGACAGGCCCGTCGGCCCTGGGGCGAGGCGGTCGTGGCGGCCGACCGGGCCCGACAGCTCGGCGTCCGGGCTACCCGGCGTCCCCCGTGCTGTCGCCGCTCCCGGGCCTCCCAGGGGTCCCGGTCACGACCGGGCACGTCGCGAGGTGGTCGTCCACGAGCCCGCACGCCTGCATGGCCGCGTAGGCGGTCGTCGGGCCGATGAACCGGAAACCCTCCTTCTTGAGCGCCTTGGCCAGGGCGACCGACTCGGGGGTGCTGGCTGCGACGTCCGCGAAGGTCCGGGGACGTGGTCGGTCGGCAGGGGTGCCGTCGTCGGGCGCTCGGGAACCTCCCGGGGCGAACGACCAGAACAGCTCGTCGAGCGTCCGGCCCTGCTCGTGCAGCGCCAGCAGGGCGCGTGCGTTCGAGATGGTCGCCTCGATCTTCATGCGGTTGCGGATGATCGACGCGTCCTGGAGGAGCCGCTCGACGTCCTCCTCGGTGAAGCGCGCGACGACCTGCGGGTCGAAGCCCGCGAACGCTGCGCGGAACGCCGGTCGCTTGCGCAGGACCGTGATCCACGCGAGGCCGGACTGGAAGGCCTCGAGGGCGAGCCGCTCGAACAGGGCCTCGTCCCCGTGGACCGGCCGCCCCCACTCGGTGTCGTGGTACTCCTCGTAGAGCGGGTCGCCGTCGCCGAAGCAGCGGGCGCCCGGGGCCGGGACCGCAGGTGCGTCGGCCGGTGCGGCGAGCGGCGCCGTGGGCTCGGGGGCGTGCTGGTCGGTGGCGTCGGTCGTGGTCATGACCCCACTCTTGCGCACGACGCCCACACACGGCCGGTCCGGTCGGCGCGCTGTGGAGGACGTCGCGCGGTCGCGCGCCTGTGCACGGCCCGAGCTCGCGGAGGCCTGCGGATCAGACGTCGGCGACCCGAGGGGGGAGCTGCTGCTCCGCGATCGCGCGCAACGCCTGGAGATGCCCGGTCAGTGCGGTCCTACCGGATGGCGTGAGGGCGGCCCAGGTCCGTGGCCGCCGACCGACGCGGTCCTTGGTGATCTCCACGTACCCGGCGTCCTCGAGAACCGTGAGCTGCTTGGAGAGTGCCGAGTCGGACACCTCGATCGCGTCGCGCAGCGACTTGAAGTCCGCCTTCTCGACCCCGGCGAGCGCCGCGACGACCGAGAGGCGGACGGGGGAGTGGATCACGTCGTCGAGCCGGTGGCGGGGGTGCGACGCGGTCATGCCGTGCGTCCCGCGTGGCGAGGCAGGAGAGCGACCGCGACCATCGGGACGGCGGTGACCAGCGCCGCGGGGAGCCAGTAGGCGAGGTTGCCCGCCTGGGCCGGCAGACCGAGGACGAGCGTCGCGCCGTAGAGCACGGCCCAGAGGACGACCGCGAGCAGGTAGCGGCCGTTCAGGCTGCGCGCCCGGATGCCCTGGCGGGCGGCCCAGATCGCGATCGTGCCGCCGAACAGGGGGCCGATCAGTGAGCCGATCACGATCCCGGGGATCCCCCCGAGGCCCACGAGCAGCACGACGGCGATCGTCATGGCCGCCCAGGCGAGGAGGAGGCTCCGGACCCACCGGTGACCGATTCCCGCGGTCCTCGCGGTGCTCCGTGCGGCGAGGTCGAGGGCGGCCGCCGCCTCGCGGGGGGTCGGGGTGGTCGCGGTGGGGGCGTCGTTGCTCATGTCGTCCATCGAAGCATCTACTTTCCCAATTGGCAAGTAGAGGCGCGATCGGCATGTGGTGTGGCTCCGCCGCTGACACGGAGCGAGGGCGGTGGGAACCGCGCCCAGGTCATGGACGCGGTTCCCACCGCCCTCGAGAGGCGCGGCGTCACCGTCGACTGTGAGGCGCCGCGCGGGAACGCGCTGGTCTGCCGTTGCTCAGATGGTGAGCCGGCGGCGCAGTCCCAGTCCGATCCCGACGACACCGGCGAGCAGGCTGCCGCCCGCGATCGCCGACATGCCGAGCGAGAGCTTGCCTGCCGGGCTGTTCTCGACGTCCGACTTCATCTTGGTCGTCCCGTCGGAGATCTCGACGGTGCCGTCGGCCAGCGTCCCCGCACCCTCGGCCAGCGTCGTGGTGCCCTCGGCGAGCTCTCCTGCACCGTCGGCCAGCGTCGTGGTGCCGGCGTGCAGCGTGCCCGCGCCCTCGGCGAGAGCGGCGTTGCCGGCGGCCAGGGTCGTCGCACCGCTCGAGAGGGCGTTGATGCCGGTGTGCAGGTTCAGCGACCCGGTCTCGAGCCGGGTCGTCCCAGCGAACAGGTCCCGGGCGCCCGTGGCAAGCTTCGTGTTGCCCGCAGCGAGCTCGCCGAGCTTGGTCGAGAGCGTGCCCGCCCCGTCCGCCGCCGCCCAGGCCCCGTCGGAGACCTTGAGGGCGCCAGGGGCGAGTGCGCTGAGCCCGGTGTTGAGGTCGCCGGCGCCGGTGGCGGCCTCCTGGATGCCGGGGGCGAGGCGGCCCAGGCCGTTGGTGATGTCGGTGGAGCCGGTGGCGGCCTTCTGGATGCCGGGGGCGAGTGCGCCGAGTCCGTTGGTGATGTCGGTGGAGCCGGTGGCAGCCTTCTGGATGCCGGGGGCGAGTGCGCCGAGTCCGGTGTTGAGGGTGGTG
>NZ_JACSPN010000010.1:117920-119083 GCF_015142735.1 Oerskovia douganii | reverse complement strand
GCGCCGGTGGCGGCCTTCTGGATGCCGGGGGCGAGTGCGCCGAGTCCGGTGTTGAGGGTGGTGGCGCCGGTGGCGGCCTTCTGGATGCCGGGGGCGAGTGCGCCGAGTCCGGTGTTGAGGGTGGTGGCGCCGGTGGCGGCGTCCTTCGCGCCGGTCGCGACCTCGGCGGCGCCGGGGGCGAGCTCGCCGAGCTTGGTGCTCAGCGTTGCTGCGCCGGTGGCGGCGGCCTCGGCGCCCGTGGCGACGCGCTGCGACCCGGCCTTGACCTGTGCAGCGCCGCGCGAGAGATCGCCCAGCCCGACGGAGAGCTGTCCGGCCCCGTCGGATACCTGCTTCGCTCCCGTCTTCAGGTTCTGGGCACCCCTGTCGAGGTCCGCGCTCCCGGTCTTGAGGGTGGCGGATCCCGCCGTCAGAGACCGGGCGCCGTTCACGAGCCCCTTCTCCCCGGCCAGTCCCGCGTGGAGCTGGGCAGTTCCCTCGGCGACCTTCTTCGCACCGGACTCGACGGACGATGCGCCCGCCGAGAGCTCAGCGGCGGCACCTGCGAGCCGATCGAGCTGGGCCTTCAGGGGAGAGTCGGCCGGTACCGCGTCCGACACAGCGGCAAGACTGCTGGCAAGGTCCGCTGCACCGGACTCCACGCCAGCGGCACCTGCTGCGACTCCCGCCGATCCGTCCTTCAACGACTTCGCCGAGACCGCTGCCTGGTCCAACCCGGCGGCCAGCGCACTCGCGCCGTCATGGAGCTGAGCTGCGCCGGCCGCGACGGTGGCGGAGCCGCCGGCAAGTGCGGTCGCGCCGTCGGAGACGCCGCGGGCACCGGTGGCCAAGGAGCTGCTGCTCGTGGCGGCTCCGGCCGCACCGGTCGAGAGGGTCGAAGCCCCCAGCGCGAGGTCCGCTGCGCCCGGGGCCAGCTCGCTCGTGAGCTTGCCGCTCAGGTCGCCGGATCCGGCGTGGAGCTGGGCGGCGCCGTCGGCGACCCTGGCGGCCCCCGGGGCGAGCTTGTCGTTGAGGCCAGTGGTGAGCGTCTGTGACCCGGCGAAGGCTCGGGCTGCTCCGGGGGCGAGCTCGGTGTTGAGGCCCTTGCTGAGGTCGCCCGATCCGGCGAGCAGCAGCGATGCTCCGGGGGCGAGCTCGGTGTTGAGGCCCTTGCTGAGCTCGCC
>NZ_JACSPN010000010.1:114526-117820 GCF_015142735.1 Oerskovia douganii | reverse complement strand
CGATCCGGCGAGCAGCAGCGATGCTCCCGGGGCGAGCTCGGTGTTGAGGCCCTTGCTGAGCTCGCCCGATCCGGCGAGCAGCAGCGATGCTCCGGGGACGAGCTCGGTGTTGAGGCCCTTGCTGAGCTCGCCCGATCCGGCGAGCAGCAGCGATGCTCCCGGGGCGAGCTCGGTGTTGAGGCCCTTGCTGAGCTCGCCCGATCCGGCGAATGCCCTGGCCGTGCCGTCGGAGACCTTGGTGGCTCCCGGTGCCAGCTCGGCGGAGATCTTGCCGTCGAGGGTCTGCGCCCCGGCGGCGAGCTTCCTCGAACCGTCTGCGGCCTCCGCGGCCCCGGGGGCCAGCCTGGCAGCTCCGGCGTTGAGCTCGTCGGCCCCGGCGGCGAGCTGCGCTGCACCGTCGAGCGCGGTCACGCCGCCGTCCGCGAGCTGGGTCGCGCCGGTCGAGGCCTGGGTCGCGCCGGTCGACAGCTTCTTGGCGCCGTCCTCGAGGTCCTGGGAGCCGTCTGCCAGCTTGCCCGCGCCGTCCTCGGCGCGCTGGGCGCCGTCGGACAGCTCGGCCGCGCCCGCCTCGAGGCGGGAGGCTCCGTCGTCGAGGCGCGTGGCGCCGTCGGCGACCTTGCCGTTGAAGATGAGCAGGTAGGCGACGAGCACGATGACGGCGAGCGCCAACGCGACCAGTGCGCCGATGGTCAGGGCTGAGTGCGCGCGTGAGACGCGCGGGGAAGCGTGGTTGGTCATGTGCGAGGTCCTCTCGTGGCCGGCGTCGTTGCCGGTCTGATCCCGAAGAGCCCATCACCTTGGTGCGACTTCGAGTATCAGATAGATCGCGGCCGACGCTAGCAACGGCCAGGAGAGGAAGGAAAGCAAGTATCTGATACTTCGAAAATCACAAGTTGGTAAAGAACGGCGTCGGTCATCGACGAGCGCGTTCCCGCGACCGACCGGGCGTCCGCCGGACGCACGGACGCGTACCGGGGGGCCGCACGCGCGGAGGCCCGCCGCGACGTGCGCGACGGGCCTCCGGGATCACGGCACCGGGCGGGTGCTCAGATCTCCAGGTTCGCGAACAGGACGCTCGCGAGCGCGAGCCCCACGACGAGGTTGAAGAGCGCCGCCGACCCGAACACCACGACGGGCTTCCAGCCCGCCTCCCGGACCGCCGTCACGTTGAACTCCAGACCGATCGACACGAACGCGATGATGAAGAACACCGTGCTGAGCGACTTGAGGATCGCGATGTCCGCCGCAGCCGCGTCCGCCCCGACCGAGCTGACGTAGACCGTCGCGACGACCGAGGCGAGCAGGAACCCCAGGACGAACTTGGGGAAGCGGACCCACAGCTCGCTCCATCGGGGCGCCGCCGCTCCCGGGACCCGGTCCACGCGGAACGCGAACCACGCCGTCAGGGCGATCGCGACGACCCCGATCAGGGCGTTCTGGGTCGTCTTGACGATCGCCGCGACCTGCAGGGCCTCGTCCCCGGCCAGGGCCCCCGCAGCGGTCACGGCGGCCGTCGTGTCGATGTTCCCGCCGATCCACGCCCCGGCGACGGCGGGCGACAGGCCCAGCGCCTCGGCCAGCGCGGGCAGGACGAAGATCGACGGCAGGGCGAACAGGATGACGAGGCTGGCCGCGTACGCGAGCTGCTCCTTCTTGGCCTGCACGGCGCCCGCGGCGCTGATCGCCGCGCTGACCCCGCAGATCGACACCGCGCTCGCGAGCAGCGCGCGGAGCTTGTCGTTCACGCCGAGACGTCCGCCGAGCCACCACGTGAACCCGAAGACCAGCGTGATGAGCAGGACTGCCTGCGCGATGGCGGGCCCGGCTGCCGACACGATGAGCGACAGGTTCACGGTCGCCCCGAGCAGCACGAGGCCGGTCTTGATGAAGAACTCGGTCCGGAAGGCTGCCGCGAGCCGCGACCGGAGACCCGCGGCCGACAGCACGGCGTTGCCGAGGAGCCCGAGCGCGATCGCGTACACCGGGTACTCGACGGACTTCGCGACGCCGCCGAGGGGCGTGTCCGCGAGCCACTCGGGGACGTTCTGCTCGAGGAAGCGGGTCAGCCAGGCCAGGCCCAGGAGGACGACGAAGCCTGCGACCAGGTAGGCAGCCCCGGGTGACCGCCCGTCCTGGACGACCGAGTCCTCGAGGCTCGCCCGGGGGGCGTCGCCGACGGCTCCGTCAGGTCGGGTGGTCGTGCCGGTGTCCGGGGTCGTCGCGCTCATCAGGGCACCAGCCCTTCGGGGATCAGGCCGAGGAGGCCGACGGCGACGACCGCCAGGCCGACGACGGTCGCCAGCCAGTCCTCGGAGACGTGGACGCGGCGGACGCCGTCGACCGTGACGGGGGTGGCCGGGGCGTCGGGGGTGGCGGTGGTCGCCGGGCCGGTGGCGTCCCGGGGTGGGACGGGGCTCTCGGGTGCGGGCATGGCAGGTCCTTCGGAGGTGGTCGGGTACGGGCACGGCGCGGGCGACGGGGACCGACGCGCGCTCGTGCACGCTCGCGCCGTCGCCCTACGTACACCCGGCCGTGCGGCCGGCCGTCCACCTGACCGGTACGTCGTGGATCTGCATGGGCCACAGGGTGGCGGTCCCCGCGGGGCGGAGCAAGGGGGTGTCCAGCGTCCGGGAGGACGTAACGCCCCGTGAACGGGACGGACCGTCAGTCCTGGGCGAGGGCCTGCTCGAACGCGCGGAGCAGGCGCTCGGTGAACAGCACGAAGCGCACGTCGACCACGCCCCGGTCGCCGTCGGCGCCCCAGGCACGGACCGCCTTCACCGCGACGTGGGCGACCTCGTCGCCGTCCCACCCGTAGACACCCGCGCTCACCGCGGGGAAGGCGACCGACGTCGCCCCGAGGTCCGCCGCGACGTCGAGCGAGCGCGTGAAGCACGAGGCGAGCAGCGCGGGGTCCGTCTGGCCGCGGTGCCGGTTCGGACCGACGGTGTGGACGACCCAGCGAGCGGGCAGGTCGAAGCCCGGCGTCGCGACGGCCTGGCCGACGGGGAGCCCGTCCGGCAGCGTCGTCCGCCGCAGCTCTCGGCACGCGGCGACCAGCCGGGGACCGGCCTTGGCGTGGATCGCGCCGTCGACCCCGCCGCCCCCGAGCAGCGAGGAGTTCGCGGCGTTGACGATCACGTCGACGTCGACGGTCGTGAGGTCTCCGAGCTGGGCGGTGAGGCGCATGCCCTCATCCTCGCGTGCGGCGCGTCCCGTCGCCCGCCCGCGCGCGACGCCCGGCGGTCACGTTCGTCCGGGGACGCAGAAGGGGGGGCCCCCCCCCCCGCCCCC
>NZ_JACSPN010000010.1:0-114516 GCF_015142735.1 Oerskovia douganii | reverse complement strand
ACGTCACGCACGTGACGCCGTCGGGCCGCCTTCCCGAGGTGAGCCGGTCAGGTCACCAGACCCTGTCGCCCCGGAAGACCACGTCGGAGCCGCCGTCGACGAAGACGACCTGTCCGCACATGTGGCTGTTCTCCGGGGAGACGAGGAAGCGCAGGAGGTTCGCGGGGACCTCGGGGCCCATGATCCCGCCCAGGGGCATGGGGACCACGGACTCGACGGCCTTGGTCGACTCCTCGGTCGAGAGCATCTCCGCGGTCATGCCGGTCTGGACGATGCCCGGGCCGATCGCGTTGAGGGGGATGTTCGCCCCTGCCCAGTCGGCGGTGGGGGCGACGCGGCGCAGCCAGTGGGCGATCGCGGCCTTGCTGCTGCCGTAGATGATGTCGCCCGTCCCGGCGGCGGTGAGCTCGGCCGCGCGGGCGAGCGCGGCGGCCTCGTCGCCTGCGAGGGTCAGCTCGACGAGCTGGTCGTCGACGGGCAGGAGGCTCGCCATGGAGCAGGTCACGGCGGCGCGCGGGGCGTCCGAGCCGGCGAGCAGCGGGCGCAGGCCCTCGAGCGTCGCGAGGGCGCCGAAGTAGTTGACCGCGAGGGTCGCCGGGCTGCCGTTCGACAGGCCGGCGTTGGCGACGATCGCGTCGATCGTGCCGCCGCTGAGCTCGGTGACCTTCTCGACGAGGTCCGTGCGACCCGCGTCGGTCGTGAGGTCGACCGCGACGTCGGCGTCGCGCAGGTCCACGCCGATGACGCGGTGGCCGTCGGCCTCCAGCATGCCCTTGAGGGCCTTGCCGATGCCCGAGGCGGTTCCGGTGACGACGACGGTGCGCATGATGCCCTCCAGAGCAGCTAGTGCGGCCAGACCTTCCTGGCCGTTCCTCCTCAGCGTAGGCATCGAATCCCGGCCGTCCGGTCGAAAATGACCTCTGCCCGGAAGATCGTGACCAAGGTCCCACGGCTGCCGGGACCCGCGACGGGCGGTTAGCACATGCGCGCCGGTGCGGGCGCCACGATCGCGTCACGTCCGGGGTGCGACAGGGGGCCCGCACGGGTCGTGACAGCGCCGGTCCGGCCTCATGACCGCCGGGTCCTCGCCACGCTTCGCCAGTGCCTGGCGAGACGCCTCTACCAGCCGCCCGGCGCGAGCACCTTCCGGATCCGCTTCTCGCTGACCGGCCCGTCGGTCCCGAGCTGCTGCGCGAACAGGGACACCCGGAACTCCTCGATGAGCCAGCGCGCCTCGTCGAGCTCGGCGAGGCGGGCAGGGTCGCCGGGGCCCGCCGCCCAGGCGGCGCGGGCCTTGCCGTACGCCTCCTCGACGTCGTGCACGCGCCAGGCGAGCTCGGCGTCCCGGTGCGGGTTGGTCGCGGCCTTCTCGATCCGGTACGACGCCGCCCGCAGGTAGCGGGTCAGGTGCGGCAGCCGGTGGGCCGGGGTCCGCGATGCGAAGCCTGCGTAGACGAGGCCCGCGACCTGGTCGCGCACGTCCTGGAGCGTGTTGAGCAGCGCGAGGCTGTTGGCCGAGCGGATCTCGCCGTCCAGGTTCCGTGCGGCCGTGAGCGCGGCGACGACGTGCCCGACGATCTGGTGCACCTCGGCCTCGAGGTGACGCTTCACGAGGTCCCGCGCTGCCGTGTACGAGGCGGCGCTCCTGATCTGTACAGCGTCCGGCAGCGGCCCGTACTGGGAGGTCTTGGCGCCGGAGGTCAGTGCCGTGACGGCCGCGAGCTGGAGGTCGGCGACGAGGTCCTCGGTGTTCCGGTACGGGCTCGCGGCCATGGTCAGGGACTGCGTCCCGGTCCAGCGGCTCGTGACGCGCGCCGTCTGGAGCGCGGTCTCGCCCAGCAGGAGGCGCCGGACACCGCGTGCGTGCTCGCGGTCCTGCGCCGACCGGTCGGCGAGCACGCGGAGCGCGACGCTGGGCCGGCCCTTGGCGTCGAGCTCCTCGACGAGCGCGGGGTACCCGCGCACGACCATGCCGCCTCCGGCGGGCGTCGACACGACCTCGGGCAGCACACCGTCCGGGAGCCCCGTGGGCCACGTGGTGAGCCCGGTCGCCTCGGCGACGACGACGGAGGGAGCGCCGCCGTCGGGCGCCCCGCTCTCATCAGCCCCACCGATGCCCCCACCAGGGCGACCCGCGGAAGGCGACGCGGAAGTGGAGGAGGGCGAGGCGGGATCGGTGGCGAAGGTCGTGGTGGGCCTGGCAGGGGTCTGCGAGGAACGAGCAGACCCGGGAAGGCCGAGCGCCGATCCCGCCTCGCCCTCCGCCCCCCTCACCGCTTCCCCAGCCCCAGCAGCAGCCTCACGCAGCGCCGCACCGACCGCCCCCTTGACGGCCGCCCGCACCGCCGCCTGCGCCTGGGGTGCGAGGCGTCGCTGGAGCGAGACGAGGTCCTTGGACTCGTCGAGCACGACCTCGCCGCCGCGGCGTTCCTCGATGACGCGGAAGGTCATGCGCAGGTGGGCGGGGAGGCGTTCGGTGCGGGCGTCGTCCCAGGCGTCGTCGGGGATGACGACGTCGCGCAGGGCGCGGACGGCTCGGGTGAACGCGACGTGGAAGGGTTCGGCCATGTCGCCTGCGCGGGTGATGTCCTCCCAGGCGGGGGTGTTCTCGTGGAGCCAGCCGACGACGTCGCGGGCGACGTCGGGGGCGGGGACGAGCTGGACGCGCACGGGCTTGGGCAGCGAGCGGATGGTCGCGGTCGCGAGCTCGTCGAGGAGGCCGGGGACCATCCAGTCGAAGCCGTCGGGGACGACGCGGTTCAGGACGCTGATGGGGATGTGCACGGTCACGCCGTCGGCGTCGGTCCCGGGCTGGAACTGGTAGGTGAGGGGGAGCGTGAGGTCGCCCTGGACCCAGGTCTCGGGGAAGAGCGAGGTGTCGACGGACTCGGCGTCGGGCACGAGCTGTTCGAGCGTGAACGTGAGCAGGTCGGGGTCGCGGCGTCTGGCGGACTTCCACCAGGTGTCGAAGTGGCGCGCGGACACGACGTCGTCGGGGATGCGTTCGTCGTAGAACGCGAAGAGCACGTCGTCGTCGACCACGAGGCCGCGCTGGCGCGATCGGGCCTCGAGCTCCTCGGCCTCCTCGAGCAGGCGGCGGTTCTCGTGGAAGAACTGGTGGTGCGTGGTCCACTCGCCCTGGACCAGGGCGTGGCGGATGAACATCTCGCGCGCGGCCTCGGGGTCGACCTTGCCGTAGAGGACGGTGCGGTCGGCGACGATGGGCACGCCGTAGAGGAGGACCTTCTCCTTGGCCTGCGCGGCGCCCTGCTTGGTGGACCAGTGCGGCTCGGAGTAGGTGCGCTTGACGAGGTGACCGGCGAGCTCCTCGGCCCACTCGGGCTGGATCTTGGCGACGTCGCGGCCCCACAGGCGGCTGGTCTCGACGAGCTCGCCCGCCATGACCCACACGGGCGGCTTCTTGGACAGGGGGGAGCCGGGGAAGATCGCGAACCGGGCGCCGCGCGCACCGAGGTACTCGTTGCGGGCCTGCTTCTTGGCCCGCTTCATGGCGAGCTCCTTCTGCGGGCCGCGCAGGTGCGCGACGGACGACGCCTTGACCTCGGTCGCCTCCTGCATGCCGATCTGCGAGAGCAGCCCGGCGAGGAGGGCCTGGTGGATGGTGTCGTCGTCCCACGTGAGGCGGCGTTCGACGGGCTGGTCGGTGGCCTCCGCGACCGTGGTGCCCGACGCCGGGGCGCCCTTCCCGGAGCCGGCGTCGCCCCGGGTGCGGGGCGTGTAGGACATGTCGATGCCGAGCGGCTTGCTCATCTCGCGGAGCTGCGCGACGACGTCCTGCCACTCGCGCACGCGCAGGAAGTTGATGTACTCGGCCTTGCACAGGCGCCGGAACGCCGACGACGACAGCTCGTGCTGCTGCTCGCGCACGTACTCCCACAAGTTGAGGTACGTGAGGAAGTCGGAGCGGGGGTCGGCGAAGCGGGCGTGGAGCTGGTCGGCCTGGGCGCGGTACTCGGCGGGGCGTTCGCGCGGGTCCTGGATGGACATGACCGCAGCGATGATCGCGACCTCGCGAGCCACGCCGCGGCGCGAGCCCTCCCAGATCATGCGGGCCAGGCGCGGGTCCATGGGGAGCTGGGCGAGGACGCGCCCGATCTCGGTGAGGCGGGTGACGGTGCGCTCGTCCTCGGACACGGTCTCGAGCGCCCCGAGCTCGGTCAGGAGCTGCACGCCGTCGCGGATCGAGCGGGTGTCCGGGGGCTCGACGAACGGGAAGCGCGCGACGTCGTCGGGCGAGGAGACGACGCCCACCGAGATCATCTGCAGCAGGACCGACGCGAGCGACGTGCGCAGGATCTCCGGCTCGGTGAACTCGGGACGGGAGAGGAAGTCCTCCTCGGAGTACAGGCGGATCGCGATACCGTCCGCGACGCGCCCCGAGCGACCCGACCTCTGGTTGGCGCTGGCCTGCGCGATGGGCTCGATCGGCAGGCGTTGCACCTTGGTCGCCTTGGAGTAGCGCGAGATGCGGGCCGTGCCGGGGTCGACGACGTAGTGGATGCCGGGGACCGTCAGCGACGTCTCGGCGACGTTGGTCGCGAGCACGACGCGGCGCGAGGAGTGCGCCTGGAACACGCGGTGCTGCTCGGCCGAGGACAGGCGCGCGTAGAGCGGCAGGATCTCGACGAAGTCGGGGCGCTTGGCGTCGCGCGTGCGCTCGCCCAGGCGCGACTCGAGGGCGTCGGCCGTGTCGTGGATCTCGCGCTCGCCGGACAGGAACACCAGGACGTCGCCCGGTCCCTCGGCCATGAGCTCTTCGACCGCGTCGACGATGCCCGTGACGAGGTCCTTCTCCTGGGCGCCCTTGGCCGGGCTCTTGGTCTGGCTGCTGCCCCGCTTGGCCTTGCCCGACTCGGGGTCGACGTCGGGGCTCAGCGGCCGGTACCGGATCTCCACGGGGTACGTGCGACCCGTGACCTCGATGACGGGAGCCGTCTCGGGGAGGTGAGCGGCGCCGTCGGGCACCTCGTCCGTGCCCGCCGACTCGGCCGCCGCCAGCTCGTCCGCCGTGAGCGGCGGCAGCGGGCCACCCGGCGCGAAGTGCCGCGCGAACCGCTGCGAGTCGATCGTCGCCGACGTGATGATGACCTTGAGGTCGGGGCGCTGCGGCAGGAGCCGCGTCAGGTACCCGAGCAGGAAGTCGATGTTGAGCGACCGCTCGTGCGCCTCGTCGATGATGAGCGTGTCGTACGCGAGGAGCTGCGGGTCGCGCTGGATCTGCGCGAGCAGGATCCCGTCGGTCATGACCTTGACGAGCGTCTGGTCGCTCGACTGGTCGGTGAACCGGACCTGGTAGCCGACGATCTCGCCGAGGACGAGGGGCCGATCTCCCCTGAGCTCTTCGTTGATACGCTCCGCGACCGTGCGCGCCGCGATCCGTCGGGGCTGCGTGTGCCCGATCTGGCCCTTCCGACCCCGCCCGAGCTCGAGCGCGATCTTGGGGAGCTGCGTCGTCTTGCCCGAGCCCGTCTCGCCCGCGACGATCACGACCTGGTTCTCCGCGATGGCTCGTGCGATGTCCTCGCGCCGCGCCGAGACGGGCAGCTGCTCGGGGTAGGTGATGGGCGGCACGACGACAGCGGCGCGCCGCTCGGCGGCCTTGGCGAGCCGGGCCGGGTCGACCTGCTGCGGGCGTCCGCCGCGGCGGTCGCCCCGCTTCGAGGAGCGCTGCTCCCTGCCCGACGGCGGACGCTCGCCCTTCGACGTCCTCTCACGTTCGGGTGCCTTCGCGCCCTGGGTGCGGGGCCGGTCCGTGCGCGACGCGGAGCCCTCCGGGCGGTCGGTGGCGGGCGCCTTCTCGGCGGCGGCGTCCTGGTCGGTGACCTGGGGCTTCGCCCGTCCTCGACCACCGCGTCGGCGGCGCTGCCCCGAGCGCTCCCGCTGCGCACCCCCGGGCTCGCGACCGGGCTCGCCGGCCCGCTCGCGGGAGGGGGCGCTCGCAGGGCCGTCCGCGGTCCTGGCCTGGGTCTCGTCCAGGGCGGGCCGTGCGGGGCCGTGCGGTTCGGTGCTCACGACCAACCATTCTCTCAAGGGGTCGCAACCTCAATTGACGCGGGGCGACCCGTGCGCGATTGCGGCCACCTTCCACCCGGCGCACCCTGGGATCATGGCCACGTCGTGGGTGGACCGGTGGCAGTTCGATCTCGATCGGCTGCGGTGGTTCCCTGCGGCCCAGACGATCCGGGCGGTCCGCCGCGACGACCCGCGCGACGTCGTGCTCACCTCGACCACGGCGCGCCTGGTCTGGGAACCGGGTCGGGTGCTGCCCGTGTACGCCGTCCCCGAGAGCGACGTGCGCGTGCCGCTCGTCGAGGGCGAGTTCACGGACGGCGCCCCCGGGGGCCTGATCCCGCACCCCCTGTTCTTCGACCGGCACACGTGCCCCGGCACCGAGCTGTGGGTCGACGACGCGCTGGTCCCGACCCAGCCGCCCGCCGGACCGCCCGGCACCACGTGGCCCGCCCCGTTCTTCCGGCTCGACGACGAGGACCTCGCGGGGTACGTCGCGGTCGACTTCCAGGCGTTCGACTGGTTCGCCGAGGACCAGCCCCTGGCCGCGCACCCGCGCGACCCGTTCAAGCGGGTCGACGTCGTCCCCAGCTCGCGGCACGTCGTCGTGTCCCTCGACGGCGTGGTCCTCGCGGACAGCACGCGCCCCATGGCGCTGACCGAGACCTACCTGCCGTTGCGCTGGTACGTCCCGCGCGACGACGTGCACTGGGAGGCGCTGACGCCGAGCGACACGACGAGCGCGTGCGCGTACAAGGGCCTGGCCCGGTACTGGTCCACGGCGTCGGGGGGACCCCGAGGGGGTGGACATCGGCTGGAGCTACGAGGACCCGCTGTCCGATGCCGTGCGGGTCCGCGACCACGTCGCGTTCTGGTGCGAGCTCACCGACCTCACGCTCGACGGCGTCGACGTCCCTCGACCCGAGAGCCTGTTCTTCCCGCGCGGGAGGCGTTGAGCCCGGGGCCCTCAGCCCACCCGGACGCTGAGCACGAGCTGCTCGCCCACCTCGAGCCGGACGTCCGAGAGCGTGACGCCGGGCGGCAGGGAGGACGCGAGGTCGACGCGCTTGCCGTCGAGCTGGTCGAGCCTTCCGCGGACGGCCAGCAGGAGTGCGGCCACGACCGGGTTGCGGCTCGTCGCCCCCAGGTCGCTCAGCGTGAGGACCATGGCCTGGTCGATCGACGCGGTCGCCGTGATCTGGGCGCTCGCGGACAGGAACCCCTTGCGGATCTTCGCGGACGCCACGATCGACGCGGCGCGCGGGCCGCGTGACGCGAGGTCCACGTCGAGCGACGTGAGGGTGAAGCCCTGGTCCGCGAGGGCCTTCGTCGCGAGCTCACGGACGGTGCTCACGAGCGCGTCACGGCTCGCCGCGGCGCGCAGGTGGCCGTTCACGGGGGCCTCGGTGCTCTGCCCGGACTCCTCGATCGAGAGCGACCCGTCGGCGCCCTCGACCCAGGTGAAACGCAGGTCGCGGATCTCGACGTCGAGGTCGACCGCGACGCCCGCGACCGTGACGGGGTGCCCCTGGGCGCTGATCGCCCGGGCCACGGCCTGGTCGCGTGCGGTGACGTGCTCGACGGTCTCGGCAGGGTCGGGAGCGTCGGCGGGGGTCATCGCGCGGACGACGAGCCCGGTCACGTCGACGTCGATCCGCGCGACGTCCGGGCTGCCGGGGACGGTCTCGGCATCGATGCGGACGCGGTCCAGGCCCGTGGCGTGGTCGCCCAGGTTCGTGGTCATGACGTCGCGCAGGCGGGCGGTCAGCGCGGGGCCGGTGTCCGGGCGCGGGGCGCGGCCGAACGGGAGGACGTCGTGGGCGGGGCGCAGCTCGTCGGACATGCGCCGAGCCTACGACGGGCATCGTGCCCCGTGGGAGGTGGGACGGGTGGTCACGCACGAGACAGGTGCTCCGGGCACGGGCGCGACCACCCGTCTCGGGCGCGACCACCCGTCTCGTCACGTCGTCCCCTCGGGGACCTCCGCGAACGCCCGCACGGGGAACGTCCCGAACCCCTCGACCTTGGGCGGGACGGCCGTGAACCGCGCCCCGCGCGGCGGCACCCCACCGAGGTTCGTCAGGTGCTCGACGACGTGGATCCCCGCCGCGAGGAGCAGCGAGTGGGCCGGGCGCGCCCCGCCGGACGTCGTCGGGTCGGTGTCGTCGATGTTCAACGAGTCGATCCCGACGAGCGCCACGCCCGCGTCCACGAGGTGCTGCGCACCGGCCTCGGTGAGGTACGGCGCCGGCTCGCCGTAGGCGGGCGTACCGAAGTGACGGTCCCACCCGGTCTGCAGCAGCACGGCGCTCCCGGCCAGTTCGCGGTCGAGGAAGACCTCGGCCCCGATCCCGCGCCGTCCGCCGCGGGACGGGTCGACGGCCTCGGTCAGCCGGAACACCTCGGCGGGCAGGCCGACGAGCGTCTCCAGGTCGAGGCCCGCGAGGTCGGTCCCGCCCTCGTACCGGTGGAAGGGGCTGTCGAGGTACGTCCCCGTGTTGCCGATCATGGTCAGCACGTCCATCGCGAACTGCGTGCCCGGCGCGTACCTCGCGACGGAGTCGGCCCGCGTGAGGAACGGGGTGATCGTGGGGGCGGGCAGGCCCGGGTACGTCACGAGCCCCTCGCGGAGCGTGTGGCTCAGCTCGACGAGCCGCGACGTGCGACCGGCCGGGGCGGCCCCGTCGCCGAGGACCGGCCCGGCGTCGGCCGCTCCCCGGCTCCCCACGTGGGGCTCCTCGACGAACGTCAGCCCCGTGATCTCGACCGACCCGACCAGCGCGAGGCCCAGGTGGCGGACGAGGAGGCGAGCGACGTCGTCGGGCTGGAGGTCGCCCGACGGGACGTCGAGCCGGAAGCCCTCGGTGCGGAGGCTGCCGCCGTTGGCGAACGTCACGTGGGCGTCGAGGTGCGCGCGGTGCTGGGGCGTGGTCATCGTCGGAGTCTCGCACCGACGACGACCCGCCGGGAAGATGCGACGAGGCCGCCGCCCCGGACGGGGACGGCGGCCTCGTGGGCGTGCTGGGGTCAGTACGAGCTGACGTCACCCGTGGAGATGGCCGCGATGGCCACGACGATCACGAAGACGACGTAGAGCGTGCCCACAGCCGTGAAGATGATGCTGAGGATCAGGCCCCACTTGGCGAGCTGGTTGTCGAACCCGGCCTCGCGGGACTTCTTGCGGGCGATCGCGCTGACGATGATGCCGGCGACCGAGACGACGAACGCCAGGATGAAACCGACGATGCCGAGCGTCTTGCCCGGGTCCTCGACGGGGGCGCCGTAGTACTGGGGAGCCGGAGCCTGCGGGGCGCCGTGGGGAGCGGTCATGGGGTTTCTCGTTTCTCTCGCGCGCCCAGGCCCGATCCGGGCCGGGGAGCGTGGGGATCGTGACGGTGGTCGCCACGGAGTGCGGTGCCCATTCTGGAGCAGATCGGGACGACTCGACAGGGAGATTTCGCCGTCAGCGGGTGAAAACCCGGCCCGGGTCTGCGCCCGGGCAGGTCCGCCCCGCTCCGAGGCACGCCCCGTCAGGACGCCGCGCGGCTCGTCTCGCCCCGCAGGCGGTCGATGGTGTCCTGGACGTGGCGCAGCGTCGGTCCGACGTCCGCGCCCTGGGCCACGGTCTTGTCGGCGACGTGGCGGACCTGGGCGGAGGCCGCGTCGAGCGCGACCTGGGCGTCGGTCAGGGCGACGGCTGCACGGCCGTCGCCGTACTCGTCGGCAGCGGCCTGGGCGAGCGCGGCGTTGGCCTCGTCGGTCGCGGCCTGGGCGTTCCCGACGGCGTCCTCGACCTCGGCGCGCAGGCCGGCGGGGAGGGACGCGAGCTGGGTGGCGGCCTTCTCGAGGTCCTCGCCGATCAGGTCGACCTGACACTGGGTGTCCTCGATGAGGCGGGAGACCTCGGCGGCCGTGGCGGTCGCGTTCAGCGGCAGCATCATCGCGAGGGCGAGGAAGCTGGCGGCGGCGAGCCGTGCGGCTGGTCGTGATGTCTTCGGCGACGTCATGCCGAGAAGTCTGCACGGCGAACCTGGGAAAAGACAGGGAGGACATGGACAGTTCGTGGAGATTTCGCCCACACTTCTCGAGCGGGCCGGCCGGCGTCCCGCGCGGCGGCAGGGCACCCCGTGAGCGCAGGTAGCGTTGCTGCCGTGCCCCACCCCGAACCCTGCGCCCCCGAGGCCGCCCGATGATCGTCCGCCGCGCCCTGGCGCGCGCCTACTGGGCCGTGAGCCGGTGGACCCTGCGCACCGAGCAGCCACCGACCGACCGTCCCGGCATCCTCATCGGAGCCCCGCACACGTCCAACTGGGACTTCGTGCTCATGCTCGCGATCTCCGCGAGCGTCGGCGTCAGGGTGCGCTGGCTCGGCAAGCACACCCTGTTCAAGGGCGTCATGGGGCCGTTCGCGCGAGCGCTCGGCGGGATCCCCGTGGACCGGAGCGACCCGAGCCGGGTCGTCGACGACATCGTGTCGCGGGTCCGTGCGGGCGAGGTGTTCTCGCTCGTCATCACGCCCGAGGGCACGCGCAGCAAGGGCGAGTACTGGAAGTCGGGGTTCTACCGGATCGCGCGGGAGACCGGCATGCCCGTGACCCTGGGGTACGTGGACCGCACGACCATGACCGCGGGCCTCGGCCCGACGCTCGAGCTCACGGGCGACGTGCGCGCCGACATGGACCTCGTCCGCGCGTTCTACGCCGACAAGGCCGGGTTCGACCCGGCGCGCCGCACCGAGCCGCGCCTGCGCGAGGAGGACCGCCCGGCACCGGACGTGTCCGACGCGCCGGTCGACCCGACCGCCTGACGGGAGCGGCGGCGTCGGGCCCCGGTCGTCACGGCCACCCGACGACGCAGCGCACCCCGGCGCATCGGCGCGCCACCCGGGTGCTCACCCCGCCGCGGGGTCCGTGGGGGCGTAGACCCGCAGCGCTCCGCGCACCATGGTGAGCGTCGCGTCCGTGACCCGGTCGCCGTCGAGCTCGAGCGTCTCGCCGTCGTGCGCGAGGATCACGGGGTCGTGCGGTGCGCCGTCCCCGAGGCGCAGCACGAGGCCCGGGGCCGTCCACGAGTCGACCGCCAGGTGGCGACCGAGCGGCCGGACCCGCTGCGCGAGCGACGACGCGGCGCCGCCCGCGACGGTCTCCAGGAACAGGCGCACCCGGCTGTACCGCTTCTCGGCGCGGCCCGTGCGGACGTCGAGCACGCCGTCGTCGAGCCGGACCCTCTCGACGGGCGCGAGGTTCTGCGGGACGTACCTGTTGACGCCCGCGAAGAACGACCAGTAGTGGCCGACCGCCCCGTCGACCGACACCCGCAGCGGGGCGGCCGAGCGCAGGACGCGCGAGGTGGCCCACACGGTCGCGGGCCACTTCCCGAGCCGCTTCTCGGCGCGCTCGCGCTGGGACACGAGCTCGGGGTAGATGCCGAGCGAGAACGTGTTGAGGACCGTCATCGGGTCGTGCCCCTCGACGCGGAGCTCGGCGACGTCGACGCTCACCCCGGTCCCGTCCCGGACCGCGGCGACCGTCGCCGACATCGAGGTGAGGTCGGCCGCCTTGGCGAAGTGGTTGAGCGTCCCGCCGGGGAGGACCACGAGGGCCAGACCGTGCTCACGGGCGGCCGCAGCGGCGGTCGCGACCGTCCCGTCGCCCCCGCTGATCCCGAGCGCGAGCGCGGGGCGTGCCCCGTCGCCACCGTCGGACCCGCCACCGCGCGCCGCCTCCTCGAACAGCGCGGGCAGGTCGTCGCCCTCGCGGAGGACGTGCACCCGGGCCTTCGGGAGGTCACGGCGGAGGACCTCGAGAGGGTCCTCCTTGAGGATCCGCCCGGACCCGGCCGACGTGTTGACGACCACGAACAGGCCCTCGCCGTCAGGGAGCGCGGGGACGTCCGCGGGCGGCCCGGCGGGCACGTCCGGTTCCGGACCGGGCGGCGACGGCACGAGCCACCGACCCAGCACCGCGAGCCCGACACCCAGCGCCGCACCACCGATCACGTCCGAGAACCAGTGGGCGCCCACGTGCAGGCGCGAGTACATGACGGCTCCTGCGACCGGCGCGACGACCAGCCCGGCCGCCGGCCACTCCAGGGCGACGCCCGCCGCGAACGCCCCCGCGGTGGCCGAGTGCCCCGACGGGAACGACGGCGTCGTGGGATAGCGGCGCAGCCGACGCACGAGGGGCAGCGGCGCGGCCGAGGGGCGGTCGCCGCCGAACACCACCTTGCCGAGCAGGTTCGCGGCCGCGCTCGCGGCAGCGACGCTGCACAGTCCGCGCACCGCGGCCCGGCGCCCCCGCGCCCCCGTCGCGGCCAGTCCCGCGCCCAGCCCCATCCACAGGACGCTGTGGTTCGCGGCCGTCGTGAGCCGCACCAGGGCTGCGTCGGTGCGCGGGCCGAGCTGCCGCCTGTTCGTCCGGTCGTTCATGCGACGGTCGAGGCGAGCGTTCGCAGGGAAGGCCTCGTGCGGCTTGACGAGGCCCGTGAAGCGGGGCACGTGCGGGCGGTTCACGGACGGTTCGGTGGGAACGGGTGGCATCCCGCCACGGTAGGACGGTCCCGGCGCACCTGCCCACCCGCGCTCCCCGGCCCGGGGCACCGTGCCGTGCCCGGGCGGCGCCGGCGCACCCGGGCGAGCGACGCCGTCGGGCGCGTGCGCGCCACCCGGCACCCTTGTTCTGACACAACTCCGATAAGTTCTCCCTATGGGCACCACCCCCCACCCGATCCGGGTCTTCCTGCTCGACGACCACGAGGTCGTCCGCCGCGGCGTCGCCGCCCTCCTCGAGGCCGAGGACGACATCACGGTCGTCGGCGAGGCGGGCACGGCCGCGTCCGCGCTGACACGCATCCGTGCCGTCCGCCCCGACGTCGCGGTGCTCGACGTGCGCCTGCCCGACGGCTCGGGCGTCGAGGTCTGCCGCGACGTGCGCTCCGAGATGCCGGAGATCGGCTGCCTCATGCTCACGTCCTTCGCGGACGACGAGGCGCTGTTCCAGGCGGTCCTCGCGGGCGCGTCGGGCTACGTCCTCAAGCAGATCCACGGCTCCGACCTCGTGGGTGCCGTGCGGACCATCGCGGGCGGCGGCTCGCTGCTCGACCCGGTCAGCACCGCGCGCATCCTCGACCGTCTGCGCACGCCGCAGGCCAAGGAGGTCGACCGCCTCGAAGGGCTGTCGCCGCAGGAGCGCCAGATCGTCGACCTCATCGGCGAGGGCATGACGAACCGGCAGATCGGCGAGCGCCTGTTCCTCGCGGAGAAGACCGTCAAGAACTACGTGTCGCACATCCTGTCGACGCTCGGTCTCCAGCGCCGCACGCAGGTCGCGGTCCTCGCGACCGAGATGCGCACCGAGGACCGCCCGCGCGGCTGAGCCGCACGTGCCGCGGGGCATCGCCCGACGGCGGGGCGTGCGCGGGCGCGCGGGTCACGCAGCGCTCGTGGGTGTCCGACAGATGTTCGACACGCCCCTGGGGTCGGAACATGTCGCAGAGCACCGTCGGCTTCCGACCGACCGCCGAGGAACGTCGCATCCTGGAGGAGATCGCCCGCAAGGGCATGTCCACGAGCGACGCCCTGCGCCGCGGCCTGCACCTCGTGGCCCACGAGCAGTGGCTCGACCAGGCACGTGCCGATGCTGAGAAGCTGCGTGAGGAGAACCTGAACGACGAGCCGGACGCCTGGTGATCCGCGGCGCCGTCTACCGGGTCGACCTCGGTGCCCCGCAGGGGCACGAACAGGGCGGCCGCCGGTACGGGCTCGTCCTCTCGCCCTCGGAGATGAACTGGTCGGTGGCGACCATCGTGCCCACCTCGACCAGCGCCCGACCGGCGGCGTTCCGGCCCGAGCTGGTGATCGACGGGCAGCAGAACCTGCTCCTGGTCGACCAGATCCGGACCGTGGACACCGCCTACCTCGTAGGAGACCCCGTCGACCACCTCAACCACGACGAGCTCACCACGGCGGAGCAGGCCGTCATCCACTACCTCGGGCTGGTGTGATCGAGTTCCGCAGCCGGTCGGGCGCTCCTGGCTGACCGTCAGGCGTTCGGGATCCGCCACACGAGCGCGGTCCCGCGGCCCGTCGGGACCGCGGGCGACGAGCCGTCGCCTGTCGTCGCGGCCCCGGCCCCACGGGCGCCCACGACCTCCCGCGCCACGGCCTCGGCCGGTCCGACGGCGAGGGTCCCGTGCAGCGCCTCGGCGCGCGTCGCGAGGTTGTGCAGCCCACCGCGGTGGTCGCCCGCGTCGATGCCCGAGCAGCCGATCCCGTCGTCGACCACGGTCAGGGTGATGGCGTCGTCGGTCACGCGCAGGCGCACGTCGGCGCGCGACGCCCGCGCGTGCCGGGCCACGTTGGTCAGGGCCTCGCCCGTGACGACCACGAGCTGGTCGGCCACCTCGGCGGGGACGAGCGACGAGTCGTCGCTCTCGATCACGACGGACGGCGCGAACCCGAGCGCGGACGCCACGGCATCGGCCGCCGCGGTCAGGCGCTCCTGGAGGCTGGCCTCAGGTGGCGTCGTGGCCTGGAGCGCGAAGATCGTCGAGCGGATCTCGCGGATCGTGTCGTCGAGGTCGTTGACGGCCTCCTCGACGCGCGAGCGCACGAGCTCGTTCTCGATGTGCTTGGTCGTGCTCATGAGGGTCATCGCGGACGCGAAGATGCGCTGGATGACGACGTCGTGCAGGTCGCGCGCGATGCGTTCGCGGTCCTCGAGCACGGCGACGCGGCGCCCGTCCTCGTACAGGCGGGCGTTGTCCACGGCCACGCCCGCGGCGGCGGCGAGGGCCCGGACGGCGGCCTCGTCGTCGCGCGTGAACGGCGAACCGTCGCGCTTGTCGGTCAGGTACAGGTTGCCGTAGACGGAGTCGCGGACCTGGATCGGGACCCCGAGGAACGTGTGCATGGGTGGGTGGCCGGCGGGGTAGCCGGACGCGGCCGGGTAGCCCTCGATCTTGTCGACGCGCAGCGGGTGCGGGTTGCGGATGACCTCGCCCAGCAGGCCGTGCCCGTGGGGCCAGTGGTCGATCGCCTCGACCTCGGAGTCCTCCATGCCCACGGGCACGAACCGGCCCAGGCGTTCCCCGTCACGCACACCGAGCGCACCGTACTTGGCTCCGGTGAGGTCCATCGCGGCCTCGACGATGCGGCGGAGCACGGTGTCGAGGTCGAGGTTGCTCGTGATGGCGACGACGGCGTCGAGCACGCGGTGCGCGACGGCAGAGGGAAGAGACTCGGTCACCCACGTGAGTCTGTCAGAAGTTCGGGCCGGGACGGGCCTCGGCAGGACCGGGACGGCGCTCTGGTGTGCGTGGTAGGTCTTCAGGTAATCCATCACTACCCCCTCGATCTCCGTGAGCTCCGACGGTGCGTCCTCGGGCGGGCGGCGGGTGGCCGCCCGACCGAGGAAAGAGGGACGGCCCTCCGGGAGGTGACCGGGAGGGCCGTCGGGCGGGGACAGGGTCTCGCGTTCCCTGCGTTCCCCGCGTCTTCCTGGGTGTATCGCCGTGGCGAGCGGATCGCGTCGCCGAACCGGGGATCAGACCAACCAGGAGTTCTTGCGGACGAGCGGCAGGCTCTTCCACTGTCGGCCGAGGCCGAGGGTGTCACCGGCGCCGATCATGGCCAGCGAGATGATCGCGAGGGCCTCGACGACGTGGCTGTCGATGATCGGGTTGGTGACGAGGGGCAGGGAGGCCAGGTACATGAAGCCGAGGAGGACGGTCCCGGCGATGGCCGCGATCCGCATCCCGATCCCCAGCATCAGGGCGAGCCCGATGCCGAGGAGGCCTGCCATGAAGAGCCAGTCGGCCCAGGCGGCACCGGCCATCCCGTTGAAGAATCCGGCGAACGGTCCCTGGACGCCGCCGAGGAAGCCTGCCGTGGGGCTGCCTCCGTTGATCCAGGCGCGCTCCGAGGGGGTCGAGAAGCCGAGGCCGAAGGTCTTGTCGAGGAAGGCCCACACGAAGTAGAAGCCCATGACGATCCGGAAGATCCCCAGGACGATCTGCGTGGGGAGGGTTCCGCGGACCGCGAGGCTCGCGGTGGTGGTCGCCCCCGTGACCTCGTGAGGGACGGCACGTGCTGCTCGGGCCGAGCGGGCCGAGCTGGCCGGACGTTCGATCGTTGCACTCATGTCGTCTGTCTTCCTCTCCAGGACCGGATCCCCATCCGGTGCGTTGACACCATTCCATCCGAGCGCGGGGGCCCGGACCTGGGTAGAAGGTCGAGGAACGCGGGGGACCTAGGTCCTCTCGTGGTGGGACCAGCGGGACCCGCCGGGCCGCCGGAGCGGCCGCGCGGAGGTCAGGAGAACGCGGGATACCCGCCCGACGGCGTGGGTCCCCACTCGCGCTCGGCCCACGCGACGCCGTCGGACAGGACGGCGGCGATGCTCGGGGTGGCCTCTCGGAGGTGCTCGGCGCCCCAGCGCCAGCGGGACAGGACGAGCTGCCGGTACGAGGGCGAGCGGCCCTCGGGCCCGACGCGCGGGCGGTCCTCGACCGCTCCCTCGAGCAGCCACCCGGTCATGGCGAGGATCCAGCCCGCGCTCGCGACCAGGACGTCGCGGGTCCAGGCCGGCTCGGCGACGGCGTCGGGCAGGTGCTTGCCGAGCCCGGCGCTGAACGCGGCGAGGAGCGCGTCGGTCAGGCCGGGGGGCGGGTCGAACACGCACCAGCACGTCGAGAACGGCATGAGCGTGTAGGCGGCGTCGAGCGCAGGGTGGTGCACGCTCGTGTCCTCGAGGTCGAGGAAGACCCAGCCGCTGGGGGTGCGGACGGCGTTGTCGGGGCACGTGTCCCCGGGGGAGACGACGGCGGTGCTCCCCGGTGCGCGCAGGCGCGCGAGCGCGTCGAGGTCGTCGTGCAGGAACGCGAGGGTCGCGTCGAGCGGGTCGCGCGCGAGGCCCGTGGGCGTGGGCAGGGCCTCGACGAGCCGGTGCACCCCGGCGCGTGCGTACGCGTCGAGGTCCCAGCCGCGCACGACGCCGCGGGCCGCGAGCTCGGCCGAGAAGCGCTCGACGTGCGGCCCGGAGGCGCCCGCGAGCTCGCCGAGCGCGGCCGCCCAGTCGAGCGCGCCCTGCCAGGCGGCGTCGCGGTCGGTGCCGAGCAGCAGGTCGGCGAGCGTGGGGCCGTCGCCGACGTCGCTCATGACGAGCAGGCGGTGCGCCTCGTCCACCGCCAGGAGCACGGGCGTGCGGTCGAGGGTCAGGAGGCCCGCGACCTCGTGCTCGAACGGCAGCCCGGCCGCGGAGGGGCCGTCGAGGAAGCGCTTGACGACGACCGTGCTGCCTCGGGCGTGCGCGGTGGCGCGGGTCGGGTCGAGGCGGTCGGTCGTGAGTCCCGCGACGACGCGGGCGCGGACCACGAGCGACCTCGTGGAACCGCCGAGGGGCTCGGGTTCGGCCAGCGCAGCGCCGAGGGCCATGCCGGCGAGCGCCAGGGTCTCGTCGAGGTCGAGGTCGGGTGCTGAGGCGCTCGCGGCCTCCGACGCCGGTGCGTCCGGTGCGGACGGGCCGGGGACACGCTGGTCGGTGGGGCCGGGGCTCGGCGTCGGGGCGGCGGACGGCATGCCTCAGTCTGCCCGTCGGTCGCCGTGCGGTCCATGGCTCGGCGTCCGCACCTCAGCCCGTCAGGACGTGGCGCCCTCGACGTCCTGCGAGAACTTCTCGACCTGCTGGCGGAGCTCGTCGAGCGAGCTGCTCACGGTCTCGTCGGCCGACCTGACGGCCTCGGACGCCGACTGGAGCTGGGCCGACGCCTCGTCGAGCCGCGCCCGCGCGTCGGTGACGCGCTGCTCGGCCTGCGCCTTGGTGTCCTCGCTCGCGGTCGCGGCCTCGTCGAGGGCGGCCTCGAGGTCCTGCGACGCGGTCTCGGCCGCTGCCACCGCCTCCTCGACCTGCGCGCGCTGGTCCGCGGGGAGCGAGCCCAGGGAGTCGACCAGGGACCGGACGTCTCCGCCGATGGCCTCGGCCTGCGCCTTCGCGTCGTCGAGGAGCTGGTCGAGCTGGTCCGTCGAGATCGTCATCTCCGGGATCGTGATGCTCCCGTCGTCGCTGCACGCACCGAGCACGGACGCGGACAGGACGAGCGCGAGCCCGACGGCGGCGCTCCGGCGGGTGCGTCGGCCGCGGGCAGCGATCTGCGTTGCGTGGGTGTCCATCCGTCCATTGTGCCGACGGAACATGAGAATTCACCCGCCGACCCCCGGGGGACCGGGGTGGCGCGGACCGTGAAACTCCCTCAGGCTGGAATCTGGCCATGTTCGCCGATACCCTCGCACGGTCGAACGTCGCAGAACGGACAATGGGAGTCTCGTGGTGACCTTGCCGACGCACCGTGTGCGTGCCAGCCGCCCGGCGGGTCGAGCTGGAGCGCGTCATGACGCAGCCGGCACGGAGGATTCGCCGGCGCCCGCGCCGGCCCCCGAGACCCTCCCCGAGACCCTCCCCGAGCTGCCGCCCGCCCCACCGCGCCACCGGGTGTCCCGGTCGGCCCGGGCGGTCCCCCTGATCCTCTCGTCGACCCTTGTCCTGGGGTCGGTCATGACGGTCGGCTTCGTCGGTTCGTCCTTGACGCACCGCGAGGCGTGGTCGGTGCAGTACGTCGCGGAGGAGCCCGTCGCGGGCGCAGCGTTCGGGCTGCGTGCCCCGGCCTACGAGCCCCCCAGCGAGGAGGTCCAGCTCGACCGCGTGGTCCGGATGCTCGACCAGTCGGACGAGGTGCTCGGGAGCGACCTGGCGGTCTCGGAGGTCGTCCTGCAGGCGAGGTCCGAGCTCGGGATGCTGCTCGCCACCTACCAGGCCCAGCAGGTCGTGGCGTCCGGCGAGACGCCCGCGGCGCCGGGAGCGCCCCTGACGCCGGGCGCTCCGGGGGGCGACGACCTCTCCGGGCTTCCCGACGACGGCCTCGCCGAGACCCCTCCGGTTCCCGCGCCCCTCGCGCCGCAGGCGCCGTCCGTCCCCGGAGGGTCGGGGGCCGTCGATCCCGGTGCCGCCGGGGGAGCCGTTCCACCGACGACCGGTACGGCGCCCACGTCTCCCGGGACGGACGACCTCGCGGCCGCAGAACCCGCAGCGCACCCGGTCGACGTCACCACGGGAGCGGGGGGCGGGGCAGCCGATGCCCTGGCCACCGACCCCGAGCCGGGCGCCGCGACGGGCCCGGCCGGCGTCCCGCCGTCGGGCGCGGCCGATCAGGCCCCCGCAGCGGGGGCCGCCGACGGGTACGACCCCGAGTCCGGCCTCCCCGGCGCCCCCGCCGACCCGGCTGCGCCTCTCGACCCCGGCGTCGATCCGTCTGCGCCCGTCGACCCCGAGGCCCCCGTCGACGACGAGGCACCGACCGACGACGAGTCCGCGGACCATGCCGGCGTGGTGACGATCGACGACGTCGTCGCCGCAGCGACCCAGCTCGCCGAGCTCATGGGCCCCGCCTACGCGCTCGCTGCCGTGGGCGTGGTCCCGGCCGACGGCGTCGTCCCCGCGGGCGGGACCCTCGCCGACCAGCTCGCGGCAGCGGTCGCGCGGTACGCCGGCAGCACGGCGCAGTACGCCAACGGCCAGCTCCCGGACTCGGTGCTCTGCCCGCTCGCGTTCGCTCCCGCGCACAGCCTGCGGTGCGACGCGGCCGAGCAGCTCGACGCGCTCGCGGTCGAGTACCAGAAGGCGTTCGGCAAGCCGCTGCGCATCACCGACTCGTACCGCAGCTACGGGGCGCAGGTCGCGGTCAAGGCCGCCAAGCCGTTCCTCGCGGCCGTGCCCGGCACGTCGCAGCACGGGTGGGGCCTCGCGATCGACGTCGGGTCGCCGGTGTCGAACGGGACGAGCGCCGAGTACCGGTGGATGCGTCTGCACGCCCCGGAGTACGGCTGGGACAACCCCTCGTGGGCCCGCCCGGACGGTCGCAAGCCCGAGCCGTGGCACTTCGAGTTCTACGCGGCGGGGGCCATGCCGGACCGGTACACGCCGGGAGCCGAGGAGACCCCGACGGCGCCGCCCGTCCCGGACACGCCTGCCGTCCCGTCCACCCCCGTCGCCCCGGCGGTGCCGCCGAGCCCCGTGCCGACCCCGACGCCGACCACGCCGGTGCCGACCGAGCCGCCGCCGACGACCCCGCCGCCGACGACCCCTCCGCCGACGACGCCGCCTCCGACCACGCCGCCTCCGACGACAACCCCGACCACGCCACCGCCGACCACGCCACCGCCGACGACAACCCCGACGACCCCACCCCCGACGACGACCCCCGACCCGACCCCGACCGGGTCGGACGGGTCGGACGGGTCGACAGAGGCACCGACGGACCTGGGGACGTCCACCACCGACCTCACGACAGGATCGACGCCGCAGCCATGACGACCCCGACCGTCGAGCGCCCTGGCGCCGACGACCACGCCTTCCTCCGCACCTGTGTCGACCTGGCACGCGAGGCGCTCGACGCGGGCGACGAGCCGTTCGGCTCGCTCCTCGTCGACCCCGGCGGGGTCGTCCTGCGCGCCGACCGCAACCGGGTGGCCGGCGGGGACGCGACCCAGCACCCGGAGTTCGCCCTCGCCCGGTGGGCCGCCGAGCACCTCGACCCGGAGCAGCGACGGGCGTCCACCGTCTACACGTCGGGCGAGCACTGCCCCATGTGCAGCGCGGCGCACGCCTGGGTCGGGCTGGGCCGGATCGTGTACGCGGCGAGCAGCGAGCAGCTCGCGGGCTGGAGGAAGGAGTGGGGCTTCCTGCCGGGCCCGGTCGCGCCGCTGCCGGTTCACGTGGTGGCCCCCGGCATCCCCGTGTCGGGGCCCGAGCCGACGCTCACCGACGAGGTCCGGGCGCTCCACGCCCGCCTGCTGGGCGTGACCGAGGCCTAGCCCGCCACCAGGCGTGCGCGGAGGCCGCGCGGTGGGGGCCTCGGGGCGGATATCTGCTCGCGACCAGGGTCCGCGACCCGTAGGCTGGCGACCATGTGGATCTGAGCCTGCCCGCGAGCCCCCTTCTTCTCGCGCCCCGACGCCGCCCCGCGGCATGACGGCCTGCCGTCGTGCCTCGACGGCACCCGACGTCGGCCGGCAGCCTCCGTGCCGCCACGGCGCCCTCTTCGTCAGGTGATCCCATGCCCCACGCCTCCCCAGCCCTCCTCACCGCCACCGACCTGACCCGGTCGTACGGCGACCGCACGGTCCTCGCGGGGGTGAGCCTCGCCGTCGACCCCGGTCACCGGACCGGACTGGTGGGCGAGAACGGCGTCGGCAAGTCGACGCTGCTGCGCCTGCTCGCGGGGGTCGAGGACCCCGACTCCGGGGTGGTCACGCGCCCGCCGGACCTCGGCTACCTGCACCAGGAGTTCCCCTACGGCCCGACGACGACCGTCGGCCAGGTCGTCGAGGACGCCCTCGCGGGGGTCCGGGAGATCGAGCGCGAGCTCGAGTCGGCCGCCGCGGCGCTCGCCGGGCCGTCGGCACCGGCGAGCGGCACGGACCCGGCCGGTCCCGACGCCGTCGACGCCCTCACCGCGGCCTACGACCTGGCCCTCGCGCGCGCCGAGCAGTCGGACGTGTGGGGGGCCGATGCCCGCGCCGCACGGGCGCTCGCGGGCCTGGGGCTCGACGTGATCCACCGCGACCGGCTGGTCTCCCGGCTCTCGGGCGGGCAGCGCACGCGCCTGGGCCTCGCGGCGCTCCTGATCCGCCAGCCCGGCGCGCTCCTGCTCGACGAGCCGACCAACCACCTGGACGACGAGGCCGCCGAGTTCCTCGCGTCCGCGCTGCGCGCCCTTCCGGGGGCGGTGCTCCTCGCGAGCCACGACCGGGTGTTCCTCGACGAGGTCTGCACCGAGATCCTCGACCTGGACCCCTCCCAGGAGGCCAGCTCCGCGGGCCGTACGGGCGGCACGCTGTACGCGGGCAGCTACCGCGACTACCTGCGGGCCAAGCGGGTCGAGCGCGCCCGCTGGGAGCAGCAGTTCGCGGCCGAGCAGGACGAGCTCAAGGCGCTGCGCCGGTCGGTCGCGACCACGGCCCGCAACATCTCGCACGACCGCGAGCGCGGCAACCAGTCCAAGCTGCTCTACGACGCCAAGGGCGAGCGCGTGCAGTCGCAGGTCTCGCGGCGCGTGCGCAACGCCCAGCAGCGCCTCGACACGTTGCAGGCCGAGCAGGTGCGCAAGCCGCCGGAGCCGTTGCGGTTCGCGCCGCCGCACCTGGTGCGCGAGCGGGCCACGAGCTCGTCCCCCGGCCGCTCGGGCGGGCGGCGGGGATCCCGGGGCGCGGCGAACGGGACCGACGGCCTCGCGCTGTGGGCGCGCGACGTCGTCGTGCAGGGAGGGGCGACCGCGCCCGACGACGCGTCGCCCGGCCGACCTCGCCTCGACCTGCGGGCCGCCGGGGTGCCGTCGATCGACCTCGCGCCCGGCGCCAAGCTGCTCGTGACCGGGGCCAACGGGTCCGGCAAGTCCACGCTGCTGCACGTGCTCGCGGGGGACCTGCTGCCGTCGTCGGGCACGGTGGGGCGTGCGCGGGGCGTGGAGGTCGCCCTCCTGGAGCAGGACGTCCGCCTGCACGACGACGCACGCACCCCGCGCGACCTGCTCGCCCTCGTGACGGGACAGGACCCCGCGGACCGGCCGTTCGTGAACGCGCACGGGCTCGTCGCGCCGCGCGACCTGGACCGGCCCCTGGGGATGCTGAGCGTGGGCCAGCGGCGGCGGGTGGTGCTCGCGATGCTCGTCACGCAGGCCCCCGACGTGCTGCTGCTCGACGAGCCGACCAACCACGTGTCGCTCGCGCTCGCCGAGGAGCTCATGGCCGCGGTCGAGACGTGGCCGGGAGCGGTGGTCGTCGCGTCGCACGACCGGTGGTTGCGGCGGGGCTGGAAGGGTGACGTGGTGCACCTCGGCTGACGAGCCGGTCGGGCTGCCGGTGCGGCTACACCGGCATCAGGAGCTGCGCGCGGATCTCCCGCACGACCTCCTTCTGGACCTCCACGGGCGGCGACCCGTCCGGGTGGAGGCCCAGCAGCGTCGCGAGCCGGAGCTGCGCCTCCTGGAGGTCCGCGAGGCGTCGGCCCTCGGCCCGTCCGCCCGCACGGCGAGCGGCCTTGCGGGCCGCCCGTCGCGCGTGGAGGGACCGGAGCGCCACCATCTCGCCGGGGGTGACGACGTCGTCGGGCTGGTCGGCGAGGACTGCCTCGAACCAGCGGTGGTCGATGCGCCGGGCGTACCGGACGACGAGGACGAACGCGAGGACCAGGACCACGTACTTGAGGACGACCGCCGCGAAGGCGCCGGTCTCCGACGACGGGAAGAAGACCTCGGGGGCGTTCCACGCGAAGTGCAGGGCCCACGCGAGCAGGTACGCCCCGAGCGCCACGGCGACGCGCCGGACTGCGGAGGCGCGGAACGCCGTGAGCGCGTAGGCGATGCCGAACCCGGCGATCGCGCTGAACATCACGTGCGCACCGAACCCGACCAGGACCCGGCTCAGCCCCACCTGGAGCGCGCCCACGGCGTCCGAGCTCGGGTCCATGATCGCGCCCTGCACGACGTAGCTGACGTTCTCGCTGACCTCGAACCCCAGCCCGACCATCGCTCCGTAGACGAGACCGTTGAGCGGCCTGGTCACGTGCGCGCGTCCCGCGTACAGGACCAGGACGACGCCGAGCACCTTGACGAGCTCCTCGTCCGTCGGGCCGACGAGGGCCGCCGACCAGGAGGCCAGGCCCACGCGCTCGAGGGCGGCGATCAGGTGGTCGTTCGCGACCGCGACGATCGTCGGGGCGACCACGAATCCCCACGCGTACGCCGCGAGCAGCAGGGGCCCGGGCTCGTCCTCGAACAGGTCGAGCCGTCGGACGATCGCCGTGAGCAGCAGCGTGACGAGGGCCGCGAGCAGGAGCCCGATCCCCAGCCCTTCGGGGGTCAGGTACAGGTCCCCACGGGCGGTCCGGAGCATCGAGAAGCCGGTCACGACCAGGCACACCCCGTAGAGCCACGTCGCCCACTGGTAGCGGGGGAACAGGCCGCGGCTGCGTCGTGCGGCTCCTGCGGCGGGCAGGACCACGGGGACGTTGCGGACCGGGTCGGTCATGAGATCGTCACCGCCTCGACCAGGGCCGCCACGGCCTCGGCCTGGGCCTGCAGGTCCGACGACGTCCCGGACGCGAGGATCGACACGCCACCCTGGGCATGCTGCGGGGTGGCCTTCACCGTGAGCGACGCGGCGGCCGGACCGTCCGACCGGAACACGCCGGAGACCTCCGCGGGGTCGCCCTCGGAGACGATCCGCGCGTCGTACAAGGTCGTGCCCGTGGTCAGCTCGGCGAGCCGGGCCCGCCGCGTGAAGAAGACGTTCGGGTTCTCGACGCCCGAGACGACCTCGATCTGGACCTCCACGCCCCGGCGCTCGACCGTGAGGCTGTCGCCCTCGAACGTCGACTCGCTCGCGTCCCCGGACGTGATGTCGGCAGCGGTGGACCAGCCGGCGGGGAACCGGACGGTCGCGGTCGAGGCGCCGTCGGAGACCGTCACGACCCTGCCCGCCGCGATCTCCGTCGTGGTCGCGGGGGTGCCCTCGTCGACGGCCGTCGGGACGAGCCACAGGGCGACCAGGGCGAGGAGCACGACGGCGGTCGCGACCGAGCCCACCCGGTCCATGCCCGATCGCCCACGGCGCTCGGGCCGCAGCAGCGGGGGCGGTTCGGGCTGCATCGCTCTCCTTCGCACGGGTCTGCTCGACGTCCCTCGATGCAAGCACCGGGCCGGGCCGTGCGCGACCGGGGCCGGGCGGGGACGTCGGGAGGAGGTGACGTGGACGACACGTGGCGGTCGCGCGTCTCGCGAGGTGAGAGTCGACGAGGAGACCTAGGGTCGGGGCATGAGCGAAGAGCGGGCACGCGCCGCGCTGGAAGCCTCCGGGCTCGAGTTCACGATCACCCGGCACGGACCGGTGGGGTCGCTCGAAGAGGCCGCCCGGGCGCGTGGCATCGAACCGGCGAACGTCGTCAAGACCCTCGTGGTGCGCCGCGGCGACGACGACTACCTGTTCGTCCTGGTGCCGGGCGACCGGACCATCTCCTGGCCCAAGCTGAGGGCTCTGCTGGGGGTATCGCGCCTGTCCATGCCGGACAAGGACGTGGCTCGCGACGTCACGGGCTACGAGCGCGGCACCATCACGCCGTTCGGTGCGACGACGGCCTGGCCCGTCGTCGCCGACGCGTTGGTGGTCCACCGCGAGCAGGAGGGCGGGCAGAGCGTGTCCCCGCTCGTGTCGATCGGAGCGGGTGCGCACGGGGTCGCGGCGACCGTGGACGGTGCGAGTCTCGCCACAGCACTGGCCGCGCAGGTCGCGGACGTGACCGAGCCGGTCTAACCTCACAGGGTTTGACCCCCACGGATCCCGGTCCCGGGAACACCTTTCATTGCCCGATCGTTGACCAGGAGGACGGTCCGCGAGGCCACCCTCACCGACTGACGGAGCACGAGAAGAGCATGACCATCCCCAGTACGTACGACGCCGGCATCAGCTTCGAGGCGACCCCCGAGGGGTCCCTCATCACCCTGTGGGGAGAGATCGACGCCGCGCTGCGGGACCGCGCGAGCGACGCCATGGCGCAGGTCCTGACGCACCCCGGGCCGGTGACGATCGACGTCGGGCGGGTGACGTTCATCGACTCGTCCGGTATCGCCTTCATCCTCCAGGTCTACATGCTGGGGACGGAGGACGGGCGCGCCGTCGTGCTCCAGGACCCGACGAGCTCGCTCGAGGACCTGCTCGAGATGATCGGCATGAGCGGGACCATCCCCGTCGTGCGGACGGCCGCAGCGGGGTCGTAGCGCTCAGGCGTCGTCGCGGCGGTCCGCGATCGCACGACGTGTGGGTGCCTCCCGTTACCGTTCGGGCATGCGCATCCTGCACACCTCGGACTGGCACCTCGGTCGCTCGCTGCACGGCGTCGACCTGCTGGACCACCAGGCTGCGTACCTCGACCACCTCGTGGACGTCGTCCGCTCGGAGGGGGTCGGGGCGGTCGTCGTCGCGGGCGACGTGTACGACCGCGCGATCCCGCCCGTGGACGCGGTCACCCTGCTCTCGGAGACCGTCGCGCGGCTCGCCGAGCACGCGGACGTGGTGCTGACGCCGGGCAACCACGACTCGGCGATCCGGCTGGGCTTCGGTGCCTCGCTCATGCGGGCGGGCGTCCACTTCCGCACCCGTGTGCCCGACGTCGGCACGCCCGTCGTCCTGGACCCCGCGTCGCGCGGTGGTCCGGGTGGGCGCGTGGCGGTCTACGCCTTGCCCTACCTCGACCCGGACGCCGCCCGGTGGGAGCTCGCGGACGGGTGCGGGTGCGGTGACGCGTCCGCCGGGCACGCGGGCCCCGGCGCGGAGACGGTGGACGGGGCCCCTCCGGGGCACGGCCCGTTGCCGCGATCGCACGAGGCCGTGACGGCCGCCGCCATGCGGCGGGTCTCGGCGGACGTCGAGCGACGTCGTGAGGTGGGCGGGGAGCGGCTGCGCAACGTGGTCGTGGCGCACTCGTTCGTCGTGGGCGGGCTGGCCTCGGAGTCCGAGCGGGACATCCGGGTGGGCGGTGTCGACTCGGTCCCTGCCGGGGTGTTCGCGGGAGCGGGCGTGGACTACGTCGCCCTCGGTCACCTGCACGGCCCGCAGACCGTCACGGTTCCGAGCCGTGTTCCACGTGAAACCACTGGTCAGGGTGACGGCGCAGTGACCGTCGCCCGCTACTCCGGCTCGCCCCTCGCGTACTCGTTCTCGGAGATGCACCAGAAGAAGTCGACCGTGCTGGTCGACCTCGACGCGACCGGGGACGCCCGGACGCAGCTCCTCGCGGCGCCGGTCCCGCGTCGTCTCGCGGAGGTGAGCGGGACGCTCGACGAGCTGCTCGGTGCCGCGGGCGAGGCGCACACCGACGACTGGCTGCGCGTGCTCGTCACCGACCCCGCCCGGCCCACCGAGATGTACGCGCGCGTCCGCGCCCGGTTCCCGCACGCGCTCCAGGTCCAGCACCGCCCCCCGGTGACGGCCGAGCGCGAGGTGATCTCCGTCGTCGGGCAGGGGCGGGACCCGCTCGAGGTGACCCACGAGTTCGTCCAGCACGTCACGGGGGCGGGCCCCGACCAGGCCGAGGGAGCCGCGCTGCGTACCGCGCTCGAACGGGCCCTCGCGAGCGAGCGGAGCGCCTGATGCACCTGCACACCCTGACCCTCCAGGCGATCGGGCCGTTCGCCGGTCGGCACGTGATCGACTTCGCCGAGCTCGCGACCTCGGGCATCTTCCTGCTCGAAGGCCCCACGGGGGCCGGGAAGTCGACCATCATCGACGCCGTCGTGTTCGCGCTGTACGGCAAGGTCGCGTCCGAGGCCGCGAGCGAGGACCGGCTGCGCTCGGCGTACGCCGGCCCCGACGTCGAGTCGTTCGTGGACCTCGTCTTCGAGACCGGCTCCGGGGTCTACCGCGTGCGCCGGACCCCCGAGTTCCAGCGTGCCAAGAAGCGCGGCACGGGCACCACGACGCAGCAGGCCGGGGTCAGGCTCTGGCGGCTCGCGGGCGCTGACCTGGGGGCGCTCGCGGCAGCAGGGGGCAGCGCGGAGGACGTGCCCGGCGAGCTCCTCTCGACGCGCCTCGACGAGGCCGGGCTGGAGATCCAGCGGGCCGTCGGCCTCGACCGTCGGCAGTTCGTCCAGACCATCGTGCTGCCGCAGGGAGAGTTCGCGAGCTTCCTGCGCGCGGACCCCGAGCACCGTCGCAGCCTGCTCCAGAAGGTGTTCGGCACCGAGGTCTACGACCGCGTGCAGAGCGAGCTCGCCGCGCTCAACCGCGAGGCCCAGGGGTCCGTGTCCGCCGCGAGGGCGGCCGCGACCGGGGCCGTCGAGAACTTCGTCGGTGCTGCTGGGCTCACGAGCGAGGCCGCGGCCACGCTGCGCGACGCGGCGCGCGAGGACGCCCGCCTCGCCGGGCCGCTCGACACGTCGGACGGGCCGGAGGTCGCGGTTCCCGACGCCTCCCACGGGCTGCCGACGGACGACCTCGGCGACCTCTTCGCGGCGGCTGGGCCCGGCGCGGCCGTGGCGGTCGGCGAGGACCAGGCCGCGGGTGCGCCGTCCGTCCGCACGCTCGTCCACCGTCACGTCACCGCCATGCGACGGACCGCCGACGAGCTCGGTGCCCGCGAGATCTCGGCCAACGCCGCACTCGTCGCGGCCCGCGACGCCTTCGAGGCCGCACGCACGCTCGGCGCCGCGATCGCGCGCCGCGACGCCCTGCTCGCCGAGCAGGCCGCGCTGAACGCCGCAGCGGACCAGGTGGCGACCGACCGGCAGGTCCTCGCGGCCGCGCAGCGCGCGGCGGTCGTGGCGCCCGTGCTCGACGGCGCCCGGCGCGCCGCCCAGGAGCGCACCGCGGCGCACGAACGCCTCCTGCTCGCGCGCACCGACGTACCGGAGGCGCTCGCGACGGCCGAGGTCTCGGCGCTCGAGGTCCTGCGGTCGAGCCTCGCGGCCGCGAGCACGCGTCTGGCCCGGCTGCTGCCCGTCGGGGAGTCGCTGCCGGTCCGGGAGCGAGAGCTCGTCGACGGTCGCAAGGACGTCGAGCGTGACCGCGAGGAGCGCGGTCGGGTGCTCGCCGACCTCGAGACGCGCCCCGTGCAGCGGGCCGAGCGGGAGTCCCGGCGCGATGCGCTCGCCGACGTCGCAGGACGCCTCGGCGAACGGCAGGAGAAGGTCCTCGCGGCGGAGTCCGTCCTGCGGGCCGCTCGCCAGGCCGCCGAGACGGCCACGGCCCTCGGCGCCGCGCAGGCCAGCCAGGAGGTCGCTGTCGCGGCAGCGCGCGACGCGTCCGACACCGAGCACGCGCTGCGCACGGCCTGGCTCGGGGGGATCGCGGGCGAGCTCGCCGCGGACCTCGCGCCGGGGGACCCGTGCCCGGTCTGCGGGGCTCACGAGCACCCGGCTCCCGCCCGCACGAGCGACGCGCACGTCGGCAGGGACGCAGTCCAGGCCGCCGAGGCCACGCGCCGGACGGCCGAACGACTCGTCGCCGAGGTGTCGGCCGAGGTCGCGACGCTCAGCGAACGACGGGACGGGTTCCTGCGCACGGCCGGTGGCGTCGGCATCGAGCAGGCCCAGGAGCGGCTCGCGGAAGCAGCGGAGCTCGTGGCGGAGTCGTCCACCGCGGTCGCCGAACGCTCCGAGGCCGCCGCCGACCTCGCGGCCTTCGACACCGAGACCACGGCCCTGACCGCGCTCGCCTCGACCCTCGCCGAGCGGATCGCGGGAGAGAGCGCCCGGCTCGACGCCCTCGCGGAGGGGATCGAGCAGGACCGCCAGGACATCGCCGCCGAGCTCGACGCGACCGGCCCGCTCCTCGCCGACGCCGACCTCCCCGACGCGCTGGCCGACGACGGAGCACCTGCGAACCCCGTCGCGGTCATCGACGCCGCGCTCCGCGACCGCGTGCTCGCCGTGGGCGCTCTGCTCGACGCCGAGGCCGCGGTGGCCCGTGCGTCGGACGCCGTGGCGGCGCGCGCCGCGGAGGTCGCGACGGTCGTCGCCGAGGCCGGGTTCGGCGACCAGGAGGAGGCCCTCGACGCCCTGCTGCCCGCCGACGAGCGCGAGGCCCTCGAACGCATGCTCCGCACGGTCGACGCCGACGCCGAGCGCATCCGGCACGGGCTGGCCGAGGACGCCGTCGCCGCCCTGCCGGCGGACGTGGAGGTCGACCTCGCCGGGGCGCGCGACGCCGTCGGGCAGGCCGAGGCCGCCGAGCGCATGGTGGCCCTCCAGGCCAACGGGGCCGCACGCCGCGCCGCCGCTGCCGCGACCGCCGCCGCAGAGATCGAGACCACCCTGACGGCCTGGGTCCGGGCCCGCGAGGAGGCCGCGCCCGTCGCCCGCATGGCCGCGCTCGCCGCCGGGTCCGGCACCGACAACGCCAAGGCCCTGTCCCTCGCGACGTTCGTGCTGGTCAGGCGCTTCGAGGACGTCGTCGCGGCGGCCAACGAGCGGCTGCGGGAGATGTCCGACGGGCGCTACGAGCTCGAACGCTCCGACGAGAAGGAGGACGTCCGCACGCGCCGGACCGGCCTCGCGATGAAGGTCCTCGACCACCGCACCGAGCAGGCGCGCGACCCGCGCACGCTCTCGGGCGGCGAGACGTTCTACGTGTCGCTGTGCCTCGCGCTCGGCATGGCCGACGTCGTGACGGCCGAGGCCGGCGGCGTGGACCTCGGGACGCTGTTCGTCGACGAGGGGTTCGGGACGCTCGACCCCGAGACCCTCGAAGCGGTGCTCGGCGAGCTCGGCAGGCTCCGCGCGGGCGGCCGCGTCGTCGGCGTCGTGTCCCACGTCGACGCGCTCAAGCAGTCCATCGCGGAACGCATCGAGGTGCGCCGGCTCGCGAACGGGGCGAGCACGCTCACGGTGCGAGCCTGACGGCGCGGGAGCGGGTCGGTGGCAGCGTTGTCACAGGACGCTCTCCCGCCGCTCCCTCCAGGGGCAGGCACGCGCAGGGGCGCCGCCGGCGCGGAGGGAGAACACCGTGGAGGACCGACGACTGGACCGTGAGCTGCGCCGGATGGCGATCATCGCGCGCCTCGAGGCCCTGAGGATCGTGGGCGGCGAACGCCTGCAGGTCGTGCAGCAGCGTCGGCTCGCCGTCTCGGTGCGTGCTCACGAGATGCGCCCGCGCCTGCCGTGACCCCGTGACCCCGTGACCCCGTGACCCCGTGACGTCAGGAGCTCAGCTCACGCGCGCGCAGCAGCACGGCGTCGAGCATCTCCGGCGTCAGGCGACCCGTGAACGTGTTCTGCTGGCTCACGTGGAAGCAGCCCAGCAGGGTCAGGCGGCGACCGTCGGGGTGGAGGACCCGCACCTCGACCCCGTGACCGAACGTCGGCCGGGGACGCGGCACCACCCACCCCTGGTCGTCGAGCGTCGCGAGCAGCGCCTGCCACCCGAAAGCGCCCAGCACCACGGCGACCCGTGGCCCGACGAGCTCGAGCTCGCGCCCCAGGTACGGTGCGCACGTCCGGCGCTCGGTCGGGGTCGGCTTGTTCGCGGGCGGGGCGCAGCGCACGGGAGCCGTGACGCGGATGCCGGTCAGCACGAGCCCGTCGTCGGCGCTCACCGACGTCGGCTGGTTCGCGAACCCCGTGCGGAACATCGACGCGAACAGGAAGTCGCCCGACCGGTCGCCCGTGAACATGCGCCCCGTGCGGTTCGCGCCGTGCGCGGCAGGCGCCAGCCCGACCACCAGGACCCCCGCCCGTTCGTCGCCGAACCCGGGCACGGGCCGCGCCCAGTAGGTGTCGTCGCGGAACGACGCCCGCTTCACGGTCGCGACCTCCTCGCGCCACGCGACCAGGCGTGGGCACGCCCGGCACGCCACGAGCACCTGGTCGAGGGCCGCGATGCTCCCGGCGGAGCGGACCTGGAGGGGGTACGTGCCGTCGTCGGGCCCGACGGCGCCGCCCGCCTCGCGAGGCGCGTCGCGTCGCGTGGGGCTCACCGGGCGCGAGCGGCCCGCGTCATGCCTGCGGGACGAGCTGCTGCAGGGCCCAGGTGTTGCCGTCGGGGTCCTCGAAGTACGTGAACCTGCCCCACGGCAGGTCCTCGACCGGCGGGGCGTCGATCCCGCGGTCGAGGAGGTGCCGGCGGGCCTCGTCGGCGTCGGGCACCACGATCTGCAGGCCGCGCTGCGCGCCCGCCGGCATGTCGGTCATGTTCACGTCGAGGACGATCGAGCAGGCCGAGCCCGGTGGGGTGAGCTGGACGAACCGCAGCTCCTCGTTGACGGGGATGTCGTGGTCGGCGTGGAAACCTACCTGGTCGACGTAGAACGCCTTGGCCCGGTCGATGTCCGACACGGGTACGGGGACGAGCTCGAGCTTCCAGTCCATGGTCGTCGCTCCTGCTGATCGGTCGTTGACCTGCGGTGCCCCGCGGGGGACGGGGCACCTCTCCACGGTACGAAGAGAAGCGGTCACCCGCTGGCCGGGACCGCGACCTTCGCGTCCGCCGGGACGTCGTCGGTCGCGGGGAGGCCGTGGACCGTCGTGTCGACCGGCGCGGCCCGCAGCGAGCGCGTCAGGCTCAGGAGCAGCAGGCCCGCGACCGAGATGACGCCGAACATGACCGCCGCCATGGTGATCGTGACGTCGCCCCCGATCAGGCCGGTCAGGGGCGCGATGCCCGCGCCCACCCCGAACTGCATGGCCCCGAGCAGGGCAGCGGCGCTGCCGGCCCGGTGCGCGTTGCGCTCGAGGGCGACGGCCGGGACCGAGGGCATGACGAACCCGGCCGTGCCGAGCGTCAGGACGATCAGGGCGACGAGGACGGGGAGCCCGGCACCGCTCAGGGTCGCGGCGAGCAGCGCGGCCGACAGGACCATGCCGACCGGCACGATCACGCGCAGGATCTGCTCGGGCGTGACGCGCCCCACGAGCGCTCCGTTGACCTGACTGCCGATCGTCACGGACACCGCGCCGGCGCCGAAGATGATGGCGTACTGCTGCGCGCTCAGGCCGAACTGCTCCTGGAACACGAACGTCGAGGCCGAGATGTACGTGAACATCGCGGCCATGTAGAAGCCGCCGAGCAGCGCGAGCCCGAAGAACGACCAGTCGCGCACGAGCGAGCCGTAGGAGCGCAGGGCGGCGACGGTCCCTCCCGTGCGTCGCATCGACGGCGGCAGGGACTCCTTGAGGCGGAGCGCCGCGAGGACGAGCAGCAGCACGCCGAACACCGCGAGGGCCACGAACATCAGACGCCACGAGCCCATGCGCAGGAACTGGGCGCCGATCGTCGGGGCCAGGATCGGGGCGACGCCCACGACGAGCATGAGGCGGGCGATGACCTTGCCGACCTGGAAGCCCTCGAAGTTGTCGCGCACGATCGCCATCGACAGGACCATGCCCGCCGCGGCCGTGAGGCCCTGGACGAACCGCAGCACGGTCAGCATCTCGATCGACTGGACGAACACGATCCCGACCGAGGCCAGGACGTAGAGCGAGAGCGCGGTCAGCAGCGGGAGCCGCCTCCCGATCGCGTCCGAGAGCGAACCGATGAGGAGCTGGCCGAGCGCGAGACCCGCGAGCGTCGCGGTCAGGGTCAGCTGGATGCGGGACTCGGTCGTGCCGAGGTCGGTGACGATCTGCGGGAAGGCCGAGAGGTACAGGTCGATCGTGAGCGGGCCGATCGCGGTGAGTGCCGACAGGAGCAGCACGAAGCCGACGGTGATCCGGGTGGCGCGCGGGGGCGCGGAGGGCGACGACGCTGGTGGTGGGGTGACCATGACTGCGGCAACCCCGACCACCAGGTCGTTGTTCCCGGACGCCGTACGGCATCCGAGGGGTGAGACGGGTCAGCCGCGGGCTCGCGCGTCGCGCCACGCGACCCACTGCTGCACGAGCGACAGGTCGTACTCGGGCCCGCTCACCCCGACCGTGAGGAGCGTCGCGCCGAGGCCCACGAGCTCGTCGCCGACCTCGGCGGGCGGGCGGTTGACCGCGACCGACCGCTCGACGAGCGAGGCGGTGTCCCGCCCGACGGCCGCGCCGTGCTCGTCGAGGATCGCGCTCTTGCGGGCGAGCGTCGGGGCGTCGCCGAACGAGTGCCACGCCGTCGCGTGCTCGGCGACGACGCGGAGCGTCTTGCGCTCGCCGCCGCCCCCGACGAGGATCGGGATCTCGCGGGTCGGCGCTGGGTTCGAGGCGGCCCAGCGGGCCTTGATGCGGGGGAGGGCGTCCGCCAGGTCCGCGATGCGGGAGCCCGCGGTGCCGAACTCGTAGCCGAACCGGTCGTAGTCCTTCTCGAACCAGCCCGCGCCGATCCCGAGGATCAGGCGCCCGCCCGAGATGTGGTCGACCGTCCGGGCCATGTCCGCCAGGAGGTCGGGGTTGCGGTAGCTGTTGCACGAGACGAGCGCCCCGATCTCGACGCGGCTCGTCTGCTCGGCCCACGCGCCGAGCATGGTCCAGCACTCGAAGTGCTTGCCGTCGGGGTCCCCCGTGAGCGGGAAGAAGTGGTCCCAGTTGAAGATGACGTCGACCCCGGCGTCCTCGGCGCGGGCGACCGCGTCCCGGATCTGCCGGTAGTCGGCGTGCTGGGGCTGGAGCTGGACACCGATGCGTACGGGGCGGGTCATGGGCTCACCCTAGGCGGGCGCCGACCCTGGTCGCCCGGTGATCTCCCCGGCCGGGGCCGCTACCCCGCAGGTCACGGATGCGCAACGCCCAGGCGGCGCCCAGCGCGGGCACCTACTGTGGGCGGATGAAGCGATGGTGGTGGGTGGTCGGCGGGGTCGTCGCCCTGGTGCTCGTGCTCGTGGTGGTCGACCGGGTCACGGTCCGCATCGCCGAGGGGACCGCGGTGCGGTCCATGGAGCAGGGGGACGTCGAGCTGACGGACGCGAACCTCGACATCCTGGGCTTCCCGTTCCTGACGCAGGTCGCGGCGGGCGAGCTGGGGCACGTCACGGGGTCGGCGGCCACGGCGACGTTCGGCGGGTACACCGTGACGGACCTGCGCCTCGACGCCCGTGACGTCGGGACGAGCGACCCGTACGTCGTGCAGTCCGGGACGGCGACAGGTCTGCTCGCGCCGTCGTCGCTCGACGCGGTCGTGAGCGAGGCGGTCGGCGAACCGGTCGCGTTCAGCACCGACGGGGACCTGCTCGTCGCGAGCATGGAGGTCCTGGGCGTGCCCCTCTCGGCGAAGCTCACGCCGCGCGTGGACGGGAACACGATCGCCGTCGACGTCTCCGCGCTCACGCTCGGCCCGGCGACCGTCACCGTCTCCGACCTGCCGCCCTCGATCGCGCGCCTCGTGACCAACCTGACCGTCCCGCTCGACCTCCCCGAGGGCGTGACGCTGACCTCGGTCGGCGTCACCGACGGCGCGATCCGGGTCGAGCTGGCCGGGAAGGACGTCGCGCTCGCGGACCTCGCGGTGTCGTGAGCCCGGCGGGCGGCGTGACCGGGCCCGGGGCGCCCGACGCGGCGACGGTCGTCGCGACCCGCCTGGCCGCGCACCGCCTGCGGGGCGACGGCCTGCCGGGCGTGCGCGACGTCGTCGGGCACCTGGGGGCCGTCCAGTCGCAGGAGTTCCACCCGTCGCTGTGGGGGCTCGCGCAGCGGACGGACGGCACGCCGTCCGCGGCGTCCGTGCGGGACGCGTTCTCCGCGGGGGACGTCCTGCGCACGCACGTCCTGCGCCCCACGTGGCACCACGTCCTGCCCGACGACGCCCGCTGGCTCCTGCGCCTCACCGCTCCCCGGGTGCACCGCCTCAACCGTCCGTACTACCCGGACCTGGGGGGCCCGGCGCAGGACGCCGCGGCGTCCGACGTCCTCGCGGGGGCCGTCGTCGACGGGAACCACCGCACGCGTGCCGAGCTCGCTGCGCTGCTCGCGGAGCGCGGCCTGCCGTCGACCGGCCTCGCGTTCACGTACGTGCTGATGCGGGCCGAGCTCGACGGGGTCCTGATCAGCGGTGCGCTGCGCGGCAGGCAGCAGACGTACGCGGCGTTCGACGAGCGCGTGCCGGCCGGGTACGGGCCCCTGGGCACGACGTACGACGACGACGCGGCCCTGGTCGAGCTGCTGCGCCGCTACCTGCGCAGCCGGGGTCTCGCGACGGTCAAGGACTTCGCGGGCTGGTCGGGGCTCACGCTCACGCGCACGCGCGAGGGGCTGGCGCTGCTCGGCACCGAGGTAGAGCAGGCCGCGGGCACGGGGGACGCCGAGGGGTTGACGTTCTGGCGGCTCGTCGACGGACCACCGATCACGGCGCCCGACGGCCGTGTTGTCCAGGTCGACCTGCTCCAGGGGTACGACGAGTGCTTCGTCTCCTACAAGGACAGCCGCGACCTGGCGCGCGACCCGTTCTCGGCCGAGGCCCCCGCGGTGCTCCCGCTGCGCCTGCCCGGTGCGGAGGAGTCGCCCTTCCTGCACGTGATCGCGGTCGACGGCCGGGTCGTCGGGCGCTGGCGCCACGCCCTCACGGCGCGGACGCTGCGCCTCGACACCCAGATCTTCCGGCCGCTGACCGCCGCCGAGCAGCGCGGGTTCGACGAGCAGGCGCGCCGGCTCGCGGCCCACTGGGGCGTGGAGCACGAGCCGTCCTGACGCCACGGCGCCGAACCCGAGGTTCGTCGGGCAACCAGGGTGAGCTGCCTGACGAACCTCGGGTTCGGCACCGCGGGGCTACGCGTACGCGCCGGCCTGCAGGCCGAACAGCTCGGCGTACAGGTCGCCACGCGCCATGAGCGTCGCGTGGTCGCCGTGCTCGCGGACCTTCCCGGCGTCGAGGACCACGATCTGGTCCGCGTCGCGCACGGTCGAGAACCGGTGCGACACGAAGCACGTGATCGCGCCCCCGGCCCGCCCGGCCTCGTCGGCCGTCGCGACGAACCGCTCGAACAGCGCGTGCTCGGCCGCCGCGTCCAGGGCCGCGGCGGGCTCGTCGAGGACGAGCAGCAACGGGTCGCGGCGCAGCAGAGTGCGCGCGAGCCCGAGGGTCTGCCACTGGCCGCCCGACAGCTCGACGCCGTTCCCGTACCCGTGCCCCAGGAGCTGGTCGAGGCCGCCCGACTGCTTCTCGACGATGCTCCGGGCGCGGGCCCGGTCGAGCGCGCCCCACAGGTCCTCGTCGACGTCGAGCGACTCGAGCCGCCCCACGCCCACGTTCTCGCGGATCGTGAGCTCGAACCGCGCGAAGTCCTGGAACAGGGTCGCGGTCCGCGCCTGCCACTCGGCGTCGTCGACGTCCCGCAGGTCGACGCCGTCGACCAGGATCCGTCCCGACGTCGGCCGGTACAGCCCGCACAGCAGCTTGACGAGGGTGCTCTTGCCCGCGCCGTTGTCGCCCACGACCGCGAGCGTCGACCCCGCGGGCACGTCCAGGCTCACGCCGTCGAGGATCACGCGGTCCGTGTCCGGGTACGTGAACGTCACGTCCTCGAACCGGATGCCACGCGTGAGCCGCACGGGCACACCGCTCGCCGGGGCAGCGCCCGGGGAACCGGCCGCGGGGGCCGCGACCGTGCCCGACGACGCCGTCACCAGGGCGCCGTCCACCGGGGCGCCGGGCGCACCCGGGGGCGTGGCGCCGTCGGGCACCTCGCCGGTCGCCGGGACGGCCTCGGACGCGTCCGCGGACGACGACCGCGCGGGACGGGCGACCGCCACGCGCAGCTCCTCGACGTGCGAGACCGTGCGCCCCACGCCCTGCAGCGTGCCCAGCAGCGCGAGCGCCCCCGAGACCTGCACGCTGACCTGGACCGCGAGCGTGATGACCAGGACGACCTGACCCACGTTCGCCGACCCCGTCACGGCCTGGCGCACGACCAGGAACACCGCGACGCCGTACGCGCACGCGAACCACGCCTGCCCGGCCGCACGCAGCAGCGCGCTGCGACGGTGCACCGACCAGAGGCGGGCCGTCGTCGCCGACCACGCCGCACGCTGCCGTGCGATGAGCGGGGCCTGCGCGTTGAACAGGCGCACCTCCTTGGCCGAGCTGCCCGTGGTCGCGAGCGAGACGAGGTGCGTCGAGAGCTGGATCTCGTGCGCCGACTCGTCCCGCGCGGCGTCGAGCAGCTTCTGCGCCCGGTTGTTGACGAGCACGGGCGGGACCGCCGCGAGCGGCAGGAGCAGCAGCCACGGCTCGACCATCGCGAGGATGACCGTCGTGATGGTGACCTGGAGCAGCAGCCCCGAGAGCTGGAGCGTCGCCTCGAGCGCCGACCGCACGCGCTGCAGCCCCTCGGTGACCAGGGTCAGGAGCTCGGCGAACCGCGGTCGGTCGAACTGGTCGATCTGCGGGTTGGAGTGCGCGAGCGTCGCGACCTCGTCGGTCAGCTCGAGCTGCTGCAGGTCCGCGAGCTCGAAGTAGTACAGGTGCGCGAAGTGCCCCATCATGAGCTCGAAGATCAGGAGCGTCGCGATGACCGCGCCCAGCGTGACCGCCAGGCTGGTCTGCTGGTCCAGGGCGGCGTTGGTCAGGGCTCCCAGCGCGACGCCGACGAGCGGCGCGGCGAGGTAGCCGATGGTCATGAGCACCGCGGCCGTCAGCAGGCGGCGCCTGTCGGTGCGGTAGCCCAGGACGAGGAAGAAGCGCGCGGCGCTCCACAGCGTCTTCACGAGGCGTTCTCCTTCTGCGCGGCGGGGACGGGCTCCGCGGCGTCGGCCGCGGGATCGGGTTCGCCCTGGGGCGCGGCGTGCGGACCGGGCACGGCGCCCACGGCGGCCGTGTCGCGGAAGCGCTGCGCCTGGAGCTCGAACAGGTCGGCGTACCGGCCCCCGAGCGCCACGAGCTCGACGTGGTCGCCGCACTCGATCACGCGACCGTGCTCGATCACCGCGATCCGGTCCGCGTGGCGGACGGTCGAGAAGCGGTGCGAGATGACCACGCTCGTGATGTTCTCCGTGGTCGCGAGGAACCGGTCGAAGAACTCGGCCTCGGCGCGCACGTCGAGCTGCGCCGTCGGCTCGTCGAGCACCAGGACGGACGAGCCGCCCCGGATCGCGAGGAGCGCCCGGGCGAGCGCGACCCGCTGCCACTGACCGCCCGACAGGTCGCGCCCGCCGGGGTAGCGGCGGGACAGCGTGGTGTCGAGACCCTGCGGCAGGCCGCTCAGCACGTCGAGCGCCCCGGCCTTGCGGGCCGCGGCCTCGATGGCCTCACGGTCGTCGAGCAGCGCGGGCGCGCCCAGGCCGATGTTCTCGGCGGCCGAGAGCTCGTAGCGCACGTAGTCCTGGAAGATCAGCGCGAGCTGACGCTGCCAGTCCTGCGTGTCGAGCTCGCGCAGGTCGACGCCGTCGACCAGGATCCTGCCCTCGGTCGGCTCGTAGAGCCGGGCCAGGAGCTTGACGAGCGTGGTCTTGCCCGCGCCGTTGAGGCCCACGATCGCCGTGGACTGCCCGGCGCCGAGCTCGAGGTCGAGGCCGTCGAGCACCCACGGGGTGTCGTCGGAGTAGCGGAAGCGCACGCCCTCGAAGCGGATGCCCTGCTCAGGTCGCCGCACGGGGACGGGGGCGGCGGACCGCACGGGCCGGGCCGACGCGATCTGCCGCTCGAACGTGCGCAGGGCGTGGTACGAGTGCAGACCGAACTGGGTCTGCACGTCGGCCTCGGGGAAGTACACGCCGAACCGCATGGGGATGAGCACGGCCTGGAGCGCGACGCCCAGCTCGAACAGGTTCAGGCGGCCCGACGCCGCGGCGTCGGCGACGAGCACGAGGACGACCGCGCCACCCACGAGGCCCACGCCGGACAGGCCGATCATGGGCCAGAACTGGAGCTTGCGGCTCCCGGCCCACGCGGGCTCGTAGGCCGCCATCGTGTCGGAGCGCAGGCGTGCACGGACCCAGGGGAGCAGACCCAGGAGGCGGATCTCCTTGGCGGCGCGCGAGCCCGTGGCGAGGTCCCGCAGGTAGAAGACCTTGCGACGCGACCCTGCCAGCGAGTCCCACATGTCCGCGAACTTCCCGAGCGTCCCGCGGACCCCGAACCGGATCGCGAGCGCGGTCGCACCGATCACGATGCCTGCGAGCGGCGACACCACGATGCCCACGAGCACGACCGCGCCGACGAGCTGGACGTAGCGCGCCAGGAGCGACAGCAGTGCCGCGGCCGCGTCGCCCGGCGGGCGGGCCTGGCGTGCGAAGGCGGCGCGCGCCTCGGCCAGCAGGTCGAGGGCCTCGGGCTGCTGGAGCGCGTCGAGCGGGGCGTCGTGCAGCGCGGCCGTCATGAGCCGGTCGATGCAGTGCTCGTCGACGCGGCGCGCGATGACCTCGGTCACGCCCGCCTGGAACGGGGCGAGGACCTGCTGGACGACGAACACGCCGACGGCGAGGCCGAGGGCGGTCAGCAGGTCCGACCAGCCCGCCTGTCCGCTGCCGCCGTCGGCCCCGGGGGAGGCCGCGACCTGCGGGACGAGGTACAGGACGTAGCCCACCAGGACGATGAACGCGAGCGGCAGCAGCCCCAGCAGGACGTTGAGCAGCGCGGCCGCGGCGACGAGCGGCCTGCCCGCCTGCGGCAGGAGCTGCGCGAGGTCGGTCCAGCGCGAGGCGCGGGCCGCGAGCACGGCCCGGAGGGCGGACGTGCGGCGGGGGCCGGCCGTGGGCGGGTGCACGGGTGGGTCGTCGGTCATCGGGTTCCTCCGGTGGGTGGGACGGGACGGTCGGTGGGCGCCTCGTACCGCGGCGGACGGCGCGGCGGGCGGCAGGGCAGCCCGACGGCGCCGCTCACGTCGAGGGGGCGGGCGCGGCTGCGGGTGGGGTGGGGCGGGCGCTGAGCGGCGCTGGTCGGCTCCGGTGAGCCTGCCGAGCGAGCACTGCGCGCCCCGTCATCCGGGGAGGTCCGTCCGGGGGTGGGAGGGCGACGGGACCCGACGGTGGCACAGGGGTGTTCGTGGCACGGGCGGCTCCCTCCGGATCGGTGCGGCCGCCGCCGGTGGCGGCCGTCTGTCGGTGCGCGCCGACAGTAGCGCAACCGATAGGTAAGGGGCGCTCTCTTTTTACAGGATGGCTGTCCGGGGGCGGTCCGGAGGGGGCGAGCGACGCCGTCGGGGTCCCTGCCGGGCCCCGGGGGACGCCGGTGCCGGGGCCCGTCCGGTGTCGAACCGAAACCCCTCCGTGACGCGGGCGAGACGTATGCGCCCTAGAGTGACGCGCCACGACGTACCCACCCGATCGGAGCCCTCATGCGCAAGATGCCTCTCCTCGTCGCCGTCACGGCCGCGGCGACCCTGGCCCTCACGGCCTGCACCGACGCCTCGCAGCCCTCCGACTCCCCGTCGACCGGGACCTCCGCGGAGACCGCGACGGAAGCACCCTTCGACCTCACGTCGGTGCAGAAGGACGACGCCGCAGCAGCGCTGCTGCCGGCGGACGTCGCGAGCGCCGGACAGCTCGTCGTCGCGTCGAACACCGAGTACGCGCCGGCCGAGTTCATCGCGTCGGACGGCTCCACGCCCGTCGGCTACGACATCGACATCATCTCGGCCGTCGGTGCCGTCCTGGGGCTCGAGGTCGTGATCGAGTCGGCCGACTTCCCGGGCATCATCCCGGCCCTGGGCTCCAAGTACGACGTCGGGATCTCGTCGTTCACGATCACGGCCGAGCGCATGGCCGAGGCCAACATGATCAGCTACTTCAACGCGGGCGAGGCGTTCTCCGTCCAGAAGGGCAACCCCAAGGACGTCGACCCGGCGAACATCTGCGGCCTGACCGTCGCGGTCCAGACGGGCACGGTCGAGGAGGAGGGCGCGGCCGAGATCAGCACGACGTGCGAGGAGGACGGCGAGCAGCCGCTCCAGATCCTGCGCTACGACAACCAGGCGGACGCCACCACCAACCTCGTGGGCGGCAAGGCCGACATCATGTACGCGGACTCGCCCATCGTGTCGTACGCGGTCGAGCAGACCAAGGGAGAGATCGAGCAGATCGGCGAGGTGTTCGACTCGGCTCCCCAGGGCATCGTGACCGCGAAGGCCGACACCGAGCTCGCGGCCGCGATCCAGGCCGCGCTCACGGTCCTCATGGAGGACGGCACGTTCACCGACATCCTGGCCTCGTGGGGCAACGCGGACGGTGCTCTGGACGAGGCCGTGGTCAACCCGCCGGTGTCCTGAGCCGTTCCTCGGGTGCACCGAGCCCGAGGTCGGTCAGGCGGCTGTGCCCAGCTCCCTGACCGACCTCGTGCGCGGGTGACCGGACCTCGGTGCGGGGCCCGGACGGACCCGGTGGGAGGCGCCGTTTTGCCAGTCCGGGCGCCCGCGCGGGAAACTGGGTGGGCAACGGTGCGGCGCCGCTCCGTGCTGCCCGCGTTGCGCGGCGTGTGACCCACCCCCCTGAGGTCGGCGCCGGAGCTCACCACCATGAAACGAGAGACCCCCATGCGCAGGCTGCCCGTCCTCACCGCCCTCACCGCCCTCGCCGCGACGTTCGCGCTCACGGCGTGCACCGACGCCTCGACCGGCTCGGGCACCTCGCCCACCGACGGCGGCTCGGCCGCGGCGTCGTTCGACCCGTCGAGCATCGCCAAGGACGACGCGATCGCCGCGATGCTCCCCGCCGACGTCGTCGAGGCCGGCACCCTGACGGTGGGCACCAACGCGACGTACGCCCCGGCCGAGTTCATCGGCGAGGACGGCAAGACGATCGTGGGCTACGACGTCGACCTGGCGAAGGCCGTCGGAGCGGTGCTCGGCCTCGACGTCGAGGTGTCCAACGCCGACTTCTCCGCGATCATCCCGGCGATCGGCTCGAAGTACGACATCGGCGTCTCGGGCTTCACCATCACCCCGGAGCGCCTGGCCGAGGTCAACATGGTCAGCTACTTCCGCGCGGGCGAGGCGTACGCCGTGGCCGCGGGCAACCCCAAGGACGTCGACCCCTCCGACGTGTGCGGCCTGAGCATCGCGGTCCAGACGGGGACGGTCGAGGACGACGCGCTCGACGAGCTGATGGCGGAGTGCGAGGCGGCCGGCAAGCCCGAGATCACGCCGCTGCGCTACGCGAGCCAGGCCGACGTCACGACCAACCTGGTGGGTGGCAAGGCCGACGTCATGTACGCGGACTCGCAGGTCGTGGCGTACGCCGTGACCCAGACCGACGGCCAGATCGAGCAGCTCGGCGACATCTTCGCCGACTCGCTGCACGGCATCGCGATCGCCAAGGACGACACCGCGCTCGCGCAGGCCGTGCAGGCCGCGGTGCAGAAGCTCATCGACGACAGCGACTACACGACGATCCTCGACGCCTGGGGCAACACCTCGGGCGCGGTCACCACGGCCGAGCTCAACCCCGTGGTCTCCTGAGCTGATCCCCTGACAGAACAGAGGTAGCCATGGCCCAGCCGCCCAGCACCCCGACCCCCGACGGTTCCCCGAGCCGTGGCTCCACGAGCCACGGCACGGCGACCGTGCCCGCCGACCGGATACCGGACCGCATCCACGCGGTCCCGGTGCCCCGGCCGGGGCGCTGGGCGGCGGCCGTGGTCCTCCTGGTCCTCGCGGCCATGGCCGTGCACGGCCTGGTCACGAACGACAAGTTCCGGTGGGACGTCGTCTGGCTCTACCTGCGGGACGTGCAGATCATGCGCGGCGTGGGCTGGACCCTGATCCTGACGTTCTCCTCGATGGCCATCGCGGTCGTGCTCGCGGTGATCCTGGCGGTCATGCGCCGCTCGGACAACCCGGTCATGCGCGCGACGAGCTGGTTCTACATCTGGTTCTTCCGGGGCACCCCCATCTACACGCAGCTCGTGTTCTGGGGTCTCATCTCGGTGCTGTACCCGAAGCTCAGCCTGGGCATCCCGTTCGGGCCGGAGTGGTTCGTGTTCGACACCGCGGACCTCTTCACGGCCGCGCGCGCCGCGATCCTGGGCCTGGCGCTCAACGAGGCCGCGTACCTCGCGGAGATCGTCCGCGCAGGCCTGGGCTCGGTGGACCCGGGCCAGGCCGAGGCTGCGAAGGCCCTGGGCATGAAGGACGGCAAGATCCTGCGGCGCATCATCCTGCCGCAGGCCATGCGCGTGATCGTCCCCCCGACGGGCAACGAGACCATCTCGATGCTCAAGACCACGTCGCTGGTCCTCGCGGTGCCGTTCAGCCTCGACCTGACGTTCGCGTCGAGCGCGATCGCGAACCGCATCTTCCTCCCGATCCCGCTCCTCATGGTCGCGGCGATCTGGTACCTGCTGATCACGAGCATCCTCATGGTCGGCCAGCACTACATCGAGCAGTACTACGGGCGCGGTTTCGGCTCGTCGACGGGGTCGTCGCGTCGTCGCAAGCCGGGCAAGGGCCCCAAGAAGCCGAGCAAGCAGGAGGCGATAGCGGCGTCGGGCACGACCGCGAACGCCGACCCCTTCCTGGAGGTGACCCCGTGACCGCGGACGCTCTCGACCGCCCCTCCGGCGCAGCGGCCGCCGCCGCGGCAGCAGGCCCGACGGCGTCGCGCGCCGACGCGGACGCCGCACCCATGGTGGAGATCGTCGGGGTGCACAAGATGTTCGGCGACCTGCACGTCCTCAAGGGCGTGGACCTGGAGGTGCCGCGCGGCTCGGTGTGCGTCGTGCTGGGGCCGTCCGGATCGGGCAAGTCCACGCTGCTGCGCTGCATCAACGAGCTCGAGGACCTCACGGCCGGCCGCATCTACGTCGACGGCGACCTGATCGGGTACCGCGAGGTCGAGAAGAACGGGACCAAGCGCCTGCACCGGCTGCACCCCAAGGTCATCGCGGAGCAGCGCTCACGCATCGGCATGGTGTTCCAGCGCTTCAACCTGTTCCCCCACATGACGGCGCTCCAGAACGTCATGGAGGCCCCGGTCCAGGTGCGGGGGCTCTCCCGCGCGAAGGCCAAGGAGCGGGCCGAGGAGCTGCTCGCCCGCGTCGGCCTGGCGGACCGCATGGACCACTACCCGGCGCAGCTCTCGGGCGGTCAGCAGCAGCGTGTCGCGATCGCGCGCGCTCTCGCGATGGACCCCGAGCTCATGCTGTTCGACGAGCCGACGTCCGCGCTCGACCCCGAGCTCGTGGGCGAGGTCCTCGCGGTCATGCGCGACCTCGCGGAGAGCGGCATGACGATGATCGTCGTGACCCACGAGATCGGCTTCGCGCGCGAGGTCGGCGACCACGTGGTGTTCATGGACGACGGCGCGATCGTCGAGCAGGGCGACCCCCGCGAGGTCCTGACGAACCCGCGCGAGGAGCGCACCCGGGAGTTCCTGGCGCACGTGCTGTAGGCGCGACGGTGGACGCGGTCGCAGCGGCGACCGAGGAGTGAGCAGCGGCCCCTGGACCGGAAGGTCCCGGGGCCGCTGCCGTCTCCCGGGGCGGCTGCCGTCTCCCGGGGCCGCTGCCGTCTCCTGGGGCCGCTGCCGTCTCCCGGGGCGGCGGCGACGCCCGGCGCGTGGATGTGCGTAGCGCCAGGGCGCCTCACCATCGACGGCCGATGCGCGGCGGCGGCCACCACCGTTCGCGTCGGGATGCATGATGACGGCTACTCTTGGGCGCTCGTGCCCGATTCGAGCCGGAGCGTCCTCGCACCATGATCTCTACCCTCCTGGTCCAGTACCCGTGGTTCTCCCCGGCGGTCCTCGCTCTGCTTCTGATCACCGGCCCCCTCGCAGGAGCGTGGCTCTACGGGCGTCCACGCATCACCTGGGCGCTGTTCTGGATCTCGCTCGTGCCGACCCTGCTGCTCGCGCTCGTCCCAACCAGCCGTGAGGTCGTCGAAAGGTGCACCGTCGGGTGGACTCTGCCGACGTTCGGCCGCGTCGAGCTCATGGCCAACGTGATCCTCTTCGTGCCGCCCGTCCTGCTCGCCGCGATCGCGAGCCGCCGCCCGCTGGTCGCGTTCCTCGGTGGCGTCGCGGGTTCCGCCGCAGTTGAGCTCGTGCAGGCGCTGACTCCCGCACTCGGTCGCTCGTGCGACACGAACGACTGGCTCACCAACTCGATCGGTGCCGCGATCGGTGCTCTCCTCGCCGGTGCCGCGATCTGGGCCGCACACCGTCGGCCAGCACGGATGGCCGAATCAGCTGACCAGCCAGCCCTCCCCTGATCCCGGCCCCGACGCGGACGTCGGGGTTCGAGGGTGCGACGGGTGTCGAGCGAGTCTTCAGCTGTCGTGCGGCGCGGTGGTGTCGAGGTCGAGGATCGCCTGGAGCTGGTCGGCGCGGGGGAGGGCGGCTTGTTCTGCGGGTGGGAGGTTGTCGTAGGTGTAGTTCGCGACGGCCAGCGGTGCGCTGGCGCCGGCGAGGGCGTAGCGGACGATGGCTTCGTTGCGGCCGGCGACGAGCAGGATCCCGACGGTGGGGGAGTGGCGGTCGGGTTTGCGGAGACGGTCGTCGACGAGGGCGACGTAGGTGCCGAGCTGGCCGACGTGCGCGGGCTCGAACTGGCCGATCTTGAGCTCGACGACGACGTAGCGCAGCTGCTCGACGTGAAACAGCAGCAGGTCGACGATGAGCTCGTCGCCGTCGACGGTGAACCGGACCTGGCGGCCGACGAACGCCATGCCGTGCCCGAACTCCAGCAGCGTCTCCTGGAGCTTGTCCATGAGGCCCTGCTCGACGTCGCGTTCGTGGACGCGGCCGCTGAGGCCCAGGTGGTCGAAGACGTAGGGGTCACGGACCAGCTGCTGCGCGAGCTCGGAGTCGGTCGGCACGAGGAGCTCAGGGAAGTTCGAGGGAGCGGCGCCGATGCGCTGGTGGACCTTCGAGGCGATCTGGTTCTCCAGGACGGCGCGGGACCAGCCGTGTCCGGCCGCCTGGGCTGCGTACCAGTCCCGCTCGGTCGCGTCGTCGAGGCGGGAGAGCAGGACGGTCACGTGGCCCCAGGGCAGTTGTGCAACAGCCTGTTGCACGAATGCCTCTCCGTCAGGCCAGGCCTGGGCGACCGAGCGCATGTAGAGCAGGTTCCGCCGGGACCAGCCCCGCTGGTCCGGGAACTCCGCCCGCAGGTCCGCCGCGAGCCGGTCGACGACCTTCGTGCCCCAGCCCGCGGCCTCCTGGCGGTCCAGGATGTCCCTGCCGATCGACCAGTACAGGCGCAACAGCTCGGTGTTCGCCGACCGGGCCGCGCGCACCCGGCTCGCCCGTACCCGCTCCTTGAGCCGTGACAGCAGCTCGCCGTACCCGTCCGGACCGACCTCGTACGCGCTCACCACGCCATCTTCACAGGTCGCAACGACCTCGAGCCGATCACCATCGACCCCGGCCCCACGATCACCGACCCCGACGAGCGGATCGACGATCCGCCCTCCTCAGGGACCACCGTCAGGAGTACGTCACCACCATGACAAGAACACCGCCAGAACGACCTGGACGCGGCCGCCGACCGGCCGCGGAGGTCCGGAGAGGAATCCTCGCCGTGACCGCCGACATCCTCCTCACCGACGGCGTCGCTGGCGTGACGTTCGACAAGATCGCAGCAGCCGCACCGGCGAGCAAGGCGACGCTCTACAAGTGGTGGCCCTCTCCAGGAGCCCTCGCCGCAGAGGCGTACTTCACCCACGTCGAAGAACAGCTTCAGTTCGACGACACCGGCAACATCGAGCACGACCTACGCACCCAGCTCCACGCCCACGTCGCCCTCCTGAACCGACCCGACGTGGGGCCCGTGATCGCCAAGCTCATCGGCGCAGCCCAGAGTGACACAGAGCTCGCTGAGGCCTGGTCGCGCAACTACTCCACCATCCGACGACGCACTGCGGTCGAACGCCTCCAACGGGCCAAGGAGCAGGGACAGATCCACCCCGACGTCGACGTCCAGGTCGTCGTCGACCAGCTCTGGGGAGCCTGCTACCACCGCCTCCTCATTCCCGACGAACCCCTCTCGATCGAGTTCGCCGACTCCCTGATCAACAACATGAGCCGAGGCATCCTGGTCCAGGCCTAGCCTCTCGCTCACCGCGCGAGACCTCGTGGCAAGCATGCGGCGATGTCATCAGTTCCGATACTGATGTCGGAGTTTTGCTGGTGACTTGCCACGCGTGCAGCACTGTCGACCGCCGCACACGCCGCCGCCGGCATCGCGGCCGTCAGCGCTCGCAGGCCACCCCGTTGCCGTCTCGGTCGAGCATCGGGTTGAACCCGTCGTCGCCCTGCTTGAGCGGCGCCTTGCCGTCGCGCTTCGCGGCCTCGCACGTCAGGTAGATCCCGTTGACCTTGCCCGACTCCCAGCTGCCGTCGTCCTGGTTGTCGTTGGACTCCTTCTCGCTCTCCTCGAGCTTCTTCTCGCGCTCGTCGAGGGCCTTGTCCCGGTCGGCGAGCTCGGTCTCCTTGGTCGTGACCGCGGCCTCCCGGGCCGCGACGGCCTCGGTCGTCTCGGCGATACCGGCGAGCTGGGCCTCCAGGTCGGCCCGTTCGGCGTCGAGCTTGGTCCGCTCGGCGGCCGTCTGCTCGGTCGTGAGCGCGGCGGCTGCGGTGGCGTCCCCCGCCTCCGACTGCGCCTTGAGGGTCACGCCCAGGCCGAGCATGAGCCCGACGGCGATGCCGCCCACGCCCACGCCGACGGGAAGGAGCCAACGCATGTACCGGCGTTCCTCGCGGGGCTCGTCGTCGCCGGAGAAGATCGCGAGCGGGCCGTGCGCCGAGGTGCCGGAGGGCGCAGGGGCGGGTGCGGCGACCGGAGCCGGGAGCGGGACCGCGGGTCGGGACGGCGCGGGCGGGGCTGCTCCCGCACCGCCGCCGGGCGCCCCCGCGCCGACGACCGGCAGGATCATGGTCGAGGACGGGGAGTCGGTCAGGGCGCCGCCGCTGCCGCCGCTGCTGCCGACGTCGCGCAGGGAACGGCGCGTGGGCGCGGACGGAGGGCCCGTGGGGGAGGGAGGCGTGGGTGCTCCACCGGGGGTCAGCGGCACCACCGCGGTCGGGAAGTGGACGGGGATGCCGCCACCGGGCGTCTCGCGCGACCAGGCCTCGGCGCCCGACGTCGGCGGTGCGGGAGCGGGTGCGGGCGGCGGTGCCGGGGCTGCCTCGACCCAGAAGACCCAGCCCGTGGGGGCGGCCGGCCAGGCCGGATCCGGGTGCCATTCGGACGAAGGGGAGAAACCGGGAGGTACCAACCAGCCGGGCGGCGGGTTGAAATGTACGGCCATGGGAGATCTCCTTCGACAGTTCCTGCGCGCTCACTATGCTGCAGAACCGCCCGGATGTGCCAATTCCGGCGTGCTGGCCCCGGGTGCTGCGGCGGGGACGGCGGCCGTCGGGCGGTGGCTCCGGTCCGCGTGTCGGCGGCGCCCGGTAGAAAGGAACCGGGTCGGGCGAGCGTCACGACCTCGACAGGCCGTGGTCGGCGTCGGCCGGCCGTGGACCGCCGCGGGAAGTACGAGGAGTCACCGTGTTCCTGATGGACCAGCAGGACCCGTCCGCCGAGCCCCTGCTCGTGTTCTCGGCGAGCGACCTGGTCGCGGCCAGCGAGTGCGAGTACCGCCTGCTGCGCACGCTCGACGAGAAGGTGGGGCGTGCCGCGCACCCCGCGCTCGACGTCGACGACATGCTCGAGCGCACCGCGACCCTCGGCGACGTGCACGAGCAGCAGGTCCTCGAGGGCCTCGTGGAGCTCGTGGGCCGGGACGGCGTCCGGGAGATCCCGGTGCCGCGCTCGATGCGCCGCGAGCACCTCGAGGCGGCCCACGCCGCGACGCTCGACGCCCTGCGGGACGGTGTCGACGTCGTCTACCAGGGGTCGTTCTTCGACGGTCGCTTCCACGGGCGCGCGGACTTCCTGATCCGTACGGACAGCCGGGCGGCCCAGGTCTCCCCGTACGCGGGCGGCCCGACGGCGTCGGGCACCGCGGGCGTGCCCGGCACCGGCGGCGCGGAGTACGCCGTGCACGACGCCAAGCTCGCGCGCCGTGCGAAGGTCCCCGCCCTGCTCCAGCTCGCGGCCTACGCCGACCAGCTCCTCGCCGCCGGCGTCCGCACCTCGCCCACGCTCCACCTGATCCTCGGGACCCGGGCCGTGACCGACCACCGGCTCGCGGACGTCCTGCCCGTCTTCCGCGAGCGGCGCACCGAGCTGCTGCGCCTCCTGGACACGCACCGCGCGGGCGGCGAACCCGTCCGCTGGGACGCCCCCGGCCTGCGGCAGTGCGGCACGTGCGCCTACTGCGCGCAGCAGGTCACCGAGCACGACGACGTGCTGCGGGTCGCGGGCCTGCGCAGCACCCAGCGGGTCCGGCTCCGCGCCGCCGGGATCACGACCATGACGCAGCTCGCGTCCGCGACCACCCCGCCCCCGGGGCTCGCGGCACGCACGTTCGAGACGCTGCGCGTCCAGGCGAGGCTCCAGGCCTGCCTGGTCGACGTGCCGGGCGACGGGGGAGGGGTGCCCGACGTCGGACCCGGCCCCAGCGGGTCGGTCACGTGGAGCACGCCGGGGGCCGAGGACGTGGAGGGCACGGGGGTGGCAGCCCGGCCCGAGCAGCACACGCTGTCCTACGTCGTCGTGGACCCGGCCCCGCTGCGCGACCTGCCGCGCCCCGACCCCGGGGACGTCTTCTTCGACTTCGAGGGCGACCCGCTGTGGTCCGTCACGGACCCCGCCACGCGCGACATCACGTGGAACATCGACTACCTGTTCGGGCTCGTCGAGCGGCCGGGCAGCCCTGACGAGAAGCCCCCGTTCCGGGCGTTCTGGGCGCACGACCTGGAGCAGGAGAAGCAGGCCCTGATCGACTTCGTCGACTACCTGGCCAAGCGCCGCGCCCAGTACCCGGGGCTGCACGTCTACCACTACGCGTCGTACGAGAAGACGCACCTGCTGTCGATCGCGGCCCGCCACGGCGTGTACGAGCAGGAGGTCGACGACCTCCTGCGGCAGGGCGTCCTCGTGGACCTCTACGCGACCGTGCGGCACTCGCTCAAGGTGTCGGCGCCGTCGTACTCGATCAAGAAGCTCGAGCCGCTCTACATGGGCGACCAGCTCCGCGGCGGCGACGTCACGGACGCGGCGGCGTCCGTCGTGGCGTACGCGACGTACTGCGCGGCGCGCGACGCGGGACGCACCGAGGAGGCCGAGCACCTGCTGCGCGGCATCGCGGACTACAACGAGTACGACTGCCTCTCGACGCTGCGCCTGCACGAGTTCCTGCTGGGGCTCGCGGGACGCTCGGCCCCCGCGACGAGCGACGTGACCGGCTCCCCGGCTCCCCCGGCGGGCACGGGCTGGGAGGACGACCTGCCTCCCGCCCTCGAGCTCTCCGACGCGGAGGTCGCCCGTCGCGCCAAGCGCGCGGAGGCCGAGCAGGTCGAGCTCGACGTACGGGCTCTCGCGGGTGGCGTCGACGGCCGCTCGGGCGAGGGGCGGACCGACGACGAGGAGGCCGTCGCCCTGCTCGGCGCCGGCGTCGGGTACTACTGGCGCGAGGCCAAGCCGTTCTGGCAGGAGTACTTCGCGCGGCTCAAGGACCCCGTCGACCAGTGGCAGACCCCGCGCGCGTACTTCCTCGTGGAGCGCGCCGAGGTGATCGAGGACTGGGCGAGGGCCACACCGCGCAGCAACCCGTCACGCCGCCTGCGCCTGTACGGCGAGCTGCCCGACGGCTCGGAGCTCAAGGCCGGGTACGACGGCGCCACGGCCCTCTTCGAGGGACCGGCACCCGACGGGATCGAGCCCGCGCACGGAGCCGTCCGCTGGTCCACCGGGAGCGTGCGGGTCCACGGCGTCGAGCGCGGACGCCTCGGCACCGGCCGTGAGGTCGACGTGCTCGACGTGCGGATGCCCGTGCCCAAGGGCGTCGCACCGCACGACGCGCTGCCCATGGCGCTCACGGTGGGGCAGGTGCTGCCCACTCCCCAGCAGGAGGCGTCGGTCCGGGCGCTCGCGGCCACCGTGCAGGCCCTCAACCCCGCCGGGTCGCGGTCGCCCCTGGTGCTCCCGGACCACCCCGCGCTCGACCTGCTGCGCCGGCGCCCGCCGCGCACGGTGTCCGGCGCCCCGCTCCCGACGCTGGGCGACGGCCCCGAGCGCTACATCGACGCCGTGACCGACGCCGTGCGTGACCTCGACGGCTCCTACCTGGGCGTCCAGGGCCCCCCGGGCACGGGCAAGACGCACCTCGCCTCGAAGGTCGTCGGGCGGCTCGTCGCGGAGGGGTGGCGCGTGGGCGTCGTCGCGCAGTCGCACGACGTCGTGGAGAACGTCCTCGCGGGTGTCATCGCCAAGGGCGGCGTGCCCGCGGACCGCGTGGGCAAGAAGGCGTCGGGCCCCAAGGGGCGGGACGTGTCGGCCGTCGGCCGCGAGGCGGGCGCAGGCCTGCCCGACGACGTCGCGGCCGCGGCCCTGCCCGACGGCTCACGGCTCGTCCCCTGGCGGCTCGTGGACTCCGCGCAGACCGCGGCCTTCGTCGCCGAGGGGCCTTGCGTCGTCGGCGGGACGGCCTGGGACCTCGCGCACGCCGAGCGCTTCGGGGACGGCGAGCTCGACCTGCTCGTGATCGACGAGGCCGGTCAGTTCTCGCTCGCCAACACGATCGCCGTCTCGCGCGCCGCGCAGCGGCTCCTTCTGCTGGGCGACCCGCAGCAGCTCCCGCAGGTCTCGCAGGGCCAGCACCCCGAGCCCGTGGACCAGTCGGCGCTCGGGTGGCTGACCCGCGCGGGCGGCGGGCACGACGTGCTGCCGCCCGAGTTCGGGTACTTCCTGGCCCGCTCGTGGCGCATGCATCCTGCGCTGTGCGACGCCGTGTCGGACCTCGCGTACGAGGGCCTGCTGCACGCGGAGGCCGCGGCCGGGGAGCGGCTGCTCGTGGGGGTCGAACCCGGCGTGCACGTCGTCGAGGTCGAGCACGCGGGCAACGCGGTCTCCTCGGTCGAGGAGGCGCAGGAGATCGTGCGCCAGGTCAAGGCGCTGCTCGGGACGGCGTGGTACCCGCACGGACCGGCGGCCGGGGGGTCCCGGCCGCTCGGCCCGGAGGACTTCGTGGTCGTGGCCCCCTACAACGCGCAGGTGTGGACCGTGCGGCACGCGCTCCAGGCCGCGGGGCTCGGCGACGTGCGCGTGGGCACGGTCGACAAGTTCCAGGGCAAGGAGGCGCCCGTCGCGATCGTCTCCATGACGGCCTCGGCGCGCGAGGACGTGCCGCGCGGCATGGAGTTCCTGCTCTCGCGCAACCGCGTCAACGTCGCGGTCTCGCGCGGTCAGTGGTGTGCCGTCGTGGTCCGCTCGCCCCGGCTCACCGACTACCTGCCGAACCACCCCGCGGAGCTCGCCGAGCTGGGCGCGTTCATCGGGCTGTGCGGCGCGGGGACTCGTTCGCCGCTCCGCTGATCGCACCGCTGAGTGCGGAGCAGCTGTCGTCACATCGGCCGTCTGGCGACAACTACTCCGCACTCAGGCGATCGGTCTCGAGGGGCCGGCTGGCGAGGTCGGTCCACCTGCTGGGTCCCGTGAGGGAGAGGGTGCGCACCCGAGGCCCCGGATGCAGGCGGTCGTCGGCGGCATAGCGCGCGGTGAGCTCGTCCTCCGCCTCCCGGTCGCCCTGGTCGGCACGGGCGAGCAGGGCCGCGATCTCGTCGACCAGCGTGAGGTCGGCGCCCTCGAGCGTGTCGTCCGTGCTCATCGCCCCCCACGTGTCCCACAGCAGCAGCTCGTCCCCCTGACGGTGGGCCAGCTCGAACAGGACGTAGTCGTGGACGAACCAGTCGCCGCGGACCGGCAGCCCGGGGTCGAGCCCGAACAGGTCCGCGTCCGCCAGCCCCGCACGGAGCGCGAGCCACGCGGTGGCCGCGGGCACGAAGGGCAGTGTCAGGTCCTCGCCGGTCACCCCCTTCTCGAGCGGGAGGTCGAGCGGGTCGAACGAGAAGGCCGGGTCACCAGCGGTGAGCTCGGGGTCCCAGCGCACCCAGCGGCCGTCTGCCCAGTGCTCGACGACGACGTGGTCGTGGTGGAAGCCGGGCGTGAAGTACGCCGCGAACCCCACACGGGTCCTGGCCGGGATGCCGTGCTCGCGCAGCACCCCGACCGCGAGCAGCGCGTGGTCCCGGCAGCAGCCTCCCACCCGGTCGCAGATTGCACGAGGCACGGCGAGAGGGGTCCCGTGCCGGGAGTGGTCGAGGTCGAGGATCGTCGCGAGCCACCGGCTGTCGACGTCCGTGGCACGCTCGGCCGGCATCACGGCGGCCTCCGCGCGATAGTGCGCGATCACGTTGCGTGCCACCTGCCCCAGGGCGTCCGGGTCGGTGGGCACCGCCCGCAGGAGCCGGGCATGCTCCCCGGGTGAGGAGTACGGCGAGTGGGTCGCCCAACGGGCGACCGACCGAGGGACGGCGGTGGTGCCGCTCGGCGCGAGGCGGCTGGACGGGTCGTTCATCGGATCCTCCGAGGTCGCGGTCACGAGCGGCGCGCGGCAGGGCACCAGTGTCGACCGTGGCGCGCGGCAGGGCAACGCGTCGGTCCGGTGGACCGTCGGCACCCCCCGGCGAGGACCGGGCGAGCCAGGGCCTCAGAAGTCTCCGAAGCCGCCGAAGTCGCCGCCGCCGAAGTCCCCGAAGCCCCCACCCAGGTCGCCCGCGCCTCCAGCCTCGGTGAAGCCGGGCTCGCCGCCCGCCGTCTCGGCCCCGGCCCCGGCCTCGGTCGCCCCGGGGTCACCCTCGGTCGCGCCCGGGTCGCCGGCGCCAGAGGTGCCGCCGTCGCCCGCGAAGTCCGCCGTCGGGTCGCCGAACATCGGCCCGAACATCATGTTCGCGACCGCCGAGCCGATCACGACGCCCGCGATGGTGCCGAGCATGCTCGAGCCGATCATCGAGCCCATGCCCGGCGCGACCTGCCGCCCCCCGAACGACCGCTCGAGGGTCCCGGGGTTGCGCATCTCGGCGCGGGTCGCCATGCGGGCGAGCGACTGCGGGTCGTCGGAGGTCGCACGCTCCGCGGGCGGCACCTGCTGGCCGAGGTCGGTCAGGACGCGCCGGCGCTGCTCGGGGGTCAGCCGCTCGAACGCCTCGGCGTGCGCCTGCTCGACGGCCTCCGGGGGAGCGGTGCGCAGCAGGTACCGGTAGCGGTCGATCGCGACGTCGTCCTCGCTGCGCGCAGGCCCGGTGGGTGCGGGGGGTGGGGTGCCGTACGCGGGGGACTCGTGGCCGTCGTAGGTCGCGTGGCGGCGCGGCATCCCGTCGTCCTGCGGGGCGCGGCCGAGGAGGCGGTCGAGGAATCCCATGAGCGTGTCCTTTGGTCGAACCGGCGCGGGCGGGCGCCCACACGGGTTCAACGCGGTGCCCGGCCCGTGCGTTCCGTCGAGGGCGCGATCCGGCCGCGACCCGCCCGGCGAGCCAGGGCGGGACCACGCACTCAGCGCGGGGAGGGCTCCGGCACGTGGCCCACCCCGCCGAGCAGCCGGACGTTGAGCGTGCTGTCGCCGACCTCGAGCGCGTGGTACTGCTCGTGCACGCGCACGCCCTGCCCGGCAGCGAGGTCGAGCGCGGTGTGGTGCCACACCCGGCACGCCCCCTCGCCGGTCGTGTACTCCACGACGACCTCGGCACCGGCGTCGACCGGCCGCACCGCGAGCACGACCCCGTCGCGCCAGCCCCAGGGCCGGTTGCGGAGCATGCGGCCGTGGAGGGCGTGCAGGAGGTGCCCGGGGCCGAACTGGCGGCACACGACGGACGGGGGGCAGGCGGCAGCGGAGGCTGCCTCACGGTCCACGACGCGCTCGGCCATGGTGCTCCTTCTCTCCGTGCCCGACGGCGGAGCTCCCCCGCGTGCGGAGACCTCGCCCGGGACAGCCCCGGGTGAGGGGCACGAGGAGGTGCGCTGCGGCGTCGGGCCTCGCTCTTCCCCCACGGACGCGGGGGCGGGTCTTCCTCCGGGAGCACCGTGCGCGATCACGCGGTTGCCGGACCAGCACGCCGGAGGGCGGTTCGCTGGTCCTCTGGACCGTTCTCAGTTCTACCACGGCGTCACGGACCGAGCACGGGGGCTCCTGGTCCTGGACGCACGAGTGCCCCCGACCGGCGAACCGGTCGGGGGCACTCGATCAATGATCAGGTTCGCCCGGAGGCGAGTGAGATCAGAGCGGGCGGATGTTCTCCGCCTGCGGGCCCTTGGGGCCCTGCGTCACGTCGAACTCGACGCGCTGGTTCTCCTCGAGCGAGCGGAAGCCCTGCGTCTGGATGGCGGAGTAGTGCGCGAACACGTCGGCGCTGCCGTCCTCAGGTGCGATGAAGCCGTAGCCCTTTTCGCCGTTGAACCACTTCACGGTTCCCAATGCCATGGGGATCTCCTTCTAGAGTTTCAAACAGCTCCATGATCTGGAGCCGAACATCACGGTGTTCGTCGTCAACTCTTGGGTAACAAGGTTCGCGGTGGCATGGGGCCGTTGCGCAAGGACAAGCGAGGCACTGCAATCTCACCGGCTACGGTACAGGGGGAAGTGCGACTGTGCTAGCCCTGGGAGGTAACGAGTCAAGCACGCGTGTCGCCCAACAGGGTCAGGGGCCTGCAAAACGGGCACCGGTACGAGCACCGGACCCGGACCCCGCGCGGCGTCCGCGACGCCCCGCCGAGCGTCCGCCACCGAGGTGAGCACGCCGTCGAACCGGGGGATCACCCCAGGTCCGACGCCTGCGAGAGGCCCGACCCGCCGTCGGGGACGGTTCCGCGAGGCACCGGCTCACGGCACGCAGGGTCGACGACCCGTTGCGCCAGGAGAGGACACTGGTCACAGTATCGCGCATCCGGCGCCCCGCGGGCACGGCGACCACCGGTCCGGGCACGGCCGGTCGTGCCCCGGCGAGCCCTGCCGCGTCGGGTGGAAGCCCCCGCGGGCGCCCGGTAGAACTGGAGGATGGTGTCTCCCACGCAGGTCCCCGACGTCCTCCTGAACAACGGTGTCGCCGTCCCGCAGGTCGGGCTCGGTGTCTTCAAGGTCCCCGAGGACGCCACGCAGCGCACCGTCGAGCTGGCCCTCGAGGCCGGGTACCGGCACATCGACACCGCAGCCGGCTACTACAACGAGGCCGGTGTCGGGGCCGCGCTGCGCGCGACCGGGCTGCACCGCCGCGAGATCTTCGTGACGACCAAGCTCCGCAACGGCGACCAGGGCTTCGAGTCCGCGCTGCAGGCGTTCGAGGACTCGCGCGAGGCGCTCGACGTCGAGGTCGTCGACCTCTACCTCGTCCACTGGCCCGTCCCCAGCAGGGGCCTCTACGTCGAGACCTGGCGAGCCTTCGAGAAGCTGTACGCCGACGGCGCCGCCCGCGCGATCGACGTCTCCAACTTCCTGCCCGACCACCTCGCGCGGCTCCTGGCAGAGACCGACGTCGTGCCCGCCGTGAACCAGATCGAGGTCCACCCGACCTACCAGCAGCGCGCGACGCAGGACGCGACCCGGGCCGCGGGCATCGCGGTCGAGGCGTACTCACCCCTCGGGCGCGGCACCGACCTCGACGCCCCCGCGGTCACCTCGATCGCCGAGACGCACGGCGTCACGCCCGCCCAGGTCGTCCTGCGCTGGCACCTGCAGCACGACCGGATCGTGATCCCCAAGTCGGTCGACCCCAGGCGCATCGCGACGAACATCGACCTGTTCGGCTTCGAGCTGACCGCCGGCGAGGTCGCGGCGATCGACGGCCTCGACTCCGACGTCCGGCTCGGCTCCGACCCCGCGACGGCCGCGTTCTCGCAGTACCCCTCCTGAGGCCGTACCCCTCCTGAGACGGCGGCCCCTCCCGACCGCGGGAAGGCCGTCCGCCCGCGGTCCGACGGACCGGCGCGCGTCCCCACGACGGGCCACAGGGCGGCCACCTCGACCCCCCGCGGGCCGGCACGGCAGACTGTGCCCCGCCCCGGCGCTGCGCCGGGGGCGCGCCGACCCGAGGAGCCCAACGATGCGTCACATCCTGGACGCGATGACCGTGGCCGTGAGCGCCGCCCCCGAGAACGCGGTCCTGCGCGTGCAGTTCGCGCGGCTCCTGCTCCAGGCCGAGCAGCCCGCGCAAGCGCTCGAGCAGGCGAGCGCGGCCCTGCGGCTCGACCCGACGAGCACGGACGCGCTCGACCTCGTGACCCGTGCCGCGACCTCGCTCGCGGACGGGAGCGACAGCGTGCCGACGCGTTCCGAGGAGGCGGGAGCGGCGCCGTCGGGCATCCCGGGGCCGGTCGCGCCGCCGGCCGCGCCCGGGGCGGACCACCCCGCGCCGCCTTCTGTGCCCGCCGCGGCCGAGGTCGGGAGCGACCCGGCCCCGTCGGTCGACTGGGACCGGATGGAGCAGGAGGTCGGGGTCGCACTCCCCGCCCCGTTCCTCCGGACGGGCGTCGACGACGACCCCTCGGACGCCAACGGGCTGCTCGACGTGTCGCGCGAGACCGTGACGCTCGCCGACGTCGGGGGCCTCGACCAGGTCAAGAAGCGCATCCACGAGGCCTTCCTCGAACCGATGCGCAACCAGGAGATCGCGCGCGCGTTCGGCAAGTCGATGCGCGGTGGGCTTCTCCTGTACGGACCGCCCGGGACGGGCAAGACGTTCATGGCCCGCGCGGTGGCCGGGGAGCTCGGCGCCCGGTTCCTCACCGTCACGCTCGCGGACATCCTCGACAAGTACATCGGCGAGAGCGAGCACAACCTGCACGACCTGTTCCAGCGCGCGCGCCGCCTCGCGCCCGCCGTCCTCTTCCTCGACGAGGTCGACGCGATCGGTGGAAAGCGGGCCGGGTACTCGAGCTCCTCGGGCATGCGGACCGTCGTCAACCAGCTGCTCCAGGAGATGGACGGGATCGGGTCGGACAACGACGGCCTGTTCGTCCTGGGGGCGACGAACCATCCCTGGGACGTCGACACCGCGCTCCTGCGGCCCGGGCGCTTCGACCGAGTGGTCCTGGTCCTGCCGCCCGACGAGCCCGCCCGGTACGCGATCCTGCGGCACCACCTCAAGGGGCGGCCCGTCGCGGGGATCGACCTGGACGTGATCGTCGCGCGGACCGACGGGTTCTCCGGCGCCGACCTCGAGCACCTGTGCTCGTCGGCGGCGGAGAAGGCCATGATGGCCTCGATCGAGAGCGGCCAGGTGCGGCCGATCTCCATGGCCGACGTCCTGGCGACCCTCCGCGAGGTGCGGCCCTCGACGACCGCGTGGCTGCAGTCCGCGCGCAACGTCGTGACGTTCGCGAACGCCGACGGGAGATACGACGAGCTCGCGGCCTACCTGCGGGCCCGGCGGATGCTGTGACGCTCGCGGACGCGTCGGAGCTCGTCCGGACCGTCCTCGGACGCGTCGAGCTGCTCGACGAGGTCGGGCGGGGCGAGGACGCGCTCGCACTGGTCGTGGCGACGCTCCGCGAGGAGCCCGACGACGCCCGCCTGCTCCTGTCGGCCGCGTCGCTCTGCCTGGGGCTGCGCCGCACCGACGAGGCCCTGAGGTACGCGCAGGCCGTGGTGGCCGTCGCCCCCGACCTCGCGGTCGCCCACCTGCTGGCCTCGGTCGCGCTGCTCGACCGGGGCGACGCACGAGGTGCCCGGTCCGCGGTCGAGCGATGCCTCGCGCTGGACCCGGACGACGCGGCCGCGCACGGCCAGCACGCGTACGTGCTGCTCGCGGGTCGCCCGCGAGCAGTGGACAAGGCGCGGGCGCGGGCGGCGTCGGGTCGGTCGCTCGAGCTCTCGCCCGAGGACCCCCGGGTCCTGTACGACGCCGCCATGATCCGGAACCGGCTCGGCAGCCAGGACGAGGCGCGTGGCCTGGTCCTGCGGGGACTGGAGCTCGCACCGGAGGACGCCGACCTGCTCGTGGCCCTGGCGCGGCTCACGCCCGACGGGACCGCTTCCCTCGACGGCGTCCTCGCGGACAACCCGATGCACGCCGAGGCCGGGCTCCTGCTCCACCACCAGGTCTGGCAGCAGATGGAGGGGTTCGGGCGGGTCGCGGTCCGGGTCGGCACGCTCGCCCTGGTCCTCGTCGGCGCGGTCATGAGCGACCGCGGCATCGGGTTCGCGCCGTCGTGCGCCGTCGTGCTCATGGTCCTGCTCGTGGTGGGCTCGGTGCGCGCGCAGCGCGGTCTGAGGAGAACCTCCCGGCCCTACCTGGAGCGCTCGTTCCGCGCGGGAGGACGGCCGACCCGTGCGGCCTTCGCGCTCACGGTGGCCGGTCTCGTGGGGGTGCTCGCCGCCGTCGTGGGACTCTTCGTGGTGCAGGACGCGGTGTCCGCCCGGTACCTGGTGGTCCTGGCGGCCGTCTCCGTGCTGCTGGCCGGTGCGGGACGCACGATCCTGACGCCTTCCCTGTACCTGGTCGGGCGGGCCCAGGGGCTCTACCCGGACTCCGCTGCGGGGGCCGACCAGCTCGAGCACGCACGGCGTCACGTGCGCCGGGCCGTCCTGGCCAGGTTCGTCGTCGTCGTCCTCGTCGCCGTCGTCGTCGTCGGTCGGTTCCCCGCGACCGGGCGGACCGACGCGCTCGCGGCTGCGCTCCTGGGCGCGACGATGTTCCTGTCCCCGTCCGTGGCGGCGTGGTGGGCGATCGAACGGATGCTGCGCACCGGGTCGGTCGCCACCGCCTCGGCCCCGGGCGGGCTGTCCCGGGTGGCGCTCGTGGCCTCGGCCGTGCTCGTGCTCCTGTCCGGGGTGGTCGGCCTCGTGCAGGTACCCGTCGGGGCCAACGCGTACGACGCCCACGGCAGGTACGTCCGGCCTGCCGACGGACCGGACGACGACCCGGCCTCCTGCGGCGGTGCGGCGTCGGGGCCCTGCGCGGACGTCCACGTCCCACCGGGCGTCGACGTCCCGACGTTCGACCCGCCGCCCGTCGACATCCCGACCTTCGACGTCCCCGACATCGACCTGGGAGCGCTCGACCCGACCCCGCCCGCCGACGCGGTGCCGGATCGAGACGTTCCCGTGACGACGCCGTAACGCGGGACGGAGTCTCGCGTAACCGCGTCCGCATACGTTCCAGGCACACGGGTCGCCGGACCCGCGCCCGGGGAGCACGAGGGCGCACTGTCCGGATCGCCGGGTGTGGGTCCCTGGTTGCAATTGTGCATCTGGGGTTTCGCGCTCGTCCGACCTGTGCCATCGTTCAGCACGTTATTCAGTGCTGAATATTCAGGTGATCCACCGCGGGTGCGAGGTCTCTGAGCACCCAGGTGCGATCTGGGCGCACGGAGGTTCGGAATGCAACGCACAGCACGTCGAACGACGGGTGGGCTGGCTCTCGCGCTGGCCGCCACCCTCGCCATCACCGCATGCGGTACCCAGTCTCAGGGGGACAACGGAGGTTCGACAGAGTCGTCGAGCGAGTCAGGGTCGGCCGATCTCGCGATCGTGCCTTCCGTCCAGATCGACATCGACGGCGCGGAGGTCCCTGTCGAGACCTCGGGTGATCCCGTCGACCCGGCCGGTGACGGAACGGCGGAGTGCGCCGAAGGCACCTCGATCGCCATGGCCGGCGCACTGACCGGGCCCAACGCGGCGCTCGGCCAGAACATCCTCTACGGCGCCAAGGTCGCCGTGGACGAGTTCAACGCCGCCAACGCGGGCTGCCAGATCACCATCAAGGAGTTCGACACCGAGGGCGACCCGCAGAAGGCGACCCAGGTCGCGCCGCAGATCGTCGGCGACGCGAGCGTGCTCGCGCTCCTCGGCCCGGCGTTCTCGGGCGAGACCTCCGCGACGGGCGACGTCTTCAGCCAGGCGGGCCTCCCGTCGCTGTCGGCGTCCGCCACCAACCCGGACATCACCAAGAACGGCTGGAAGACGTTCTTCCGCGGTCTCGCGAACGACGCGGTCCAGGGCCCGGCGGTCGCCAAGTACATGGTGGACACGCTCGGTTACGACAAGGTCTGCGTCGTCCAGGACAACTCGGACTACGGCGTCGGCCTCGCCACGGAGATCACCGCGGGCCTCGGCGACGCGGCGGACGACTCGTGCTCGGCCGAGGTCAAGGTCGGGGACAAGGACTTCGCGGCGGCCACGCAGATCATCTCGAGCTCGGACGCCGACGCGGTCTTCTACGCCGGCTACTACGCCGAGGCCGCTCCGTTCGCGCAGCAGCTGCGTGACGCGGGTGTCGAGATCCCGTTCGTGTCCGCGGACGGCACCAACGACCCGCAGTTCGTGACCCAGGCGGGCGCGGCGTCCAAGGGCGCGATCCTGTCCTGCCCGTGCGGCCCGGCTCCCGACGAGTTCGCCGCAGCGTACGAGGCCCTCAACGGCCAGGCCCCGGGCGTCTACTCGACCGAGGGCTACGACCTCGCGACGATCATGCTCACGGGCATCGCGTCCGGGGTCACGGACCGCGCCGGGATGCTCGACTACGTGACGAACTACGACGGTGAGGGCCTCGCCCGCACCTACAAGTGGGACGACACGGGCGAGCTCTCGTCGGCCCTGATCTGGATCTACGAGGTCGAGTAGCCGGTCGGCGCCTGCTGATCCGGAGCGCCGCCCCCTTCCCGGCCGAGAGCGACCGGGCCGGGGGCGGCGTGCTCTGACGGCAGGCGCCGAGCGGGTCGTGGTCCCTTGCGTCCCCCGGTGGGGCGGGGGCACCACGGCCGGCCGACCGCCCTCCCACCGGCTTCAAGGAGCACCATGTCGATGCTCGTCCACGGCGTCCTCGCCGCTGACCCTCTCATCGGATTCGACCTCGCGGCCCTGGGCCGCAACTTCTGGGCCCTCACCGTCGACGGCCTGACCTACGGCGCCGTCTACGCGCTCGTCGCGGTGGGCTACACGCTCGTCTACGGCGTGCTGCGACTCATCAACTTCGCCCACTCCGAGATCTTCATGCTCGGCATGTTCGGGCAGTACGCCACGCTGCTCGCCCTCGGGTTCTACCCGAGCGGCGACGCGTTCGACAAGGGCATCCTGCTCACGATCCTCTACCTGGGGATCGCGATGATCGGCGGCATGGTGGTCGCGGGAGGGGCCGCCGTCGGGCTCGAACGCGTGGCCTACAGACCCCTGCGCAAACGCGGGGCCCCGTCGCTCGTCTTCCTCATCACCGCGATCGGTGCGTCGTTCGTGATCCAGGAGTTCGTGCACTTCGTGCTCCCGGCCCTGACCGGCGGCGAGCTGGGCGGCGTGAACGCCGAGCAACCCATCCGGCTGGTCGAGCCGGAGGTCCAGTTCACGCTGTTCGGGGCCAACGTCACCAACGTGTCGCTCATCATCATCTTCTCGGCGCTGATCCTGGCGCTCGCGACCGACATGTTCATCAACCGGACCAAGTTCGGGCGCGGCATCCGGGCCGTCGCGCAGGACCCCGTCACGGCGACCCTCATGGGGGTCTCGCGCGAGCGCATCATCATGCTGACGTTCCTCATCGGCGGCATCCTCGCCGGGGCCGCGGCGCTGCTGTACACGCTCCGCGTCCCCAACGGGATCATCTACTCGGGCGGGTTCATCCTCGGGATCAAGGCGTTCTCCGCCGCGGTCCTCGGCGGGATCGGGAACCTGCGCGGGGCGCTGCTCGGTGGCCTGCTGCTGGGCGTCATGGAGAACTACGGCCAGGTCGTGTTCGGGACGGAGTGGCGCGACGTCGTCGCGTTCGTCCTGCTGATCGTGGTCCTGATGTTCCGTCCGACGGGCATCCTCGGCGAGTCCTTGGGGAGGGCACGAGCATGAGCACCAGCACTCCTGCAGAGAGCAACGGCGCGGCGGGCACCAACGGCGCGGCGCAGCCCGTACGCCCTCGTCCCGAGCTCCCGCCCGCGGGCCAGACGCCCGTCAGGCAGCGCGCGCACGGCGGGGCGGGCGACCGGCTCCGGCTGTGGTGGGACGCCCTCGCGCGTCCCGCGCAGTGGGGGATCGGGGTCCCGTTCGTCGTGTTCATCGCGCTCCTGCCGATCCTGAACATCCCGGTCCTGACCACGGTCGGCACCAACTTCGGGGCCGTCATGGCGCAGTTCGGCATGTACGCGCTCATCGCGATCGGCCTCAACGTCGTGGTGGGGCAGGCGGGCCTGCTCGACCTCGGCTACGTGGGCTTCTACGCGATCGGGGCGTACACGCTCGCGATCCTCACGAGCCCCGACAGCCCCTGGAACGTGACGCAGCCCGAGGGGTGGCTCTCGGACGACTGGGCGTGGCTCGCGATCCTGCCGGTCGCGGTCGCGATCACGGCCATGTCGGGCCTGGTCCTGGGGTCGCCGACGCTGCGCCTGCGCGGCGACTACCTCGCGATCGTCACGCTGGGCTTCGGCGAGATCGTGCGGCTGCTCGCGGACAACCTGGACGAGATCACGGGTGGTGGCCAGGGCCTCAAGTCGGTCGCCTATCCGCGCCTGGGGGTCACCGAGGAGCTGCCCAACGGCGTGTTCTCGGCGGGCAACGTGGGGAGCACCCTGAACTCGGGCGTGTGGTGGTTCTGGTTGTCGCTCGTCTTCATCATCATCTCGCTCATGCTCGTGGGGAACCTGGAGCGTTCGCGCGTGGGCCGGGCGTGGGTCGCGATCCGTGAGGACGAGGACGCGGCCGAGATCATGGGCGTGCCCACGTTCAAGTTCAAGCTGTGGGCGTTCGTCATCGGGGCGTCGATCGGCGGCGTCTCGGGTGCGATCTACGCGGGCCAGGTGCAGTTCGTCATCCCGACGAACTTCAACATCATCAACTCGGTGCTGTTCCTGTGCGCGGTGGTCCTCGGCGGCCAGGGCAACAAGCTGGGCGTGATCCTCGGGGCGTTCATCATCGTGTACCTGCCGAACTTCTTCCTGGGGCGCACGTCCCTGTTCGGCATCCCGATCGACGGCAGCGAGATCGCGAACTACAAGTACCTGTTCTTCGGGGTCGCGCTCATGGTCCTCATGATCTTCAGGCCGCAAGGGCTGATACCGGTCCGGCAGAAGCTCCTGACGTACGGGCGCGAGCTGTACGTCGCGGCACGCCGCACGCTCGCCAAGATGTCCGACGGCGGACCGCAGGCCGCGTACGCGACGTCCGCCCCGGCGTCGGGCACGGTGGGCACGCGGAGCGGTGGTGCCGACGGCGCCGCCACGACGGAGCGCACGGGCGACGACGAGCCCACCGACGGGAGGAACCGATGAGCAACGATCCTGGTGGCATGGGCGCCGGCGGCGAGGTCGGCGACGCGCACCTGTCGCTGTCCGCGGACGCGGGCGCACCCATGGCCGAGAAGTACCTGCCCGGCGCGGGGCTCGACGAACCCGTGCTGGTCGACGTGACCGAGGTGCGGCCCGAGCTCGCGGACTCCGCGCTGGTCGACGCGATCGTCGCGGCCGACCGCACGGTCCGCACCGAGGTGGGCGAGCCGCTGCTGCGGATGGAGGACGTGTCGGTCGTGTTCGGCGGTCTGACGGCCCTGGACAGCGTGTCGTTCGACATCCGGCGCGGGGAGATCCTGGGGCTCATCGGCCCCAACGGGGCCGGGAAGACCACGGCCTTCAACGCCATGACGGGGGTCTACCGGCCCACGAAGGGGCTCGTGCGCTTCGACGGGCAGGTCCTGGGCAAGGCCAAGCGGAACCAGATCACGCGCCTGGGCATCGCCCGGACCTTCCAGAACATCCGGCTCTTCAACGAGATGACGGCTCTGGAGAACGTGGTCGTCGGGACCGACGCGCGGCACCGGACCTCGGTGCCCGGGGCGTTGCTGCGCACCAGGCGGCACCGGCAGGAGGAGCGCGACGCGATCGACCGGTCCATGGCGATCCTCGAGTTCGTCGGTGTCGGGGCCCGGGCGACGGAGAAGGCACGCAACCTGTCGTACGGCGAGCAGCGGCGCCTGGAGATCGCGCGGGCGCTCGCGACCGAGCCCAAGCTGCTGTGCCTCGACGAGCCCGCGGCAGGCTTCAACCCGGCGGAGAAGGAGGCCCTCATGGACCTCATCCGCCACATCCGTGACGACGGGTACACGGTCCTGCTGATCGAGCACGACATGCGCCTCGTGCGAGGCGTGACCGACCGGATCGTGGTGCTCGAGTTCGGCAAGGTCATCGCCGAGGGCACGCCGGAGGACGTCACGGCCGACCCCAAGGTCATCGCCGCCTACCTGGGCGTGCCCGACGAAGAGCTGGCCGAGGGAGACGCAGATGCCCCTGCTTGAGATCACCGACATGACGGTCGCCTACGGGCGGATCGAGGCCGTGCGCGGCGTGTCGATCACGGTCGAGGAGGGTGAGCTCGTGACCCTCATCGGCGCCAACGGTGCGGGGAAGACGACGACCATGCGCGCGGTCTCGGGTATCCGTCCGCTGTCGCGCGGGAAGATCCTGTTCGACGGCAAGGACATCTCCCGGATGAAGCCGCACCTGCGGGTCCTCGAGGGGATCGTGCAGGCACCGGAGGGGCGCGGGATCTTCCCGGGCATGACGGTCCTGGAGAACCTCGAGATGGGGGCGTACGGGCGCACGTTCGAGTCGAAGGCCGTGCACGACGAGACCCTGGCCCGCGTCTTCGAGCTGTTCCCGCGCCTCGAGGACCGCACGTCGCAGGTGGGCGGCACCATGTCCGGGGGCGAGCAGCAGATGCTCGCGATCGGGCGTGCGCTCATGGCCCGGCCGCGGCTCATGCTGCTCGACGAACCGTCCATGGGGCTCGCGCCCATGGTCATCCAGCAGATCTTCCGGATCATCTCGGAGATCAACGCGCAGGGCACCACGGTGCTGCTCGTGGAGCAGAACGCGCGGCAGGCGCTGTCGCGCTCGCACCGCGCGTACGTGCTGGAGACGGGTGAGGTCGTGCGCTCGGGGGGTGGGCGCGAGCTGCTCGCGGACCCGAGCATCAAGGAGGCGTACCTCGGGGTCGCGTGACGGGACGCCTGTGCACACTGTCCCCAGGTCTGTGGATAACTTTGTGGACAGGCATGGGGACAACGTGCCGGACCCGGTGGACGACGGTGTGGACGACGGTGGACGACGCGACGGCGGGCGGCTCCTGGCGGGAGCCGCCCGCCGTCGGCGTGACGGGTTCGTCCGTCAGGAGCCGAGCCGCTCCTTGGCCGCGAGCACACGCAGCACCGACGCGTCGACCTTCGCGGCGAAGGCCGGGTCGCTCTGGGCACGCTCGACGAGGGCCGTCGCCATCTCGGGGACCACGGTCGGGTCGGCCGACGCGAGCACCATGTCGCCGCCGGCCTCGATCGTCAGGACGGCACGGTCGCCCGGCGACCAGGCCCGCACCTGCGCGGTCGCGGACACGTCGTCGGTGATGACGACGCCCTCGAAGCCCAGGTCGCCGCGCAGCATCCCGTCCACGACCACGGGCGAGAACGCCGCGGGCACCGTGCCGTCGATCCGGTCGTACACCGCGGTCGACGTCATGACGAACGCCGCCCCCGCCTCGATCCCCGACCGGAAGGCCTCGACCGACGGGTCGTCGCGCGTGGTCTCGGTGTCCCGGACGTCCGCGGTGGTGTCGGTGTTGCCCGTGACCCGGCCCAGCCCGGGGAAGTGCTTGATCGCCACGTCGACGCCGTTGGCCTCCATGCCCGCGCTGAACGCGTTCGCGTGGGACGTGACAGTCTCCACGTCGTAGCCGTAGTTCCGCCCGAAGTACCCGATCGGGGCGTTGGTCCGCGCGGCCTCGGGGCTCGGCACGACGTCCATGACGGGCGCGAGGTTGAGGTCGATGCCGACGTCCGCGAGCTCTCGGCCCCAGATCGTGGCCTGTGCCTGCAGCTCGTCAGGGGCCAGCCCGGACTGGTCCATGGCGCTCGGAACGTCGGAGAACCCGGGGCCGCGCAGCACCTGCACCCGGCCACCTTCCTGGTCGGTCGCGACGAACAGCGGGGTGCCGTTCGTGGTCCCGTCGCTCACGAGGGCCGTGAACGAGTCGACGAGCTCCGCGACGGGCGCCGCCCCGGCCGTGGTGCGGCCCGCGAGGAACACGTTGCCCACGTGGTGCTGCTGGACGGCGTCGTAGCTCGCCTGCTCGGCCTCGCTCACGCGCACCCCGACCATGAGGAGCTGCCCCACCTTCTGCTCGAGGCTCCACCCGGCGAGGGGATCCGGGGCGCCCGTGCTCGGGCCCGGAGCCGGCGAGGGGGACGCGGTCGCCGTGGGCGTGGGGCTGCCCGACGGCGGAGCGCTCGTCGGGGAGGCCGTCCCCCCTCCGGTGGAGCACGCGGCGAGCAGGAGGGAGGTGGTGAGGAGGGCGGTGCTCGTGGCACCGCGACGGGACGGGCTCATGCATCGACCATAGGCCGGGTCCTTACCGGTGGTAGACCGCCGTCGGGTGCCCGCCCACGTGGTGCACCGTGCAAGGGGTGTCGAAGATCGTCGAGAGCACGTCGTCCTGCATGATCTCCTCGACGGTCCCGGCGGCCGCGATCCGGCCGTCGCGCAGCGCCACGATGCGGTCCGAGTACGCAGCCGCGAAGTTGATGTCGTGGATGATGAGGACGATCGTCTTGCCGAGCTCGTCGGCGGCCCGGCGGAGCTGGCGCATCATGAGCACCGAGTGCTTCATGTCGAGGTTGTTGAGCGGCTCGTCGAGCAGGACGTAGTCCGTGTCCTGGGCGAGCACCATCGCGACGTACGCGCGCTGCTTCTGCCCGCCCGACAGCTCGTCCAGGAAGCGGCCCTGGAACTCCTCCAGGTTGAGGAACGCGATGGCCTCGTCGATCCTGACGTGGTCCTCGGGGCCCAGCCTCCCCTTCGAGTACGGGAAGCGCCCGAACCCGACGAGGTCGCGGACCGTGAGCCGCGCGGTGAAGTGGTTCTCCTGGCGCAGGATCGACAGCTTCTTCGCGAGGACGTCCGACCTGGTCGAGCGCACGTCGAGGCCCGCGACCGACACGTCCCCCGACGTCGGCTGCAGCAGGCGGCCCATGATCGTGAGCAGCGTCGACTTCCCGGCGCCGTTGGGCCCGACGAGCGACGTGATGCCGCCCTCGGCGATCGTGCCGGAGACAGGACCCAGGACGCGCTGGTCGAGGTAGTCCTTGGTGACGTCGGCGAACTCGATCACAGCGCGCCCTTTCGCAGGAGGAGGAACAGGAAGACGATGCCGCCGACGAACTCGATGATGACGGTCAGCAGGCCCGCGGCGTAGAAGACGTGCTGCAGGACGAACTGACCGACCACGAGCGTCGCGAGGCCCAGCAGGAACGCCATGGGCAGCACGAACTGGTGCTTGTGGCTGCCCGTGACCCGGTAGGCGAGCGTCGCGACGACGAACCCGAAGAAGGTCATGGGTCCCACGAGCGCGGTCGACATCGAGATGAGCAGCGCGACGAGCATGAGCATGATCGTCAGCTCGCGCTGGTGGTCGATCCCCAGGTTCGTCGCGGTGTCGCGGCCCAGCGTGAGCGCGTCGAGGCGGAACCGCCGACGCCACACCACGACCCCGACGGCGACGCACACGACCGCCGCGAACGGCAGGTAGTCCGCGTCGACGTTGCTCATCCGGCCGAACAGCCGCGTCGAGAGCAGGTCGTAGTCGGTCGGGGACAGGAGCCGCTGGAGGAACGTCGAGACGCTGCTGAACGCCATGCCGAAGACCACGCCCACGAGCAGCAGCACGTACAGGTTCCCGAACCGCCCCGAGAACAACCACCGGTACAGCAGCGTCGCGAACGCGACCATGAGGAGCGTCTGCGCGATCACCTTGGGCAGGCCCTCGGTGCGCGCCAGGACCTCGCCGCCGAACACCACGACCATGAGGGTCTGCATGAGCGTGTAGAGCGAGTCGAACCCCATGATCGACGGCGTGAGGATGCGGTTGTTCGTCACGGTGTGGAACAGGACCGTCGCGACGCCCTGCGTGAAGGCCGCGACCACCATCGCGCCCAGCATCGTGGCCCGGCGCTCGATCACGAACTCGAAACCGCCCCGGATGAACAGGAGCAGGAAGCACGCCGACGCCACCACGACGACGACCGAGACCAGGGCGAGGCGCACGCCGGGGGTGAGCGTCCGGCGTCGGGCACGGGGAGCGGGGCCCGACGGCGCCACCTCGCCCGGGGCGCCCGGCCCGGCACTCGTGGTGGTCGCCTCGGCGACGGTGGACGGACTAGTACGTGACATGACGACGCTGCCTGAGGACGAGGGCGATGAAGCCCACGGAGCCCACGGTGCCGAGCACCACCGAGACCGGGAGCTCCAGAGGGGCGATGACGACGCGACCGATCAGGTCGCAGACCAGGATGAGGGCGACCGACACGAGCGCGACCCACGGGAGGTTCTTGCGCACGTCGTCGCCGCGGACCATCGAGACCATGTTCGGGACGATGAGCCCCAGGAAGGGCAGGAAGCCGACGACGACGCTCGTGACGCCCGTCGCGACCGCGACCACGAGCGTCCCGAGGAGCACGACGCGCTCGTAGCGCAGGCCCACGTTGGTCGCGAGGTCGCGACCCAGGCCCGCGACCGTCAGGCGGTCGGCCAGGAAGAACGTCGCGACCGTCGTGCCCGCGACGATCCACAACGGCTCGTACGCGCCGCGCACGATGCTGCTGAAGCCGCCCGAGCGCCACGTGTCCATCGCCTGGAGCAGGTCGAACGTCGCCGCCAGGTAGACCGTCACGGCGCTCACGACCGCGCCCAGCATGATGCCGATCAGCGGGACCACGATCGAGGACTGGAGCGATACCCGCCGGACGATCGCCATGAACGCGAGCGTGCCCACGAACGCGAAGAGCGTCGCGACGCTCATGCGCAGCATCATCGACGCGCCCGGCACGGCGATGAGCATCACGAGGATGCCGAACCCGGCCCACTGGCTCGTACCGATCGTCGTAGGTTCCACGAACCGGTTCTGCGTGAGGACCTGCATGATGACGCCCGAGACGCTCATCGCGACGCCCGCGAACACGAGCGCGAGCGTGCGCGGGACGCGCGAGATGAGGAACATGTTCCAGGCGTCGGCCGTGAAGAGGTTGGCGAACGTGATGTCGTACCCGCCGACCATGAGCGAGGCGACGAGCAGGGCGACCACGACGAGGACGAGCGCGGGCAGGGCGAGCCGACGACGCAGCACGGGGCGCGCCGGGACGGCGGCGCCGGTGCGGGCAGCGGGGGAGGTGAGGGTGGGGTTCATGGGACGTGCCGCCCGGGGCGACCGCGGCAGGTCGCGGTCGCCCCGGGCGGGGAGTCGTTCGCTCAGGCCGTGAAGGCCGTCGAGATCTGGTCGAACGCCCTGGTGTAGGCCTGGATGCCCTCGGTGATGTAGAAGTTCGGCTCGAGGTAGACGACCTGGTCGTTCGTCGCGAACGTGGTCTGGGCCCAGGCCGCCTGCGACTCGAAGATCTCCTGGGCGGGCGTGAACTCCTCGTCCGAGGTCGCCGCGTCGCGGTCGAACACGATGACCCAGTCCGGGTTCTTCTGGGCGACGGTCTCGGGTGCCAGGCCCTGGTCCGTGTGGTGCGAGCCCTCGTCGAGCTCGCCCGACTCGACCGCGAACACGTCCTTCAGGTCGAGCGGTTCGAGGATGCGGCTCAGGCGCCCGGCGGCGTTGTCGACCCGGCCGACCGAGGTCGAGGCGAGGAACACGGACTCGCCGTTCGTGCTCTCGGCGGCTGCGGCGGCGGACTTCTCGAGGTCGGCGACCAGCTTCTCTGCCTCCTCCTCCTTGTCGAAGATCTTGCCGAGCGTGAGGGTCTGGGCCTTGAGGCCCTCGACGTAGCCACCTTCGGACTCGTCGCCGGGAGCGATGTCGATCGTCGTCGCGATCTTGCTCAGGTCCTCGGTGTAGTCCTCGAAGCGGTACCCGCCGATGATGAGGTCCGGCGCGGCCTCGCTCACGGCCTCGAGGTCCGGCTCGCGGTGGCTGCCGGCGTCCAGCACGTCGGCGTCGTCGGCCCAGGCCTCGAAGCCCGTCGAGGGCAGCAGCGGCTTGGGGGCGACGACGGGCTCGATGCCGAACGCCAGCAGGGTCTCGAAGGCCGTGCTGTCCAGGACCGCGACGCGCACGGGTGCGACGGGCACCTCGACGTCGCCGTCGTTGGTCTCGACCGTGATCGCGGTGGCGGCGGGCGCCTCCTCGGCCTCGGGGGTGGAGGAGCAGCCGGTGAGCGCGAGCGCTGCGGCGATGCCGGCGCCCGTGAGGGCGGTCCACCTGCGGGGGCTGGTCGTGAGCTTCACAGCGATTCTCCTGAGGGTGTCGGTCGGTCGTCGCGGGGTGCGTACGGTCGACGGCGCGCCCGAAGCTCGACTTCCGGCGCGCTGGATGTCAGGTTAGCCTAACCTGAGTTGGGCAGGTGGCGGCACAGGTGTCTCACGGGTTGGCGGGGAGGCGCCTGTCAGCGCACGCGATGGTCCATCGGACGCGAACCGCCGCCTCGGACCGCCAGCCTCCGGTCGGGTCTACGGCCCCTCGCGCGGGACCAGGACCCGCACGCCGCCACGCTCGAGGACCGTCGTCGTCTCCTCGTCGAGGGTCCGGACGGTCGTGGCGTCGAACCCGTTGCCGACCGACCGCACCAGGAGCGTCGCGGACCCCGACGTCAGGTAGCGCAACGCCTCGCGCTGCCACGCCGCGTTCTCCCGGCGCGGGACGGGGTCGCCCGCCGCGTCACGCGTCCCGACGTCGTACGAGTACCCGGACAGGTCCACCGGGAGCTCGCACCCCGCGCGCAGGTCCCGGCTCAGGACGTCGGTCAGCGCGAGCAGCACGGGCGAGTCCGCACGGACGCAGCCCGTGGCGGGGAGCGCGGCGCGGAGCTCGGCAGCGGGGAACGGGGTCACCCGCTGCGTCGAGGTCACCCCGGCACCGAGCGTGAAGCCCAGGCACAGGACCGCGGCCACGGCCTCACGCCAGCGCACCGGCACGAGCGAGACCGCGGCCGCGAGCACGAGCACCAGGGCCGGGACCACGAAGGCCGCGTACTGCTGGTATGCCGACGGCGACGCCACGAGCACCACGGTCTGCACGACCAGGAGCGCGACCCACAGGCGCCCCCGCCGACCGACCCAGGCGACGACCGCCCCGACGAGCACGACCCCCAGCACGGCCCAGACCAGGGCGAGCTGCGCCGTCGGGGTCCGGACCCACTCCGCGTCGCCCGTGCCTGCGATCCACGCGAGCCGCTGCTCGAGGTCCGCGGCGGACTGCCGGGGCCGTCCGAGCTGGTCCAGCACCACCATGCGGAACATGTCCGCTCCCGCCGCGACCGCGAACGGTGCCAGCACGACCGCGACCGCCGCGACCGCCCCCGCAGCCACGCGCGCCGCGACCCGCCAGCCCGCGGTCACGAGCACCCACGCGGCCACGACCGCCAACGGCACGACGCCCCAGATCTTGACCGTCGCACCGAGGCCCAGCACCGCGCCGCCCGCCCAGAGCCAGCCCGCTCCGGCGACCGCCGTCGGGTGCCGGCCCGCGTCGAGGCCGCGCAGCAGCAGGACGACCCCGCCCAGCAGGCACAGCGATCCCCACGGTTCGAGCAGCGTCACGCGCTCTGCCCAGGCCGCCGCGTACGACACGGCGTACAGGACGCCGCCCACGACCATCGCCGCGGTGCCCCAGCGGCGTGCGACCCGCGTCACGAGGACGGCGTTCGCGGCGCCGACCAGCAGGAAGCCCGCACGGGCGGCCACCAGGGCGTCGCTGTCCTCGATCCACCAGGTGAGCGCCGCGAAGGGTGTCAGGGCGAGCATCGAGCCGGGCGGGTGCAGGAGCAGGAAGTCGCGGTACGGCAGGAGGCCGTGCACGAACGCGACGGCCGACGAGAAGTACACGCCGTCGTCGTACCCGTGGTTGCCCCGCAGCCCGACTGCCCCGCCCACGACGTGCCACCGCACGAGGAACGCGAGCGCGGCGACCCCGGCGGCGACGGCCCAGCCCGTGGCCGGGCTCGGTCGGACGACCAGACGGGGGGTGCGGGGTGCGGGGCTCACTTCCTCGAGTCTGCCGGGCGTCGCGCGGTGCCGCGCGGGGGGAGTGGCGCTCAGCGCCCGACGGCGGAGCTCGCCCCGGGCGTCCGGCGAGCGCTGGGTGCCGAGAAGGAGTCGTCCGGCCGGCCGATGCGCGGCTGCTCCTACGCACTCAGCGGTGCGGCCGGGCCGCAGGTCCTGTCAGAGGCCGAGCGCGGCTCCGGCGCCGAGGCCCGCGAGGAGCCCGACCGTGATCGTCCCGACCGTGAGCGCGACCGGGTGGGCGGGGGTGCCGTTGAGGCGCTGCCAGAGGCTCGGGGCGCGGACCGGCGTCGCGGCGTGGTGGATCTCGCGGCGCGAGATGCCCGCCGTGACGGGGGCGGGCTCGGTGGCGTGCTGGGTGCTCATGGTCGTACCTCCGGGGTGTGCGTTCCCCACGGTAGGCATGGACCGCCCCGCCAGGTGCGGTGGGGAGGGGGTGAAGAGGGTCACGTGTCGCACCGGTGGCGGGGGCGCCGGGGGTGGACTAGCGGCCCGGCCACCGGCGCGTGCCGCGTCAGAGGCCCGGGGACTCGATCGGGTCGAGCCGCATGGTGGTGGCGGGCTGCGGCTCCTCGAGCGTCTCGACGTCCGCGGCCTGCGGGGCGAGGAGGCGCTCCACGGCGCCGTCGAGGTTCGCGGTGATCGCGGCGACGAGCCCGTCGGCGTCGCGGGCCTCGAGGCGGTCGACGATGTCCTCGTGGTACTCGGCCGAGTCCTTGCGGACCGCGTACTCGCCGCTCACGGTGAAGCTCGCGACGCGGACCTCGACGATGAGCGTGGTCATCCAGCGCACGAGCCACGGGTTCCCGCTCGCGGCGACGAGGGCCCAGTGCACGTTGAGGTCTGCGTCGCCGATGCGACGGGCGTCCTCGCTGCGCCCGGCGGACACGAGCTCGTCGTGCGCGGCGCGCACCGCGGCGATGCCGGCCTGGTCCGCTCGGGCGACGGCGAGGCGCGCCGCGGCGGTCTCGACGGTCTTGCGCGCCTCGTAGAGCGCGGGCACGCGGTCGAGCCCGATGCGGACGACGCTGAGGCCGCGCCCGGGGGTCGCGGTGAGCAGGCCTTCCTGGACGAGGCGTTGTGCTGCCTCGCGGAGCGGTCCGCGGCTCACGCCGAGCTGCCCGGCGATCTCGATCTCGCGCAGGGGTGACCCGACGCGCAGGACGCCCGAGTAGATGGCGTTGCGGAGCTCGACGGTGATCAGGTCGACGGTGGACGGACGGGTCACCGGGGACATGAGGGGGGCGGTGCCGAGTGGTGCCCGTGACGTCGGGGCCATCGACCCTCCTTTCGATTCGGTCACGATCTGGTCTCTCATCATCCTCGGTTCCGGGCCGTGTCACACCACCGGGCCGGGCGCGCCAGGAGCGGGATCCTGCGGCTGCACCCCGACGACCGACTCCATTGTAGACAATCTGACAGTCGGAATTGCGGATTGTTCAATGGTCCGACACGCGCTAGCGTGGCCGACCATTCAGCCGACTCACCCCGGGAACGACCAGCGCGCCCCGGAAGCCGAAGGGAATCATGACCGCCTCGCATCCCGCCCCCACCCGCCGCGCAGCCCGCCGGACCGCCACCGCCGCCGGCGCTCGCCTACCTGGGACGGCGGCCCGCCGGTCCCGCACCCTGGCCGTCTCGGCGACGCTCGTCGCGCTCGGGCTCACGTCGGCCTGCACCAGCACGGCCGACGCCGGTGACGGCAGCGCCCTCGACCGGCTGCGCGAGTCCGGGACCGTGTCCGTGGGCTTCGCGGGGGAGGCCCCCTACAGCTACGAGGACGGCGGCGAGCTCACGGGGGCCACCGTCGCCCTGCACCGCGAGATCTTCGCCGAGCTCGGGATCGAGACCGTCGAGGGCGTCAACACCGAGTTCGGCTCGCTCATCCCGGGGCTCACCGCGAGCCGCTTCGACGCCGTGAGCGCCGGGATGTCGATCCTGCCGGACCGCTGCGAGCAGGCCGCGTTCAGCGAGCCCGAGTTCATGTACACGACCGCCTTCCTGGTGCCCGAGGGCAACCCGGCGAACCTCACCGACATGCAGTCCGTGCAGGACGCGGGGATCAGGCTCGCGACCATGAGCGGCGCGGTCGAGGGTGACTACGCCCGCGCGCTCGGGCTCGACCACCTCGAGGTCGGCACTCCCCAGGACGGGCTCGACGCGGTCGCCGCAGGCCGTGCCGCCGCGTTCGCCCTGACGGGCATCTCGCTCAACAACCTGGTCGAGGGTGCGTCCGCCCCGGTCGAGGTCACCGAGTCGTTCGTCGCCGAGATCGACGGCGTCCCGCAGATCGGCGCAGGCGGCACGGTCTTCCGGACGAACGACACCGAGCTGCTCGCGGCCTACAACGAGAAGCTCGCGGAGATCGTCGCGGACGAGGAGCGCTACCTGAGCATCGTCGGTGAGTACGGTTTCACGGCCGCCGAGCGCCCCGTCGAGGGTCTGACGACCGAGGCGCTGTGCGGCGGCGACCTCGACGCGCTGGCGCAGGACCTCGCCCCCGAGCTCGGGCAGGACGGCTGAGAGGCCGCTCCCCATGTCCGACGATCTCCAGATCCTCCTCGACTCGCTCCCGAGGCTGGGTGACGCGGTCCTGGTCACGCTCCAGCTCACGGTCGGTGGTGCGGCGCTCGCGTTCGTCGTCGCGGTGCTCCTGGGCCTCGGGTCCCGGACCGGTTCGCTGCTCGTGCGCGGCCCGTCGCGCGTCGTCGTCGAGCTGCTGCGCGGCACGTCGCTCGTGGTGCAGCTCTTCTGGCTCTTCTACGTCCTGCCGGTCTTCGGGTTCCGGCTCGAGTCGCTCGTGTGCGGCATCCTCGCGCTCGGCCTCAACTTCGGGGCCTACGGCGCGGAGGTCGTGCGTGGTTCGCTCGCAGCCGTCCCGACCGGGCAGTGGGAGGCCGCGGTCGCGCTCGACCTCAGTCCGGTGCACCGCATGCGGCGCGTCGTCTTCCCGCAGGCGTGGCCCTTGATGATCCCGATGTTCACGAACCTCCTGATCCAGCTCGTCAAGGGGTCGGCGCTCGCGACGTACATCCTGCTGCACGACCTCAACTACTTCATCGAGCAGCTCCGTCGAGGGACGCAGGACACCGTCTTCTCCTACGGCGTGGGCCTGGTCCTGTACTTCCTCCTGGCCTACGCGCTGACCCTCCTGATGAACGCGCTCGAGGTCCGGGCCAAGCACCGGGTCGGTGCGGGGCCGTCGCTGCGGCAGGTGCTGTCGGTCGTGCCCGGCCGTCGACCGGTGAGAGCGGGTGCCGCATGAGCGACGTGTGGAGCTGGCAGCGTGCGGCCGACGTCCTGCCGTTCATCCTCGAGGGGTTCAAGGTCACGCTCCTCGCGACGTTCGTCGGCACGGCGATCGCGGCCGTGCTGGGCCTGGTCGTCGCGCTCGCGCGGCGGTCGTCGAACCGGTGGCTGACGGTGCCGCTGGGCGTCGCGGTCGAGTTCGTCCGGTCGACCCCGCTGCTCGTGCAGCTGGTCTTCGCGTACCTGCTGCTCACGGACCTGTCGGCCATGACGATCGGGTTCGTGGTGCTGGGTGTCCACTACGCGACGTACATGTCGGAGGTCTACCGGGCGGGGATCGACGCGGTGCCGCGCGGGCAGTGGGAGGCGGCCAAGGCGCTCAACCTGCCGCGGGCCCGGACGTGGCGGGCCGTGGTCCTTCCTCAGGCGGTCCGCAAGACGCTGCCCGGCCTGGGCAACTATGCGATCTCGATGTTCAAGGAGACCCCGTTCCTCTTCGCGATCGGTGTGGTCGAGATGTTCACTGCGGCCGAGCAGTACGGCAGCCGCACGTTCGTCTACACCGAGGCACTCACGCTCGTCGGGATCCTGTTCCTGGTCGCGAGCTATCCGACGTCCCTGCTGGTGCGCAGATTGGAGACCCGCCTTGCGTAGCACGCCCCCTGTCCCGATCCCTCCGGTCGACGCCCCTATGGCTTCCGCTGTGAGCCCGTCCCGTCCTGGGGTCCGTCCATCGGACGGTCCTTCGGTCGCGCCCCGTGACGCCGGCCCGACGGCGCCGCTCGCCTCGCGTCCGCCCGCACCCCGGGCGGTGGTCGCGCCGTGCGCGTCGCCGTCGGGCTCGGGTCCGGTGGCTCCGCCGGCGATCGAGCTGCGGGGGGTCGTCAAGCGGTTCGGCGCGAACACGGTGCTCGACGGACTCGACTTCTCGGTCGCGAAGGGGGACCGGGTCACGCTCATCGGTCCGTCGGGTTCGGGCAAGACGACGATCCTGCGGCTCCTCATGACGCTCGAGGAGTCGGACGCGGGCCTGATCCTGGTGGACGGTGACCCGTACACGCACGAGATGAAGGGTCGTCGTCGGGTCGCGTTGAGCGAGCGGCGCCGCAGCCTGGTCCGCAAGCGGGTCGGGATGGTGTTCCAGCAGTTCAACCTGTTCCCCAACATGACGGTCCTGGAGAACATCGTCGAGGCGCCGGTGCACGTGCTCGGCATCTCGAAGGAGCAGGCCGTGCACCGCGCGAAGGAGCTGCTCGACCAGGTGGGTCTGGGGGACAAGGCCGACGCCCGGTGCACGCAGCTCTCGGGCGGGCAGCAGCAGCGGGTCGCGATCGCGCGTGCCCTGGCGATGGACCCGGAGATCCTGCTGCTCGACGAGGTGACGAGCGCGCTCGACCCGGAGCTGGTCGCCGACGTGCTGGGGGTGCTGCGCGAGGTCGCGGAGACCACGGACATCACGATGCTCATCGTGACGCACGAGATGCAGTTCGCCCGTGACGTGTCGAACCGCGTGCTGATGTTCGACCACGGGCGCATCGTCGAGGAGGCGGACCCCGAGACGATGTTCAGCGCTCCTCGCGAGGAGCGCACGCAGGAGTTCCTCAAGGCGGTGCTGGCGGGCTGAGCCGCCTGTTCCGCACTCGGCCCGTCGCGCGGCGTCAGCCCGCGGCGGGCCGCCCTGTGCTCCCGCGCACCACGAGGCTCGTCGCGAGGTCCATGCGCGTGTTGGTCACGTCGCCGTCGCGGGCCTTGAGGACGAGCCGGGCGGCTTCCTGGCCCATCTCCTGGAGCGGCTGGTGGACCGTGGTGAGGGCGGGGCTGGACCAGCGGGCCACGGGGACGTCGTCGTACCCGACGATCGAGAGGTCCTCGGGGACGCGCAGGCCGTGGCGGCGCGCGGCCTCGAGGACGCCGAGGGCCTGGAGGTCGGAGCCCGCGAAGATCGCGGTGGGTGGCTCGGGCAGGCTCAGGAGCTCCTCGGCTCGGTCGGTGCCGCCCTGCGGGTGGAAGTCCCCGAACCGCACCAGGTCGGGATCTGCGGCGATCCCGGCGGTGCCGAGCGCCGAGCGGTAGCCGTCGAGCCGAGCGAGCGAGCACATCATGTCCTCGGGTCCCGTGATGACCCCGATGCGGCGGTGGCCCAGCTCGATGAGGTGGCGCGTGGCCATGAGCCCGCCCTGCCAGTTCGCGGAGCCGACCGACGGGACGTCGGGCTCGGGGTCCCCTGCGGGGTCGATGACGGCGAACGGGATGGCCCGGGACCGGAGCTGTTCCTTGACGGCGGCGGGGAGGGTCGAGAAGACGAGCACGACGCCGAGCGGTCGGCGGGCCAGGACGCCCTCTATCCACTCGGGCCCGGGCGCGTGGCGGGTGCCGCTCTCGGTGAGCACGACGCTCGCGCCGTTCTCCCGCGCGACGTCCTCGACGCCGCGGATGAGCTCCATGGCCCAGATGCTCTCGAGCTCGTGGAACACGATCTCGATGAGGGGGGCCGAGGCGGTGGGGCTCTTGCGGCGCCGGTAGCCGTGCTGGACGAGCAGCGCCTCGACGCGGTCGCGGGTCCCTGCGGACACGTCGGTGCGTCCGTTGAGCACCTTGGACACGGTCGAGAGGGACACCTGGGCCTCGGCCGCCACGGCGGCCAGCGTGACCCGGCCGGGAAGAACGTCGTCGGTCATGCGGGCCAGCGTAGCGCCTCGGGCAGAAACTTTCGATGGGTGTTTTGGGCGGTGTTGCGGAAGCCTTCTCAAGGTTCTCGCGGTTGATAACAGTTCGGCGTCGGTGTTGACCCTGAGGATTTCGAGTCTTAGAGTCCAGGGCAACCGAGTACTTTCGGCGCAGACGCCGAAACTTTCGAAAGGGTTCGATGATGAACACAAGAACGCGGAAGTCGCTCACGGCCGCGGCCGTGGCGTCGGCGCTGGTCCTCCCGCTCGCCGCGTGCGCGAGCGGAGACTCCGGCGGGTCGAGCCGCCCCGAGAACGAGATCCACGTGATGGTCTACGGGGACGCGACCAACAAGGTCGAGCAGCAGATGGTCGACACCTTCAACGCGACCTCCGACGTCAAGGTCGTCCTCGACACCATCCCGGGCGCCGACTACCAGCAGAAGCTCCAGACGATCATCGACACCAACGCGGCGCCGGACGTCTTCTTCAACTGGGGCGGCGGCTCGATCGAGCCCTTCGTCGACGCCGACCTGCTCCTGCCCCTCGACGACTTCATCGCCGAGGACCCCCAGCTCAAGGACGCGTTCCTGCCCGCGGTGTTCAACTCGGCCGTGATCGACGGGAAGTCCTACGGCATCCCCATGCGCGGCACGCAGCCCGTCATGCTGTTCCACAACAAGCAGGTCCTCGCGGACGCCGGCATCGAGGCCCCCGAGACCTGGGACGAGCTGCTCGCCGCGGTCGAGACCCTCCAGGCCAAGGGCGTGACCCCCATCGCCCTCGGCGGCGCCGACCAGTGGCCGACCCTCATGTGGTACCAGTACGCGTTCGACCGCGTCGCAGGCCCCGAGCTCTTCGAGAAGGCCCTCGCGGGCGAGTCGGACGTGTGGGACTCGCCCGAGAGCCGTGAGGCGCTCGACAAGCTCTCCGAGCTCATCGAGGCGGGCGCCTTCGGCACCAACTTCGACTCGGTGAAGTTCACCGACGGCGGCTCGCCCGCCCTCCTGCGCACGGGCAAGGCCGCGTTCGAGCTCATGGGCTCGTGGAACTACTCGACGCACTACGACGTCGAGCCCGAGTGGACCGACGCCAACCTCGGCTACACGGCGTTCCCCGCGATCGACGGCGGCAAGGGCGACGCGGCCAACATCACGGGCAACACCAACAACTTCTACTCGGTGCTCGCCAAGACCCGCTACCCGGACACCGTGCGCGACTTCCTGAAGCTCATGTACTCGGACGAGTTCGTCGAGGCGCAGCTCGCGATCGGCAACCTGCCGACCACGACCAACACCGAGCAGTTCCTGGACCAGGCCGCGAGCCCCGACTACGCCGCCTTCCAGTTCGACCTCGTCAAGAACGCCCCGCACTTCCAGATGTCCTGGGACCAGGCGTTCCCCCCGGCTGCCGGCACCCCGCTCAAGATCGCGGTCCAGCAGTTCTTCAGCGGTCAGATCGACGCCGACGGCTTCATCCAGGCGATGCAGTCCCTGCCGGCCTCGCGCTGACCCGGTCCCCCGGACGGAGATCGACATGACCACCCGCGCACCCCAGGGGCGCACGCGCCCGGGCGCCGCCGACCAGCAGGTCGGCCGCCCGGGCGTGGTCTGGGCACTGCCCGCCGCCCTGTTCTTCGGGCTCTTCGCCCTCCTGCCCATGGTCCTCGTGCTCGTGCTGTCGTTCACGCAGTGGAGCGGGCTGGGCAGCCCCGAGTTCGTCGGGACCGAGAACTGGTCCCGCCTCCTCGACGACCCCGTGATGCTCAAGAGCATCGGGCTCTCGCTCCTGCTGACCGCGCTCGGCGTCGTGACCCAGACCCCGGTCGCGATGCTGCTGGGCGTGTGGGCCGCGGGCCACCAGTGGAACCGCGCGGTGCTCTCGGCGATCTTCTTCGTGCCGCTGCTGCTGTCGGCGGCCGCGGTGTCCGTGCTGTGGCGCGCGGTGCTCGACCCGAACTTCGGCGTCCCGGCCCAGATGGAGTGGTTGTTCGGCGACGGCAACCTGTTCGGCAACCAGTCGACCGCGATCGCGGTCCTGGTGTTCGTGAGCCTGTGGCAGTTCACGCCCCTGCACGCCCTGATCTACCAGGGGGCCGCGAAGGCAGTGCCGCCCATGCTCTACGAGGCGGCCGAGATCGACGGCGCCGGGCGCGTCCGCTCGTTCTTCGCGATCACGCTCCCGCAGCTCCGGAACACCATGATCACCTCGATGATCCTCATGATCGTCGGCGGCCTGACGACGTTCGACACGGTCCTCATCCTCACCAACGGCGGACCCGGCACGGACACGACCATCACGGCCTTCTACATGTACCAGAAGGCGTTCCGCGGCTTCGACTTCGGCCTCGCGTCCGCGATCGCCGTGGTCCTGGTCGTCGCGGCGACCGCGATCTCCCTGGTCACGGTCCGCCTGTCCGGGTACGACAAGATGCGCAGCGAGCTGGAGGGCGTGTGATGAGCAACGACCTGAGCGTCACCCCCGCAGAGCACGCCTCCGGCCCGACGACGCCGCCCACCCCGGGTGGTGCGTCCCGCCCGGGCGGGACGCAGGACGGCGGCGCGCGGCGGCGTCGGGCAGGCGGCCGGGCGGGCCGGGGCAGCCGCAACCGGCCCAACTGGGGCGCCGGGATCGCGGTCACGATCTGGCTCCTGATCGTCGCGATCCCCCTCTACGTGCTGGTCACGGCGTCGTTCCAGACGCAGGCCGGGTACGCCCAGGGCGGGCCCCTGTCCCTGCCGACCACGTTCACGCTCGACAACTTCACCAACGCGTTCGAGCAGGGCTTCGGCCGCTACTTCCTCAACACGGTCGTCGTGACGGTCGCCGTGGTCGGGATCGTGGTGCTGCTCGTGCCGCCGCTGTCGTACGCGATCGTGCGCAACCGCTCCCGGGCCACCACGGGCATCTTCCGGATGTTCCTGCTGGGCCTCGCGGTCCCCGCGAGCGCCGTGATCGTCCCGATCTTCTACGTGATCTCGGTCGTGGGCCTGTACGACAACCTGATCGGCGTGATCCTGCCGACCGCGGCGTTCTGCCTGCCGATCTGCACCATCATCCTCAGCGGCTCGATGCGTGACATCACCAACGAGCTGTACGAGGCCATGGCCCTCGACGGGGCGTCGCCCAGGCGCGTGTTCCTGCAGCTCGTGCTTCCGTTGTCCAAGGGCGGTGTCGCGACGATCGTCGTCTACTCGGCGCTGCAGGCCTGGAACGGGTTCCTGTTCCCCCTGATCCTCACGCAGTCCGAGGCGACCAAGGTCATCACGCTCGGCCTCTTCAACTTCCAGACGCAGTACGGCGTCAACATCCCCGGCCTCCTCGCGGCGGTCGTCATGTCGATGATCCCGATCCTGCTCGTGTACCTGTTCGCCCGGCGTGCCCTGGTCCAGGGCCTCATGGGCGTCGGCGGAAAGTAGCTCCACGATGACTCTTCAGACGAACCAGACCGAGCTGCCCGTGTGGTCCGACCCGACGGTCGGCACCGGGACCCGTGTCAAGGCCCTCATGGCCGAGATGACCCTCCGGGAGAAGGTCGCCCAGCTCTTCGGGGTGTGGGTCGGCGCATCGGCCGAGGGCGGCGAGGTCGCCCCGCACCAGCACGACATGGAGGACGGCGTCGACCTCGACGCGATCCTGCCCGACGGGCTGGGGCAGCTCACCCGGCCCTTCGGGACCAACCCGGTCGACCCGGCCCTGGGTGCGCTGTCGCTGCTGCGCACGCAGGAGCGCGTGCGCTCCGCGAACCGGTTCGGCATCCCGGCCGTGGCGCACGAGGAGTGCCTCGCCGGGTTCGCCGCGTGGGGCGCGACGGCCTACCCCGTGCCGTTGTCCTGGGGGGCGACGTTCGACCCCGCGCTCGTGCGTCGCATGGCGGAGCGGATCGGGCAGGACATGCGCTCGGTCGGCGTGCACCAGGGCCTGGCCCCCGTGCTCGACGTCGTGCGCGACGCCCGCTGGGGCCGCGTCGAGGAGACCATCGGCGAGGACCCGTACCTCGTGGGGACCGTCGCCACGGCGTACGTCCAGGGCCTGGAGTCCGCGGGCATCGTCGCGACGCTCAAGCACTTCGCGGGCTACTCGGCCTCGCGCGGCGGCCGCAACCACGCGCCCGTCTCCATGGGGGCGCGCGAGCGCGCCGACGTGATCCTGCCGCCGTTCGAGATGGCCGTCCGCGAGGGCGGCGTGCGCTCGGTCATGCACGCCTACACCGACACCGACGGCATCCCGTCGGCCGCCGACCGCGAGCTCCTCACGGGACTCCTGCGCGACACGTGGGGCTTCGACGGGACCGTCGTCGCCGACTACTTCGGGATCGCGTTCCTCAAGATCATGCACGGCGTGGCCGGGGACTGGGCCGAGGCCGCCGCGGCGGCGCTCGCGGCGGGCGTCGACGTCGAGCTGCCGACCGTCAAGACGTTCGGCGAGCCGCTCGTCGCGGCCCTCGAGGCCGGGGAGGTCGACGTCGCGCTCGTGGACCGCGCCCTGGAGCGCGTGCTGCGCCAGAAGGTCGAGCTCGGCCTGCTCGACGCGGGCTGGGACCCGGTCCCGGGCGTGCTGCGCGACGTGCCCGCGGACGTGCTCGCGGCCGTCGCCGGACCCGGTGACGAGGCGGCCGTGGCCGCGCTGCGCGGGACCGTCGACCTCGACGGCCCCGCCAACCGGGCGCTGGCCCGCGAGGTCGCCGAGCAGGCCGTGGTCCTGCTCGCGAACGACGGCGTGCTGCCGCTCGGCCCCGACGTGCGCCGGGTCGCGCTCGTGGGTCCCACGGCCGAGGACCCCATGGCCGTGCTCGGCTGCTACTCGTTCCCCGCGCACGTGGGCCTGGCCCACCCGGAGGTCCCGCTCGGGATCTCGCTGCCCACGCTCGCCGCGTCGCTGCGCGCCGAGCTGCCGGGCGTCACGCTCGACGTGCTGCCCGCGATCACGCTCGACGGCACGAGCGACCCGTCCTCGACCGGGGCCGTGAGCACGGCCGAGGTCGCGGCGGCCGACGCCGAGGGTATCGCGGCGGCGGTCGACCTGGCCCGCGAGGCCGACGTCGTCGTGGTCGCCCTGGGCGACCGGGCCGGCCTGTTCGGTCGCGGCACGAGCGGCGAGGGCTGCGACGCCGAGTCGCTGCGCCTGCCCGGCGCGCAGCAGGACCTGCTCGACGCGCTCCTCGCGACGGGCCGTCCCGTGGTCGCGACGATCCTCTCGGGTCGTCCCTACGCGCTCGGCGCGGCCGCGACCCCCGCGCCCGGGAAGCCCGGCGCCGCGGCGATCGTCCAGGCGTTCTTCGCGGGCGAGGAGGGGACCCCCGCGGTCGCGGGCGTCCTGTCGGGGCGCGTGGCGCCGTCGGGCCGGCTGCCCGTGAGCGTGCCCGGGACCGAGGGCGCCCAGCCCACGTCCTACCTGGCCGCGACGCTCGCGCAGGCGACCGACGTGTCGAACATCGACCCGACCGCGGCCTTCGCGTTCGGCCACGGGCTCACGTACACGAGCTTCGACTGGTCGGACCTCGAGGTGGGCACGGCCGAGGCCGCGACCGACGGGGCCTTCGAGGCGTCGTTCGTCGTGCGGAACACGGGCGGGCGCGACGGCGTGGAGGTCGTGCAGCTCTACGCGCACGACCCCGTGGCCTCGGTCGTGCGGCCCGTGCAGCGGCTGATCGGGTACGTGCGCGTCCCGCTCGCGGCCGGTGCCTCGGCGCGCGTGAGCGCGACCGTGCCCGCCGACGTCCTGTCCTTCACTGGGCGCGACGGCCGGCGGATCGTCGAGCCGGGCGCGATCGAGCTGCGGTTCGGGGCGTCGAGCGCCGACGTGCGGCTCACGGCGCCCGTGCGGCTCGTGGGCGACGTGCGCGTGGTCGACCACACGCGTGAGCTGCACGCGCCGCTCATGGTGGGCTGACGCGGTGCCGAACCCGAGGTCCGTCAGGCAACCGACCCTTGTCGCCCTGCCGACCTCGGGTTCGGCAGCCGGGCGCGGGGGCCGGGCAGCCGGAGCACGGGCAGCCAGGACCTTCGCGAACCCCGTCCTGCCCGGCACGCACCCGGACCCGAGCATCTGCCGGGTCCCCGGGGCCACCCGGGACGACGGGACCGTCGCGCCCGACGACTACTACCTCGTCACCTCGACCTTCGAGTACTTCCCGGGCCTGCCCGTCTTCCACAGCCACGACCTCGTCACGTGGACGCAGGTGGGCCACGCGATCCACCGGACCGACCAGGTGGACATGTCGAGCGTGCCGTCGTCGGGCGGGCTGTACGCCGCGACGATCCGCCACCACGACGGGACGTTCTACGTCGTCACGACCCTCGTCCACACGCAGGGGCAGGGCGGGCACCTCCTCGTGACGGCGACCGACCCCGCCGGGCCGTGGTCCGACCCGGTGTGGCTCGCGGGGGACGGGATCGACCCGTCGCTCTTCTTCGACGCTGCCGGTCCCGACGACGCTGCCGGTCCCGACGACGGCGCGCGCGTGTGGCTCACCGCGACGCGCCTCGCCGACCCGGGGGAGTGGGAGGGGCAGACCGAGGTGTGGCTGCGTGAGCTGGACCTCGCGGCCGGGGCGCTCGTCGGCCCCGAGCACGTCCTGTGGCGCGGGGCGCTGCACGGCGCTGTCTGGGCCGAGGGCCCGCACCTGTACCGGGTGGGCGACCACTACTACCTGCTCGCCTCCGAGGGCGGGACCGAGCACCGCCACGCGGTGTCGGTCGCGCGAGCCGACGCCGTGACCGGCCCGTACGTGGGCAACCCCGCGAACCCGGTCCTCACGCACCGGCACCTGGGCCGGGACTTCCCCGTGGTCGGCGTCGGGCACGCCGACCTCGTGGAGACCGCCGCCGGCGAGTGGTGGATGGTGCTGCTCGGCAGCCGCCCCTACGGCGGCTACTTCCCCAACCTGGGCCGCGAGACGTTCCTCGCGCCCGTGGTCTGGGAGGACGGGTGGCCCGTGGTCGCCCCGGGCGTCGGCCACGTCGCGGGGAGGTTCCCCCTGCCCGACGTCGGAGCGCGGCTCCCCGGGGCGGGGTCGCCCGCGCCGTCCGGGCCTCCCGTCGAGGTGGGGCCGGGTGCCGAGGTGAGCGCCGTCGTCGTGCACGAGACCGACGGGACGGACGACGAGCTCGACCTCGCGTGGAACCAGGTGCGGACGGGGGACCGGTTCTGGTCCCTGACCGAACGGCCCTGGCACCTGCGGCTCCCGCTGCTGCCCGCGACGCTGTCCGACGTCTCGACCCCCGCGTTCCTGGGGCGCCGCCAGCAGCACACGGACATGGACCTCACGGTGCGCGTCGACGTCGACCCCGCGGGGCCCGACGAGTGGGCCGGGCTCGCGGTGCGACAGTCCGAGGACGCGTGGATCGCAGCGGTCGTGACGCGGGCGTCGCCCGGCGCGGCCGACGCGCCCGGTGGGCGCGAGCTCCTCGTCGTCGAACGCTTCGACGGCGAGGAGGCCGTCGTGGGCCGCGTCGCGCTCGGACCGCTCGGGCTGGGCGAGGGTCCCGTGGACGTGGCCCTGCACGCCGCCGGGCAGGACTACACCTGCGGGGTCCGGACGGTACGCGGCTTCCACGCGGTGGCGACCGTGCACGGCGGGCGGCTCAGCTCGCCCGAGGCGGGCGGGTTCCTCGGCGTGTGGGTCGGGCCCTACGCGACGGGCCGCGGGACGGCTACCGCGACCGTCGCGGACGTCGAGTGCGTGGAGTACCGGGGGTCTTAGGACACCTCGCGATCTTCGGTCTGCTCGGGCCGGGCGGCATCATCGGCCCTGTCCTCGGCGGCTTCCTCATCGAGGGGGACGTCCTCGGTCTCGGGTCGCACGCGCGGCGGCGCCCTGCGTCCGTCACGGGACCCCGGCGTCAGCGGAGGCGCCCGGCCCTCGCGCGTACTCTTGAGCGCATGAGTGCACGTTTCGAGATCCTTGTTCGCCCGACGGCGGGTCCCTCGGAATTCCCCCGTCTCGTGGAGATCTGGCGCAGCGCGGTGCGGGCCACGCACGACTTCCTGGCACAGGCGGACTTCGAGCGGATCGAGGCGGCGCTGGCGTCCGACTATCTTCCTGCGGTCGAGCTCCTCGTGGCCGAGCGTGACGGTCGGGCCGTCGGGTTCGCCGGCATCGCGGACGGCGGCCTGGAGATGCTGTTCGTCGCCGACGAGGCGCGAGGCGAAGGCGTGGGGTCGGCGCTGCTCGCCGAGGCCGTGACCCGACACGGTGTGACCCGGGTCGACGTGAACGAGCAGAACCCCGACGCGCTCGGCTTCTACCTGCACCGCGGCTTCCAGGAGGCGGGACGCAGCCCGCTCGACTCCGACGGTCGTCCCTACCCGATCGTGCACCTGCGCCTGCCCGCCTGATCGAGCGGTACCTGGGCAGGCAGATGCACGTCGGCCCCACCCGGCTCCCGCGGTGACCGCAGGGCGGCGCACCTGGGCCGACGCGTCAGACCCCGCCGGTCCGTAGCGTTCACCCCACGACCAGCCGCAACCGGTTCGCCCCGACGTGCACCGTGACCTCCTGGCCCCACGACGCGACGAGCCGGTCCGACTCGACACCGTCGCCGAACACCACGAGCTGGTCGGACTCGACCGTGAGCCGGAGCTCGCCGCCCGCGTCGAGCAGTCCCTCGGTCAGGTCGGCACCGGTCGCGGGCGACGGCCACGCCTCGCGCACGAACCACGCGAGCGCCGGGTCGGCGGGCCCAGGGAGGCTGCGCCCGCCGCGCTCGCGCGCGATCGACGCGCACCACCCCGTGGCACCGGCCCCCGTCGCGACGATGACCCCCGACGAGGACTGCCTCTCGGACCTGACGGGTCGGCGGCTCGCACCCCGACGGCCTGCCGCGTCGCCCGGGCCGTCCGCGGTGATCCGGTAGCGCGCCGACTGGTGCGACGGGTGGCCGACGAAGACCTCGTTGAGCGCCGTCAGGACCTGTCCGTCGTCGAGCGACGCCCCGACCGTGGTGAGGTCCTCGGTCCGCAGGCCGAGCGCGTGGCCCGGGGCGCCGTCGTCGGGCCTGCCAGCCCCGCGCCCACCCGTCTCCTGAGCCGCCGTCCCTGCGCGCGTCGCGCGTCCCGCGCGCTGCAGGAGCGCGACGGCCGTCGGGACGTCGAGGCGGACCAGCGCCCCCGCGTTGGTCCCCGGCTCGGGGTCGACGCCCAGCACGGGCTGGTCGGTGAGGTACTTCGCGACGTTCGCGACGAGCCCGTCCTGCCCGACCACGACCACGACGTCCTCGGGGGCCACGAGGAACCGACCGAGGTCCGCGCGTTCGACGTCGGCCCGCCGCCATCCCTCGGGGATCGCCGCCACGACCCGGGCGCGAGCCTCGGTCACGGTGTCGTGCCGCTCCTGGACCGCTTCGAGCGTGCGGCCACGCGTGCGGAGGAAGAACTCGGCCTGTCCCCTGGTCGCATGCCGGTCGAGGAGCTCGTCGAGCTCGGTCCGCCGGTGGACGACGACCACGCGCCGCTGGAGGGGCATCTCAGGCTCCGCGCTGGCTGGGAGCGGCGCTCCCGTTCGCGACGCCGGCCCCCGTGAGCGCGGCGAGCGCCCCGCTGAGCAGGTCCGGTGTGATGGTCAGGCTGCCGATCTTGGGCAGCGCACCCGCGAGGTCGCGCATCGCCACGGCCAGGATCGTCGACCGGTCCATGCCCTCGTAGACGTCCATCACGGTCCGGAACTTGGCGTTGTTCGCCTCCCCGAGCCGCCGGATCTCCTCGGCCTGCGCGCGCGAGGTGAGGTCGCGACGTTCGGCTGCCGCCCGGGCCTCGACGAGCGCCGCGGCGGCTGTCTCCTCGGCCTCGCGCCGGGCGTTGGCCCCCTCCTGCGCGACGAGCTGCTCGCGCCGCGTCGCGAGCTCGATCTGGCTCGCGAGCTCGTTCTCCGAGATGGTGCGCTCGCGCTCGACCGCGAGGGCGCGCCGCTCGTACGTCGACCGGTCGGCCTCGGCCTGGACGTGCTCGCGCAGCGGGGTCTGGAGGGCGCGCTCGACGTCGCCGTCCGGACGGACCGCGAGCACGTGCACCCCGAGGACCTCGATGCCGGTCGAGGCAAGCCTGGCGTCCGTCCCCAGGGCCTCGACGAGCTGGGCCCGGACCTGGCTCACGCCCTGCTCGAGCGCGGTCGTCAGGGGCACGGCCGCGAGGTGGTCGATCGCGTGGCTCTGCGCGAGCTGCCCGATGATCGTCGCGACCTGGTCCCGGCCGGTCGTCGTGGCGGCCCCGGTGTCGGGGTCGATCCCGAAGTCGAGCCGCTGCGCGACGACGGCCGGGTCCGCGAACCGGTAGGTCACGTTGACCTGGACCGTGACGTCCTGGTGGTCGCGCGTCGTGGCGTGGAAGAGGACTGGTAGCTCCTGGTCGTCGACCGGGACCTCGCTGAGGACCGAGGTGCCGGGGCGGAACCAGAACGCCTGGCCGATCCCGCGGTGGGCGACCCGCCCTGCCTTGAGATGGATCACGGCGCCCGTGGGGCTGCCGAGGAAGTGCCGCAGCCAGGGGTAGCGCTTGATGGTGGCCATGGGAGGCTCCGTCCGTCGTCGGTGTTTGTGTCACATTGACGATAAGCCTCGACCTGCTTTCTCGTCAACCTGACGATAAGAAGGTAGGGTGGGCAGCATGAGCCGCCTCCCCGACCCGCACGCCGACACCCCGGCCACGGCCGCCCGGATCCCCGTGACGGTCGACGTCGTCGCGCTCACGGTCCGCGACGGCACGCTCCAGGTCCTGCTCGTGACACGGCTCCTCGACCCCTTCCGCGACCGGCTCGCCCTGCCGGGCGGGTTCGTGCTGCCCGACGAGTCCCTGCCGCAGGCCGCCACCCGGGAGCTCGCCGAGGAGACCGGCGTCGGGGCCCCGGGTCACCTCGAACAGCTCCGCACCTACGGGCCGCTCGGCCGCGACCCGCGCGGCCCCGTGCTGACCGTCGCCCACCTCCTGCTCGCCCCCACCTACGGCCTGCCGACCGCGGGCAGCGACGCCGCGCAGGTCGGCTGGTACCCGGTCGAGGAGGCGCTCGCGGACCCCGGTGGGCTCGCGTTCGACCACCACCGCATCCTGCGCGACGGCGTCGAGCGGGCCCGCGCCAAGCTCGAGTACTCGACGCTCGCCACCGCGTTCTGCGGACCCGAGTTCACGATCGCGCAGCTCCGCGCGGTCTACGAGGCCGTGTGGGGCACGCGCCTCGACCCCCGCAACTTCCACCGCAAGGCGGTCGGGACCCCCGGGTTCCTCGTCGAGACGGGGGAGTCGACGTCGGGCGGGACCGGTCGGCCGGCCGCGCTCTACCGGCTCGCGCCCGAGGCGCAGCGCTCCGCGAGGGCGGGCGACGTCGTCGGGCAGGACGAGGCGCCCGCCTCGGTGCCCGCCGTCCTCAACCCGCCGCTCATGCGCCCCGCGGGCTGAGGGCGGGGGCCCTCACGGGCGCCGGGTGCGCTGTCGCACCCCGCCGCTAGCGTGGGAACGACGCCCCGGCACCGTCGTCGGGACGAGCCCGCCCGGACGAAGGAGCACGACGATGAGCGACCCGACCGGCACCACCCCCAGCCCTGCCCGCACCGACGCCACGACCCCGCGCGGCCTGACGACCGTGAGCCTCTGGTCCGACGACGTCCCCGCGGCGGTCGCCTGGTACACCGAGGTGCTCGGCGTCGCGCCGTACTACGTCATGCCGCCCGCACCGGCCCCGGCCGCGTACGTCGAGTTCCGGGTGGGCGACTACCAGCACGAGCTCGGGATCATCGACCGCTCGTACGCGCCCGCGGGGGCTGCGACGACGCCCGGCGGTGCGGTCGTGTACTGGCACGTCGACGACGTCGCGGCGACCTACGAGCGCCTGCTCGCCCTGGGCGGCGCCGAGTACCAGCCGGTCACCCCGCAGGGTGACGGCGGGTTCGTGACGGCGGCCGTCGTGGACCCGTTCGGGAACGTGCTCGGAGTCATGGAGAACCCGCACTACCTCGCGGTCCTGGAGGGGCGGGAGGGCTGAGCGACCGGTCGCCGGCGCCGCTCGATGCGGCCGCACCCGAGGTCGGTCAGACCCACCGGAACAAGGGCCTGACCGGCCTCGGGTGCGGACCTCGGAGCGTCCGGAATCCGAGCCGGAACAGCCCGCCAGACGGGCCGCACAGGACCTTTTCGAAGGACCTTCGAACGCCAGATGAACACCAGGTGAACAGTCGTCGAAGACTCGCCGACTTGGTCTTGAAGCCTGTCGCGGAGACTCCACCATGGATGACGTGACCGAGACGATCCTGCTCGCGCTCGTGGTAGTGACGGCCCTGGCCTTCGACTTCACGAACGGCTTCCACGACACCGGCAACGCGATGGCCACGTCCATCGCCACGCGTGCCCTCAAGCCCAAGACCGCGGTAGCGCTGTCTGCAGTCCTCAACCTGGTCGGGGCGTTCCTGTCCCTGGCCGTCGCGGCGACCATCGCCAAGGGGATCGTGGACTCGAACGTCATCACCCTCGAGGTGGTGCTCGCCGGTCTGGTGGGTGGCATCACCTGGAACCTGCTGACCTGGTTGCTGGGTATCCCGTCGAGCTCGTCGCACGCCCTCATCGGTGGTGTCGTGGGCTCCGTCCTGGCCGCGGTCGGGACGAGCGGGGTCCTGTGGACCGGGGTCCTGTCCAAGGTGATGATCCCCGCCCTGCTCGCCCCCGTGATCGCGATCGGCGTGGCCGCGCTCGGCACGTTCCTGGTCGCGCGCATCACCAAGGACCTGCCGCAGGACACGACGAGCCGCGGCTTCCGCTGGGGCCAGATCGGCTCGGCCTCCCTGGTCTCGCTCGCGCACGGCACCAACGACGCGCAGAAGTCGATGGGCATCATCCTGCTCGCGCTCATCGCGGGCGGCGCGGTCCCGGCCGACTCGGGCGTCCCGTTCTGGGTCGTCCTGGCCTGCGCGACCTTCATGGCCCTGGGCACGTACCTGGGCGGCTGGCGCGTCATCCGAACCCTGGGCAAGGGCCTGGTCGAGATCGACTCCCGCCAGGGCATGGCCGCCGAGACGTCGTCGGCCGCGGTCATCCTCCTCTCGAGCCACTTCGGCTTCTCGCTGTCGACGACGCACGTCGCGACCGGCTCCATCCTGGGCTCGGGCGTCGGCATGCCGGGCGCGAAGGTCCGCTGGGGCGTCGCGGGCAAGATGCTCGCCGCGTGGGGCCTGACGCTGCCGGCTGCCGGCATCGTCGGTGCGCTCTGCTTCTGGCTGCAGGACGCGATCGGTGGCGTGGGGGGGACCGTCGCGGTCTTCACCGTCCTCATCGGGACCTCGCTCGCGATCTGGGTCGCCTCGCGCCGCAAGCCGGTCGACGCCTCGAACGTCAACGACGAGTGGGACGGCGAGGGCGAGGCCGTGGTCGACGCCGCCGAGTCCTTCACGGCGGTCGCCGTCGAGGTCACGGCCGAGGCCGAGGCCACGATCGCCGCGACCAAGGCTGCTGCGGACGCCGACGCGGCCTCCACGGCGAACGCCGCTGACCCGACCACCGCCACCCGCCGCGAGGGAGTCCCCGCATGAGCGAGCTGATCCAGTTCGACGCACTGCTCCAGGTCCTGGTCGCCGGCGCGCTCGTCGGCGCCGGTCTGCCCGCGCTCTTCGCGCTGGGCGTGCGCCTGCTCAGCGCGCCCGCCGCGGCGGCGACGCTCGCGGTGGAGGGTGCGCCGTCGGGCACGGACGCCGGCCCGACGGCGGCACGCCCCACGGGCCTTCGGCGCGCCGCCGCGATGCTGTGCTTCGGCGTCGTGCTGGCCGCGTGCGCCGTGGGGATCTGGTTCCTCGCGTCCGGCGGCCACTGACGGCTCCTGTTCCGCACGACCCCCCCTGAGCCGCCCCGTCGTTCCACGACGGGGCGGCCTCCGTCGTCGGGTCGCCGGTGCCGCACCGTGCTGGCGCCCCCGCTTCGGGGTGCCTATACACCGGGGTCGGGTGAAAGCCCCGCACCTCTGACGCCGTGGCGCGCGAAAACCTGGTGAAGGTGACGCACGTCACTCTCGACTGTCGTCATCCTGCCCATCTGCCCGGGTCTTCCGAGTTGGACACCTGTTCAACTCACCGGGAGAACCTCATGAGCACCCCCCGCCGGGCCCGCGGAACCCGCAGCCCCCTCAGCAGGGTCGTCGCGGCCACGACCGCCGCCATCCTGGCGCTGACCGGGGCGGTACTCGTGGACACCGCCGCGACCGCGCCCGCGTCCGCGTCGCAGCTCCCGCAATGCCCGGCCCCGGGGCAGATGCCGGGCGTCGGCAACGTCCCCGCCTTCACCGACTCGAACGTCGCGGTCTACGTGGGCGGCGACTTCTCCGCGACGGGCGCGGCCGCCGAGTCCGAGGGCCTGCTGGTCGTCATGGGCGACGCGACGTTCCAGAAGGCCTCGCAGGGCGTGTACAACGTCGGGACGGCCGGGGCGGGCTCCCAGATCACCCCGCCCGGAGGGACCACGATGCTCGCGGTGGGCGCACGCCTGACCGTGGGGTCGACGACCAAGCTGCACGTGGGCATGAACGTCGACGGCGGCGGCAACGTCGACGTCGGCGGGACCGTCACCAGCACGCACCCGATCGACACCAACGGCGGCGCCGTGCGGCCGGGCCTGGGGGCCGAGGCCGTCGCACCCTACGGCGACTTCGGCAGGGTCGTCCGCCAGCAGTCGGCGGACCTCGCCGCAGCACATCCGACGCCTGCCCGGATCGAGCGCTCGGGCAAGAAGGTCTCCTTCGCGGCGGACGCCTCCGCCTCCCTGCACACCTTCACGGTCGAGGCCTCCGCGCTGACGTCCCTGGGTACCAAGGTCGAGGTCGACTTCACGGGCGTCGGCCCCGACGCACCGATCGTGGTCAACGTGACCGGCGCGGACGCGACGATCGACCTCGGCACGGTCCGGTTCGACGGCACGCAGGTCAACGGTCTGTCCTCCCCGGGGATCGGCAACGCGTCGTCGCGGATCCTGTGGAACTTCGTCGACGCGCGGACCGTCACGATCGGCCAGAACGACCACTTCCTGGGGACGGTCCTGGCGCCGTTCGCGGACGCCACGCTCAGCACCAGCACGAGCGGTCGCCTCTACGTCGGGGGAGACCTCCGGGTCGTGGGCAACGGGATCGAGCACCACAACTACCCCTGGATCGGGCCTGGCGCGTTCGCGTGCGTCCCGGAGAACACGGGCACGTTCACGGTCACCAAGCGCGTGGTCGGCGACGCGGAGAGCCGCGTGCCGGACGCCACCTCGTTCACGGTGGGCTACTCCTACACCGACGGTGGTGCCCAGGTCACGGGCGACCTGGTCGTGGCGGCCGACGGTCGCCTCGTGAGCGGCCCGGCGCACCTGACGACCGGGACGGTCGTCACGCTCTCCGAGCCCACGCTGCCGACGATCCCCGGCGTCGCGTGGGGCACGCCGTCGTTCAGTCCCTCGGACGAGATCACGATCGGCGAGGGCGGGAGCGTCGCGGTGACCCTCACGAACACCGCACGAGTGCAGCAGGGCGGGTTCTCGGTGGGGAAGGCGATCGACGGGGACGCGGCCGACCTGGTGCCGGCGGGCACCGAGTTCACCGTGGCGTACTCGTACGAGCTGGCCGGCGCGCCCACCTCGGGCACCCTCCGCGTGGGCGCCGACGGGACCGTGCAGGCCGGGCCCCAGGACCTCCCCGTCGGATCCGTCGTGACGTTCTCCGAGACCGACCTGCCGACCGTGCCCGGCGTCGTGTGGGGCGCCCCGGTCTTCACGGTCGACGGGAAACCCGTCACGTCGGTCACGATCGGTGACGGCGGCAACCCCACCGTCACCGTCACCAACACCGCGCACCCCGTCGTGGCGCCCGTGGGCGGGTTCTCGATGAAGAAGGTGGTCACCGGTGCGGCAGCCGGCCTGGTGCCCGCAGGCACCCAGTTCAGCGTGTCGTACTCCTACGAGGTCGACGGCGCCCCGACGTCGGGCACGGTCACGGTCGGGGCCGACGGCGCCCTGGTCGCAGGTCCCCAGAACCTTCGCGAGGGAACCCTCGTGACGTTCGCGGAGCTCGCGCCGCCCACGGTCGACGGCGTCGTGTGGGCCGCGCCCGTCCTCACGGTCGACGGGAAGCCCGCCACGTCGCTGGTGATCGGCGACGGCAGCAACCCGGCCGTGACCGTGACCAACGGGGCGGACCCTGCTGCCACCCCCGTGGGTGGGTTCTCGGTGCGGAAGGCCGTCACCGGGGAGGCCGCCGGCCTGGTCCCGGCGGGCACACGGTTCACGGTGGCGTACTCGTACGAGGTCGACGGGACGCCGACGTCGGGCACGCTCCTGGTCAGGGCGGACGGGACTGTCGAGGACGGCCCGCAGAACCTGCCTGCCGGGACGGCCGTGACGTTCGGCGAGGTCGACCTCCCGTCGATCGACGGCGTCGTCTGGGGTGCTCCCACCTTCTCGGTCGGGGGCCGTCCGACCACCTCGGTCACGGTCGGCGAGGGCAGCAACCAGACCGTCACCCTGACCAACACCGCGAGCGACGAGCCCGCGGGCGGCTTCTCGGTGCGCAAGTCCGTCACCGGGGAGGCAGCCGGTCAGGTACCCGCGAGCGCCCGGTTCACGGTGGCGTACTCCTACGACCTGGACGGCGTGCCCACGTCCGGACGGCTCACGGTCGGCGCGGACGGGTCGGTGCAGGAAGGGCCGCAGAACCTGCCCGTCGGGACGGTCGTCTCCTTCCAGGAGGAAGCTCTGCCGTCGCTCGACGGCGTCGTGTGGGACGCGCCGGTGTTCAGCCCGGCGTCGATCGTGATCGGTGACGGCACGAACCCCGTGGTCGCGCTGACGAACACCGCGAGCGACGAGCCGGCGGGCGGCTTCTCGGTGCGCAAGGCGGTCACGGGGACCGCGGCGGACCTGGTCCCGGCGGGCACGACATTCACGGTGGCGTACTCGTACGACCTGGCCGGTGCGACGACGTCGGGCACGCTCGCGGTCCGTGCGGACGGCACGGTCGTGGACGGGCCCCAGAACCTGCCCGTCGGGACGGTCGTGACGCTCCGCGAGCTCGCGCCGCCCACGGTCGACGGCGTGGTGTGGGGCGCGCCGGTCCTCACGGTCGGGGGCAGGCCGACGACCTCGGTCACCGTCGGCGACGGCGGCAACCCGACCGTCACCGTGACCAACACCGCGAACGCGGTCGTCGTGCCCACGGGTGGCTTCTCGGTGCGCAAGTCCCTCGCTGGCGACGCCGCCGACCTGGTGCCCGCGGGCACCAGGTTCACGGTGGCGTACTCGTACGAGCTGGCCGGTGCGACGGCGTCGGGCACGCTCACGGTCGGCGCGGACGGCGCCGTGACCACGGGCCTCCAGAACCTTCGGGAGGGGACCCGCGTGACGTTCGGCGAGGTCGACCTCCCGTCGGTCGACGGCGTCGTGTGGGGTGCACCCGCCTACTCGGTCGGCGGGCAGCCCGTCACGTCGCTCGTGATCGGTGACGGCACGAACCCCGTGGTCGCGCTGACGAACACCGCGAGCGACGAGCCGGCGGGCGGCTTCTCGGTGCGCAAGGCGGTCACGGGGACCGCGGCGGACCTGGTCCCGGCGGGCACGACATTCACGGTGGCGTACTCGTACGACCTGGCCGGTGCGACGACGTCGGGCACGCTCGCGGTCCGTGCGGACGGCACGGTCGTGGACGGGCCCCAGAACCTGCCCGTCGGGACGGTCGTGACGCTCCGCGAGCTCGCGCCGCCCACGGTCGACGGCGTGGTGTGGGGCGCGCCGGTCCTCACGGTCGGGGGCAGGCCGACGACCTCGGTCACCGTCGGCGACGGCGGCAACCCGACCGTCACCGTGACCAACACCGCGAACGCGGTCGTCGTGCCCACGGGCGGGTTCTCGATGGCCAAGGCCTTCCGTGGTGCGGCCGCCGCGGCGGTGCCCACGGGGACCGAGTTCGCCGCGACCTACGAGTACACGATCGACGGCGTCACGACCGGTGGGACCCTGCGCCTGTCCGGCGACGGCACCGTGGTCGACGGCCCGCAGCACCTCGTCGCGGGCACGGTCGTCAGGTTCGGCGAGCTCACGCCCCCGGAGGTCGTGGGCGTCGCGTGGGGCACGCCGGTGTTCTCGGTCGCCGGGACGCCGGTCACGTCGATCACGATCGGTGACGGCGCCAACCCGACCGTGACCCTGACCAACACGGCCGACGTCGCCGTGGGCACGTTCTCGATCGCCAAGGTCGTCCAGGGCGACGGGGCCGCCCTGGTCCCGGCAGGGACCGCGTACACCGTGGAGTACGCGTACGGGCTCGGCGCGCAGACCGTCACGGGCACGCTCGCCGGCCTGACGGTCGGCGCCCCGGTGTCCTTCCCCGGCAACCTCGTGGAGGGCACGGTCGTGGAGCTGCGCGAGGTGGACCTTCCCGACGTCGAGGGCGTGGTGTGGGGGACCCCGGTCCTCAGCCACGACCGGGTCGTCGTCGGGAGGGACCGGACGGTCGAGGTCACCCTGACCAACACCGCGGGACGGGCTCCCGCGGGCGGCTTCGCCCTCGTCAAGGACGTCGTCGGCGAGACCGCCGACCGGGTGCCCGCCGACAGCGAGTTCACGGTCGTGTACGCGTACGACCTGGGCGGGACGTCGACCACGGGCGCGCTCACGGTCGCGGCCGACGGCACCGTGGTGGACGGCCCGCAGAACCTCCCGGTCGGGACGGTCGTCACGTTCGCGGAGGTCGACCTGCCCGCGGTCGACGGCGTGGTGTGGGGCGCCCCGGTGTTCAGCCCGGCCTCGGTCACGATCGCGGACGGCGGGAGCCCGACCGTGACCCTGACGAACACGGCCGGGGCCGAGCCCGCGGGCGGCTTCTCGATCCGCAAGGTCGTCGCGGGCTCCGGTGCGCAGGGTGTCCCGCCGCGGAGCCCGTTCACGGTCGCGTACTCGTACGGGCTCGACGCCCAGGTCGTGACCGGGACCGTGCAGGTGCTGGCCGACGGCACCGTGGTCGACGGTCCGCAGGACCTCCCGGTGGGGACGGTCGTGTCGTTCTCGGAGGTCGACCTGCCCGCGGTCGCGGGGGTCGTGTGGGGGCCGCCGGTGTTCAGCCCGGCCACTGTCACGATCACCGAGGGCGAGAGCACCACGGTGACCCTCACCAACACCGCTGACGTCGTCGCCGCGCAGGTCGGCGGCCTCACGGTCGCCAAGGCGGTCGTCGGCCCGAACGCCGCCAAGGTCCCCGACGGCACCGAGTTCACGGTCGCGTTCTCCGCGACCGTCGACGGCGAGCGCACCGAGGGCACCCTGCGGCTGCGCGCCGACGGCACGGTCGTCGAGGGCCCGGCGAACCTCCCCGCGGGAACGGTCGTCGAGCTCGAGGAGGTCGACCTCCCGGACGTCGACGGCGTGGTGTGGGGGACGCCCGTCTTCATGGTCGACGGCGAGGACGTCACGTCGGTCACGATCGGCCCCGGTGAGGTCGTCGACGTGACCCTCGTCAACACCGCGGGGGCCGGGCTGGCCGTCACCGGGTCCGGGGCCGTGGGGATCGCCGCGACGGCCCTGCTGCTGGTCGGCGGAGGCGCGCTGCTCCTGGTGGGTGCGCGACGCCGTCGGGCCTGAGCCGGCCGGCCCCGGGGGCAGGCGTACGGTCAGGCCTGCCCCGGGGCCTCCAGGGCCGCACCGACCGCGGTCGCGAACGCGTCGACGTCCTCGGTGGTCGTGTCCCACGAGCACATCCAGCGGACCTCGACGCGCTCGTCGCCCGTGACCGGGTCCGGGGAGGCGGCGGCCCAGTCGTAGAACGCGAAGTCCGCGCGCAGGGCCTCGGCCGCGGCGCGCGGGAGGACCGCGAACACGGCGTTGGCCTGGGTGGTCTGGGAGAACGCGAGGCCCGACGGCGCCGCGTGCGTGCCGCCGTCGGGCACCTCTCCCCCGCTCGCCACGGGCGAGAGCGCGGCACGCAGGCGTGCGGCCATCGCGTTGGCGTGCGCCGCGCCGGTGCGCCACAGGTCGTCCTCGAGCAGCGCCGTGAGCTGCGCCGAGACGAAGCGCATCTTGGACGCGAGCTGCATGGTCATCTTGCGGACGTGGTCGACACCCTGGACGGCGTCGGGGTCCAGGACCACGACGGCCTCGCCGAACAGCAGACCGTTCTTGGTGCCGCCGAACGACACGACGTCGACACCCACGTCGGTCGTGGTCTCCCGCAGCGACACCCCCAGTGAGGCCGCCGCGTTCGCGAGCCGGGCGCCGTCGAGGTGGACGCGCATCCCCGCCGCGTGCGCGCGGTCGCTGATCGCGCGGATCTCCTCGGGCGAGTAGACCGTGCCCAGCTCGGTCGCCTGCGTGATCGAGACGACGAGCGGTTGCGCGCGGTGCTGGTCGCCCAGGTCGCCCACGAACCGGTCGACCGCGCCCGGTGTCAGCTTCCCGTCCGGTGCGGTGACCGTGAGGAGCTTGATCCCGCCGACGCGCTCGGGGGCTCCGTTCTCGTCCTGGTGGACGTGCGCGTGCTCCGACGTCACGGCCGCACCCCAGCGCGGCAGCATCGACGTGAGCGCGACGACGTTCGCGCCCGTCCCGTTGAACACCGGGTACGCCGTGGCCTGCTCGCCGAAGTGGTGGCGGACGACCTCCTGGAGGCGCTCGGTCCACGGGTCCGCGCCGTACGAACCGGCGTGGCCCACGTTCGCCGCGGTCAGGGCCGCGAGGACCGCCGGGTGGGCCGGGGCGTAGTTGTCGGACGCGAACGAGCGGGTCTGGGGCACCCGGTCAGGGTATGCCGAGCACGACGTGGCCGTCCGCGGGGGAGGGGTCAGCCCCGGTGCGCCCCGTCCACGTAGTACCAGCGCCCGTCCTCCCGGACGAACGTGCTGACCTCGTGCAACGATCCGCGCTCGCGCGACTCCGCAGACCGGAAGCGGGCCACGAACTCCACGACGCCCGTCCGGTCGAGCGGGCCGCCCGCGCTCGTCGAGACGATGTCCAGGCGGCGCCACGTCACGTCGTCGTCGAGCTCCAGCCCCGCGGGCCGGGTCGAGGGGTGCCAGGTCGCGAGCAGGTAGTCGACGTCGCCGACCACGAACGCGGCGTAGCGCGAGCGCATGAGGGCCTCGGCGGTCGGGGCCGTCAGCGTGCCGGGGCTGCCCGTGCCCGGACCCGTGGGGGTCCCGTGGTGGAAGCGCCCGCAGCACGCCCCGTACGTCTCTCCGGACAGGCACGGGCAGCGGGCGTCGTCGGGCAGGGGCCAGGTCGCGGTCATCCGACCATCCTTCCGTAGGGTGTGAGCCGTGCGTACCCTCCGCTGGACCTTCGCGGTCTACCTCGCCGCCGTCCTGGTCGTGACGTGCTGGCCGTCGCCCGAGTCCACCGCGGCCCCGGGCTGGGCGCTCGCAGTCGTCGACGCGTTCCGCTCGGTGGGGGTGCCCCTGACGGTCGCGTTCCTCGAGGCCGCGTCCAACGTCGTGATGTTCCTGCCGTTCGGCGTCCTGGGGCTGCTCGTGGTGTCGGGGACGCGCCAGGCGGTGCCGATCTGGCGCGCGGCAGGGCTCGTGGTGCTGGCCGGCTTCGCGCTGTCGCTCGCGATCGAGCTGACGCAGCTCGTGATCCCCGGGCGCTACTCGACCGTGCAGGACGTCGTGATGAACACCACGGGGGCTCTCGTGGGTGCGGCGGCCGTCGCGGGAATTCTGGGCGGGCGACGCCCGTTGACTGCAAGATAGTGTCGCGACGACACAAAAATTCTCGCATCGTCACCCGGAGGTACCCATGTCCACCCCCCTCTCCACCGGCACGCCCGTCGACGGCGCCGCACCGTTCACCGGCAAGGTCGCCCTCGTCACCGCGTCCGGAGCCGGCATCGGGGAGGCGGTCGCGAAGCGGCTCGCCGCCCAGGGGGCGGCCGTCGTCGTCTCCGACGTCAACGACGAGGCCGGTGCACGGGTCGTCGCCGAGATCGAGGCAGCCGGCGGGCGCGCGGCCTACCGTCGCGCCAACGTGGCCGACCCCGCGGACGTCACCGCGCTCGTCGCGTTCGCCGTCGAGACCTTCGGTGGCCTGCACCTCGCGGTCAACAACGCGGGCGTGGGCACCCGGCCCTTCCGCATCGACGAGATGCCCGAGGACGGCTGGGACCGCACGCTCGACGTCACGCTGCGCGGGACCTTCCTGTCGATGAAGGCCGAGATCGCCCACATGCTCGGCAACGGTGGCGGCAGCATCGTCAACATCGCCTCGATCGCGGGCCTCAAGGCCTCGCCGAGCCTGTCGCCCTACTCGGCCGCCAAGGCGGGCGTCGTGTCCCTCACGCGCGGCACCGCGGTCGAGTACGTGACCGACGGGATCCGCATCAACGCCGTCGCGCCCGGCGCGATCGAGACGGCCGCGCTCGCGTCGCTGCCCGAGGAGGCCCGTGCGGGATACGCCGCCGACGTCCCCATGAAGCGCCTGGGCCAGCCGGCCGAGATCGCGAACGCCGTCGTCTTCCTGCTGTCCGACCAGGCCAGCTTCATCACCGGTGTGGTCCTCCCGGTCGACGGCGGCACACTGGTCGCGTGACCGACGCACCACTCCCCGGGGCGGGGCCGGCCGACGGCCCCGCCCCGGGCGACCCGCGGGTCCCCGCGTACCGCTCCGACCTGCTCGACTCGCTGGTGCGGGTCATGGGCCTGTGGACGAGCGGTGACTTCCTCGCAGCGGTCGCGGCCCGTGAGGGGATCGACCTGGACTCCCCGGCCGTCGTGGTGCTCACGGTCGTGTGGCGGCAGGGGCCGCGCCGTCCCTCGGCCATCGCGGAGCACCTGTCGACGGGGCCGTCGAACGTGAGCAAGATCCTGCGCCGCCTCGACGCGGCGGGCCTCACCGAGCGGCGCCAGGACCCCGACGACGCCCGTGCGTCGCGCGTCCACCTCACCGAGGAGGGGGCCCGGGTCGCGAGGGTGTTCGTCGCGGCGGGCGACAGGCTCGTCGACGAGCTGCTCGACGGGTGGGCACCCCAGGACCGGGTGGCCTTCGCAGCGCTCATGCGGCGCTTCGAGAGCGCCAGCGAGGCGTTCCTCGACCGGTCCTGAGGTGCGGCGCGCGCCCGCCCCGCTACGCCCACAGCAGCCGCCACCACGTCTCGCCCGGCGCGTCCGCGCGCTGGAGCGGGTGGATGCGGTGCGGTGCGTGGACCGCGTCGCCGAGCCCCAGCTCGTCCACGGCGTAGGCCCACAGCAGCTCGCACTCGCAGTCCGGGGTGTGCTGCTCGGTGACGAGCAGGTCCGCCTCGAAGCGCACGACGGCCCCCTCGGCGACGATCCGCTCGTCGCAGCGCCCCGGCCCCAGGACGTACCCGTGGAGCCGCACGTCGTCGGGGTGCTCGGCGGCTGCGCGGAGCAGGCTCCTCAGGGGCGGCGACCCGTTCGTCCTGTGCGCGAGCCGTGCGGGGGCGAGCCGGGCGAGGAGCGCCTCGGCGAGGGGACCGTCGAGGCTCGCGAAGAACGTCGGTTCGAGGGGGTCGTCCTCGGGGTGCAGGACCGGTTCCAGGAGCTCGGGGACGGCGTCGTCGAGCAGCCAGCCGTGCGTGTGGGGGCCGTGGACGTGGTGGAACCCGCCGGGGCCGTTGGCCTCGGCGGCCTGGTGCCTCCACAGGGCGCGCAGCCTGGGCACGCCGAGGGGCGAGACGGGGTGCCGAGGGGTGGCTCGTCGTCGGGGGTGCGGGGTCCGGTTGCCGTGGCTCATGGGCGGTAGCGTGCCCGGCCCGTCGCGTCGTGGACCGGGAGCGCGCGGCCTCCTGTGGACGGGCGTGCAGAGGTGCCGCCTGTGGGTGACGCCGGAGCGAGGTGGGGCCGGGATCCGGGGGCTGCCCGCCGGCCCGGTCGGCAGCGCGTGCCGGGTGGACCGCAGAGAGGGAGGATGCCTGCATGACGATCCTCGTGACCGGCGGCACCGGCACCCTCGGCACGCCCACGGTGGCCCTCCTGCGTGACGACGGGCACGACGTCCGCGTCCTCAGCCGGTCGGCGAGCCCCTCGACCGGCCGCGCGGCCGCTCCCGGTGCGACCGTCGTGACGGGCGACCTCACGACGGGCCAGGGCCTGCGTGAGGCGTTCGACGGCGTGCAGACCGTCCTGCACCTCGCGACACGCGGTCCCCGGGCCGACGTCGAGATGGGGCGACGCCTCGTGGCCGCCGCCCAGGACGCGTCAGTGGGGCACGTCGTGCTCGTGTCGATCGTGGGCGTCGACCAGATCCCCCTCGGCTACTACCGCGCCAAGCTCGAGGTCGAGCAGATGCTCACCGCGTCCGGGCTGCCGCACACGATCCTGCGGGCCACGCAGTTCCACGAGTTCGTGGACGGCCTCTTCGCGGCGCAGCACCTCTCGCCCGCCCTGCTCACCCCGTGGCTCCAGGTCCAGCCGATCGCCGTGCCCGAGGTCGCCGCGCGCCTCGTGGAGATCGTCGGCGCCGGGCCCTCGGGCCGGGCGGCGGACATCGGCGGGCCCGAGCGGATCACGGGTCGCGAGGCCGCCCGCGCGTGGCTGCGGGCGACCGGGCGGCGTCGTGCCGTCGTGCGCGTGCGGCTCCCGGGCCGGACGTTCGGCGCGTACGCGGCCGGGCACCACCTGGTGCCGGGCGAGCCCTACGGGACGCAGACGTACGGGCAGCACCTGCTGGCGCGGTACGGTCCTCCGCGCTGACCCCTGCCTGCGACCGCCGTGCCGGCGCGGCTGCCTGCGGTTGCCGGACGTCCGGCTCGGCACGATCGTGGAGAGCATGACCCGAGCCGCCGACGCCCCGTACCTCTCCCTCGACGTCCTGGTCCGATCGGTCGCGCTCGGCGTCGCGGCGGGCAGTCGGGCGTCGCTCGGCCTGGCTGCGCCGATCCTGACGTCGGCGCTCCCCGGGCCGGGGGGCGTGACGGCCAAGGTGGCTGCGGGGCTGGGGGTCGCGGCCGAGCTCACGGGCGACAAGCTGCCGAGCGCGGGCTCACGCCTCGAGCCGCCCGGGCCCGCGATCCGCATGGCGTCGGGGGCGCTCGGCGGGCTGGCCCTCGCGCGCCGTGCGGGCGTCGGCGTGCTCGCGCCCGTGGTCCTCGGGGCGGTGGCCGCAGCCGTCGGGACGGCGGGCGGTGCGATGTGGCGGCTCGCCGCGAGCGGCTGGGCGCCGGACTGGCAGCTCGCGGTCGCGGAGGACGCCGTCGCGCTGTCGTCCGCGGCGTTCGCGGTGCGCACCTGAGGAGACCACGGCCCGACGGCGCCGCCCACCCCGGAGGTGAGCGGCGCCGTCAGGCGTCAGGTCGGGCGGTGCACGCGGCTCGCGGTGGCAGACTTGACCCTCGGTCCCGTGGTCGGGCCTCGGGCACGAGCGGGCGGTGAGGGTGCGGCTCCTGGGTGCCGTCGATGACGACGAGGGTCCCGTCCCGAGCAAGGAGGAGCAGGGTGGCGCGCATCACGATCGCCGACATCGCGCGGCAGGCGGGTGTCTCGACCGGCGCGGTGTCGTACGCGCTCAACGACCGGCCCGGGGTGTCCGACGAGACGCGCGCACGCATCCTGCAGATCGCCGCCGACATGGGGTGGGCGCCCAGCTCTGCGGCGAGGTCGCTGTCCGGTGCGAAGACGGAGACGATCGGTCTGGTCCTCGCGCGCGACCCCGGGATGCTCGGGGTCGAGTCCTTCTACATGCAGTTCCTCGCGGGCATCGAGTCGGAGCTGACGAAGCGCTCGTACGCGCTCCTGCTCCAGGTCGTCCCTGACCTGGAGACCGAGGTCCGGACCTACCGGCAGTGGCGGGCAGCGCGGCGGGTCGACGGCGTGATCATGGTCGACCCCCGGGTGGACGACCCGCGGATCGAGCTCCTGCAGGGCCCCGACGCGTTGCCGGCCGTCGTCGTCGGGGACACGTCCCTGGCGGGAGGGCTGCCGAACGTCTGGACCGACGACGCCGCCGCGATGCGGGAGAGCGTGCGCTACCTGCACATGATGGGGCACCGGAGGATCGCGCGGGTGGCCGGGGTGGAGAGCTTCGGGCACACCCACATCCGTGACGACGCGTTCGCGCTCGAGACCGCGCGGCTGGGCGTCGAGGGGACGGTCGTGCGCACCGACTACACGGCCGTCGAGGGCGCGGCGGGGACCCGGGCGCTCCTCGCGTCCGACGCTCCGCCGTCGGCGATCATCTACGACAACGACGTGATGGCGCTCTCGGGGCTCGGGGTCGCGAGCGAGATGGGCACGAAGGTCCCCGGTGACCTGTCGATCATCGCGTGGGACGACTCGCCCCTGTGCGAGGCGACCTACCCCCGGCTCTCGGCGCTCAGCCACGACGTGACCCGGTACGGCGCGCACGTGGCGCGGCGGCTCTTCGACCGCATGGACGGAGCCCCGCCCGCTGCATTCCTCGACTCGACCCCCGCGCTGCGACCGCGTGGGACGACGGCGCGGGCGCCCGGGGCATGACCGGTTCCGTTGCCGGATCGTGACCTGTCACCTTTGACTTAACGGAACTTAAGCGCTTAATTTGTTCTCGTTGCGCCAGAGAAGGCCGCGGACCGTCTCGATGAGCTCGATGAGCGAGGGTCCCGCAGTGCTGCTGACCGGCGTGCGTCAATGACGACAGCGAGATGGGAAGAACACCATGGCAAGGAAGCACGCAGCGTCTGCTCTGGCAGTGATGACAGCGCTGACATTGACCGCCTGCTCGACCGGTGACGACGGTGGATCGGGCGAGGGAGGCCTGTCGGGGACCATCACGGTCCTCACCAACCGCACCGACATCGTCGAGACGACCCTGCGGGACTACGTCACCGAGTTCCAGAAGACCTACCCCGACATCGACGTCGAGTTCGAGGCCATCACCGACTATGAGGGCGACGTCTCGATCCGCCTCAACTCCCAGGACTACGGCGACGTCCTGCTGGTGCCCAACTCGGTCACCAAGGACCAGCTCCCGCAGTTCTTCGAGCCCCTCGACACCGTCGACGCGCTGTCCGCGACCTACCGGTTCATCGACGAGCAGGCCTACGAGGGCCAGGTCTACGGCATCGCCACCTTCGGCACGGCCAACGGCTACGTGCTCAACAAGAAGGTCTGGGCCGAGGCCGGGATCACCGAGCCGCCCACGACCCCGCAAGCGTTCCTCGACGCCCTCGAAGCCGTCGGGGAGAAGACCGACGCGACCCCGTACTACACGAACTACGCCGATGGCTGGCCGCTGTCGCAGTGGCAGAACAACCAGGGCAGCTTCGCCGGGGCCGAGGCGGTCCAGATCCGCGACGCCCAGGAAGCACCGTGGTCCGACGGCAACGAGCAGTACGCGCTCGACAGCCTGCTCTTCGACGTCGTCGCCGGTGGTCTGTCCGAGGCAGACCCCACCACGACCAACTGGGAGGAGTCCAAGAACCTTCTCGCCTCGGGCGACGTCGCGACCATGGTCCTCGGTTCCTGGGCCGTCCCGCAGATCCAGGCCGCGACCGAGACCGTGGGAGGCGCTCCGGAGGACATCTCCATCTGGCCCATGCCGTGGAAGACCGACGACGCGTTCCAGTCCCGCGTCGGCGGTGACTACAAGCTCGGGATCTCCAAGCACTCCGACAACAAGGCCGCCGCGCGTGCCTGGCTCGACTGGTTCGTGACCGAGTCGACCTTCGCGGTCGACGAGGGCGGGATCTCTCCCGTCGTCGGCGCCGAGAGCCCGGACACCCTGAAGGACTTCGACACGTTCGGCGTCCAGCAGATCGAGCTCACGCCGTCGCCCGCAGGCCAGGAGTCGCTCGACTCCGACATCTACAACGAGGCCGAGATCGACCTCTTCGGAGACCAGTACCGGCGTGCCCTCATCGACGTGGCTCGCGGCGCGGGCTCGGGGGACCGGCTCTCGTTCTTCGAGGACCTCAACTCGCGCTGGGACAGCGCGCGTATCGCCAACGACGGCTGACCGCCGGCCCGCACCGCACGGTGGGGACCTCGACCCGTCGAGGTCCCCACCGTGCCGCTCCCTGAGAATCTCCCGGAGAAATGAGCACGTCATGGCCGTCATGAGTGGAACGACCGCGCGGGTGCGCGCTGCGGGCTCCCGTAGCCCGGGCAGCCCGCGCCCTGCCCGCCGAGGGTGGAAGATCACGCCCTGGCTCTTCCTCGCCGTCCCGCTGGGGCTGCTGATCCTGTTCACGTACGTCCCCGTCGCGAACATGGTCTGGTACAGCTTCACGTCCTGGGACGGGCTCGACGCCGTCAAGGAACCCGTCGGCTTCCAGAACTACGTCGAGATCTTCACCCGGCCGGAGATCTTCCGCGTCTTCCTCGTCAGCGTCTACTACCTGGTCGGGGCGTTCCTCCAGCTCGTGCTGGCGATGTACTTCGCGACCGTGCTCAGCTTCAGCACGCGGTTCCGGAACTGGTTCAAGGGCATCATCTTCTTCCCCTACCTGCTCAACGGCGTCGCGATCGGCCTGGTCTTCCTCTTCTTCTTCCGACCGGGTGGGACGCTCGACGCCCTCCTGGCGCTCGTGGGAGTCCAGGACGGCCCTCAGTGGCTCGGCGACCCGTCGCTCGTCAACGTCTCGCTCGCCGCGACGTCGGTGTGGCGCTACATGGGCCTCAACTTCGTCCTGTTCCTCGGGGCGATCCAGTCGATCCCGACCGAGCTCTACGAGGCGGCGGAGCTCGACGGGGCCAGCTCCTGGCAGAAGTTCCGCTTCATCATCCTCCCGAGCATCAGCCAGATCGTCGGGCTCTCGCTCATCCTGGCGGTCTCGGGGGCGCTGTCGGTCTTCGAGATCCCGTTCATCATGACGGGCGGCGCGAACGGCTCCGAGACCTTCGTCATCCAGACGATCAACACCGCGTTCAAGTTCTCCAAGGTCGGACTCGCGTCGGCGATGGCCGTCGTCCTGCTGCTCCTCGTGCTCCTCGTGAGCTGGGTCCAGCGCCGGTTCTTCCCGGAGGAGAAGGGAGACCTGGCATGAGCCAGCAGCACGTCACCCCCGCCCGGCCCGTCGCGAGCCCCGGACCTCAGCGCCCGGCGCCGCCCCGTACCAGCGAGCGGATGCGACAAGGTCTTGCGCAGCGGACCAGGTCGTTCAGCGCGGTCCTCGGCCCCCTGGGCACCACGTTCAAGTACGTCTCGCTCGTCATCGCGTGCGCCGTGGCGATCGTGCCCCTGGTGACGATCTTCATGGCTGCGTTCAAGTCGCGCGAGGAGTACGCGACGACGGGACCGCTCGACCCGCCCTCCGACTGGTTCAACCTCGAGAACTTCGTGACCGCGTTCACCCGCGGCAACATGCTCGAGGGGTTCCTCAACACGACGGTCATCCTCGTCGTCTCGCTCACGGGGACCATCCTCATCGGCACCATGACCGCCTACGCGGTGGACCGGTTCGACTTCCGGGGGCGTCGCCTCGTCATGGGGCTGTTCCTGCTCGCGACCCTGGTCCCTGCGGTCACGACGCAGGTGGCGACCTTCCAGATCATCAACGGCCTGGGACTCTTCAACACCCGCGGGGCGGCGATCGTGCTGTTCATGGGCACCGACATCATCGCGATCTATATCTTCCTGCAGTTCATGCGGTCGATCCCGCGCTCTCTCGACGAGGCCGCGATGCTGGACGGCGCGAACCGGCTGACGATCTACTCGCGCATCGTCTTCCCGCTGCTGCGCCCCGCGATCGCCACGGTCGTCATCATCAAGGGTCTCGCGATCTACAACGAGTTCTACATCCCCTTCCTCTACATGCCCTCGCGGGACCTCGGTGTCATCTCGACCTCGCTGTTCCGTTTCAAGGGGCCGTACGGGTCGCAGTGGGAGGTCATCGCGGCCGGCACGATCCTCGTGATCGTGCCGACGCTCATCGCCTTCCTCCTGCTCCAGCGGCACATCTACAGCGGACTCACCTCAGGAGCTACCAAGTGACAGAGCAGCACGCCCCCCGGCCCCTTGTCGCCCGGGAGGTGCACGAGGGCTGGACCCTCTCGGTCGCGCAGGCGGCGGCCCCCCAGGCCGCGGACCTCGTAGGCGTCCCGGCGACCGTGCCGGGCAGCGTGCACACGGACCTTCTGGCGGCAGGGCTGATCCCCGACCCGTACCTCGACGACAACGAGGGTCTGCTCGGGTGGATCGGCAGGTGCGACTGGGAGTACCGCACCACGCTCGGCTGGACGGCCGAGGAGGCTGCGGCGCACGAGCGGCACGACCTGGTCTTCGACGGGCTCGACACCGTGGCCGAGGTGCGGCTCAACGGCCAGGTGCTGGGGTCGACCGCGAACATGCACCGCACCTACCGGTTCGACGTGTCGGGCGCGCTGCGCGTCGGGGACAACGACCTCGTGGTCCGCTTCGCGTCGCCCGTGCGGCACGCCGACCGGCAGAGCCTCGCGCTGGGGTACCGCCCGCAGGTCAACAAGCACCCGTTCAACGCCATCCGCAAGATGGCGTGCAGCTTCGGCTGGGACTGGGGGCTCGACACCGCGACGTCGGGCATCTGGCGACCCGTACGGCTCGAGTCCTGGTCGGTCGCGAGGCTGTCCGTGGTGCGGGTCGAGGCCTCGGTCGAGGACGGCGCGCTCGACGGCGGCCCGGGCCAGACGCTCGCCCCGGGCCGGGTCCGCGTCCAGGTCGAGGTGGAGCGCACGGCGTCCGGGACGGACGCGCTCCGTCTGGGCGTCCAGGTCGCGGGGGCGCAGACGGTCGTCGAGGTAACGCAGGGGGAGACCTCGGCGACGGTCGACGTCGTCGTCCCTGCGGTCGCCCTGTGGTGGCCGCAGGGGTACGGCGACCAGCCGCTCCACGACGTCGAGGCGACCCTCGCGTGCGGGACGTACCGGCTCGACCGGGCGCACCGACGCGTCGGCTTCCGCACGGTGCGCCTGGAGATGGAGCCCGACGAGCACGGGACGTCGTTCCGGTTCGTCGTCAACGGGCGACCCGTGTTCGTGCGCGGCGCCAACTGGATCCCCGACGACGCGTTCCCGCACCGCGTGACGCGCGAGCGGTACGCCGCGCGCATCGCCCAGGCGCAGACCGCGAACATCAACCTGCTGCGCGTCTGGGGCGGCGGGATCTACGAGGCCGACGACTTCTACGACCTGTGCGACGAGCGCGGCATCCTCACGTGGCAGGACTTCCTGTTCGCGTGCGCCGCGTACGCCGAGGAGGAGCCGCTGCGCGGCGAGGTCGAGGCCGAGGTCCGCGACAACGTCGTGCGGCTCGCGCACCATGCCTCCCTCGTGCTGTGGAACGGCAGCAACGAGAACATCTGGGGCTACCAGGACTGGGGCTGGGAGAAGCGCCTCGACGGCAGGACGTGGGGCCTCGGCTACTACACCGAGCTCCTCCCGCAGCTCCTGGCCGAGCTCGACCCGGCGCGCGACTACACGCCGTCGAGCCCGTGGTCGGGGAGCCTGGACGTCTACCCGAACGACCCCGCGCACGGGTCGATGCACTCGTGGGAGCTGTGGAACCGGCAGGACTACCCGCACTACCGCGACGTCGTCCCCCGCTTCCTCGCCGAGTTCGGGTGGCAGGGGCCGCCCACCTGGTCGACGCTCACGCGAGCGATCAGCGACGACCCGTTGACCCCGGAGTCGCCCGGCATGCTCGTGCACCAGAAGGCGATGCAGGGCAACGACAAGCTCGTCGACGGGCTCGTGGCGCACCTGCCGCTGCCCGACGACATGGAGGACTGGCACTGGGCCATGTCCCTCAACCAGGCGACCGCGGTACGGGTCGCGGTCGAGCACCTGCGCTCGTGGAGCCCGGTCTGCATGGGCTCGGTCGTCTGGCAGCTCAACGACTGCTGGCCCGTGACCTCGTGGTCCGCGGTGGACGGCGACGGGCACGCCAAGCCGCTGCTGTACGCCCTCAAGCATGCGTACGCGGACCGGCTCGTCACGATCCAGCCGCGCGACGACCAGCCTGGCATGCCGCTCGCCGTGGCCGTCGTCAACGACTCGGGCGAGGCGTGGACGGGAGACCTGGTGATCCGCAGGCTCCGGTTCGACGGCGTCGAGCTCCAGGGCGTCAAGGTCCCGGTCGAGGTGGGGGCGCGCGCGACGGCGACGGTCCCCGTGCCACCCGACGTCGCTGCGACCGACACGCCGACCGGAGAGGTCCTCGTGGCGACCCTGGGGGCCGAGCGCGCGACGTGGTTCTTCGCCGAGCCCCGTGACAGCGCGCTGGAGACGCCCGGGCTCGTCGTCGAGCCGGTCCGCACCGCGACAGGCGCCCGCGTGCGGGTCACGACCGACGTCCTGGTCCAGGATCTCGCGCTCCTGGCCGACAAGGTCGCCCCGGACGCCGTCGTCGACGACATGCTCGTGACCCTGCTCCCCGGGGAGTCCGTGACGTTCGAGGTCACGTGCCCCGGCGAGATCGACCTCGCCGCGCTCGCCGACCCGCGGGTCCTGCGGCACGCGAACCAGCTCGTCACGGAGGTGACCCGATGAGGCCCTGGCAGACGCTCCCCACGCACCGGTCGTGGCTCGACGCGGAGTGCCGTCGGCTGCTCGGGTTCGGGCGGCACGTGGTGCTCCCGGGCGGGGGCGCGGCCTACCTGGACGACGACGGGGTCCCCGATCCCTCGCGCGGCGTCCAGACGTGGATCACGGCGCGGACCGTGCACGTGTACAGCCTGGGGGCCCTGCTCGGGGTGCCCGGCTCTGCGGGCGTCGCGGCGGGGGCGCTCGCGGGGCTGACCGGGGGGCTGCGGGACGCCCGCGCCGGCGGTTGGTACCACGCCCTCTCGGAGCACGGCGTCCCCGACACCGTGGCGGGCAAGAGCTGCTACGACCACGCTTTCGTCCTGCTCGCGGCGTCGAGTGCGACCCTCGCGGGCATCCCGGGGGCGCGTGAGCTCCTCGACGAGGCGTCGGGCGTCTTCCTCGACCGCTTCTGGGACGAGGAGGCCGGGCGCTGCGTCGACGAGTGGGACGTGTCGTGGTCCGTGGTCGCCCCGTACCGGGGGCTCAACGCGAACATGCACGCGGTCGAGGCCATGCTCGCGGTCGCCGACTGCCTGGACGACGACTCCTGGCGGGACCGCGCGGCCCGCATCTGCGCGTTCGTGGTCACCCTGGCCGAGGAGAACGAGAGTCGCCTGCCCGAGCACTTCGACGACGGCTGGGGCCCGCAGCCCGACCTGAACCGAGACCGCCCGGACGACCCGTTCAAGCCGTACGGCGCGACGATCGGGCACGGGCTCGAGTGGGCCCGGCTCCTGCTGCAGGCCGAGGCGGCGCTCGGTGAGCGGGCGCCGTCGGGCCTGGCCTCCACGGCCTCGCTCCTGTTCGACCGCGCGGTCGAGGACGGCTGGGCGCGGGACGGAGCGCCGGGATTCGTCTACACGACCGACTGGGCCGGAGTCCCGGTGGTCCGCGACCGCATGCACTGGGTCGCCGCCGAGGCGGTCGGAGCGGCCGACGCCCTGCACCGGCGCACGGGCGAGGCGCGGTACGCGGACCTGTACGCCCGGTGGTGGGACTACGTCGTGACCTACCTCGTGGACGTCGACCGCGGGTCGTGGCGGCACCAGCTCGACGCGTCCAACGTCCCGGCGGACGGTGTCTGGCCTGGCAAGCCGGACCTGTACCACGCGGTGCAGGCGACGTTGCTCCCGCGTGTCCCGCTGGGTCCCAGCCTCGCTCGCGCCGCGCACGACGGGCTGGTCTCGGCATGACGCCCGCGGCGCGCACCGGACCGCGTTTCCTGATCGTCGGCGAGGCCCTCGTGGACGTCGTGCCGGACGCATCGGGCGGCCCGCGCGACCTCCCGGGGGGCAGCCCCGCCAACGTCGCGATCACGCTCGGACGGATGGGCCGCGACGTGGCGCTCGCGACCACGTTCGCGCCCGACGCGCGAGGCGAAGCCGTGGGGCGCTGGCTCACCGACAGCGACGTGGTCGTGCGGGCCGAGGTCCCCGCGTCCGGACGGACCTCGACGGCCACCGTGACCCTCGACCCTGCCGGGTCCCCGTCGTACGCGTTCGACCTGGCGTGGGACCTGCGGGACGTCGACGTCGCGGAGGCCGAGGTCATGCACGTGGGGTCGGTCGCGACGGTCCTGGCTCCCGGCGCCGACGTCGTGCGCGACGCCGTGCGGCGGGCGCGCCGGCACTCCGTCGTCTCGCTCGATCCCAACGCGCGCCCCGCGCTCGTCGAGGACGGGCTCGCGGCGCGCGCGAGGGTCGAGGAGCTCGTCGCGCTGAGCGACGTCGTCAAGGCGAGCGACGAGGACCTGGCCTGGTTCTTCCCCGACGAGGACCCGGTCGACGTCGCGCGGCGATGGGTGTCGTGGGGTCCGGGCCTCGTCGTCGTGACGCGGGGAGGCGACGGGTGCACGCTCGTGCGCCCGGGCGGGCGCACCGAGGACGTGCCGGGCCGGGCCGTGACCGTCGTCGACACGGTCGGCGCGGGGGACACGTTCACGGGGGTGCTGCTCGACGCGCTCGCCGGCATGGGGGTCCACGGGCCCGGTGGCCGGGAGCGGCTGCGCGGCCTCTCCGACGCCGCGCTGCGGTGGGCCGCGGGGCGAGCCGCGGTGGCCGCGTCGGTCACGGTCTCGCGGGCCGGGGCCAACCCGCCCACGCGGAGCGAGCTCGCCGACGCCGTGGGCCCGGTCCGGCCTGCGCCGTTCGCCGGGGCTCCCGTGGCTGGCATGACCTGGGGGTGGACGGGCGTCCGGGGTACGTGGGACGGGCCCGAGGCTCGGCGGTCGATGGACGAGCTCGAGGCTCTCGACGCGGTCACCTGGGTAGCGGTCACGTACGCGGCGGAGCAGGCGACTGCGCAGTCGACGCACGTCCCGCTCGACCAGGAGCCCACGGTCACCGACGACGAGGTCCGGTTCGCGGTGCGCGAGGCGCGGCGGCGAGGGTGGCGGGTCTGCCTCAAGCCCGTGGTCAACAGTGCGGACGGGACCTGGCGCGGGCACATCGGGTTCTTCGACCAGGACGTGCCGGGCGAGCCGACGTGGGACGCGTGGTTCGCGTCGTACACGACCTTCGTGGTCCACCACGCCCGGATCGCGGCCGAGGAGGGCGTCGAGATGTTCAGCGTGGGGTGCGAGATGGTCCGCGCCGACGCTCGCGAGGACGAGTGGCGTGAGCTCGTCCGGCAGGTGCGCGAGGTGTACCCGGGCCTGGTCACGTACAACTGCGACAAGTACCAGGAGGACCGGCTGACCTGGTGGGACGCGGTCGACGTCATCAGCTCGTCGGGGTACTACCCGACGGGGACGTGGGAGGAGCACCTCGACCGGATCGAGCGTGTGGTCGCCCGGGAGGACAAGCCGTTCGTGTTCCTCGAGGCGGGGTGCCCGAGCCGCGAGGGGTCGGCGGACCGGCCCAACGACTGGACGCTCGCCGGGGCGCCGTCGGGC